>CAVRND010000030.1:0-113723 GCA_963722495.1 uncultured Alphaproteobacteria bacterium | reverse complement strand
TGTCCTCCCGGCACCGCGCACGGCACTTGCCATGCGCCCTTCGGACGCATGTCCGACTCCGCACATCCCTTCTATGAGGCATCTTTGTCAAGCGTTGCTGCTGCTCTATTCGGTGACCACCTCGTGGCCAGTGGTATTGAGTAGGACGATCTTGCGTAAGCAGTGGCCACAACACTGCGACCTTCTATCCGTGCTGGACGTCAGTCCGCACCTGATACCCCGTACGTTGTTGGGGTTTGATCGTCTGAGATCCGCCCATTCTGTGGACCGAGCCGCGGGGGCTCCGGGATGTGCTCGGGCTGGATGGCTACAAAACACCGGGTTGGCCTCGTTGCGTTCAGAGTGTGCCGCGCGATTACGCTTTGAGCAGGGCGCCCGGGGGCAGCCTGGCGTGCTCGAGGTAGTGCCAGAGGGCCACGAGCAGTCTGCGGGCCAGCGCCACGATGCCCACCCGCCTGCTGCGCTTGCCTTGCCCGCCAAAGCGCTGCACGAACCACTGCGTGAGGGCGCTGTCGGGTTGATAGCGCAGCCATTGCCAGGCCACTTCGATGATTACGCGCCGGACGCGCTTGTTACCCGCTTTACTAATGCCTTGTTCGCGCCGACTTTCCCCGGAGTCATAGGGCGTCGGGGTTAATCCAACCATGCCGCCCACTTCGCGGCGATTATGAAACGTGCGCCAGCCGAACATCTCCGTGGCCAGGATCGAGGCGCTGCATGAGGCGATGCCTTTGAGTTGACACAACCGAGTCGTGGCGCGATCGGCCGTCGTCGAGGCGGCGGGGCTGGCACAGTGCTGTCGCTGCTGCTGATCCAGATAGTTCAGCTGTTGCGTCACCAGGCGCAGACGCTGCAGTTCTCGCTCCAATCGTTGCGCCAGCTGCGGCGGCAATTGCTGAGTGTGCTGACTCAGACAGTGTTCGATGGCCGGTACGCTCTTGGGAAAGTCCCGAACGCCTTGGGCGAATAGCAACGACTGCATGCGCACCCGCAGGCGGCCCCGCTCCACCCGCAACTCATCGCGCTCGCGGGTGCATTGTCGCTCGTCTTCTTGGTCACGCGTCGGCACCCGCACGATCCGCAACGACCGATCGCCACGCACTTGGCGCTGCATCAGACCCAGCAGCTTGCCGGCATCCAGCGCGTCGTACTTGGCTCGCCGTTGTCGGCGATTGACCTCGATGCTGCTGGAGTCCACCACCCACACCGTATGGCCCGCCTCACTCAGCGCGCGCTGCGGATGGAAGCCTTCGCGTCCCGCTTCGTAGCAGAAAATCACCGGGCAGTTCGCCGCCAATCCATAGTGCTCGCGCGCCTGCGCCACTGCGGCGTGCACTTGCAGGTAATGACCCGACTCGACCACCACCTGTCGATGCCGCTCGGCGCCGACCGGCGCCATCGCTAAGCGCCAGCTCTTCAAGCCCATCTCCATGGCGACCAACAACACCGCCTGCTTCGACTCGCTGCTATCATCGCCGTGCATCTTGCTCGCGTTCATCGTCGTCTCCCGTTAGTCGGCTGTTACCCACCTAACGCTTGACCGCACTGGATGCGGCAAGATGCCTTCATAGTGTCTGTGGCGCTGCTGGAAAAAGGTCCCTCTTTTTCAAGCTGCCGGGACGACATACCACCCCCGAGACATCGCACCGATCGTCACAGATGGCGTTGAGCTAAGAGCAAGAAAAGATTGCGTCAGCTCGTGCGCCGACACCAAACATTCAACGGCTAACAAACCAATTCGTCATCTCATGCGGTGGCTGCCGGGGTCCTATGTCCTTCCAGGAGCGTGAAAAAGAGGGACCTTTTTCTCCGCAGCGCTACATGGACGTACAAGCAACGCGCCACGCGACAGCGTGGTCGCGGCGGGTGCGCGGTCCTGGCAAGGACATAGGACCCCGGCAGCCGCCGCGAGCCACCGACGCCTCTTAATAACTAACGGCGGCGACCACCGACAGGCGCCGCGAGCCACCGACACCTCTTAAATCTGAACTCAGATGACCTTAGCCTCAGCGAGCCGCGCAAGGTCCTCATCTTCAAATCCCAACAACCCCTTGAGAATCTCCGAGGTGTGCTGACCAAGAGTGGGCGGCGCGGTGTACTCGGTCGATCGGCGTCGCCGAGAACTTGATCGGGTTGGCGCAGATTTTCACTGTGCCCGACAGCGGATGCGGCACCTCCACCGCCATGCCGCGATGCTGAACCTGCGGATCGTCGAACACCTGTTCGAGGTCGTAGATCGGCCCGGCCGGAACATCGGCCGCTCCATTGCTGTCGAACAGCTCCGGCTGCCGCCATTCTTTGGTGAGCGCGTCGAAGGTCTGCGCGAGCGCCTTGCGATTGCGCACGCGATCGGAGTTGGTGGCGAAGCGCGCATCGTCGGCGAGCTCCGGATGGTTCAGCGCCCGGCAGAAGCGCCGGTATTGCTCGTTGTTACCGCACACGACCATCACAGCGCCGTCGGCACAAGGAAACATTTGCGACGGCAACCCGCCATTGCCCTGAGTACCGCGCACGCACGGGCACTTCGCCTGTAGCGAGATACTGCGCGGTGTAGTGCGTGAGAGAGGCGATCACTGAATCGAGCAACGCGATATCCACGTGCTGCCCCCTGCCCTCGCTGTGCGCGCTATTCGCATCTCTTTCATACAACGCCGCCATCACGCCGATCGCGGCGAACTGACCGCCGATGAAATCGGCGATCGACGGCCCCGTCTTGACCGGCGCGCCGCCTTCATCGTCCGGATAGCCGGTCACGCTCATGAGACCGCCCATGCCCTGGAAGATCGAGTCGTAGCCGGGCCGCGGCGCGTACGGTCCGGTCTGGCCGAATCCCGTCACCGAGCAGTAGACCAGGCGCGGATTGATCTGCTTCAGGCTGGCGTAGTCGAGCCCGTAGCGCTGCAGATCGCCGACCTTGAAGTTCTCGACGATCACGTCCGAGATGAGCGGCGAGGCGGCGGACGATGTCCTGCCCTTCGGGCGTCGCCAGATTCGAGCGTGATCGACTTCTTGTTGCGATTTGCGCCGAGAATGATGGGCGATTCCTGCGTGTCGCGCCCTTCAAGATCTTTGAGGAACGGCGGACCCATCTTGCGTGCGTCGTCACCGCCGCCGGCGCGTTCGATCTTGATCACTTCCGCGCCCAGGTCGCCGAGCATCTGGGCCGCCAGCGGGCCGGCGAGGACGCGAGACAGATCGAGGACGCGAATGTGCGACAGCGGCTTTCTGGACATGGTCTGGCCTTATCTCATGCCTTTTGAGCAGTGACGTGCAACTCTTCGCGGCGCTGCAGTTTCACGATCGGCTCGATGAAACGCTCCGGCTGCTCGAAAATTGCAACGGCGTAGCGGCCAATCTCATCATCCGTGAGCCATTCCGCACGTGCCTTGGCGCGATTGCTGGCCCCGGCGACCACCGAATAAATCATCAACTCGCGCACGCGTACGCTGGCGCCGAACTCGGCCGCGAGTGCAAGGAACAACCGGCGCAGGGCAGCCTGGCACACCCCAGTGTGACCGGCGCGCGGTATCAACAGGTCCGCCATGCCGCCGCCGATCGCGAGATACAAACCGGCAGGTTCGATCACCGGTAGAAATGTCTTTGCGGCGACGAAATGCGTCAGCACGTTCTGGCGAAACAGCTCCGCGAATTCATCCGCGGTGATGGTATCGAGTGACCGCTGCCGATGCGGCGCAGCTACCGTGGCGATCACCGCGTCCAGTGTTCCCAGACGTTCGATTGCAGCGTCACGCAGCGCCGCCGCTGTCGTCTCGCTCTCCACATTGCCTGGTAACACTTCCAGAGATGTGTTGCCCGCAAAGCGATCGCGCAGGGCTTCGAGCCGCTGGGCATTGCGGCCAACTGCCAGTACACGATGTCCGGCCGCGAGAAACTGCGCGACCAGACCCTGGCCGACATCGCCTGCCGCGCCGATGATCAATACGTTCTTCATGGTGTTCCGATCAAACCGTGTGCGCTCAACGCCCCGATCTCTGCCACTCCGCCATCCACCGGCAAACAGGCGGCAGTGATAAAGCGTGCTTCGTCGCTGGCGAGAAACAGCGTTGCCGCCGCGATGTCCCATGCGTCGCCTTCGATCCCCAAGGGTGCGATCTGCCTGCGCGTGTCCCTCGCTTTTTGGTCGAGCATGCCTTCCACGAGCGGCGTGAAAATGTGTCCTGGCGCGACAACATTCGCACGCACACCGTCACGGCCGTACATCACCGCGAGCTCGTTCGTCAGCGCAATCATGCCCGCCTTGGAGGCGCCGTAGGCAACTCCACCGCCATGTGCACGCAGTGCCGCGACGGAGGCAATGTTCACTATCGAGCCGCGCGCTGCGATCAAAGCGGGAAGCGCATGCTTGCACATCAACACCGCGCTTTTCAGGTTGATGTCCATGACCTTGTCCCACAGCGCTTCATCGAGTTGTTCGACCCTGCCGCCGCTGACACCGATGCCGACGTTGTTCACCAGCACATCGAGGCGTCCGAATCGATCTAGGGTGGCCGCCACTACTCGCGCACAATCCGCGCTTGAAGTGACATCCGCGGCAGAGACGAATGCTTCGCCGCCGGCGTCCTCGATCAACTTCCGAGTCGCGTCCGCCCGCCCTGGCTCGAGATCGACGAGGCAGACCTTTGCGCCTTCGCGCGCAAACAGCAAGGCGATGGCCTTGCCCGTGCCCACGCCATTGCCTTGCGAGCCGGCGCCGGTCACGATCGCCGCCTTGCCCGTCAGGCGATTGCGGAACTCGGTGGGCTGCGGCATGCGGTATTCTCTGCTGGAACGACGTTCATTTATGTGAACACAATTCAGTTTAATCACCCCATCGGCAGGCGTCAACGGCGCCTTCCCATACGGGGATTCCCAGCAGGATACGCGCGGTTGTAGAAGGCTACGCTGGCGCGGCGCCATCAAGCGGAGAAGATCTGTGGCCGAAACATCGGAGCCGAGAGCAGCAGGCGAACTTGCGCCCTGGTCCACCTACGTCGATTTGCTGCGACCTGCGGGGGACGTCAATCAGTTCACCTGGCAGCCGCACAGCGAGCAGCTGCGCGCGGAGCTGTATCGACAGCTGTTGATGAACCTCACGCTGGGGTACTTCATCTATTTCCAGCTCGATCCGCGCTATCCGGACTGGGCGCCGTTCTTGAATTCGGTATTCATGCTGCAGCCGAACCCGGACGACACCTACTACCTCACGAAGGTCGACGACGCGGGCACGTATCGCATTTCCGGTGAACGCGGCAGCGTGCGCATCTTGACGTTTGCGTTCGGCTACGAGCCCATGGGCGCCTCGGAGCGTATCGGTGGCGGTCTCGCTCAATATGACGTGGATGACTTGCAAGTCGGCAAGGACGGCCGTTTTGAAGTGATTGTCAGCGCTCAGCGTCCCGACGGTTACGAGGGAAACTGGTGGCTGCTACCGCCCGGCGCGCAGACGATTCTCGGACGCCAGCGATCTTACGATTGGGGCACGGAGCGCGATGCTCGCTTTGCCATCGAGCGCCTGGACGTGAGCGAATTGAAGCCGCGCATGCCAGCCACGGAAATCGATCAGAAATTGCGCGAAGTACTCGGCGGCTATGCCGAACGCCTGTCACGAATCTGGCTGCAATATCAGAATCGGGTGCGCGACAGCGGCCTGATCAACCGCATCGAAACGACTTCGTTCAGCGGCGCACAACCGGTGCAGGTCTACTGGCAGGGCGTCTATCAGTTTGCCGCCGAAGAAGCGCTTGATCCTCGAGACCGAGCTGCCGAAAAAAAATCGTTACTGGAACGTGCAGATCAACGATGAGTTGTGGAATGCGGTCGAGTTCATTCATCGCCAGAGCAGCCTGAATGGACATCAGGCACGACTCGATGCTGATGGCCGGTTTCGCGCGGTGATCTCTTTGCAGGATCCGGGCGTGCCGAACTGGTTGGATACCGGCGGCTATCTGCAAGGCATGCTGATCGGCCGGTGGTATGCCGCCGATTCGACCCCGATGCCAACGCTCAAGCGCGTGCCGTTCGCGGAGCTGCGAAAACATCTTCCCAAAGACACGCCATCGATCACTGCCGCTCAGCGCGCCGAGGCCTTGCGCGCACGGCGAGTCGGCGGTCAGTTGCGTCGCCGGTGGTAGTCGCCCGACGTCAATTGCCGGTGAAATTCGGTTTGCGTTTTTCCAGGAACGCCTTCGCGGCTTCATCGAAGTCCGCGGTGTGCATCAGCACCGACTGAAAGTTGACCTCGGTGTTCACGGCCTGGTCCAACGAGTCGTTGCCGATGTTCAGCGCCGCCTTCATCAAGGCCATCGCGACCGGGGGATTTTTCGCAAAGCGCTTCGCAATCTCGATGGCTTCCTGCAACGCCTGTCCAGGCTCGCAGAGCTTGTTCACCAGATCGAGCCGTAACGCTTCCTGCGCATCGAAGTGCTCTGCCAGCGCGCACAGCTCCATAGCCTTGCGATGGCCGATCTTCCTGGGCAGCGACCAGATGGCGCCGACGTCCGGCATCAAGCCGACCTTGATGAAGGCGCAGCCGAATTTCGCATCTGAAGCCGCGACCGCGTAGTCGCTTGCCGCTACGAACGAGACGCCCGCTCCCATGCAGTTGCCTTCGACTGCGACGATCAGCGGCTTCGGGCCCGTGACCAACATTTTGAAGATTCGCGTCGGCAAGTCCATGCGCAGCCGCGCCTCGATGACCCGGCGGTGCTTCATCTCGCTGATGTCGCCGCCCGCGCAAAGGTTGCCGCCGGCGCCGGTCAGCACGATCGCGCGGCAATCGTCGTTGGCTTCGATCTCCAGCAAGCGCGCGTACATCGTCTCGCGCATCTTCATGTTGAAGGCGTTCAACCGCTTCGGGTTGTTCATGGTCAGCACGGCGATGGCGCCGTCATAGCGGACCTGCAGGATGTCGTCGGGGGTTTCGCTCATGGGTACTACCATCCGCTGCTACAACGTCTCGCCATACCGTTCGATATGGTGTTCGCTATTCCCCCACGTCATGTCGATGCACGTGAGGCGCTTGAAATAATGGCCGACGGCCAACTCATCGGTCATGCCCATGCCGCCGTGCAACTGGACGGCCTGCTGGCCGACATAGCGGCCGGATCGACCGATGAGCGCCTTCGCCGCCGATACGGCCTTGCGGCGCTCGAGTGCGTCGGGCTCACTGACTCGGGCTGCGGCGAGATACGCCGCGGAACGCGCTTGCTCGATCGCGATCGCCATGTCCGCGATGCGATGTTGCAGGGCCTGAAAAGTGCCGATGGCGCGCCCGAACTGGGTGCGCGTCCGCAAATACTCGGCAGTGATCTCGAGCAATTTCTCCATGCACCCCACCGCCTCGGCGCACAGTGCAGCGATGCCTGTATCTACGGCGAACTCAAGCGGCTCATAACCTTGATCGACGGCGGCGATCACGTCACCCGCACTCAGAGTGACATTCTCGAAGGTCACTTCCGCCGAACGCTGCCCGTCGATGTTGGCAAAGCCCTTGATGCCGACGCCGGCGGCCTGTGCATCGACCAGAAACAATGTGATGCCGCCGCGATCATCCGCCGCGCCGCTGGTACGCGCCGATACGATCAGGGCGTCGGCGCTATCGCCGTGGAGGACGACTGATTTTCGACCGTTCAATATGAAGGCGTCAGCTGTGCGGCCTGCGCGCGTTCCAATCTGCCACAGATCGAAACGGCCTTCAGGCTCCAGCGTGGCGAGTGCAACTCGTCTGGATCCCGCGGCGATGGCTGGCAACCAATTCGATTTTTGCTGCTCGCTGCCGGCCATCGAGAGCAACGCGACGCCGAGCACGGCCGTCGACAAATACGGCTCGAGCACCAGCCCGCGGCCGAATGCCTGCATGACGATCAACGTATCCGCAGGCGTGCCATTGAGTCCTCCGTACTGTTCCGGGAACGTTGAGTCCCAGCAGACCCAGCTCGGCAAACTGCTGCCAGTAATCGGGCGAGAATCCGGGTTTGGTTGCGACGAGTCTGCGACGAGCGTCCAGCGGATACGCGTCCGCGACGAAGCGCGCCAGCGTGTCGGCGAGCATTTGCTGCTCTTCGCTGTAGTTGAAGTCCATCGCTAGGCTGCCCAGCACCGACTTGCTGATCAGGTTCTTCTGCACTTCGTTGGTGCCGCCGTAGATCGCGACCTTGCGCAGATCGAAATATTGCGCCGCGAGCGCGTTCAAGAACGCGCCGCCCGCCGTCTCACCGTCGTAATCGATTTCCAGCGCTTCAGGCACGAACGGCACCGCATACGGGCCCGCGCACTCCATCAGCAGCTCGCCGAGATCCTGCTGGATCTCCGAGCCGCGGATCTTGAGCATCGATGCCTCCGCGATCGACGCTCTTGCCCGACTGCTGCGAGCGAAATCATGCGCAGCAACGACCATTCGTGCGACAGCACCTCGATTTCCAGCCGCGCGATGCGTCGCGAAAGCGCGGGTCCTCGATCAACGGCTTGCCGCGCTTGAGCTCCGCCCGCGCGGTTTCCTTCAGCCGGCGCAGCAGGCGCTTGCACATGCCGATGCCGGCGATGTTGGTGCGCTCGTGCCCGAGCAGGTATTTCGCAATCGTCCAGCCCTGGTTCTCTTCGCCCACGCAGATTGGCGACCGGCACCGCGACGTTGTCCAGGAACACCTCGTTGACGTCGCAGCCCTGGTCCAGCGTCCGGATCGGCCTCACCTTGACGCCGGGCGTCTTCATGTCGATCAACAGAAATGAGATGCCCTGCTGCGGCTTGCCCTGCGTGGACGTGCGCACCAGGCAGAAAATCCAGTTCGCCCAGTGCGCAAAACTGGTCCAGGTCTTCTGGCCATCGACGATGTAGTGATCGCCTTGGCGCTGGCGCGGGTCTTGAGCGACGCAAGGTCGGAACCGGCGCCGGGCTCGGAATAACCCTGGCACCACCAGTCGTCCATCGACACGATGCTGCGGCAGGAAGCGCGCCTGCTGTTGCGCCGATGCCGAAGGCAATGATCACCGGGCCGACCATCGAAAGACCGAACGGCATCTGGCGCGGCGCGCCGCCATGAAAACATTCCTCGTCGAAGATCGTGCGCTGAGTGGCGTTCCATCCGGCGCCGCCGTGTTCCTTCGGCCAACCCGGCGCACCCCAGCCGCGCGCATGCAGGATCTTCTGCCAGCGCACGTAGTCCTCGCGCTCCACTCGCTGAAAGTTGAGCACGCGGTCGCGAATCTCCGCCGGCAGGTGCGCCGCGACGAACTCGCGCACTTCGGCGCGAAAGGCTTGATCCTCCGGCAGCTCTTGCAGTTGCATGGAACTTATCTTGCCGGTGAAGTTCGGTTTGCGCTTCTCCATGAATGCGCGCTTGCCTTCCTTGAAGTCCTCGCGATGCGTTCGCCTCCAGCATCTCCGTCGCTATCGGCCATGACGCGCTTCCTGCAGTGTCTGAAAAGGCAGATCCCAAAGCTGACGCTTCATCACGCGCAGCGAGCGCGGCGAGCACGAGTCCGCCAGGTCGCGCGCATAGGCGTAGGTCGCTGCAACAAGTTCGTCCTGCGGATAGATGTTGTTCACGAGACCCAGCCGCAGCGCTTCCTGCCCTTTGACCTTGCGCGCCGACAACAGCAGATCGAACGCATTGCGCGTGACCGACGACGCGATTGAGAATCCAGGCCATGCCGTACTCGGACGCGAGGCCAATGCGCGAGAAGGCAGTGGTGATGCACCGCATCTTCCGCCGCGAAGCGCAAATCGCAGAACAACGCGTGCACCAGCCCCAGGCCGGCGGTCGCGCCGTTCAACATCGCGATGATAGGTTTGGACAATGAGGGAAAATAGGCCGCGCGACTCTGGAAGTCCGGGCGGCGGCTGAAGTCGTACGGCCGCGGCAGCTTGTCGATCAGCTGCCGTGGATTCGTCAGACTTGAATCCTGTTACATCGCCGCCGGCGCAGAAGGCGCGGCCCGAGCCGGTGAGCACGATGACGCGCACGTCTTCGTCGGCGTCGGCCGCATGCATCGCCTGCCAGACCTCCTCCGACATCACGTCGGTCCAGGCATTGAGCTGCTCCGGCCGATGCAGCGTGATCGTGGCGATCCGGTCTTTGACGCTGTACAGAATCTGTTCGTAACTCATGGCGGCGAATCTTTCCTGTTCAGATTGCGCGCTCCGCGCGCAGCTTCGCGACCATCGCGTGGTCATACCCAAGTTCACGAAGTATCGTTTCGGTGTGCTCACCGAGCGCCGGCACCGGATCCATTCGTGCGTGTGAATCCTTCCGGCAGACCCGGCGGCAACAGCGCGGGGATCTCCGCCGGCCGGAGTGTCCACCTCCACCCAGCGCTGGCGCGCCTTGAGTTGCTCGTGCGCCCAGACCTCGTGCATTTCATTCACGCGCGCGTTGGCGATCTGCGCCTCGTCCAGCCGTGCGCTGACCTGTTCGGCGGTGAGCTTCGAGAATGTCTCGACGATCAATGCATACAGCTCGTCCCGCGCAGCGACCCGCTGCTTGTTGGAACCGAAGCGCGCCTCGGCGGCAAGCTGCGGCTGCCGCAGCACCTTTTCGCAGAAGGCGCTCCATTCACGCTCATTCTGCAATCCCAGCATGACCACCTTGCCGTCTCCGGCAGGAAACGGCCCGTAAGGATAGATCGTCGCGTGCGCTGCGCCCGTTCGCGGCGGCGGCGCGGCGCCCTCGAACGCGTAGTACAGCGGAAAGCCCATCCACTCCGTCATGCTTTCCAGCAGTGACACATCGATGCGACAGCCGCGGCCGGTGCGGCCACGCTGC
This sequence comes from uncultured Alphaproteobacteria bacterium, assembly GCA_963722495.1. Classification (GTDB taxonomy): domain Bacteria; phylum Pseudomonadota; class Alphaproteobacteria; order Rhizobiales; family Hyphomicrobiaceae; genus Hyphomicrobium_A. Next base: position 102,963 of record CAVRND010000030.1, on the reverse strand, counting down.
CAGCAGCGCGAGCAGAATATTGCTGTACGCGTACATGCCGGCGGAGATATCCGCAATGGAGTTGCCGGCCTTGCAAGGATCTTCAGGCAGTGCCGGTGATGGATAGACATGCCGGACTCGCTTTGAATCAACAGGTCGTACGCCTTCTTGTCCCGATAAGGCCCGGAATCGCCGTAGCCGGAGATGTCGCACACGATCAGGCGTGGGTACTTTTCCCGCAATGCCGGATACGACAGTCCAAGCCGTGCCGCCGCACCGGGCCCCAAGTTCTGCACCAACACGTCGGCCTTGGCGATCAACCGGTCGAGGATGTCTGCTGCGTCCGCATGCTTCACATCCAGCGTCAGGCTTTCCTTCGAACGATTGATCCACACGAAATGCGAGGCGAGCCCGCGCACTCGATCGTCGTAGCTGCGGGCGAAGTCGCCGCTGCCCGGCCGCTCGATCTTGATGACGCGTGCGCCTTGGTCTGCAAGCTGACGAGTGCAGAACGGCGCCGCGATGGCATGCTCCATCGAGACAACGGTCATTCCTTCCAACGGACGCATAGGCACCCTATCCCGCGGGATTTCCTTTTGTTCATCCTTCGGATTCACAACGGTCAAAACGAGCGCGGCAGGCCGAGCACATGCTCGGCGATGTAGGAAAGAATCAAATTGGTGGAAATCGGCGCCACCTGATACAGCCGCGTCTCGCGAAACTTCCGCTCGACGTCGAACTCGCAGGCGAAGCCGAAACCGCCGTGCGTCTGCAGGCAGACATTGGCCGCTTCCCACGAAGCCTTGGCCGCGAGGTATTTCGCCATGTTGGCTTCGGCCCCGCACGGCTGATGCGCATCGAACAAGCGCGCACGCCTTGAAACGCATCAGGTTCGCCGCCTCGATCTCGATATACGCCTCGGCGATCGGGAACTGCACGCCCTGGTTCTTGCCGATCGGACGGTCGAACACGATGCGCTCGTTGGCGTACTTGGCCGCCCGCTCGACGAACCAATAGCCGTCGCCGATGCACTCCGCCGCGATCAGCGTGCGCTCCGCGTTCAAGCCCGTCGAGGATGTACTTGAAGCCCTTGCCCTCCTCGCCGATCAGGTTCTCGGCGGGAATCTCCAGGTTGTCGAAGAACAGCTCGTTGGTCTCGTGATTGACCATGTTGAGAATCGGCCGCACCGACAAGCCGCTTGCCGATGACCTGGTGCAGATCGACGATGAAAATCGACATGCCCTCGGACTTTCGGCTCACCTGACCACCGGCGTGGTACGCGCCAGCAGGATCATGAGATCGGAATGCTGCAGGCGTGAGATCCAGACCTTCTGGCCGTTGACGACGTAACGATCGCCCTGGCGTGACGCGGTGGTCTTGAGCTTGGTCGTGTCGGTGCCCGTCGTGGGCTCCGTCACCGCCATCGACTGCAGACGCAATTTGCCGCTGGCGATCTTCGGGCAGGTACTTCGCGCTTCTGCGCTTCGGAGCCGTGACGCAATAGAGTGCCCATGTTGTACATCTGCCCGTGGCACGGCGCCGGAATTGCCGCCGCAGCGATTGATCTCTTCCATGATCACCGACGCCTCGGTCAACCCCAGCCCCGAGCCGCCGTACTCCTGCGGAATCAACGCCGCCAGCCAGCCAGCCTCGGTCAACGCATTCACGAAGCCTTCCGGATAAGCGCGCTGCTCATCCAGCTTGCGAAAGTATTCATCCGGATATTGGGCGCACAGTGCGCGCACCCCATCGCGGATCTCCTGGTATTGGTCGGTCGACTTCATGCAGCAGTTTTCGTGAGTAAGGTTCTACAAAGACAATCACGCCAGCATCGCGTGCGCTTCCAGGGCCAGCATACCCGCCTCGTCCTGCGCCCACAGATGCAGCATTCCCGGCGCCTTTGCATCGTGTTTGCCGCAGACGGAGAAACGCGCGACATCGAACAGTGGACTGACGGCGCGAAACGAAAAACGACGCACTTTCGCGGCAGGCATCGAGCGATACACCAGATCGAGCAGCAACGTGGCGATCAGCGGGCCATGAACAACCAGCCCTGGATAATGCTCGACCTGCGTCGCGTACGGGCGGTCGTAGTGAATTCGATGGGCGTTGAAAGTCAGTGCCGAATAGCGAAACAACAATACGGGATCGGGAACAATCTCGCGCCTCCAGACCGCCTCATCGGGAGCCGGCGTGGGCGTCTGCACGTTACCGGCTTGCGGCGCATCGCGATAAACGATGTCCTGTTCCTCCGTGATCGCCAGAGATGCGCCACTGCGGATCTCATGCGTCATTCGAACGAAGACCAACGAGCCCGAACGACCTTGCTTGCTGTTCACAGCAGCGATGCGTGAAGTGCGTGAGACCTCGTCGCCGACGCGCAGTGTGCGATGAAACTCGATGCGACTGCCGGCCCACATGCGCCGCGGCAATGACACGGGTGGGAGAAACCCGCCGCGTCGCGGATGACCATCCTCGCCAAGTTCCGACTGGTGCGCGGCTGGCAGGAAATTCAACCAATGAGCCAGCAGCGGCAATTCATCGCCAGGCCGGTACTCATGATTGCGATCGAGTAGTGCTGCCAGCGCGCGGACCGGCGGCAACGCGATCACGTCAGACAGCGTTTCGGTCTTGCCTTCCCAATCTTTGAGTTCCTCATCTAGGTTCATATATATGAACGACGATCTATTAATAGAACGACAGTCTACACATCGGCACGTGCCAGGGCGAGGATCTGCTCGGCCAGCGCCAGCACCGGGCGGTCGACCATCTTGCCGTCCACCGCGACCACCCCGCCTTGCGCCGCCTGCACTGCGGCTACTATGCGCCTCGCCCAGGTTGTTTCCTCTACGCTCGGCGTGAAACTCTCGTTAACCCACTTGACCTGCTGCGGATGAATGCACAGCTTGGCGCCGAAACCCGCGCGTCGCGCACGCAACGCGTCCGCACACACGGCTTGAGCGTCATCGAAAGTGGCGGTGGGCCCATCGATGGGCGACAGTACGCCGGCAACTCGTGAAGCAAGCACGAGTTGCGCTCGAAACGGCGCCAATTCCTCGTGGCCCGCACCCGTGAGACTCAGATCAAGTTGAAAATCGATCGTGCCGAAAGCCAGGCGTTGCACGCCAGGAGCCTGCGCGATCTCGAGGACATTCCACAGACCTCGCGCCGTCTCGACCAGCGGAAACAGCGGCAGTGTCCTGCCAATCCCGTCGATCACTTCACGCAACTCGGTCGACGATTCCGCTTTAGGCAGCATGACCGCCGCGATACCGGGTGCTTGGCAGAGTCGCAGATCTTCCGCGAACCATGGCGTAGTTGCGGCGTTGATTCGCACGATGACGGGCCGCTCAGGATTCAGCGCATTCGCCAGTGCCGCTCGCGCCGTATCTTTGGCATCGAGCGCGACCGCATCTTCCAAATCGACGATGACAGCATCCGCACCCGCGGCGAACGCCTTGGCGATTCGATCCGGTCGCGTCGCCGGCACAAAGAGATAAGAGCGCGCCCGGACCGGCGCGGCTGCGGAGCGATCGATTCCGTCAGCTGAGTTCGACGATTCCATTGTTCAGCACGACGATGTCACGCGCGTCGATGCGCGCACGCAAGTGCATTTTCTGATCGCGCCGCCAGAGTTGGAACTTGATCGTCTCACCGGGATACACAGGCGCCGGTGAAGCGGACCGCCATCGCTTTGATTCGCGCAGCATCGTATCCGCAGCAAGCCTTGACGATGGCATGCGCCGCCATGCCGAAGGTGCACAAGCCATGCAGGATCGGCCGAGTGAATCCTGCAGCGCGCGCAACCTCAGGATCGGCGTGCAGCGGATTGTAGTCGCCGCTCAAACGATAGATCAGCGCCGCCTGTTCCAGCGATGGCAACTCAAGCTCAATGTCAGGAGCAGTCTCCGGAACCCCCGGCAAGGCTTCGGGCCCGGCATCGCTCTTCCCGGACCGCTCGCTGAAGCCGCCATCGCCGCGCAGGAAAGTAACCTGCGTGGTACGCGCCAATGGCTGCGTATTCCCAGACTCATATATATCCCGCTCGATGACGGCGATCGCGCCTTTGCCAGCACCCTTGTCGCTGAGAGATACGACGCGATTCTTCGCAACCAGCGTCGCTGCGACCGGCAATGGCCGGAAGATCTGAATGCGCTGCTCGCCGTGCACGAGCTTCACCCAATCGGCGCCCGTACGCGCATCGCGCCACCAGAAGCCCGGTGTCCCGAGCACCGCCACCATGGAGGGCAGCGCCTGCAGATCCTTCTCGAACACGAAACGCAGTTGACCTGCATCCATGGGATCGGCGCCGAGACCGACACCCAACGCGTACAGCATCGTGTCACGCTGCGTGTAGCTATGGCTGAGATCGCCGAAGTCCCAATTCTTGACTGCTTGATAGTCGAGCATGCGTGCTTCAATCCTGAGGGCCTTGGCTCAGGCGGGTTCGAACACGAGCAGTGCGCGCTCGTCTTCCCGCACGATCTTCGCTTTCACCGCCATGCCGATCTTCACTTGCTCCGGCGCGACGCCCTCGACCCGAGTCATCATTCGCGGACCTTCTTCGAGGTCGACCAGCGCCAGGTTGTAGTTTGGCGTGGGCGGTTTCTGACGAATCACCGTGGTCGAATAGACCGTGCCGCGACCCGATGCTTCGACCCATTCCAGATCGGTTGAACCGGTCCCAGGCTCGGCGACGCGCGGATAGAAGATGTGCCGTCCGCTGCTACGGCTGCGCTGAATCCGGAAGCTGCCTTGTTCGAGAAACTTCTGGAAATCGATTTCGGGTTGAATTTGGGGCATGACGTTCACCTCACCCGTGCATGGTTAGACCGCCGCTCACGCTGATCACCTGGCCGGTAATGTAGTTCGCCGCCGGGGAGGCGAAGAACATGATGGTATGCGCGATTTCCCAGGGCTTCGCCGTACGGCGCAGGGGTATCGCCTTGATCAGCGCCCCGCGCAATTTTTCGTCCATGGCTTCCGTAAACAACGGTGTGTCGGTCGGCCCGGGAGCGACGCAATTGCAAGTGATGCCGTAGCGGGCCGACTCCCGTGCCAGAGCCTTGGTGAAGGCGATCACGGCGCCCTTGCTGCCGGAGTAGAAAGTTTCGCCGGTGCTGCCGACGCGGCCTGCGTCACTTGCTACAGTGATGATCTTCGCTGGCTTGCCGCGCTCGATGACAATGGGCAGCAATCGCTGGATCATGCGCACCGGCCCGACGAAGTTGATGGCGATGATCTTGTCCCAAACATCCGGCGTGTTGTTCAGGAACGGCTCGATACGATCGAAGCCCGCGATGCTGGCGATGATATCGATGGCGCCGCCGCTGCGCTGTTTCACCGCATCGACGAAGGCATCGATCGATTCCGCCTTGGTGAGGTCCAGAGGCAGGAAATACGCCTTGCCGCCCGCGCGCTTGATCTCCTCGACGGCCGCGGCGCCATCCTTCTCGTTGATGTCTCCACCATAAACAGTTGCTCCCGCAGCCGCGAACTGATTCGCGGTGGCGCGGCCGATACCCGAAGCGATGCCCGTCAGCACGACGGTCTTGTTCGCGAGCCGCGTGGCTTCGCTCCAGGTCATTTCAGTCGGTTCGTTCGGTTCGTTCATGCTCAGTCCTGCTTACGGGCGCTTGCTGTTCTTGTCGAGAAAAGCACCGATGAGATCTTGGGTCTGCTGCGAATCGAGCAGCGCCCCGCCCAACTGTCGCTCGAGCTGATAGCCGTGCAACTCAGTGCCGCCGAAAGCCCCGATGCATTGTTTGGCGACGCGTAGTGCATGCGCGGGCAACTCGGCGATTCGATCGCCGATCGCCCGAGCCTTCTGTTCGATCTCGGCGCGAGGCACCGACCACTGCACCATGCCCAGGGTCGCGGCGGTTCGTCCGTCAACAGGCTCGCAACCGAGGATGATGCGGGATGCAACGCCACGACCGCACAGCCTCGTCAGGCGCTGCGTGCCGCCAGCACCAGGAATCAATCCAATGCCGACTTCCGGCAAACCAATCTTGGCTTCGTCAGCGGCAACTCGCAGATCGCACGACAACGCGAGCTCATAGCCGCCACCCATCGCCGCGCCGCCGATCTCGGCCAGCGTGACCTGAGGCAGCTGTTCGATGCGGTGATACAAGCCCTGCAATCGATCCACGTACGCCGCCAGCGCCGCCGAGGGCGAAGCCGCGTCTTTCCAGGAACGGATCAGATCGAGATCGGCGCCGGCGGCAAACACCTTTTGCGCGCTGCGGATGTGCAGCACCTGCCAATCGTCGCGCCCCGCCAGCCCATCCAGCACGCGATGGAACGCGGCGATCATCTCATCGTCGATGGCGTTCACTGGCGGACGCGACAGCGTCAGCACTGCGATGCGCCCCCGGCGAGAGACTTCGATCATTGGCGCGATCATGATGCTTTCGGCGGCTACGTTCAATTATGCGAATTGCGTTCAGAATATCGCCAACGTCGGTGTGGGTCAACCGCGAGCCGCCCGGCGCGTTGCCGTTACTTGTTGGTGAACTTCGGCGGGCGCTTTTCCAGGAACGATTTGCGCTTTTCGGCCGCGTCTTCCGTCGCCTGCGACACCGCGACGGCGCGCGACTCCAGCTCGATCGCGGCCTCCAGGCTGCCGACGTTCTGGTTGATCCACAGCGATTGCTTGGTCAGCCAGATGCCCATGGGCACGTTCGCCAGAATCCCTTTTGCGATCTCGAGCGCAGTGTCCATGAGAGCCTCGTCCGCAACCGCGCGCAGCACGAGCCCGATGCGCTCGGCTTCTGCCGCCAGGACCGGGCGTGCAGTGAAGAGAATTTCCGCGGCGCGTTGCGTACCCACAGCGCGTGGCAGCATGTAACTCATGCCGAGTTCGTGACCGGTTCCAGCGTTGTGAATGGAATTCACGAACTTCGCCGAGGCGGCAGCGATACAAATGTCGGAAGCGAGCGCCAGCGCAAATCCCGCACCCGCAGCGGCGCCGTTGACCGCGCAGATGATTGGCTGCGGCAATTGCCGCATCAATATCGGCAGCGCGTTGATCTCAGCGATCGCGTGCTTGCCGTAGTACATCCGGCCCATGTCCGGATCGTCGATCCACTTTGGCTTGCCGCCGCCGGTCAGGTCGTGGCCCGAACAAAAGCCCTTGCCGGCGCCAGTCAGGATGACGACGCGTACCTTCGAGTCATGCTTGAGCGCGCGCAAAGCCTCCTGGTACTCGGCGTACATGTCGAATGTGAACGCATTGAGCTTTTCCGGCCGATTGAGCGTGATGCGCCGCACGCCCGCCAACGGTTCGTCGATCAGAATGTCTGCCATCGTTGCGCCCCGGTGCTACTTCGAGTGGATCTTCACCATGCCATCGCCAAACGGCGCATCGCGATTCTTCAGCGCCGCCTTCAAACCTTCGCCCGCCATGTCCTGCTTGAACTGCGTGCGCCGCGGACCTTTCGCGAGATGAGCGCGCGCGTCCATTTCAGCTGAGAAACGCTGCAGCGTCTTTGCGCCAGATAATTCAAGAGCCATGTTGACGACGCGCTTCTGCGCAGCCAACAGGTCGGCGTCGACATAACTCATGCGGCGCGCGAGTTCATTGACCTCTTCATCCAATCGCTCGGCGGGCACCGCATCGAGCACCAGGCCGATTCTTGCGGCGTCCCGGCCCCACAAACAGTCGCCGGTCAGCAGTAATCGTTTCGCCCATTGCGGTCCGACGTGATAGACCCACATGTGATTCGGCGGCGTGCCGTTGGCGCGCGTCGCTGGAAATCCAATTTTTGCGTCCTCGGCGGCGATCACGACATCGCACATGAGAGCGAGATCGGTGCCGCCAGCCATGCAATTGCCTTGCACCTTGGCGATCACCGGCTTGTGCACATCGAACATCGTCAGCGTCTGGCGCTGCGTCGCTTCGAGCTGCCAGCAATCATCGTCGATTGTGCCCGAGACGCTTCGATAGCTGACCTCCTGCGTCGCGCCAGCCTCATCCGCCTTGCGATCCGAATAGCTCGTCACCAAGTCGTAGCCGGCGCAGAAGTCCTTGCCTGCTCCGGCGAGTACGATCACGTTGACGTCGGTGCGATCGTCCGCTTCCAGCAAAGCGCCGTGCAATTCCTGCAGCATCGGATGAGAAAGCGCGTTGCGCTTTTCAGGACGGTTGAGCGTGATGCGAGCGACGCGTTCACTGACTTCGAACTGCAGCAGCTCGGTGCTTTTGAGCCATTTGCCCATGTCATTTCTCCGCGTACGTTTCCCGCAACTGCACTTTGTTGAGTTTGCCGCTCGGCAGCCGCGGCAGCGCGTCGACGAACGCCACGCTTTTCGGACATTTGTAACTGGCGATGAGCTGCTTGCAATGAGCGATGAGCTCCGCCGCCGTCACCTGTGCGCCCGGCTTCACGACCACGATGCCTTTGACCGCCTCGCCCCAATACGCGTCGGGGACACCGATGACCGCGACGTCGGCCAGCGATGAGTGCGCCAGCAGCGCCTCTTCGACTTCGCGGCTGTAGATGTTCTCGCCGCCGGAAATGATCATGTCTTTCTTGCGATCGACCAGATAGACGAACCCGTCCTCGTCCATGCAGCCCATGTCGCCGGTGTGCAGCCAGCCGCCCCGCAGCGCCTGCAACGTGTTAACACTGTCGTTCCAATATCCCAGCATGTTTTGCGCCGAGCGCAGGCAGATCTCGCCCACTGTGCCGGCCGGCACTTCGTTATCCATCTCATCGACGATGCGCACACGCGCATCCAGTGTCGGCTGCCCGATCGAAGTGAGCCGCTTGAGATCTTTATCGGTCCCCTGCGGACGATGGTAGTGCTTGCGCAAGACCGTGCCCGCGCCTTCGGTCTGGCCGTAACCGTTGATCATGATCGGACCGAATCGTTGCATCGCGCGCTTGAGTAGCGTGATCGGCATCGGCGCCGCCGCGTAATTCAGTGTCCGCAGCGAGGACAGGTCATAGCGTTCATTGTCGGGAACGTCGAGCACGGCCTGTACCATCGTCGGCGCAAGATGGATCTGTGTGATTCGCTCCCGCTCCACCGTCCGCAGGATCGCAACCGGATCGAAAGTGCGATGCATGACAATCGCGCCGCCGCGCAACGTCACAGCGCCGCCTTGTGAGCGGGCGCCGATGTGGAAGAACGGCATGGATAACAGAATCCGGTCGCCAACGTCGGCGCCCAATTCGAACGCCCAGCTCTCGCACAGCGCCAGCATGCCTTCGTGAGTGAGCATCACGCCCTTGGGACGACCGGTGGTGCCGCTGGTGTACATCAACGATGCGACGTCGCTGAGTTGCGGCGCCATCGGCGGACCTTCCGCCGCACCCGAAGCCAGCACGGCTTCGAATTCCAATGCCCACGCCGGCACCTGATCGCCGATACATATGAATGCCTGCACGCCAGGGAGCTGGGCGCGCAGCTGCTCGATCACGGCGCTGTATTGCTGCTCGAACACCACGACTTTCGGCGCGGCGCTGGTGAGGATGTACAGAATCTCCGGCGGCGCCAGGCGAAAGTTGACTGGCGCGATGATGTATCCGGACACCTCGCCGGCCCCATAGACATCGAGATACTCCGGGCAATTCATCGCCAGGATCGCCACGCGATCCTGATGACGCAGGCCGAGTCGATGCAGGCTGCTGGCGAGACGGCGCGCACGCTCCGCGAACTGGCGGAACGTGCGGGACTGCTCGCCGTAGATCAGGTGCCGATCCTCGCCGTGGAGACGCTCATTGCGTTCCACCAGTTCGCGCATCGATTGCATGATCGCCATGGCCGTCGCGGCTCTCTGCAGCTTCTAAAACGGCGAATCGGGACTGAACTTGGGCGCACGCTTTTGCAGGAAAGCATCGATGCCTTCCGTGCCCTCGGGACCCGCAAAGCCGATGAACTCGAGCGCCAGCGAGGCATCGAAGATCGGCGCGGCCTGTCGCAGCCAATGATTCATCGTGTGTTTGGTCCAACGGATGGCCGACGGCGCGCTTTCGGCCAGCTTGGTCGCCACCGCCAGCGCCTTGGCGTCCAGCTCGGCATCTTCGACCGCCAGCGATACCAGTCCAATCCGCTCCGCTTCCGCGCCACTGAGCGTATCCGAAGTCAGCAGATAATATTTCGCCTTCGCCATGCCACACAGCAGCGGCCAGATGATCGTCGCATGGTCGCCCGCCGCCACGCCGATCTTCATGTGGCCATCGGAGAACTGCGCATCGTTCGCGGCGATGGAAACATCGGCCAGCAGCGCGCAGGCGATGCCGGCGCCAACCGCCCAGCCGCGCACCGCACTCACGATGGGCTTGGAGCAATTGATCATGCCGTAGACCAGATCTCGCGATTCCTTCATGGCCTGCATGCGCAGATGGTAGTCGTCGCAGACTTTGCGCTCGTGGTTCAGATCGCCGCCGGCCGAGAACGCCTTGCCGTGGCCGGTGATGATCACCGCGGACACCGAAGCATCGGCTTCCACATCGCGCCAGATCTCCGAGGTTTCCCGATGCAGCACCGCGTCCATCGCGTTGAGCTTGAGCGAGGACGTCATGGTGATCCGCAACACGCGCGGGTGGGGGCGATCGAACTTCAGGCGCTCATAGCGGGCTGTAGAGGTCGGTGCTGGGGCGGGCGGTCATGGCAACTCCTGCGAAGACTTTGAATAAAACATGTGACTGAACCGGCGGCTCATTCGCCCGTGAACCGGGGCGGCCGCTTCTCGCGAAACGCCGCGACCGCTTCCGCATGGTCCTTGGTGTAGTTCGACAGCGCCTCGTAGGCCATGGACGCATCGAGCACCGAGTTGACGATCTGGCGCAAACCGAGGTTGACCGACAGTTTGGTCCACTGGATCGCTTTGGCGGCCCCGTTCGCCAGTCGCTGCGCGACTTCATCCACGGCTTTGTCGAGTTCCTCCGCCGGCACGGCGCGATTGATCAGGCCGATCTTCGCCGCCTCTTCCGCCATGATCGGATCGCCGGTGAGCAGGTACTGCTTGGCGCGCGCATAGCCGATCAGTTGCGGCCAGATCGCGGCGCCGCCGTCGCCCGCCACATAGCCGACGCTGACGTGCGGATCGCCGATCTTGGCGTGGTTGGCCGCGATGATGAGGTCCGAAAACAGCGCCAGCGTCGCCCCCAGGCCCATCGCATGGCCATTGACCTTGGCGATCACCGGCTTGGGACAATCGAGCATGGAATAGATGAGTCGTTTGGCGGTGCCCATGTCCGCCGCGAACAGCTCCGGCCGCTCGATGAGCAGCTGCATCTGATCGATATTGCCGCCGGCGCTGAAGGCGCGTCCCGCACCGGTGATGACGAGCACGTTCGTGTCCGCATCGTCGGCGACATCGCCGTAGAGCCGATTCAGGTCGTGGTGCAGATCCGGATCGATGGCGTTGAGCGTCGCCGGACGGTTGAAAGTGGCGTGCAGCACCTTGCCGTCGCGCCGGAACTCCATGGCCCGATAGTCGGAAAAATTCATCTGTCGACCCCCTTCCGCATGAACCCTGGCGCATGGAACCCGGCCCGGTGAGTGTAAGCCCCTCGCAGACGCAGCATGCGCTGGCGCAGCCGGCGGCGATCCGGGTCAAAATTCGCTTATGTGAACGATGTTCAGAATAATGGACCGGTGCCGACAGGTCAACGCGGGCCCCGCCGGCGCCTGCCGCCACGGCATTTGCGCTGCTTGGCGGCACCGCGGCCGCGTACGCTGCGTGCCGATTGACTCGTTCAGTGACTGCGTTCAAGCTACCGTACATCATTCACATAGTTGCTCGGCGTCGCTCACACTGGCTGCGGCCCGACACAACGTTCCGGAGAACTCATGGGAGACATGCTGAAGGGCAAGGTGGTGGTCGTCACGGGCTCCGGCAGCGGTATCGGGCGTGACTTTGCCCTCGCCTTCGCCGCCAATGGCGCCCAGGTCATCGTCAACGATGTGAGCAAGTCCGCCGCAGGCGTCAGCGCCGCCGAGCAAGTGGTCGACGAAATCAAGGCGGCTGGCGGTGCAGCCGCGGCCAGCACCGACAGCGTCGCGGAATGGCAGTCCGGCAACCGCATCATCCAGGCTGCGCTCGATCATTTCGGCCGCATCGACTGCGTGGTCAACAACGCCGGCATCGTGCGCGATCGTTTCTTTTTCAACATGAGCCTGGAGGAATGGCGCGCGGTCATCGACGTTCATCTCAATGGCTCGTTCTTCGTCGCCCGCGCCGCGGCGCCCTACTTCAAGAGCCAGGAATCCGGCGCGTACGTCCACATGACCTCGACGTCGGGCCTGATCGGCAATATCGGCCAGGCGAATTACAGCGCCGCCAAGATGGGCATCGCCGGCTTATCGAAATCGATCGCACTGGACATGGCGAAATTCAACGTGCGTTCCAACTGCATCGCGCCGTGGGCGTGGACCGGCATGACCGCGACCATTCCCGACACGCCCGAGAACAAGCCGCGGATCGAAAAAATGAAAAAGATGGAATCCGCCAAGATCGCGCCGTTGGCCGTGTTCCTCGCCAGCGACGCGGCCGCCAAAGTCAGCGGCCAGATCTTCGGCGTGCGCGCCAACGAGATCTACTTTTTCAACCAGATCCGCATGATCCGCTCGGTGCACCGCTCCGACGGCTGGACGCCCGAAACGATCGCCGAACACGCCATGCCGGCGTTCGAAGCCAGTTTTTTCCCGAACGTGCCGTCGATGGCGCTGACGCCCTGGGATCCGTTGTGAGACCCGCTGTGACCGCGGGCGGCAGCGCGCATACCAACAAAAGTCTGGAAGCATGATCATGGAAACAGTGGGGCTCGGATTTTGCCTGGAGGACCTGCCGCTCGGCCGGCAATTCAAAACCGTCGGGCGCACCGTCACCGAGGCCGACGTGGTCGGCTTCATCAACACCATCGGCATGACGGAAGTGCTGTTCACCAATATCGAATTTCTGAAAAACGAGTCGGCGATCAAGGGGCGCGTCGCTCCCGGTTCGCTGGTGTACTGCTTTGCCGAGGGCCTGCTGTCGCAAGCGACGATGCAAGGCACCGGCTTCGCATTCCTGGGCATGGACCTGCAGATCGAGGGACCGACCTTCGTCGGCGACACCATCCACGTGGAGTGTGAAGTCATCGAGGCGCGCGAGTCGAAGAGCAATCCCAAAGTGGGGCTGGTGCGCACCCGCAATCAAATATTCAAGCAGGATGGCAAGCGCGTGATGGTTTATACGCCGCTGCGCATGGTCAAGCGCCGCACTGAGAAAATGCGTTGACTACGATGCAGGACGACACGGCAGACAAGCGCCCGAGCGGTCCGCTCGCGGGTGTCCGCGTCATCGACCTGACCGTCAATGTGCTCGGCCCGGTCGCGACGCAGATCCTGGGCGACATGGGCGCGGACGTGATCAAGATCGAAACGCCGCGCGGCGATCCGAACCGCGACACCGGGCCGCACCGTCATCCCGGCATGTCGGCAATGCACATGAACGTGAATCGTAACAAGCGCAGCATTACGCTGAATTTGAAACGACCGGAAGCGCGCGAAGCGTTGCTGCGACTGGTGCAGGATGCGGATGTCTTCGTGCACAGCATGCGTCCGAGCGCGGCCAAGCGGCTCGGCATCAGCTATGCGGAAATCTCGGCTCGCAACCCGCGCATCATCTATGCATTTGGACCAGGTTATCGCCAGGATGGGCCGCGCGCCGACGATCCAGCATTCGATGACGTGTTGCAGGGTGAGAGCGGCATCGCGGCGTTGATGGCGCAGGTGATTGGCGAGCCGCGCTACTACCCCACCGTCCTCATCGACAAGTTCTGCGGCTACGTCCTGGCGTCGAGCATCAGCATGGCGCTGTTCAATCGCGAGCGCACCGGCCAGGGCCAGGAAGTCCACGTGCCCATGTTCGAGACCATCCTGAGTTTCAATTATCTCGAGCATCTGTGGAGCGCGGTGTTCGATCCGCCGTTGGGCCATGGCGTCGGCTACGTCCGTTTGCTCACGACGCACCGGCGTCCCTATCCGACAAAAGATGGTTACATTTGCGTGCTCGCGGTCAGCGATGACCAGTGGAACCGGCTGTTTCCGGTGCTCGGCTGCCCGGAACTTGCGACCGATGAGCGCTTTGCGAAGACAGCGGCGCGCGTCCAGCACTACGACGAGATTTACGGCATCGTCGCCCGGCAGCTCAAACTGCGCACCACCGATGAATGGCGTCGCCTGCTCGATGAGATCGAAATCCCGAACGGTCCCATGCACTCGCTGCCGGACCTGCTGCACGATCCGTACCTCAAGCAGACCGGATTCTTTCATCGCTACGAGCATCCCAGCGAAGGCCCGGCGCTCACGACCAGCGTGCCCATGCACTTCTCGCGCACCCCCGGCGGCTTGCGACTCCCGCCACCGCGCCTGGGTGAACACAATGCCGAAGTGCTACAGGCGTTGGGCTACAGCGAACGAGAGATCGCCGAACTTACGGCGAGCTAGAGGCTGCCATGTCCGACGAATCCTGCCTGCTGATCGATGTTGACGGCGCGGTACTGTCGCTCACGTTGAATCGGCCCGCGGCTCGCAATGCGCTGAACATCTCACTAACGCGTGCGCTGGCGCAGCAGCTGCAGCGCTTTGCCGACGATCCAAACCTTCGCGTCGCGACCCTGACGGGCAGCGATCCGGCATTTTGTGCCGGCCTCGACCTCAAGGATTTCTCGGCAACGGATTCGCCGCGCCACGAAGTCGCCGCACTCATCGATTCCGTACCGCGATTGCGAAAACCCATCATCGCCGCGATCAATGGCCCCGCGATGACCGGTGGCATGGAGCTGGCGCTCGGTTGCGACTTCATCATTGCCTCGGAACGCGCCCGCTTTGGCGATACGCACACCAAGATCGGCGCCCTCGCCGGCGGCGGCACGACCTCACGTCTGCCCCATGCGATCGGCTATCGCTGGTCGAAGCAGCTGAGTTACACGAGCATCCCAATCGATTCAGCCACGGCGCTGCGCATCGGGCTGGTCAATGAAATCAAGCCGCACGATGAGCTGCAATCTTACGTCCGCTCGCTTGCCCAGAGCATCGCGGCTCAGAACGCCGAACTCATCGGCATCGTCAAGCAAGTCATGGACGCAGGCGCGCAGAGCACGCTGGCCGATGCCGTGCGCCTGGAGAAGGAAGCGCTTGCCACGCGTAAGGCACAAGGGCCGATGAGCTGGCGACCGTAGACTTTCGAATTCTACGAAATTGCAGCAACTAGCATATTAATCACCGAGGACTCCGCCATGACCCCGCCCACCGATGCCAGCATCGCAGCGCTGTTCGGATTGCAAAACAAAGTCGCGGTGGTCACCGGAGGCGGCGCCGGCATCGGCAGATCCGTGGCGCAGCTGTTCGTCAAAGCGGGAGCACGCGTCGTCGTGGCCGATGTGAACGCCGCTGCCGCCGTTGGTCGTCGCTGGCGAACTCAATTCGAAATCGGCCGGCACCGCGGTTGCAGTACCTTGCGACGTTTCGAGCGAGTCTTCCGTCATCGACCTGTTCGACGCCGCGCTCAAGCAGTTTGGCAGTGTCGACGTGCTCGTCAATGTCGCGGGCATCTACCCCAAGACCGCCGTTCCTGGAAACGCCGGTGGAAAAATGGGATCGGGTCCATGCCGTCAATCTGCGCGGCACGTTTCTGTGCATGCGCGAGGCGATCAAGCGCATGAAGGCCGCCGGCAACGGCGGATCGATCGTCAATATTTCCTCGGTGGCCTCCCTGCAACCGGTGATTTATGACAACGGCGACTACGGCGCCACCAAAGCGGGCGTCAATAACCTGACCAAGACCGCCGCATATGAATTCGCTGCGGACAAGATCCGCGTCAACGCCGTGCTACCCGGTGGCGTGGCGACGGAACGAGCGATGCAGTCGGTGTCCGGCAAGGCCGCGACCGGGCCGATCACACAGCCGGGTCGCATGCCGCTCGGCCGCATCGGCGAAGCGGAGGACATTGCGCAGGCCGTGCTGTTCCTGGCCAGCGCCGCGTCCAGTTACATCACCGGACAATTGCTCGCCGTCGACGGCGGCTTCCAGGTGAGCTGACGCAGGCGCTCAATGAATCAAGGAGATCAGCCATGACCACGACGACTTCGACCGTCCCGCCGCACGTGCCCCAGGAGCTGGTGTTCGACTTCGATCTTTATAATGTCCCCGGCGTCGAAGACGACTACCAGCTCGCGCTCAAGCAATTACACAACCAAGGGCGGCCGGACATCTTCTGGACGCCTCGCAATGGCGGCCACTGGGTAGTGACGCGTGGCGAGGACATGTATGGATTCTTCGCCGACCACGAGCACTTCTCCTCGCACACGCTGACTGTGCCGAAGTTGCGGCACGAACCGCTGTTTCCGATCTTTGCCGATCCGCCCGAGCACGCAGCCTATCGCGCACTGATCGCGCCGGCGTTCTCACCGAAGGCGGTCGCTGGTCTCGAAGGCAAAGCGCGCGCCTTGGCGATCAAACTCGCGGAAGAACTGGCGCCTCGCGGCGGCTGCGAGTTCATCGCCGATTTCGCCCAGCATCTGCCCATCGAGGTGTTCATGGGCATCGTCGATCTACCCGCGGAGGATCGAACGATGCTGCTCGGCTGGGCCGACGCCATGGTGCGCCCGGACACCCCGGAAACGCCGTTGCAGACCATCCAGAAAATCTTCGCTTACATGGGCGAGAAGATCGCCGAGCGCCGCGCCAAGCCGGGCGATGATCTGATCAGCCAGCTCACGCGCGGCCAGGTTTTTGGCCGGCCGCTCACCGATCACGAACTGGTCGGCATGTGTTCGCTGGTGCTGATCGGCGGCATGGACACGGTCGCCTCGGCGATGGGTTTCGCCGCGCACTTCCTGGCCAAGAGCCCGGAGCATCGCCGGCAACTCATCGAACATCCGGAACTGGTTCCCAAGGCGGTGGATGAGCTGCTGCGACGGTTTCCCATCGTCAACCAGGGCCGCGAAGTCAAAAAGGATTATCAGTACAAGGCCATTCCCTTCAAGCAAGGCGACATGATCGTGATGCTCACCACGCTGCACGGACTCGACGAGCGCAAGTTCCCCGATCCGCTCAAGGTGGACTTCAATCGCCCGACGCCGATTCACTCGACGTTCGGCAACGGCCCGCATCGCTGTCCCGGCTCGAACCTCGGGCGCACGGAATTGAAAGTGTTCCTGCAGGAATGGCTCAAACGCATTCCCGACTTTCACCTCGCCCCCGGCGGCAAGGCCGGCATGCGCTCCGGCGTCAACGGCACGATCTATCGTTTACCGCTGGCTTGGTAAGGGTGGCCTGGTAACGAGATGAGAAAGTTTCAATGTTATTTTTGCGGCTTCATCTATGACGAAGCCGAGGGTGATCCCGACAGCGGCATCGCGGCCGGCACTTCGTGGGAAGACATCCCGGAGGATTGGGTGTGCCCGGCCTGCGGCGCGACCAAAGCCGACTTCGCGATGATGGAAATGGCGTGAATGCGCCAGCCACTCTTTAAAACCCGCATCACCGAGCTGCTCGGCATTCGGCATCCGATTCTGTGCGGCGGCTTGGGACCGGGTGTGTCGGATGCTCGCTACGTCGCAGCCGTCGTCAATGCCGGCGGCATGGGATTCATCATGGCGCTCGGTTGGTCCGACGCGGATGAGTTCCGCGCGGAGCTGCGCAAGTGTCGCGAGCTCACCGGCGGCAAACCCTTCGGCGTCAACCTCTACATTTCGCGACAGGCTGGCGGCATCGAACGCGCCGACACAACAAATCCGGGTCATGTGCGAGGAAAAAGTGTCCTGCGTGGAAACCGCCGGCGCCAGTCCCGAGCCGGTGATTCCGATTCTGCGCGAAGCAGGCATCAAGATCCTCCATAAGGTGCCCGCGGTGAAGTACGCGTTCACTGCCGAACGTCTTGGCGTCGACGCCGTCATCATCGTCGGCGCCGAATGCGGCGGGCATCCCGGCATCTATCAGATCGGCAGCATGGTGCAGGCTGCGCATGGACCCGCCGCGCTCAAACTGCCGGTCGTGATCGGTGGCGGCATCGGAACCGGCCGCCAGATCGCCGCAACGCTCGCCATGGGCGCCGATGGCGTCGTGCTGGGTTCACGCATGCTGGTCGCCGAAGAGATGTGGATCAATCGCAGCTACAAGGAAATGGTCGCAGCCGCCGACGGCACGGAAAGCGTCATCGTCAAGAAAATCGATTCGCGATCATCATCGGGTCTATCACAACGATTCGGCGCGGGCCGTGCTCGAGCTCGATGACCGCAAGGAAACCGATTTCGAGCAGTATCGCCCGCACGTCATGGGCGCCCTCGCTCGCGAAGCGTATCGAACCGGCGACCCGAGCAAGGGCATGCTCGACTTCGGTCCTGCCGTCGTGTTCGCCGATCGCATCGAGCCGGTCGAAGCCATTTTCGATCGCCTCATCGACGATGCCGCCAGCGCGCTCGCGCGAGTGCAGCGCTTGTCGCATGCCGGAGCGGCTTGATGAGCGAGCATTCCCGATGGCTTCGAACCTTTGCCGGTGATGGGACCGTATGACCATTCCGTGGCCCCGCTCTACTGGCGACGCAAAGATCCGCAATTCACGCTCGGCATGCTGGTCGAGCTTCGGCACTGTAATCTGCAGGATATCGTCCACGGCGGCGCGATGGCCACGCTCGTCGATGTCGCGATGGGGTGCACCGCCCGAGTCGCCAATGGGGGTCGCATCCGCTGTGTCACGGCGACGATGACGCTGGACTTCATTGGCAGAGCAGTCGGTCGGCGACTGGATCGAAGCTCGGGGCGAAGTGCTGCGGCTCGGCAAGCGCCTGGTGTATGTGCAATGCCTGGTGTGGAAGGCGGACGAATGCATTGCCCGCGCGAGCGGCTCGTTCGCACCCGTCGGCGTCTGGGACGAAATTCCCGACGCGCACATCTTCGGTCCGCGCTGCTAGTACCGTAGGTTGGGCGGAGTCTGCGAAGCCCAACGGCGTGGCAGCCGGGCATTGTTGGGCTTCGTGGACTCAGCCCAACCTCACGGCTCTCGTATCGCGAGCGTAAAGTAGAACGTCGCGCCTTGGCGAGGCGCACTCTGCGCCCAGATGCGGCCGCCGTGCCGGTGGATGATGCGCTGAACCGTCGCGAGTCCGATGCCGGTACCCTCGAACTCCTCAGTCGGTGCAGGCGTTGAAAGGGCACGAACAGCTTGCCGCATTCGCCATGTCGAAGCCGGCGCCATTGTCGCGCACGAAGTAGGTCGGCTCGCCTGCCGCCGCTGCACCCCGAACTCGATACGTGCATGGTCAGACGCGCGAGGTGAACTTCCAGGCATTGCCGAAAAGATTGTCGAGCGCCATGCGCAGCAGACGCACATCGCCGGTCACTTCCAGTTGCGGGGCTATGACGATCTCCACGCGACGGTTCGGCTCGGCATGTTGCAGGTCCTCCAGTACCTCGCATGCCATCGAGCTGAGATCTACCGTTTGTAGCAGCAGTTCATTGCGCGTCGTGCGCGATAGCGCGAGCAATCCCTCGATCATTTCGCCCATCCGCTTGACGCCCGCGGTCACGAGCGAAAGATAGCGCCGCCCCTTCTCATCGAGCTGCCCGCCGCACGTTTCGAGCACAGCGTTGCTGAAGCCGCCGATGGCGCGCAGCGGCCCACGCAGATCATGAGAAACGGAATAAGCGAACGCTTCGAGCTCGCGATTCGCGGCCGCGAGGTCCGCAGTACGCTCACTTACGCGGCGTTCGAGTTCAATGTTCAAGCGCCGCAACTCCTCCTCGGTACGCTTGACCTCGGTGATATCGGTCGTGGTGCCGATGAGTTGCCGGGCGCTGCCATCCTGGTTGCGAGCGAAGACCAGGTTGCGGCTCAGCATCCAGCGCCACGACCCATCGCTGTGTCGCGCCCGAAATTCCACCTGCGAAACAACACCATCGGGCGAGGCAGCGATGGCTGCGACGGTAAGCCGCGAGCCGCTCCCGATCGTCCGGGTGCAAGGTGCGATCGATGAATGCTCCTGACGTCGACGTCGTGTTGATCTTTATAGCCGAGCGCTTCCGGCATCCAGCCATTGTTGTACACCCGTCGCCCTGTCTCGAGGTCATACACGTAGATCAGTGTGGGAGCGACCTCGGTGATGCGCGCGATGAACCGATCCGCATCGCGTTGCGCGAGTTCCGCCTGCTTGCGCGACGAGATGTCGCGAGCGATCCCTCTCGCGCGGACCGTCCGGCCGCTCGGGTCCCGTTCGACGCTGCCGATCGAGCTGATCCAGAGCATCGTTCCATCCGGCCGGATGATGCGGTATTCCAGATCGACTTGCTGCTCCGGCTCCGCACCCGCCGCCATCCGCATCAGGGTGGTCACCGCGAGCGCGCGATCGTCGGGATGCACCAGTTGGCTGAGATAATCGTCGAGCTGCCACGGTTCGGGACGTTCTGCCAAACCGTGCAGCGAATACATCTCCGGCGACCACGTCAATCGCTCGGCGATGAAGTCGGCTTCCCAGGTCCCGGCGAGCACGGCGCGGAGCACGAGTCGCAGCTGCTGCTCGTATTCCCGGTCTGAATGACTCGACTGACGTAACACGATCGACCACTGCGAACTGCTCGCCGCAGTGAGCGCACTGGTGGACCCTGATTCGTGGTTGCTCGCCATGCTGGCCGCGATACCCTCGTGCAAGCGTGCTGTGCATTCTGTGATGCAGACGCGCGAGGCTACGCCGCCCATGCTCGGCATGCATCGAACAATGAGAGGTCAGCTCAACGCACTGCACATCGCGCATCTCACATGATCGCGCGTGTCGGTAAACGTCGTGCGCTTAGACTTGCACGTCGAGAAAACGCCACTGCCGCCTGGGTTCCCGCCCGGGGCGGTAGGCGATGTGTTGTACGTCGAACCAGAGCGGCAGGCCATAACGGACGTAGAAGGAATGCGTGGTCGTGTCCTCGAGCACCAGATCGTCGTATTCCAAGATCTCCACGCGCGAGTCCTTCGCCTGCCATGCACGACACGCTTGCAACCGTTGATCGACCGCTTCAGGCGATTCCACCAGGAAGCCAAGATGATCGTAACCGGGCGACGCCATGCTGCGTTCGTGTTCGAGGATCAGCAGAAACTGGCTGCCTTCGGCATCGGTTCTGAGCACCAAGGCGGTTTGTTCGAAAATCTTGAAATCGATGACGTCGAAGTCGAAGACCTCGCTGTAGAAAGCGCTCAGGTCGCCACGCCAGCGGCTGAGCTCGCCGGGCGGCAAGGTCAGCTCCATGTGGTTGAAACGCAGCGCTGCCATGGCACCTCCACGATGTGGTGATCGCTTGTCGCCGTCCGCCGGAAAAAATCTACGGCCCAGGCATTGGTCGCAGCGTATCATGCCAGCTGCATTGTATTTTTGCACACTGTTCAATTATGTGAATTCCGATGCAGCATCAGGCCAAGAGTTTCTGTCGCATTTGCGCGGGTAGTTGCGCCCTGATCCTCACCGTCGAGAACGATCGTGTGATCGCTGCGCGCGGTGACAAGTCGAATCCGCAAACGCAGGGATATGCGTGCATCAAAGGCTTGTATCTGCACGAGGCGCACAACAGTCCGCAGCGTCTGCTGCACCCATTGAAGCGCCGCGCCGACGGCAGCTTTGAGCGCATCGGTCTGGAACAAGCGTTGGATGAAATCGCAGCGAAGCTCGGGTCGCTGCTCGATGCCGGCGACGCGGATGCCATCGCGGGATTTCGCGGCACGCTGAGTTATTCGAACCTGGCCGTCAACCACATGCTGCCCGACTGGCTGCAGGCGTTGGGTTCGAAGTCATTCTTCTCCACCATGACCATCGATCAGTCGGCGAAATGGATCACGTTCGAGCGTCTCGGTGGCTGGGCCGCCGGGCGCGATCCTTATGATGTATCCGATGTGCTGCTGCTGGTCGGGACGAATCCGCTCGTTTCGCTGTCGACATTCAACTGCGTGCTGCAGAATCCGGGCAAGGCGCTCAAGGCATTCAAGGCGCGCGGCGGCAAACTGATCGTCATCGATCCGCGCCGGACGGAGACTGCCGCGCACGCGGATGTCTTTCTGCAGCCGCTGCCCGGTGAGGATCCGAGCCTGCTCGCGGGACTGCTCCACCTCATTCTCGACAATGGCTGGCACGATGCGGAGTTCTGCTCACGGTACGTCGATGATCTCGACGGGCTGCGTGCCGCCGTCGCGCCGTTCAGGCCCGCATATGTGTCGACTCGCGCCGGCGTGCCCCAGGCGGATTTGTACCGAGCCGCCGAAATGTTTGCGCATCTTGGCCGTCGTGGTTCGGCCGCCTCGGGAACGGGGCCGAACATGGCGCGTCATTCGAACCTGGCTGAACATCTGCTCGAATGCCTGAACGTCGTGTGCGGACGCTACGCGCGAGCAGGTGACGCCGTGGCCAACCCAGGTGTGATCGGACCACGCGTGCCACGTCGGGCCGAAGTCATCCCGCCCAGCCGGGGCTGGGAGCGAGGCTGGAAGAGCCGCGTCGGCGGCTATGGCATGACCTTCGGACAAAAAATGACCGGTGCGCTCGCGCAGGAAATCACGACGCCCGGCGTGGGTCGAATCCGAGCTTTGTTCGTGGACGGCGGCAATCCTGTCAACGCAGTTCCCGATCAGCGCGAGTTCGTCGCTGCCTTGTCGCAACTCGATCTGCTGGTCACCATCGATCCGTTCATGACCGCGACGGCACGGCTGTCGCATTACATCCTGCCGCCGAAGATGATGTTCGAACGTGCCGACCTCCCCTCGCGCGACTATGAATCGATCGTGATGTTTCGACCTTACACGCACTACGCCGCGCCGGTGGTTCCACCCCCTGCCGGCAGCGAGCTCATCGATGACTGGTATCCGTTCTGGGCGCTGGCGCAACGCTTGGGCAGACAGATCGTGTTCGACGGAATCGCCCTGGACATGCACCGCGCTCCCGATACAGACGCGCTGCTGGCAATCCTTGCACGGCACGGCAGCATACCGTTCGCCGAACTGCGCGCCAGCGACGCCGGACGCATCTTCGAGGTCGAACCACAATTCGTCACCGCCGGGACCAGCGATGCGCGATTCGCCGTGATACCAGCCGATGTGGCTTCCGAACTGCAAGACGTGTTGCAAGAGACAACCACGATCGACGCCGCAAGCGCAGGGTTCAGCCATCGCCTCATCGTCCGGCGCATGCGTGAAGTGCAGAACACGATGTATCACCATCTGCCCTCCATCCATCGACGCGCACCATATAATCCGGCCTGCATGCACCCGGATGACTTCAATACGCTCGGCCTGGCTGACGGCGATGAGATCGAGATCATTTCCCCGCACGGGAGCATCCCCGCCATCGCGGCCATGGACGAGACCTTGCGTAGCGGCGTCGTCTCGATGAGTCACGGTTGGGGCGGACTGCCCGATGAGCAGGCCGCCTATGCAACCGTCGGCTCCAGCACGAACTTACTGACCAGCAGCGCCGAGCGGGATCGCATCAATGCGATGCCAACGATGTCTGCCATCCCTGTGAGGATCGTGCGCCGGAACGGGGTCAGTGCATCAACCACGTGATGAGCCGCTCCATCCGCAAGCCGTCACTTTGGATGATCGGCGCGAGCCTCGCATTCACCGGCATGGCCGCCTGCATCAAGCTCGCCGCCGAACACGATGTGCCCACCGGCCAGATCCTGTTTTATCGCGGAGCGGTGTCGCTGGTGCTGATGTATTGCTATCTGCGCCTGCGACGAATGCCGACTGGCAACGCCCCACTGGAAGGCACACGCCGCACGTGGCGGCATCGGCCTGCTCGCGATGTTCTTATATATTACGGCGATCGTGCTCTTGCCGTTGCCGATGGCAGTGACGCTCAACTACGCCTCGCCGCTGGTGCTCGCATGCTTGCTGATGATCATCTATCGCGAGCCTGCTCACCCATTGATGATCGTGGCGATGCTGGGCGGTTTGTGCGGCATCGTATTGCTGTTACGCCCCACGTTCGACGCTTCGCAATGGCTCGGTGGCATCGTGGCGCTGGCATCGGCCTTCACCGCCGCGATCTCGGCACTGAACATTCGCGCGCTTGGCAGACTCAATGAGCCGCCCGCGCGCACGGTCCTGTATTTCTCCCTGTGCATTACGCTCGGCTCGCTGCCGTTATTTATCTTCAGCGATCCGCTTTCGCTGAGCTTGCCCGGCGCGATTTACGTGTTCGGCACGGGCGCGCTCGCCACGGCCGGGCAGGCGATGATCACGCTCGCCTATCAGCGTGGCCACACGCTGCTGGTGTCGCTGCTCGGCTATTCGCAAGTTGTCTTCACCAGCCTGCTCGCACTGCTGATCTGGAATGATCGGCTGTCCTTGCTGTCGTGGCTGGGCATGGCGCTGATCATTCTGAGCGGCGCCGCCGCCTCGATGTTCGCCCGCCCGCAGGTCGACCCCGGCGCTGCAGACGCCGAAAAGGCGGCGGCTCAGCGATCGAGCTGATCGTGGAAACCGCCGGTCGACATGGGCCGCAGCCGCGCGATGAATGTGTGCGGATAACCCGGCGAGAACGCCGACAAGGCGTCGAGCTTCGCTATTTGTTCCGCATCCAGTGAGAACTCGAGACAGGCGAGATTGGCCTGCAGCTGATCGATGGTGCGTGCACCCAGCAGTGGAATGACGCCTCGCTTGGCTCGCAGCCAGTTGAGCGCCACTGCAACCGACGAACGTCCGATCTGCGTGGCCAACTCTCCGACACCACGAGCGATAGCCAAACTGCGTTCATCGACCTGCTTCAAAGGCGCGACATCCAATCGCTTCGCATCGCCTGCTGCCGTCCGCATACTTGCCGCTCAACAAGCCGCTGGCGAGCGGCGACCAGGCGCACACCGTGAGGTCCAGTGCCTGGGACATTGGCAATAGCTCGCATTCCACGCTGCGTTCGATCAAGTTGTACTCGACTTGAATGCCCGAGTAAGCCGTCCAGCCACGCAACTCCGCCAGCATGTTGGCGCGCGAAACGACCCAAGCTGGAAAGTTCGATACGCCGATATGAAGCACCTTGCCCTGACGCACGGCATCGTCCAACGCGCGCAACACTTCCTCCTGCGCGCTGGTCTCATCCCAGCAGTGCAACCACAATATGTCGACATGGTCGGTACCGAGCCGCTTCAGGCTCGACTCGAGCGAACGACGCAGGCTCTTGCGATGATTGCCGGCGGCGTTGGCGTTCTTCGTGCCCGGCGCATGGAATGTATATTTGGTCGAGATCACCACTTCGTCGCGATGATCCGCCACCAGGCGACCGACGATTTCCTCCGATCGACCTTCGGCATAGACCTCATTGGCGCGTGTCCAGGAAATTGCCGCCGGCATCGCGATACGCTGCGTACATCGCGGCGGACGCTGCTTCGTCCGCGCCCCACTTCTTCGTGCCGAAAGTCATCGCTCCGAGCGCGAGCTCCGACACTCGAAGTCCCGTGCGGCCGAATAGTTGGTATCGCATGTGTTGTTCTCTCACTCGACTCGTCAACTGCGTGGCACTGCATCGAAATAGGCCTGACCGGCGGACTCGCTCAAAGCAGCGATTCCACCGAACGCTGGTCGAACGGTATGAAAGGTTCGCCGAGCCGTAATTTGCGCGTCCACTGCGGATCCTGCAGCAGCGAGCGGCCCACGCCGACCAGGTCGAATTCGCCGCGGTTGAAGCGCTCCATCAACAACGGGATGTTGTCCGACGCTTCGGCGCGTCCCTCCTTGTTGGAATCGAACATGCCCTTGTTCAGCCCGATGCCGCCGACGGTCATCGCCAGCTTGCCGGTGACCTTTTTCGCCCAGCCGGCGAGATTGAGCGGCGAGCCCTCGAACTCCGCGCGCGCAAAGTAACGAATGCTGCCGTCGAACACGTCGACGCCGGCGTCGGCGATCGGTCCGAGCACCTGTTCGAGTTCCTGCGGGGTGCGAGCGAGTTTCGCCTTGAAATCCTGCTGCTTCCATTGAGAGAAGCGAAACACGATCGGCATGGCTTCGACCGATCTGCGCACGGATCGCGCGCACGACTTCAACTGCGAAACGGGTGCGTTGGCGCAGATCGCCACCCCATTGGTCAGTCCTGCAGTTGGTCTCGCCCCATAGGAAGGTATCGATCAGGTAGCCATGCGCGGCATGGATTGCAATGCCATCGAAGCCGGCGGACCGAGCGTTGGCGGCGCTGCGCGCGTAAGCAGAGATGACATCGGCGATGTCACTTTCGCTCATCGGCTGCGCAGGGCGGCAGCACTCGCTCGATATATCCCGGATCGATCGATGTCATGCGACCGGCCGGCCCCCACAATCCTGACGGCCGCATCGGCGGCGCCTCCGGATAAGCGCCGGTACCCGCCTCTTTCATGACCCCCATATGCCAGAGCTGCGGGAATATCACGCCGCCCTGCGCATGCACGGCATCGACAACACGCTTCCATCCGGCAAGCGCCTCGGCGCCGTGCATTTCCGGAATGTCCGCTTCGCCCAATCCCGCTTCGCCGAGCGCGCTGGGGTGATCGATGCCGACGCCTTCGGTGATGATGAGGCCGGTCTCTCCTTCCGCTCTGCGACTGTAATACGCCGCGACGTTTTCTCCCGGCACGCCGCGCGGAGAAAAGCTGCGAGTCATCGGCGACATCACGATGCGATTGCGCAAAGTGACGTTGCGTATGCTGAGCGGAGCAAACAGGGGTTCAGTCAATGGACTCATCTGCAGCTGCTTCATGCGCGTGGATCGATCAGAACTTTGCATTGCGTGGTCGGCTTGCGCAGGGCTTCGAATGCTTTCGGCAGTGCTGCGTATCCAATCGTGTCCGTGACCATGACGCTCGGATCGAGGCGTCCGGCATCGAGTACGTCCGCCACTTCTTCAAACTCCGCCAGGCTGTAAACCATCGAGCCCTGAATGCGAACTTGCTTGAACATTGCCTGCGCCGGGACGATCGTGTCGGGCAACATGCAATTGCCCAGCAGCACGACGGTGCCGCGAGCGCGCACGAGATTGATCGCCTGCGCCAATTGCCCCGGAACGCCCACGCATTCGAAAACCACATCCGGAGGGCCGCCGAGCACGGCATTGATCTCTGCGGACATATCTTCACCCGCGGTGACAAACGCAGTGGCGCCCATCAGCTCAGCGAACGATTCGCTGCGTCGTGAGCGTGACGTCACGGCGATGCGGCCGGCGCCCAGGTGTCGAGCCCAGAACACACAGCCCAATCCGATCGGGCCGGCGCCCTGAACGAGAACTCGTGCACCGCGCGCCAACTCCGCCAGCGCAACTCCATGCAGCGACACCGCCAACGGTTCCACGAGCGCACCATCGTTCGACGAGAGCGTATTCGGCAACTTGATCGCTGCATGCGCGCGTGCAATTGCATACTGGCCGAAGCCGCCGAGAATGCCGTTCAATCCCGAGTCGCACCACATGGTCTCGCCGGCCAGACAATTCGAGCAATGACCGCAGCCGACGACCGGCATGGCGGCCACGCGATCGCCGGTCTTGAAGTTGGTAACGCCCTGCCCTACGGCCACGACTTCGCCCGCGAACTCGTGCCCGATCACCACGTTTTCCGGATAGGTCTGGGCGTGCCCGTCGGTCATGTGCAGGTCGGTGCCACAAATCCCGCAGCGAGCGACTTCGAGGACGATCTCGCCCGCGGCCGGCGTCGGATCGGGCAACGTCTCGATCACCAACGGCTTACCGACGCCCTTGAACACAGGTGCTTTCACGGTCGCTCTCGCTCAACCAAACCGAACGTAGAGATGCTCCGGCACACGCATCATGGAGCCGCGAATCTCCGCCGGCGGCATGTCGGGGTCCAACCGTATGTTCGGCAGCCGATCCAGCACCGCATTGAGCGCGCGAGTCATCTCGACACGCGCCAGATGCTGTCCGATGCAGATATGCGGGCCGGCCGAGAAAGAGAAATTCCTTGTATTGCCCCGCTGGCGGAAGATGTCGAACTTGTCCGGCTCTGGAAACTTGCGCTCGTCGCGATTGGCCGAACCGGCAGCGACGTCTAGCGCAGAACCAGCCAGGATGTCCAAGCCACCAAGCGTTACATCCTGCGCAGCCAGGCGTGATTGCATCAGCACCGGACCGTCCCAGCGCAGCGCTTCCTCGATAGCTTGCGGAATCAGGCCGCGATCCTTGCGAATGGCTTCCAGCTGATCGGGATTGCGCAGCAAGGCAGTGAGCAGCACGCTCGTGCCGCGATAGGTGGTGTCGCCACCTGCATTGATCAGCTGCCGCAAAAAGGAAATGACGATCTCTTCGGGCAGTCGCTCGCCGTCGACTTCAGCGGCTGCCAGCAAGCTCACGAGGTCTTCGCCGCCGGGACGGCTACGTCGTTCCTCGAGCATGGCCTTGAAGTACACACCGAGCTTTCTGCTGGCTTCTGTACCGTGCGCCACATCGAAGATGACCACGGTCTGTGCGATCGCCAGGCGATGGAAAGTCCTGATGTCATGTTCGGGCAGGCCGAGCTGGCGGTAGATGATGTGAAACGGATAGTGCAAAGTGAATTCCTGCACCAAGTCTGCGCTGCCGCGGCCCTCGAACTGTTTCATCAGGCGATCGATCACGGGATCGACCAGCGTTTCGCCCCACTTGCTGACGATGTTGGGCAAGAAGGCCTTCTGAAAGATACGCCGATAGCGCGGATGCTCCGGCGCGTCCATGGTGGAAATGCTGCGGCCGAAGGTGATGCCGAGGTTGAGTGCGTAAGCCTGCGTGTACTTCACCGGATCGTTCAACACCTGCCCGACTTCGTCGTAGCCGAGCACCGTGTAATGCGTCAGGTGCCCCGTCGTCATGTCACTCGGCAAGCCGAGCAATACCCGATAGTCGCCCTTGACCACCGGCGCTTGCCGTCGCAACTGCGCCAGCCTCGGGTACGGGTCGAGGATGTCGCCGAACATCGCCGTGTCGGCGATGAATGGATCGAAGGTCGGGTCGTCGAAATCTTCTATGCGCGTTACCGCAGCCATGACTATTCCCCTGATCTGATCAGCCTGCGCCTCGCCCACCGTCGACGAAGTAAGACGCGCCGGTCACGTGCGATGCCTCATCCGAGGCAAGAAACAACGCCACCGAGGCCACTTCTTCCGGCGTGCCCATGCGCCCCTGAGGCACCCGTGCCTGTAGCATCTGGATCACGTCCGGCGGTGCGTTGTCCAGGATCGAAGTGCGAATGACACCAGGACACACGGCATTCACACGGATGTTGTCCTTCACATACTCAAGCGCCGCGGTTCGCGTCATCATCAAGCAGCGCGCCTTTGGAAGTGATGTACGCGCCGCTGCCGGGCGACGCCCGAAAGCTGCCGATGGATGCCATGTTGACGATTGCGCCACCGCCGCTTTCGAGCATCAGCACTACAGCCTGCCTCAACACCGAGGAACGCGCCGCGCACGTTTACGTTCATGACACGGTCGAAGGATTCCAGCGACAGCTCGTGCAATCGCTTGTTCGACTCTCCGCCGATGCCGGCGTTGTTCGCCAACACATCGAGCCGACCGTAACGCTTGCGACAAAACTCGCCTAGTGCAGCTACTGCCTCGGGCTGCGAAACATCGCATGCATAGGGCACCACATCTCCCTGCGCTTCCGCTGCCAGGCTCTGCAGCGCTTCCATCCGCCGCGCGACGGCGATAACGCAGGCGCCTTCCGCAGCGAATCGCGACGCGATGGCTCGACCAATACCGGAGCTCGCACCGGTCACGATGGCAACCTTGTCGGGCAACCTGACTCATGCTTCTTGGCCATGCGCTCGCCTGCCTGCTATGAACAGCCATGACTGGTGCGGCTGCCCCACCTCGGCCACTCTGACGCAACCGGGTGGCCTCAGTCAACAATGCGCACTATGTTCGCATATTCAGAACCTGCGACAAGCCCCTGGCTACAATCGCCCTTCCAGATCGCGCAGCAGATAGCGCAGATGATCGTTGAGGTGCTCGCGATCCGCCGTCGGCATGGCAAATATCGCGGGATAGTTGTGCGAGAAGTTGTGACGCGCGATGTCGTCGTGAACCCGGCGGCCTCGCGGTGTGAGACGAATGACCTGTGTGCGTCGGTCTTCGGCGCCGGCGAGACGCACGATGAGCTTGCGTTGCTCCAGCACATCAAGTCGCTTGGTGATGCCCGGTGGCGACAACACCGCGATCTTCGACAACTCGGTGGGGGCGCTCTCATGCGGAGCCGGCAACCGGCTCAGTGTTCCCAGAATGATCGTATCCACCTTCGTGATGCCGTGTTCGGCGCAGGCGCGCGCCAGCAACTTCTCCATGACGCGTCCGATCGCCAGCAATCGCGTGATCAAGGCGACGGCGCCGGCATCGTGCTCAGCGGTGCCGGGCCAGCTCGCGAGCATCCGATCGATTCGATCCGCAGGTTCGTCCCGCCCTCGCCCTGAAGCACTCACTGCCTTGGACGCTCCTGATCGCGGCGGCTGTACTCCCGCACCCAGCGCCATCGCGTATTGGGCAACGTGGCGCATGGCCGCGGGGTCGGCGGAATAGATGCGCTGCTTGCCAGCGCGCCTTTCATGAACCAGGCCATGATCCTTGAGCACCTTGAGGTGCTGCGAAACCGCCGAACGCGACACGGGAAGTTTCGCCGCCAGTTCGCTGACTGCGTGAGGGGCATTGCACAGGTGCTCAAAAACCGCGCGGCGAGTCGTGTCCGCCAGTGCAGTCAGTGCCGTTGCAGCGGGAAGATCGGGCATGCGAAACGTTCTCCTGTCGACTACGCGTTAGTAAATACTAACTCGTTCTCGGGCGCACGAGTTGCAAATGTGCTTGATGGGCTGAAGGAATTGGGCTTATTTCAGCTTCGACGCCGCAACACAGCATCGGCACTCGATTGACTTTCGCCGGCCCAGGGGGTTACGGTTTATTCACTTGGTGAACTATCTACGTTCACACCCTTCGCAGGAAGGTGCCCGTGACTCCCACCCGCCAACAGTTGCTCGATCTCATCGTCGACCCGGACGACGCCTACAGTCGCTCACCTACGGAACTCGCCGCGCTACAACTGAAGGCAGCGCAGGAACTGTTCGACGAACGGTCGCGACAAATCCCTCTGGTGCGCAAGCGCGCCGAGGAAGCCGGCATCACTTCGATTCGTAAGTTCGAGGACCTGGTGCCGCTACTGTTCGCCCACACGGTCTACAAGTCCTATCCGACATCGTTCCTCGATCAGGGGCGCTGGGACCGCATGCTTCAGTGGCTCAACACGCTCTCGGTTGCCGATACCACCGACGTAGATGTCGCCGGCGTCACCGATGTGGACCAATGGATCGAGCGGCTGTGGCAGGCCGGGCATCGCGTGCTCGCCACCAGCGGCTCCTCCGGTAAGTGTTCATTCCTGAATCACACCAACGGCGATTACGCGATGAAGACGCGTCATTTTCGTTTCTCGGTCGGCTGGCCGTACGTCCGGGCCAGCCGCGATCGCCCGGTGTTCTGGCTGGGCCCGTTGCAAGGCCCGAATAGCGCTATCGAAGCCGCGCAGATCAGCGCCGAGAACTGGGGCCGTCCTGGCGACGTCCATGCACTGACCGATCAGCCGCTGCGAATCTCGGAAGTCAGCCGCCTGGCAGCCATGCGCAAGAAGATGGCGGATGGCACGGCCACACCGCTCGATATCAAGGAGATCGAGACCGAAGGCAAGAAAAAGGCGCACGAGCAAGTCGCCGCGCTGCGCGCGCTCGCCGACAAGATATTGGCTCATCGCCACGAACCCATTTATCTCACAGGCATGTGGGCGCAGCACATGCTGATCATCCAGCGAGCGCGCGAATTGGGAATCAACGACGGCGAGTTTCATCCGCAAACCGTCATCGGCGCGGGTGGCGGCGTCAAAGGCATCAGCCTGCCGCCGGACTACAAGGAACAAGTGGCGAAGTTTTACGGCAACGTCATCCGGCCCGGCGCTTATGGCATGACGGAAATGATGCACCTCATGCCGCGCTGTGAAGCCGGGCGCTACCATCGCGCGCCGGGACTCATCATGCTGGTATTGGATCGCGACGGCGAACGTCTGCTGACGCCCGCCGATGCCACCAGGAATCAGGCTGAAGGCCGCTTCGGTTTCCTCGATCTGGGCTATGAAGGCCGCTGGGGCGGGCTGATCACCGGCGACAAGGTCACGATCGATTTTTCACCCCGCTGCGACTGCGGCCGACCCGGCCCCACATTGCTCGACAACATCACTCGCTGGGCGCAGATCGGCGAAGACGATCACATCGGCTGTGCCGGAACCATCGACGCCTACATCAGAGGAGCGGTCGCATCATGAGTGCGCAACCCCAGTTTCATTCCGTGCCGGTGTGCCATGTCGTGCAGGGACAGACCATCCACGGCACGGCGGCCGAGTACAAATCCGCGGCGTTCAAATTCACGACACCCGCCATCGACATCAATGCGCTGGTCTGGCCGCGCTCCGAGCCCGGACCAGCGTTCGATGTACCGCTGTCGGACATCATGGACGTGCTGGTCGAGACCGGCGCCGCATTGAAAGCCGACAAACATGGTTTCCTCGCCGAAGCGCTCGAGTACTCGGTGATCGCCAGCCCCCTGCCGCGCGAAGTGCTGAAACGTTCCTTCGCATCGCTGGCCATGTGCTGTTCAACCGCGCCAGCCTGGAATTTCAGGTTCGCAATGAGCTCGGCGGCGCCGACGTGCTCGATGGCTGGCGCGAGGTGGAGGCACCCAGCGGGCGTCGGCATCGTGTGCGTGCGTTCCCGCCACGACTGATTCATGTCATCGCCGGCAACGCCCCAGGTGTCGCAGCCTTGTCGGTGATCCGAGGCGCACTGACCAAGGGCGTGCACCTGATCAAGCTGCCGTCCAACGATCTGTTTTCGGCAACGGCAATCCTGCGAGCGATGGCGGCGGTCGCGCCGAATCATCCGGTGACGCGTTCCTTCTCGGCAGCGTACTGGCGCGGCGGCGATGCGCAAGTCGAGAGCGTGCTGTTCCGTCCGCAGTTCTTCGACAAGCTGGTCGCCTGGGGCGGCGAGAGCACGATCCGCAGCGCGCGCCAGTACATCGGGCCGGGTTTCGAACTGGTCGCGTTCGATCCGAAAACCTCCATCTCCTTCATCGGCCGCGAAGCTTTCGCAGCGCCCGAGGTGCTGGCAAAGGTCGCGGATTGCGCCGCCGCCGACGCCACGATCATGAACCAGCAGGCCTGCGCTTCCAGCCGGATTCAGTTCGTCGAAGGCACGGAACAACAGGTCGATCAGTACTGCGCGCTGCTGCAACGTCGCCTCGGCATCGAGCGTCACACCTGCTCGGCGCAACAGCAACCTGTCGCGCCCAACCTGCGAGAGGAGATCGAGGGCCTGCGCGGCATGGAATCGCTTTATCGCGTCTGGGGCGACTACAGCGGCCGGGGCCTGGTCATCCGCTCGGACGATCCGGTCGATTTCCATCCCGATGGACGCATCGTCAATGTCGTGCCGGTCAAGTCGCTCGGCGATGCGTTACGGCATGTCACCGTCGCAACCCAAACCGTCGGCGTGTATCCGCCTTCGCGCAAAGCAGGAATTGCGCAATACCCTCGCCTCCCGGGGTGTCCAGCGCGTCGTCGAGCTCGGCAAGGCGATCGGCGTCGAGACCGGCATTCCCCACGACGGCTTCCTGCCGCTGCAACGGTTTATTCGCTGGGTCAATGACGAAGGTTGAGCGCTCGACAGCTCCCATTTGGGAACTGTGGGCGCCGCCGCGGACGAATATCCTCCAGGCGTTGGAAAATCCGCCGCAGGAGCTGAAGCCGTGCCCGCACCCGACCGGTTTGCGACCGCCGCCCCCTGGTTTCACGAAACAGCGCACGCGCTGACGGGGCTCGATGATTTCGGTCCCGAGGACTATCGCGAGGGACTGGACGTGTTGTTGCGCGCGATGGACAGCGACGTGAATTTCACACCCATGGGCCGGGAGTTCGGCGCTGGGACGATCATCGGGACGCTTTGTTCACGGCTGCATGCACAGGCCGGCTGGAAGCGGCAACCTCAGTGCTTGCAACAAGCGATCCGCCGACCTTTGATCATTACCGGTATACCGCGCACGGGCACCACAGCGCCCCCTTGAGGCCGAGTTCTTCGTGCCCGTCGCGCAGCTCCGTCTCCCAACCCGGCTGCGTCGGATCGACGGACAGGAAGCCGATGAGCGTGTCCGGGTGCGCGGCGACGTAGTCCGCGACGTGCCGGTCATCGACCCACACGCCGGAGAGCTTCGCCTTGCCGCCGAAGACGACCGTGCGCACCGGGACGCGGCACGCGGCGCGGTAGTCCTCGTACCGCACGGTCAGATCGACCTCGACGCCGGCCCGGGCGCGCTTCGCCTGCTCGCGGAAGTCGGCGGTGAAGTCGCGCGGGTACTCCCAGAAGTGGCTGTGAACGTCGATGATCACCGCTCGTCCCTCCTTCGGCTGTGCGGCGGTTCGGGCAGCGGGGTGAAGCGGTACAGCCACCACGCGACCGCGTTCGCGAGCAGCACGCACGACGTACACGTCGAACATCGGATCCCACGCCGCGCCGCCCCTCGTACCCGCGCGACTTCTGCCAGTCGGTGACATCCCTCGAGGAGGCGGGCGACACCGTCCAGGACCAGGTCGAGGCCGAACGCGAACTCGGCACCGAAGTCGTAGCCGGGCTGGATGACGTGCTCCGTGCGATCTCCATCAGGTGCGGGTACGCGCCGGCGGCACGGCTCCATGATCGCTCGGCCACCTCGGCGACGCTCGTCGGGGCCCTCGATGGGCAGCGACGCCTCCTGCACGGCGAAGCCGTACACGTAGCTGTCGATCAGCGCGTACGCGTGCGCGGTCGCGCGCACCGTGAAGCCGCCCGCGCGCAGGGTGCCGAGGATCGCGTCGTGGTGCCGCAGGGTCGCCGGGCCCGGCGTCCGTCCGCGACTCCATCAGGGCGATCGCCCAGGGGTGGCGGCGCAGCGCCTCCGCGCGGAGCGCGCGCGCGCGCGATCTCCTCGCGCCAGTCGCCGTCGGGCGCGGGCATCTCGATCTCGGCGAAGACGAGGTCGACGAGCCCGTCGAGGATCTCGTCCTTGTTGGCGACGTAGTGGTAGACCGACATCGGCTTGACGCCGAGCCGCTGCGCGAGCGACCGGATCGTCAGCGCGGCGAGCCCGCCGGCATCGGCGACGGCAGCGCGGCGCGCATGATGCGGTCCCTGCTGAACGTCTCCCTCCATTTCGTACATTGTACGATATTGTCGCCGTACTAAGTACGAAACCTCAGAGACCGTCATGACACCACGACCGACGGCAAGACCAACGGCCGGACCACCACCATGCGCGCGATCGTGCAGGCGGCTACGGGACCCCGAGGTCCTCGGCTCGCCGAGCCGCCGTCCCCCGCGCGCGCGCGCCGACGAGGTGCTGGTCCGCGTCCACGCGGCGGGGCTCGACCGCGGCACCTGGCACCTGATGACCGGGACGCCGTTCGCCGTGCGGCTGGCCATGGGGCTGCGCCGACCGGCAGCCGATCCCCGGCCGCGACCTGGCCGGTATCGTCACGGCGGTCGGCGCCGGTGACCCGGTTCGCGCCGGGGACGAGGTCTTCGGCATCGGCAACGGGACCTTCGCGGAGCACGCCATCGCCAAGGATCCTTGCGCCTAGGCCGCCTTGCGCTGCGAGAACGCCCGCCGTTCGGCTGCTCCTTCGCCTCTGGGAAGGCGATGTAGTCGTGCGCGTTGGCGAGCGCCTCATCGGTAAGCGCCGCGAGGTTCGACGGCACGAAGGCCGACAGCGCATTCGTCACCCGGCCCACGCTCTCGGTGTAGTCCTCGTAGGCGGCGCGCCAGAACTGGGTCTGGGCGGCGATCAGGTCCTGTGGTGTGCGGCACTGGGCGGCCTGCGCCGGGATCTGCATGTAGGCCTGGGCCCGTCGGTTGGCGAAACCGAGCACTTCGAGTTGGGTGCGCGCCAAGCCCTTCAGGAACGGATCAAAGGTCTGGCCGAAGGCTTCCAGCCCTCCGAAGTACATTTGAAACGCGCTGTGTGCAGGAGATTTGCCGTTCGCATGCGAATTCGACGCATGAGCAACCATGGATACGTCCTCCCTAGGTGTGGACGGCCTGATTGCGGCGGGGGAGCCGGGGGCTTTAGGCCGTCTCCGTTGAGGGTTTGAAGCAACCCTACAAGTGAAATGTTATCAGGTGGAAGTGCGAGGAGGATGACAGAAATCAACTCTATGCACAGGAGCAAATCACCCGCCGTCGCGGAAACGTTATCGCCCCACAACAGTACAATCGGGGCTCGACGCACTGAATGATGTTGACTTCAAGTTGTAGATAATGATCAATTTGGTTAATCCACCGTTTAATTATCTCATGTTCTTTCTTTGTTCTGTAATCGCGTATGCCGAGGCTGCTTTCCAAATTTAGGTGTAGAGCCGTCGCGGCCACGGTCGCGATCATGTCTTCGCTGTTCGTGCCCTGGGCCGCTACTGCCGACCCCGTGACACCGCCCGGCTGGCGCGAGATCTGGACCGGCGCCGATGTCTCCGGTCATGTCTGGCTTCTCTACTCGGGAGCCACCGTCGCCCCCTACAGCAACGTCTTCGACGATGGTCTTCGTTTGCGCGTCGCGGGCGGTTATGGCGGCTACACCTATGTCGGCGAGCGGCGAGCGCAACTCGTCTCCTTCACGGCGGAAACCGCATTCGCCGAGGCGCTGGTCGGCTATCTGAAGCGCTTCGGCCCCTTGACCGCCAAGGCGTTCGTCGGAGTCGCCGCCATCGAGCACGACATCGCCCCCTTCGACCCAGAAAATCCCGTGCAGGGTCAAGCATTTGGCCCGAAGTTGGCGGCAGAGTTCTGGCTCAACATGGGCGCCTCCGCATGGTCCTCGATGGATCTTTCCTGGACCAGCGCGCACCAGACGTCGGCCGCCCGCATGCGCGCCGGCTACCGGGTCTATGGCGACATCTCACTCGGCCTTGAAGGAGGGCTGAACGCCAACGACCTCGGCGAGGATGCGCGCGTCGGCCTGTTCGGGCGCTACGCCTGGTACGGCGGAGAGTTCTCGCTGGCCGGGGGCTTCGCTGGGCGTTTCCTCGAGGAGGCCCAGTCGCTGCAGGATCCCTATGCCACGGTCAACGTATTGACCCAGTTCTGAAGCATCCCAGCGCCCCGATAAACACAGCGGCCGCGCAAAAGATTTGCCGCGACTGTGACGCAAGGAACGGCGCCATCAACCCGCCACGATAGAGTGCAAACAAAACGGTTGTTCGTTTTGTTATGTGCCATTACGAGGCACACGGTAAGAAACTCTTCGGCTCAAGGCGCCATGCCCAAGCTCAAACCCGCTACCCAGCGCGCTCGTCGCGAGCACATCCTCGACGCCGCCGAGGTCTGCTTTGCGCGCGCCGGTTTTCACCGCACGACCATGCAGGACATCTGCAAGGAGGCGCTGATCAGCCCCGGCGCCCTCTACGTCTACTTCAATTCGAAGGAGGATCTGATCGCCGGCCTCGCCGAGCGGGATCGGTCAGACTTTGCAGAGCGCTTCGCCGACCTCGCGGGAGCGGCCGACCTCATGCAGTCACTGTCCAGCCTCGGCACTCACTACTTCGACGAGGAGCCCGCTCACAAGCGCACCATGTGCCTCGAGATCGGTCTTGAATCGACGCGCAATCCGAAGGTCGGGGAGATCTATCGCTCAGTCGATCGCTACGTGCAGGAGAGCTTCGAGAAGCTGTTCGCCGCGCTCGCCGCCCAGGGCCGTATCGCCCCCGACGTCGATATTCCTACCCTCACCAAGCTCTTCTTCGTCATCGGTGACGGCATGTTCATGCGCCGCGCACTCGACCCCAACTTCGATTCCAAGGCGCTCCTTCCAGCGGTCATGTCGCTGATCGGCAAGCTGCTCAACGTCACGCCTGAAACGCTCACAGAAGACAAAGCCGCGGAGAAACGTCGATGAAGAGGTTTTTCCTCACGCTCGTAGTGTTGGCCGCCATCGGTGGTGCGGGGATTTTCCTCGCCCCGCACGTGGCGCCGCAGCTCATGCCCTATCTGGGCAACGACAGCCATGCCGAGCGCACGCCGGCCGACCTTCCGGTTGAAAAGGCTGCCCCGCCGCCGGCCGTGTCGGTCGTCAAGGCGACGGGAGCCGACTTCACCGAAAGGGTCACGGTTTCCGGATCACTGGTACCGCGCGATGAGATCCTGGTCGCGCCGGAGGTCGAAGGCTTCCGCGTGCTGGAGCTGAAAGTCGACGAAGGCGACCGCGTGAAGAAGGGCGATGTGCTTGCAATCCTCGTGCAGGAATCGCTCGACGCGCAACTGGCCCAAAAGGAGGCGATGATCGCGCGTTGGGACGCGGCGATGTCGCAGTCCGAAAGCCAGATCATCGACATGACCGCCAAGTTGTCGGAGGCCAACGCGAACTACGAACGCGCCAAGCCGCTGAAGAATTCGGGCTTTCTCGCCGGCACCACGTTCGACCAGCGCGAAGCCGCGGCCAAGAGCGCCGAGGCCCAACTTGCCTCGGCGCGCGGCGGCCTGAAGTTGGCCCAAGCCGAAAAGGCTCAGGTCGAGGCGCAGCGGCGTGAGCTGTTGTGGAAGCGGACAAACACGGAGGTCAAGGCACCCGCCGACGGTCTCATCAGCCGGCGCACGGCGCGTATCGGCGGCATGGCCGCAGGCGCCGGCGAGCCCATGTTCCGCATCGTCGCGCGCAGCGAGATCGAGCTCGACGCTGAGGTCATCGAAACCGAGCTTGCCAAGGTCACCGCGGGCCAAAAGGCCCAGGTCAACGTTGCCGGCGTCGGCGACGTCGGCGGCACCGTGCGCCTGGTGTCTCCTGAGGTCGACAAGCTGACCCGCCTTGGCCGCGTGCGCGTGTTCCTCGGCGACGACGCGCGTCTGCGCATCGGCAGCTTTGCACGCGGCTCCTTGCAGACCGGCCAAAGCCACGGGTTGGGCGTGCCTTCCTCGGCCGTCGTCTTCGATGCCGGGGGCGCCTTCGTGCAGATCGTACGCGACGGCCGCGTTGTCCGCCGCGACGTGAAAACCGGATTGATCGCGCGCGGCATGGTCGAAGTGAAAGAGGGTCTCGACGAAGGCGATGTCGTTGTCGCCCGCGCCGGCACCTTCCTGCGCGACGGCGACGCCGTGCGCGCCGTGGTTCCGGATCCCAAGATCAGTGAGGCCCAGTAATAATGCGCCTCAACATATCTGCCTGGTCGATCCGGCGGCCGGTGCCGGCCATCGTCCTGTTCGCGGTGCTGACGCTGCTCGGCATCATCAGCTTCATGACGTTGCCGGTAACGCGCTTTCCGAACATCGACATCCCGCTCGTCTCGATCACGGTCGTGCAGTCGGGCGCCGCGCCGGCCGAGCTGGAGAGCCAAGTCACCAAGGAGATCGAGGACGCCGTCGCCAACATTACCGGCGTCAAGCACATCATGTCGACCGTCACCGACGGGATGTCGACGACGGTCATGGAGTTCCGCCTCGAGATCAACCAGGACCGCGCCCTCAACGACGTGAAGGACGCGATCGACAAGATCCGCCTGGAGCTGCCGCGCGACATCAACGAGCCGATCGTCCAGCGCATCGACGTCGAGGGACAGTCGATCCTCACCTTCGCGGCGTCCTCGCCGGGTATGACGCTGGAGCAGCTTTCCTGGCACGTCGACGACGTGATCAAACGGCAGCTGCAGGGCTTGAAGGGCGTCGGCCGCGTCGAGCGCTACGGCGGCGTCGATCGCGAGATCCGCATCCTGCTCGATCCTGACCGCCTGCTGGCCTTCGGCATCACGGCCGCCGAGGTCAACAACCAAGTGCGGGCCACCAACGTCGACCTGGGCGGCGGCCGCGGCGAGGTCGGCGGCCAGGAGCAGGCGATCCGCACCCTTGCCGGCGCCCGCCGCGTCGAAGAGCTGGCCAACACCAAGATCCTGCTCTCCGGCGCCCGCCACGTCCGCCTGTCGGATCTCGGCCAAGTGGTCGACGATGCCAGCGAGCAGCGCTCGTTCGCGCGCCTCGGCGGCGAGCCGGTCGTCACCTTCTCCGTGTTCCGCTCCAAAGGCTCCAGCGAGCTGTCCGTCGCCGATGTCGTCAATGCGCGATTGGCCGAGCTCGGCAAGCAATACCCCGACGTCCGCCTCACCAAGATCGACGACGCCGTGGCCTACACGCGCGGCAACTACACCTCGGCGATGGAGACCCTGATCGAAGGCGCCGTGCTCGCGGTGCTGGTCGTGCTCGTCTTCCTGCGCAATATGCGCGCCACGCTGATCGCCGCCGTCGCCTTGCCGCTGTCGGCCATACCGACGTTCTGGGCCATGGAGTTGCTCGGCTTTTCGCTCAACCTCGTCAGCCTGCTCGGCATTACGCTGGTCACCGGCATCCTCGTCGACGACGCCATCGTCGAGATCGAGAACATCGTGCGCCACATGCGCACCGGCAAATCGCCCTATCGCGCCGCCGTCGAGGCCGCCGACGAGATCGGCCTTGCCGTCATCGCCATCTCGCTGACCATCGTCGCCATCTTCTCGCCCGTCTCCTTCATGGGCGGCATCGCAGGGCAGTACTTCCGCCAGTTCGGCCTCACCGTCGCCATCGCCGTGCTCATCTCGCTGGCCGTCGCGCGACTGATAACGCCCATGATGGCGGCCTATCTCCTGCGACCCGTCCCCGAAAAAAACGAGGGTGACGGGTTCGTCATGCGCGGCTACGTCGGGTTCCTGCGCGCCACGCTCAAGGTACGCTACCTCACGCTTGTCGCCGGCCTTGGCCTGTTCGCCGGCTCGATCTACGCCACGTCGCTGCTGCCGACCGGCTTCATGCCCGACGAGGATACCTCCCGCGTCGTCGTCTCGGTCGAGTTGCCGCCAGGCGCGACGCTCGAGGACACGCGTGTCACCACCGACCAGATGGCCGAAGTTCTCAAGACCATTCCCGAAGTAAGCAGCGTGTTCGTCCTCGGCGGCAGCACGCCCACAGGCGGCCTCGAGGTGCGCAAGGCCTCGCTGTTCGTCAATCTGGTGCCGAAAACCGAGCGCGCCCTGCCGCAAAAGGCAATCAAGACGATCATCTCCGACAAGCTGGCCGATATCCCCGACACGCGCGCCTGGTACGTCAATGAGCGGGGCGAACGCGAGCTTTCGTTCTCGATGCTGTCCCACAGCGGCGAGGACCTGGACGGCGCGGTGCGCAAGCTGGAGGGCGCTCTGCGCCAGGTTCCCGGCTTCAAGAACGTCGCCGCCGACGCGGCGATCGACCGGCCGGAGCTGCGCGTCGTGCCGAAGTTCGATGTCGCGGCGCGCCTCGGCGTTGCCCCGAGCCAGATCGCCGAGACGATCCGCGTCGCCACCATCGGCGACATCGACGCCAACCTCGCCAAGTTCAACGCCGGCGATCGCCTGGTGCCGATCCGTGTCCAGATCGAGGAGGACGCCCGCACCGACATGCAGCGGCTGCAGAACCTGCGCGTGACCAACGCCGCCGGGGTCGCCATTCCGCTCGCCGCCGTTGCCGACGTCACCTTCGGCCGCGGACCGAGCTCCATCAGCCGCTACGACCGCGAACGCCGCGCCGTCATCGGCGTCGATCTGGAATCGCGCTACGCGATGAGCAGCGCGCGCGAGAAGTTCCTCAAGGTGGTCGAGGAGCAGAAACTGCCCACCACCGTCCGCTTGCAGCCGTCCGGCGATGCCGAGATGCAGGACGAGGTGGCAACCGGCTTCATGACCGCCATGGGCACCGGCCTGATGATCGTGTTTGGCGTGCTGGTGCTGCTGTTCGGCTCCGTGGCGCAGCCGATCACCATTCTTCTGTCCCTGCCACTGTCGTTCGGTGGCGTCGTGCTGGCGCTGCTGGCCACCAACAACTCCGTCAGCATGCCGGTCTACATCGGCCTGCTGATGCTGATGGGCATCGTCACCAAGAATGCCATCATGCTCGTCGACTTCGCCGTCGAGGAAGTGGCCAAGGGCATTCCGCGTTTCGACGCCGTGATCGACGCCGGCCGCAAGCGCGCGCGCCCCATCGTCATGACGACGCTGGCGATGGTCGCCGGCATGATCCCCAGCGCCATGGCGATCGGCGACGGCGGCGAGTTCCGCGCCCCTATGGCCATCGCGGTGATCGGCGGGCTACTCGTCTCGACCGTGCTGTCCCTGGTCTTCGTGCCGTCGTTCTTCACGGTGATGGACGACGTCGGCAAGCTCATCTGGTACATCTTCGGCCGCTTCGTCGGCCCGACCGACGAGTCGCCGGAGTACCTGGCCGCCCAGGCGAAGGAGAACGGCCACGCCACTCCCGCACACCCCGCCCCCGCGGAGTAAAGCACTCATCCTCTCTCCCCATCCTGATGGGGAGAGGGTCAGGGTGAGGGGCAGAAGCTTGGAACACCAGTGAGGCGTGAGTTCCAATGCGTGGCCGCAGCCATGGCAAACGAACCGAGCTCGGGCTTTGCGCTCGCGCCAAGTCGGGGCCGAAGAGAAACTCTGGGAGGAACTGCGCGGGCGTCGGCTTCGCGGCTTCAAGTTCATCCGCCAGCTGGCGATAGGTCCTTACTACGCGGACTTCGCCTGTCGTGAGAGAAAGCTGATCGTCGAGGTCGACGGGGCAACACACGGACTCAATGAAGAGATTGCCGCCGATGAAGCGCGTACTGCCGATCTGAGGCAGCTTGGGTATCGCGTTGTCCGCGTGACCAACGATGATATCGACCGCAACCTCGATGGTGTGCTCGACACTATTCTGCACGAGCTAGAAAAATGACGGCATCGGGCGTGGGTAATCGCTGTTGCCCCTCATCCTTCCCCTCTCCCCGCAAGCGGAGAGAGGGGATAGGCAGCGCGAAAACGAAAGCGGGCGCACCGGTGAGGGTGCGCCCGCTTCAAACGTTAGCAACGGCGCGGTGAGGGCGCCGCGTTACTTCGTCGATGCGGTGGCGTCGTGCTTGAAGAACACGTCGACGCGCATGCCGGTCAGCAGCGGCGGCAGGCCATCGAGATCGACCATCGCCTCGAGCACCTCGACGTCGTTCGGACGGCGCGGGCCGCGCGAGACGATGTTGGGCTGCGACAGCGACTGGGCGATGGAGCCGACGCGGCCCTCGAAGTCCTGGTCGGGATAAGCGTCGGCGCGGACGACGACGCGCTGACCGATGTGGATCTTCGCGGCATCGCGCTCCTCGACCTCGGCGCGCACCTTCATCGCGGTGAGGTCGCCGAACACCAGCAGCGTGTTCTCGGGAGACGGGGCAGCAACCTCGCCCTCCTTGGCAATGACGTTGAGCACGGTGCCGTCGAATGGCGCGCGCACACGCGTGTGCTCGACGCCGAGCTCGGCGGCGGTCAGCTCGGCGCGGGCGACCTGCAGTGCGGCTTCGACGCGGGTCGGCAGCGGCATGCCGGACTTGGCATTCACGGAAGCGAGGTTGGCACGCTCGTCGGCCAGCTTCTTGTTGGCGTCGGTGAGCTTCGTACGCGCCTTGTCGGCGTCGTCATCACTGCCGTTGTTGTTGCGCTTCTTGTCCAGCGCATCATCGAAGGCCTGCTGGGCGCCGAACACGGCGCGCTCGGCGGAGGCGACGGCATCTTCAGCATTACGGCGCTCGAGTTGCAGGCCGCGCGCATCCTCTTCGTTGCGTTCGCGTACGCGCACCTGGGCCTCGGCATTGGCGCCGGTGACCTTGGTCAGCGCGTCATCGTCATCGAGACGAACGAGCAGGTCGCCCGACTTCGCGCGGTCGTTGAGACCGGCGGCGACATCGACGATGCGACCGGGAACCTCGGCGGTGACGCGCACTTCGCCGCTCTTGGGCTCCACGCGGCCGGTGGCCGAGGCAGCCCACGTCGGCTTGATGGCGGCAAGGTCGTTCTTCAGCTTCGCGCCGTCGGTGGCGCCAGTGTTGTTTGCCTGCGTGGTCTTCTCTTCGGCAACCGGGCCCCAGCTGACGCTGTTGACGTAGAAGCCGACGGCGATCGCCAGAATGCCGGCGATACCGAGCGTAATGACCGTGGGATTGACCTTAAGCATGGGCCTTCCGTCTCTTTGTAAGATCTGCAATTTCCGGGGCATCGAGGCCCTCAGGGCGGCGCTCTTCGCCGACGATACGTCCATCTTCGATGCGCACAACGCGATCGGCATAGCTCA
This sequence comes from uncultured Alphaproteobacteria bacterium, assembly GCA_963722495.1. Taxonomy (GTDB): domain Bacteria; phylum Pseudomonadota; class Alphaproteobacteria; order Rhizobiales; family Hyphomicrobiaceae; genus Hyphomicrobium_A. Next base: position 58,871 of record CAVRND010000030.1, on the reverse strand, counting down.
GCGTGCGGGGGTCGTGCGTGACCGCCAGAACGCTGCGGTGCTGTTCCTTGGCAATGCGCGCCAGCAGCGCCATCACCGCGTGGCCGTTCTCGCCATCGAGCGCCGCCGTCGGCTCGTCGGCGAGCACGATCGAAGGCGAGGAGGCGATGGCGCGAGCAACGGCGACGCGCTGTTGCTCACCGCCCGAGAGATTGCCGGGATAGCTCTTGAGGCGATAGGCGAGGCCGACGTCACGCAACACCTCCTCGGAGCGGTTGGCGGCGGCGAAGCCCTTCTGCCCGCGCACGTCGAGCGAGATGCGCACGTTCTCCAGCGCGGTGAGCGTGGGGAACAGATTGTAGGACTGGAAGATGAAGCCCATGTGCTTGCGGCGCAGCTCAGCCAGCTCTTCCGCGTCGAGCTTGTCGGTGGAGACGCCGGCGATGCGAAGCGTGCCGGACGTCGGCGTCAGGATGCAGCCGAGAATTGACAGCAACGTCGTCTTGCCGCTGCCCGACGGCCCCATCAAGAGCGTCAGCTCACCGGGGATCAGGGTCAGGCTGGCGCCTTTGACGGCGCGCACCTTGCCGGCCCCGGAGCCGAGGTCCTTGACGATGTCGATGGCTTCGAGGACGGGCGCGTGGCTCACGGGCTCTTCGCTCATTTGCTGAATACCGTTGCAGGATCGATCTTGGTGACCTTGACGATCGCCGACAAGGCCGAGATGGCACACATGCCGACTGTCAAAGTGAACAACCAGAACGCCAGGCCCGGCGTCATCACCATGGGCAAAGCGGTGTTGTGACTGAGCACGAGAATGGCGAGTGAAATGGATATGCCGAGGGCATAGCCGACCACAGCGCTAATTCCCGCCTGGGCGAGGATAACCTTGTGAATGTATCCCGAAGATGAACCCAGCGCACGCAGGGTGGCAAACTCGCCCAAATGGTCCTTGGTGCTGGAATATAGCGTCTGCGCGACGATGACCGTGCCGACGAGGCTGCCGAGCAGAGCGCCGCCGATCAGCGCCACGCCGGCGCCGGTACGGAACAGCCACTGCTTCAGGCTGCGATCGCGGAATTCGGCCTGCGTGAGCACTTCGGCACCTTCGAGGCGGCCCTTGAGATCCTGGCGCACCTTCTCGATGTTGGCACCCGGCTGGGTCTGCACAAGGTAGAACGTCACGCCATCGCTATCGCCGAAGATGCTGCGGGCGCGGTTGAGCGTCGTGTAGGTGTAAGGCGACTGCACGAACGAGCGCACACCGTCGGTGAGGGCGCGCACGCGGATGCGGCTGTTCTGCACCTGCGCCGTATCGCCGATGCCCTTGATGCCGAGCTCGTTGAAGTAGGTGCGATCGACGGCGACGGCTTCCGGCGCCTTGATGTCTTCCCACGTCCCCTCGACGAGGTTGAATGGCGCCAGCCCGCCGTCCTCGGCGTCGGTGCCGACGATGACGACGCGCGTCGAGCCGCCTTCGGGCTTGCGCCACTCGGCGAAGCGCACGATGAGCGGGATCACGGCTTTGACGCCCGGCGTCGCTAGCGCCTGGTGGCGCTCGCGCGGGGTGAGCAGCATGCCGCCGTCCTCGAAGCTCTTGGCTCCGAACACGGTGATCCACAGATCGGCTTTGGCGTGGTCGATGTTGGCCGTGATCATGTTGCTGGCGCCGAGATACAGACCCAGCTGCACGGCGACGAGCACGATGGAAAACAGAATGCCCACGAGGGTGACCGCAAGACGGATGCGATCGTGAAACAGATTTCGGAAGGCAAGCGTCAGGATCATTGAACGGTTCCGCACTGTGATGGGCGAGATCGGCCGAACGCCGACAGCGCGGCTCGCGCCGCTGGTAGCCCTCGAAGTAGGCCTCGTAAAGGCAAACCCGTGCTTAAGAGTTGCCTAAGCATAACGCGCAATCGCCCCATTTAGAAACGTGAGTGAATAGCGCACTCACGGAGCGTTAACGCGAAGTGGTCAATAAAGGGGTAAGATCGAGCGATCAAGGAAAGCTCTTGTATACCCTGGTTTCGCTGAGACGAGCGGCCTGCCTGATCCTCCGACCAGCTTTCGCCGCTTTCAAAGCCTAATGCGAGGGCAATACCTCGCACAATATTGGTGATGCCACCATGCGTCATGATCTTCATACGGCTAAGACCCGGAATTACTGGCCTGCTGCAGTTATTTGCGGGCTGGGGATCGGGCTCAGCGCCAGCTTTGCCGAGGCCGCGCCACCGCTCGAAATGGGCGTCTGGATCAACCATACCGGCAAAGGCGCGGTCGAGATCCGCCCCTGCGGCGCTTCCGGCGCGGCGGCCAATCGACTGTGCGGTTTTATTGTTTGGCTGAAAGAGCCGAACAAGAAAAACGGCGAGCCGCAAGTAGACGGCTACAATCCCGACGCCGCCAAACGCCGTCGCACGATCTGCGGATTGCCGGTGCTGGGGTCCCTCCAGCGTGTCAGCGGCGGCTGGGACAACGGCTGGGTCTACGATCCCGAGCAGGGCGCGCAGTTTGACGCCGCCATCGAGTTGGTATCGCGCGATCGGCTCACGCTCACCGGCTACAAGGGCGTGAAGTTCTTCTCCAAGTCGTTCACGTGGCGCCGCGCACCGGCCGGCCTGCAGCGCTGCGATCAACCGCGCGAGGCGCACGCCACGCCCGGCGACGCGCGCGCCGCGGCTCCGAAAACAACCTCCGCGCAGGCAGCGCCGCAGCTGAAGGCGCCGCGGCCGGTTCCCGCCGTACGTCCCGATGTCGCCCAAGAATGACGCGCTAGACGCGGACTACGACTGAATCAAAAAGGCCCGGCTGATCAAGCCGGGCCTTTTTGCATTTCATGCCGCGCGCACCTTAGATCAGGTGGTGGCGCCGCGATTTTCGCTACGACCCTTGCTCTGCTGCGGGGCTTCGGTGGCCGCAACGACAGCCTCCTCGCTACGCAGCTTGGCCAGGCGAGTCGTCAGGCGCTCGGCGAATTCCTTCACGCGCTCCATCACGACCGGACGCTGACGATCGAGCGTCACCATGTGGTAGCAGTCATCGAGCACGCAAACCTCGACCATGCCGGCCAGCTTGCGCTGCAGCAGCATCGCGTTCGACAAATCGCTCTGATCGTCGTTGCGCGGATGGAAGACGAGGGCGTGCTGCTTGATCTTGCCGAGCAGCGGCTTGACGTTGCGGACGAGCCGGCGGAACTCGAGCACGAGACCGCCGCCGCGGGCGAACAGATCCTCGATCAAATCCGTCTCCGACTGCACGCTGTCGAGAATGAAGCTGCGCAGGCGCTCGTCCTTGATGCCGTGTGGAGCGCGGGCGCGGAACTTGAAGAGACGCGCCGTCCACTTCTGCTGCACCAGACGGAACAGGCTGAAGTACCACGGAATCGCCCAGCCGTTCGGCCAGAAGGTCGGCGAGAACAGCATCAGGCCGTAAATCTTCTCGGGGCGTAGCGCGGTGAGGCGCAGGGCAAGCATGCTGCCGGCCGAGATGCCGCCGACGATGACGCCGTCACACTGCTGCGTCAGCTCATCGTGCGCCTGCTCGAGCGCCGCGTACCAGTCCTGCCAGGTCGAAAGACCGGACACGTCGGTACCGCCGGCTAGGCCGGGGAGGAGCGGGCAGTAAACGGTGTAGCCAAGCTGAGCCAGCGTATGGGCAACGAACTTCAGCTCGATGGGCGAGCCGCCGAGGCTGTGGACGAGCAACACGCCGTTGCGCCCGCCGGGAACGTAAATGCTACCCCAAGCTGCCTTCATTTTCTCGCTGTTTTTCATTTCGGTAACTGAACTCGCTCGCATACTTGACGAAGTCAATTGATCCCGAACAGACCCCGGTCGACGCGAGCTTCTCCGCGCCTAACCCGAGCATGTCGTTGAAACTCTCTCTTTTTCGTTTCCTCAAACGAGCAACGACGCCGATCGCAATCCGGCTCAAGGCTCATATGGTGAAGCCGCTTTGAAAGAGATCCCGTACCCGCACAGCACGAGATGAGGTGGAGACGTTTCACTGACCGGATCGGCTGCGAAGTTCGATTGGGCACCTTGCCGCAGCCCGCCGCCGTGTCGCTCACTGCCCCGTCCATGAGCGTCGCCCTCCCCTGCCTCAACCAGTGGCCAAACGGCCAGCATCCGGCAGGGCGCCGATGCCGGTGTCCGGCGATTTGGGGCGAGACGGTGTCGCAAGCGTGTCGGTCCGTACGCCACCGCAGCGCGCGCTCGACAGCGTGTGCCAGGCGGAAGATGGGGCTCGCCACTCTTGCTGCGGGACGGCAGAACGCATTGAAAAAGCGCCGCTTCTCAACCCAACTCAATCTCGCAAGTGTACGTGTGTTCTTGGATTTTGCGAATTAGTGCAGTGCAAACATTATTAATCTACGCAACCTGGTGTTGTGCCGCCGCCACAATCAAGGCGAAAGCTGGGCAAATAGGCAGTGCGCGCATAATTGTAATGCAGATACCACACAGCGTGCAACGGCCGTCCTGCCTCCAACACCCTCTTGCACGAATGTGAAAGAATTTGTGATCCGCCCGCGACCACTCCCAGACGAGGGTTCGCCACGCCGAGCACCCCGAACGACCTCGCTCGACCCGATCGAGATCGCGCGCTCCGCTAGCGCTCGCCGGCGGTGTCACGCTGCGAGCGCAATCGACACCCCATATTCGAGGTGATTAGATGGTTAAGTGCAGCCGCCGGATGGGAGCGGCCGCGGACCGAAGGACACTGCCGCGTTGCTCGCCCACGTACGTCGCCTGATCGCCCATCTCGTCGCCCTTGCCATCGTCGTAGGACAGGTCGCGCCGTCATTTGCGCAGCCTTTGTCCAAGACCGACTACGAGGCCTGCCAAGCGCGCGACGAAGCCGCCTTCAGGACTGCCATCCAAGGCATATCGGTACGCGCCCTGCAGGCCGGCATTGCAAATGTCGACTATCGCGCTGCGGTCGGCGACCAGTGGCGCCGCATCGGCATGGACCAGATCATCGACGACCGCGTCGACCTCGCCGTCGAAGAAATCCGCAAGGAAACGAGCTGGGGCAACCTCTTGCAGTCACTTGCGGACCAGCAGAAGGCCCAGGAACTCGCCACCGCCGTCGCCGAACGTGTCTATAGATCCGACGCCATCAAGGCCGCGCTGGAGCAGCTTGCCGTCGGCGTCGGCAACGAGGTCGGCAAGCAGATGGAGTTCGCCAGCCGCGATGCGGCCGAGCCGGCGCTCGCCTGCCTCAAGGCTTTCGTCGGCGCCCGCTACGGCGAGACGGCTTCCCGCGCCGTCATCGGCGGCGATGCGGGCAAGGGCATCGCGATTGACCCCAATAAGAGCGCCGCGGAAATGTCGTCCAGCGCCGTGCTGCGGGAATCGAGCGGCGGCATCGCCGGCGCGGCCGTGCTGTTGATGCGCCGCCAGCTGGCCAATATGGCCGCGCGCGTCGGCGAGCGCATCGTCGGCAGCGTGCTGGCGCGCCTAGTATCAGTCGTCGCCGGCGGCATCGGGCTGGTGCTGATTGCCAAGGATATCTGGGACTTGCGCAACGGCGTGCTGCCGATCATCGCCACGGAAATGAAGTCGAAGGAGAACAAGGACAAGGTTCAGGAGGAGCTGGCGAAGACCTTTGCCGAGCAGATCTCCGGCCACGTCCAGGAAATCGGCGCTTCAACCGCCGACCGCGTGATTGAGATCTGGCGTGACTTCCGCAGCGCTCACGCCGAAGCCCTGGGCCTCGCGGAACGCAATCCGAAGTTCAAGGCCTTCGTGGATTCACTGCAACCCGCGGCCCTACCGCGCCTCGACGAGGTCGTCGCGCTGCTGCTAGCCGGGGAGGGAGAGGCAGGCATCTTGCGCCGCCTCGACGACGGCACTCTCAGCACGGCCATCAACACGCTACCGGCACCGGCCATGGATATCGCACGCGAGACGCGCTCGATCGACGCCGGCCTCAAATGGGCGGCGCTCGCCGGCAACGATCTGCCTAAGATCGTCGAATACAGCCTCTATCGCCGCACCCAGCCCGATCAGCTGAGTCGCCCCGCGTTGACGCGCTTGCTCGCCCTCGACGATCAGCTGGCCATCGTGCGCCTAGCTTCCATCGACCGCAGCGCCCGCGACACGCTGTTCGAACTGCCGGATAGCGATCTAAAGAACCTCGCGCGCAGCCTCACCGAGGACGAGCTGTCGAGCCTGTCGCGCTACCTCACGGGGCTGCAGAAGGAGCCGCGCGAGCGCGTGCTGCATGCGGTTGCGGCCAATCCGGCGACGATCCACTCGCTGTCGTCCGAGAGCGTGCGCCAGGCGGTCGTCGCCAGCACCGATCAGTCCGCTGCCGTCGCCATGATGTTGCGCACGGGAGGCGGCCTCGATCCCGGGGTCATCGCCCAGGATCTACGCCTCGTCGCCGACGGCCGCGTCAGCCCCATTCTGCTGTGGGAAAAGCACCCCTTCGTGATTGTGGGTGCGCTCTTCCTCGCGCTGCTCGTGCTGCTGTTGTTGCGCCGCCTGTTGTTTGCCCGGCCGCGGAAACAGGCCGTTGCGTAGCGGCGACGCCGCCGGCCGCAGCCATCCCCAGCACAACCCGTCCTCGCAGTGCTATCCCGAGTTGCGCCTGCTATAAGCCGACGGGGGCCGGCCGAATCGGCGCCGGCTCAGGGGAGCGCCTTGCGAGGCGTTATGCGGATCGCATGGCATCGAGGGGAGTAGATACGATGGGACTTAAAGCACCTGGCATCATCACGTTCATGCTGTCCGTCATTTTGACGGTCACTGTGCTGATCATTAAATTCTTTGGAGCCCAAGTACCGTTTATTACCGGTAACGAATTCTGGGCTCTGCTGCTGGCGCAGATTATCCTCGTTTTTGGCTGCATCATGCGCGGTCTTTAGAACCCTTCTGACATATGAGTAATTCTGTGCGCTTCTGTCGCGCGGCACTCAGCGCTCTGGTGCCGGCGCACACGATCGTCGAATTCTCGCGGCATGAGATGGAAGCTTGATCAATTTGATTCATACGCGGAACGCATACGCCGCTCGACGCGCGAGATCGTCATCGCGGCCGTGCTGACGGTCGCGGCGTTTGCATTCTTGCTTGCCGCAATGCTCGGGGGAGCTGTCGTCACCCACCCGAAGGTTGGCGCCATCGCTACCGACGAAATCGTCATCGAATAATATCCGCCGCAGCTCGGCTGCGGCGGCTACCTCACGACATCGATGCGCGTCGCGGGAACGAGCCCGCGCACCGAGTTGCCGAGGAAGACCACATCCGCCGATTTCAGATCGGCGAGCGTCAGAACGGCCTCCTGCGCCTTCCCTTCTGCGATCAACTCCGCACGCAGCGTGCCGGGCAACAGTCCGGCACTAAGTTGCGGCGTCAGCAGCTTGCCGTCGCGCTCGATGAAGATCGTCGTGCGGCTGCCCTCGGCCAGCTCACCGCGCTCGTTGAGATAGATGACCTCGTCGGTGCCGAGGCGGTCGGCGTACTCCTGCCACTCGCGATCGTAGAGCTCGCGCCGCGTCGTCTTGTGGAACAGGAACAGGTCCGAGCTGTCGACGCGCGACGACGATACGGCAAAGCGCATCACGGCCTTCGGGTCGGCGGGCGGCAGAGGAGTCGTCGTTACCGTGACCTTGCCGTCCTCGGCGAGCAAGAGACGCACGCGTAGCCGCCCAGCTTTGCCGGCCACGGCCCGCTCGAGAGCGCGGCGCGCCTCCGCTTCGTCATAGACGTAGGCGAAATAGCGCGCCGACGTCTCCAGCCGCTCGATGTGCCGCTCAAGCAGCCTGAAGCCGCCCGCGTCTTTGTCGAACAGCATGGTCTCGATCAGCTCGAAGCGCTTCACCGGATCGGTGAGGAACTTCATCTTCAACAGGCACTCGGCGTATTCCTTCGGCCCCTGGCTGTCGAACACAACGCCCGAGCCGATGCCCATCTCGCCATCGGCGTTGCGGAAGATGACCGCCGTGCGGATCGCCACATTGAACAGCGAGTTCCCATCCGGCGAGATGTAGCCGATGGCGCCGCAGTAGACGCCGCGCGGCTCGGTTTCGAGTTGGCGGATCAATTCCTGAGCGCGGATCTTCGGGGCGCCGATAATCGACCCGGGCGGGAAGATGCCGCGCAGCAGCTCTGCGGTATCGACGCCCTTCTTCAGAGTGGCGCGCACCCCGGACGTCATCTGATGCAGCGTCTTGTAGGTTTCGACCGTGAACAGGTCCGTCACGTCGACGCTGCCGATCTCGGCGATGCGGCCGATGTCGTTGCGCATCAGGTCGACGATCATCAGGTTCTCGGCGCGTTGCTTCACATCCGCAGCGAGCTGCCGGCGGGCGATCGCGTCGGCGTCGAGCGTGCCGGCGCGCGGCGCGGTGCCCTTCATCGGTCGCGTGAACACCGTGCGGCCGTGCTGCTCGATGAACAGTTCGGGTGACGCGGACAGCACCGTCACCTCGCCCGTATCGACGATGCCTCCATAGGCGACCCGCTGCTTCTGGCGCAGGTCGAGGAAGAACGTCAGCGGCGAGCCCTCGAGTTTGAAGCGCGCCTTGAAGGTGAGGTTGAGCTGATAGATGTCCCCGGCGCGGATCTTCTCGATCACCTCGGTGAAGCGCGTCAGGTACTGCGCTTCGTCCCAACTGAGCTTGACGTCGGTGAATGAAAAGTCGCCGGAGCGCGTGTGCGTTGCCAGCCAGTGCTCGACCTCAACGCTCGTCATCTCGGCGGGCGCCTTGTAGAGACCGATCCACATCAGCGGTACGTTGCGCTTTTCCGGCATGAGCGCGGAGAGTTTCGGCTCCAGCACGTAGCCGAGCTCGTAGGCGAAGAAGCCGGCCGCGTGCAAACCGCCAGCAACCCCTGCCTCGATCCGCTTCAGCGCCGCCGGCACCTCCTCGGGCGTCCAGGCGGCGATGATGTCCTGCGGTTCGGAGAACAGCAGCGACGGCGGTCCGGTGCCCGAGTTGTTGTCGAGCAGGACGAATGTTTCGGAAAGCGCCGCTGCCTCTTCGGTTGGAAGCTCGAGGCCCTCGCGCGTGCGATCGGCTGCCGTCATTGGCCCTTGTACCCCGCCAGGGAGTAGAACGTTACATGCCGTTGCGCATTGTCGCCTGCGGGCAGCATCCGGTCGGCAACCTTCTCGACGCTGGCGAACGATTTGATGGCCGGCGGCTCGCCATCGTCCGCGCGCACCAGCAGCACGGGTGACGGCGTTGCTGCGGTGAACGGCCGCGTCAGCTCGAAGTGATCGTGCGGCGCGCCGGGACGCCAGGCGAGGATCGGTGTCGGCTCGTCGCGCATATAGTAAAGAAGCTCGGCGGTGACGGCGCGGTCGTCCGACAGCACGGCAGCATAAGGCTTGCCTGCCGCCGCGGCCCGGGTGAGTTCGGCGCGCGTCGCGTTGGCGACGTCATGCCAGCCGAGCGTGCGGGCAAACGGATCGGTCTTCAGTGGCAGCGGCACCTGGCCGGCGGTCGCGGTGCCGAACACGATCAGCGCCAGCACGACGGCGTGAACGATGAACGAGGCCTTCAACCAGCCCCAGGCACCGTTGCGCACCATCGTCGCGATGACGAGCACGCTCGCCGCCGCGTACGCGGGGGCCGCCCAATTCGCGTGCGCGCGCGACAGGAACGCCTGCAGGAGGATAACGGCGATGATGGGCACCGAGAACGCCAGCAGCAGTCGGTCCGGCTCGGGCAGACGTCTGCGTTGCGCCCGCCAGACGATCATCAAGAAAGTCCCGAATAGGATTGGCCCGAAGACGGCGAACTGCGAGGCGAAGAACTCGAACGCCTTGTTGGGGTGCAGCATCGAACCGCCCCAGTTGGCGTTCTCGGCCGTGTGCGAGAAGGTCGCGAACTTGTGGCTGTAATTCCACGCAAGGTTGGGCGCGATGAGCACCAGACCGATGGCGAGCCCCAGGTAGAGGCGCCAATCGCGCAGCACGCTACGCCGCTCCGGCGTCATGAACAGATAGATCGCCGCGCAAAGGATGAACCACGCCATGGCGTACTTGGCGTTGAGCCCGGCACCGAGTGCGGCGCCGAGCAGCAGCGCGGGCCAGATGTCGTCGGTCTCGAACAGCGCGGTGAAACCCACCAGCGCCAGGGCCCAGCACAGCAGCAGCGGCACGTCGGTGGAGATGAGTCCGGCTGACAGCGACACGCCCGGGAGCGTCGCGAATGCGAGCGCCGACAGCGCACCAACGCGTGCATCATACAAGCGCCGGCCAAGCCAGAAGATCGCCAATGCCGTCGCCGTGTGCAGCAGCGGCGAGGGCAGACGCACGCACGCTTCGTCCGCGCCGCATGCCGTCGTCGCGGCTCCGATGATCCAGGCGATGAGCGGCGGCTTGGAGAAATATCCCAGCGCCGGGTCCTGGCTCCACGCCCAGTACTGCGCCTCGTCGAAGAACAGGTCGGTACCGTTGACCTGCAGCGCAACTAAACGAACGCAGAGCAGCGAGGCGAGACCCGCCAGAAGCACCGAGAACCAGTTGACGTCGCGGCCGCTGGTGGCGAGACCGGGAGAGACTGACATGCGCGCTTCGCAGCCTATTTTGCGGGGTGCCGGCCCGAAAGCCGCCACGGCAGGTCATTTACTAGGTTGGGCGGACCACGTGAAGATGCCGCCGCCCCAACCGCGCCGCTATCTTCGCCGCACCTGCGGCGGAAATCTAATTGCGATACGCGTCACGTGCGATTGGCGATCCCCGGCGGCCTAGAAGGTCTGTTGGAGCGCGCTAAGCCATCGGCCGCCCATTTACTAGGTTGGGAGACCGACACAAAGACGGGTATCCATGACGCCGCTTAGGGGGTATTTAAGGGCGTCGCGGCGAGTCCTGAGGGACAGGGGTGCTTGATGCGCGTCACCGTCGTCATTCCTGCACTCAATGAGGCCGGCAACATCGGCCGCCTCATACAGGAGACGTATGCGGCCGTGCCGGCCCAGCGCCTCGCCGAGCTGATCGTGGTCGACGACGCGAGCGACGATGCGACGCCTGCGGAAATAAAATCGCTCATCGATTCCGGCGCATACCCCGGGTTGCGTTATCTGCGTCATGACCGCCGCAGCGGGCAAAGCACGGCGCTGCGCTCCGGCGTGCTGGCGGCGACGAGCCCGATCATCGCCACCATGGACGGCGACGGCCAGAACGACCCCCATGATATTCCGGACCTCCTCGAAGTCCTGGCCCTGCCCGGACAGCCGGGACCGGCGCTTGTCAACGGCTGGCGCACGCAGCGCAAGGACACGGGTTCCAAGCGGTGGGCCTCGCGTTCGGCCAACTGGATCCGCGACGCCGTGCTGAAGGACGACTGCCCGGACACCGGCTGCGGCATCAAGGTTTACTGGCGCGAGGTGTTCTTGCGACTGCCGTTTTTCACCAGTATGCACCGCTACATGCCGGCGTTGTTTCAGACTTACGGCTATGAAGTCGCTTACGTCCCGGTCAACGATCGGCCGCGCCAGGCCGGGATATCGAAGTACAACAATCTCAACCGTGCGCTGGTCGGTCTATACGACCTCGTCGGCGTCACGTGGCTCAGGCGGCGCACGCGCGTGCCGCGCATCGTGGATCGACATCCGGAGACGCACCCCGTGGCTGATATCGCGCTGCGCCTGAAGCCGGTGAACGACGATGGCGCGCGGGCCAGCGCCGGCGACAAGAGCTAATCGGCACACAGCATACGCTTCAGGACGGCAGATCATGGATCATCTCCACAACCTCCTTGCGCTGCTCAGTCAGTGGTGGGTATCGACGCCCGTCAGCGAGAAGGCGTGGCTTGGCGTCGGCTTCCTCGCCCAGCTGATGTTCTCCATGCGCTTCATCGTGCAATGGATCGCCAGCGAGCGCGCTCGCCGCTCCATCGTGCCGGAGACGTTCTGGTACTTCAGCATGATCGGCGGCGCCATGCTGCTCGCCTACGCCATCTATCGCATGGACCCCGTCTTCATGCTCGGGCAGGCGATGGGCCTCATCATCTACTCGCGCAACATCTACTTCATCCGCACGCAGCATAAGATCGAGGCGAACGGAGCTTCGACTACCGCGACGGCCACACCCAGTCCGCGTTGAGCGCGCCTCAGGTGGAATTGGGGGAGTTCTCGCCCGTGTCTTTGGCGTAACCCTCGAGCCAACGCACGGCGACGAGGATGATGGCGGCGAGAACTGTCGCCATCAGCGCCAGGATCCCGTAGCCGGCGCCGCAGGCAACGCCGATAGCGCCCGCCAGCCACATGCCTGCCCCCGTCGTCAGCCCCTTCACGTCGCCTTGCGAGCGGAAGATCGCACCTGCCGCGAGGAAAGCGACGCCCGCCGTCACTGCCTCGATGACGCGAATCGGGTCGGTGCTTTGGCCGGACGACTCGCGCAGCACACCGGCGTGAATTTCCATGGTGATGACGGTGAACAGCGCTGCCGCGAGCGCCGTCAGCATGTGGGTGCGCAGCCCTGCCGGGCGCGCCAGCCGCTCGCGCTCGAAGCCGATGACACCGCCGAGCGCCACGGCGAGGCACAGCCGCGCGGCGATGACACCCTCTGAAAGCGTCGTGCTGTCGGGGTCGAACATGTCGCGGTGCCTCGTTGAAAAGGGTACCCACCGGGCCTAATTCCAGGTGCGGTAACGCCGATCTTCACGCCCCAAAACGTCAAGGCGAGACAAAGGTTGCAGGTGGCGGGGACGGTGGGCTTGGCAGGCGCGCGAATTGTGCTATACCCGCGCCATCGAGAGGCCGCTCGGTGACGGGCGGCCTTTGTCGTCGCCGCTCTTAGGAGCGTGACGGCGGCCCCCTCCGCAGCTGATGACGGTTCAGTCTCGATCGCGGAGGCTTGTTAGGTGACGCGGGGTGGAGCAGCCCGGTAGCTCGTCAGGCTCATAACCTGAAGGTCGTAGGTTCAAATCCTACCCCCGCAACCACCGACGCCAGTAACACGGCCCTTCTCCTGTTCGCTGCTCATCAGCGCCGCGAGGGTCGCCCAGGGTCTCCAGCTGCACCGCTCGCCAGCAGGCGTCGGTGGGATCCTCGACCCCCACGATCAACTCTCTAGTCGCCGTACCGCTTCTGCGCTTTCATCGCTGCTCGGCAACAAGGCCGCATGCTGCATGGCGACACGCTCCCGATAGCGTGATCCAACCATCGGGTGCAAAGTCACCTTCGACGGCTTACGCGCCGACTCGAGAGACGATGTGCCCGGCTTCTTAAGCGGGAGCGCCCTGGCGTGGGTCGGGGGCCACAGGCGTTTCTTCGGCGCCACCCCAGCGTGAGCGGATGAACCGACGTGCTGGCTTTTCAATGACAGCGTACGAGGCCGACGCCAGAGCAAAGTTGATGGCGAGCGCGAGCACCAGCATGACAGGCAACGCGGTCGGAAGCTCTGCTCCTCGCCAGAGCTTGGCGATGCCTGCGAGCGTGGCAACGTGGAACAGGTAAAACGAGTAGCTGATTTCCCCGGCGAATACGGCCAGCGGATGCTCCAGCCAACGTGGTTGCTGCCAGTAGCAGTACAGTACTAGCGCCAGCGCCGGCACGACATAGGCCCCCGAGACACGTAGACGCCGGAGCCATTCGGGTGCGTCTGGCGCGCTAAAGGCGGCGATCAGTGCAGCAAACAGCAGGATGCTGCCCGCCAGCAAGGCGCCACCCAGTCGCGGCGGGGCGGTTCCCATGGCGTAGCGGGCCAGCAAACCGCCAGCTGCGAACTCGGCAATGCGCAGGTACGGGGATAGATATGTCAGCCAGTCGATGGTGCTGGCGGCCCCGGTCCACCCCGACTGTAGTAGCGAGCCGGCCAATAGCTGGGCGCCGATGGCGACGACAGCGCCCAGTAGGGCGGCCCGACCGCGAAGTTGAAAGAGCGTGACGCACAGCACTGGGAACGCGGCGTAGAAAAACCACTCGGTGCTGATCGACCACGCAGGCGGCATGAAGGGGATTTGATCAATGAGCCGGACGCCCTGAGCGTTGTCGAAGGTGAACCAGCTCTGTACCAGGGCCAAATGCGCGAGTAGTCCCCCGGAAGTGACCTGCTTGGTGCTCAACAGCAGGCCAGCTGCCATGATCAGCAAATAGGCCGGATATATTCTGGCCACGCGCGCCACGAGGAAGCGCCGCGTCTCAGACCAGGCCGGCCGTTCGATCAGGGTTTGGTAGTTGTAAACGAGGATGAAGCCGCTGAGCACGAAGAACAGCGACATCGAGGCGTTGCCGAGCGCGCCTAGCGCCTCAAAATGACCTGTCCGACCCATGGTCGCCCCGTGGGCAAGCATCACGAGAAGCGCCGGCACAAAGCGGATTCCGGTCAGTGCTGGAATGTCCCCCTTGCCCATAAGGGGAGTATAACCAAGTCGGGGCGGAGCGAAAGTCATGCTACGAGCCGGAAGCCCAACGGGCGCACTTTGTTGCCGTGGCTGTGCGCACCCTAGCAACCAACAATGCAGTCAGCGCGTTCGCGTCGGTTCCGTTGCCATTAGCGCGGCTAAGTCGCTGACGATCTCAAGGGCAACTGCTCGCCCTAGCCGCGCGCGATGACACGGATTTCGCCGATCAGATCGCGCACGATCGCGACGGCCTCCGCACCCGCGCGAGAGCGCGTCGTGGATTGCCGCCGCCTTCCCCTGGTAGCCTGCTGCAGCTGGGGATGCAGACATGGCCGCCCGATAGGCCGGCGAATTCCCCCATGATTGCATGGATCGCATCAGGCGTAGCCCACCCAGCCGCGGAATGTGAAGCCGGCGTAGAACAGGCTGACATTCGAGAAGCCGGCTTCACGCAGGATCGCTTCGTCCTGCTCCGGCGAGAGGATGGTCAGGCGCGAATCGATCGCAGCCGCCTGCCCTCGATCTATGCCGGCGAATGTTGCGAATCGCGACAGCCAAACCGCGCGCTCGTCGCTCTGCGGAATGCAGAAGTGCGCGACGACGAAGGGCGCGCCAGGCTTCAGACGGCGGCGAACTTCGGCTGTCGCGCGTTGCCGCTCCTCGCGAGACAAGAAGTGCAACGTCAAAAGACAGCTCGCCCCATCGAACGGGCCGATCGGCGCGTCGGCGATGTAGCCCCGATGCAGGGTCGCGCGCGCGGCGAGCGGTCCTAGAGTCCGTTGGGCCAGCTTCAGCATCTCGGCGCTTGGATCGACGCCGTCGAAGGCCCAATTCGGATGAGCCTCAGCAAATACCTTCAGCTCCAGGCCGCCGCCAGCTCCGAGAACCAGCACGCGGCCATCTTCGGGAACACGCTCTGCAAGCAGAAGCGTCGTCATGCGTTGCATGGCGGCGTAGCCCGGCACGTTACGTGGCGCCCCCTCAGTGTACCGTGCCACGGCCTGAGGATCGGAGAATGGGTCCATCCGCTCGCTCACCGCACCACCTCGAACGATTCCGGGCCGAGCGGCGCGACTTGTGGGCCCTCGTGCTCTGCCATGTGTAGAAGGACGTGGAGTTCACCCGATAGACCGCTATTTCATCTCATGCTACTTCATATGTTGCATGACGGCGTGAAAGTCAAATTTCTGGAGATCGTCAGGGAATGGGGGGCTTGTCGAACTGGCCGCGCGCGCGGCAAGCTTCGAGGTCGTCAGCCTTGTGCGCCCACTGAACCCCTCGGCATGCGATGGCGGATTTTTCCATCTACCAGCCACTAGACACGCTTAAACGCGTGGCAGACGAGATCTGGGTCGTGGATGGACCATTGATCCGGTTCGGCCTTCCATTCCTCAAGATGCCCTTTCCGACACGGATGACGATCATTCGTATTGGCGGCGATCTTTTTATCCACTCGCCAACGCAGCTCGTGCCCGGACTTCAGCGAGAGATCGAAGCACTTGGCCAAGTCCGTTAGCTGGAAGGTAAGCGCGTCGGTGACGATGCCGCCCTTCTCATCGCGCACGCGTCCCAGCGCGCGACGCTCAATTTTGGGAGGGGTGGGGGGGCCGGGCGCGGGACTTGGGTCCTATCTGATCAATTCGGTTCCTCGACCAGCATTCCAAATTTTGCCCTGTTCGCCTGTATATGTACCGTTTAGTGTGCATCCCAACTTAGCTCGCGAGCGCAGTGTCATGAGTAGTCGCTTCAGGTACGAGCCCAAATCCACTCTGCAAAAGGTGGCGATGCGGCTGAAGTATCCTCGACAATGGCGCGCGAAGATTACTCCCTGCGTTTTCGATAACGACAGCGGCGTCCGCTTTCAGCTCGCTTGCGATGAAGAGGAAGTGGTCCGTAGGCTCAACGTGCGCATGCCTGGGGACAAGGAGTGGCCTCTATCTCCCGCGACACTCGACGACGTGGCAACTGCGATCATGCGGCGCCGCCTCGGATACGTGTTCGATTGGACGAGAATTTCCTGCCTCGAAGTTCGGCGGCAGAACCACTAGTCGAGCGCAGTTGCGTCACCGGGCCGCCAGCTACTCGCTGCTTTCGAGATCGATGACCGCCTTCGCCACCGCGCGTTCTTCAAAGCTCTCCACCGGCCTCTCCAACGTCTCCGGCTTTTGCAAAGACGGATGACGATCAGTTGGTTCCTCTCGGCCCGCACCCTCCGCTAGAGCGAGCATGGCCATTAGAAATGCAAGGTCATCGTTAGCGCCCGCCGCCAGCCACTTGTCGCGCGGATCAGTGCTGTCTTCCGGATGCCCAATCAGGTTTGATGCGCGGTCCAAATCAATGTCATCTTGCCCATGATTTCGCATGTGTCCCCTCCAAACGACAGAGGCCATCCAACTTATGGCGTGTGGCCGGTGCGCGGCGAGAGGGATCAATTATGCGCAGAAATACGACACAAAACTCTCGACGCTGCAAATTCGCCGATGACACGTTGTCGGCCTCTGGCTCATCGCCGAGTTACCTTTTGCATCTCCGATTTTTCTAGCTGCTGAGGTGGCGCCCAGCGGACGTTTCCGCCAGTGGTGCGAATGACATTCAGCGCCTTTTTGTGCTAGGCCAGAAGCCGTACGGCCCCAAGCTCGTTGCCCGAGTGCCGTGGCCCGCCGTTCTGATTTGGACGTTGCTCGGGCTCGGCGTCGCCCGCTACACCAGCATCATTTTAATCAAGGGCGCCAAATTTGACCGCTGGCGCCCGGCAGCTTCCACCGCCCTACGGAAAAGCTGCCGCCGCCCGCCGGCGATGCGCCTTGCCCCACACGTCCGCGTCGATCACGGATCCTAGGATGAGGTGAAGCAGATCACCCCGTTTTCGTCGAAGGCTTTTCCGAGATCCGACAAACCGGCCGTCAGATCAGGCCATCCTCGGCCAGCAGCGCGCGATTGATGGCCACCGCCGCCTTGGCGCCTTCGGCCAGTGCGACGGCGATCAGCAGCACATCGCGCGAGACATCGCCCGCCACATAGACGCCGGGCACCGATGTCTCCTCGGTAAGCGCGTCGGTGACGATGCCGCCCTTCTCGTCGCGTACGCATCCCAGCGCGCGCCACAGGTCGGATTTTTGGTGACACCCGGTGGAGAAGAACAAGGCGTCGCGCTCGACGTACGAGCCGTCGGCGAACCGGATACGCTGTAACACGGTGCCGTCGCCTTCCAATCCGGTGATCGGCGCTTCGAATATCGGGATGCCGTGCGCGGCCAGCCGCTTTTGCATCTCGGGGCTGACGGCGACACCGCCGCCCGTGCAAAGCATGACGTCGCCCGACCACTGCTTCATCATCAGAGCGAGGGCTGCCCCTTTATCCTCGCTGCCGAACGCGGCGATGGGTCTTTCCGCGTACTCGAACCCGTCGCAGTAGAGGCAATGGTGCACCGAGCAGCCGTAGAAGTTCTCGACGCCGGGGATCGACGGCAGCTCGTCGCGCAACCCTGTCGCCAGCAAGACCTTGAGCGCCGTTCCGGACGAGCCGTCGGCGCACGCGAATTCGAACCCGTCGTAGGTCGGCTTGATCGAAGCGACCTCGGCATCGCGCCGCTCAAGGGTTGGGTACCGCTTCAGGTCATGCGCACCGGCGGCGATGAAGTCGGCCGGCAGCTGGCCCTCGTGCGAGAGCAGACCGTGAATACCGTGCGAAGCGTGATTGCGCGTCTCGCCTGCTCCGCACAGCAGCACGCGGCGGCGCGCGCGAGAGAGCACCAGCGCCGCGCTGAGGCCCGCCGGTCCAGCACCCACGATGAGAACGTCATAGGATCCCGTCATCGGGCCACTCTGCACACGATGAGGCGCTTGCGATACCGCATTTGTTGCTTATCCCGCAGCACGCGTGCGCCAGATGTGATCGGCATACTCATCGATCGCGCGGTCCGCCGAGAAGCGTCCCATGTTGGCGACGCTGTTGATGGCGCGCCGCGTCCACGCCTCCTTGTCGCGCCACAGCGCATCGACGGCCCGCTGCGCCCGCCAATAGTCGGCGAAGTCGGCCAGCACCATGAAGCGGTCGCCGCGATTGAGCAGCGAGTCGACGATCGGCTCGAAGCGGTGTGGATCGCCGGGCGAGAAGTCGCCGCGCGCGATCTGCTCCAGCGCCGTGCGCAGCTGGTCGTCCTCGTTGACGGCATTGATCGGCACGTAGCCTTCGCGTTTCAGCCGCGCGACATCCTCCACCTTGAGGCCGAACGGGAACAGCCCGTCCCAGCCGATGGCCTCGGCGATCTCGATGTTGGCGCCGTCGCGCGTGCAGATGGTCAGGGCGCCGTTGAGCGCCAGCTTCATGTTGCCGGTGCCCGACGCCTCGGTGCCGGCGAGCGAGATCTGCTGCGAGAGATCGGCGCCCGGCATGATCTTCTCGGCCAGCGACACGTTGTAGTTCGGCAGGAAGATCAGCTTCAGCCGGTCGGCCGTTTCGGGGTCGTTGTTGATGCGCTGGCCGACGTCATGCGCCAGCTTGATGATCAACTTGGCGAGCCAATAGCTCGACGCCGCCTTGCCGGCGATCACCACGACGCGCGCCGGCCAATAGCTGTCGGGGTCGGACTTCATCGCATTCCAGCGCGCGATGACGCCGAGGATGTTCAAGAGCTGGCGCTTGTATTCGTGGATGCGCTTGGCCTGGATGTCGATCATGGCCGTCGGGTCGACGGTGATGCCGGTCGCCTTGGCGATCGGCGTCGGCGAGGTGCCGCTTGTTGGACAGCTTCACCGCGGAGAACTCGGCGCGGAACTCGGCGTCGTCGGCAAAGCGCTGCAGCCCCGTCAGGTCGAGCGGACTGCGCCACTTGTCGCCCAGCCGCCGGTCGACCAACGCGCACAGCTCCGGATTCGACTGGTAGAACCACAAGCGCTGGCGAGATGCCGTTGGTGACGTTGCAGAAGCGGTCGGGAAACAGCTTGTCGAATTCCGGGAACAGGCTGTCGCGCACCAGCCGGCTGTGCAGCTCCGACACGCCGTTGACCTTGCGGCTCATCAGCACCGAGAAGCGGCCCATGTTGACCGACGGAGACTGATCGCCGCTGATCGACGGAAACCTGGTCGGCGCGCACGTCGGGACGCGAGCTCAGCTCGCGCCGCCAGGCGCCGGTCGATCTCCTCGATGATCTCCAGATGCCGCGGCGCGATGCGGCGCATCAGGTCGGCCTGCCAGACCTCCAGCGCCTCCGGCATCAGCGTGTGGTTGGTGTAGCTGAACACCGATGCTGGTCAGCTCCAGCGCGCGCTCCCACGGCAGCCGGTGCACGTCGACCAGCAGCCGCATCAGCTCGGCCGGCGCCAGGGCGGGATGCGTATCGTTGAGATGAATGGCAACCTTGTCGGGCAGGCGGTTCCAGTCCGCGCCGTGATCGCGCAGGAAGCGGGCGATCAGATCCTGCACCGACGCCGAGGCGAAGAAGTGCTCCTGGCGCAGGCGCAGCTCGCGCCCTTCCGGCGTGCTGTCGTCGGGATAGAGCAGCCGCGTCACGGTCTTGGAGCGGATCTTCGGCGCGATCGCCTCGAGGTAATTGCCGCGGTTGAACTTGCCGAGATCGAGGCCGGAAACGGGACGCGCGCCCCACAGGCGCAGCGTATTGACGGTCGCGTTCCGATGTCCAGGCACGAGCAGGTCGTGCGCCACGGCGATGATGCTTTCCCCCGGATGCCAAATGGCGCCGTTGTCGCGGTGCTCGACGTGGCCGCCGAATCCGATGGTGAAGGCCGGCTCGGGCCGCTCCAGCTCCCACACGTTGCTGTGCGTCAGCCAGTCGTCCGGTTGCTCCACCTGCCAGCCGTCGGCGATCTCCTGGCGGAACATGCCGTACTCGTAGCGGATGCCGTAGCCGAACCCGACGACATCACGGCAGGCCATGGATTCCAGGAAGCAGGCGGCGAGACGGCCGAGGCCGCCGTTGCCGAGCGCCGGCTCGGCTTCGAGGCCGATGAGATCGTCGAGCGAAATGCCTAGCCGCGACAAGCGCCTCGGCGCAGTCGCTGCGCAACCCCGTCGCCATCAACGCGGTTTCGAGCTGACGCGCGACCAGGAACTCCATCGACAGGTAGCAGACCTGCTTCTGGCCGCTGCGACGCACGCGCGCGTTCATCTCGTGGAAGCGGTCGACGATGCGGCCGCGGATCGCGAGCGACGTAGCGCGCAGCCACTCGCGCGGCGTGGCATCGACGCGCGAGACGCCGACGTTGCGGGTCAGCTCGCGCAGGAGCTCGTGCTCCAGCTCGCTCACCTGACTTCCCATGCTGCCGTCTTGCATGACGAACCGCCCATAGTTGCTTGGTTACGACCGCAGCATCGCGACCGGCAGATCCTGCAGCACCTCGCTCAATTCAATGGCGCCCTGATCGACCGCGATCGTGCGGTGCGCGGCCACGTCGTTTAACTGCGTCAGCGTGGCCGGCAAACGCACGCGTGTGCCTTGCCACCGATGCGCCGGAACGACGGGTGTGCCGCCCTCCAGGAGACGCAGCGCAAATCTCGTGCCGATGATAACGACCCAACCGGCGGCTGAGCTGCGCCCGAACGCTACGACATGGCGCCGCAGCGGGCCCTCAACCTTCAGCGGTACGTAGTCGGCCGCAGCGAAATCTCCGCCCATCTCGCTGCGCAACGACAGCCCAGCGCGCATCAACTGCAGCTTGACAGCGCCCGTCATCCAATCCGCTGCCAGCTCGGCGGGCGTCGTCTCGGCCTTGGCCATCGCCATCCGCTCGACGAAATCGACCGGGCGGCGGTTGTCCGGATCGACGAGCGCCAAATCCCAGATCTCCGTGCCCTGGTAAATATCCGGAATGCCAGGCGCGAAAAGTTTGACGCACAGTTGCGTCAGACTGTTCACAGCGCCGGCAAGGATGAAGGGCTGCGCCGTGGCGTGGAAGTCGTGCAGGAAAGCTTGCGATCGAGACGGCGCCAGCACGTTCGTGACGAACGCTTCGACAGCCGCCTCGTAGTCCTCGACCGGCTGCGTCCAGGTCGTGTGCAGCTTGGCTTCGCGCGCCGCCTTGCGCATGTAGTCGCCCATGCGTTGCGCCAGCTCATCGAGCCCCGCCGCGTCGGCCGGCTTTAGCGCTGCGGGCCAAGCGCCGAGCAGCGCCTGATAGAACATCCACTCGACGTCGGCGCCGGGCGCTATTCCATCGACGTTCTCGGTGCGCATGCGTGCGTTCATCGCCGACCAGCGCCTGACGGCGGCCGACCACGCATCCGGCGCCTCGCTGATAGCGTAGATGCGGGCGCGTGCATCCTCGCCCCGCTTGGTGTCGTGCGTCGCCGTAGCGGAAAGCGCCAGCGGCGCACTTTCCAGCCGATCCTGCATCGCGCGGTGAAAGTCGGCGATCGGCGCGCCGAGCGGATCGGGCTCACCCCCGACCTCGTTGACGGCGATCAAACGATTGTAGCGGTAGAAGAGCGTGTCCTCGAGCGCCTTGGCGGTCAGTGGGCCGGAGGTTTGCTGGAAACGCGTTACGAACAGCAGCGCCGCCGCTTGGCGTTCCGTGCTGCCGACGTCGAGCGCGAACAGCTTGGTCAGGAACTCGAAGGCCGCCTCGTCCTCGACCTCCCGCGTGGACTTTGCCGCGGCGATCGCGTCGAGAATGATCGTGACGTCCTCGGGCTTTGCCCCGCCGGCGTCGACGTACGTGCGGTAGACCGGCATGGCCGACGCCAGCTCGACGATGGCCCGCCGCAACGTGTCGGCGCCGATATCGCGTGTGGCGATGTCGCCCGCCGCAAGGCTCGAGGCCAGCGAGGTCAGATAGTCCAGCTCTCCGGCGAGATTGCGCGTGATCGTGCGGCGCTTGGTGCTGAGCACCTCGGACGCAAGATCGCGCTGCTCGCCGATGAAGCGCGCGTAGGCGTCCTGCAGCTGCGCGCGGCAATTCTCGTCGACCAGCAGACGCGACAGGTCGTTGATCACCTCATAGCCGGTCGTGCCCGCGACCGGCCAATCGGCGCGCAACTCTTCGTCCGGTCCGAGAATTTTCTCGACGATGATGTAGAAGTCGTTCCCGACGGCGCTGCGCAATCGCGTGAGGTAGGCGAGCGGATCGGCGAGTCCGTCGATGTGGTCGATGCGCAGGCCGTCGACCAGGCCGTCCCGCATAAGCGCGAGCACCGTGCGATGCACGTCCTCGAAGACATTCGGCTGCTCGACCTTGACCCCGACCAGCTCGGCGATCTCGAAAAAGCGCCGGTACGTGAGATTCTCCCGCGCCGCGCGCCAATGCGCCAGTCGCCACACCTGCTGCTCCAGCAGACGGTGCAGCGCTTCCCAGTCGCGCGAGATGTCACCCGTTGCCCGTTCGAGAGAAGCGGCCGCGGCGGAGTCGCCGAGTGCAACCGCAAGCTCCGCCTTGAACTCAACGACCCCCGCCGGCGACGACGTTGCGAAGCGAAGGGCCAACGGGCCAAAACGGTCCTCGCCCGCGGCACTCAGGACGCCGGCATAGCTCGGCGGATTGAGGGGCAGCTGCATTTCACCGTAGGCGATGCTCAGCTCACCGGCTGCCGCATCGACGCGCAGCTGCAGCGCTCCGGACTTCAGGACGGCGCCATAGTGGTCGCCCAGGCGAGGCACGATCAACTTAGGTGCCGACCAGTCGACGTCGAAATGGCCGGCATAAGCACTCGCCGCGCCCCACTCCAGCGCGTGCCGCCACCACGCATTCAGCGGGCTGGCGCCCATATGGTTGGGAACGATGTCGAGAATAATGCGCACGCCGGCCGCCTGCATGGCGCGCGCCAAGGCGACGAAGCCGTCATAGCCCCCCAGCTCGGGCTCGATGGCATTGAAGTCGATGCCGTCGTAACCGTGCGTCGAACCAGGGACCGCCTTAAAGATCGGCGATAGGTAGAGATGCGAGATGCCGAGGCGCGCCAGATACGGCGCCAGAGCGGCAGCGCGCGCGAAGGTCATGCCGCCGCGCAGCTGTAGGCGGTAAGTCGCGCGCGGCGCCGGCACCGCCGGTAAGCCGGGTCTGTCGATGGCGTCGCTCATGGCCGGCGCGGGCGCTCGTATGCGACCGCCTCCAATGTCCGCCGCATCGTTTCGAGCGCCGGCAGCTCCTCGAGCAGCGTCGGCAACTTGCGGCGCCAGTTGGCGTGCTGCCGGTCGGTGCCCGGCAGGTTCACCATGTCCATGGCACCCGCGATGTCCTCCAGCTGCAGCGCAAAAAGGCGACACGGCGTACGCGCCATGTAGCGATGGGCGGCGACAAAGAGATCCTCTGGCAAGCCGCCTTCCGAACTCTCCGGTACATGTCCGCCGTCGAAGGCTCCTGCCTCGCGCAGCGCCTGCAGCATCATCCAGCGTGCATGCGCTCGTTCGTTGTAGGCGTTTTGAACGGCGTCGGAGTTCTCGTACATGCCACATACGACGCGCGCCTCGATATCGCGGCCTTCCCACCAGCCGCGCAATGGCGGCAGGTCATGCGTCGCGATGCAGGCCAGCGCCTCCGCGGGGTAGTGCTGCGCCGCGTTGAAACGCCCTTCGTGGCCGCGTTCGAAGTAGAACACGCGGTAGCTGAGCACGTTGTGATCGCGCATGATGTCCCGGAAGCCCGGCGGCACGGTGCCGAGATCCTCGCCGATGACGATGCTTTTCGTCTCCTGCGAGCAGCGTCCCAGCACCCGCAGTAGGTCTTCGATGGGATAGCGCACGTAGCCGCCGTTGCGCGCATCGGTGCCGGCCGGCAGCCAGTAGAGCCGTGCCAGGCTCATGACGTGGTCGAGGCGGATGGCACCGGCGCTGCGCATCGCCGCCATCAGCTCGCGCTCGAACGGCTCGAACTGCCGCGCAATGAGGTTGGCCGGCTTCATGGGCGCCAGGCCCCAGTCCTGGCCCAGGTGATTGAACATGTCGGGCGGGGCGCCGATCCGCGCACGCGCAGCGAACAGCGCGCGATCCGACCAGGCAGCAGCGCCGTCCGGCGATACACCGACGGCGAGATCGAGATAGATGCCAATGCGCATGCCGGCCTCGAGCGCCCGCTGCTGCGCCTCGGCGAGCTGACGCGCGGCAATCCATTGCAGCCATTTGTGATAGCGGACGCGCTCGGCATGTAGCTTGGCGAAAGCAGCAACTTCCGGCGAGCGCCAATCGTGCATCTCTTCCGGCCAGCCCTGCCAGCCGGCGCCGCGTCCCCGACCCGCGAAGTGCTCGCTCAGCGCTTCGAAGGTCGCAAAGCTCTGCAACGCCTCGCCCTCGGCCTCGCAATAAGCCTCGAAATCGTCGTCAATGCCGCGGCGGCCGAACGCCTCGTGCAGCACGGCGCTCTTGAGTGCGGTGACGCCCGCATAGTCGACCAGCTCGGCCTCGCGCAGGTGTGCGGCGTCAGCCTGCCACTCGCCTGCGTCTTCGGGTCGGATGACCCGGTCGACGGCGATGTAGATCGGGTTGAGGTACTGGCGGCTCGACGGCGAATAGGGGCTCGCACGCTCGGGATCTGCGGCGAACAACGCATGCAGGGGATTGACGCCAATGAAGTCGGCGCCTTGCGCGGCGAACAGCTCAGCGAGTTGCGCCAGATCCTCGAAGTCGCCGATGCCGAAGTTACGGCCCGAGCGTACCCCGTATAGCTGCAGCGAGATGCCCCACGCACGGCCGTGCTGCAGCCATTCGGGGATGAAGCACGGAGGGGCCGCGCCTAGGTCGCTCGGCGACGGTGGCCGGCTCGGTGTCGCCAAGCTCCATGGCATCGAGCAGCGCTTGCTTCACCTCGTCCGTGACGACGCGATGCTCCCCCGTCTCGCTGATGTACGAGGCCTCGATGCCGTAGCGGTCTGCCAGCTCGGCGAGAGATAGTGTCATCGTGGACTCTCCCGCACCGCGAACAAGACGGAGGAGGCCGGCAGTCGGCCGGCGACGATATCGGCAGGTAAGCCGGCGCGCGACTTGTAGATCGGACGCAGCTCGCCCCAGTTGGAGCCCGTCACCGCGCACGCTTCGCCGAAGTTTGCCATCAGCCGCAAGGTTGCGCCCGCCCCGAGCCGCCACGTCACGGAGAACGCGCGCTGCCCGAGCATTTCATAGCCCGCCTCACCGCCCTTGGCGCCAACGAGGCGCGGCGAGATTTCCCGCGCACGAATGTCAAGCAGCTTGCGAATGAGCGCCAGACGGGTGGCGCCATCTGGGGACTGGGCTGCATCCCAGTCGAGACGCGAAGCGGCCGCGGTCTGCGGCGCATTCGGATCGGGTATCCTCTCGCGGTTCGCCGGGTCGGCAAACTGCGCCCATTTCCTGAACTCAGAGCGGCGTCCCTCGCGCACCGCGTCCGCCAGTTCGCCGCTGAAGTCGGTAAAGTAATAGAAGGGGCGCGTTTCGCCCCACTCCTCGCCCATGAATAGCAGCGGTGTGTGCGGGCCCAGCAGCAAAACCGCGGTAAGCAGCTCCAGGGTCGCAGCGTCAGTTAGGGTCGTCAGCCGCTCGCCGAACGCGCGATTGCCGATCTGATCGTGGTTCTGCAGAAAGTCGACGAACGCGGTGGGCGGCAGCGATCCGCACGGCTCGCCCCGC
Source organism: uncultured Alphaproteobacteria bacterium (assembly GCA_963722495.1). GTDB lineage: Bacteria > Pseudomonadota > Alphaproteobacteria > Rhizobiales > Hyphomicrobiaceae > Hyphomicrobium_A. The sequence continues at coordinate 33,041 of CAVRND010000030.1, read as the reverse complement.
TTGGCGCCGTCGCGATATGGCGACGGCTGACCCTGATAGACGTATCCCTCGGCGAGCGAGCGCGCGAGATCGGAGGCATCGTTGCTATAGTCGGCGTAGTAGCCTTCGCGCTCACCAGTCGCGACAGTGTGCGCAGCATGGTGGAAATCATCGTTCCACTCGCCTGCGTAGAGGCGTGGGCGACCATAGCAATCGCGTCCATGAAGGCGCACGATATTGCGGTCGTCCTCGGTGGTCAGATGTATCTGACGCTCCGGAATCGTGTGCAGTACCTCTGCCGCAAGCTCCTCGAGGATCGGCGTCTCTGCCTGGTCGTCGATCTGATCGATCGCATCCAGCCTCAAACCATCGAAGCGGTACTCGCACAGCCAATAGAGCGCGTTTTCGATGAAGAAGCGGCGCACCGGCGGCTTCTCGTAAGCGATGGCGGCGCCCCACGGAGTTTGCCGCTCGGGATGAAAAAACGCGGGCGCATAGTGGCCTAGATAATTTCCGTCCGGGCCGAAGTGATTGTAGACCACATCAAGCAGCACCATCATTTTGCGCGCGTGCGCGGCATCGATCAGCGACTTGAGCTTATCCGGACCGCCATAGGCATTGTGCGGGGCGTACTGCAGCACGCCATCATAGCCCCAGCCGCGGTTGCCCGCGAATTGCGCCACCGGCATCAACTCAATGGCCGTGATGCCGAGCGATACCAGGTGGTCGAGCTTCTCCTCGACGCCCTCGAACGTCCCAGAAGGCGTAAATGTGCCGGCGTGGAGCTCGTAGATCACGGCTTCTTCCCAGGGACGGCCGCGCCAAGTACCGGTGCGCCAGGAGTAGGCACGGGGATCAACGAGCTGCGAGGGGCCGTGGACATCGCCCACCTGCCCGCGCGCAGCGGGGTCCGGAACGGTCATGCCGCGGATCTCGAATGCGTATCCGTCATCGATAGCTACCGCGTCCGTCGTTAGCTCAAACCAACCATCTCCCACCTGCCGCATCGGCATGCGTGTGCCCGAGCCGGTCGCGACGAGACCCACGCGCTCCTCGCCCGGCGCCCAAAGCCGGAAACGAGCACCACCGTCGACGAGGGTCGCGCCCCACGACGTCGCATACGCGAACGACGTCACCGGCGCGCCCCCTCGTAAAGCAGCAACGCGCGACCCGAGACGATGATGTCGGCCTCGTCTGTGATGGCCGCGCCGCGCGGCTCGATGGTGCCATGCTCGGTATCGACGATGAGCCGCCACGCACCGGTCGGAGATGGCGGCACTTTGAACGAAACGCCCTCGTGATAGGCGTTGAAGAACATTAGCAGCGGTTTGCCATGCCGCGCACGGAGCATCAGGCAAACGCTCTTATTGATAGGGTTGAGCCAGTCATCCGGCGACATCTCCTGCCCATCAGCGCGCAGCCACGTGACGTTGCGCACGCCGGCGATTTCATCGCCGTGCAGGAAGTGGCTCTGATTGAGCAGCGGCCGCGACCGCCGCACCCTCAGTAGTCCGGTGGTAAACTCGCGAAACGCTTCGTCACGCGGGGCTAAGTCCTGCCATTGCATCCAGGAGATCTTGTTGTCCTGGCAATAGGCGTTGTTGTTGCCGCCCTGCGTACGACCCTGCTCGTCGCCCATCAGCAGCATCGGCGTGCCTTGCGAGAGGATAAGCGTCGCCATCATGTTGCGCCGCATACGGTCGCGCAGATCGAGAACGGCGGGATCGTCGGTCTGTCCTTCGGCGCCGCAATTCCAGCTGCGGTTGTCGTCGTGGCCGTCGTTGTTGTCTTCCTGGTTCGCCTCGTTGTGCTTGTCGTTGTAGGCGTAGAGATCGGCGAGCGTGAAGCCGTCGTGCGCGGTGACAAAGTTGACGCTCGTCCACGGACGCCGGCCGCTTTTGTCGAACAGCTGCGCCGAGCCCAGCAGCCCATCGGCGATGGCCGGCAGATAGCCGTCGTCGCCGCGCCAGAAGGCGCGCGCGTCGTCGCGGTAGCGTCCATTCCATTCGGCCCAGCCGGGTGGGAAGTTGCCGACCTGATAGCCGTCCTCGCCGAGATCCCAAGCTTCGGCGATGAGCTTCACGCGCGACAGCAGCGGATCCTGGCGCAGCGCTGCGAGGAATGAGCTGGTCGTAAAGAACGCCCGGTAGTCGCGCGCCAGCGTCGCGGCGAGATCGAAGCGGAAGCCGTCGATGCCGAACTCCTGCACCCAGTAGCGCAGCGAATCCGTGACGAGTTGCAGGACGCGCGGATTGCCGACGTTCAGCGTGTTGCCGCATCCGGTTGTGTCGAAATAGAAACGCGGATCGTCGGCCAGCTTGTAGTACGCGGCGTTGTCGATGCCGCGGAACGACAGCGTGGGCCCAAGGTGATTACCCTCGGCCGTGTGGTTGTAGACGACGTCGAGGATGACCTCGATGCCAGCCTCGTGCAGGCGGTTGACGGTGGTGCGGATCTCGTTCAATTCGCCGGAGCCGAGATAGCGGTTCTCCGGGGCGAAGTAGGACAGCGTACTGTAGCCCCAGTAATTGCGCAGGCCCTTTTCGACTAGATAGTTGTCGTCGCAGAATGCGTGCACCGGCATCAGCTCCAGGCTGGTGACGCCGAGCTTGACGAGATGATCGATGACGTGCGGGCTGCTGAGCGCCGCGAACGTGCCGCGCTGGCGGTGCTGCACGCGCGGGTGTAGCTGCGTCATGCCCTTGACGTGCGCCTCGTAGATGACGGTGTCGATCCACGCTGGCGCCTTCCACTCTCGCCGGCGCGAGGAAAACAGCGACTTGCGCGCCGCCGCTCCGTCAGTCACCACGCACTTGGGCATGAAGGGTGCGCTGTCGGCGTCGTTGAACGAAAGGTCGGCGTCCTCATCGCCGCTGGTGACGTAGGCGAAGTGCGCCGGATTCCATTGCACCTCGCCGCGCAACAGCCGTGCGTAGGGGTCGATGAGCAGCTTGTGCGGATTGAAGCGATGCCCCTCGCCCGGCGCGTATGGACCGTGCACGCGATAGCCATAGAGCTGGCCCGGCGCTATTCCATGTACGTAGCCGTGCCAGACTTCGTCGGTGAACTCGGGCAGGGCGATCCGCGCCATCTCGCGCTTGCCGTCCGCCTCGAACAGGCACAGCTCTACGCGCTCCGCATTCGGCCCATAGAGCGCGAAGTTGACGCCCTCGGCATCGGCGGCCGGTCCGAGTGCCAGCGGCGAGCCTTCCGTCACTCGGAAACGCGCGCGGCTCATGACTACCCTTCCGGAACCCAGATCGAGACGGCGAGCGGCGCCAAAGTCATCGACAGCGACTGCCCGCGCCCGTGCATGGGAACGCTGTCGGCCGTGCGCTTGCCGTTGAGCACGTTCGAGCCGCCGTAAGCGGCGGCATCCGTATTGAGGCGCTCGGTCCAAACGCCGCCGGCCGGTACGCCGACGCGGAAATCCTGCCGCACAACAGGCGTGAAATTGGCGACGATCAGCGCGGGCGGTACGCCGCCGCTGCCCTTGCGCAGATAGACGAGCACGCTGTCGTTTGCGTTGCCGCCGTCGATCCATTCGAATCCCGACGCCTCGCAGTCGCGCTGATGTAGAGCCGGCACGACGCGATAGATGTCGTTGAGATCGCGCACGAGACTCTGGATGCCGCGGTGGCTCGGATCCGCAAGCAAATGCCAATCGAGCGAATGGTCGTGCGTCCACTCACGCTCCTGCGCGAACTCGCAGCCCATGAACAGCAGCTTCTTTCCCGGGTGCGTCCACATGAAGCCGAGGTAGGCGCGCAGGTTGGCGAACTTCTGCCAACGGTCGCCCGGCATCTTGGCGAGCAGCGAGCCCTTGCCGTGCACGACTTCGTCGTGACTGATCGGCAAGATGAAGTTCTCGTCCCAAGCGTAAAGCAGGCCGAACGTCAGCTTGTCGTGGTGATAGCGGCGATGGATAGGATCCTGCTCGATGTATTTGAGCGTGTCGTGCATCCAGCCCATGTTCCACTTGTAGCCGAAGCCGAGACCGCCGCCGTCGACCGGGCGTGAGACTTGCGGCCATGCGGTGGATTCTTCCGCGATCGTCACGATGCCGGGATGGTCCCGATAAACCGTCGTGTTCATTCGGCGCAGGAAGTCGATGGCTTCCAGGTTCTCGCGCCCGCCGTGGCGGTTGGGCTCCCACTCACCCGGGTCGCGGCTGTAGTCGAGGTACAGCATCGAGGCGACGGCATCGACGCGCAGGCCGTCGATGTGAAACTTGTCGAGCCAGTAGTGCGCGTTGCTTTCGAGGAAGTTCGCAACCTCACGCCGTCCGTAGTTGTAGATCAGCGTGTTCCAATCCTTGTGGAAGCCGCGGCGCGGATCCTCGTGCTCGTAAAGTGCCGTGCCGTCGAAGCGCGCCAGACCGTGCGCGTCTGATGGGAAATGTCCCGGCACCCAATCAAGAATGACGCCGATGCCGGCTTGATGCATGCGGTCGACCAGGCGCCCGAAGGCTTCGGGTGAGCCGAAGCGTGCCGTCGGCGCGAAGAGACCCGTCGGCTGATAGCCCCACGAGCCGCCGAACGGGAACTCGGAGACCGGCAGAAATTCGACATGCGTGAAACCGAGATCCTTCACGTAGGGGATGAGATCGTCGCCCAGCCGGTCGTAGTCCAAGAAGGCGTCGTGGTCGCCGCGACGCCAGGAGCCCAGGTGCACCTCGTAGATGGACACGGGCGCCGAGACAGCTTGCGCCGCACCGCGCCGGTCCATCCACGCCTGATCGCCCCATGGCAATGTCGCCGCGTCAGGGACCCGCGAAGCGGTTGCCGGCGGAACCTCCTGCGACTGGCCCACCGGATCGGCCTTCTGCGGCAGCATGCGGCCGCTCGCATCGAGCAGCTCGTATTTATAGATGTCGCTCGGCGTCAACCCGGGGATGAACAGGTCCCAGACGCCGACGCCGGGATGCTTGCGCATGGGATGGCGCCGCCCGTCCCAGGCATTGAACTGGCCGATGACGCTGACGCGGCTGGCGTTAGGTGCCCACACCGCGAAGCTCACGCCGTCCACGCCGTCGATGCGTTTCACATGCGCGCCGAGGCGGTCGTAGGCACGTAGGTGCGTGCCCTCGCCCAACAGATAGATATCGAGATCGCCGAGCGTGGTGCCGAACGCATAGGGATCGGCGGTTTCCCAGGAATGCGGACCGCGCCGCTTACGCAGCCTATAGCCGCGGGGGAGATGACGATCAGGGGTACCGAAGAAAAAACCCTCGGCGTGGATCTTCTCCAGCGTAGCGACCACCGAGCCGCTCGCCGCGTCTATTACCTCCACCGCATCGGCGTCCGGCGCAAAGGTGCTGATGCCGACCGAACCGTCGGGCTGCGCATGCGGGCCGAGCACGCTGAAAGGATCGCTGTGCCGACCTGCTACCACCGCCTTGACGGCCTCGGTATCCGGACCGCGCGTTTTGGCAATCATCGTGGCACCCGCCCTCATGCCGGCCCTCCCATCTGATCCAGTAAGTCGATGATTCCCCGTGTCGGAATCGACAGCCAAGCGGGACGGCTGCCAATCTCGTAGCGCAGCTCGTACAGCGCCTTGCGCAGCAGGAAGAGCGTTAACAGTCCGTCAGCCGTCTCGGCATTGTCGGGATAAGCGCCCCCCGGCTTGGCGATCTCCCGATAAGCAGCGATGCAATCGACGACCTGCCGGTCGCGCCAGCGCAGCGCGAGTGGAGCCAAGTGCTCGCTTGCCACGACGCCTTCGGCGCTGACGCGATCGAGAGCCGTCCAGGCGGCATAGTCGAGCGAGCGTAGCGCGCCGGCGAGATCGTTCAGCGGCGATGACTTGGCTCGGCGTTCCTCCAGGGAGCGCGCCGGCTCACCCTCGAAGTCGACGATCATCAGGTCGTCCTGGACGATGAGGATCTGACCGAGATGGTAGTCGCCATGAATGCGCGTTTTCGCGCCCGATGCCGGCAGCTCCGCCAAGCGGTCGAGCGTCGCGTAGATCTTGTCGGACCGCGCCATCAGCGCTTCGACGCACTGGGCGACGCCACCGGCCAGCGCCTTGTCGTCGACGGCCCTGATGGCATTGATGGCTTCGTCGGCCTCGGCGCGGGTCTCCACCACCCAACGGCGGATGTCCTCGCGTGTGATGGGCTCGGACGCGAAGGCCGGGTCAGCCGTCGGCGCGCCGAGCGCGACGTGCAGATCCGCGGTGCGCCTGCCGAGCTTCTTGCCGATATCGACCGGGAAGGCGAGCTTCGGCAGCTCGACCTCGGTCGGATTGAGACCGTGATCCTCCAGCGTGCGCGCCAACGCGTCGGTCACCACCTGCCAGGCGTCGCCTTGATTGCTGACGAATTCGAACGCGCCCGCGAGCACCCGCGTGTTCCCTGCGTCAGTGACGAACTCGACATGGCCCATGAAGCGCGGCGTATGCTCGAAGCGCGCCTGTTCGGTCAGATAGCGGCCCATCTCAATCTCTGGATGGCCGCCGGTCTCGACGCGGCGGTAGAACTTGAGCAGCACGCTGTCGCCGACGGCGGCCGATGCATTGCTTTGCTCCGCACCTAAGATTCTGATCGCCTCGTCATCGGCCGGCGCCGGAAGTGCGGTACCAGGCTTGAAGCGGAGTTCCCCGCCGCGCACCTGCACCGAGCGCCGCGCCCGCAGGTGCTCGATGATCGTGCGCACGAAGCCTTCGTCGTTCGCGGCGTCGAACAGCATGCCCATCTGCGGGCCGCGCCGCACCTTGGCCAGCGCGAACGGCCGCATGGCGGCGCTCGATTTCTCCTGCCAGCGCAGCGTGAATGGGAAGAAGTAGTCCTTCGTCGTGCCGTCGGTGGTCTTAACCGTGATCGTCGACAGCATGTGGTCGACATCAGCCCCGCTCACCGAGGCCAGAGGATTGAGCGCCACGCTTTCGACGCTGCTATTCTTCGACGTAAACCACCGCTGGCGGGCCAAGTACTTTTTCAGCACGCTGTGCTCGAGGTGGCGCCCCTCGCGCGTCGACAGCAGGCTCTGCCAGCTGTCGCCCATGACCAGCGTGATCAGCTCCGGCAGCGGCTCCGGCGGCGGCGTGTACCAGCGTGGCAGGTGCTCCTGGTCGGCGAGCACGAACCAGAAGTAGCCATAGGCGGGTAGCGTCAGCACATACGGCGCGGCACTGATGGCCGGGAACGACGACCCGCCGGTCAGCTCGATCGGCACCGAGCCGCGGAACTTGCCGAGGTCGAGTTCCACCGCCTGCGCCGAGCGGCTGAGATTGGCGACGCACAGGATGGTCTCGCCCTCGAATTCGCGCAGGAAAGCGAGGATGCGGCGGTTGCTCGGGTATATGAATTCCACCGAGCCACGTCCGAAGGCGCGATGGTTCTTGCGCACCGCCACCATGCGGCGCGTCCAATTGAGCAGCGAAGACGCATCGCTCTGTTGGGATTCGACGTTCACCGCCTGGTACCCATAGATCGCGTCCATCAGCACCGGCAGATAGAGCCGTTGCGGGTCGGCGCGCGAGAAGCCGGAGTTGCGGTCGATCGACCACTGCATCGGCGTGCGCACGCCGTCGCGGTCGCCAAGATAGAAATTGTCGCCCATGCCGATCTCGTCGCCGTAGTAGAGAACCGGCGTGCCGCGCATCGACAGCAGCAGAACGTTCATCAGCTCGATCTTGCGGCGGTCGTTGTCCATCAGCGAGGCGAGCCGCCGCCGGATGCCAAGGTTGATGCGCGCACGCGGATCGACGGCATATGTCTTCCACAGGTAGTCGCGCTCCTCGGCGGTCACCATCTCGAGCGTCAGCTCGTCGTGGTTGCGCAGGAACAGTGCCCACTGGCACCCGTCAGGGATGTCCGGCGTCTGCCGCAGAATGTCGGTGATCGGGTGACGGTCCTCCTGTGCGAGCGCCATGTACATGCGCGGCATGAGGGGGAAGTGGAACGCCATGTGGCACTCGTCGCCATCGCCAAAGTAGGGGCGCGTGTCCTCGGGCCATTGGTTGGCTTCCGCGAGCAGCATGCGGTCGGGATACTTGGCATCGATCTCCGCACGGATGCGACGCAACACGTCATGCGTCTCGGGCAAATTCTCGTTGTTGGTGCCGTCGCGCTCGCATAGATACGGCACCGCGTCCAGGCGCAGACCGTCGACACCGAGGTCGAGCCAGAAGCGCATTGCCGCGACGACCTCCTCGAACACGCGCGGGTTCTCGAAGTTGAGGTCGGGCTGGTGCGAGTAGAAGCGATGCCAGAAGTAGGCGTTCGCCTTCTTGTCCCACGTCCAGTTCGACGTCTCGGTATCGACGAAAATGATGCGCGTGCCCTGGTAGTGCTCCTCGGTGTCGCTCCACACGTAAAAATCGCGCTCGGGCGAGCCTTTCGGGGCAGCGCGTGCACGCTGGAACCACGGATGGGCGTCCGAGGTGTGATTGATAACGAGCTCGGTGATGACGCGGATGCCGCGTTCGTGCGCGGCATCGACGAAGCGCTTGAAATCGTCGAGGTTTCCGTACGCCGGATGAACCGCCGTATAGTCGGCGATGTCGTAGCCGTCATCGCGCAGCGGCGAGGGATAGAACGGCAGCAGCCAGATGGCCGTGACGCCGAGCGCCTGCACATAGTCGAGCCGTTCCAAGCAGCCCGGCAAAGTCACCGATGCCGTCGCCGTTGGAATCGGAGAACGCCTTGATGTGCAGCTGATAGATGATGGCGTCGCGGTACCACTCGCGATCGTCCCGCTCCACGGGCGCCGTCGTCTTGGTCAGCTCGGGGTGCAGCGTCTCGCTGCGTTCCTGCACCGTCTGGCGGAGGGAGATGCTGCTCATGCCGCGCCTCCCGGTTTGTAGAGGCGCCAGATCATGTAGGGGTTCTCGCCGGGGTCGAGCAGCATGTGCTGCACCTTGCCCGTCCAGGTGAAGCGATGGCCGGCTCACCATGTCTTCGGCCTCGATCGAGGCCTCATCTCCTAGTCCGAACTCCCACAGCGGCACCTCGAAGTGGGCGCCTTGCGGGTTGTGCGGATCGAGGTTGACGGCAAACAGCAGGAAGTCGCTGAGATCGGGCGTCGATTTTGAGTAGTAGAGGATGTTGTCGTTCCAGGCGTTGTGGAATTTGACGTTGGCGAACTGCTGCAAGGCCGGCGAGGCGTGACGCAGCGCATTCATGCGCTTGATGTCTTCGCGAATGTTCGCGGGGTCGTTCCAGTTCCACGCCTTCAGCTGATACTTCTCGGAATCTGCGTATTCCTCCTTGCCTGGAATCGCCGCCGCCTCACACAACTCGAAGCCGCTGTAGATGCCGTAGTTGCCGCCGAGGCTCGCGGCCAAGACGAGGCGCACGCGGAAGCCCGCGCGCCCGCTCGTCTGCAGGTAGTGCGGGTTGATGTCCGGCGTGTTGACGAAGAAGTTCGGTCGCATGACATGGCGAGACGGGCCGGTCAGCTCCGTCAGATAGTCGGTCAGCTCCTCCTTGGTGTTACGCCAAGTGAAGTACGAGTAGCTCTGCGTGAAACCAAGGCGCGCCAGCTGCTCCATGATCTTCGGCCGCGTGAAAGCCTCGGCAAGGAAGATCACGTCGGGATCGCGCGCCTGCACCTCGTGGATCAGCCACTCCCAGAACGGGAACGGCTTGGTGTGCGGGTTGTCGACGCGGAAAATCTTGACCCCGCGCGCGACCCAGAACAGCACCACGTCGCGCAACGACAGCCACAGCGACGGGAACGCGTCGCCGTAGAAGTGCACGTTGACGATGTCCTCGTACTTCTTCGGCGGGTTCTCGGCGTGGCGGATGCTGCCGTCGGGGAGCCACTCGAACCACTCTGGGTGCTGCTTGATCCAAGGGTGGTCGGGCGAGCACTGGATGGCGAAGTCGAGCGCAATCTCCAGCCCATGCTCGGCAGCGGCTGCGACCAGCTCCGCGAAATCGTCGAAATCGCCCAGCTCGGGATGGATGGCGTCGTGGCCGCCCTCCTCGGCGCCGATGGCGTAGGGACTGCCGGGATCGCCCTTCCGAGCGACGAGGGCGTTGTTGCGGCCCTTACGGTTGGTGCGCCCGATAGGGTGGATCGGCGTCAGGTAGAGAACGTCGAAGCCCATGTCGCGCACGTACGGCAGGCGCGCGATCACGTCCTTGAATGTCCCATGGCGCGTTTCGTCGTTCGCCTGCGACCGGGGCGTCAGTTCGTACCAGGCGCTAAACGCCGCGGTTTTGCGCTCGACCACCACCGAAAGAATTCTTGAGTAGCTTGCCGCGAACGCACGCGGGCCGCTCACCCGGAATAAAGTCTGCGCGGCCTCAGAGCCGAGCAGCGCCAGACGATCTCTTTCGGGCGTCGCAGCGTCGAAGTCGGCAAGCAGGCGTTCGAACCGTCGGCGGTCGTCGCCGTGTGCAACTGTGAGGACGTCCTGCAGCATCCCACGGACGACGTCGAATTCGACCTGCAGGTCTTGGCCTGCGTCTCGCTTCGCGCGGGCCTGCGCCAGCCAAGTGGCAAAAGCGTCGCGCCACGCCGTTACCGTATATTGGTATGCTCCGCGCTGATCGAGTGTGAGTTCTGCCCGCCAACGGTCATTGCCGAGGAGGCGCATCGGCAGTTCACGCCAGTCTTCGTCTCCAGGACCGCGGTAGCGCAGGGCGACAGCAGATTGTTCGTGCCCGTCTGTCAGTACGTCGGCCTCGATCACCAACACATCGCCGACAGCGGCCTTGACCGGATAGGCGCCGTCGGAAACCTCTGGGGTGACGTTCGCCACCACGACGCGCGAAGTGAGCGCCTCAAGGTCAAGCGCGCTTTCAGCCGAAGTCGCGATATCGGATGATATCGTCCTCAATGCATTTTTGGACATTTCACGCGCTTATCGATGAGACCCACAGGGGCCAACACAGCGCGGGGCCTAGCAGTTCCAAGTTGCGTGATAATCGGATTAAGACGAGGCCATCGCTGCGCCGACCGGAACAATGTGTTCACTTCCGGCATTACACCCATCGTTCGGCGATGAGGCGTACGTGGCAACGAACCCGAAGCGCAACGATGCCTCGCTCAGCGTTTCGCTGCCGAACCCGGTCGTCGAATCGGATATTCCGGTCCGGTTGGACCGTCTGCCCTGGGGACGCTTTCATACGCTCGTCGTCGTCGCCCTCGGCATCACCTGGATCCTTGATGGACTAGAGGTGACCTTAGCCGGCGCCGTCTCGGGGGCCCTCAAGCAAAGCCCCGTGCTCCAGTTCAGTAACACCGACGTTGGCCTCGCCGGCAGCGCCTATATTGCAGGCGCAGTACTCGGCGCGTTGTTCTTCGGCTGGCTCACCGATCGATGGGGCCGCAAGAAGCTTTTCTTCATCACACTCGCCGTCTACATGACGGCGACTTTCGCCACGGCGCTTTCCTGGAACGTGGGAAGTTTCATGCTTTTCCGCTTCATCACGGGAGCCGGCATCGGCGGCGAATACTCGGCGATAAATTCGACCATCCAGGAACTCGTGCCGGCGCGCGTGCGCGGCTGGACCGACCTCGTCATCAACGGCAGTTTCTGGGTCGGCGCAGCGATCGGCGCCGCGGCCTCGATCGTCCTCCTCGATCCGACCTTGCTACCGATTGACCTGGGATGGCGTGCGGCATTCCTCATCGGAGCCGCGCTCAGCATCGTCATCTTCTTTCTCCGCCTGTGGATCCCGGAGAGCCCGCGCTGGCTCATCACGCACGGGCGCGCCGCCGAGGGCGAAGCCATCGTTGCCGACATCGAGGCACGCCTCGAAAGTTCAGGACACCGCCTGGCGCGCGGGCCGTTCCCGACTGTCCGGCTTCACGCGCGCACGCATACCCCACTGCGCGAGGTCGCCGCGACGCTGTTTGCCTCATACCGGACGCGCACCGCGGTGGGTCTTACGCTGATGACGGCGCAGGCGTTCTTCTACAACGCGATCTTCTTCACCTACGCCCTGGTCCTCATCGACTTCTACCAAGTGCCATCCGATGCCGTCGGTTGGTACCTCTTGCCGTTTGCCGCCGGCAATTTCCTCGGACCAGTCGTGCTGGGGCGCTTCTTCGACACCATCGGCCGGAGGCAGATGATTGCCTTCACCTACGTGGTCTCCGGCCTGCTGCTGGCGGGAACGGGCTACTTGTTCGCGCGCGACCTCGTCAGTGCCGACATGCTCACCATTGCCTGGATGGTCATCTTCTTCTTTGCATCCGCCGCTGCAAGCGCAGCCTACCTCACCGTGAGTGAGACATTCCCGCTCGAGATTCGAGCCCTTGCCATTGCATTTTTCTATGCCATGGGAACCGGCGTCGGCGGGATTCTGGGACCGTGGCTGTTCGGCGTGCTGATCGAGACGGGCTCCCGCTCGAGCGTCTTCGCCGGCTATCTGCTCGGCGCCGCGCTGATGGTTATCGCCGGCGGGGTCGCTGCTGGTTGGGGCATCGCCGCCGAACGCAGGTCGCTAGAGGACGTTTCGCGGCCGCTGGCCAGCGCTAACCCTTAAGGTTCGTAAGTCTGCCGTAACCCAATCCGCGAGCTAAGACGGTATCCGTGGAACCTTCCGGCGGCAGGGGCATTTCGCGTCGAAACCACAGGAGGTAGCCATGGCCCTTCACGATAGCGCGCACGATCCTTTGGCGAATGGGCGCCGTCCGATGCCGAGCACGAGGATGCCGCTGCTTTTGGCTGCAGTTGCCGCGATCGTCGCGGTGCTGGGGATCTATTCGATCACACACTTAGTCGGCTCCGATACCAGCGATCCTTCGTCTGTCGCGCAAACGGTCGCGCCCCAACCCGCATCGAACCGTTGAGACGAGTCCCGCCGCTGCTGCAGGAACCGTCTTGTCGACGTCGCGTTGGATTTTTTATCCGTCCTTACCCAACCAATCCAATGCGCCAGCGAACGAAGATGATTGTCCTCATCGGATGCATGGTGGCTGCGCGCGCAACGCTCGCTGGTTCCGCGACGATGGCCGAGGTCGGAGGAGCACGGCCGGCGGTCAACGAACCATCAGCTAGCCCCAAAAGCGGGACGCCTGCGACGGTGGTCGACGACAAGGAGGCAGGGGGCGTCCTCGGCAAGAACGTTCGCAGCGCCGCCGGCGAGGATATGGGGCGGATCATCGACATTATCGTCAGCCGCACAGGACAAGTGCGTGCTGCGGTCATCGACTTCGGCGGCTTCCTCGGTGTCGGTAGCCGCAAAGTTGCCGTTGCCTGGAATGCCCTGCGCTTCCCATCTGCCGAACAACTCGACCCCGTCACCGTGGAACTGACGCGCGACCAGGTTCGCCTGGCGCCAGAATACCGGCCAGGAGAGCCGATCGTCGTATTGGGTTCGCCCGGCGCGATAGCCGCAGAACCTCCGCCGCGACAAGGAAAGTAGTCGCCAGTTGGACAGGCCGAAAAATGGCCGCATCGATACTCGCCTCGCGCGACGAACCCACACTGGTGCCGCGGAGCCGTGGGGCTCAGCCGTCGCATCAGAGCTTGCGCGGGCTCGATTGGTTCATTTTCTGTCTCGCGGACGTGCAAGTAGGCTTCGGTGCATTCGTCGCCGTCTACCTGACGACGCAGAAGTGGACTCAAGTCGACATCGGACTCGTACTTACGCTTGGCGGGCTGGTCGCTCTCGCTGGCCAGATCCCCGGCGGAGCCCTGGTCGATGCCACGTCCCGCATCCGATTACTTGTCGCCGCGGCAGTCGGCACCATCGCCATCAGCGCATTGGCCATTGGCGTGTTCCCCATCTTCCCGGTCGTGCTGGCGGCGATAGTGGCGCATGGCGCGGCGAGTTGCATCCTCGGGCCGTCGATCGCAGCGATCACGTTGGGATTGGTCGGATATGCGTCCATAGGTAAGCGACTGGGACGGAATGCCAGCCTTGCGGCGATCGGCGCCGGCCTCGCCGCGGCCGGCATGGGCGCGTTTGGATACCTGCTTTCCGCCCAAGCCGTCTTTTTCGTCACCGCCACGCTGTGCATTCCGATGCTGGTGGCGCTGAGCCGGATCCGCCCTGAAGAAATCGATCTCCAACGTGCCCACGGTGGAACAGCGCGACCGCATCCCGGCGATCCAGCGGCCACTTTCCGCAGCTTAGTGCGCAATCGAACGCTGGTGACGTTCGCGTGCTGCATGGTCCTATTCCATCTCGCGAACGCTGCCATGTTGCCAACGCTTGCCGGCGTGCTGACTATGCGATCAAGCGAGGGAGCGACCGCGCTTATCGGCGCTTGCATGGTGGTCCCGCAGGTCTTCGTAGCGTTGTTCTCACCATGGGTGGGCCGGCAAGCGCGGAACTGGGGGCATCAACCGTTGTTGCTATTGGGCTTCGCGGCGTTGCCGATCCGCGGCGTCCTGTTCGCGACTGTGTCGGACCCTTACATCCTGGTCCTGGTTCAGATGCTCGACGGAGTATCTGCAGCAACGCTTGGAGTGATGGTGCCGCTGATTATCGCTGACGCGTCTCGCGGGACGGGCCACTTTAGTCTCGCACAGGGTTTCGTCGGCAGCGCGATTGGGGTCGGCGCATCGCTCAGCACGACCCTGGCCGGATATGTCAGCGATCACTTCGGGAGCGAGACAACTTTCTTGACCTTGGCTGGCATCGCAACCGCAGGATTTGCGTTCGTCGTCGCCATGGGTGCGCAACGGACGGCAGCGGCTCCTAGCCCCCAAACCTCTTTCTCCAATCGTTGGCCTTGATCAATAACAGCCGAAGCGATGCACGTAGCGCCCAGCGCCTGACGAGATTGCCGCGCCTTGAGCCAGCACCTACAGACGCTGTTTGGTGTTGAACCATACGAATTTGTAAGGCTTAACTACCTACCGAGTTGGCATTTTTGGCTCACGGCCTGACCTTATATCAGGTAGGGGCTAGCCGAACTTGCCGACTGCCGCGCGCGTTGCGCCGAGCATATGCAGCACCCCATCCTTCCGCGGGAAGCTGCTGCGGCACAACTTGTGAGTGATCGTATGCAGCCCTCTTCTTCCAAGTCCGCACGAATGAAAGAACAGCTCCGTAAAGACGCCGGCGCCCCCGTCCCGCCCGCGAGCCAGAAGCCGCCGGAGAAAGCCGGCCTTCTCAGCCACTGGCCGGCGATCGTCAGCATCGTGGCCGTTCTGGCAGCGGCGGGCGCCGGATACGCCTACTGGCAGTACAGCTCGCTCCACCCCTCGACCGACAACGCCTACATTCAAGCCAACGTGGTGCAGATCGCGCCGACCGTTTCGGGCGTCGTCGACGAAGTGGCGGTGAAGAGCTTCGCGCCGGTCAAGGCCGGCGACGTGCTGGTAAAGATCGATCTGCCGCGCTTCGAGGCCGCCCTGAAGGGCGCGCAAGACCGTCTTCGGCTCGCTCAGGCGCAGAAGTCGAACGTCGAGGAAGCGCAGGCGGGCGTGCAGCGCGCGCAGCAGGAGCTCGATAGCGCCACCATCAAGGCGCCGGTCGACGGCATCGTGGGCAAGGTGCTGATTAGGCCCGGCACGTTGGCGCGGGCCGGCGTCAGCCTGTTTCCCATCGTCGATAACTCGCACTGGTGGGTGGATGCCAACTTCAAAGAGACCGACCTGACGCGCATCCACGCCGGCGAGAAGGCGACCGTGTACGTCGATATCTATCCCGACCACGCGTTCTCCGGCGAGGTCGAGGCAGTGAGCCCGGTGAGCACGTCGGCGTTCTCGCTATTGCCGCCAGAGAACGCGACGGGCAGTTGGATCAAGCTCACGCAGCGCTTTCCCGTGCGCGTGTCGCTGACCCTGCAGCCGAGCGATCCGCCAATGCGCATCGGCGCGTCGGCATCGGTCACCGTCGATACCACCGACACGGGCTCGACCAGTGGCGCTCACTGACGCGCCGGCGCCCGGCCGCACCGACCGCGTCTTCACCTCGGTCGCGGTGATGCTCGCCGTTCTGATGGTCATTCTCGACATGACCGTCGTGAACGTGGCGCTGCCGCATATGATGGGCGCGCTCGGGGCCACTCCGGATCAGATCACGTGGGTGATCACCTCCTACATCGTGGCCGAGGCAGTCATCATCCCGACCAGCGGATTTCTTGCCGCGCGGTTCGGGCGAAAGCCCGTCATCATCGTCAGCGTCGCCGGCTTCGTGATCGCCTCCATGCTGTGCGGCCAGGCGACGACCCTGGCGCAGATGGTGATCTTCCGTCTTCTGCAAGGTGCGTTCGGCGCCAGCGTCGTGCCGCTGTCGCAGGCCGTGATGGTCGACATGTTCTCCGCCGAGGATCGCGGCAAGGCGATGGCCATCTGGGGCATCGGCATTCTGCTCGGTCCCATCATGGGTCCGACGGTCGGCGGATTCATCACCGACCACCTCGACTGGCGGTGGGTGTTCTACATCAACCTGCCGATCGGCATCCTCAACCTCGTGCTGCTCTCGGCATTCCTGAAGAAGACGCCGCGCATGCCGGCCGTCGCCGATTGGACCGGAGCGCTGCTGCTGGCGACCGGGGTGGGCGCGCTGCAAATGATGCTCGATCGCGGCAACACCGAAGACTGGCTGCAGTCGAATTTCATCGTCGCTCTCGCCATCATCTCGATCGTGGGCATCGTCGCGTTCGTCGTGAGGAGCTACCGGAACCCGAATGCGATCCTCCAAATCGACCTGCTGAAGGATCGCAACCTCGCCACCGCCACGTTCATGATCATGGCGTTCGGCGTCGGGATGCTGAGCACCATCGCGCTGCAGCCGCTGTTCCTCGAGCACATGCTCGGCTATCCGGCGGCGACGGCCGGCTTGGTGATGGCGCCGCGCGGGATTGCCGTCGCGGTCGGCATGACGCTGGTCGCTACGCTCATCACCCGCGTGCAGCCGCGCTGGCTCGTGCTCATCGGCCTGACCCTCGCCGCCGCCGGCAGCTACGCGATGACTTGGTACAACCTCGACATCGACACGGCGTGGATTATCGGACCGGGCATTGTCCAGGGCATCGGCATGGGCATGATCTTCGTGCCGCTGTCGACGCTCGCCTATCAGACGCTGCCGAAGGACGCCTCGGACCAGGCGGCCAGCATCTTCAATCTGGCGCGCACGGTTGGCGGCTCGGTCGGCATCGCCATTGCCGCCACGGTGCTGACCCGGGCCAGCCAAGCGAACTGGCAGACGCTCGGCGCCGGCGTCAATCCTTCCAATCCGGGTCTCGGCGCGTGGTTGGACGCGACCGGCGCCAGCCTCTCAGATCCCAGCACGACGCAGCTGCTCGGATTGGAGGT
This sequence comes from uncultured Alphaproteobacteria bacterium, assembly GCA_963722495.1. Taxonomy (GTDB): domain Bacteria; phylum Pseudomonadota; class Alphaproteobacteria; order Rhizobiales; family Hyphomicrobiaceae; genus Hyphomicrobium_A. The sequence continues at coordinate 15,884 of CAVRND010000030.1, read as the reverse complement.
CTTCCGTCAGTCGACGCTGCTCGGCTTTATCGAGGCCTTCGGGTTCGTGACCTTGGCGTTTCTGCTGCTCATCCCACTGGTGCTCGTTCTCAAGCGCACGACGGGCGCCTCGCAGTTCGGCTTGTCATCGAGCACCAAACTTGAAAAGGCGTGATGCGCCCGATGCCGGCTCAAGCCTGGGCGCATTGCTGCAGCTCGGCGCCGGCCTCGTGCGCCGCTGCTATCAGCTCGAACGAATGTAGCCGGGTGGCGTGGTCGTAGACGTCCGACACGACCATCAGCTCGTCGGCGCCCGTCTCTGCAATCAGTGCATCGATGCCGATGCGGACTGTTTCCGCCGAGCCGACGATTGAGCGCGCCAGCATCCTCGTCACCTGCGCCTTTTCGATCGGCGTCCAATAGGTCTCGATGTCGTCGATCGGCGGCTGGCTGAGACCACGCAATCCGCGAAAAATGTTGGTGAAGGCCATCTGCTGTGTCGTCGCCAGGTGGCGAGCCTCGCGGTCCGTCTCCGCGGCGATGATGTTGACGCCGGCCATCGCATACGGCCGGTCGAGTTGCGCGGAGGGCTTGAAGCGACGGCGATAGATATCGAGCGCCGGCATCAATTGATCCGGCGCGAAATGCGAGGCGAACGCGTAGGGGAGCCCGAGCTCAGCGGCAAGCTGCGCGCCGAAGGTGCTCGACCCGAGGATCCACAGCGGCACTTCCGTTCCCGCCGCCGGCACCGCCTGCACCAGCTGACCCGGGCGGACGGGAGCGAAATAGCTCTGCAGCTCGAGGACATCCTGCGGAAAATTGTCGACGCCGTTGAGCGTGCGCCGCAAGGCGGCGACGGTCAGCTGGTCGGTGCCGGGCGCGCGCCCGAGGCCGAGATCGATGCGGCCGGGGAACAAGCGCGCCAGGGTGCCGAAGTGCTCGGCGATGACCAACGGGGAGTGGTTCGGCAGCATGATGCCGCCGGCGCCGACGCGGATGCGCTGCGTCCCGGCGGCGATATGGGCGATGACCACCGAGGTGGCGGCACTGGCGATGCCCGCCATGTTGTGGTGCTCGGCCACCCAGAAGCGGCGATAGCCCCAATCCTCGGCGTGGGCGGCGAGGTCGCGGGCGTTGTCGAGCGCGCCACGCGCGTCGGTATCCTCGGTGACGCGAACGAGATCCAGGATCGAAAGGGCAGCCATGGGGGTCCTCCGGCGGTGCCCCTTATCTAGGTACGCCGGCCGCCGTTGCCAGCGGGTCAATGCCCCCTAACGCCATTAAGAGCCGTCCCGCCGGTGCACGAGCAGGCGCTGCGGCGACCTAACCGCCGCAGAGCCTAGCTGCCCGGACGGAACACGCCGCGCGCACCTTCCACCCACAAGACGACGGCGAAGGCTGCCACGCTGAGGCCGAGGAAGCCCAGCGCCAGCGGCATCACGCTGCCGTCGAACATGTGCCCGACGAAGCCGGCCGCCAACGCGCCGAGGCCCGTATTGACGAACCCAATGACCGACGATGCCATGCCGGCATTGTCGCCCTGGGGCTCCATGGCCAGCGCATTGAAGTTGGAGGCGACGAGGCCGAACAGAAAGAACAGCACCATCATCATGACGACGAAGAACGTGAGGCTCGCATAGCCGAGCGAGGCCGCCAGCACGAGCACGCCCGACAGTGCGATGAATCCGGCCAGCGCCGTGTGCGACAGCCGACGCATGCCGAGACGCTCGACCAGCTGTGCGTTGGTCAGCGAGGCGGCGGCCATCGTCAACGCGATACCGCCGAAGGCCAGCGGGAATCCGAAGCCCAGCTGATAGATATCGACAAAGATCTGCTGTGCGCTGCTGACGTAGCCGAGCACGCATCCGAACAGCAGGCCGCCGCTGACCGCGTAGCCGATCGTCTGCGGCGTCTCGACCGCGTATTTGATCGAAGCCCCGAGCGACAGCGGCTCGCCCGCGCCGCCGCGCTTGGTCTCCGGCAGACGCAGGCCGGCCCACAGCGCCACGATGACGCCGGCGACGAGCAGCAAATCGAACACGTTCCGCCAGGTGCCGACGTGGAGCAATGCCTGCCCCATCGCCGGCGCCAGCACCGGGATGATGATGAACACGGCCAGCGCGAACGACATGACGCGCGCCATCTGGCGTCCCGCATAGCGGTCGCGCACGATGGCCAACGCAATGACGCGCGGCGCTGCCGCGCCTAGCCCCTGCAGGGTGCGGGCGACGAGCAGCCAGGTGAAGTCTTTCGACAGCGACGCCATCAGCGATCCGGCGATGAAGACAGCAAGGCCGGCCATCAGCACCGGCTTGCGGCCGTAGCTGTCTGAAAGCCGCCCGTAGCCCAGCTGCCCGATTGAGAAGCCGAGCATGTAGGTGATGATGATCACCTGGCGGTCGTTCGGGTTGGTGATACCCAGCGCGTCGCCGATGGCCGGCAGCGCCGGCAGCATGATGTCGATGGCGAGCGCCGTGAGCGCCATCATTGCCGCAACGAGCCCGATGAGCTCGCGCGTCGACATCTGCTGTTCGTGGGGCGCCGCCGCGGTGAGGAAGCGCGTCTCGCGCTCGGGTGCGTTCATGGGCTCGTTCTTCTTGTTGGGCTCGCTGGGCCGGAAAGCGGCGGCGGGGGGCCGCCCGCTTAGGTCCTCACCCCGGCCAAAACGTGACCTTCCTCCGCGACTTAGCCGGGCAGCGCCAATGTGCCTCGCTGGCGACGATTTCTTGCGCCTCTGTGGGGGGCGAAATCGTTAACGTCCTGCAGACCGCTACACGGCCAAGTCGAGCGACACTGGCGCAACACGTCACCGGATATGCGGCGCCGAGGGGCAATTCGTCCGCGCACGCTGCTGATCGCTGCGGTATAGCAATCAACGTTGCCAAATCATGAAGATTCGGAGCCAACAGGCCGTGCAAAAACGCATTCTTCGTGCCATTTCCGCCCCCAGGATCGGCCCTAGCACGTTTGCCATTCTGGCCATCTCAGGCGCTGCCGCCCTGCTCGTGTCCGGCCTTTTTGCCAGCCTGCAGCCTGCCGCCGCCCAGCAGGGCTACGGTAATTTCTTCGGCTACCAGTCTCCGCCCCGCAAGCGCGTCGTCCGCAAGCGCCGCGCACCCGACGCCGCGACGGTCGAGAAGACCGAGACGGCCAAGAAAGAAGCCGAGAAGAGCGGCCCCAAGCAGCCCGTCTATGTCGTCGTCTCGCTGGCCGATCAGCGTGCCTCCATCTACGACGCCAACGGCCTCGTCACGACCACGCGCGTCTCCACCGGCCAAGCGGGACACCGCACGCCGACGGGCGTCTTCACTGTCATCGGCAAGGAGCGCTGGCACCGCTCCAACATCTACTCCGGCGCGCCGATGCCGTTCATGCAGCGCATAACCTGGTCCGGCGTCGCCATGCACGCCGGTGTCGTCCCCGGCTATCCGGCCTCGCACGGTTGCATCCGCCTTCCCGCCGGCTTCGCGCCGCAGCTCTACGGAATGACCAAGATGGGTGCCCGCGTCGTCGTCACACCGCGTGACGTTGCGCCGGTGGAGTTTACGCACGCCCTGTTGCCACTGCCGAAGATGCAGCTGGCCCCCGACATGCCGGCCGGAAGCCGAGAGGCATCGGCCTCCAGCGCGGCGGTCGAGCTTGCCAGTACGGGCACGCCGTCCTCGACGATGGCCATCGCGGCAGTGCCCGAGGCGACGGCCGCTCCGGCCGATGCCACTGCGCCCCTCAATCCGATCGCATATGCGGCGGCCCTCAAGAAGCGCGCAGCCGCTGACAAGGCCGCCGCCGATCAGGCCGCGAAGGACGCCCTCACCGTCGCTCAGACCGCCGGCGCCGAAGCTCGCCAGGCACTCGATGACGTCCGTAAGGCCGAGGTCGCCGTTTCTGCAGCTCAGGCGACAATTGCGGCCATCGACGCGCGCATCGCTGCGCCGGTGGCGCAGACGGTTGCAACGGCCACCGCAACAACGGCCACGACGAGTGAGGCCGACAAGGCGGCGGCGCAGTCGGAGCTCGGACGCGCGCAGGCGGCGCTTGAGGAGGCCCGCGCTCGCGACGCCGCAAAGTCGCCCGCTGCGTTCAATGCCGTCGAAGCCTGGAAGCGCGCCGTCGCCGCCAGCGAGGCCGCCGCCAACCTGGTGGCGGAAGCGGACCGCCGCGCCGAGCACGTGTCCGTCTTCATCAGCCGCAAGGAAGGCCGCATCTTCATCCGCCAGGACTGGAAGGAAGTGTGGGAAGCACCGGTCACCGTCCGCGACCCCGACCGTCCGCTTGGCACGCATGTCTATACCGCGGTCGAGGCGGCCCCGGACGGCTCGTCGATGCGCTGGACGGCCATGTCCTTGCCGCCGGAGCAGCAATCTACCGAAGCCCGCAACAGCCGCGCGAAGGACAAGCCGGCACAATCGATCGCCCCCGCCGCGGCGCCTGAAACGGCCGCTGGCGCCCTCGATCGGATCGAGCTTCCCGAGGGTGCCCGCGAGCGCATCGCCGAGCTGCTGTGGTCCGGCGGCTCGCTGATCGTCTCCGACCATCCGCGTAGCGGCGAGATGAGCGAATACTCGGACTTCATCGTACTGACCCGCTAAGTGCGGGCAGGCGAAAGTAACAAAACGGCCTGAACGGGTTGCAGCCGCCCCAAAAAGCGGCTGCGCGGGCGTTTACGTTACCTGCGCAGCGATATTTCTAAGTGATCCAACTAACGCCCCGTTATAGCTTGGCGGCTACCCTGACGCATCCATCAACAGCGTCGTGAGCCTCGTGCCGCCATTCAGCAAACTGAGCCGCGCCCGATTTGCGGCTACCAGCCATAGCAATCGCGAGCCGGACCGCCCCGCGCTACCCGACACCAGCATGTCCATGCTGGAGGCACTGGTCTGCGAGGTGCACACGGCAGCGCTGCTCACCGCCACCGTCGCTGGCGCGATCAACGCCTTCCCGCGCAACGGCACGGTGCGCAGTGAGGAGGGGCTCAAACCTTACATTCCCGGCGAGCCGGCCATCATCTCCGTGTTGCGCAACGGCATGCTGGAGACCGACCTCAACGAGGACACCGTCCGCCTCCTCATCCAGTTTTTCGACGACCTTGGCCCGGCGCGCATCTCGCTCGACCGCTACTTCGCCGATGCCAACCACATAGGCGAAGACCGCGCCGCCTCGTTGCACCTGCTGACTGTGTCGACCGCCTGGCGCCGTGCATGCCAAGACGCGCTGCTGGCCGTCCGCCAGCTCCACGCCGAGTTGGCTCGGCTTCCGGCGCAGTACACGAGCAACTCCAAGCAGCTCAACAACCTGCTGCAGGACGTCATCATGGGAGGCTCGCCGTGCCTTGACGCCGACGGACAGATCGCCATGCCCGATCTGCCGCAGAAACGTCAGTCGGCGCGCCGCACCGTCTGCCAGCCGTGCATGCTCACCTACAATCGCGTCACGTCACAGGCGTTCGTACGCGACGTCTCGCCTGGCGGTTTCGGCCTGGAACGTGTTCCACAGCTCGTTCCCAAGACCCAGGTGGAGATCGAGCTGCCGAGCGGACGCCGTTTCTCGGGTGTCGTCGCCTGGTGCAGCGGCTCCTCCGCCGGCATACGCTTCGCCCGCGCGCTGCTGCCCAATGATCCGCTGCTGTCGGGCTGACGCGCTCCAGAGTATCCTGAGCCAAGCCGAGGATTTGCCGTAGGTTTCGGCCTGTGGCAATTTCAGTCTCAAGCTTCCGGGCGCCAACGACCAATCACAAAAGCCCGTGGAGCGGAGGAAACGACCGTGGCCTCTCAATCCACGCTGAGCAATTGCGGTATCCGCGTTGCGGCGAGCCCGCACGTGTCGGCGCGCGAAGCCGTCGCCGAGGTCGGGGCCGAGCTGCGCGGCGGCGATTTCCAACAGATGATCGCATTCTTCGGCATCGATCACGACGCGGAAGTGCTCGCTGCGGCGCTTAGCGAAACCTTCCCCGGCATCCCCGTCTCCGGGTGCTCGACGGCGGGCGAGATCGGGCCTTGCGGCATGATGCAGGGCGGGCTCCTCGTCATCGCCTTCCCGCGTCATGGCTTCCGCGTCCACAGTGAACTCATGACCGACATCGATCGCTTCGGCGTCGAGCATGCAACCGACGCCGTGCGGCGGTTGAAAGCGCGCGTGTCGCCGTCGTCGCAGCGCCTGCACCCGGGCGAGATGTTCGCCATGCTGCTGGTCGACGGACTTTCCAACGCCGAGGAGATCATCGTCGCCGCCATCAATTGGGAGATCGACGACATCGAGCTGATCGGCGGCTCGGCCGGTGACGGCATCTGCTTCGACCGTACCGTCATGATTCACAACGGTGTAGTCGCGCACCGCGCCGCCATCTTGATGATGATCGAGAGCGACTACCCGTTCCGCGTGTTCAAGACGCAGAATTTCGAACCTACATCCATCAAGCTCGTCGTTACCGCCGCCGACAGCGAGAACCGCATCGTCTACGAACTCAACGCCGAACCGGCCGCACGCGAGTACGCCGCCGCCATCGGCCTCCAGCCCGATGACCTGGGCCCCTTCAGCTTCGCGTCGTATCCGCTCGTCGTGAAGGTGGGCGGCGACTATTACTGCCGCTCCATTCGCAACATGAATGCCGACGGCAGCCTGTCGTTTTTCTGCGCCATCGACGAAGGTCTAGTTTTCACCGTCGCCCGCCCGCGCGACATTCTCAGCACCACCGCGGGCGCGCTGCAGGACCTCGACGCGGCGCTCGGCGGCATCGACATGGTCATCGGGTTCGACTGCATCCTGCGACGGCTTGACGCCGAAACGCGTCAGATCCGTCATCAGATGGCTGAGCTATATAAGAAGTACTCGGTGGCCGGCTTCCATACCTATGGCGAGCAGTTCAACGCCATGCACCTCAATCAGACGCTCACCGGTATCGCCTTCGGGCAGCGGACGACGGAGGCTTAGGCCGTGGATTCCCTGTTCGATCTCCACCCTCTCGGCCCGACGCCGGAAGATCTCGAACGCCGCATCCAGAAGCTGCAGAAGATCAACGCGGCGCTGATGCAGCGCGTCGAGCGCTCGATGGATCAGCAGGCCAACGCCTATTCGCTGTTCCAGACCGCCATCACTCTCGAAGGGCAGGTTCGCCTGCGCACCGAGGAGGTGACCAATGCGCTCGCCCGTCTTGAACGCACCAACGACGAGCTGTCGAGCGCGCGCGATGCCTCCGAGCGCGCCAATCGTTTCAAGACGCGATTCTTCACCGCAGTCGGTCACGATCTGCTGCAGCCGCTGCATGCGGCGCGCCTGTCCGCCAGCGCGCTAGCCGAGCCAAACAGCAGCGAGCATCAGCGCCGCATCGCCGAACGCATCGAGCATGCCTTGGCGACCATCGAAGAGCTGTTGAAATCCATTCTCGATATTTCCAAGCTGGAGGCGGGCGTCTTTACGCCGGCCTTGCGACCCGTACCGCTGGACGACCACTTCGCCTCCATCGTGCTCGACATCGAGCCGCAGGCGCGCGCCAAAGGCCTGTCGATGACTTGGCGCCGCAGCGGCCTGTCGGTCGTCTCCGACCCGTTGATGCTCCGCCGCATCCTGCAGAACCTCATGGTCAACGCGGTGCAGTACACCGCCGAGGGCGGCATCCGCCTCATGGCGCGGCGGCGCGGGACGGACGTGCGCATCGAGGTGTGGGACACGGGGCCAGGAATTGGCGAAGCCGACCGCGAGATGATCTTCGAGGAGTTTCAGCGCGGGCCGGCAACCGACCGCCCTGCCGTCGGCGGCTTCGGCCTCGGGCTTTCCATCGTGCAGCGCATGGCCGAAGCGCTCGATCACCGGATCGAGCTATGCTCACGCGTCGGCCACGGCACGCGCTTTTCGCTGACGGCGCCCATGGCTCTCGGCGCCAGCATTCCGGCGACCGCAACGGCGTCGCGGGCGGCGCGCAGCGTCAATGCCTCAGTCCTCACCGGCGCCAAGGTGGTGGTGATCGACAACGACGCCGCGGTGCTCGACGCCATGCAAGGCTTGATGGAACGCTGGGACTGCGATGTCCGCTGCGGGCGCCACCTCGAGGGGCTGGCCTCAAACGCCGACGCCAACGCCTTCCTGCCCGATATCATCTTGGCCGACTATCACCTCGACGACGGCCGCAACGGCCTCGAGGCAGTGCACGCACTCCGCCTCGCGGCCGGCCGCGCCATCCCCGCCATCATCATCACGGCGGACCATAGCCCCGTCATTGCCGACGCGGCACGCGAGCTGGAATGCGAGCTGCTTCTGAAGCCCGTCAAGCCGGCGGAGCTGCGCGCACTAATGCAGCATCTCCTCGGCGCGGCGACGACTGCGCATGGCTGACCTGAGGGATTAGTCCTGGCGCTGATCGCCGAGGATGGCGTTGAAGTCGATCTTCGCCGCCTCGATCACTGCCTGCGTGCGCGATGACACTTTCAGCTTGCGCAGAATCTCCGACACGTGCGCCTTCACCGTCGTTTCGCCGACGCCGAGATCGAAGGCGATCTGCTTGTTGAGCAGGCCCTGGCGCAGCATGTGCAGCACGCGCACCTGTTGCGGCGTCAGCGTGGCGATGCGCGCGGCGAGGTCGGAGGCTCCCGTGGCGCCCGGCGCCGTCGGCGGCTGATAGCCCTTCGGCAGCACCACCGATCCGGACATCACGTCCTCCAGCGCGCGCCCAAGATCGGCGCCGCGCGTCGACTTGGATATGTAGCCCGCCGCGCCGCACTGCATCACCTCGTGGATGATGCGGGCATCATCGAGCGCCGAGACGACGACGATGGGCAGCTTGGGATAGCGAGTGCGCAGCTCGATGACCCCTTCGAGCCCGCGCGTCTGCGGCATTGACAGGTCGAGCAGGACGAGGTCGAAGGGACCTTGCTTGTCGAGCGCGTCGCGTGCGGCATCGATGGACGTTGCCTTCGACACTTTCGCATTCGGGAATGTGCCCTGGATCACCAGTTCCAAGGCCTCGATGAACAGCGGATGGTCGTCGACGATCAGAATGCCGCTCGGCAAACGCGCCTCCTTGGGAGCTGTTGGGTTCGCCCCTCTCCGCCCTATCCTGGGCGTTGGCGGATCATATGCGATGTGCACCTCCGAAACTGGCTAAAAATGCTGGCCCGGCTGCGGATCGTCGGCCTTCGTCAGGTTTCGCCCCCGCCAGAGTTGCAGCACCACGTCCGCGGTCGCGACCTCGAAACCCTCTCTCGCATATGATCCTTGACCCGAGGCAGCTTCGGCGCAATCTGCCGCCAGCCGATCGGTGAACGACGTTGAAGGAACAAGCTGCGCCGATGGCGGGATCGATCACCAACTCTCTGCGGCTGGCCAAGGCCGGTCTCGTGCTTGCGCAGCACGGCGTGCGCTTCGTGCCGCCCGGCACGCCGGTGCCGCTGCCGCTGCGCGTTGCCCGGATTGCCGTCGCGCCGATCAGCCTGATCTCAGCACCATTCCACGCCGCGGAGCCACGGAAAAAGCGCCTGTCTAGCGCGCTGACCCGCCTCGGCCCCAGCTACATCAAGCTCGGCCAATTCCTGGCAACGCGCGCCGACGTCATCGGGCCGGAACTCGCCGGCGAGCTGGCGCTGCTGCAGGACAACCTGCCACCGTTCTCCATGGCAGAGGCGCGGCGCGCCGTCGAGGAAGCGCTCGGCGGCAAGCTGGAGGATCATTTCGCCGAGTTCGGGCCGCCTGTCGCCGCGGCCTCCATCGCGCAGGTGCACAAGGCCGCCGTCGTCGACGCCGACGGGCAGCGGCGCGAGGTTGCCGTCAAGATCCTGCGCCCCGCCGTCGAGCGCCAGTTCCGCCGCGACCTCGACAGCTTCTACTTCGCCGCCCGCCTGATCGAGCGCATGCATCCGCCGACGCGGCGCCTGAAGCCGGTCGCCGTCGTCGACACGCTGAAGGCGTCGACCGAGCTGGAGATGGACCTCCGTCTCGAGGCCGCCGCCATCTCGGAAATGGCCGAGAACACCGCCGGCGATGATGACTTCCGGGTTCCAGAGGTCGACTGGAAGCGCACCGCGCGCCGCGTCCTGACGGTGGAATGGATCGACGGCATCCCCCTGTCGGACCACGCTCGGATCGCCGCCGCCGATCTCGACCGCAAGGCGCTCGGCCTCACGGTCATGCGCTCGTTCCTGAAGCACGCCATGCGCGACGGCTTCTTCCACGCCGACATGCATCAGGGGAATCTGTTCGTCGATCACGCGGGGCGCCTCGTCGCCGTCGACTTCGGCATCATGGGCCGGCTCGGCAATACGGAGCAGCGCTTCCTGGCCGAGATCCTCTTCGGCCTCATCACGCGCGACTACAAACGCGCCGCGCAGGTGCATTTCTGGGCCGGCTACGTGCCGCCGCATCACCCGGTCGAGGTGTTCGCGCAGGCGCTGCGCGCCATCGGCGAGCCCATCCACGGCCGCACGGCGGAAGAGATTTCGATGGCCGACCTGCTCGGCCAGCTGTTCGCCTACACCGACGTCTTCGACATGCAGACGCGGCCGGAGCTGATCCTGCTGCAGAAGACCATGGTCGTCGTCGAGGGCGTCGCCCGCGGCCTCGACCCATCCCTCAATATGTGGGTCGCAGCCGAGCCGGTCTCGCGCAAATGGATCGAGGACAACCTCGGCCCTATCGGCCGCCTGCGCGAAGCGGGCGAGGGTGCCTCGGCTATCGGCAAGATCATCGCCGACCTCCCGGCCTTGCTCGCCCAGGGCCAACAGACCGCCATCGCCCTCAACGACATGGCCCGCAACGGCCTGCGCCTGGATGACGAAACGGTGCGGCAGATCGCCTATGAGGAGGCCCGCCGCAACCGCTGGGGCCGGCTGGCGCTATGGGTCGCGGCCATCAGCCTCGCTGTACTTGCCTTCACCCAGCTAAATCTCTAGGCGTGAAGCAGTATCCCGCCACAAGCGATGCCTGCCGTCAGGTCCGATGAGATACAAGGTCGACCCCAACAAGTTCTCGGCGTTCCTGACGAGCTGCGGCCGTTTCGACCTGCTTGGCGAGACGGTGGGCTCGTTCCAGCGCTATTTCGAGGTCGGCCGCATCCTCATCTCGGAGGACTCGGAGAACACTGAGGCCGCCGCCCAGTTCATGCGCGACTTCCCCGTCGCCGACGTGCGCGTCAACCTGCCGAAGCTCGGCCAGATGCGCTCCATCGACAAGTACTATGCGTCGCTGACCGCGCCTTACGTGCTGCACCTGGAAGACGACTGGGGGTTCACGCGCAGCCTCGATCTCGATCGGGTCGCCGATTTCCTCGAGGCACGCCCGGACATATCCGTCGCCTGCATCGCGCATCGCATCTACGACCCGCGCTTCCAGAAAAGTGCCAAGCCCGAGCGCCACGGCGGCATCGACTATCTGGTCTGGGACGTCGACGCGCATCCCAAGTGGTTCTCGTATTCCTTCAATCCGTCAGTGGCGCGGCTGTCGCTGTGGCGCGAGGACGGGCCGTTCGCCAAATTCGTCACCGAGGAAAACCTCAGCCTGGTCCTCAAGGAGCGCGGCATGCGCATTGCCATGGTCGTGCCCGGCATTGCCGATCACATCGGCGATGATCGCCACGCGCATGATCCCTTCCAGCCCAAGCGCGCCAAGACGTTCCTGCAGCGCATGAAGCGCTCGATCGCCAAGCGGCTGCCGCTGCTGACGGGAGGGCGCCCGAGTTGAGCGGGGCGGGCTGAATGGGCTTGAGCTGCTGCATCATCGTCCACAACGAGGGCGACCGCATCGAACGCTGCATCCGCGCGGTGCGCGATATCGTCGATGAGGTGGTCGTCGTGGATTGCGGCTCGACAGACGACACGGTGTCCAAGTCGGAAGCGCTCGGCGCCAAGGTTTTTCAGAACGCCTGGGACGGCTATGGCCCGCAGAAGCGGTTCGCCGAAGATTGCGCCACCAACGACTGGATCCTCAACCTCGATGCCGACGAGGTGGTGACGCCGGAGCTGGCGCGCGAGATCGCCGCCTTGATGCACGCGCCCGCCGGCCTGTTGCCCGCCTATCGCTTTCACCAGGTCACCGTCTATCCTGGCCACGACAAGCCGCGGCTGTGGGCGGACTTTCACAACTATGTGCGGCTGTACGATCGCCGGCAGGTGCGCTTCCGGGAAAGCCGCGTGCACGACACGGTCGACACCAAGGACTTCCCGGTCGGACAGCTGAAGGGTGTGGCGCTGCATTTTTCCTGGCGCTCGCTGCATCACGTACGCGCCAAACTCGAGAGCTACACCAACCTGCAAGCCAAGGAATTGAAGAAGCCGCGCTGGTACGTGCTGGCGCGGCTGCCAGTCGAGTATCCGATCCTGTTCTTTCGCTACTACATCCTGCGCCGCAACTGCACCGGCGGGCTCACCGGGTTGCGCATCACGCACGAGATCGCGCGTGCGCGCTGGCGGCGGCTGTTGAAAATCGCGCGCCATCAGCGGGAGGCCGTCTGATGGCGGGTGGCGGGGCCAAGAGCTCGATCGCCGGCGAGTTAGGCCTATGCGCGCGCGCCGTGTGGGTCGGCGCGAAGGAAACGCTCGGCCTGCCGCGGCGGAGCGATGCCACCTTCTACGTCGACCGTTTCGACCGCGCGCTGCGATCCGGCCGCATCGGCAGAAACTTCGCGATCATGGCCACGGGCAAGGGCGACGGCGCCGGCTCGCAAGCGCAGGCAGCAATGTCGGCGCTGTGCTTTGCCAAGGCGCACGGGCTGCCATACGTCCACCGGCCGTTCACGACCATCGCGCACGCCGAGACGGATATGGCGACGTGGGTGCGCACCTGGGAGGACTACTTCAATCTCGGCGCCTTCGAGCAGCGGCTCGGCGACGACGACACGCCCGTCATCGCCCTCGATCGCTTGCCGCTGAAGCCGCGCGCAAATCCGATCATCGTCGCCGCGGAGCACTACCTGCGTTATTGCAACCGGGATCTCCAGGCGTGGGAGCGGGTGCTGCCGCAGCTGCGCGCCAAGTTCTGGGAAGGCAAGCAGCGCCAGAAGCGGGGCGAGATCAGCCTCGCCATCCACATGCGGCGCGGCGATGTGTCCGCCGGTGACAGGAAGGTCGCCAACAATTTTACGCCCAACGCGACGTTCGTGAACACGCTGACGCGGCTCAAGGCACTCGTCGGCAGCAAGGCACCGGCGCTACGCATAGAGATCTTCTCGCAGGGCAACCCGGCGATGTTTGCCGACCTTGCAGCACTCGGCGCCCATCTGCGGCTCGACGAACCGGCGCTCGATACGCACCGCGCGCTGGTCGAAGCGGACATTCTCGTGATGTCGAAGGGCGCCTTCAGCTACACCGCCGGCGTGCTGAACGAAGGCATCACGCTGTACGATCCGCAGAAGTACCGCCCGCTGCAGGGCTGGATCAAACGCAAGCCCGACGGCGCCTTCGACGAGGCGCTCGTCGCCAGCCGCCTGGCGCAACTGCTCGGCCGCAACGCCTGAGATCAAGACGGCACACAACAAAAAACCGCCCGAGCTGAGCTCGGGCGGTTTTCGTATGAACATTGAAAGAGGGGATGAATGACTTCCGAATGACTTCGATAACCGAAGACACCTCACTTTTTTGCAGACCTGGCGGCGACCTACTCTCCCACGTCTTAAGACGCAGTACCATTGGCGCTGGAGCGTTTCACGGCCGAGTTCGGGATGGGATCGGGTGCAGCCACTCCGCCATAACCACCAGGTCGGCGAAAAAGTGAGATGACTTCTGGTTTTGGTCTTTCTGTATTCCTACGCCCATCGAGGCGACGCACGCAGCGCATCGGATGTCAGGAGCATAGCTCCAAGATCCGAGCGCAAACGCCGCCCTGCCAGAGCAGCCAGCGCGTGTTACCGCGCTCTTGCCGCTTAAGGCATTACGATGAGCATTGCTTAATGAGAGCGATCAAGCCGATCGAGTTATTAGTACCGGTAAGCTACATGCGTTGCCGCACTTCCACACCCGGCCTATCAACGTGGTGGTCTTCCACGACTCTCGAGGGAGAACTAGTTTTGAGGTGGGTTTCCCGCTTAGATGCCTTCAGCGGTTATCCCGTCCGTACATAGCTACCCTGCTGTGCCACTGGCGTGACAACAGGTCCACCAGAGGTACGTCCACCCCGGTCCTCTCGTACTAGGGGCAGCTCCTCTCAATTCTCCGACACCTACGGCAGATAGGGACCGAACTGTCTCGCGACGTTCTGAACCCAGCTCACGTACCTCTTTAAATGGCGAACAGCCATACCCTTGGGACCTGCTCCAGCCCCAGGATGAGATGAGCCGACATCGAGGTGCCAAACGATTCCGTCGATATGGACTCTTGGGAATCATCAGCCTGTTATCCCCGGCGTACCTTTTATCCGTTGAGCGATGGCCCTTCCACACAGAACCACCGGATCACTATGGCCAACTTTCGTTTCTGCTCGACTTGTCAGTCTCGCAGTCAGGCGGGCTTATGCCATTGCACTCGACGGTTGATTTCCGACCAACCTGAGCCCACCTTCGCACGCCTCCGTTACCATTTAGGAGGCGACCGCCCCAGTCAAACTGCCCACCATGCGCTGTCCCGGAGCCGGATGACGGCTCGCGGTTAGACAACCATGTTCATAAGGGTGGTATTTCACATTGCGGCTCCGCCAGAGCTAGCGCTCCGGTTTCATAGCCTACCACCTATCCTACACATGCAAACACGATTGCCAGTGCAAAGTTACAGTAAAGGTGCACGGGGTCTTTCCGTCTAACCGCAGGAACCCCGCATCTTCACGGGGAATTCAATTTCACTGAGGATGTGCTGGAGACAGTGGGGAAGTCGTTACGCCATTCGTGCAGGTCGGAACTTACCCGACAAGGAATTTCGCTACCTTAGGACCGTTATAGTTACGGCCGCCGTTTACTGGGGCTTCGATTCAAAGCTTGCACTTCTCCTCTTAACCTTCCAGCACCGGGCAGGCGTCAGGCCATATACGTCGTCGTTGGACTTAGCATAGCCCTGTGTTTTTGCTAAACAGTCGCCACCCCCTGGTCTGTGCCCCACCCGCCTGGTTGCCCAAACGGATGGCCTGCTTATCCCGAAGTTACGCAGGTAATTTGCCGAGTTCCTTCAGCACACTTCGCTCAAGCGCCTTGGTATTCTCTACCTGTCCACCTGTGTCGGTTTAGGGTACGGTCTATGTGGGGGCTATTTCCTGGAACACCTTCGCTGCTCGGGCAATCCGATAAGCCCAAACAACTTACAGCATCCGTCACTCACCCACTGGCCCACGAATATTAACGTGGTTCCCATCGACTACGGCTTTCGCCCTCGCCTTAGGGGCCGGCTAACCCTGCGCAGATTAGCTTTACGCAGGAACCCTTGGACATTCGGCGGGAGTGTTTCTCACACTCCTGTCGTTACTCATGTCTGCATTCGCACTTCCGATACCTCCAGGCGCCCTCACGGGTCGCCCTTCGCAGGCTTACGGAACGCTCCGCTACCACGCATCAATCCCGAAAGAATGATGCATCCTAAGCTTCGGTGCACGGCTTTAGCCCCGATACATTTTCGGCGCAGAAACCCTTAATTAGACCAGTGAGCTGTTACGCTTTCTTTAAAGGATGGCTGCTTCTAAGCCAACCTCCTGGTTGTTATGGGATTCCCACATCCTTCCACACTTAGCCGTGACTTGAGGACCTTAGCTGTAGGTCAGGGTTGTTTCCCTTTTCACGACGGACGTTAGCACCCGCCGTGTGTCTCCCGAGTAGTACTCCCAGGTATTCGGAGTTTGGTTAGGTTTGGTAACCCTGTGGGGGCCCCTAGCCCATCCAGTGCTCTACCCCCTGGGTATTCACTCGAGGCTCTACCTAAATAGATTTCGCGGAGAACCAGCTATTTCCAGCCTTGATTGGCCTTTCACCCCTATCCACAACTCATCCGAGGCTTTTTCAACAGACACCGGTT
>CAVRND010000029.1:0-137642 GCA_963722495.1 uncultured Alphaproteobacteria bacterium | reverse complement strand
CCGCCTTCAGCAGCGGCTCGCCGCCCATGCTCGGCGGTGCCGACAGCGACACTTCATTGAGGCGCAGCCCGAGCGAGGGGAAGATGGTAAACAGGCGCCGCCGCCGATGGTCAGATCGCGTCCCGTCTCGGCCTTCACACTGCGCGATGATTTCGCGGCGGATGTAGTCAGTCGGCGGCGACATGACTAAGAAGGTCGCCGCGCCCACGCCGAGGCAGAGCAGCGCCACGCCGCCATATAAAAGTAGGCTGAACAGCGGCGAAGAGCGGCGCGGCGGTTCGACGTACCGGCGCTCGGCACCGAGGCTCGGCTGCGGACCGGGTGGATAGCGCCCAGGACTGGGCGAATCACGGCGCGGATTTGGGGGTAAGTCCCTACCGGGCGGCCTGGTGTTGGTCATGTCGACCTCGAATGGCTCCTCTGCGCCGGCGGCCGGAACCCAGACGCCACCACCCTAAATGGAGGCGTGGGACCGGTTGTTAAAGGCCGTTTTCGGTGCATTGCAGCGAAGTAGCGGGCAATTTCGGCGGTCTGGAGGTTGCGGATACTTTGCCGCACGCACCAGCGGGACGTGTCTGAAAGGGAACAGCATCGCTAGCGAAGTCTTATATGATGGGCTTGGCTCCTGGAGCAGTGTGGTAATTTGTAGTCGATGCTTTGGCTCTAACCTAGAGGTCGTACTGCGCACCGCAACTGCTGCGATGCAGCAAAAGGAACGGCGATGCACTACTACGCATACGAATTCGCTCACTCGGTCCTTTCTCCGATGCGCTTTGGCGTAAGCGGTCTGCGTAGCATGCTCGATTGGCCATTCAATCCGCTTACCAACACGCCGTACGGCCGTCACCTCGCGGCCGCTTGCGAGCTGTTCGAAAACGTCACGCGCCGCTACGGCAAGCCCGAATTCGGCTTAAGACGACGCGCGTCGGCAACGTCGAGGTCGGAGTGCGCGAGCACATCGTCGCGTCGACTCCGTTCGGCCGCCTGCTGCACTTCAAGCGCGACGAGACTGCGCTCACCGGCAAGCGCTACGACCCCAAGGTGCTGATCGTGGCGCCGATGTCGGGTCACTACGCGACGCTGCTGCGCGGCACCGTCGAGGCGATGCTGCCCGACCACGAGACCTACATCACCGATTGGAACGACGCCCGCGACATCCCGCTCGCCATGGGCCGCTTCGATCTCGACGACTTCATCGACCACGTCATCGAGTTCGTCCGCGTGCTCGGCCCCGACACGCACGTCATCGCGCGTGTGCCAGCCGGCCGTGCCGGTGCTCGCCGCCGTGGCGCACATGGCCACGATCGACGATCCCTGCCAGCCGGCGTCGATGACGCTGATGGGCGGCCCGATCGACACGCGGCGCAATCCTACCGGCGTCAACAAGCTTGCCGAGAGCAAGCCGATCGAGTGGTTCGAGAACAACGTCGTCAGCACGGTGCCCTTCCCGCACGCCGGCTTCATGCGCCCCGTCTATCCCGGCTTCATGCAGCTGACGGGCTTCATGACGATGAACCTCGAGCGGCACATGAACGCCCACGTCGACCTGTTCAAGAACCTCGTCAAGGGCGACTGCGACAGCGTCAAGCAGCACCAGGACTTCTACGACGAGTATCTCGCCGTCATGGATCTCACTGCCGAGTTCTACCTGCAGACGGTCAAGACCGTGTTCCAGGATCACGCGCTGCCCAAGGGCACGATGATGCACCACGGCGTGCGGGTCGACTGTTCGGCCATCCATGACACGGCGCTGCTCACAGTCGAAGGCGAGCGCGACGACATCTGCGGCATCGGCCAGACGCAGGCCGCGCACGACCTGTGCACCAACATCCCCGAAGACCAGAAGGTGCATTACATGCAAGAAGGCGTCGGCCACTACGGCGTCTTCAACGGCACGCGCTGGCGCACCGAGATCCAGCCGCGCATCCGCGAATTCATCCGCACCATCGAGTACGAGCGCGGCTCCATCCCGACGGGCCGCACCGCGCGCCGGATGCATCACCCGGCCGTTGCCGTCTCGCCGGTGTAGGCGCCTTTCGCGATATGGTGACGGCCTACACGCAGCCGCCAAAAGCAAACGGCGGCCCGTGAGGACCGCCGCTTGCCCGTCCTGAAGACGGAATCGACAGTTAGATGATGTCGATCTCGGCAGGCATGTACGAAGTGACCTCGAGGCCAACTTCCTGCTCGCGAACTGCCGGCTTGGTCCAAACCTTCATGGTTTTTCCTCCTCTAGCGACCGGACGACCAATTCATCCAGCCTGTGGCCAGTATCTAGGCATCAGCCCACATAAGGGCCAATCGCATTTCCTTGCCCGAGGTATAAGCGCGCCTAATAACGTTACATTGTTCCTCCGCGCTAGTGCGCGGCTTCCCAGTTGTCGGCGGCCTTGGCGTCGACATGGATCGGCACCGCCAGCGCGATGACGGGAAGCGCGGCACCTTCCATCACTTTCTTCACCGTGCTCAACGCCCGCGGGACGTCGGCCTCGCCGACCTCGAACACCAGCTCGTCGTGGACTTGCAGAAGCATGCGCGCCGACTTGAGGCCTTCAGCTTGCAGAGCGCCCGGCATGCGCACCATGGCACGGCGTATGATGTCGGCCGCCGAGCCCTGGATCGGCGCGTTGATCGCCGCCCGCTCGAGATTGCCGCGCACACCGGGATTCTTGGTGTTGATCTCCGGATAGTGGATGCGGCGTCCGAACACCGTCTCGACGAAGCCGCGCTCGCGTGCCCGCCGCTTGGTATCGTCCATGTAGGCGCGGATGCCGGGGAAGCGCTCGAAGTAGGTCTTGATGTACGCGCCCGCCTCCTCCTTGGAGATGCCGAGCTGGTTGGCGAGTCCGAACGCCGAGATGCCGTAGATGATGCCGAAGTTGATCGCCTTGGCACGGCGGCGCACCTCCGCCGGCATGCCTTCGACCGGAACGCCGAACATTTCCGACGCCGTCATGGCGTGGATGTCGAGACCCTCGTCGAAAGCTTTGCGCAGCTGCGGGATGTCGGCCATGTGCGCCAGCACGCGCAGCTCGATCTGGCTGTAGTCGGCGGAGATCAGCTTCTTGCCCGGGGCGGCGACAAAGGCCGTGCGGATCTCGCGACCTTCCTTGGTGCGGATGGGAATATTCTGCAGGTTGGGCTCGGACGAGGCGAGGCGCCCCGTCGTCGTTGCACCGAGCGAGTAGCAGGTGTGGATGCGCCCAGTGCCGCCGTGCACGTAGGCCGGCAGCGCGTCGGTGTAGGTGGAGCGCAGCTTAGTCAGCTGCCGCCATTCCAGCATGGTGTTGATCAGCTTGCGCGCGTCGTCCGGCAGCTCCTCATTGGCGGCGAGGTCGTCGAGCAACCCGGCGCGCGTTTCCCACTGGCCGTTCTTGGTGCGCTTGCCGCCCGGAAGCTGCAGGCGATCGAACAGCAACTCGCCGAGCTGGCGCGGCGAACCGAGGTTGAACTTGTGGCCGACGAGGCGATTGACCTCTTCCTCAAGTCGCGCGACGCCCTGCGCGAACGTCGACGAAAGGCGCGAGAGTATCGCCCCGTCGACGAGGATGCCGCAGCGTTCCATTTCGGCGATGACGCCGATTAGCGGCCGCTCCAGCGTCTCGTACACGGTCATCAGGCGTTCGGCCGCCAGGCGCGGCTTCAGCACCATCCACAGGCGCAGCGTGACGTCGGCATCCTCGGCGGCATACTCCGTCGCCTTGTCGAGCGGCACCTGCCCGAACGTGCGTTCGGACTTCTTGCCCGGCACGTGCGCGATGACCTGATCGAACGAGATGCACGCGTGGCCGAGGTGGCGCATGGCGAGATCGTCCATGCCGTGCCCGCCTTTACCGGCATCGAGTGCGTACGACATCAGCATCGTATCGTCGAGCGGTGCGGCTTTGATGCCGTGCTGCGCTAGCACGTTGAGATCATACTTGATGTTCTGGCCGATTTTGAGGATCGACGGCTCCTCGAGCAGCGGCTTCAGAAGCGCCAATGCTTCGCCGGCGGGAATCTGCACGATGCCGTCGTGCGTCCCGAAGTCGAAGCTGCCCGAGCTGGCGCGATGGCCGAGCGGCACGTAGCAGGCTTGCCCCGGCGCGACGGCCATGGAGAAACCGACGAGCTCGGCGACCATCGGATCGATGGAGGTCGTCTCGGTGTCGAAGGCGAAGCGGCCCGCCGCATAGGCCTTCATAATCCAAACTTCGAGCTGCTCGCGGGTGGTGACGGTCTCGTACTTCGAGCGATCGAACGGCGCTTTTGCCGCCGCCGCTGCCTCGGCGGCGCCCGCCGCGGGCGACTCGGAAACGACGGGCTCGCCGTTGGCCTTTTCGACGCCCGGCGCGCCACGTGTCTTCGTCGGCACGGTTGAGCCGACCGAAACTTCAACGGGAGCCGGCGGCTCGGCGCCCAAGCCTTCCGCGATACGCCGCGTCAGGGTGTTGAACTCCATGACGCGCAGGAAGCCGAGCAGATCGGCAGGATCGGGATCGCGCACGCCCAGCGCATCGGCTGGGATCATATCCGGCACGTCGTCCTTGAGGCGCACCAGCTCGCGCGACACGCGCGCCTGATCGGCAAACTCGATCAGCTTCTCGCGCCGTTTGGGCTGCTTGATCTCGCCAGCGCGCGCCAGCAGGGTGTCGAGGTCGCCGTACTCCTTGATCAGCTCCGCCGCCGTCTTGACGCCGATGCCCGGCACGCCGGGCACATTGTCGGTGGAGTCGCCGGCAAGCGACTGCACGTCGACGACGCGGTCAGGCGGCACACCGAACTTCTCGATCACCTCGTCGCGGCCGATCTTCTTGGCCTTCATAGCGTCGAGCATGACGACACCCGGCCGCACCAGCTGCATCAGGTCCTTGTCGGACGACACGATAGTCACGTCGCCGCCGGCGTCGACGATCTCGCGCGCATAGCTGGCGATGAGGTCGTCGGCTTCGAAGCCCTGCTGCTCGATGCAGGCGACATTGAACGCCTTCACCGCATCGCGGATGAGGGAAAACTGAGGGACGAGCTCTTCGGGCGGTGGCGGCCTGTTTGCCTTGTAGGCCTCGTAGATCTCCTTGCGGAAGGTCCTTTCCGAGGCATCGAAAATGACGGCGAAATGGGTCGGGGCCTCGGAGGCTTTAGTCTCGCGCAGCAGCTTCCACAGCATGGCGCAAAAGCCGTGCACGGCGCCCACCGGCAGCCCGTCGGAAGGGCGCGTCAGCGGTGGCAGCGCATGGAAGGCGCGAAAGATGTAGCCGGAGCCGTCGACCAGGTAGACGTGGCTGCCTTTGGCAATCGGCGTCGCATCGCCGACGGGCACGGTTGAGGTCGAAGGCTTCCTAGCCTTGCTTTTGGATTCGCTCATGGATTGGGTCATAGGGCCGGACTATAGGCACAAGACGGGCCCCGGTCAGCCGGCCGGCTGCACTCATATGGGGACGACGGAGGGCGTGCAAAACGGGCGCCGCGCCTCTCTGGCGTCATTTGCCGGGCAGCGGCGAATGCTGTATCAAGCGCCCCTGCTGCACCCGTAGCTCAGCTGGATAGAGCGCTGCCCTCCGAAGGCAGAGGCCAGGGGTTCGAATCCCTTCGGGTGCGCCATTCTTCTCTTCTAAACAATTGAAATACGCCAATATTTTCTGATGCCGCAGGGCGCGTGACAGCATCGTGCGCCGAACCTCCTATCGAAATGCTGATGTGCCTACCGAAACTCCACGCCATTCTATGAGCGGAGTTCTAGTACGCTTTCGGTGCCCCACACTGGGCCCAACATTTGCCGCTCGGCACGAGGGTCAGGGCAGCGCGAAAACGACGACCTGGCCGCCGAGGCTGGTGTGCCGTTGCAGGTCAGCATTGAGACCAACCATGCCAAGCCCGTCCGTTGGATTCGTCAGGCCCGCTGCCAGGCCTATGCCCGCCCAACCACCGACGCCGGACAGCACGGCAACGTACTGCTTGCCGGCACGAGCGAAGGTCATCGGATTGCCGATCACTCCCGACGACAATTTGGCCTTGAACAGTTCCGTCCCATCACGAGCACTCACGCCCTTGAGATAACCATCGAGCGTTCCATAGAAGACGACATCTCCCGCCGTTGCCAGAGCTCCCGACCAGACGGCGAACTGTTCCGGTTTTGACCAGACGAGACGGCCCTTTACCGCATCCCAAGCAACAAAGTTGCCGCGGTTCGTTTGGCCCTCGGGCGGGAACATCGACAAAGTACCGCCGACATATGGCTGGCCGGGTGTGTACTCCACCTTGAAGGGCTCGAGGTCCATGCAGAAGTGGTTGGTCGGCACGTAGAACAGCTTGGTCAGCGGCGAATAGGCGGCCGGCCCCTGGTTCTTGGCGCCTGCGCTGGATGGACATACGCCCGTCGTATTCACGTCCGCCCCGTTCAGGAACGGCGAGTATTTGGCGACGACCGCGGGGCGCCCATAGTTTCGACTGGCCGGGTCGAGGTCAACGCCAGTCGTCCAGTTGACCGAGGGATCGAATTTTTCCGCGACGAGCAATTCACCCGACGTTCGGTCGAGCGTGTAGGCGATGCCGTTTCTGTCGAAGTGGACGAGCGCCTTGCGCTCTGTGCCATCAATATCGAGATCGGCAAGGATCATTTCGTTGACGCCATCGAAGCTCCACTCATCGAACGGCGTCATCTGATACGCCCAGGCGGCAACACCTGTGTCGGCACTTCGGGCGATGATCGAGGTCGTCCACTTGTGGTCGATCGGCTTTCCGTCCGGTCCCGGACGTTGCGAGGGGTTCCACGTGGAGGGATTGCCGGTGCCGTAGTAGATCAAGCCAAGCTCGGCATCGTACGAAAGCCATCCCCACGTCGTGCCGCCGCCGATCTTCCACTGGTCCCCTGTCCAGGTCTTGAGCGAGCTGTTCTTGCCGACCGGCTTGCCAAGCGATGTCGTCTTCTGCGGGTCGAAAAGGATGTCACCGTCGGGTCCTGCCGAATAGGCACGCCACAAACGTTTGCCGGTACGTTCGTCGTAGGCGGTGAGATAGCCCCGAACGCCGAATTCTCCGCCGGAGGTCCCGACAATCACTTTCCCATCGACGGCTAGCGGGGCGCTCGTCCCCGATTGTCCGACCTTTGGATTGCCGTTGACGACCTTCCACAGCTCCTTTCCCGTCGCAGCATCGAGCGCAACGAGTGTTGTGTCGGCCTGGTGCAGAAAAATCTTCCCGTCCGAATAATAGACGCCCCGATTGACGGTATCGCAGCACATGACCGGGATGACGCTGGGATCTTGCCGTGGCTCGTATTTCCAGATCACGGTGCCGCTGTTCTCGAGGTCCAGCGCGTATACGTTGTTCGGAAAAGGAGTGTGGACGTACATGGTGTTGCCGACGACCAGGGGACCGCCTTCGTGTCCCCGCAACACACCCGTTGAGAAGCTCCACACCTGGCGCAGGTTGCCGACATTGGAGACGTCGATCTGGTCCAGGGGACTGTAGCGATGGTTGGCGTCATTCCCAGCCGGTACCGACCAATCGGCATCGACTGCGTCGGAGTGTGCTGCTGCCGGCGGTGGGTGCTGCTTCCGCGGTTGCTTCACCGGCGCGGGTACCGGCGGCGGCTCTTTCAGCATTGCGCTCTTCTGTTGAACCGCGGAAATGCGGCTAGCGGCCAGCTGATCGTAAAATGGGTTATCGCGGCCGTATTGCTTGCGGAAGGCCTCAAGTACGGCAACGTCGCCTGACGACTGAACTAGCGTCCAGGCGCGCGCCGCCTCGCTCATCGACAATGGGACCGGACCCTGTTGCGGAAGCGGCTTGGCATCCGCCTCTGAGGTTGACGCTGTCTGAGGAGCCTCTTGGAAATAGAAGCGTCCGGTCATCGACGAATGTTCCCAGGGCACCTGCTTGCTCTCGGTAGCCTTCATCACGTCGCTGCGAACCCCGATGAGGATTGACATCAGGTCCTCTTGCGACGCGCCAAGACGCTTCACAAGCGCACCCGTGTAAGGCGAATTGGTGCCCGATCCGTCGACGGCAACATTGCCTGGCTGCGTCGAGTAGCTGATCAGGGTACCGATGCCCGATTCCGTCGGCGCCAGTCCGCGGCCGATCTCCGTCGATCGCGTGCCCATCGCCCTCGCCAAGTTGCGAGCAAGCGGATTGTTCCGGCAGGCATCGAGGAAAATGATGTTGGTGGTCGATGAGCGCTCCATCGTCCGCTGCACCAGATCCAGCCGGATTGTCTCGAAGTCCAATGCCACGGGGGATTCAAGTCGCGCGTCGATCGGAACGAGGTAGTTGGATCCGCTGACCTGCAGACCGTGACCGGCGTAGAAGAAGACCCCAACCGTCGCATCGGTCAGTGCCGTCGCAAAGTCGCGAACCTTGCGATCCATCGTCGCCTTGTCGACGTCGAGCGCCTCGATGACCTCAAAGTTCAGCTTCTTAAGCGTCGCCACCATCGCAGCGGCATCGTTCTTGGGGTTAGGAAGCTTGGTCGTCGATTCATAGGCGCCGTTGCCTATGATGAGCGCGACTTTCTTCTCCGCTGAAGCTGGGAGGCCCCAGAAGAGCAGCAGCAGAAGTGTCAGCGTGCCAGAAGCTAACCGTTGAATTGGGGAACGCCTTGCTGCGGCGTCGCCGTAAAATGTAGCGCACATGTCGCTTGCAACACTCGCGGATTGGCCGCGAGGCCCCACCGAATATTTAGAAAATCGCTTTCATGGGATGATCCCACGTAATATCGGCCCGGCAGTCCCGCAACGCGGCATCTCCGTGCGCCGCATAGGTAGCACACCTGCCATTGCCACTCGTGGCAGATGCTGGCGCAAATCTCTGCGTCGCGGTCAGGCGGCTCTGATGACTTTGCCCGCGTCGTGGCGGCTCCGGGCCCCCCGGCGGTCAAGATGCGCGCTTGGCGCCGTTGGCGATGGGCAGCGCGCTCAACGCCGCTCGCACGAGGTCATTGAACGTCGCTGCATCCAGCTTTCTCTTCAGCGACGTAATTGTATGCACGATCGTCGTGCGGCTGATTTGCAGCTCGTCTGCGATGAATTCGTGGGTCCTGCCTTCAGCGATCAGCGATAGCGTCTCCAACTCGCGCTGCGTCAGATGGCTCAAAAGACCGCCGTCGTTCGTCTTGGCGAACGCCATCTGGCGTGCCAACGCCTCGCTCATGTAGCGCTCGCCGGCTACCACGTTGCGGAAGGCCTGCTGGAATTCTCCGGCGGGAGCGTCCTTCAACACGTACGCGGTGGCGCCGAGCTGCACAGCTCTCGTAACGACGCCTGGATCCGCATGCATGCTGAAGACGATGATGGGCGTCTGCCATTCGTGATCACGCAGGCGCCGGATAAACTGCAACCCATGATAACTGTCGGACTGCATCGAGAGGTCGACAATGACGACGTCGGGCCGTTCCTGCCGGTAAAGCCGGTATCCCTCGGCCGCGTTCGTGGCGCTCAAGAATTGAGCCACCCCTGCGTCCTCGAGCAGATGCGTGCAGCCGCTGATGACAAGCGGATGATCATCGACGATCAAGACTTTCATGACTGCCACGCACAGTTCTGAGCCGCACTCGTCATTCGCTATCACCCGCTCGAGTTCGCGCGTTGATCAAGTCTGTTCCGGCCCCGCGATTTCGGTCCCGCCGAAGGAACGGAGCACCTGTCGCAGACACCGGAAACCTCGACGCCGGTTACGCAAAGCGAAAACAGGGCCGATGCCGACGCCCGTTCGAGCATGTCGTACGCCGCTGGGCTGCCGGTTTCGGAAACGTGGTGGCACACATCGCAGATCAGGTAGATTCGCTGTTGGCAGGTCTTTCCATCATTCCTGCGCACCGCCTCTGCAACGAAGTACGCGTTCTGCGTCCTCAATTTGCGTACGACGCCTGCCCCCATGAGGGAATCCAAGGCGCGATAGACGCTGACCGGCGACATTTTTCGGTGGCGTTCACCCAGCACGCGCAGAATTTCATAGGCGCCGACGGGTGTAGGCCTCTCAGCGAGTGCCTCGAACACCAGGCGCCGCAGCGTGGTGAACTTCAATCCCTCGCGCGCGTATATGCCTGCCACGCGATCGGCGGCGTTGCTCATTGAGGTTGAGAGGCGATGTTCTGCAATCGTCAAAGGCAGCTCCATGGCGCGACACGTAGTAGAGCTTGCTTCAACGTCGCTTGAAGTTCACTGCGGCCAAATCGACGTGCCAATGTTTGCAGATAGCGACTGCAAGATTGTCAAAATCGCTGCTCCGAACTCCGCGCGACTTTTGATCTCGCTGCGCGTGATTTAGGCGCTCCGCCGATTAGTCCCCAGGCAATCTCCTTGCTGAATTCCCAGTTTTGCAGGACGGCGTAGCAAAACGTCACCCTGGAATGGGACGCGGTTGCAGCGACCGCAATCACCAGATCCCAAATGCTGCGCCCCTCTTCCGAGGCGGCGCTTGATGATTGAATTGACAAAAAAAGAGGCGCCTTGGTCATTAGCGACCGAGACGCCTCAAGACGCCACAGAGCCCGAGGGAAGGGCTCGCTCCGCCGAGCTGGGGGCCGCAGGAGCAGCGTCTCGATGGCTTATTCGCTCCCGGGGCTACGCGAAACGCAATTCTGATAGGGAAAATAAGCAAGCGCTTGCCTAGGAAGGCAGCGACGACTTGTCTGTGGCGCCGGCTAGCGAAAGGCCGCCGCTCCGCCGGACTGGCGCACAACTGCGTGGACGATGTCGGACGAAAGTTCGTCGAGGCCGCTAACGCCATCGGCATTGGTCAACAACGAAACGCTAATCCAGGCGCGGTCACGTGAGCTGCGTACGATCATGTTCAACGATGTAAAGCCGGGTACATAACCGGAATGGCTGTACCAGTCCCAGCCGGGGGCATGCTCGATGAACCATCCCATGCCGTAGTAACGGGAAGGGCCCACCCGCGCCGCATCAGAGAACATGACGTGACGGCTCGCCGGACTTCAGAAGCTTGTCCTCCATCAGCGCCTTGTTCCACGCAAATAGATCGGCGGCGCTGCTTGCCATGTCCGCCGCACCTTTGAGCCAGTCAGCTTCCACGAATGCCGGGCGGCGGCGGTATGCCGGTGTCCGTCCCCACGACGGAACCGCAGCCCGCATCGCCCTGTAGGAGGCGTGATCTCCGATGAACCCGGTTTCAGTGAGGCCCACGATCGAGAGAACCTCTCCCTTTACGAAATCGGCATAGCTCGCCGAGCGCGGAACCCTGGCGGCGCTGACAACCTCGATGATCTCCGCCAGCAAGAAGTACCCAGAATTGTTGTAGGCGAAAGCACTCGATACTCCCGACGGCGGCAGCTTTCGCAGTTCGTTGAGCATGCTGGCCGAGGTAATCGCACCCCACGGGTCCGCTTGGGCCGGCGGATGCTCGATCAAACTCGGCAAACCAGACGTCATCGTGAGGAGTTCCGCGCAGCGTGATCGGCGCCCGGCCGGCGCCGTCCCAATTTTCGACGTTGTCGAAAAAATCCTGTGCCGGCGTCGCGAGCGTTATGAGCTCTTGGGAGCGAGGTGCTTTGGCACCGCGGTCTATCAATGTGAGGATCGCTGCCGCGGTGAACTGCTTGGACAATGATCCGATATGATAGACCGTGTGCTCGGTAGCGGGCAGTCCCGGCCGCGCTTCGCCATAGCCTCGCGCGAACACCAGCTGGCCGCTAACTCCTACCGCCACACTTATCGCCGGGGCGCGCCGATTGCCGCTGTTCTCGAGCCAATGCGCGATGATCGCGTCAACCCGCGCAGTGCCATAGGCCGTCCAACCGACGGCGCCCGCGCATTCCGGCCGCGCCAGTGCGAAGGCGATGATGAGCAACAGGCCAGGCCACGGCATTTCGGGCACCTCGCGAGTCGGCCAAGACTATCTTGCGCGCGAAGGCTCTCCAGACACATCGTGGTGATCGTCAAATGCTGACAAAATCGGCGACTAAATGCTTGTGCGAATTCTCGTCTTGCGGGCGTGAGCTGGCGTCAGCATGATCGCAAAATCCCGATCATGGCTTTCAGCATGGACTCTGATCCGGAATTGCGCGGTGCGCGATCGTTGCCGGAGCTGACTCGAATTGCCGTCACGGCAATTCCCGGTCCGATGAGCGCTGACGCGCCACACCCGCGTCGGCGGTGCGAAGTCGCGCAATCGACCAGCAGTCTGGCCGGCGCCCTCAGACTCGTTTCCCGCAGCGATCGCAGCAGTAGTAAAGCGGCGCCCCAGCTACTTCCACATTCCCGTTATAGAAAGTGCCAGAGATGGCCTCTAAGCCAGCAGATCAATTTAGATGGACGCATGACTTGCTCCCTAAGCGATGGCGATGGAGCTTCTTGTTCTGAACGGCCCAATCGTAGCTTCGAAGCCGATAGAAACGCCTTCAAAATTCGGTTGGCAGAGTTGATTTGGATTTTGCCAATTGCACGCCTACGGTTGCCTGCCGGCAATCGTCAGTGCTTCTTCAATGAACGGACGTAGGCAATCACCTTGAGGATGTCGTCCTGCTTCAGCCGCTTGCCGAACGGCTGCATGGCGCCCGTGGCACCCCCGTAGATGATCTCGAAAATTCCTTTGTCGGTGGTGAAGCGGGGGTAGTGGTGGGTATCGCCGATTAGGCTCGGGCCAATTTGCCCACTCCCGTCGGGTAGATGGCAGGCCTGGCAGTTTGCAGCATAAAGATTCTTGCCGTCGGCAAGCGCAGCAGCGTCACCCTTGTACGGATCCTCGCCCGTCTCATAGAATTTCTGCACGGCAGGCGAGAGGGTCTCCCCGGGTAGCGGCTTGACCTCAAGAGGACCATCGTCAATCACGCTGGTGAAGCTTGGCACATTCGCAGCGCGCGCCGCGATTGCCATGCCGATGACGAGCACTGCCACCAGGACAGATGAAGCCGAACTCGACGGTCGCCCGAAACGCGGAGCCATGAGCCCGTCCCCCTCAACTTGGCTTCTTGAGTTCGCGCGCGCGCTCGGCACCCGCGGGAACCTTGTCGGCTGGCAGCACCCGCCACAGCGCCCCGACCGGATTGGCGAGCGGGCCCTGATCGGATGTGTAGAAGCAGTAGCAGTTGGTGGCGACGACATAGCCGTCCTCGTCGACGTTGCCGGAGGTGAACTGCAGCTGCGTCTGCATGAACTCCTGCATCTGCCATTTCTTCTGGCCGGAATCCCAACCGACACCCCACAACCGGCCGGAGCACCAGTCACCAACGAGGTAGGTGTTCTTGAGTTCCGGCGTAGTTGGCCACGCCTAACCCGATCACGGAGCAGCCCGTGCCGGCGTTCTCTGTCGGCGCATCGGGATATGCCTGCGGATGCGCGTACTCTGCGACGGGAAGCACGCCGACTTGCGGACACTTGTCGTCTGGACCGGTTATCGGGAAGCAGTGCGTGCCCATGTTGAAGGACCAGCCGTAGTTCTCGCCGCCCTTGCTCGAGTGCGGCTGCCAGTCGATCTCTTCCCAATGGTTCTGGCCGACATCGCCGATGAAGAGGTCGCCGCTCTTGCTATCGAAATGGAACTGGTAGGGGTTGCGCAGACCGTATGCCCAGATCTCGGGCTTGGCATTGACCTTGTGGTTGGCGAAGGCCTTCTCGCTGACGCCAAAGAGGAACATCAGTCGCTTCTTCACGGCCGCGTAAAAGGGGTTGTCCTTGGGGATGAGATAGGGAATGTCGTCGTCGGGAACGCGCACGTTCACTCTCAGCAGCTTGCCCCACAGCACGTGAATGTCCTGGCCGGCGTTGAGGGGATCGCCTTCCCATCCACCATCGCCCTGACCGACGTAGAGATAGCCGTCCGGACCAAACGCGATCATGCCGCCGTTGTGATTGTAATAGGGATGGTCCATCTGCAGGATGATCTTGGCTGTGTCTTTGATGCGGTCGGCTGAGATCACGTCCGGGCTTGCCTTGTCGAGCGTCACGCGCAATACGACCCCGGCGCCGTTGAAGGGCAGCGACGAGTAGTGCAGGTAGACGTATCCGTTGTCCTTGAACTGCGGGTCGAAGGCGACCGACCACAGGCCCTGCTCGACAAAGCCCGTCTGCACCTCGTTGCCAAGCGGATTGATCTTGGTGAGATCGATGAAGGGATCGGGCAGCACCTTGCCGTCCTTGCCGACGACCAGGATCCTGCCGACCCGCTCAACCACGAAAAGTCGGCCGGTGCCATCATGCGCCGAGGACACGCCGACCGGATCGTGAAAGCCGTCGGCGACTTTGACGAGGGCAAGCTTCTCGGCGCCTGGAATAGTGCCTCCGGGATGAGCGACCTCTGACCGCTCTGCGGGGACTGTCTGCGCGAAAGCTGAAACGGGCACCGTGACGGTGCACGCGCTCGCAACGATGAGAAGAGCACGCTTCACAGTTGGGAAAAGGGACATGTAGCGCTCCTGCCAAATCCCGTCTCGACGTTTGCGACGACTGGGAAAACAAATGCTGTTGGCAGGGTAGGTTCATCCGCGGGCGGTGATTAGCGAGGCATTTCGCAATTCAAAATTCAGACGGAATGAAAAGTTCCACTCGCTTTTTGTCGGAACCCGAATTAATAAGCGGTCGAACAGATCCGCAATGCGTAGCGCGGGAATAATCGGCAGCTGAAAATGGCAATGGTGGCAACCACAAAGCCAAATTCTGCAATTGAGGCTTCATTTCCGGCTGGATCATCGCCATTTAATGGGCGTGCGGCGGTCGCCCCCTCACGACATTGCGATTTCCTTCTCGCGCAGCGCGCGCTCGATCGCGACGTGAAGGTCATTGATGACCGTAGAGCGGTGGGCCAGCTGCAGAACAAAAGCACGCACTTCGAACTCGAGCGCGGTTGCGCCAAATCCGATGAAGAACACGCTAGGCGCGGGTGAATCGAGCACCTGCGGCGTGGCCTTCACCGCTTCCAGTATCGACATCTGGGCGCGCAGGGTGTCCGTGCCGTAGGCGATGCCGATCTTGAGCGTGACGCGGGTGATGCTGTCGGTCAGCGTCCAGTTGATCACCTTGTCGGTGATCAGCGACTTGTTCGGGATGATGATCTCTCTGTTTTCGCCGTCGGTCATGCTGGTAGCGCGGATGTGAATGCGGGACACCGTGCCGGTGAGGTTTCCGATGGTCACGGTATCGCCGACGCGAACCGGACGTTCGAAGAGGATGATCAGACCGGAGATAAAGTTGGCCACGATCTCCTGCAGTCCGAAGCCGACACCGACGCCCAGGGCGGCTACGATCCATTGCACCTGGCTCCAGTCAAAGCCGATGCTGCGGAATGCGAAGATCACGCCGACAACCGCGATCAAATAGCGACTGACTGCGCTAATCGCATATCGCGTACCGGCCTCGATCCGAAGCCGGTGCAGTGCCGTGATTTCAAGCACGCCTGGCAGGTTGCGCGCGGCGATGAAGGTAACGATGCCGATCGCCAGTGCGACCATGACGTTTGACACTGTGACGGGAATGCTGCGCGTTGCACCGTCGACCGTAACCGCCTGCTGCCAGAGGGCAACGTCGAGCAGCGCCAGGGAGGGCAATGCCTCGCGCCAGAACACATAGAGAGCCGTCGAGAGCAGTAGGAATACGACAAGCCTAACGAGCTTGCGCGTCTGATCGCTGATAGAGGCGATATCGACTTCGGGCTCTTCCATCGGAGCAGACTGGATTTCGCCGGTCCCCGCGCTTGCTTCCTGGGAGGCAAGCTGCACGCGGGCCTTCTCGCGCCGTTCAATCGCGCGTCTGATCTCTAGCCGCCGCCGTGCGACCAAGACCTCGCGCATGGCGATGCTGTACACCAGGAAAGCCCCCACTGTGATGGCGACGGTCAGAATCAGCCCGTCGCGGAGTTGCGAGGCGCCGTCGTAATAACCCCAGAGTGCGATACCGGCGATGGCGAGCGGCACCAGCGAGATCGCCGTGTGCCAGATCACGCGCGTCACCCACAGGGGATGATTGGGCGCGAGACGATCGGCGAAGATGCCGCGCCGCGGGTCGATCACGCGGGCAACGAAGATTGAAACGGCGATGCCGCCGGCGAGAAACGCGAAGCGGCCGAGGCCGTCACGCAAACTCTGGGCGCTGCTAACGTTGATCATGCCGAGGATGAAGGCGATCGGAGTGATCGTGTATTTCAGCCATATGATGTTCTGGCTGAGCGCCGCGCGTGCGCGTTCGTCCCAGCCGAAGTGCACCGAGAACAGGCCGTTCTCCACGGCGATGAACTGGATCAGGCGCAGGAACGCAACCAGATAGGCCACAGCAAGCAGTCCCGCGCCAACACCGGCGGTGAAGTCGGAAGCCTGAGGAGGTTGAACCAGAAGCCAGCCCGCATAGCCGAACAGCACCGGTGTCTTGACCGCAAGGAGCGCCGAAATTAGCAGCGCCTCCGGCGTGCGTAGATAGTTGTCCGTCGAGTAGCGGCCGACTGCCGCCGAAATCGTTGCAAGGCGCGCGAACAAGCGGCGCGAGAAAACAACCAGCGTGCCGAAGAAAAGCAGCACGAGCCCTGTCAGCAGGGGCCGCTCGGCGGCACGCTCGATGAGCGTTTTCCCTGTTTCCTTCCACGCCCCGAGATCGGCAATCCAGCCGAAGCTGCTGCGCACTTGGTCGAGCCAGCCGATGCCGACCGATCCCGAACTTGGAAGCCAAAGCAGGCGGCTGTTGAGGAGCGCCCTAAGTTGGGTGGTCTGATTGAGAAGGTCGCGCTCGGCACCGTTCAACTCGGCGAGCTGGCCGATCCTTGTCACGAGCGCAGCATGGAGTTGCGCATAGAGGTCGCGCCGCGCTGCGACCAATTTCTCCAGAGCGGAGCGAACGTCCGCCGGCACCGCGTGCCCATCCCGCTTGGCGTAGCTCGCCAACACACGGTCCGCCATGCCGCCGGTGTCCGACAGCGCGCGCCGAGCCTCTTCGGCTTGCAGACGCTTCAAGCGCGCATCGACGATCGCCTGGTCACGGTCCGAGATGCGACGCTGAAGCCTCGCTGTCTCGGGAAGTTCGGCGCGCATCGCCCGCAGAAGTTCGCTGAACTCGCCCCCGATGCTGCCTATCTCGAGAACCTGCTGCGCGGCCACCTTGCTGTCGCGAACGCGCGCAATGTCCGCCTGGACTTCGGCGAGCTTAGACTTGCCCTCGTCGAGAAGCCGAGTGGCGTCAGCTTCGCGCTGCCGAATGACCTCCGTGTCCTTCACATAAGCTTCGAGTAGGGGATGTTGGGCCGACAGACGGCGAGCCTCGCGATCGGCCGCGGCCTGCTGCTTGGCAGCCTCCGTCTCCTTGAGCGAATTGACGCGCGCTTCAATGATCGGGACGCGCTTTGTAAGTTTCTCAAGCTTGGCAGCGGCCAGATCGCGCCGGGCCGTCGCCGATGCTTGACGTGCCGGAAGGCTGATCAGCTCCTGCTCGAGAAGATTGAGTTTGGCCGACCGTGCACGGCGCTCGGCGGTCAAAGCCGCGCGGCGCGCGTCGATGAGCGCCGGATTGGCGTCCGCAGGCTGAGCCTCATCGGGATTTTCGAGCGCATCGATGGCCTGCTTCTCGACAGATTGTTCTTCGCGCGCGGCAGTGGCGCGCGTGGTCATCTCGCGGAGTCGGGATTCGAGCTGATCCAGATCTGTCTTGATTGTGGCTGCGCCACCGTTGGCCGCGTCGAGCGCCTGCTGCGCTTCGGCCAACGGGAGCTGTTCGACGCGTTTTGTGAACTCTTCGTTACCTGGCTCCTTGTTCAATCCCTCAAGCTGCAGCTTGGCTTCGGCCACGCGCTCAGGAGAGCGCTGACTTGCTTCTTGGAAGCGCTTCGCAGCTGCGGCGCTTGCTGACGCCGCCTCGAGATGTCCGAGGGCCGCGCGCAGAAGCGCGAGGCCCTGATCGCGGATGTCCGGCGCAACATCCGTACGCGCCTCGAGTTCCTGGATCCGCGCTTTGGTGCGCTCGATTGCACGCTCGGGGCCAGCGGCCGCTTCGGCGGAACTCCTCGCTGCTCGGGATGCCTTCGGCGGGCTTCGCGGTCGGACCTGCCTGGGGCGGTCGAGGTGCGAGTTGGGCCGGAGCGGCTTTTTCAGCAGGGGCGACCGGCTTGGGGGCCGGCGGTGCCTGCGCATAAGACGCTGCGGGCATCGCCAACAGAGAAAGCAGGAGCGCGCAGCGCCCCATTTTCAAGCGGGAGTGAATGGTCATGACGTCGAAGTAGCCGCATCAAGGGTGGCAATTAAGGCCGCGTCGCATCTGGCGGTCGACCGGCGCGGGTGTCAGCGACTAACTTTTTCGACTTTCAGGCTTTTATGCGGCAAGCGACCCCGGGGTGTGAATGAAAGCGGCTACTCCCCAACCGCGTTGAGAACGGACGACACCGGTTGTGCGAGCCGATAAATGACATACCGCTTGATCACTTCGGTGCCGCGCAGGCGGACAGCGGAGCCGACAAGCCTTACTTCGGAGAAGCGGCGCTTCAGCTCGGCGGACTTGTCCTTATTGATCTCGCTCACATACAGGCCTGGCTGATTGAAGAGCGCCGCAAGAGGCTGTTCGAACGATATCCAGCGTAACCGCTCGTTGAACTGGATGATGGGCTTTGCATCAGGCGCGTAAATGCTCAGCAGACTCGTCAGTCCGTAGCTCGAGGTCAGAACATAACTCGCCTGTTCTCGCCGAGCGACGTCGTCGACCTGCCGGGCCAATCCAGACCAACCAACCATCAGCGCCGTGGGATCTTTGGCGGGATCGAGGGGAAGCACGCCGGCGAAAGCCTGCAGGTAAGCGATAGCGGCAACGGCAAAGCCGACGGGTAAGGCGCATCGGCGCGAAAGCATGATCGCTGATCGGAAACGCCCGTGCAGCTGGTTGACTTGAAAGGCCGCATGCGACGCCAGGACGGCGAGCACCGGATAGGCGGGAGCTATCCAGTTGCCCTGCACCCTGGCGTGCAGACTATGGAACAGGAAATAGACCAGGGAAGGCCCGATCAGCGATACCAGCAGGACACTCGGCGCGCTTGATTTGTCGGGCGTGCCCCGAAGTGCAATCCAAATGCCACCGGCTGCGAGGGCGAACACGAACGGGGTCAGAAGGCCGATCTGGCTCCCAAGAAACTCACCGACGTACCGCAGGCTGAAGTCGTAGCCTCGAGCACGACCGAACTGTTTTGCGAACGAAGCCCAGTCATGCTCGTAATTCCACGCGATAACCGGGGCGAAGATCGCGAAGGCCAGCACACCCGCCGCGTACGGTGCCGGATGTCGCCACCAGCGTCGCATTTCCGGAACGAAAATCATCGAGGAGACGATGCCCGCTCCGAGCAGCAACGCCGTGTACTTCGACTGCAGAGCAAAACCCATGGCCGCGCCGGCGACCACCCACCACCGCCAGTCCTCGTCCCGATAAATCCGAACCACCGCGTAAATGGCGATCGACCAGAAAAAGAGCAGCGGTGTGTCGGGGGTGATGATGATGGCGCCGGCGGCGATGAGCAGCATGGCGCAGTACAGCAGGCCGGCGAACGCTGCTTCGGTACGATTTTCGAACAGCCGCGATGAGAGGAGGTAAACGAGCCCTCCACCAGCCGCTGCTGCCAGCGTGCCTAGAGCGCGGATGCCGAACTCATCATCGCCGAACAGCCACGTCGACAAGCGAATCCACAGCGCCACCATTGGCGGATGATCGAGGTAACCCCACGCCAAGTGCTTGGACCAGAGCGCGTAGTATGCCTCATCGAACATCAGTTCGAGGTAGCGGTCGAGCCACAGCCTGACCAGCACAAGCAGCACCGTCACGGTGACCAGCGCAGAGATCGTGCTGCCCGGCCGTTGGGGCTCGGCGGTTCTCAAGCCCTGCTCCATACGAACTTGGAGGTGCCGACAAAATTCCACAGCGCGGCAATCACCGACCCGGTAAGACCAGCCAGCCACCAGACGGGATAGTGAGCATAGATCCAGGAGGATGTGCCGACATTGCTCAACGCACCAACCGAGCACACTGCGTAGAAGCTAAGCAGTGCGGGGAGAATCTGCCTCCCGGTCACACGGCGGTCGTTGTAGGTAAGCGCGTTGTTCAGAAAGAAATTGCTCGTCATCGCCGCTAGCGTCGCAACAATCTCGGCGGCGAGAAATCCGAGTCCGACCGACAGGGCGACCCCAAGACAGGCAAGCTGAACTCCAACCCCCACCCCGCCGACAAGAAGAAAACTGAAGAACTGCGGCGGCACTTTCTTACGGCTCAGCTTGGACATCACGAGCGCGAAGAACTCGATCGCGTTGCGCGCATCAAACTTGCTCGCACCATGCAGCCGGGGAAGAAACGCGTATGGAAGCTCGACAATTTCAAGTTTTCCGCGCCCGCTTGAGACAAGAATGTCGAATAGGATTTTGAATCCCTCGTTGGATAGTTGCGGGGCGATGGCGTCCAGAAGGTCGCGGCGCACCATGAAGAAGCCGCTCATGGGGTCTTGCACCGTAATCCCCATGAGCTTCTGCGCCCATCGAGTAGCCACGCGACTGATCGACCTTCGTGATGACGAGAGGCCGGTCGTCGCTCCGCCGGCCATATAGCGGCTCGCGATAACCAGGTCTGCCTGATTTTGGTCGAGCAATTCCAGCATCCGCGGCAGCAGACGCTCGTCGTGCTGCAAATCGGCGTCCATCACTGCCACGTAGCGCGCCTGGCTTGATAGCGCACCTTCTATGCAGGCGCCGGCCAGTCCGCGGCGCCCTACCCGCCGAATACAACGCACGCGTCCGTCGAACTCGCCCAGCCCTTTGGCGACGGTCGATGTGGAATTCGGGAGAATCGTCGTCGACAAAAATGATCTCCCAATCAGCTTCCGCCAATGCCACGGCGACGCGCTCGATGATGATCGGCACATTGGCAGACTCGTTGAATGTGGGAATGACGACGGTAAGTATGGGCGCCGGTCGTAGCGGAATGCTCGTCAGATGGGTGCGTGAGCTACCTGCGGGCCAAAGTTTTTCGGCATTTAGCCCGCGCGCAAGGTCGATGACCTCTTTTTCGTCCGAAATGGCAATCACGGGTCGTTGTTCCATAGACGGGCGCTCGTGTATTAATTGCTGCGGGTGGGCGATGAGGTCTGAGCCAAGGCGTTGGCAGTCACGTTTAGCGTGGCCCGGCGCTAGCCAATCGATGGGAGATTCTCTGTATGCGTTTGCTGATCCGCTTGCGGGCCTATGTCCGCCCATCCCGAGGCAAGCACCAGGGAGCCGACCAGCAGCTCGGTCACGCCCACGCGTCCGAAAGCGTCGCCGGCAGGTGATTTGGACACTCCGCCGGATAGTGACTTCACGCGCTGCATAGTTGGGATGGACGGCAGTTTGGTACGGAATCGATTGGGACCCTTAACGAGCAGCTCGCTGACGTCACTGCCAAAGGAGGAGGCGAGTTCGTAGGCATCTCCCACCGGGGAGACCCGCGTCTTGCCCACGAAGGAGTTGGCGCCGCGCGCCCATAGCGTGGCCGCCTTTTGCTGGCCGGCGGGATCGGCCGCCTCGACTTCATCAGGCTGGAGCCGGTCGTACGAGGACAACCCGGTCTGCGCAAGGGAAACGATGGCGCAAGCGGAGATGGATGTCAGCCAGGGCAAGCCCAGCGACGAACCGATCCCGGAGACGGGTGTTGAGGGGCATCCGCCCGTGTGAAATCCCATAGGCCGTTTCCCCGCGTTCCCAACGCGGGCAAACTACCTTTGCCGTGTTGCTCCAGTGTTTCCCCAATGTGTCACAATATAGTCCGACTGGAAGCACCGGCGCTTCTGGAGCCAGCCTAGAGCCAGCCGCGCCACTTGAACCACAGGATCGGCAGCACCGTGCTCAGCGCGATGAGCGCCAGGCCCCACTGATAGCCGTAGGCCCAGCTGAGCTCCGGCATGTTCTTGAAGTTCATGCCGTAGATGCTGGCGACCAGGGTCGGCGGAATGCCGACCACCGACACGACGGTGAGCACCGTGAAGATGTCGTTCTGCTTGGTGTTGATCAGCCCCAGCACGGCGTCCAAGAGGAACTGCACCTTGTTGGCCAGGTGCTCCTCGTACTCGGTCAGCGAGACGATGTCCGTGCTCACCGTTCGCAGGTGCTCTCGCGTCTGCTCGGAAACCCACTCCCGTTGCGGCGCGCCGACAAACGGAACGATCCGCTGCAGGCCCAAGAGGATGTCGCGGGCCCGCGACGATCGCTCGCCGAAATTGCCGACATCGATCAACAGGCCGCGCAAAGCGTCGTTGGACTTGGCGACCAGGCGCTGGCGCTTATGCTTCGGTTTCGGAAAGATCGATCGCGAGATGGCGTCGAGTTCGCCGCCAATCCCTTCCAGCACATCCGCGCTCAGGTCCACCATCTCGTCGGCCAGGGCCGCGAACGTCTCCACGCCTGATCGCGGCGCATCGGGCTTCGAAAACCTTGCAGCGACCGCATCGAACGTGCGCAGCGCGGTGTACCTGACGGTGACGAGATAGTCCTTCGACAGCACGAAGCCGATCGGCGACGGCGGCTCGTCGACTTCGCCCGCCGTCGAAACGATCGGCATGCTCAGGTAGAGGATCCCGGCGTCTTCGGAGATGCGGCTGGACGTTTCGATCGAGCCCAGCTCCTGCCGCGACGGGATCGTGAAGCGGCATATGCGTTCGGCTGCCGCCTTTTCCTCGGCTGTAGGATCGAGAAGGTCCAGCCACCACGTCTCATGCGGATCGATCGCCGAAGATGGGTGTTCTTGCGCCGGGATAGGTGGTCAGCATCCGAAGACTCCACGACCTGGGACGCGACAGAGCGTCGGTTGGCGGCCAAGCGCGGCTCGTCGCCGCTGGACTTCAGATATCGAAAACCGACTAAAGCCGATAGCCTCGAAAATCGGCAGTCGGCATGCAGCAGCAGGCGAGATTGGGTGTTCACGTCGACAAGCCACGGATGGCGAGCGGCCCAACTGATGCCCTGACGCATAATCGTGCAGCAGCTGTGCTCGCGCCTCGCGCGGGGCGGCTCGCTAGTGGGTGCCTGTCGCCCGCATGGGGTCGGGTCCCTTGATCATCCGGCGAATTTCGTCGGGGTGATAGGGATTGCCGGCGTTGTTGAGATGCCCCTGGCGGGCCAGCATGGCGCTCAGCTCGCGCAACGATGTGCGCACGCCATCTCTGAGGCTCCGCTGGTGGCAGGCTCTTGGCGAGGCTCACTGCCTCGGGGAACATCTCGACGTAGTTCTTGCGCCGCTGCGGCCCGAAGTTCACGCGGCGCCGTTCGGCCATGCGGCTGAGGTGCGCCTCGAACCGCTCGCTGATCTCGAACACATGGTCGACGATCTGCTCCGGCGACGTGGTGATCGCGGGCGGAGCGGGCGACGGCTCGGCAACAAGCAGCTCGACGCCGTACTTGCGGAACCGTGCGGCGCCGACGGCCTGCACCAGCGGGTCGTCGGCAAAAGCCGTCGCCGTGGCGACGATCACGGCCAGCGTCTTCTTCGCCTCAATGCTGCGCCAGCATCGCCGCGAAGGCGGGACTGTCGAACAGCTCCTCGGCCGAAGCCCCGCGTGGACGAATTCATAGACGATCTCGTAGCCGCCTGCGCGCGGCGAACGCCTCGACACGCGCGCGTTCGGCTCTGCAGGCTATCTCCGGCGGCCGATCGCGTCCGGCTGGCGGAAGAAAGCGATCGCCGGTTTCAATCCTGAGCTGGCCATAGGATGGCTCCACCGCGACATTCCAACGGAGTTGTTGTGTGGATCCTCGATCGGCCGGCGTTGCGCAGACCGGCCGATCGAGGCGAGTCCTGCCGCGGCGTCGTAGGGTCGCCCAGCAGGAAGTAGTGTGCGGCACCAGCATCAGAAGCTGATCTTGGCGCCGGAGAACACGGTCTGGAATTCA
This sequence comes from uncultured Alphaproteobacteria bacterium, assembly GCA_963722495.1. Lineage (GTDB taxonomy): Bacteria > Pseudomonadota > Alphaproteobacteria > Rhizobiales > Hyphomicrobiaceae > Hyphomicrobium_A. Next base: position 113,848 of record CAVRND010000029.1, on the reverse strand, counting down.
TCCGACGCCCGAAGCGCCATTCGGTGAAGCGGCCGTGTAGATGTCCGCCGAGTACTGGCGGTACGAGATGTAGAGGTCGAGAGCCGCGGCTTCGATGCTCTGGACCGCGGCAAGGCCCCACACGTCGACATCCGAGCCAATGATGTTGTCCTGAGCCAGTACCGAACGTGCGGGCCACACCGGTGGCGCCGTTGTAGGCGGCGCCGAAGTCACCCTCGTAGTACTCGCCGATAGACCGTGGTCGTCGCCGAGCGGGATGAACTTCTTCTGGATACCGGCCTGGATGTTCCAGCTCTCGTCGACGTTGTTGCCAGGCCGCAAGTCGTCCTTGCCGCGGCCGTAAGCGAAGGTCGCGAACAGGCCGCTTCGATGTGCAGTGCGCTCGACCGAAAGTCCGAGCTCGTTGCCCTTCGCCAGGCGACTCGTCGCATCCGCATCTATAGATGTTGCGGTTCTTGTCGCTGATCTCCGAGTAGCCGATGCCACCCGCCAGCTTGAAGCCGTGCACCTCGCCTGTGTAGCGCAGCGCCGCGGCCCAAAGGTCGTCTTCGCCCCAGGACGCAGAGGCGACGAAGCCAGCAAACTCCGGGCGTATCGTAGCGAACCACGTTGTAGCGGTCGCCTTCACCCGCCTGCGGGATCGAGGACAGCTGGCCCCAGGTCACGTTTCCGCCGGTCACGCCGTTCTGGCGGATCTGGAAGCCGGCGTTCGGGCGTGAAGATCTGGATCGGCTTCTCGACCGTGATCGTCTTGGCCACCGTCAGCTCGGTGATGCTGTCGTTCGCCGCCGACGTCAGACCCGTGGTGATCTTGCCGAAGCGTCTTGCTCTCCACGAACCAGGCGCTGTGCCGGAGGTTGATACCGGCGTTGGTGCCGTTGGGCGTATTCGCATTCCACGTGCCCTGACCGGCGCCGCGGAAGCCCAGCTCGATGATGTAGCCGGCCGACCAGTCCTTATCGATCTTCGCCTTGCCGACGAAGCGCAACCGCGTCTGATCGCTTTCGTTGGTACCGACGTAGACGTTCTGCTCAGCGCCGTCGTCCCACCACTGGACCTGCTCGTTCACATAGCCCGAGATGGTCAGCGATACCTTGCGGTTGCCCTTGCGCGCCGTCGTCGCCTCGAGCTCGGCGACGCGCTCCTCAAGATCGGCAACACCATCCGACCCGAGATCCGCTGCCAGTGCCGGCCCAGCGGCCACAAACAGACCAGCTCCCAGAACCAACGCGAAGTTGGTCCTACCCCGTACTCCCCCGTACATCACGTACTCCTAACGCTACCAGTTACGCCACTAAGCGACGCTTAGTTTTGAATCGCCGGGAAACTCCGTTTGCTCCCGATGAAGGCGGTCATGACTAGCGATGGGTTTTTGCGAGTCGAACGAAGAAGAAATGATGTGCTTATGCGAGCGCGATATGAATCCCGCGTCACCGCGACGCTTGCATTTACGGAATGCTCGATGGAATCGATGTTTCTTTCACGCCCACAGCGCCAAAGACCCACTGCGACTTTTGCGCAACGCGAGCGCCCAATTCTCTGCTGAAACTTTTTGTGTTCTTTTCGTCGGGAATAACTCGAATAATTGGATTGATTTAACGGAGCGTCACAAACCTGATCAATTTAATAGATGCCAAGCCCAAACAAGCGATTTATGGCGCAACATATTGGTGCGTCGTCAACGGCTTAGCGAACAAATGACCCAATCGCGCGAACCTGGCACCGACAAATGGCGATCAAAACGGACATGCCAGACAATAGAGCGTATCGCTGCGCGACCGACACCGACCAGCACCCGGCCGATCCCGGCCACGCATCTCATAAAAACGGATAGCGAGTGCTATTTATTGGAACGACGGTGCAATTGATCGCAAACGGTCACGGCCGGAAGATCGAAACTCGTTGGTCGCCGCAAGCGCCGACAAATCCGTTTTAGATCGTTTTGAGGACCGCTTCGTATCAGCTCGCGGTCAGCGCCTTACGGGATTGGATACGGGCCAACGCAATAAACGCAGAGGCCGCGTGACAACCAAGTAGGCGGACAGCAAAGTAGGATAGCGAATACGTCGACGCCGCAAAACTGAGCCGCCTACGAAGGTAGAAGATCCGGCCGCGGATGCGGTGTTGGGGATTGGGAGGCGCTTGCCGTCCTGAAACGCGAACGGCCTAGGCCGGCGCCCCACCGTCAGAGAGGACGAGGTAGAGGGTCGCCTCGTCGTCGCCGACGTTGTGATAGCCGTGTGCGGCGTCCGCCGCGAAGATGAGGCCGTCGCCGGCCGCCAGCGTGACGACCGGCTCGCCGGCGATCGACACGGCCACGATTCCCGCCGCCACGACCACATGGGCGCGCACGCCGGGAGCGCGGCGATCACCCTCTTCGTAGTGCGCACGGGCGATCGAGAACTCGAAGAACTCGACGCCGCGCGTGTCGCGCTTCGACAGTGCGCGCGCAGTGAACTTACCGTCGCTCGTTTGGATGGTCTTGGCGCGCGCGCGGCGCAGGATCGTGGTTGTGGGCGCTTGCTGCGCCACCAGCAGACTGACAAGCTCGACGTCGAGGGCTTCGGCCAGACGCGACAGCAACCCCACAGTTGGGATGCTCTTCCCCGTTTCGATCTGGCCGATCATGCCGCGGCTGACACCCGACACGCTGGCAAGCCGCTCGAGCGAATAGCCCATGCGGGCACGCAAACGGCGCAGGTTGCTGCCTACGGTTGCGGGCAGGTCGATTGCAGATTTCGTTGTGATGTCCGGGACATATGGCGCATCTGGCGTGTCCTCGCCAAGGTCCGAGCTGGTGCCGCGATCAGACATGCTCGGCCTCCGCGGCGGCGGCGTTGTCCGCTCCGGCAATCCAACCCGGAAGCCGGTAGATGACCGACGTCTCCATCTCCGGCGCAGGCCAATGCGGCAACGGATGCCTCGGCCACGTCACCTCTGCCACCTGCGCGACCGTCGCGCGGCGCTTCGCCTGCCGACCGCCGAAGTCGATAATGTTGTCGAAGGATGCCTTCACGTCGTGACCCGCTCGCCGGTCGACTGGTCGACCGCTTCCCCAAAGAGGCGCAGTGAGCTGCGCCATCGCCCCTAGGATCGACGACTAACTTCGTCCAAGCGATCACTCAAACAAGAAGAACTGCTTTGCATATGCCGGCAGCCTTGCGACTGCGTAACGCACACGACGCCGACGCGCGCCCCGGGATGGCAGGGCTCATTGCAAACACGATGCGATCCACATCGCTGCCGTGAAGCGAATCCGCGGCCTCGTTGCGCTAGGCCCGTGCCACATCGCGTCTCTCCGCGGTCTCTCTTCGCTGCGGGAGTTGGTGCCGGAACGTCACGATCCGTCACCACTCAACGAGGCCTGCGACATCTCGCCGGGGTGCCACCGGCGCCGGAGAGGAGGTCGTCGAGATCATCCATCGACGCGCACCACGCGCTCGCGGCCAGGGCTCGCAATATCATCAGCGTGAAATCAAGCCGGGTTGGCGGGCGCTCGCTGCTCATAATCCACCTCGCCCGCCGCGCAGGGAGGATTTACTGCGACGCAGCCGGAACGCGTCGCGCGCGGTCGCGTTTTGCAGCGGCACAACAACAAAAAGGGAGTTCCGTAATGAAAGCGATTGCAGTGGGCTTTGCAGCCCTGATGGCGCTGGCCCTGCCAGCCGCGGCCCAGGACAGCACCACGGACAAGAGCACCAACGGCACGCAGCAGTATCAGCCCGGCACGGGCGGTACATCGAAGCCTGGAGTCAAGGGTGACACCGGCAGCAAGAACGGCCCCGCGGCCGGCTCTGCTTCGGAAGGCGCCGGCGCTGGCGTGAGCGGCTCCGACAAGATGGATCCCAACAGCCCGGCTGGAGGCACGAACTCCAACGCTGCGGGTTCGGATGAGTCTAACGTCCCCGGCGACGCGGGCGGCAAGTCCGGACCGGCCACCACTGCACCGAGCAAGTAGAAGTACTACGCCCATCGGCTTGAAGGGCGCTTCGGTTACTCCGGAGCGCCCTTCACTTTTATGTAGCGACGACATGGGCGTGTTCAGGCTGCTTCGCTCCACCGGGGGAATGGGTCGGGCAGCTTCGACCAAGCCCTGCTGTCGACGGCATGGCCGCCCGGCAGCTGCAGGAGACAACCATCGAGCTCAGACCGAATGGCAGTTTGGTCCATCTCCTTGCTGCCGATGAAGACAAGCTCCTGCCGGCGATCGCCCCACAGGTCGTGCCAGCTTTTGCCGATGCGGCCGACGAGAGCCTCATCCTGCGGCCAGTTTTTTTTCGGGATTGCGGCCCACCAGTAACCCATGGCTTCGGTGCGCACGAGCGGGCCGGCCTGGGACAACTCACCGACCCACTGCGGGCGTGTTGCCAGCCAGAAGAACCCCTTGGCACGGATCACGCCGGGCCAGCTCTTGTTGAAGAAGGCGTGCAATTTCGAAGGCTCGAAGGGGCCCCGCGCCCGATAGACGAAGCTCGAGATGCCATATTCCTCGGTCTCCGGCTGGTGATCGCGAAATCCGTTCAGCTCCTTGAACCAGGTCGGGTGCCGATGCGCCGCATCGAATGAGAACAATCCCGTATCGAGCACCTCGCCGAGGCTTACTTGCGCGCGGTTGGTCTCGATTATGCGGGCATCGGCGTTGAGGGCACGCACGATCCCGCGGGCGGACGCGACCTCCTCGGCCGTCGCCACGTCGATCTTGTTGAGCAGGATGACATCGGCAAACTCGATTTGCTCGACGAGAAGATCGACCAGCGAGCGTCCGTCGTCTTCGCCAGCAGTTTCGCCGCGGTCGCTAAGGAAATCGTACGAGGAGTAGTTCTTCAAGAGATTCGCCGCGTCGACCACCGTCACCATCGTGTCGAGGCGCGCGATGTCCGAAAGGCTGTGGCCCTCCTCATCACGGAATTCGAAGGTCGTCGCTACGGGAGCGGCTCAGCGATGCCGGTCAATTCGATCAGCAGATAGTCGTAGCGACCGTCCGCGGCCAGACGCTGCACTTCTTTCAGCAAGTCATCGCGGAGCGTGCAGCAAATGCACCCGTTGGACATCTCGACGAGCGTCTCTTCGGTACGCGAGAGGTTGGCGCCGCCCTTGCCGACAAGCTCGGCGTCGATATTCACCTCGCTCATGTCGTTGACGATGACCGCGACCTTGCGGCCCTCGCGATTGTTGAGGACGTGATTGAGCAGCGTCGTCTTTCCCGCGCCCAAGAAGCCCGACAGCACCGTCACGGGGAGCCGCGCATCCTTCTTGGGCGGCGAGCTTTCAAGATGGCTCGAGAGAGTTGGATCCATGCGCGTGCCTCCGGGAGATTGACCAAACTCGAAACCGGATATTATAACATCCCGCCAAGAAGGCACGTGCGGAAGAGAGTTCCAGCGTCGCACCAGCCCAATCGTCAGATGAAATTCGCATTTGGCTCGCCTGCGGCCGGTCCGAGAAAAGCGGGCCGGCCGTCAAGGAGGACGACGGGCCAGATTGCGCCAAGGGTAAGCCCCGCTCTTATCCAGGCGCGAGGAACTGCCGAGCACCTCCTCGGCAGTTCCTTACCCATCCCGGAAATCGGTCGGCGACCTAGTTGAGCTTTACGATGCCGAAGGCGCGCACGCTGGCGCCCGGTTGCAGCACGTCCTCACGGCGCTTGAACGAGGTGGAGTTGAGCACTTCCTCGTCGGCGAGATTTTCTCCCTTCACGCCCACCGTCACTTCCGACTTCGTGCCGTCCGGCGCGCCGACGAGGGTCGTATAGCTCAGCTCGGCCGACACCAGCGTGTAGCCGGGGGTCGCAATCTCGTTGATGCCGAACTCGTCCTGCGCGAAGGCGTGCAGCAGCGCCGACGCGGGCGAGCCAGCTGGCATCGTGATAATAGACGCCGCCACCCAGACGGTGCGGAGGCATACGCGGAACGTTCTCGCCGCCCTCGAAGCGGGCGCGGACGAAGTCGTACTGCGCGTCGACACCCCACAAGCCGTTCCAAATCGGCGCGATATCGTACTGCGCGGACAGCTCGGCGCCGTAGAACGTCGCGTCGCGCTGCTGGAATACGACCTGGTCGAACTCCTCGCCGCCCGGAGCTGCAGGAGGGCAATCCGCAAGGAAGGTGCCGCACGTCACGCCGGTGAGCTGACGGTAGATGAAGCCGCGATAGCTCGTGTGATAGACGGAAGCGTCGAAGCGGAACGAACCCGTCGCTTTTTTCAACCCCGCCTCGATCGTCGATGCCTTCTCCTCGCCGAGGAACGGATTGCCGATTTCGAACGTACCCGTCGCCTCGTGCATACCCTTTGAAAACAGCTCCGCGGCGTCGGGCGCACGCTCCACGTACTGCCCGTTGAGGCGCGCCTCCATGCCGAGCGGAAGAGCGTAGAGGAGGCCGATGCCGCCGCTCACAGGCGCGAAGGAACGCTCTCCGGCAAACAAAACAGGCGCGGCAGGATCGGTTACGTCCGCCCAGCCCGTGCCGTCGACCGTGGTGCTTTCCACGCGCGTCGCCGCCTGGACGCGCAGCTGCGACGTGAGTGCCAGCTCCTCGAACCAGAAGGCAGCGACGCTTTGCGTGTGGGCCGGCTCGAGCAGCGAGTCGCCTTCGAAACTTTCGCCTTGCGTCTTGCGATTGTCGAAGTGCACCCCCACGGCGCCGCTCACTTCCCCGAGGCCGGTCAGGAACGGCGAGTGCTGGATCTCGACGCGGCCTTCCTGCTCGCGATTGGTGAAGCGCGATCCAAGCTCGAAAACCCCAGGTTCGTTCTCCGGGTCGTGAACGGCGAGCTCGTCGTGGGCGTAGTTGGAGCTGCCGAACCAGAACCGGATCGCTTCGATGCCCTGATCGCGCACACGCCACTCGCCCTTCGCATTGACCTTGTCCTGCACCATATCGATGCGCGGGTTGACGCCTTCCTCGGCTTCCTCGCCGGGGATGCCATAGAGACTGGCGAACCGTGTGTAGGAGACGCCCAGGAAACCGTCCGTGCCGACTAGCGAGGCGCCAACCGAAGCTCCTTCGCTTTGAACGAAGCTGTTGAGCACCGTGCCACGCGGCGAGCTGTAGTCATCGGCGTCGCGCTTGAAGCCGTCGGCGTGCACGACGACGCCTCCGGATCCGGCCGTCGCGCTCATTGCGCCGTCGGCGCCGTTATCGACGGAGGAATAGCCGCCGATGATGCGGCCTGTGAAGCCGCCCGTGGGGATGAAAGTCGGAATGCGCTCGTTCTCGACGCTGACGACGCCACCGATAGCCTGGCTGCCGTAACGCAGCGTCGCCGGGCCGCGCACGACCTCGACGCGATCGGCCGCCAGCGGATCGATCGGAATGGCGTGGTCTTCGGAGATGGCCGAAACGTCATGCGTTCCGATGCCGTTTTCTTGGATGCGCACGCGATAGCTGTCGAGGCCGCGAATGATGGGCCGGTCGGCGCCGGGCGCGAAGGTGGTGCCGGAGATCCCGGGCTTCAATTGCAGCGTGTCGGTGATCGTCGCCCCGCCCTGAGTGACGAGCTCGCGCTGCGTCGTCACGGTTACCGGCACGAAGACGCCTTCGGTGGCGACGATGCTGCCGGGAAGCGGGACGTATTCCGAGCGAAGGCGGAGGAGCGGCCGCAGCCGCGTCGTCGGATGGCGCCTGCGGCGCCGTAGAAGTGCCCTTCGACTTTTTCTTTGCTGGCTTCGCGACGGGGCTTGCCGTCGTCACGACCACGGCGGGCAACTCGAGAGTGCCGTCTGCCGTCTGCGCGATAGCACCACTCGAAGGCATCAGCGCAGCCGCCGCCACGGCTGCTCCGACCCATACGCGAACTCTCATCTACGCCTCACTCAGAACGCTACGGATGTTATACTATCCGAAATGAGTAGTCGTACGGCGGGGAAGGCTCAATCGTTTTCCTGCGCGTTTCGGCAGAGTGCTCATGGAGCGTGCCCTGCCAGCCACAGCCGGCCGGAAGTCGCCGCACTGGTAAACAGAGCGACGGCAAGGTCACGCGGTTCGCAATTCGTAAACCACGATGGCGGCTCGCTGCCGTTCACGCCTCATGCGTGTACGGAAACATTCACCCACCCGCGTCTAGGCTCGAAGAGGACAAGCGATCAGCGCGAGGATGTGCCATGCCTGAAGCGTCTGTGACGACGAAGCAGCCAGAAGATCGAGGCCGGGTTTGACGCCAATCTCGACTTCCCGCTCGACAACGCGAGCTGGGCCGCGTTCTCCACGGCCACGCATTGCGCCATCACCAGCTACACTGACCTTGATGTCCTGACGTCGGCGCTTCGCCAGCGGCTGTTCGACTTTTCGTATCTGCCGTCGTCGAACTGCTTCTTTCTGCGCGATGTGCCCTATCGCGGCATCGTCAGTGCGCTGACGCCGATCACGCACCAGCCATCGCAGAGCAGCGTCTTCGTCGTCGCCAAGGATAACCCGGCCACGAGCTGGCGCGATCTGCGCGGCAAACGTCTCGGCTACATCAACACCTACTGCACGACGAGCTACTTCTCGCCCTCCGTCCTGCTCGGCCGCGAAGGGTTCGCACTCAAGGACTTCTTCGATGCCTTCCCGGTCACTGCCTGGCAGGGACAGATCGACGCCGTGCTGGCCGGAAGCATCGATGCCACGATGGTCTACGAGGACGTTTGGCTGGCGCGCCCGGAAAACGCTCGAGCAGACGAAAATCCTCGCCCGCCTCGACGATCTGCCGACACCGCCTTTCATCGTGCGAGCGGATATGGATGCGAACCTCGAGAGCCAGCTGAAGCAGGTGCTGCTCGGATTGCCCGCACAGGCCGCACCGGGTGCGCTATACGCCGGCTTCGCCGACTATCAGGATGCGCGCATGCAGCGGTGGTTCGCCGACCTTGCGGCGCTGCCCGGCCTGGCGCACGCCGCGTAGCCTCACACCGCTCCCGAACAAAAATGGGGCCGATGCAGTTGTCTGCACCGGCCCCAAGTAGCTCGCAGGCCTAGACCTCGGAGGAAGCGCTATGGCAGCGAGAAGACAGTGAGTGAGCCGCCCAGTGCGGTGTACTGGGAAAGGCCCGCGTAGCCGCCGACAGCACCCAGGCCGTCGGTGGGATTGGTGAGGCCTGCAGCGAGGCCGATGCCGGCCCAGCCGCCGACGCCCGAATAGACGCCGACGTACTGCTTGCCCTTGTGGCTGTAGGTGAAGACGTTGCCGATGATGCCGGACGGCGTGCGGAACCTGTACAGCTCCTTGCCGGTCTTCTGGTCGACAGCCTTCAAGTTACCTTCGAGCGTGCCGTAGAAGACGATGCCGCCCGCCGTCGCCAGCGCGCCCGACCAGACCGAGAACTTCTCCGGGATCGACCAGACGATCTTACCCTTCGCAGCATCCCAGGCGATGAAGTTGCCGAGGTTCTTGTCGCCCTGCGGCGGATACATCGACAGCGTCGCGCCGACATACGGCTGCCCGGCCACGTATTCGACCTTGAACGGCTCGTAGTCCATGGCGACGTGGTTGGTCGGCACGTAGAACAGCTTGGTCAGTGGCGAGTAGGCAGCCGGCTGCTGGTCCTTGGTGCCGAGCGCCGCCGGAACGACGTTGGTGGTGTTGACGTCCTGTCCGTTGAGGAAGGTCGAGTACTTCGCAACCACCGTCGGGCGACCGTAACGCGGGCTCTTCGGATCGAGGTCGACGCCGCTCGACCAGTTCACCGCCGGATCGAACTTCTCGGCGACGAGCGGGATACCCGTCTCGCGGTCGAGCGTGTAGCCGAAGCCGTTGCGATCGAAGTGCACGAGCACGTTGTGCGCCTTGCCCTTCACTTCCAGGTCGTCGACGAGGATGAACTCGTTGATGCCGTCATAGTCCCACTCGTCGAACGGCGTCAGCTGATAGGCCCAGGCGGCGACGCCTGTCTCGGGCTTGCGGGCGATGATCGACAGCGTCCACTTCTGATCGATCGGCTTGCCATCCGGCCCGGCCCGCTGCGCGGGGTTCCAGGTCGAAGGGTTGGCGGTGCCGTAGTAGAAGAGGTCGAGCTTGGGATCCCAAGAGTACCAGCCCCAGGACGAGCCGCCACCGATCTTCCACTGCTCGCCGTTCCAGGTGTTCAGCGATGAGTTCTTGCCGACCGGCTTGCCGAGCGACGTCGTTTTTTCCGGATCAAAGAGGATCTGGTCGTCGGGCCCGATCGTGTAGGCACGCCAGGCGCGCGAACCGTCGGCAATATTGTAGGCGGTGACGTAACCCTGCACGCCGAACTCGGCGCCGGAAATGCCGACGATCACCTTATCCTTGATCACGATCGGCGCGTTGGTGCCCGTTTCACCGCGCTTGGTATCGCCGTTGACGGTCTTCCAAAGCTCCTTGCCGGTCTTGGCGTCGAGCGCCACCAGCGTGGTGTCGGCCTGGTAGAGGAAGACCTTGCCTTCGGCGTAGGCGACGCCGCGGTTGACCGTATCGCAGCACATGATCGGAATGACCGACGGATCCTGCTTCGGCTCGTACTTCCAGATGATCTTGTTCTCGTCGTTCAGATCGAGCGCGTAGACGATGTTGGGGAACGGCGTGTGCGCGTAGAGCGTATCGCCGATGACGAGCGGCGAGCCTTCGTGACCGCGCAGCACGCCAGTGGAGAACGTCCACGCGACCTTCAGATCCTTGACGTTGTCGCGATTGATCTGATCGAGTTTTGAATAGCGTTGCAGCGTGTAGTCGCCGCTCTGCGAGGCCCAGTTGTTCGGGTCGCTCGTAAGTTTCAACACATCGTCATTGGCGATTGCCGGACTGCCGAGCGCGATCGCCGCGAACAGGGCAGTTGATACCGCAGCACGCATTGCCTTTTCTCCTCCACTACGGACTTGCCGTTTCCCACCGGTCCTCTTGATGGGCTCGGCGGGAAGAAAGAGAACATCAGCTCGGGCAAAGGCGAACGAAGATGATCTGCTTAACTTTCCCGAATAAGCATTTCGCGTTTTGCCTCGCCCGAGCTGTTCCCCCGTCCGTATCACGTCTTCGCGTAGCGCCCCGCGCGGCGGCACGACCACTTCATGATCTTCCAACCGGGATGCTCGCCGACCCAGCGCGCCATCTGCGGCGGCGCCTGCATCAGGCACTGCATAGGAGTGAGATTTTCTGCCGAGTACATCACGCCGACGTCGCGGCAGCTCGCCGGCTCATCGACGAGGCAGGCGAGAAGAACGAGTTCGATCATGTTGACACCTTCGTTGGATCATCGGTCATCCAGGCGTCATCCCTTCGTCGTTTCTTTTTTGGAGACAGCGCTTCAGCACTGCTCGAATGCTAGCGTTCGCGCGAGGAGGCGGGGACAAGTTTGCCCCGTCGGCGCAGTGGCAATGAACGCAGCGATCGTTAGGAGACGTTTCGGATTAGCGGGCGCGGATCGATACGTGTCGCCGCCCGGGCATACACATGCGGCCCATCAGCTCGGCGCTCAGGATGAGGCCAGACCAGATGATGAGCGCGGCGATCGACATTTGCAGCCCTTCGTCTTCGAATGGACCATGAAGGTAGGAGCCGCTGGCGACCGGCCAAACCAAATTAATCAGCAAACGTTATTCCTGGCACTGAATTAACGCGCTTCGCCCAGTGAAAGCGCCCGAACTCTTCGAAGACGGCCCGAATCGCGGCATTAGGAAGCTGTGGGATCGCGCTGCTGAGGGACGGGATGCGACACGGCGGAAGGGCTGCATTTCGCGCCGGTGTTCTGGCGCTGGCGGGAAGCGCTGCCGCCGCACACGCGCAGCAGCCTTCGGGTCCGCAATATAATTGGAGCGGCTTCTATATCGGCGCCCATCTCGGTGGTGCGCTGGAACTTACCGACGTCGCCGATCCGTTTGGTCCGTCGATCTATGGCGACACGGTTCGGTCACCGGGGCCGATCGCCGGCGCCCAAGCGGGTTACAATTGGCAGTTCGGCGAGGCGCTGGTCGGCCTCGAAGCGGACGCAAGCTGGGCCGATCTTTTCGGCACCAACACCTGCTTTGCTTTCTCCGGGTTCTACGTCAGCGCCAACTGCAGCAGCGACATCGACGCCGTGGGGACCATCACCGGGCGCTTCGGCTGGTTGCTCGGCGCCGATCGCGCCACGCTTCTCTACGGCAAGGCAGGAGCTGCCTGGCAGCACAGCGATGTCACCGCGACGGCAGGCGGCGGGGCGGGCTTGCCCGGAACGTCAGCGGGCGGGTTGCAGTGGGGTTGGACGCTCGGCATCGGTGCCGAGCGCGCCATCTCGCAGCGCTGGTCGATGCGGGCCGAGTACGACTACGTGTCGTTCGGCTCCAACGGATTGGCTACGCCACAGAGCTTATTCCAACCCGTTCCGAGCGGGGATCCTTCTGCGCTCACGCCGGTCGCCTCGACCGCGACGGATTTTTCGCAGGACGCGCACCTCTTCAAGCTTGGCCTCAACTATCGGATCGGCGAAGCACAGCCTTCTGCGTCCGATTGGCCGCCTGCACCGCCGCCGTCAATCAATGGCACGACGCTGGAGATCGGCGCCCGTTATGCCTACGGATGGGGGCGGTTCCAGAAGGATCTCGGCATCCCGGGAATGGGGCTCGCCTCGCCGGCCTCCCGGCTCACGTATGGGGACAACCGGACGAATGGCGCCGAAATGTTTGCGCGCCTCGACACGTCGTCGGGATGGATGGCGAAAGGACTCGTCGGCAAGGGCAGCGGCGAGGGCCGGCTCAACGACGAGGACTGGGGCGTTCCATTTGCAATCTTCGTCCCCTACTCCAACACGATCTCCAAGGCCGACGATCACATCCGCTACGGCGCCATCGACGTCGGCTATGATGTTTGGAGCGATTCACACATTCGCCTGGCGCCATTCGTCGGCTACAGCATTCTGCATCAATACTTGCAGGGCTTCGGCTGCGCGCAAATCGCCAATCCCAATTCGGATTGCGCCAGCCCGATCCCTGTCAGCGTATTCGCCATTGCCGAGGATGACACCTGGCAGGCAATGCGGCTGGGTGCCGCCGCCGACTTCTTCATCTCGCCGAACCTGAAGCTGACCGCGGATGCGGCCTATCTCCCGTACGTGCACATCCGCGGCACGGACGATCATGTCCTTCGCGACCTGCTGTCGCCCGAGTGGGGAGAAGGAACCGGTGCACAGGTCGAACTGATGCTGTCGTACGCCGTGACAAACCAATTGAGCGTCGGCGTGGGCGGCCGCTACTGGACGATGTGGACGTCGGACGGATGGGTGAACTTCGGCGGCCAGGTGCTCGTCCCGATGCGCTACTCCGTCGAGCAGGCGGCGCTGCTCGTGCAGGGCTCATACACGTTCACGGATTCCAGCGAGTGAGTTGGCCGCGCAAACAGGCTCGCGCATTCGCCTCGCGCTGCGTGCGGCAGACGTGGGACGTCGGCGACGAGACGATCGGACGCTTTCCAGCCATGCCGGTCTAGCGCGCGCTCGTGCTTCAGCCTACCGCCTGGCGTTCCATGCTCACTATGCCGACGGCCGGATTGAAGAAGACGAGCGAGGAGTCCGGCAGCGCCTTGGCGCGGTACATGGCGACATCGGCGTGACGGAGAATCTTCTCCACCGTATCGCCGTCGCGCGGATACAGGGCCGCGCCCACCGCGACGCCGACCGCGTGCGTCGAGCCGCCGGCAGTCACGCCACCGCGGAGTGCATCGATGAAACGGTTGCCGATAGCCCGCGCGCTTGCCTCGTCGACGTTGCGCGACAGCACGGCAAATTCGTCGCCTCCGAGGCGGGCGAAGACGTCATTCGTGCGTGCCGCGCGACGAAAGCGTGCGACGACGGCCTGCAGCACCTCGTCGCCCACGGCATGGCCGTAGCGGTCATTGACGAGCTTGAAGCCGTTGAGGTCGAGCAGGAAGATTGCGTGTGCGCAGCCCTCAATCGGCGGCAGCTTTGTTGCCACGTCGAGCGCCTCGAGCAGCACGCGCCGGTTGGGTAGGTTGGTCAGCGGATCCTGAGTGGCAAGCGTGCGCAGCTCTTGCAGCTCGCTCGCCAGCACCGCAGGGCTCACGGCGTCTCTGCGCTCCTCGGCAAAGCGGCGCGCAATGAACATCCACACGCAGATCGCGCCGAGGCAGCCGAGCGTGACGGCCTCCGCGGGAGAAATCTCGCGGCGCGGTTCGGCGAGGGAAGCGATGAATCCGAAGATGTCGTAGTGCTGTGCCATCAGAACGGCGAACAGCATTACTCCCGACAGCACGGCAAAGTCGCGCAAACTCGACCACGGATGGCGGGCGATGATGGTCACCAGCGTTCTCAGTCCATCGGATTTCACGGACACGCCCCGGAAAAGAAGTGCGCGGAGCATAAGCCCCGCGCCTTCATGAACCGTTAAGCGATAAGGTTGCGCAAACGTTGGGCCAGTAATCTCGAGCCTTACTGCTGCGCGGCGGCCCGCCAGCCGGCAGAAATCGCCTCCGCCTCGCTGCAAAACCAATGCTCGCCCTTCATCTCCTCGATCTTGACCTTGCCGTACCAGGGGCTCCACGGCATGTGATAGATGCGGCCGTGCTCGGTGATGTTGCCCTTGATGGCGCAACCCTTCGGTGCTTCCTGCTCGGCTCCGGCCCAGCGCTTCTCGCGATAGACCCAAGCAGGCTCGGCGTCGCCCTGCCAGATGCCGGCGCGCGCGACGCGGGCTTCGGCTTCCTCCTTCACGTACGACTGCGAGTACTTCACGAAGGCCCATGCGAACCCTTCGCGCACCATCTCCGCATTGATATCGCGACCGTCGACGAAGCAGATGCCGAGCATGCGATCGTATTTGTCGGTGCCGCGGCTTTCGCAGTTCACGCGCCGCTTGGCGGTAAGCTTGGCGAGCGCATCCGCGGCAGCCGTGCCGCAGCGCCAGGAGCCGAAGAGGCGGCGCCCGCAGCTCTGCCCCGCCTCCGGCGCGTCGATGCCTTCGAGACGGACGTGGCGACCGGCGATCTCCAGCGTGTCGCCATCGATCACGCGCGCCAAACCGGCGAGCTCGTTACCGGCCGCCGGGGCGCGTGCCGCGCTTTCGCGCGCAGGCATGAGTGAAAGTGCACCTAGTGCGGCGACGCCGACCAGCGCAGAAGCCACCGGACGGCGGTAGAGCCAACGATATGTAGAAGCGTGCATAACGCGACTAATGACTGAGTCGCGTGGCGCACCCCTGTCGGAATCATGGAGCCGCTATACAACCGCACAAGCGCAATCGCCCGCGTTTGCGGCACTCATCTAAACGCGCATGACACAATCGCTAACTCGCATTGCTCAAACGACAAGAGCGCCGCGAATGTCGCGACGCTCTGCGTGGAGACTGTGAGGCAGATCAGCGGCGGCGGAAGTTGCCTGGCCCGCCCGGACGCTGCGTCGGCGGCCCGCCGGTGCCCGCGCGAACATCCTTGTGGCGAAAGTTGATGCGGCCCTTGGTCAGGTCGTAAGGCGTCATCTCGATGGTGACGCGATCGCCGGCGAGGATGCGGATGCGGTTCTTCTTCATGCGACCGGACGTATAGGCGACAACCTCATGTCCGTTATCGAGTTTGACGCGGCAGCGTGCGTCGGGAAGTACCTCCGCGACCACGCCCTCAAACTCGAGCATCTCTTCCTTCGCCATCAGGATCCTTGCTGGCCGACGCCGCGAGCCTGAGCTCCGCAAACGCCGATACGTATAAATGGCAGGGGAGCAGACGCGCCTGCTCCCCTAAAGCGAATTGATTCGCGGTTCTTTAGAGCGGACGCAGATTGACTGCTGCGACCTTGCCGTTACGGCCCGTCTCGGTCTCGTAAGCGATCTTCTGTCCCTCACGAAGCGTCGAGAGACCAGCGCGTTCAACAGCCGAAATGTGCACGAATACGTCGTTGCCGCCTTCATCCGGCTGGATGAAGCCGTAACCCTTCTGGCCATTGAACCACTTTACAGTGCCGTTTGCCATCAAGTGCCTCCAGAGCAATTAGGCAATCCCCTTCGACACACGTCGAAGGACATCAAATCGCGCGATGGAGACGTCCAGTGTCGGCGCGTAGCACCGCCGTAGAGTAAACCAAGGCGTGTTCGATTGGCCCTATATGGACCGGGCAAAAGCGAAAGGCAAGGCAGCGATGCCGCGGTTTATGGGGCTCCGGCAGCCTCCGCGGAAGGCGACTTTTATGCCCGCAAAGGCGTGTATTTCTCTAGACTTGCGGGCACATCCCGGAAGCATCGTCTCACCTGAGTGCCACGCCCGATCGTCGCCACATCGGGGCAAATTTGCGGCGTTCCCGAGGGGGGAAAACACCCGCTCGCGAACGGCGGTCAAAGTGGCTTTCGGCCGGGTGCCGGAAACGAAAAGGTGCCAGGCCGCTCGCTCGGGCCTGACACCTTGAGTTGCTTCACCACCGCCGGACTGGTCCGGCTCAAAGTCGTGGTCAGCGATACATCGTAGCGTAGCCGCCGCTGTAATGGCCCATACCCGAGCCGTTACCCGACGAATACCCTCGCTCGTAGGAGGCCTGGCGCGTATTGCGGCGCGAGCGGCCGGAATAGCGCGGTTCGTCATAGGAGGCGCGCGAATATCCGCGATCGTAACGCGAGGGGCCCTCGGCATAGCGACGGCTCGACGACCGGGTGTTCTGGCTCGCATACTTGCGTCCGCCGGCCAGCGACACGAAGTGCTGCCCTACGTCGACATGAATGTGGCTCATATCCGGGTAGGTCATCGTTCCACCCGACTTATGATTGGCGACGAGCCAGTTGATGATCGCCCCCTTGCGGCTGCCGGCCTCGAAGTCAACCGCATTGCCGCTGGCGTGACGCGAGATGCGCCCCGACCCGGCGATGCGGGCGCCCGGACGGCAGGTGGAAATCACCTTCACAGGTCCGAACCGCGCCTCGACTTGGTCGAGCACGGCGTGGACAGCTTTGGTGAGGCACTTGCGCGGCGCCTCCGGGTCATCCTTGACCCGCTTGACGTTCTTGGCCTCCGGACGTCCCCAGTTCGGGGCCGTGGCCGGTTCGCCGTACGTGCGGCCGTCGAAGCCGTAGTACGGGCCGGCGTGTACTGCTGAGATGGCGGAAAGCATGAGCGCAACGCCGATCGCTGCGGTTGAGAGCCGCTTGATCATGATCACTCCTGGGTATGTCAGAGATTTTCGGGGCGGCTGCTTGCAGCTCACTCCCCATTCCACAATCGCAGCTCGATCAGCATCGACGGCCGCACACAGCCAGCCGCCGAGTTCACAAGCCTGCGCAGTCCCCGGTTACCAACTCGCCTGTCCGTCGAGTGGCTTCGCAGTGGTCATCGCGTACGACGACCGTGCCGGGTTGAGCGCAGTCTGCCACGCCATGTGGTCACAATAGGGCAAGGTTAACGCGCTGCGGCGATGCGCCGTACCCGTCCTGAAAAACGATGAGGCGCCGGTTCTGCAACCGACGCCTCAGGAAATCGCTTGCGTGTTGCCGATCTGCTATCGCAGGTATGGGCAAATCCGCTCCTCGCCGTAGCGGTTGATATAGGTACCGGTGCGCGGATCGAAGCCGCGGAAGTCTTCGTCGCAACGACGCATGTCGCGCTCGTCGGCGCGGCCTTCGCGGATCGACGCCGCGATCAGGCCACCGACGATGAGCCCACCGATGAGGGCGCCCGCGCCGGGGCCCCAACCGCGCCTGCCGACCAGCGTGATGCCTTCGGTTGATTTTGTGATCGCCGTCTTGCCGACCGGCGCAGCGGCGGCCTGCACAGCCGGCAGCGCCGGCGTGAGAAGGCTCGCGCAAACAAGCGCGGCAATGGTCGATTTCGTACGTTTCATTGTGGTCTCCCTTCTCGAATTCGCTACCGGTTGCCCCAACCGGATTTGATGCCAGGCGCTGGATGGCGCGGCGCCGCAGCGAGCGCGGGCCACGCCGCAACTTGCGCCGATGTTGCCTGTTTCAGATGGCACTTAGGTGGCGACGGCGTGGCGATGCCGTGTCCGCATCAACGGTCGAGCAGCGCAAATCCGTCGCCGGTCGAAGTCTCTTCAGACGAGCTAGACGGCCGTATGGCCTTAGTTCTCGTCCATTTTCAGGGCGGCGATGAAGGCTTCCTGCGGGATGTCGACGCTGCCGAACTGGCGCATCTTCTTCTTACCCTTCTTCTGCTTCTCGAGCAGCTTGCGCTTGCGGGTGATGTCGCCGCCGTAGCACTTGGCGATCACGTCCTTGCGCATCGCGCTGATCGTCTCACGCGCGATCACCTTGCCGCCGATGGCCGCCTGGATGGGAATTTTGAACAGGTGCGGACGGATCAGTTCTTTGAGCTTCTCGCACATGGTGCGGCCTCGGCTCTCGGCCCGTGCCCGGTGCACAATGATCGATAGCGCGTCGACCGGCTCATCGTTGACGAGGATCGACAGCTTCACGAGGTCGCCCTCCTCGTAGCCGAGGATCTGATAGTCGAACGAGGCGTAGCCTTTGCTGATCGACTTGAGGCGATCGTAGAAATCGAAGACGACCTCGTTCAGCGGCAGCTCGTAGACGAGCATGGCGCGCGCAGCCAGCATAGGTGAGCTCCTTCTGCCGCCCGCGCCGGTCCTGGCACAGCTTCAGGATGCCGCCGAGATACTCATCCGGCACCATGATCGTCGCCTTGATCCACGGCTCCTCGATGCGCTCGATGCGCGTCGTCTCCGGCATGTCGGCCGGATTGTGCATTTCCAGCACCGTGCCGTCGGTGAGGTGGATGTTGTAGATGACGCTCGGCGCCGTCGTGATGAGGTCGAGATTGAACTCGCGCTCAAGACGCTCGGTGATGATCTCGAGGTGCAGCAGCCCGAGGAAGCCGCAGCGGAAACCGAGGCCGAGTGCGGCCGACGTCTCCATCTCGAAGGAGAAGCTCGCATCGTTGAGACGCAGTCTGCCCATGGCCTCGCGCAGCTCGGCAAAGTCGGCGGCGTCGACCGGAAACAATCCGCAGAACACCACCGGCTGCGCCGGCTTGAAGCCCGGCAGCGCCTCGGCGGTCGGATTGCGCGCATCGGTGACGGTATCGCCGACGCGCGTGTCGGCGACTTCCTTGATGGCGGCGGTGAAGAAGCCGACCTCGCCGGGGCCTAGCGTGTCCATCATCTGCTGCTTGGGACGGAACACGCCCACGCGCTCGATCTGGTAGCTGGCGGCGGTCGACATCAGGGTAATCTTCTGGCCCTTGCGCAAATGGCCGTCGATGATGCGCACGAGCACGACGACGCCGAGATAGGCGTCGTACCAGCTGTCGATGAGCAGGGCCTTCAATTGCTTGTCGGGATCGCCCTGCGGCGGCGGCAGTCTCTCAACGATCGCCTCCAGGACCGCCTCGACATTCAGGCCGGTCTTGGCCGAGATCGGGATGGCATCGGAAGCGTCGAGCCCGATCACGTCCTCGATCTGTTGCTTGACGCGGTCGCTGTCGGCCGCCGGCAGATCGACCTTGTTGAGGACGGGAAGGATTTCCAGATTGTTGTCGAGCGCCTGGTAGACGTTGGCGAGCGTCTGCGCCTCGACGCCCTGGCTCGCATCGACGACGAGGACGGCGCCCTCGCACGCGGCGAGACAGCGCGACACCTCGTAGGCGAAGTCGACGTGCCCAGGCGTGTCCATCAAATTGAGCTGATAAAGCTGGCCGTCCTTGGCCTTGTAGTCGAGGCGCACGGTCTGCGCCTTGATGGTGATGCCGCGCTCGCGCTCGATGTCCATCGAGTCGAGGAGCTGCTCCTTCATATCGCGGTCGGCGACGTTGCCGCACAGCTGGATAAGCCGATCCGAAAGGGTCGACTTGCCGTGGTCAATGTGGGCGATGATGGAGAAATTTCGAATAAAGGAGGTGTCGGTCATGGCGCGCTAGATAGCACCGCCCCCCGCCCCTAGAAAGGGGCAGTGTCTTGAGGATACGCCCCTTTTCCCGCCGGGGCCGAAAATACCGCACACCTGCCAGCCGCCCATGTCTTGACGCGGCCACATCGAGCGGCATTGAGTACCCCGCAAATAACCGAGAAAACGCCGAAGGACGCGTAATGCACGTCATGAAATTCTGCGCGGCAGTCGCCGCCGCTATTCTGTTCTCCATCTCAGCGACGAGCGTTGCCACCGCCCAGATCGAACCGTCGCCGGCTTTCCGCAACGACAAGCCGAAGAAGGCGCCGAAGCGCAAGGCGCAGCCGCAACCGCTGCCAGGTGCTGCAGCAGCGCCAGGAGCAGCAGCTCCGACGCAGACCGCGCCCACGCCGGCCATGACCGAGGCGAACGTTCCAACGGAAGTGGCCCCGCTCGATCCCGCGCCGGCCGACACGGCACCGACGCCGCCCGCGGTCGCTCAAGAACCCGCCGCGCAGGCGCCCGCCGTTCAAACCGAGGCGCAGGCCACTCCGCCGCCGGTGTCCGCGCACGGCACGCATCCGCAGAAGCGCCCGCCGTATCCGCCGGCGAAGGACAACTGCCGCAACACCGAAAACTTCGAGGCGTGGAAGGCGCGCTTCCGCAAGGAGGCGGCGGCGCGCGGCGTCAGCCGTCAGTCGATCGCCATCGTCGATGGAATTCCGCTCGCCACAAACATTATCGGGCGCGATCGCAAGCAGGGCGCCATCTTCGTCATGACCTTCCTCGACTTCCAGACCAAGCTGGCGACGCCGAACCGCGTGCAGTCGAGCAAACGCAAGGTCGGCGAGCATCGTGCCACGTTCGACCGCGCGGCGCAGGAGTTCGGCGTGCCCGCTTCGGTCATCACCGGCTTCTGGGCGCTGGAGAGCGACTTCGGCGCGGGGATGGGCAAGCTCCCCATTCTGCCGTCCCTCGTCGCCCTCGCCTACGACTGTCGGCGCGGCGAGATGTTCACCGAGGAGCTGATCGCCGCGCTGCAGATCATGGACCGCGGCGACATGACCCCGTCCGGCATGATCGGCTCGTGGGCTGGCGAGATCGGGCAGACGCAGTTCCTGCCCACCCGCTACCTCGACTACGCCATCGACTATGACGGCGACGGGCGCATCAACCTGTTCTCCAACGACGACGACGTCATCGGCTCGACCGCGAACTACATGAAGAACCTCGGCTGGCGACCCAACGAGCCGTGGATCGAGGAGGTACGCGTCACCAAGGACCTGCCCTGGGACAAGGCCGACTCGGCCGTCAAGCTGCCGCGCTCGCAGTGGGCGGATTGGGGAATCCAGTATCCAGACGGCAGCGCCGTTCCCTCCGATGCCATGCAAGCTTCCTTGCTGCTGCCGATGGGGCGCAACGGGCCGGCGTTCCTCGCCTACCCGAACTTCGACATCTACACGGAGTGGAACAACTCGCTGAGCTACGCGACGACCGCCGCCTATCTCGCCACGCGCATCGACGGCGCCGGCGCCATGAGCCGCGGACGTGGCGACACCAACGGTCTCGACGCGGCGGGCACCAAGGAGCTGCAGCAGATCCTCGCCGGCCGCGGCTACGACGTCGGCAAGATCGACGGTCTCGCCGGCGCCAAGACGCGCTCTGCCGTCAAGGACATGCAGCTGAAGCTCGGCTTGCCGCCCGAATTCATACGCGACGCCGGAGCTGCTCAACGCCCTGCGCCGCGGCGGCTAGGCCCTACCCGTTCGTCACGGCCGCCCGCGGCCGTGACGTCCGAGAGTTGGCGCGCTAGTGGAGCTTGACGACGGGCTCGGTGCGGCGCGTCAGCATGCGCGACAGCGTGTCGAGGATGACCTTGCTCGGCCCGTGCAGCGCCATCTCGTGCATCTTGTAGAGCGAGCGATACATAAGGCGCGCGAACAGTCCCTCGACCAGCAGGCTGCGGCCGCCGATAAAGCCCATCAGACTGCCGATGGTTGAATATTCGCCGAGCGAGACCAGCGATCCGAAGTCGCGATACTTGAACGGCCGCAACGGCTCGCCGCGCATCTTGCGCTGGATCTCGGTGTAAAGGTGTGACGCCTCCTGGTGCGCCGCCTGTGCGCGCGGCGGAATGGGCGCGGTCTGCCCCGCCGGCACTAGGTAAGCGCAGTCGCCGAATGCGAAGATGTTGGGGTCGCGCGTCGTCTGCAGTGTGTCCGTGACGACGAGTTGGTTCGAGCGGCTGACCTCGAGCCCGTCCAGCTTGGCCAGCACTTCCGGTCCCTTGACGCCGGCCGCCCAGACGACGAGCTCGGACGGGATGAAGCTGCCGTCCGCTATCTTCACGCCTTCCGCGGTCACGGCCGTGACCGGCGAGCCGGTGAGGACCTCGACCTTCAAGTCGGCCAGGGCATTCGTTACTGCCTTCGATATCCGCTCGGGGAGCGCCGGCAAGATGCGCGGCGCCGCTTCGATCAGCGAAATCTCGATGTCCTTCTCGGGATCGATCTTGTCGAGGCCAAACGCGACGACGCCGCGCGTCGTCTGGTGCAGCTCGGCGGCAAGCTCGGTTCCCGTTGCGCCGGCACCGATGATGGCAACGTGCAGCTGCCCCGGGCGGATCGGATCGGGCTGCGCATAGGCGCGCACGCACGCGTTGATCAGGCGCCGGTTGAAGCGCTCGGCTTGCTCCGGCGTATCGAGCATGATGGCGTACTGGTTGACGCCGGGCGTACCGAAATCGTTGCCGACGCAGCCGATGGCGATGACCAGCGTATCGTAGCGGAACGAGCGCACCGGCGTGATCTGCCGCCCCTCCTCGTCGTAGGTGGCGGCGAGGTATACGAGCTGCTTCTTGCGGTCGATGCCGGTCATCTCGCCGTAGCGGAACTGGAAGCCGTGCCAGTAGCCCTGCGCCTGGTACTCGACCTCGTGGTGCGCGACGTCCATGCTGCCGGCGGCAATCTCGTGCAGCAGCGGCTTCCATACGTGCGTGCGCGCCCGCTCGATGAGCGATATCTTCGCCTTCTTCTTGCGCCACCACCCGTCACGGCCGAGCTTGTCGCCGAGACGCGTCGCCAGCTCCAGGCCGCCGGCGCCGCCGCCGACGATGATGATGTGGGGCAGATCGCTGTCGTCACCGACAGGCATTACGCTCGTCGACGCGGGGGCGGTCGTCGTCTCGTTCATCGTGAAGCGCCTCATGCCGATGGGAAACTATGGGCCGTGGCGCTTATAGCATCGCGCAACGCCGGGCGGGCAACGTTGCCGGGCTATGAACCCGTGCAGCGTTGCCGCGGATATGGCGTCGACGGGTTGGGTATTTAAGGAGCGGGGGTGGGGGCCGGGGCCGCGTCCGTGGCGGCCGGCGTTTCAGGCGTCGCAAACGGCAGGTCGGCGAACACGAACACGTAGGCGAGCGCGGCCAATATGCAGGCGGCGAAACCGAATATCAGGAGCTTACGGTTGTCCATCGGTACATATCCCTCGCGGTGCGCGCGAGCCGAGTATGCCCGCGCGACCACGAAGCACGCAATGTCCTGAAAAACCGCTAAGGCGGCGCGGCTTAAGACCGGATCTCGCCGCCCGTCGCCGCCTTCACGGCCGCCGCCACCTTCTGCACGACCGCGTCGATGTCCTTGTCGGTCAGCGTCTCAGCCGTCGGTTGCAGCGTCACTTCGATGGCGAGCGACTTCTTGCCTTCCGCGGCCAGCGCGCCGCCCTCGAACACGTCGAACACCGACACCTCGCGGATCAGCGCTTTGTCGACGCCGGCGGCGGCGCGGACGACATCGCCCGCGGGGACATCGCGATCGAGCACGAAGGCGAAGTCGCGGCGCACGGGCAGCAGATCGGTCGCTTCGAGGCGCGGCTTGGCGCGGCTCTTGGTCTTCTGCGCCGGCAACGCGTCGAGGAACACTTCGAAAGCCGCCACAGGCGCCGCAACGTCGAGCTCTTTCAGCGTCGCCGGATGCACTTCGCCGAAGTGCGCCAGCACCACCTTGGGGCCGAGCCGCAGCGTGCCGGAACGGCCGGGGTGATACCAGGCCGGCGCATCGCGCGTGATCTGTGCCTTGGCCGGATCGAGGCCGAGCGCGGCCAGCACGGCAAACACGTCCGCCTTGGCGTCGAACAGGTCGACGTCCTCGGCGGCACCGTCCCAATGGCGGCCGCTGCCGGCGAGATCGGCGGTGCCGGCGCGGACGCCCGAAGCCGAGATGTATTGATCGTCGGGCTTCTCGCCGCGGTAGGCCTGACCGAGTTCGAACAGCGCCGCATCGGCGAAGCCGCGGTTGCGGTTGCGCTTGAGCGCAGTCAACAGTCCCGGAAGCAGGCCGGGTCGCATCGACGACATCTCGACAGAGATCGGATTGGCCAGTTCGAGCGCCGGCGCGCCGCCGCCGAACGACTTTGCTTCGGCCGCCGGAATGAACGACCAGGTGATCGCCTCGACGAGACCGCGCGCGGCAAGCGCACGACGAGCCCGGCGGGCACGCTTCTGCCGCTCGGTGAGCACTGCACGCGCGACGCCGGCGGGTCGCGGCAGCGGCGTTGCAGGCACGCGATCGAGCCCGGCGATGCGCACGACCTCCTCGACGAGATCGGCCGCGCCGTGCAAGTCGGGGCGCCAGGACGGCGTCGTCACGCTGATCACGTCGCCCTTGCCGAGTATTTCGCAACCGAGCGCTTCCAGTATCGTTCTGATCTCGCTCTCGGGCAGTTCGAGCCCCGCCAGCTTGGCGACCTTCGCGGTATCGAAGGTGATGCTGTGGCGGCCGTCCGGCGCGGCACCGGCGACAGTCGCCTTCGACGGCTTGCCGCCGCAGATCTTGTGGATCATCTGCGTCGCCAGATCGAGGCCGGGGAGCACGGACTGGGGATCGACGCCGCGCTCGAAGCGATAGCGCGCATCGGTCACGAGGCCGGTTTTGCGGCCGGTCGCAGCCGTGCGCGCCGGATCGAAGTAGGCGCTCTCGATCAACACGTTGACCGTCGCCTCGGTCGAGCCCGAAGCTTCGCCGCCCATGATGCCGCCCAGCCCCAGCGGACCATTGTCGTCGGCGATGACGCACATCGTCTCGTCGACCGCGTACTCCTTGCCGTCGAGGCCGAGGAACTTCTCGCCGGCCTTGCCGAGGCGTGCGCGAACCGCGCCCTTGAGCTTGTCGGCGTCGTAGACGTGCAGCGGCCGGCCGCGGTCGAGGCTGATGTAGTTGGTCACGTCGACCAGCGCGTTGATGGGCCTGAGGCCGACCGCCTTGAGGCGCGTCTGCAGCCAGGCGGGCGACGGCGCCGTTGGTCACGCCCTTGATGCAGCGCGCGGCGAACACCGGACAGGCGTTGCTCGTCTCCTTCGAAAATTCGAGCTTGATGTCCGTCGGGCAGGGGTCGGCGCCTTCGACGCCGGCGATGGCCTTCTCCGGCTTCAGCGTGCCGAGGCCCGCAGCCGCCAGATCGCGCGCGATGCCGCGCACGCCGGTGCAGTCCGGCCGGTTCGGCGTCAGCTTCACCTCGAACACCGGATCGGCGAGCCCCATCACGTCGACGTAACGCTCGCCGACGTGGCCGGCCATGTCGGCGGAGAGCTCGATGATGCCGGTAGCTTCGGTGGACAGTTCAAGCTCGGCGGCCGAGCACATCATGCCGTTCGACACGACGCCGCGCACGGGCTTCTTCTCGAGCGTGATCTTCGAGCCGGGAATGTAAGTGCCGAGAGGTGCGAACACGCCGAGGAGACCGGCGCGCGCGTTGGGGGCCCCGCACACCACTTCGAGCAGCGGCGCGCCCTTCTCCACCTCGACCTGAATGACCTGCAGCTTGTCGGCATTGGGATGCTTGCCGGCCTCGACGATGCGCGCGACGCGAAACGCCGCCAGCTTGTCGGCCGGATTGTCGACGCTCTCGACCTCCAGCCCGATCGCCGACAGCCGCGTCGCGATCTCATCGACCGTCGCCTTCGTCCTCAGGTGATCCTTGAGCCAGGACAGCGTGAATTTCATTTGTTCGGACCTCAGAGATCATGATCAACGGTTGGCGCCTTTGGGCTCGCTGCAACCGATCGGCACAATGCATAGGTTCCCCAGAACACCAAGGCCCAGAAGAGAGCAAGCGGAGCGGTAAAGATCAGACTCGTCGCTTGGTCGCCCAGATACTCATTGAAGGAGCAGGGCCAACGGTCGCCAAAGTAATATTTGCCGACGCAGGTGCCGTCATATGCCGCTATGCGGGGTACGTAGAGCGCCATCAATAGCAGAGGGCCACCCGCCAAACCGATCGCGATCACTTTCCAAAGCGCACGCCTGCGCTGTCCGAGCCCCACGGCGACAACCGGTGCAATGATGAATGCAACCAGCAGCACAATCGCCGCGAGCGGTTTGAGCACTTTCATCACGCGAGCCCATCGGTCATCGCTTCAACCCATTCACCCCACCCCTAGCCCCTCCCCATCGAGGGGAGGGGGATTGGTGCAATTGACACCACCCGCCACAAGCACTGCACGACATGCCGATCACAATCTCTAACTCCCCTCCCCCTCGCGGGGAGGGGTTGGGGGTGGGGGGATCGAGCAGTCGTATCGGTCGGCATTCTCATTCGAATTTCACCACGGCACCCAATGCAGCAAGTATTTCGAGTATCACGCCATCAAGCTTCTCGCTCACATCGGAGTTCGTGAACCGCAGCACTTTGAAGCCTCGCCAGTTTAGGTCGGCGTCGCGCGCCGCATCCTTCGCCGCGTGAGCCGGCTCAAAATGCTGAATACCATCGACTTCGACGATCAACCTCTGTTTAAGGCAGGCAAAGTCGACGATGTAGTCTGCGATCCGCACCTGACGCCGGAAGTGGTAGCCCTGGCGGCGGAGCTCTCGCAACTCGTCCCACAATCGCGCTTCGGCAATCGTCGGGTTATTGCGGAGATGTCGAGCGATCTCGTCGGCCATATCTCCAAGCACTTCACCCCACCCCTAACCCCTCCCCTCAGGGGAGGGGAACTTGCGTACGGTCAGCCTCTTAGCCCGAAAGTCCGCCGGAGAGCGTCGGTACGTCGAGCACCGAGAAACCGTAGTGGCGCAGCCAGCGCAGGTCGCCGGAGAAGAAGGCGCGCAGATCGGTGAGGCCATACTTCAGCATGGCGATGCGATCGAGACCCATGCCGAATGCAAAGCCCTGATACTTCTCCGGGTCGAGCCCGCAGTTGCGCAGCACGTTCGGATGCACCATCCCGCAGCCGAGGATCTCCAGCCACTGTCCCGGCTTGCCGATCGCCTCGGCGCCGATGTCGACTTCCATCGACGGCTCGGTGAACGGGAAGTGCGAGGCGCGGAATCGCATCTTCACCTCGTCGATCTCAAAGAACGCCTTGCAGAATTCCTCCAGCACCCACTTGAGGTGACCCATGTGGGTCGTCTCGTCGATGACGAGACCCTCGATCTGATGGAACATCGGCGTGTGCGTCTGGTCGCTGTCGCAGCGGTAAACGCGCCCCGGCGCGATGATGCGGATGGGCGGCTTCTGCGCCAGCATGGTGCGGATCTGCACTGGGCTCGTATGCGTGCGCAATACCATGCGCGACCCGTCGGCCTTCGGCCGCAGGTAGAAAGTGTCGTGCTCCTGGCGCGCCGGATGCTCAGGCGGAATGTTGAGCTTGGTGAAGTTGAGGTCGTCGCTCTCGATGTCGGGACCTTCGGCGACGGCAAACCCCATGTCGGCGAAAATCTCGACGCATTCGTCGTAGACCTGGCTGACGGGATGGATGCGGCCGTCGGCGACAGGACCGAGGCGCACCGGCAGCGTGATGTCGGCGCGCTCACTCGCCAAGCCGCTGCGACAGCGCTTCGCCGTCCAGCGCGCTCTTGCGGGCCTCCAGCGCCTCGCTGACGCGCGCCTTGAGCTCGTTGACCGACTGGCCAAAGCCTTTGCGCTTTTCCGCTGGCAGAGCGCCGAGCGTCTGCATCAGCTCGGAGATGCGGCCCTTCTTGCCGAGCACGGCGATGCGCACCTGCTCGATCGCAGCAAGATCACCCGCACCGGCAATGCTGGCGAGCAATTCGCGCTCAAGCGCGTCGAGAGAACCTGACGCTATGGTACTCATGATGGCCAGCTCTCAATAAATGTCATCCTCGGGCTTGTCCCGAGGACCCAACTTCACGCTTGCGCCGGCGCAAGGGTAGGCATGGATCCTCGGCATAAAGCCGAGGATGACAAGAAGGCGTGGCGGATTAAGCCGCCGCCTTCTCCGCCTGCTGCACGGCCTTGGCGGCCGTGTCGGCTAGCGCCTTGAACCCGGCAGCATCAGTAACGGCGAGATCGGCCAGAACCTTGCGGTCGATCGTGATCCCAGCCTTGTTGAGGCCGTCGATAAATCGACCGTAGGTCATGCCGTGCTCGCGCACAGCGGCGTTGATGCGCTGGATCCAAAGAGCGCGGAAGGTGCGCTTCTTCGCCTTGCGGTCGCGGTACTGATACTGCAGCGCCTTCTCGACCGCCTGCTTGGCGACCCGGATCGTATTCTTGCGGCGGCCGTAGAAACCCTTGGCGGCCTTCAGAACTTTCTTGTGCTTGGCATGGGCGGTAACACCGCGCTTGACGCGTGCCATGGGACTGCTCCGTTAGATGACATTGTTCGATTGCCGGCGAGCCTTAAAGGCTCTGCTCAGCGGGCGTAGGGCATGTACTTCTTGACGATTTTGGCGTCAGAGTCGTTCAGCACCATGGTGCCGCGCGCGTCGCGAATGAACTTCGCAGTGCGCTTGATCATGCCGTGGCGCTTGCCCTGGGCTGCAGCTCTCACCTTGCCCGTACCCGTCATCTTGAAGCGCTTTTTGGCGCCGCTCTTGGTCTTCATCTTGGGCATTTGGCTCGATCCTTTCATCACTCGCGGCTGGCCCTAATTCGCGTGCGGCACGTGGCCGACCGGAAACGTCCCTTGCGGGAGGAGCTGCCTATTGAGGCTGTCAAAGCAAAAAAGCCGCCACGGCATGCCCCGCCGGGCGGCTTCGGCGCCCTTATACGGGCGCAGATGTAAAACAGCAAGCGGTCATCGGATCGGTTAACCCGCGGCCTAGGACTTCTCGCAAATACGCCCCCCGGCGGCGTCGGCGTAGCAGAAATCACGGGCGCAGTCGCAGCTCTCGTCGCTGCCGCCGGCATCCGGAGGCGCCTGGTCGCGGCATGTGCTGTCGCCCGGTGCCACCTCGCAGCGAAAGCGGATAAGGGGTGTGGGTTCTGGGGTTGCCGCGGCAGGCGCGGGCGCGGCCGGCGCCACCGGTACCGGCGTGCCGATGGTAGGAGCCGGATGGAAGTCAGGCACCGCCGGCGCCAAGCCGCCGGGACTGCCGCCTGCGCCGGTCGGAAGCTGCGGCACGGGGACCATGGGCGGCAACGATTACCGGCGTGGTGGGCACCAACTTCTGCGCCAAGACGCGCGCGGGTGCGATAGCGCACAGCGCAACAAAAACGGCGGCCACCGGGAGGACCCAGCGACCGCGCGCTATTGAACGATGCGAATGCTTTGGCACCTTACACCCACCGCGAAAACCGGCGCCGAGTAGAGGTTACCTTGGAGCCAGCACCATCACCATCTGGCGGCCTTCGAGGCGGGGTTCGGATTCCACCTTGGCGATCGGCTCCAGATCACCCTTCACGCGCTGCAGCACTTCCATGCCGAGCTGCTGATGGGCCATCTCGCGACCGCGGAAGCGCAGGGTGACCTTCACCTTGTCGCCTTCCTCGAAGAACCTTTTGATCGAACGCATTTTCACGTCGTAGTCGTGATCGTCGATGGCGGGGCGCATCTTGATCTCTTTGATCTCGACGATCTTCTGATGCTTGCGCGCTTCGGCCGCCTTCTTCTGCGCCTGATACTTATATTTGCCGAAGTCGAGGATCTTGGCGACGGGCGGATCCGCCTCGGGCGAAATCTCGACGAGGTCGAGCCCAGCCTTCACGGCCCGCTCGAGTGCGTCGGTGATGGCCACAACGCCAACGTTATTTCCCGTCTCATCAATCAATCGTACTTCGCGGGCCCGGATGGCCTCGTTGATCCGGGGGCCGGATGGCTCACGCTCGGGCGCGGCTCGCATTGGTCGGCGGATGTTGTCTCTCCTTGTGTGACTTCACTGATAAGTCTGCTTCTGCACTGAAAGCCGGCGGACCGTTCCACGGCCGACCGGCGCAGATGCGCGTCGCAATTATGCCGAAACATCGAAAAGAAACGCCTGCAAGTCAAGGTGCGGCGTGGGGAGATGCGGCCACAACTCACGCAAAACGGCATGCAAAAGGGAGCATTAGCCGCGACTGAGGCCCTTCTTGCCAAGCTCTTCGAGATACTGCCCCCAGCGCTTATCCTTTTCGCGGCCAAGCTGCTGCAGGTAGGTCCAGGTGTATAGGCCGGTATCGTGCCCGTCGGCGAACGCGATGCGGATGGCGTAATTACCGACCGGGCGCAGCTCCTTGATCTTCACGTTGCGCTTACCGCCGACGGTGACGCGCTGATCGGCCGAGTGTCCTTGCACCTCCGCCGACGGGCTCATCACGCGCAGCATCTCGGCTGTGAGCTCGTACGTCGGTCCGCAGGCGAACTCGACGGTCAGCCCGGTGCCGCCCCCTGTCACTTCGAGCCGCGGCGGCTTCACGGCGATCTGCTTGGCCTGCTCCAGCTCGGTCCAGGTCCGATTGGCGATGTCGCGGAAGATCTTGGCGTGCTCACTGTCAGGCAGCGTCGCCGTGATTGGCTGGCCGGAATCCGAGCGCGCCCTGACGTCCATGTCGAGCGGCACGGCCCCGAGGAAGGGAACGCCGAGCCGCTGGGCCTCGGCCTCGGCGCCGCCGTGGCCGAAGATGTCGGAGTGCTCGCCGCACTTGGGGCAGATGAAGGTGCTCATGTTCTCGACGATGCCGAGCACCGGCACGCCGACCTTGCGGAACATGGCGAGGCCCTTGCGCGCGTCGATGAGCGCCAGATCCTGCGGCGTCGAGACGATCACCGCGCCCGAGAGCGGCACCTGCTGCGCCATGGTGAGCTGCACGTCGCCGGTGCCGGGCGGCATGTCGATGATCAGCACGTCGAGGTCGCCGTCCTCGCCCCAGGCGACGTCGCGCAGCATCTGGTTGAGCGCGCCGACCACCATCGGGCCGCGCCAGATCACCGGCGTTTCCTCATCGACCATGAAGCCCATCGACATGGCCTTGAGGCCGTAGCCCTCCATCGGCTTCAGCGTCTTGCCTTTGACCACTTGCGGCTGGCCCTTGAGGCCGAGCAGGCGCGGCTGCGAGGGCCCGTAAATGTCGGCGTCGAGAATGCCGACCTTTTTGCCGGCGGCCTGCAGCCCCAGCGCCAGGTTGACGGCGACGGTCGACTTGCCGACGCCGCCCTTGCCCGAGGCGACCGCGATCAGCGTCTTGACGCCCGGCACTTCGGCCATCGGCTTCGGCCCAGTCCCCGGCACTGCTCCCGGCTGCGCCGCGGCAGGAGCTGGCGCGTGGCTATGGCCATGATCATGCGCATGCGCGTGATCGTGCGAGTGCGAGCCGTTGCCGATGACGGCCTTCGCGCGCGCCTGCGCCACGCGCGGGCTCTCCGGCGGCCGGGTAGACGCACCGGCCGATCCGCTTTGCGCCTCGGCGGTGAGAACAGCGGTAACGCCCGACACGCCCGTCACCTTGGCGACGACGGTCTCGGCGGCCTTGCGCAGAGGCTCCAGCTCCTCGGCGCGCGAGGCCGGAACGGTGATGGAGAAATAGACGCGATCGTCCTTGACCAGGATCTCCGAAACGAGGCCCAGGTCGACGATATTGCTTTCCAGATCAGGGCCCTTGATGCGGCGGAGCTCGTCGAGCACCTGCGGCTTCGAGACGGTCATTAGTGGGCTCCTGGGGCGTGCACCGGCGGCGGATATTCTGGCGGGCGCGGATACTGTCAGAGGCCGTACTGGAAGTCACGGCCTGCCCTCGATATAGGATGCCGAGGCGCGCCATGGCAGTCCTGCGCAATGGGCTCGTCGCGCCGTGGGAGGGGATGCATGCGATACCTGCTGGCTGTGAGCCGCTGGATCGATGCCGGCACGCGCGTGATCGGCCAGTCGGTGGCGTGGCTGATCGTCATTGCCGCGCTCATCAGCGCCGGCAACGCCCTCGTCCGCAAGATTTTCGACGTCAGCTCCAACGCTTGGCTGGAGATGCAGTGGTGGCTGTTCGCCGCCGTGTTCCTGCTCGCCGCCCCGTGGACGCTGGCCCTCAACGAGCACATCCGCATCGACATCGTGAACGAGCGCTTTCCCCGCTGGGTGCGCCAGCTCATCGAGGTGATCGGCCACGTCTTCTTCCTGCTGCCGATGGCGGCCATCGTCACCTACACGTCGTGGAATTTCTTCCTCACGTCATTGGCGCAGAACGAGGGGTCGTCGAACTACGGCGGCCTGCCGCAGTGGCCGGTGAAGTTTCTCATCCCGCTCGCCTTCGCATTGCTTTTCCTGCAAGGGCTGTCCGAGCTGATCAAGCGCCTCGCCATCATCAACGGCGATCTGCCGGACGATAAGCTCGACGCCGGCCATCCCGCAGCCACGCGCGCCGCCGGGCATCTCGAGGTACCGGCCGTAGCGCGGCGAGGCTCCGAGCACTCCGCCCTCCGGAAAGACGAGCTAACCGGGACATACGGGGAAGACATGCTCGAGCTCATCGCAGAGAACCTCGCGCCGATCATGTTCCTGGCGCTCGTCGGGTTCCTGCTGCTCGGCTATCCCGTCGCCTTCTCGCTCGCCGCCGTCGGCCTCATCTTCTTCGTCGTCGGCGTCGAGCTGGCGCCGTACTCGGAAGGCGTGATCAATCTTTCATGGCCGCTGCTGCACACGCTGCCCGAGCGCATTTTCGGCGTGATGACGCAACGACACGCTGCTCGCGATTCCGTTCTTCGCGTTCATGGGGCTGATCCTCGAGCGCTCCGGCATGGCGGAGGATCTGCTCGAAACGGTGGGCCAGCTGTTCGGCACGGTGCGCGGCGGGCTCGCCTATGCGGTGATCTTCGTCGGCGCGCTGCTGGCCGCCACCACCGGCGTCGTCGCCGCCTCGGTCATCTCGATGGGCCTCATCTCGCTGCCGATCATGCTGCGCTACGGCTATGACGCGCGCTTCGCCACCGGCACCATCGCCGCCTCGGGCACGCTGGCGCAGATCATCCCGCCCTCGCTCGTGCTCATCGTGCTGGCCGACCAGCTCGGCCGCTCGGTCGGCGACATGTACACCGGCGCGCTGGTGCCGGGCCTGATGCTCGCCGGCTTCTATGCCATCTATGCGTTTCTCGTGTCGACGATCTGGAAGGACGCCGCCCCTGGCCTGCCGCCGGAGGCCATCATCCATCGCGAGCCGGACGGATCGCGCGGCTACCCCTCGCTCGTGGCGTTGACCGCCATCTGCGGTGCTATCGCCTGGCTGCTGATGCGGCGGACTTCCTACAGCGGCGGCGACCTCATCATCCTCACGCTGGCGCTCGGCGTCTGTCTCGCCATCGCCGTTGCGGGCGTGAGCTGGGTCTCGAAGCGCTTCGACGGCCCGCGGCTCCTGTCGGCGCTCGCCGAGCAGGTCGTGTTCGTCATGGTGCCGCCGCTGCTGCTGATCTTCCTCGTGCTCGGCACCATCTTCATCGGCGTCGCCACGCCGACCGAAGGCGGCGCCATGGGCGCGATCGGCGCCATGCTGCTGGCGCTCGGCAAGCGCCTCAGCGAAGGCAATCCGGCGCGCTTCAGCTTCGACATCGTGCGCTCGGCCGCGCAAGCGACGGCGAAGCTGTCGGCGTTCGTGATGTTCATCCTCGTCGGCGCGCGCATCTTCTCGCTGACCTTCTACGGCGTGAACGGGCACCTGTGGGTCGAGCACCTGCTCGTCTCGCTGCCGGGCGGCGAGGTCGGCTTCCTCATCTTCGTCAACGTGCTCGTTTTCTTCCTCGCCTTCTTCCTCGACTTCTTCGAGCTGGCCTTCATCATCGTGCCGCTGCTGGCGCCCGTCGCGCAGAAGCTCGGCATCGACCTCATCTGGTTCGGCGTCATCCTCGCCGTGAACATGCAGACGAGCTTCATGCATCCGCCGTTCGGCTTTGCGCTGTTCTATCTGCGCTCGGTGGCGCCGCGCACGCCGTACGTCGACAAGGTGACGAAGCGCACGATGCCGCCGGTGACCAGCGGGCAGATCTACTGGGGCGCCGTGCCGTTCGTCGTCATCCAGCTGATTATGGTCGGACTGCTGATCGCCTTCCCGGGCCTCGTGCGCCACGATGCGCTGCCGATCCCCGCTGTCTACAAGCAGCCCGCCGCAGGCGGACCGGCCGCGCCGGGCCATCACGGCTTCTCGCTGTCGCCCTATCCGCCGGCCGATCCCCGGCGCGCCGCCGCCGATCACCACCGGCCCCGGCGCCCCGACCCTCGACATGTCCGTACCGCCCCGCATCGTGAAGTAGTAAGCTATCCGAGCGGGAGGCCGACTGGAGGCTCGAGCTATGGCCGATCCCTCACAACCCATGTGTCGGCTTGTACGTCCCGACGACACGTATGACGGCAAACAGGGCCTGACCTATTTCTGCGGCATCGCTGCCGAGACCGTCGGGTCGAAGGGCATCTGCATGCACCTGCTCACCATTCCGCCGGGCGGCAGGGCGAAAGCGCATATGCACGAGAGCCACGAGACGGCCATCTACGTTCTCGACGGCGAGGCCGTCGCGCTCTACGGCGACCGCCTGCAGAACCAGGCCGTCACCAAGGCCGGAGACCTGTTCTACATCCCGGCCGGCGTGCCGCATCTGCCGATCAATCTCACCGACAAGCCGGCATCGGCCGTCATCGCCCGCACGGACCCCAACGAGCAGGAGAGCGTCGTCCTGCTGCCCGAGCTCGAACGCTACGCCGACGAGGCCATCGCGCGCTTGGGCTAGCAACACGTACTAGTCGGCGCGCCCTCGCGCCACTCGGCCGGCGCGCGGAACGTCATAACGGCTGCGCTGGCGCATCCGGCGAACGCGCACCCTACACCAGCCCCTTGCGCTGCTGGATCATCATGTACGTGTCGTAGGTGTGCTCGGCGAGCTGGAACCACAGATAGTCCTCGCCGCGGATGGCGATCATCGCCTCGTAGACCTTCTTGAAGTCGGCGTTCTTGGCGCAGATCTCGGCGAACACCTCGTTCGACGCCTTGAAGCAGGCGTCCAGCACCGCCTCGGAAAACGGCCGCGGCTCGGCGCCGCCGATGGCCAGACGGCGCAAGGCCGGCGGGTTCGACGATGTCGTAGCGCGCCATCATGCCGACGTTGGCGATCGACGACGCGGCGCGGATCATCGCCTGATAGTTCTTCGGCAGCGCGTTCCACTTATCGAGGTTGATGAAGAAGTGCAGCATCGCCTGCCCTTCCCACCAGCCGGGGTAATAGTAGTACTTGGCGACCTTGGAGAACCCGAGCTTCTCGTCGTCGTACGGACCGACCCATTCCGCGGCGTCGATGGTGCCCTTCTCGAGCGCGGGATAGATGTCGCCGCCGGCGATCTGCTGCGGGACGGCGCCGAGCCGGGAGATCACCGCGCCGGCCAATCCGCCGATGCGCATCTTGAGGCCGCGCCAGTCCTCGGGCGTGTTGATCTCGCGCCGATACCAGCCGCCCATCTGCGTGCCGGTATTGCCGCCGGGCAGGCCGTAGATGTTGTAGCGGGCGTAGAAATCGTTGAAGAGGTCGATGCCGCCCGCCTCGTACATCCACGCATTCTGCATGCGGTAGTTGACGCCGAACGGGACCGCCGTGGCGACGGCGAAGGTCGGGTCCTTGCCCCAGTAGTAATAGGAGGCCGTGTGAGCGGCCTCGACGCTGCCGTTGGACACCGCGTCGGCGGCACCGAGGCCGGGCACGATCTCCGTCGGCGCGAACACGCGCACGCGGAAATTGCCGTCCGACATCTCCAGCAGCGCCTTGGCGAACATCTCGGCGGCGCCGTAGATCGTGTCGAGCGATTTCGGGAAGCTCGACACGAGCCGCCACTCGATCGTCGGTTTGGTCTGCGCGATGGCGGGCGCGGCGATGCCGGCTCCGGCGGCGCCGGCAGCAGCCGCCTTGATGAATTTGCGGCGGTTCACATTGTCCGTCACGGACGCTTCTCCCATCCCGAGCCCGCGCCGTTATATCCCGCCGGCGACCGCGCTCACAACGCCGTCCGTCCGGGATGCTTGCCGCCGGCGCCCGTGGAGACTAAATCGCACCCATGCGAGCAACTGAAATCGACAGCGAAGTGACCGGCGTGCTGCTGGCGGGCGGGCGTTCCTCGCGCATGGGCGGCCGCGAAAAGGCACTGCTCGACATCGCCGGCAAGCCCATGTTGCTGCACGTGCTCACCCGCCTGCGCCCGCAGGTCGGCCGCATCGTCATCAACGCCAACGGCGATCCGGCGCGCTTTTCCGGCCATTGCCTGCCGGTCATCGCCGACACCATCGAGGGATACGCAGGCCCGCTGGCCGGACTGCACGCCGGCATCGAATGGGCGCGGGCCGAGACGCCGGAGGCCAAGTTCATCGCCAGCGTGCCGATCGACTGCCCCTTCCTGCCGCTCGATCTCGTCGCGCGCCTGAAGGAGGCCCTTCTCTCCAAGCACGCCTCGTGCGCCATCGCCGCTTCGAACGGCGAGCGCCATCCCGTCGCCGGGCTTTGGCGCGTCGAGCTGGGCGACGCCCTCGGCCAATCCCTCAAGGACAACGTGCGCGCGCTGCATCGATTTGCGGACTCGCACGGCTGCGCCGTCGCCGACTTCGGCCCCGTCGAGATCGGCGACAGCCAAGATCGACCCGTTCTTCAACGTGAATGCGCCGGCCGATCTGGAGAGGGCGCGCGCCCTGTTCGCCAGCGAGAGCGCGCGTGGCTGAGCAGCCTGTCCTCGTCGGCATCGTCGGCTGGAAGAACTCCGGCAAAACGACGCTGGTCGAGCGCCTGATACCGATCCTGGCCCGGCGCGGCCTGAAAGTGGCGACCGTCAAGCACACGCACCACGCACTCCGCCCCGCCGACGGCAACACAGACGGCGAGCGGCACGCGCGGGCGGGCGCAATCAAGACCATCGTCATCGCGCCGGACGCCTGGGAAATCTCCGGCCGACGGCAGGGGGACGCGCCGCCCGCATTCGCCGACCTCGCGCTGCATCTCGCCGGAGCCGATCTCGTACTCGTGGAAGGCTTCAAGAGCGCGCCGATCGCCAAGATCGAGGTGCGGCGCCGGGTCTCGCCGACGCAGGAGGCGCTGGCCGCGCGCGATAAGCAGGTCATCGCTGTCGCGGCCGACTACCCGGTCGAAGCCAACGGCCTGCCAGTGTTCGATCTCGACGACGCCGAAGGCATCGCCGCATTTATCGCGGCTTTCGCCAGGTGAGGCGGCCGGGACGCGGAACGGCGCGCGCCCGCGACTTGCGGCGGATGTAGCCGACGGCGAGGATCAGCAGAATGAGCCCGACGGAAAGCCACAGCGCCCAGTGCGCGCCGAGGGATCGGGTGACCTCCGGCTCCAGCGCCTCCTGCGGGACCGGCACCAGGCGACCCGCACGATCGGCGGTCGTCGCATCGCTCCCCGGCAGCAGCGGGCCGGAGCCGATGTCTGCACCAGCTCGCATCGCGAGCCATGCTACTATGCCTATGAGCGTACGCATCGCTGCACTTTCCGCGCTTTCCACACAGGTGAGGAAAACGCGCCACGAGCCAATCGGCTACACACTCCGCACCCGCACCAATTGGTGCGTTGCCAAACGCCAGAAAACCCTTGAACCCCCGGCTGCGGTCGCTAGCTTACGGGCGACCGCGACACCATCTATGGTACGCTAAGCTGGGCTTTCCACACCTCACTAAGGAGCACGTCGCCACCCGTGGGTGATCTCATCAATACGCAGCCGCTGCCGGCTCTCGTCGACCGCTACGGCCGCTCGATCACCTACCTGAGGGTGTCGGTGACCGACCGGTGCGACTTCCGGTGCGTGTATTGCATGTCCGAGCACATGAGCTTCCTGCCGCGCCGGGAGCTGCTGACGCTCGAAGAGCTCGATCGCATCTGCACGGCCTTCGTCAGCCGCGGCGTGCGCAAGCTGCGCATCACGGGCGGCGAGCCGCTGGTGCGCAAGAACATCATGTGGCTGTTCCAGACGCTGTCGCGGCATATCGAGGCCGGCCGGCTCGACGAGCTGACGGTGACGACCAACGGCAGCCAGTTGAAGCGTTTTGCTTCCGACCTCAAGAGCGCCGGCGTCGAGCGCATCAACGTGTCGCTCGATACCCTGCAGCCGGACCGCTTCCGCGCCATCACCCGCTGGGGCGACTTCTCGACCGTCATGCAGGGTCTCGACGCCGCCGACGCGGCCGGGCTGAAGGTCAAGATCAACGCCGTGGCGCTGAAGGGCACCAACGAGGACGAGATCGACGACCTCATCTCCTTCGCCCACGGCCGCGGCTACGACCTGACGCTGATCGAGACGATGCCGCTGGGCGAGGTCGACGGCGACCGCCTCGATCAATACCTGCCGCTGTCCATCGTGCGTGCCCGCCTGCTCGACCGCTGGACGCTCGAAGATATCCCGCATCGAACCGGCGGCCCGGCGCGTTACGTGCGCATCGCGGAGACCGGCGGCCGCCTCGGCTTCATCACGCCGATGACGCATAACTTCTGCGAGAGCTGCAACCGCGTGCGCCTCACCTGCACCGGGACGTTGTTCATGTGCCTCGGCCAGGAGGACTCGGTCGACCTGCGCGAGCCGCTGCGCGCGGGCTCCAACGACGCGGCCCTGCAGGCCGCCATCGACGAGGCGATGCTGCTGAAGCCGAAAGGCCACGACTTCGTCATCGATCGTCGTGCCGGACGCCCCGCCGTTGCACGCCACATGAGCGTCACCGGCGGATAGTTCTGCTATGCTCCTGTCGCCCGTGGGTGGCGGGAGGGGAGCACGTGTCCAAATACGGCTTGGGTTTGATACGGGCCGCGCGCCTGACGCGGCGGCAGCTCATCGTCTTCGCCCTCGTCTCGGCGGTGCTCAACGGCATCGTCACCGCCTGCGTCGGCACCTGGCTGGCGCAAACCTACGCGACGCAGCAGAGCCGTCGCAAATCGGTGGAGTCGCTCGCCAACCTCATATACGAGCGCCGGACACGCGCCGGCATGGTGGTTTCCTCGATGCGCCGCAACGCGCCTCTCGACGAGGTGCAGTTCCGCAAGCGCGCCTACGACGAAGCCTACGTCGATTGGAACAAGAACATCCTGCTCAATCTGTTCGTCATCCGCGAGGTCGGCGGCGACATGAAATTCGCCGGGCTGGAGAAGTCGTTCGAGGACGAGCTCGTCGCTTCGATGGCCGATGTCGACCGTTGCCTCACCAAAGCCTACGACCGCAAGCTGGCCGGCGAGGACGTCGCGCCCATACTTGATGCCTGCCGGATGCCGCAGCTGCACCAGTTCATACTCGATTGCGGGGCGACCTTCACCGACGAGCTCTATAAACTGACGCGGCTTTCGTTCTCGCCGTTCTCCAACGCCAAGGCGGAGCGCAAGCGGCTCGCGGAAATCAACATCAAGGCCAATTGCACCAGGCCGCCCGAACCGCCGGCTGCACCCATTGCGACCGCACCGCTGACGGGCGCTCTGCCGCCCAGTGCCCGTGTCGCGCCAACACCGCCGCCGGCCCCAGCTTCGCCTGTCGTTCCAACGCCGATGCCATCACCCTAGGCGAGCAGCTTGCGCACGCTGGCGCGCACGTCTTCGAGCGAGAACGGCTTCGACAACACCGCCACTCGTGAGCTTTTCAGGCCTTTTGCGCGGTCGAGTTGCTCGGCAAAGCCCGACATCAGCAACACGCGCAGGTTCGGCTGCTTCAGTGCGTGCTGCGCCAGGGCGACTCCATCGAGCAGCGGCATCTCGACGTCGCTCACCAGCACGTCGAATTTCTGTGCTCCCGATCCCTCGACGAACTCCAGCGCCTCGCTGCCGTCCTGCGTGACCTGCACGCTATGGCCGTCCGCCTCGAGCGCGCGCCGCACGAGATCGCGCGTTGCCGCATCGTCGTCGGCGAGCAGTATCCTGGCCATCGATCGCCCCTCTTTGCCTACAGCCGCACGATGCGCCCGACGAACGGCAGCTCTCGATAACGGTGCGCAACGTCCATCCCGTAGCCGACGACGAACTCGTTGGGGCACAGGAAGGCGTAGTAATCGGGCTCGAGATTGACGGCCCGCGGCAACTGCTTGTCGAGGAGCACGCACGTGCGCAGGGACTGCGCACCGCGCGCGGAGATCAGGTCCTTGGCGAACGCAAGCGTCCGCCCGGAATCCAACACATCGTCGACGATGAGAACGTTGCGATCGCGCACATCGAGATCCATGTCGCGCAGGATCGACACCTGCCCCGACGCAATGCGCGCCTTCTTGTAGCTGGACAGCGTCATGAAATCGACCTCCGGCGCCAGCCCAACCCGGTACAGTGCCCGGATGAGGTCGGCTGCGAACACGAAGCTGCCTTTAAGAATGGCGACGACGAGCAGGTTCTCCAGGCGCGCGCCCGCAATCTCGCGGGCAAGCTCGTCCAGGCGGGCGGCAATGGCCTCGGGCGTGAAGATGACCTCGAGCTCCGGGTCGGCTGTCGACGTCGCATCGTTCATGACCACTGTTCCAAACCGGTTTGGCCTCGTGTGCAGGGAGGATAGCAGGACATTGCATCATCCCGGCAATCCCGCCATAACCTGATTAGCCCGTATGCACCGCCCTCTGCACACGAACCCGCCACATTCGTACCCGATTGATCGCCGGTTCCTGAGTATTCCGTGGACCTCGGAGCCCTGCGCCTCATGCCGCAAACCACTGGCTGAAACCTGTGATTCGTCTGTCGAACATCGCGCTCGCCTACGAGCAGGGGCCGGACATTCTCTCGGAAGTGAACTTCCATTTGCGCCCGGGCTCGTTCCACTTCCTCACCGGACCTTCGGGTGCCGGAAAGACGTCGCTGCTGCGGCTTCTTTTCATGTCGCGCCATCCCACGCGTGGCCACATCCATCTGTTTAACCAAGACGTGAGCCGTATCTCCACCTCGAAGCGCGCGCAGCTGCGCCGCCGCATCGGCATCGTGTTCCAGGACTTCCGCCTCCTTGACCATTTGACCACCTGGGAAAATGTCGCGCTGCCCCTGCGCGTCGTGGGTAAGCGGCTTGGCGACTACCGCGAGGATGTCACCGATTTATTGCAGTGGGTCGGCCTCGGCGACCGCATGCACGCCTATCCATCAATCCTTTCGGGCGGAGAGAAACAACGCGCCGCCATCGCCCGCGCCGTCATCGGTAAACCGGAGCTGCTGCTCGCCGATGAACCGACCGGTAACGTCGACCCGCAGATGGCTCGCCGCCTGCTGCGCCTATTTATCGAGCTCAATCGTCTCGGCACCTCAGTGCTGATCGCCACCCACGACCATCAATTGATGCGGCAGTTCAAGGCGCCGCGGCTGGAGCTGCACGACGGTCATGTCCGGATCGTATGACAGGCCGACCGGCCGCCGGGATCAAGCCACGTCGCAGACTGCGACCAACTTCGATCTGTACGACACGGTGCTGACGGGGCCAGCCGGCGCCGACCAGCACTATGCGTACGAGCAGCCGACGATCGCCACCCAGGACGATCCGCCGCCAGCGCGCAAATTTTCGTCGTCGCGCAGTCGCAAGCCGAAGAACGAGCCCTCCAGCACGCCGGTGGTGCCGCCCAACTCGGTCACCGGCCGCTCGCTGACGCTCGTCATCTCCATCATGTGCTTCCTGGCCTGCCTGACAGCGGGCGCCGTCTACATGATCAACGAGTCCGCCAACGCCTGGCTGAAGGACATCGCCAGTGAGGTGACGGTGCAGGTCGAGCCGCGCGACGGCATAGATATCGAAAAGACGGTGCGCGATGCCGAAGCCTTCCTGCGGAGCAGCAAGGGTGTCTCGCGCGCCAACGCGCTGAGCCTCGAGGAATCCTCCAAGCTGCTAGAGCCGTGGCTCGGCCAGTCGGACGTGCTGGCCGCGCTCCCCGTGCCGCGCCTTATCGCCATCGAGATTGACCGCGGCGAACCGCCGAACATCGAGGCGCTGCGTGCCGAGCTGACGAAACGGTTCCCTTCCGCCTCGCTCGACGATCATCGCCGCTGGCAGCAGCAGATCCGTACCGTCACCCGGTCGTTCGCACTCGGTGGCCTCGGCATCCTGCTGCTGGTCTGCGCTGCGACCACCGCGGTCATCGTGTCGGCAACGCGCTCGGCGCTGGCCTCCAACCGGGAAATCGTCGAGGTGTTGCATTTCGTCGGCGCTACCGACCGCTACATCGCCCGCGAGTTCGAGCGCCACTTCCTGCGTCTGGGCATTCGCGCCGGCCTCGTCGGAGCCGTGTGCGCCATGGTGGTATTCGTCAGCATGCCAACGGTCATGCAAATGCTCGGCGGCGGCTCATCCACCACTTCCGAGATGCATCGCCTGATCGGCACCAGCGGCCTGGATGCAACCGGCTATTTGCTGCTCGGCGCCGTCGTCATAACGATCTCCGCGTTGTGTATGTTGACGTCGCGATTCGGCGTATTCCGTATCCTGAATTCCAAGCCATAGGCCCAATGCGGGCACGGCAAGGCGGTCAAGGCCGCTAGCGCCGATATCGCAAAGGACCTGTCGCAACCGCCGTCAAATCGGTTAGTGTGCGCCGACGCTCTTCGGCGCCAGGGCGTCTCGGGACAAAAACGTAGGCAGCAGCCTCCGCGATGAGCAGCTTGCGGCGAGCCATGATTCTCGGGGCGGGAGCGATACTGTCGCTGCTGACGCTCGGCTTTGTGCTGTTCGCCAGCATCGTTACCCGGCTCCCCGCCCAAAACAATCCGCATGCCGACGGCATCGTCGTGCTTACCGGCGAGGGCCGCCGTATCGCCGAGGGCGCGCGGCTGCTCGACGAAGGCCGGGCCCAGCGCATGCTGATCTCCGGGGTGTTCCGCCGCACCGGCAAGAAGGCGCTGCTCGATATCTCCGGGCTTGCCGAGGACAAGTTCGATTGCTGCGTCGATATTGGCTATTCGGCCCTCGACACAGCCGGCAACGCCAACGAAACCCGCGCCTGGGCCACCTCGCATGGCTACGACAGCCTCATCGTCGTCACGGCCAGCTACCACATGCCGCGCAGCCTCGCCGAGCTGTCGCTGGCGCTTCCCACCACGCGGCTTGTCCCGCATCCGGTGGTGCCGAACAACTTCCCGCCGACGCAATGGTGGCTGCATGCATCGGTCACGCGCACGCTGATCGCGGAATACTTCAAGTTCCTACCGACCGCGGCGCATCTCACCGTTGCGAGACTGTTCAGATCGACGCAACAGAGTGCCGTTGCCGAGGTGCCGAATGCGCACTCGGCCGGGATCTTCTGACCCTTGTCCCTGACACTCATCCGCTCGCTCGTGTTCGCGCTGCTGTTCTACGTCAGCACGGCGATTTTCGTCGTCGGCGGCTCGTTCCTGCTGCTCGGCCCGCGCCGCTATGCGATGGCCGGCCTTAAGGCGCACGCCATCGTCTCGCTCTGGCTTTTGCGCACCATCGTCGGTACGCGCATGGAGGTGCGCGGCCGCGAAAAGCTGCCTAAGCCGCCCTATCTCGTCGCCTCCAAGCATCAGTCCGCATGGGACACCTTTGCGCTAATCCCCATTTTCACCGACCCGGCGCTTGTGATGAAGTGGGAGCTGACGCTGATCCCGTTCTACGGCTGGTTCTCGCGCAAGTTCGAGCACGTGTTCGTCCGGCGCGACCGGGGGCCCGCGGCGCTGCGCCGGCTGGTGCGCGACGCCCAGGACCGCGCCAAGGACGGTCGCGAGGTCCTGATCTTCCCCGAGGGCACGCGTCGCGCGCCCGGTGCCGAGCCCGACTACAAGCCAGGTTCCGTCGCCCTCTATGAAGGCCTCAGGCTGCCGTGCGTACCGCTGGCGCTCAACTCCGGCCTCTACTGGCCGCGCCGCCAGCTGATCCGCTATCCGGGTACGATCATCGTTGAGATCCTCGACCCGCTGCCGGCTGGAATGCCCCGGCCTGAGTTCCGCGCCGAGTTGCAGCGGCGTATTGAGGACGCTTCCAACCAACTCATCGTCGAGGCGGCAGCTTCTGCCAACCCTCCGCCCATCCTGCCTGAGGTTCTTGCCAGGGCAACGGAGCAGTGACGCTGCTAGCGGGCTGAGTCTTCGCAGCCACGCCCCAAGCTTTTTTCAGAACCCCGCCATCGCCCCCTTGTCCGTCGCGCGCGATTCAATGAATCGTGTTTACTTTCGCGTCGCGCGAGTATCCTCGCGCTCGTCTTGTCCAGGTTGCGTCCCGCTCCCCTCGAACCGCAACCAGGATCCGCCATGCGCATCGCACGCACAACCATTGCTGCCACTTGCGCGGCTGCCGCCATCGCAGCCGCCACTCCCGCGGTGGCGCAGCAGCAGTACATGGATGAGGAGTTCTACGCTCAGTGGGGCCTTGCTGCCATCGGCGCGCAGTACGCGCTGGCGGCGGGCTATACCGGCACGGGAATCGGCGTCGTCGTTGTCGATGGTCTTTTTCAGGTCAGCCACGAGGAGTTCGTCGGCCGTGTGGGTGACTACAGCTATGACCCCATCGACGTAGGCTACAACGGCCACGGTACCGGCGTCGCCGGGATCATCGGCGCAGCCCGCAACGACGAAGGCATGGAGGGCGTTGCCCCCAACGTAACTCTCAATGCCATCGCACTATTCAATTCCGCCGGCACAAGGGTGCTCAACAATGCGCAGCTGGCTGAAGGCTACAATGGAGCTCTCGATGCGGGCCTGCGCATATTCAACAACTCGTGGGGGGCGAGTAACACCGCCAGCGGGACGATTGATAAATTCACGGTGGAAAGCGCG
This sequence comes from uncultured Alphaproteobacteria bacterium, assembly GCA_963722495.1. Lineage (GTDB taxonomy): Bacteria > Pseudomonadota > Alphaproteobacteria > Rhizobiales > Hyphomicrobiaceae > Hyphomicrobium_A. The sequence goes on along the minus strand of CAVRND010000029.1, from coordinate 69,202 downwards.
CAGGACGAACTTGGTCCCGTTCTGGGCGCCCTTCAGCGCTCGGTAGATCTGGGGGCAATACAGGTTTGGGCGACGATGAATGCCGGCCAACCTCAACCCAGTCTGCAGGCGGGCCTGCCCTACCTGTTCCCCTCGCTTCAATCGGGTTGGATTGCCGTCACGTCGGTTGATCGCAACATGCAGCGTGCATCCGATGCCAACGCCTGTGGCGTCGCCGCGCAATGGTGCCTGGCTGCGCCCGGCGTGGGCGTCTACTCGACCCAGACACCGGACACCTATGGCACATTTTGGGGCACCTCGTTTGCGGCCCCACAGGTGACCGGCGCTGTGGCCATCGCCAAAGAGATGTTCCCAAACGCCAAGGGCTCGGACGTTGCAAGGATGGTGCTCGTCACTGCGAAAGACATCGGTGTTGGCGGCGTCGACGACATCTTCGGCTGGGGCATGCTGAGCGTCGCGAACATAGTGGGCATGCTCGGTGATGGCTTGGGCGGCCCAGGGAACGACGACGAGGACGGCAGCGACAATGGCTTGGTGTTCGTCAACTCGGCCTTCGCCCGCTTCGCCGCCGTCGACACCCTCGTCTCTACGCTGTGGGACCGCAGTGCGCAGCGTATCCTCAGTCAGGGCGGCACCTCTGCGCCGAGCTTCGCCGCCGCCATGGCCGCTGTGCCGGCAACCCCCGCCATGGCCCTCGGCGGCCCGGTGCGCGACGACGTCGACAGCGCGGTAACGGTCTCAACCGGCCGCAGCGCCGCCGTCTGGGCGCAGGGCCTCGGCGCCCACGCCAGCCTTAACGGCAGCCCCAAGTCGAGCGCCGACCTCGGCGGCGCCATCGGCGGCTACGACCTGTTCGACAATGGAAACGTCTCCGGCGGCATCGCCATCGCCTTCACCCAGTCGAACCTCGACACCGAGGGCACCGGCGATGACAGCTCGGCCGAAGGCTGGCACGGCTTCGCCTACGCGACTTGGAAAGATGACAACTGGTTCCTCGACGGCATCGCCGGCGGCAACTGGTTCTCGAACGACTACAAGCGCACCACCATCGGCGGCACCTCCGGCACCGTGCTCGGCAACGCCGGCATTGCCGGCCACTCCAACAACGATACGAGCGGCTTTGCCGGCAGACTCACCGGCGGGCACGTCTTCGAACTCGGGGCAAACCTCGTTGCGCCCTATGCCTATGCCACCGTCATCCACCAGCGGACCGGCGGCAGCACGGAGACGGGCGCCGATATCTTCTCCCTCGACATCAATGCGACGAGCCTCGATCAGGTCGAGGGTGGCGCCGGCGTGCGCTCGCAGCTCGGCGGCATCGCGTGGCATGCCTTCACCATCACGCCATCGGTCGATCTCGCTTACGGGCGGCTCGGCGGCGACGTCAACCTGCCGGTCGGCTTTGAGCTGCTCGGCACGCCCCTCGGCGCCAACATCGCCGACCTCGGCCGCGACGTCTTCCGTGTCGGCGCCCAGCTCGACGTCATGCGCTTTGATGAGATGGTCGGTGGCTTCGTCAGCTACGACGGCCGCTTCCAGGAGAACGCCCGGAACAACTCGTTCTCCGGCGGCGTCCTCGTCAGGTTCTGAGCGGCCTGTTCGATAGTTGCATCTCAAGTTGCGTCACGGCGTAGGTCCGACCCATGACAACCAGGGATGCAGTTCGATGCGACACGCAGCTCATTTGACCATCGCCGCCTTCTTAGCGGCGGCGGCCACGACGCCGGCTGCCGCGCAGCAGCAGTTCATGGATGAGGAATTCAACAGACAGTGGGGGCTGGCCGCTGTGAACGCGCAGTACGCGCTGGAGAAGGGCCTGACCGGGCAAGGAGTTGTGGTCGGCGTCGTCGACAGCCTGGTGCAGTTCAGTCATCCCGAGTTCCAGCTCCCCACCGATAGAATCTATTCCTATAATTACATCCCCGGCTCAACGACTCCCGGAAACCACGGCACGCACGTAGCCGGTATCATCGGGGCCGGTCGCAATGGCTTCGGCATGGAGGGCATCGCGCCAGAAGTGCAGATTTCTTCGATCCAGATACTCAACGCGGCCGGCGCCTACGTGGATCAGGTCACCCCCTTCACCACGATCGCCAACGGCTTCTACGGTGGACTTGGAGCCGGAATACGCATTTTCAACAATTCCTGGGGAGAGGGCATCGAGGTCACCGACGTAACCGCGGCGGATGTCGCTTCAGAAATTGCGGCCCACAGCGGCACAACAGTTGCGGACGTCAATAATTTCTTCACGGCGATGCAGGCGGTCGTCAGCGCCGGCGCTGTCAACGTTTTTGCCACCGGCAACGAGTTTCAAGCCAACCCCGACGTCATTGCCGGGTTGCCCTACATTTTCCCCGAGTTGCAGTCGAACTGGATCGCTGTCACGTCGGTCAATCAGGACCTCACGAAGAGCAACTTCGCGAATGCGTGCGGTGTCGCCAAAATGTGGTGCATCGCAGCTCCCGGCTATCAAATTTATTCGACTGTGCCGACCGACGCATATAACACGCTCGGCGGCACGTCGATGGCGGCGCCGCACGTGACAGGCGCGGTCGCCATCGCCAAGCAGATGTTCCCCAACGCCCAAGGCTCGCAGCTGGCCAGCATCGTGCTGCGCACGGCGAGCGACATCGGCAGCCCCGGCGTGGACAGCGCCTTCGGGTGGGGCCTGCTCAACATCCGCAACCTCGTCGACACCATCGATCCGGCCAACGCCTCCTTGTTCGCGAACTCGGCCTTCAGCCGCTTTGCCGCCACCGACACGCTGGTCACAACGCTGTGGGACCGCAGCTCGCAGCGGATCCTGCACCAGGGCGGGCAGAAGACCTTCGCAACGGCCATGGCGCCGGCGCCCATCACCTCCGCGATGGCCCTCGGCGGCCCGGTGCGCGATGACGTCGACGCTGCGCTGGTCTCCACCGGGCGCAGCCACGCCGTCTGGGCACAGGGCTGTCGGCGCCCACGCCAGCATCAGCTCGAGCGCCACGTCGCCGAAGGCGAGCGCCAACCTCGGCGGCGCCATCGGCGGCTACGATCTCTTCGACAACGGCGAGCTCTCCGGCGGCGTCGCCATCGCCTATACCAGCACCAGCCTCGACACCAACGGCGCCGGCGATGACAGCTCGGCCGATGGCTGGCATGGCTTTGCCTACGCCACCTGGGAGAAGAACGACTGGTTCATCGACGGCATCGCCGGCGGCAACTGGTTCGGCAACGACTACAAGCGCACCAACATCCTGGCGCCCGGCCGGCACCGTGCTCGCCGGCCGGGCATCGCCGGGAACTCCTCCAACGACACGAGCGGGTTTGCCAGGCCGCCTCACCGGCGGCCACGTCTACAACTTCGGCCCGCACGTCCTGGCGCCCTATGCCTATGCCTCCTGGCTCCACCAGCGGACGGGTGGCAGCGCCGAGGAAGGCGGCGCCGACATCTTCTCGCTCAACGTCAACTCGACCACGTTCGATCAGGCCGAGGGCGGCGTCGGTGTCATGGGCAGCTTCGGTGGCATGGTGCACGCGGGCTTACCATCACCCCGCCGCTCGACCTCGCCTACGGGCGTCTCGGCGGCGATGTCGGCTTTCCGGTCAGCTTCGAGCTGCTCGGCACGGACCTCGCCGGCAAACGCTGCCGACATCGGGCGCGACGTCTTCCGGGTCGGCGCCCAGCTCGATGTTTTGCGGTTCGACGAGTTGGTCGGAGGCTTCCTCGCCTATGACGGCCGCTTCCAGGAGAATGCCCAGAACAACACGTTCTCCGGAGGCATCCTCGTCCGGTTCTAAGTTGAGCCGGCAAGCGGTAACTCGGGTTTTAATAGATTAATCTACAAATTCCGCGCTTCGCGCAGGTTAGTCCGGCGGAGCGCGGAAAACTGCGCTTCTGGCCGGCGCCAAAAAAGTAAAAGCGCCGCCCGGAGGGCGACGCATTCACTTCCGACATCGCAATAATCAGCCGATTGCGGAAAACTGAACCTAATTCCACAACTACTTTTTCTTGGCGGCCGCCTTAGGCTTCGCTGCAGCTGCTTTCGGCTTCCGCTGAATGACAGCGGTCTTCGCCTTGGCGGAGGCCGGAGCAACGTAGTTACCGGTGGGGCGCGCCTTCCCGGCGGCCTTGGTGGAAGCTTTAGCCATGTCGAACCTCATCGATCTGGATTTCGAGCGTAAGCGTCGCAACCACGCGCAATCTACTGAGCAGCACGAACCCGAAATGTGGTGCTGCGAATGCGGCTGTATCACATTCTATCAATGGTCGAGCGGCGCTATCCAATGCGCTGCATGCAAAGTTGTGCAGAACGGCATCGAGGCACCTTCTCTGCCTTCTGGCTGACGCGTTCGGCGCCTCCCGGCGCCCCCGACAATGCCTGGAACATAGCAAGAATATAATAGGAACATTTAATTGACTTTTGGCGTTCCCGGCCCCATATTCGTGGGCCGAGCAGCAGGACGCGCCGATGCGTGACGACACCGAATTCTCAGCACCCATTTCCCGTGAGATCTGGGATCTCAAATACCGCCTAAAGGGCTCAGACGGGCGCGCGATCGATTCGTCTCTCGACGACACGTTCTGGCGCGCCGCCCGCGCCGCCGCATCGGCTGAAAAGGGGGGCAAGAAGGTCCGCGAGCAGTGGGCCAAGCGCTTCCACGACGCCATTGCAGATCTTGGCTTCCTGCCCGCTGGGCGCATTCTCGCTGGCGCCGGCACGGGGCGGTCCGTCACCCTCTTCAACTGCTTCGTGCTCGGGAAGGTCGAGGACGATCTCAGCGCCATCTTCGAGGGCGTAAAGGACGCCGCTCTGACCATGCAGCAGGGCGGCGGCATCGGACACGACTTCTCGACCCTGCGCCCCAAGGGCGCCAGCGTTGCCTCCATCGGCGCCGACGCCTCCGGTCCCGTCAGCTTCATGGAGGTGTGGGATGCCATGTGCCGCACCATCATGTCGGCCGGCAGCCGCCGGGGCGCCATGATGGCGACGCTGCGCTGCGACCACCCCGACATCGAAGCCTTCATCGAAGCAAAGTCCGAGCCGGGGCGGCTGCGCAACTTCAATCTGTCGGTGCTGGTGACGGACGATTTCCTCGCGGCCGTGCGCGCCGACAAGCCGTGGGAATTGAAGTTCGGCGGCAAGGTCTACCGTACGCTGCCCGCGCGCGCGCTGTGGGAGCGCATCATGCGCGCCACTTACGATTTCGCCGAGCCGGGCGTCGTCTTCATCGACCGTGTCAATGCACGCAACAACCTCAACTACTGTGAGGAGATCCACGCCACCAATCCTTGCGGCGAGCAGCCGTTGCCGCCGTATGGCGCGTGCCTGCTGGGCTCGATCAACCTGGCGCGGCTCATCGATCACCCGTTCACCGGCGGCGCCACGCTCGACCGCGCCAAGCTGGAACAGCGGGTGAAGGTCGCTGTCCGTTTCCTCGACAACATCATCGACGTCTCGAACTACCCGCTCGAGGCGCAGCGCAAGGAGGCGTTGTCGAAGCGGCGCATCGGCCTGGGTGTCACCGGGCTCGCCGACGCGCTCATCTTTGCCGGCGTGCGGTACGGCACCCCGGAGGCGGCCAAGCTCGCCGGCGGCTGGATGGCAATCATCCAGAACGCCGCCTACGCCGCAAGCGCCGAGCTCGCAGCCGAGAAGGGCGCTTTCCCGCTCTATGATGCCAAGCGTTTCCTGGCGGCCCCCAACGTTGCAGCGCTCGATGCGCCGGTGCGCGCGGCGATACGCGCCCACGGCGTACGCAACGGCTGCCTCACCTCGATCGCGCCGACCGGAACCATTTCGCTGCTCGCCGGCAACGTGTCGAGCGGCGTCGAGCCAGTGTTCGACTATCGCTACTCCCGCCGGCTACTGGCGAGGGACGGAACCACGCACGAGCAGACGGTGGAGGACTACGCGCACGCCGAGTTCCGTCGGCAGTTTGGCGCTGCCGCCCCGCTACCCGATACGTTCGTGCGCGCCGGCGACCTCTCTCCGGCCGAGCACCTCGCCATGCAGGCGGCCCTGCAGCCGTGGGTCGACAGCGCCATCTCCAAGACCATCAACTGTCCCGAGGACATTGCCTTCGAGGCGTTCAAGGACGTCTACCTCGAGGCGCATGCGCTCGGGCTCAAGGGTTGCACCACCTACCGGCCCAACCCAGTCACCGGAGCGGTTCTGGTTGCAGAGCCGATCGCCGAGCCCGGCAAGGCAGCCCCGGCAAAGGCTGCCAAGCCGACCCTTGTCGAAGTTGTGCCGGCATCGGAACGGTCGGGGGTCGTCTACATGGCGCCGCCGCTCGAGCGCGAGGGCGTGCTCGCGGGCTACACCTACAAGCTCAAATGGCCGGGCAGCGACCACGCCATCTACGTGACCATCAATGACATCGAGCAGAACGTTCATGCCGGAGGCGTGACTTCGAAAAGACGCAGACCGTTCGAGATCTTCATCAACACGCGCAACCTCGAGCACTATGCCTGGACCGTGGCGCTGACGCGCATGATCAGCGCCGTGTTTCGCCGCGGCGGCGACGTCACCTTTGTCGCCGACGAGCTGAAAGCCGTTTTCGACCCACAGGGCGGGCACTGGGTATCTGGACGTTACGTCCCGAGCCTGCTCGCCGCCATCGGCGAGGTCATCGAGACGCACATGCGCCGCACCGGATTCCTGCAGGCCGACGAGGCGCTGCCTATTGACCAAGCGCAGCGGCAGGACGACGCGGCGGTGCAGGCCGGCGGACCGGTCAAACGCCCAGCGCGCATTAAGCTTTGTCCACGTTGCTCGTCGGCCGACTACGTGCAGCGCGAGGGTTGCTGGGTGTGCGACGCATGCGGTTTTTCGCGCTGTGGCTGAGGTTTATCGCGTCGGCGCCGTTGGTGTTTTTCGTGCGTGTTGAGACTTCGCAACAGCTCGCAACGTTGCGTTCACTCTGCCCAAAAATCACTGACATGGAGCCACAATTCGGCTCGAAACCAAGGTCATCGTTAAGCAATGGACCATAGGCTGGCACGAAAGAATAACAGCGTCGAACAGCACGCGACCCACAAGGCCGCGAAGGGATCTGCAGTAATGGTTGCGCGTATCATTGAGCTCGCCGTGTACAGGGCGCAGCGCACACTCGCCCAGGAAGAGCAGGCCGAGCGGACGGCTCGATCGAACGAGACCACCCGCTTCCACTTCTGGACCGGCGCTTCCGGCAAGCGCTACGTCCACACCGTCTACGATCTGCTCGAGTGCCCGCAGATGCCGGCGGTGAACTACGTGCTCGTGCGTCGCACTGCCAACGGCCGCGCCGAAGCGCTGTCGATCGGCCGCGTCAGCCACGGCGCCCCTTCACTCAACCTCGCCGAGCTGCGCCAGCGTGGCGCCGAGCTGGGTGCCGACGAAGTGCACGTGCACATGCTCGCCGACAACGCCAAGCTCGGTAAGCTGGTCGAGTTCGATCTGCGCACCGGTCTCGTCGAGGCCGACTTCGCACGCATGGCCGGCGGCCGCGCCCACTAATCTCTCGCGGCCCCGCCTGACCTGCCCGCCCCCTTCTCAGTCCTTGCGGGTGCTCAGCTCAGTCCTTGCGCGTGCTCAGCACGATGCGATAGCAGAAGCGCCGCGCGTCCTCCGCCTTGAGGCGCCGGGCATGCGCCGGAAACCTCCCGAACACCCGCACCATAGCCGCCGCACTCGCGCGCGCGTGCTCGCCGTTGGCGCCGCGTGCCGCGTGCGTGCCGACGAGCGTCAGGAGGCGCTCCAGCTCGCGCTCGCGAATGCCGAGCTGATTGAGATGCGCCAGCGTGCTCGCCAAGTAGTCGATGTTGTTGCCGGAGCGACCGGAGGCGCCGCGAATGAAGTGTGCCTGCTGCGACAGCGATAGCGTGCCGGCGTAGCTAGGGTGGGCACGCTCGACGAGAAACGTCAGCGCCATCACCTCCTGCCGTTCGCCTGAAAGCAGCGTCACGGGCACCAGCGCCTCGCGGTAGACGCTCGCCACCTGCTCGCGCTCGCGCAGGTAGCGCAATGTCTCGCGCGCATTCGCCGGCGACACACGAAACGCCAGCCCCTCGCACACGCCGCCGCGATCCAGCCCCAGCACTAGCCCCGGACGACGGGAGGATCCGCGGTGAAAGCGCGAGTAGATGCAGAAGCTGCGGCGCCAGCCGACGAGGCGGGCGTGCACGATCTCCTCGCTGGCAAAGCCCGGCCGCCACATCAGCGAGCCGTAGGCGAAGATCCAGAGATCGTGCGGGTCCGCCATCGCTATTTGCGCGCGCCCTTTCCTGCCGCTGCGGCATCGGGTGCCGTTGCGGCAGCACGGCCGAAGTCGGGCGCCGACGTGTCCTGGCCGGCCGCGATGATGCCGCGGCGAACCGCGCGCGCCTCCGAAAAGCGGCGGAACAGCGTGTCGCCGTCGTCGGCCTCGATGGCGCGCTTCAACTCGGCGAGATCGTCGGAGAAGCGGCGCAGCATCTCCATCACGCCTTCCTTGTTGTTGAGGAACACGTCGCGCCACATGGTCGGGTCGGAGGCGGCGATGCGCGTGAAATCGCGGAAGCCGCCGGCCGAGAACTTGATCACTTCCTTCTCGGTGACGCGTTCCAGGTGCTCGGCGGTGTTGACGATATTGTAGGCGATGAGATGCGGCAGGTGGCTGGTGATCGCCAGCACCATGTCGTGGTGCGGCGCGCTCATGATCTCAACCTTGGAGCCCAGCGCCGTCCAGAACGCCTTCAGCTTGTCGACCGCAGCAGCGTCTGTGTCCGCCTCCGGCGTCAGGATCGTCCAGCGACCTTCGAACAGCTCGGCAAAGCCCGCCTCAGGACCAGACTGCTCGGTGCCGGCGATGGGATGCCCAGGCACGAAATGCACGCCCTTGGGTACGTGCGGAGCCATGTCGCGCACGACGGCCGCCTTCACCGAGCCGACGTCGGTCAGAATGGCGCCGGCGCGCAGATGCGGAGCAATCTCAGCCGCGAGCGGTCCGCAGGCGCCGACCGGCACGCTGAGGATGACGAGGTCGGCGCCCTTCACGGCCTCGGCGGCGCTGTCGTAGCCCTTGTGGATCAGCCCGAGCTTCAGCGCCGTGTCCAACGTCTGCTTCGTGCGCGCGCTGCCGACGATCTCCTTGGCAAGACCCTTGCGGCGCATCGCATGGCTGATCGAGGAGCCGATCAGGCCGATGCCGACCAGCGCCACGCGTTCGAACATCGGTTGCGTCATGCCGGCCGCCCTCCGAGGAAATCCGCAAGCGCGGTGACGACGGCGCGGTTATCGGCCTCGGTGCCGATGGTGATCCGCAGACAATCCGGCAGGCCGTAGCCCGCCACCTTGCGCACGATGATGCCTCGCGCCTTGAGGAACGCGTCGGCCGCGTCGGCGCCCTGCGCCGCGCCCTTGGCGAAATGCACCAGGATGAAGTTGGCGACGCTCGGCGTTACGGTCAGCCCGAGCCTGCCGATCTCGGCAGCCAGCCACGGCATCCACTGCTCGTTGTGAGCCACGGCCGCATCCTCGTGCGCCTTGTCGGCGATCGCTGCGGCGCCCGCGGTCATGGCCGGGACCGACACGTTGAACGGCCCGCGAATGCGGTTCAGCACGTCGGCCACTGCCTCGGGGCAGTAGGCCCAGCCGAGCCGCAGACCCGCCAGCCCATGGATCTTGGAGAACGTGCGCGTCATGACCGTGTTCTGTGTCGTCGCGACGAGCTCGATGCCGGCCTCGTAGTCGTTGCGTTTCACGTACTCGGCGTAGGCGGCGTCGAGCACCAGCAGCACGTTGGACGGCAGCTGCGCGCGCAACGAGCGGACTTCGTCGAACGAGACGTAGGTCCCGGTCGGATTGTTGGGATTGGCGAGGAACACGACCTTGGTGCGCTCCGTCACGCGCGAGAGTATCTCGCCGATGTCAGTCCGAAGGTTGGTCTCCGGCGCAACGACAGGCGTCGCGCCGTTGGCCAGCACGATGATGCGATAGAGCAGGAAGCCATGCTCGGTGAAGATCGCCTCATCGCCCGCGCCGAGGTAGGCATGAGCCAGCATCGCCAGGATTTCGTCAGAGCCGGCGCCGCAAACGATGCGCGCCGGGTTCAATCCGTACCGCGCCGCGATCGCCGCACGCAGCAGAGTTGCCGATCCATCGGGATAGCGCTCGAGGCCGCCGACCACATCCTTGTAGGCGGCGACCGCCTTCGGGCTCGGCCCCAGCGGCGTCTCGTTCGACGACAATTTGATCGGCTTGATGCCGGCCGGGAGCTTGCTCTCGCCCGGCACGTACGCGTCGATTTCAAGAATGCCCGGCTTGGGCTGGGGGATGGCGATAGCCATAAGTGCGGTCCGGATTGCTTCAAGCCTGGGGTTTTCCAGGCGCGGCAAGTGATACAGACGCCGGCACGGGAAGGCAAAGGCTTGAACGTGCAAAGCAACCCAGTAACTGGGTCGTGTGTGAGCCACCACTTGACGGCGCCGGGCCGGTACCGATATTCCCTTGCCGACGTCGTGGTGATTTGGCCGGCCGGCTTGCAACCACGTTAAATAAGTCGCTAAAAAGGGCCGCGCACACCCGGTTAGTGGATGAGCGGCCTGAGGGCCTGCAATCCTGGCCGGGTTTTTGTTTGCCCTCGCATCTGCGCGGGCAGGGAGTGCGCATCAGCGATGCCAGTGCATCCGACCGTGGCGGACGTCGAAGCTGACGGGGGGCCAAACCTCCGCCTAGCCGAGGCGAACAATCCCTCGAGCAAGGTATTGCACCTGCCCGAGAGCGAGCCGCTGCGGCTTGCATGCGACCAGCTCCTGTCGCCGATCTCCATCGCCTACGAGACATACGGCACGCTCAACGCCGACAAGTCGAACGCCATCCTCATCTGCCATGCGCTGACGCTGGACCAGTATGTCGCCTCGGAAAATCCGGTGACCAAAAAGCCGGGCTGGTGGTCGACGATGGTCGGCCCGGGCAAGCCGATCGACACGGACCGCTACTTCGTGATCTGCCCCAATATCCTCGGCGGCTGCATGGGCTCGACCGGCCCGGCCTCGATCGACCCGAAGACCGGCAAGCCCTACGGCCTCAATTTTCCGATGATCACCATCGGCGACATGGTGAATGCACAGGTGCGCCTGATCGATCACCTCGGCATCGACCAGCTGTTCTGCGTCCTCGGCGGTTCGATGGGCGGCATGCAGGTCCTGGAGTGGGCCGCGAGCCATTCGCAGCGCGTGTTCTCTGCCGTGCCCATCGCCACGGCCGCCTGGCACTCCTCCCAGAACATCGCCTTCCACGAGGTCGGCCGTCAGGCCGTGATGGCCGATCCCAACTGGTGCGGCGGCGATTATCACTCCCACGGCAAGGTGCCCCGCAGCGGCCTCGCCGTCGCGCGCATGGCCGCACACATCACCTACCTGTCGGAAGACGCCCTGCACCGGAAGTTCGGCCGCAATCTGCAGGAGCGCTCCAAGGTCACGTTCTCGTTCAGCGCCGACTTCCAGGTGGAAAGCTATCTGCGCCACCAGGGATCGACGTTCGTCGACCGCTTCGACGCCAACAGCTATCTCTACATCACGCGGGCGATGGACTATTTCGACCTCGCTGCCGAGCGGGGCGACGTGCTCGCCAACGCCTTCCGCGGCACCCAGACGCGCTTTTGCATCGTCTCGTTCACGAGCGACTGGCTGTATCCGACGCGCGAAAGCCGTGAGATCGTCCACGCGCTCAACGCCGTTGCCGCCAACGTCTCGTTCGTCGAGATCGACAGCAACAACGGCCACGACGCCTTCCTGCTCGAAGAGCCGGAGTTCTTTGCGACCATTCGCGGCTTCTTGAGCGCTGCGGGCGTCAGGCGCGGGCTTAAGGTATAACCCCGCGATGCAGAGAAACGTCCCCCAAGGCCCCGGCGCACACCGCGTCGACCACCTGCTCATCGCCGAGATGGTCGCGCCGGGATCGCGCGTGCTCGACGTCGGCTGCGGCGACGGTGCGCTGCTGCAGCTTCTGACAGAGACCAAATCCATCGACGGGCGGGGCGTCGAGCTGTCGCGCGAGCGGGTTAACGCCTGCGTGACGCGCGGGCTGTCGGTGATCCAGGGCGACGCCGATCGCGACCTGGCGGACTATCCCGACCAGGCGTTCGACTATGCGATCCTCAGCCTCACCATCCAGGCGACGCGCTACCCCAAAACCGTGCTCGAAAACCTCCTGCGGATCGGCCGCCGCGCCATCGTCTCGTTCCCGAACTTTGGTCACTGGCGCATCCGCACCGAGCTTTTGCTGAACGGTCGCATGCCGCAAACCCGCAATCTGCCGGAGCCCTGGTACACCAGCCCCGACGCGCATCTGTGCTCGATCCGGGATTTCGCCGATCTCGTCGCCCTCGTCGACGCCAAGGTCGAAGAGGCGGTGGCGTTCAATACCTCGGGGCAGCGGCTGCCGATCCGCCACTCCATCGCGCTGCAGAACCTTCTTGGCGAGAAAGCCGTGTTCCTGCTGCGCAAACCAAACGCCGATTAGGGCCGCGCCCCCGGCGCTGCTGCGCGGTTTCGCCGTACCCCCAATGTTTCCGGCGCTTTCTTGACACCCCCAGGGGGCGTCACTATGGTGCGCGCCGTTGATAAAACCCGCCGTTTGGTAGCCTCGAATCCGCAATCGGGCCCGTAAAGACATGTCACCCGCAGGGAAGGATACGACCCCGGGACATGGCAATATCAGCCCCGAAGAACGCGAGGCCTTCCGCCAACGCTCAGACGCGATCGGGAAACGGCTCGACGAGGCAAAAACTCGTCGCACGCCGGTGGACCGCTCGGCTGAAAACCGGGCCCGCGGCGAAGCCTTCGCCAAGGCCTTTCGGTTCGTCGCCGAGCTTTTGGTCGGCGTCGGCATCGGTGGGTTTATCGGGTGGGCGCTTGATCGCCAACTTGGCACGGGGCCCTGGCTCCTGGTCGTATTCGTCAGCCTCGGCTTTGCCGCCGGAATGGCGAATGTGATCCGGTCGGCTCAGGAAGAGCAGAGAAAACAGCAAGCAGGACAGCTTGCATCGCCGTCCATCCGGGACGACGACGAAGACGACCGGTAGGGGATAGACCTTGGCTGCAGAAGGCGCGAGTGGGGCGGGTCACCATGGCCCCATGGAGCAGTTCCAGATCAAGCGGCTCATCCCGATCGATCTGTTCGGGTGGGACGTGTCGTTCACCAACGCCTCCCTGTTCATGGTGATCGCGATGGCAATCATCCCGCTGTTCTTCCTCGTGGCCATGAACCGTCGTTCGCTGGTGCCGGGCCGCCTGCAGTCGACGGCCGAACTCAGCTACGAATTCATCGCCAACATGGTGCGCGAGAACGTCGGCGAAGCGGGCATGAAGTACTTCCCGTGGGTTTTCACGATCTTCATGTTCATCCTGGTACTGAACCTCTTGGGCCTGCTGCCCTACTCGTTCACCGTCACCAGCCACATCATCGTGACCTTTGCCCTCGCGGCCATGGTCTGGCTCATCATCACCGCCATCGGCTTCATGAACCACGGCGTCGGCTTCCTGAAGCTGTTCGTGCCGTCGGGCGTGCCGTGGTGGCTGATGCCGATCATCATTCCGATCGAGCTCATCTCCTACCTGATCCGCCCCGTTAGCCACTCAGTGCGTCTGTTCGCCAACATGATGGCCGGACACGCCATGCTGAAGGTGTTCGCCGGCTTCGTTGTCGGCCTGGGACTGATTGGCGGCTGGGCGCCGTTCGTGTTCCTTCTCGGCTTCACCGGCCTCGAGCTGGTCGTCGCCTTCCTGCAGGCCTTCATCTTCACGGTGCTGACCTGCATCTACCTCAACGATGCGGTCAACATGCATCACCACTGACGCCATGAAGGCCGGACATCGAGCGTCATGCTCCCTCGTCCGGATTTCATCGTAACAAACGCCAATCAACTAAAACCCGTATGGAGACGACCACTATGGATCCTCAGGCAGCTAAGTTCATCGGCGCCGGCCTCGCCTGCTTCGCGCTCATCGGCGCCGGCATCGGCATCGGCAACATCTTCGGCAACTACCTGTCGGGCGCGCTGCGCAATCCGTCGGCTGCTCCCGGGCAGTTCACGAACCTGCTGATCGGCTTCGCTCTCGCCGAGGCGACCGGCCTCTTCGGCCTCCTGATCGCGCTCATCATCCTGTTCGGCTGATCGCGGTCATACGCGCTCGCGCGAGGAGGAAACTATGATCGCAGCTGTCTCAGCGCTCGTCGTGGCGGTCGCCGCCGCGACAACGCACGAGGAAAAGGCTGGGGGTCTGCCGCAGCTCAATCCGGCCGACTTCTCTCCGCAGCTCGCCTGGCTCGCGGTCACCTTTGTCGTCCTCTATCTGATCCTGTCGCGCGTGACGCTGCCGCGCATCGGTGAGGTGCTCGAGGAGCGTCGTGATCGCGTGCAGCGCGATCTCGATGCTGCCGACCGCTTCAAGACGGACACGGACGCCGCTCTCGCCGGTTACGAGAAGGCCCTCGGCGACGCCCGCCAGAAGGCGTCCTCGATGGCTAAGGACGTGCGCGACCGGCTCACGGCCGACACGGAGAAGGAGCGCGCCCGTATCGAGGGTGAGCTCCACGCCAAGCTGGCGGATGCGGAAACCCGCATCGCCGTCACCAAGGCGAAGGCGCTGACGAGCGTCGATGAGATCGCCGCCGAGACGGCCAGCGCCGTCATCGCCAAGCTGCTCGGTGAGGACGTGAGTCCCGTCGAGGTCAAGAAGGCGCTGCAGCCCGCAGCCGAGTGAGGACGCCGATGCACTTCGATATGGCCGATCCGACCTTCTGGGTGATGATCTCGTTCTTCGCGTTCATCGCGCTCCTGCTCTATTACAAGGTGCCGCGGACGGTCGGTAAGGCGCTGGACTTGCGCGCCGATGCGATCCGTCGTGAGCTCGACGAGGCGCGACGCCTGCGTGACGAAGCACAGGCGCTGTTGGCCGACTACCAGCGCAAGAGCCGCGAAGCCGAGACCGAGGCCAAAGAGATCCTCGAGCAAGCCAAGCGCGAGGCCGAGGCCCTCACCTCACAGACACGCAAGGCGCTGGCCGAGTTGGTCGAGCGGCGCACCAAGTCAGCGGAAGAGAAGATCGCCCGCGCCGAGGCTCAGGCGGTCGCCGAGGTCCGCTCCTCGGCCGTCGACAATGCGATTTCCGCGGCCGAGAAGATCCTGAAGTCGCGCGCTGCTTCGGCACAGACCGCAGCCAAGCTGGTCGAAGCTGGCATCCGCGATCTCGGCGGCAAGCTGAACTGACGCTCTCGCGTCCACGAGCACGACAAAATTCAACGCCCCGGCATCGCCGGGGCGTTTTGCTTTGCGCCAGCTGTCGGCGTTGCTCGGGGGCATGCTGGAAGCATGCCTCCGGCATGGCCCGAGGACGACACTTTGGGAAACCTGCTGTTGGCTTAGCCGGCGCCTTGCGCCTTCTGGTCGAAGCCGACGAAGACCTCGAACTCGCCCGGACGCGTGCCTTCCGGGATGTCGAAGGTGACCGTACGCACGGTCGAGAAGTAACCGATCGGGTTATCGACGGCGACGGTGGCATCGACGCTGACCGTATCGCCTGCGACGCGCGCACGCTTGGCATCGGTGACCGTTACCGAGATCGGCAACTTGACGTTGCCGGCGTGTCCGCGCGGCCCGAGCAGCACGCGCCCGGAGAAACCGTAGCGCACAGTCACGCGGCCCGGCTCTATCTGGCACTCGCGCGCGGTCTTGGTGATCTCGCCGCGATGCATGATGGCAAGGCCGTCGCCGGCGCGGCCATCCTCGTAAATGGTCAGATGGCCGCCGTGCGGCGAAACGCTCAGGCGCGGACATCCGTGGGCGATCTCACCGGCGGGAGAGCCGCCGGAGCCCGAATCGGACTTGGCGGCGGAGAGCAGCTGCTCCTCGCTAACGGCAGGTGGCGGAGCGCTTTGTGATGAAGAGCTGCCGAAGACGCTGGAGCCGAGTCCGGAAGTGATCGACGAAAGGCCGCAGCCCGTGCCAAACAGGGTTAACAATCCGCAGGCACAGACGCACGCACCCGTGCGCGCAGCTCTGGTTGCGGAATGCATCATCGTGCCCCGGCCCGACCCCTCTTCGGCCTCTTCGATGCCGCACATGCCCAAACCCCTAGGCCGGCGGCGGAGGCTTCCTGTATTGTCCCTAACCAAGCCTAGCACCCCCAGCGAACCCCGACCAAGCGCATTGCGTAGCAAAACGCTTGGAATAGACAGAGAAAGCAATGTCCGCCGCGCCCCCATCAGAGCGACCTTCCAGGCCCCCCCTCACCGTTTACCTTGCGGCCCCGCGCGGATTCTGCGCCGGCGTCGACCGGGCCATCCAAATCGTTGAACTGGCTTTGGCCAAATACGGCGCTCCCGTCTACGTGCGCCATGAGATTGTTCACAATCGATTTGTCGTTGATTCCCTGAAGGCCAAAGGTGCCGTTTTTGTGGAAGAATTGGACGACATACCAGAGACCGACCAACCCGTGATCTTTTCAGCACACGGGGTCGCCAAGGCGGTGCCGGCCGCGGCCAAGTCGCGCAACATGTTCGTGCTCGACGCCACCTGCCCGCTAGTGTTCAAGGTGCACATTGAGGCCGCCCACCATCACGAGGAAGGCCTGCAAATCCTGCTCATCGGCCACGCCGGTCATCCGGAGGTGGTCGGCACCATGGGTCAGCTCCCCGATGGGGCGGTCACGCTGATCGAAACGGCGGCCGATGCCTATGCCTTCGAGCCGCGCGATGCCGACAAGCTGGCGTTCGTGACGCAGACGACGCTTTCGGTGGACGACACGGCCACGATCGTCGCCGTCCTGCGCAGCCGCTTCCCGAAGATCGTCGTCCCGCACAAGGAGGACATCTGCTACGCGACGACCAATCGCCAGGCGGCCGTCAAAGCCATCGCGCCGAAGATCGGCTGTCTGCTCGTCGTCGGCAGCCCACAGAGCTCCAACTCGTTGCGCCTCGTCGAGGTCGCCGAGCGCTCCGGCTGCTCGGTGGCGAGATTGATCGAGGGCGCCCGCGACATTCCGTGGGCAGAGATCGAGGGCATCGACAGCGTCGGCGTGACGGCGGGCGCTTCGGCACCAGAAGCGCTGGTCGAAGAGGTCATCGATGCCTTCCGCGCCCGCTTCGATGTGACGCTCGAGACGGTCACCACGGCGCTCGAACGCATCGCCTTCAATGTCCCGCGCGAGTTGCGCCCTGCCACGCCCGTCTCCTGACGGCCGCCCGAAAGTCCAACACCCATGGCCGTCTACACCGAGGTCAGCGACGAGGAGCTGGCGAGCTTCATCTCCAGCTATGGGCTGGGCGAGCTGCTGTCCTTCAAGGGCATCGCCGAGGGCGTCGAGAACACCAACTACATCGTGCACACGACGGGCGGTCCGTTCATTCTCACCCTGTACGAAAAGCGCGTCGATGCGGGCGACCTGCCTTTCTACCTGGGGCTGATGGAGCATCTCGCCGAACACGGAGTCACTTGCCCGACGCCCGTGCGCGATTCCGAAGGCCGCAACCTGCGCCAGCTGTCGGGCCGCCCGGCGGCGCTCGTCACGTTCCTCGAAGGCTTCTGGGTACGCCGGCCGACGGCGGCTCATTGCGCCGCTGTTGGCCGCGCCCTGGCCAAGTTGCACCTCGGCGGCGAAGGCTTTGCCTTGCAGCGCGCCAATGCACTCGGGTTATCCGGGTGGCGCCCCCTCTACGACCGTTTCGCCGGCCGCGCTGGCGAGATCGCGCCTGACCTTGCGCCTCTCGTCGAGGACGAGCTGAAGTATCTCGAAGCGAATTGGCCGCGGGGATTGCCGGAGGGGGTTATCCACGCCGATCTGTTCCCCGACAATGTATTCTTCCTCAGCGACCGCCTGAGCGGTCTCATTGATTTCTACTTCGCCTGCAACGACGCATTCGCGTACGACATCGCCGTCTGCCTCAATGCATGGTGCTTCGAAAAAGACATGTCGTTCAACATCACCAAGGGGCAGGCCTTCCTGCGCGGGTACGAGGAGGTACGGCAGATCACGCCGTCCGAACGCGCGGCGATGCCGACGCTGGCACGGGGTGCCGCGTTGCGATTCCTGCTGACCCGCGCGTACGACTGGCTGAACACACCCAAGAACGCCCTCGTGAGCCCGAAAAATCCGGCGGAATACGTACGCCGCCTGCGCTTTCATCAGGGCGTGCGCTCGATCGCCGAGTACGGCCTGAGCGAGAACGTGAAATGAGCGAGCGGGCACCGGTAGTCATCTATACGGACGGCGCCTGCTCGGGGAATCCCGGCCCTGGCGGCTGGGGCGCCATCCTCACCTACGGCGACACCTGCAAGGAAATCTCTGGCGGCGAAGCGATGACGACCAACAATCGCATGGAGCTGATGGCGGCGATCTCGGCGCTCGAAGCGCTGAAGCGCCCAAGCCGCGTCGAGCTGCACACCGACAGCGTCTATGTGAAGAACGGCATCACGGCATGGATCCACGGCTGGAAGAAGAACGGCTGGCGCACCGCCGACAAGAAGCCGGTGAAGAACGCAGAGCTGTGGCAGCGCCTCGATGAAGCGCGCCGCGTTCACGAGATTGATTGGCGTTGGGTGAAGGGACACGCAGGACACGCCGAGAACGAGCGCGCCGACGAGCTTGCCCGCATGGGCATGGCGGAGTTTAAGCCGCCGCGCAAAGGCAGCGGCCCGAAGTCGGCAGTCGATTGAGCTCTAGTGTCCCGATTCCGAAGTTCGCCGAGCTCGCGGCTAGGTCGGGAGCGAACTTCGGAATCATAAGGGACACTAGAAACATTGACTTGCTAGTGTGATTCAGATCGAGAAATTCGCTCCGGACCTCGCCGCTGACGATGCGAATTTCTCGATCATCACACTAGCCGAGCGAGCCATCGATCATCGAGCACAGGGTGGCGGCGCTCGACTTGTCGTGCTGGGGCGGCGCATCCTCGACGTTGAGGACCTTGACGACGCCGTCGTCGACCAGCATCGCGTAGCGCTTGGAGCGCAAACCGAGCCCGAAACCAGACAGGTCGATATCAAGGCCGATAGCCTTGGCGAAGTCGCCGTTGCCGTCCGCCAGCATGAGGATCTTGCCGTCCCCACCGGTGTCCTTGGCGAACTGCGTCAGCACGAAGATGTCGTTGACCGCCGTACAGGCGATGGTGTCGATGCCCTTGCCCTTCAGCTCGTCGACGCGCGACACGAAGCCCGGCATGTGCTGCTGTTGGCAGGTTGGCGTGTAGGCGCCCGGCACCGCGAACAGCGCCACTTTCTTGCCGGCGAAGATCTCGGCGGTGGTTTTCTTGGCCGGGCCATCGGCCGTCATCACCATGAAGCCGGCATCCGGCAGCTTGTCCCCGACCTTGATCGTCATTGGCTGACCTCGTTTTGGTTGATTTGCATTGGAGACAACGGATTGCGCTAGTGTGATGATCGAGAAATTCGCCACCATCAGTGGCGGGGGATCGAGCGAATTTCTCGATCTGAATCACACTAGCAAATCCATGTTTCTAGTGCCCCTTATGATTCCGAAGTTCGCTCCCGACGCCAGCCGCGAGCTCCCGGCGAACTTCGGAATCGGGACACTAGCGGCGCGTTCGCTCACTGAAGCGGGAACGTCGCCTCCGACTGGCCCTTGTCTGACACTATCGTCGCGGTGAGCTGCTTGCCCTTGAGCGCGGCAACGTCGGCGTCTTTGGATAGATCGATCTCGAACGTGACCGCGCCTTTGCCGTCATCGGCGACCTTCTTCGGCAACGGCACGTAAAGCCCATCGGGCGCTTCGACGAACGCGTCCGCATGCTCGGCTCCGTCGGGAAACTGCGTCTCCAACAAGAGCCGCGGCTTGGCGCCCGACAACTCGACGACCGTGCGTTTGAGCACAGGATCAGTTTCGCGCCGCGCCTCGAGCGGTGCCGGGACGCGCGCCATCGCATCCGCGAACACTTCCGACGCGGCCTGTCCGGTATCCGGAGCGAGGTTCAGCGTCAGCTCGGCTTGCGCCGGAATGCAGATGTCCTTGCAGACGCCGTAGTCGAACGCGAGATGCACATCGATCGGCTTGCTCGCGTCCTTCGGCTTCAGGCGCACGGGAAACAGCACGTTACCCTTGTAGCCGATGGTATCGCCGGACTTGTCGGTGAAACGTTTCGGCGCCGGATAGAGGACCTGCGCACTTTCAAGGTTGGTCGACTTCGACCAGTCGAACGACGGTGCGACGCCACCGGCCTCGCCGGGATAGCGCCAGTACGTCTTCCAACCCTCCGGCAATTGCAGCTCGATGCCGGCCAAGTTGCCGCCGCCGTTGATAATACGCGCGCGCGAGCTATGGCCTTCGACCCATTCCGACGCGGCATCGGAGGCGGCGTACACCACCGGCGCGCCGAGCAAAGCCAGCCCCGTCACGGCGACGATCGGAAAACTCAGAAATTTGCGCATCGGCTGTTCCGCAATCCTTCCGGCGACGCCGCTTCGTCCCCTGCGTTGTAGCGTCTCGTTACGCCGCCGCAAGCGACGACTACCGGAACAAATGGCGGCTCTGGCCAATTTGCAAGCACCGGCAGCCGTCTATGCCGCGAATTGACGGCTTCACACCCCGCCGGCCGGCGCGTTAATATTGCTCCATGAAGATCGCTCGCCCCGGCCCGCGCCGCGCTTCCGCCGAAGGCTATCTCGACGGCCAGCTTCTGATTGCCATGCCCGTAATGTCGGATCCGCGTTTTGCACGCTCGGTGATCTATCTTTGCGCACATTCGGAGGATGGCGCGATGGGCCTCATCCTCAACCAGCGCGCTTCGCACATCTCTTTCCCCGACCTGCTTGAGCGCCTCGGCATCGAGACGGCAGACGGCGAGGACGGCGTTGCCGACGACGTTACCAACATGTCGATCCATGTCGGCGGTCCGGTCGAGACGGGGCGCGGCTTCGTGTTGCACAGCGCCGACTACTTCGCCGACGATTCGACACTGCCGATCGAGGACGGCGTCTGTCTTACTGCAACCATCGACATCCTCAAGGCCATCGCGGCGGGCAACGGTCCCAACCGCGCGATCCTCGCGCTCGGCTACGCCGGCTGGTCGCCGGGTCAGCTGGAAAGCGAGATCCAGGCCAACGGCTGGCTCAATTGCCCGGCCGATCCGGAGCTGATCTTCGATCCAAATCTCGAGGCGAAGTACACGCGCGCGCTGGCCAAGATCGGCATCGATCCGTCGCATCTCGTCAGCGATGCCGGACACGCCTAACGGCTATCGCCGCTAGTGTCCCGATTCCGAAGTTCGCCGGAGCTCGCGGCTGGTATCGGGAGCGAACTTCGGAATCATAAGGGACACTAGAAACATGGACTTGCTAGTGTGATTCAGATCGAGAAATTCGCTCCGGACCTCGCCCGCTGATGATGCGAATTTCTCGATCATCACACTAGCCTTCGCGGCGCGGCGCACCGGACGGATGTCCGGCCGCATGCGCCGCGAGCTCACTTTCTTCATCTTCCGACCGCGGCGGCCACGGCACGCCGGCCAGCTTGGCAAGGCTCTCGGCCATCGCCGGAGGCAGCCCGGAGAAATCCGGCCCTCGGCGAGCGAGCGGCTTGACGCCATTTCCAGCTCCGTTGCCGGCGCCATGCGGAGCCCCGTTTCCGTTGGCGGCTCCATTGGTGTGCGGGTGCGGCGGCGCCGGCATGGGGCGGCTCTGCGGTGCGAACATAGACGACGGGGGCTCTGGCAACCGCTCGTTGGCCAGCGCTGCGAGCAGCGGATTTGGCTCGAACGGTTCCCCATGCGCTGGCGGTAGGGGCGGCATGCCGTGTTCGCCCATCGGCGGCATCGGATCGTCAAACCCGTTGAAGGGCGCATGTGAGCCGTTTCCGGCGTGTGAGGGCGGGTGCGGCGGCGGCGTTGGTGGCGCGTAGCCCTGCGGCACCGGCGGCTGGAGGTAGTGCTCCGCCTGCTGGGGCGCCGTGAACTGTTCCATCATCGCCGGCGGCGGCGGCGGCGACCCCCGTTAAACGGCGGCGGAGGACCATCAAACCCGTTGAGCTGCGGCGGCGCGGCGTCGAACTGGGGCGGCGGTGGCGGCGGCGCAAACTCATGTTGCGCAGATGGGAACGCGTGCTGCTCCTGCAGATGCTGCTCGTGGTGTGGTGGGGCAAAGTCCTGCGGCATCGGGGGCGGCGGCGGCATCATGGCGAAGTCTACCTGCGCGTGCTCCTCCTGATGCATATGCGGCGCTGGAGGCGGGGCCAACTGCGCCTGTTGAGGATGCATGCCGTTCGATTGCGGCTGCGCGCGCGGACGTTGACGCGGACGCACTGTGCTGTTTGGCAGCGGCGGACGGCCGTCGGCATGGGGCTGTGAAGCGGGCGCCGTCGCGCCGTTGGTCTTCGCGGCGACGGCGGGCTTCTTGTCGCGCTGCTTGCCCTTCGCCTTGGCAGCGCGGAACAGTCCGCGCGGACGCAGCTTGTGCTCGGCCGTGCGCACCATCTTCAGGAGCTGCAGGACGTCGCGATCCGACATCGGCTCGCCGTAATAGAAGCCCTGCGCATACTGGCAGTTGATCGAACGCAGGAAGCCGACGTCCTCGGCGTTCTCGACGCCTTCGGCGACGACGCTCTTGCCGAGCTCGTGACCGAGCGCCACGATCGAGCGCACGATCGCCGATCCGGCGCCGCCGCTCTCTCCGCTCGCCTGCACCAGCGCGCGGTCGATCTTAATGGTGTCGAACGGGAAACGCTGTAGGTATGCGAGCGAGGAGTATCCGGTGCCGAAGTCATCAAGCGACAGCTGGGCACCGGCGCCCCGCAGCCATTCGAGGATCTCCGTCGCCTGCTCGGGGTTCTCCATCACCAAGCTCTCGGTGATCTCCAGGTGCAGCGAGCCCTTCGGCACGATGTTGCGCCCGAGGATGTGCCGGATCTCCTGGATGAGGTTCTGGCGGAAGATCTGCCGGCTCGAGATGTTGACGGAGACGAACAACGGCCGCTCTTCGCGCGGCAGCTCGCGCTGCCAGCGGGCAGCCTCGTGCGCCGCGCGCAGGAGGACATGCGAGCCGAGACGCACGATGAGATCCGACTGCTCGGCGATGGGAATGAAATCGTCGGGGCTCATCAGGCCGCGTTTGGGATGCTCCCAGCGCACCAGCGCCTCGAAGCCGGCCAGCTCTTCGGTCGGCAGATAGATGATCGGCTGGTAGAGGACTTTGATCTGATTCTTGGCCAGCGCCTTGCGCAGATCGCTTTCCAGGGCGACGCGATCGTCGCGGTCGGAGCGCATCTCGGGACGGAAGATCTCGATACGATCGGCACCGCCGCGCTTGGCGCGGTACATGGCGATCTCGGCCTCCTTGTAGAGGTCGAGGTGGCTCGGCGTCTCCCCGTCGTAAACGGCGATGCCGATGGAGCCGGTGAGCACGATCTCCTGGCCGGCGATCTTGATCGGCGCGCGCAGGGAGCGGCGTACCCGTTCGGCGAGGCCGGCAAGATCCTGCGGGCTCTGCTCGGAGACAAGCAGGATGGCGAACTGATCGCCGCCGACGCGGGCGAGCGTATCGTGCGGACCGAGATGGCTTTGCAGCCGGCGCGCCACCGTCAGCAGCAAGCTGTCGCCGACGACGAGACCGAACGAGACGTTGACGCTCTTGAACTTGTCGATGTCGATGAAGGTGACGCTGGGACGTACGCCGGGCTCGGTTTTTGCCCGGCTGGCGGCGACACCGAGTTCGATCGAGCACCAGCTCGCGGTTCGGCAACCCGGTGAGGCTGTCGTGCACGGCATCGTGCAGAAGGCGCTCGTGCGCCCGCTTGGCGTCGGTCACGTCACGCACCAGGCCGACGCAGCGCATGGCGCGCGCGTCCGCATTCGGGACGCTCGCCGCCTCGAGCTCGAACCAGCGATAGCTGTTGTCGGCGTGCCGCATGCGGAAATCGGTTTTGATGCGCGCCCAGGTGCGTTCCTGGATCGACCACAGGATCATGCGGAATCGCTCGCGATCCGTGGGATGCAGGTGCTTGATGAAGTCGTCGACCTTGGTGCACAGCTCGCCCGGGTTAAGGCCGAGCGAGGCTTCGATCGCCGGGCTGACCTTCACTTCGTCGCGACGCGCGTTCCATTCCCACACCGCCGAGCCGGCGCCATCGACGGCGAGCGCCCGCAGTTGCAGCTCGCTTGGCGCGGCGCCGAACAACGGCTCCAGCGAGCGGAAGGCGAACTGGGTGACGGTAAAGCCGATGAGAATGAGGATGAGCACTAGGCCGGCGACGAGACCAAGCACCGCGGCATCGCCCGACAGACGCCCCGTCAGCACCATCGAGGCGCCGAACACCCAGATGAGGAACAGTATCCACGTCGGGATCAGCGACAGCGCCCGATCCTGGCCGCGCAGGGCGAGGAACAGAGCAAACGCGCCGCCGACGGCGCCGATGATGATGAACGAGGTGCGCGCGAAGGTGGAGGCCAGGCGCGGATCGATCACTGCCACGGCGACCAGCGTCAGCTGGGCGATGATCCACACCGTGAACAGCATGCGTATGAGGCCATGCCAAAACGCGATGCGCAGGAACACGGATATGAAGATGACGAGACTGGCCGCGACGGCGGATTCACTCGCCGCTCGATAGACCGCGTTGTCCTCTGGACGAAGCTGGAACAGCTTATGGAAGAAGCCGAAGTCGACGCATAGGTAGGCCAGCACGCACCAGGCAACGAGCGCCGCACTGGGGAAGATCGCCTTGTGGTTGGCGGCGAAAATCGCCGTCAGGAAGATGGCGAGCAGGCCGGTGAGGCCCAACATGATGCCGTTGAACAGCAGCCGGTCGCGCGAATAGAGCTCGTAGTCGATCGGCTTCCACAAGTAGAGCCGCGCAAAGCGATCGGAGGCGAGCTCGGCGACGTAGGTGACCGTCTGCCCGGGCTCGATGGTGACGCGGAAAATATCGGCGCGGTCGCTCTTGATGCGCTCGGGAATGTAGCCCATCGACGGCGTCACCGCCTCGATGCGCTGCGCGTCGAGGTCGGGCCACACGGCGCCGGAACCGATGATGCTATAGCGCTCGGCCGTGAGCCACCGCTCGACCGGCTTGTCGGTCGGATTGGTCAGCGCGAACACGACCCAATTGGGGTTGGTGCCTGGCGTCTTGGCGGTGACCGAGATGCGGCCCGTCATGCCGTCGGCGGCGGGCGCTGTCTCCACCTGCAGGCTGTCGCCGCGGGCATCGTAGAACTCGCCCAGCGTCGTCACTTCGACGCGGTCCTGATCCGGCTCGATGACGATCGACTTCAAGGCGAAGGCGCGGCCGGGCAGGGCGATGAGCAGCACGAAGACGGCGAGCACGAGATACGCGGCGGCGGCGCGGCTGAAACCGCGCACTTCTGCGTGTCTCGAGGTCATCGTGCTCATACCGCGCGCACCTCGCTCGAATCGCCGCGGTGGTCGTCGCCGAGCAGAGCGTGCAGCACGTGGTCTTCCCACACGCCATTGATCTTCAATAGGCGGCGCGCAAAGCCCTCGCGGCGGAAACCGTTGCGCTCCAGCACGCGGATCGAGGCCGCGTTGTTGGGCATCGTCGCCGCCTCCAGGCGGTGCAGATGCAGCGTCTCGAAACCGAAGCCGACGGCGGCGCGTACCGCCTCCGTCATGTAGCCGCGGCATACGTAAGGTTTGCCGAGCCAGTAGCCGACCACCGCCGCCTGCGTCACACCGCGGCGCACGTTGGACATGGTAAGGCCGCCGATGAGCTGATCGTCAGCGTCCGAGAAGATGAGAAATGCGTAGCCGAGGTCCTCGCGCGATTCGCGCTGGTAGTGACGGACGCGGCGGCGAAAGGCGCTGCGCGACAGCTCATCGCGCTGCCAAATCGGCTCCCACGGCGTCAGATGATCGCGGCTCATGGCGCGCAGCTCGGCCCAGGGCGCGTAGTCACCCATCAGCGGCGCGCGCAGCCACACGCCGTTCCCGCGCAGGGTGACGGCGCTTTCTGTGCCGGTGCTCGATCGTAGGAATGCCAACGGCTGCTTCCCCTCGAAGCGCTAGGCTATGCCCGCACCACACTCAAAACGCGCTCGGCAAACTTGCGCGAGCGCCGGCCACTGCCGACGACGGAAACGCAAGCGTCGCTGGCCGCTAGCTTGGCGGCGAAGCCACGCGTATCTTCCGCCGTCACTGCGTCGACCTTGTCCATCAGCTCGCCGTTCGTCAGCACACGATTATGCGTTAGCACGTGACGTGCCATCTGCTCTGCCCGCGCCGACGAACTTTCCAAGCTCATCAACAGCCCAGCCTTGAGCTGCGCCTTGGAGCGCGCCAATTCCGTGGGGTCGGGTGCCTTTTCGGTCGCTCGCTTCAGTTCTGCGCCGATGACATCGATGAGCTGGCCCATCAATCCTGTCCCCGTTGCCGCGTGGATTGCGAACAATCCGGCATCCTGCAAACCCCACGCGGTCGAGTAGATCGCGTAGCAGAGGCCGCGCTTCTCGCGCACCTCCTGGAAAAGTCGGGACGACATGCCCCCACCGAACAGCCCCGAGAAAACTTGGGCCGTGTAGAACGCGTCATCCCTGTACGAGGGACTGGGAAAGCCGATCAGGAGATGGCTTTGCTCGAAAGGCTTCTCCGAAACGCGCAAGCCGCCGACATACTTGGCCGGCCGTTCCCCCGTTGTTCGCCGCTCGTCAGTCAGCCCTCCGAATAGGGCTTCAGCGTGGCGAACGACGTTTGCGTGGCGGACAGCGCCGGCGGCGGCGATCACCATGTTTCCAGGGCCGTAGCGGCGCCCCAGGAAGCGCCTCAAGTCGGTGGCCGTGAAGCTGCCGACGCTGAGCGGGGTCCCCAGGATAGGGCGCCCGACGGGTTGCTGGGGATAAGCTGCGTCGTGCAGCAGATCGTAGCCAATGTCGTCGGGGCTATCGCGAGTGGCGGCGATCTCTTGCAGAATCACCTGCCGCTCGCCCTCCAGCTCCGGGCGCCCGAACGCCGAGTTCTGCAGGATGTCGGCGATGAGGCCGAGCGCCACGCCGTCGTCGCCCTTGAGGACGCGGGCGAAATAGGCCGTCGTCTCCATGCTGGTGGCGGCGTTCAGCTCGCCACCCACCTCCTCGATCTCTTCGGCAATCTGCTGTGCGCTACGACGGCGCGTGCCCTTGAAGGCCATGTGCTCGAGGAAGTGGGAGATGCCGTGCTCGCGGTCCGTCTCGTGGCGCGCACCGGTGCCGACCCATAGCCCTAGGGATACGGTCTCCAGGTTGCGCATGTTGTCCGTAACGACCCTCAGGCCGTTCTTGAGCGTCGTCAGCTCGACCGTCATCCGCGGCCCTCCAGGACCGCGCGCGTCAGGGATTCGACGTGCGCCTCGGCAGCGCCGATGTCGTTTTCGATGGTGGTGAAGCGCTCCTTGGCCGTCAGCAGGCCGTCGAGGCGCTTGGGAAGCGCCGGCCGCTCGCCGGTGATGGCCTGCATGGCGTCGGGGAACTTGGCGGGATGGGCGGTGGAAAGCACCACCTGCGGTGCGCGGCTGTCGCCGAGCGCGCGGTCGGCAGCGACGATGGCGCACGCGGTGTGCGGATCGGCCAGGTAGCCGCATTCGGCCTTGGTGCGCACGATCGCCGCGGCAACTTCGGCCTCGCTGGCTGCCGACGCGGCGAACTCGCGCCGCATGACCTCGCCGAGCGAGCCGAGATCGAAGCTGCCGGTTTCCTTCAGCGCGCGCATCTTGGCGCGGATCAGCGGCGCATCGCGACCCGAGGCCTCGAACAGGTAGCGCTCGAAGTTCGAGGAGATCTGGATATCCATCGACGGCGACGTCGTGGCGACGACCTCGCGCATCTCATATGACCCCTCGTGCAGCGTGCGGGGCAGGATGTCGTTGACGTTGGAGGCGATGACCAGCTTTTCGATCGGCAGGCCCATGCGCTTGGCCACGTAGCCGGCAAAGATGTCACCAAAGTTGCCGGTCGGCACGACGAATGAGACAGGACGGTACGGCGCACCGAGCGCAACCGCCGCGACGAAATAGTAAGTCACCTGTCCGGCGATGCGCGCCCAATTGATGGAATTGACGCCGGCCAGAGACACGCGATCGCGGAACCCGTGATCGTTGAACATCGCCTTCACCAGCGCCTGGCAGTCGTCGAACGTGCCATGCACGGAGATGGCATGCACATTGGGCTCGGTCGGCGTCGTCATCATGCGCCGCTGCACGCCTGAGACGCGCCCCTCGGGGAAGAGGATGGCCACATCGACACGCGGGGAGCCGCGGAAGGCTTCGATGGCTGCGCCGCCGGTATCACCGGACGTGGCACCAATGATAGTGGCGCGTTGATTGCGCTCGGCAAGCACGCGATCCATCAGCTGGGCGAGCAGCTGCATGGCGACGTCCTTGAAGGCCAGAGTCGGCCCGTGGAACAGCTCCAGGATCCAGCGATTGGTCCCAACCTGCACCAGCGGCGTCACCGCCGGATGGCCGAAGCGTGAATATGCCTCGGTCGTCATATGCCGCAGCTCGTCGCGCGAGATTGCCCCGCCGGTGAACGGATAGATCACTTCCACGGCGACATCGGCAAACGGCATGCCGGCGAACGAGGCGATGGTTTCGGGCGCCAGCACCGGCCACGCCTGCGGCACGTAAAGGCCGCCGTCGCGCGCCAGCCCGGCGAGCACGACGTCCTCGAACCCCAGCGGGGGCGCCTCGCCTCTGGTCGAGATGTAGTTCAACGCGCGATGTTCTCCTCAAGAGCGGATGCATTTCACCCTAGTGCCCGTCCGGAGGGCCTACAAGCAAGCGCGGGCGATAGTTCGTCCCTCCGCACAGGCTTGTTGCGATTAACCCCAACGCATTGGCATTGCGGGACTTATTTCGGACCTGGCTGGCGCCCGCGGGTAGCGACAAAGGCGAGATAGACGGCGACGAGCGCCCCCGCCAAGCCGTACCAAGTCAGCGCATACTCGAGATGACGGTTCGGCAGCTCGAGGCGGGTGACGCCACCCTTGGGCCAGCCGCCGGGCGCCGGCGGATTGGCTTCTGCGTCGATGACATAGCGGTGCACGCGTGGCGCATCGGCGCCCAGCGTCTTGGCCATGGCGTCGATATCGCGCCAGTACCAGATGTTTTTCGCGGCCTCATTGGCGGGGACGAACATCGTCTGCACGTCGGCAACCCGCAGTAGACCGGTGAAGCTGACGTCGCCGGATAGCTGCCCAGCGACGCGCTTGGCGGGATCTTTCAGGTCGTTGGGCACGAAGCCGCGATTGACCAGAGCAATGCTGCCGTCGGCGAGGCGCAGCGGCGTGATGACGTGAAAGCCGGGGCCGTAGTTGTCGTCCAGGGCGTAAAGAAAGATCTCGCGATCGTTGAGCAGCTGGCCGTCGACCTTCACCCGCGTGTACTCGACATCGCCGCCCAGCCCGGCGCGCTCCTCGGCAAGCGCCAGGGTCACCGGGGCGGCGTGCGTGCGCTCGGCGATGGAGCCGATCAGCCCCTGCTTCCAATCGAGACGGCGCATCTGCCAGTTGCCGAGCGCGACGAGGAAGGCAAAGCCGGCAAGCGCGGCGACGGTCGGCCAGAGCAGGCGCATTTCTCGGATCGTCCGCAGCATGTCAGCGGCGCCCGCGCAAAGGCGGCTTCAGGACAGTGTCAGTCACGCGCGAGGCGTCCTTCTTCGGCCTTGTTGCGGTACTGCAGGGCGATGAGCATCGCCTTGATAAAGCGCAGGAGGATGAGGGCGATGAGTGGGGTGAGCGCCCCCCACAGCACGACATGCACCCACACCGGCGGTTCAAAGGTGAACTCCACGTAGAGGGCGCCGCCGAGGATGAGGAAGCCAAGGATGAAGATGGCGAACACCGCAGGCCCGTCGCCCGTATCGATGAAGCGGTAGTCGAGCCCGCAGCGATCGCACGAGGGGCGCGTCTCGAGCACGTTCTTGAACAGCTTTCCCCCGCCGCAGCGGGGGCAGCGCGCCAGCGCCGCTGCGTAAAGGGGCGAGACGGACTTTTCTTCCGGCACGCGGCGCTCCTTGCGACGGCTGGTGATCGGCGCGCGGCGCCGGCAGGATCATAGTCCGACAATAGCACGGGGCGGCACGATGGCCGCCCCGGCGTGTTCTCTCTGCGACGAAGCGACCGCTTCGCCTTCATATGCTCGCGTCGGGCCTCAGTGGCCGGCGCCGCCCGCGTGGGGACCTGCGCCCCACACGTAGATGGCGGCGAACAGGAACAGCCAGACCACGTCGACGAAGTGCCAGTACCAGGCGGCCGCCTCGAAGCCGAAGTGGAGCTTCGGGGTGAAGGCGCCCTTCAGCGCGCGGATGAGGCAGATGAGCAGGAAGATCGTGCCGATCAGCACGTGCGCGCCGTGGAAGCCCGTCGCCATGAAGAACGTCGAGCCGTAAATGTGGCCGGCATAGCTGAAGGCGGCGTGGTGATACTCGTAGCCCTGGAAGAACGAGAACGTGGCGCCGAGGATCACGGTGAGGATCAGGCCGAGCACGATGCCGCGGCGATCGTTCTTCAGGAGCGCATGGTGCGCCCAGGTCACCGTCACGCCCGAGGTCAGCAGGATGAGCGTATTGAGGAGCGGGATGCCCCACGGATCGAACGTGTGCTGGAAGATTCCCGGCGTCGGCGCGCCGCTGGCGGGGATCGTCACTCCCGTGCCGTCCACCGGCACCGGCGGCCACTGGCCACCGAGCAGCTGGTCGCGCGTCACCTGGCCGACCACGCTGGTGCTGTTGAGCAGGTCATGCACGCTGGCGGGGAACAGGGAGACGTCGAAGTAGGCCCAGAACCAGGCCACGAAGAACATCACTTCCGAGGCGATGAAGAGGATCATGCCATAGCGGAAGTGCAGCTGCACGACCGGGGTGTGGTCGCCGTGCTGGCCTTCGCGGATCACGTCGCGCCACCAGAAGAACGCGCTGGCAATGACGCCGGCGGCGCCGACGGCGAACACCCAGGGACCGGTGATACCGAACACGCCGGCACCCTCGCTCATCGAGCGCATCCAGATCACCGCGCCGATCATCATGATCAAAGCCGAGATCGAAGAGGTCACCGGCCAGGGGCTCGGATTTACTAGATGGTAGTCGTGGTGCTTGGCGTCCGTCGCGGCCATTGTCTTGTCTCTCCCGTAGTCCCCGTTGGTGCTCCCGATCCCTAGTCTTTAGGCTTCGCCCTTGCCGGAGCGAGAACCTTGCCGCTGTGCCTCAGGACCGCAGTCACAGCGCCGGTTATTCAAATCCTCATCCGCCCTTGCCCGCGCCGACAACCGCCGCCTGACCTTCCGCCTTCTTCGGCGCAGTTACCGGATAGAAGGAATAGGACAGCGTCAGCTCGGAAAGGTGCTGCGTCTCTTCGTCGGTGACAAAAGCCGGGTCGACGAAAAACGACACCGCCATCTCCATTGATTGCCCTGGCTCCAGCCGCTGCTCGGTGAAGCAGAAGCACTGCACCTTATTAAAGTGCGAGCCGACGGCGTCGGGCGTGACGTTGAACACGGACGTACCGACCGTCGGCCTGTCCGACATGTTGGTGGCCTTGTAGAAGGCCAGCGTGTTCTCGCCGACCTTCACGTCGAGCGATGACTGCACCGGCTCGAACTTCCACGGAAGCTCGGCGGCGACGTTGCCGTCGAAGTGCACCTTCACCACGCGATCGAGTACAACGTCGGAGGCCTTCTCGGCCTTCTGCGTGGTGCCCTGATAGCCGGTGACCTGGCAGTAGAGGCGGTAAAGCGGTACGGCCGCGAACGACAGTCCGGCCATCGACAGGACCAATAGACCGCAGACAGCGGCGACGGCGCCTTGACGCCTCGGCGACGGCTGCCTGTGCTGATGATCTTGCTCGGTCTCGGACATCGGTTTCCAGTGCCTCAGATCGGCCGGATCGCAACATTGCCGCCGAGGCGGATGATCGTCGCCACGTAGAACAGCACGACGAGCGCGGCGAGAGCGATGCCGATCGCTAGCGAGCGCATGCGTTGCCGCCGCTGCTGCGCCTTCTCGTCTTCGTTCATTTCGCTCATGACCAATGCCACCGCTCGTTCCTCACGCCATCAGCCGCGCCACGGCATGCTCGCCGAGGATGACCGCAAACAAGAGGAACAGATAAAGAATCGAAAACGCGAACAGCTGCTTGGCGGCCGCATCCGCCTCGCGGCCTTCGGTGATCTTGCGCACCCGCCAGGCGAGGTAAAGGAAGATGCCGCCGAGGACAGCTGAGCTCACCGCGTAGACCGGGCCAGCGAGACCAATGGCGAACGGCAGCATGGCGAGCGGCACCAGCACCAGCGAGTAGAGCCAGATCTGCCGACGCGTCTCCGTAGGGCCCGCAACGACCGGCAGCATCGGCACGCCGACGCGCTCGTAGTCCCGGCAGCGATATAGGGCCAGGGCCCAGAAATGCGGCGGCGTCCAAACGAAGATGATGAGGAACATCAGCACGCTGTCGATGCTGACGCTGCCGGTTACGGCAGCCCAGCCGATCATCGGCGGGAAGGAGCCGGCGGCGCCGCCGATGACGATGTTCTGCGGCGTCAGGCGCTTCAGCCACATCGTGTAGATGAAGAGATAGAAGGCGATGGTAATGGCGAGCAGGATGCCGGCCGTCCAGTTGATGAGCACGCCCAGCGTCAGGATCGAGAACACCGACAGCACGGTGCCGAAGCTCAGCGCTTCGTCGGCCGTCAGGCGTCCGCGCGGAATAGGCCGTGCAGCCGTGCGCGCCATACGGGCGTCGATATCGGCGTCGTACCACATGTTGAGGGCGCCCGCCGCGCCGGCGCCGATGGCGATGGCGAGCAGGGCGATGATGCCGAGCACGGGGTGGATGTTTCCGGGCGCTGCGACCATGCCGGTCAGCGCCGTGAACACGACGAGCGACATGACGCGCGGCTTCAGGAGCGCGATGAAGTCACCGATGCCCGACCCGGTTACGGGGCCGATCTGGCCGCTGCTGGTATCTGCGCTCGTTCCTTGCATCTTCGCTCGACCCTTGGCCTCGCATCGGCCTCCCACATCCGCCGGCGGAAGGAGAGGACCTGCTCGGCCTTGCCGGACTTCCGGTTACCCGACTTGCGTCGCGCGTCCGGCCCCGGGATTTCGCCTCATTCATTGCAACGGGCGGAACATTTGCGCCCCGCCCGTTGTCATTCGTGCCTAGTGCGCGCCTCAGTGGTGATCGGTGGCCTGAATGCGCGGCAGCGTTTCGTAGGAGTGGAAGGCCGGCGGAGACGGCAGCGTCCACTCGAGCGTCGTAGCGCCGACGCCCCAGGGATTTTCGCCCGCGACCCTGCGGCTCATGAAGGCAACCAACACACCGACGAGGAACACCAAAGTTCCGAGCGCGGTGATGTAGGCGCCGACCGATGACACGCCGTTCCAGAACGCGAAGGCGTCCGGATAGTCGACGTAGCGGCGCGGCATGCCCGAGAGACCGAGGAAGTGCTGCGGGAAGAACAGGATGTTGGCGCCGATGAAGGTCAGCCAGAAGTGCACCTTGCCCAGCGTCTCGTTGTACATGTAGCCGGACATCTTCGGGAACCAGTAGTACCAGCCCGCGAAGATGGCGAACACGGCGCCGAGCGACAGCACGTAGTGGAAGTGCGCCACGACGTAGTAGGTGTCGTGCAGTGCGCGGTCGACGCCGGCGTTGGAAAGCATGACGCCCGTCACGCCGCCCACGGTGAACAGGAAGATGAAGCCGAGCGCCCACAGCATGGGCACGCGGAACTGAATCGAGCCGCCCCACATGGTGGCGATCCAGGAGAAGATCTTCACGCCTGTTGGAACCGCGATCACCATCGTGGCGAACACGAAGTAGGCCTGCGTGTTCACGCTGATGCCGGCGGCATACATGTGGTGCGCCCACACGATGAAGCCGACGAGGCCGATGGCGACCATGGCGTAGGCCATGCCGAGGTAGCCGAACACCGGCTTCTTCGAGAACGTCGACACGATGTGGCTGATCATGCCGAAGCCGGGCAGGATGAGGATGTAGACCTCAGGATGACCGAAGAACCAGAACAGATGCTGGTAGAGCAGCGGATCGCCGCCGCCCTGCGGGTTGAAGAACGAGGTGCCGAAGTTGCGGTCCGTCAGCAGCATGGTGATGGCGCCGGCCAGCACGGGCAGCGACAGCAGCAGGAGGAACGCGGTTACCAGCACCGACCACACGAACAGCGGCATCTTGTGCAGGGTCATGCCCGGCGCGCGCATGTTGAAGATGGTGGTGATGAAGTTGATGGCGCCGAGGATCGACGAGGCGCCCGCGAGATGGAGTGAAAGGATGGCGAAGTCCATCGCCGGTCCGGGATGGCCGGAGGTCGACAGCGGCGCATAGAGCGTCCAGCCGCCACCGACACCGAGGCCGCCTGCCGGGCCCTCGACGAACAGCGAGATGAGCAGCAGCGCAAGCGCCGCCGGCAACAGCCAGAACGAGATGTTGTTCATGCGCGGGAAGGCCATGTCCGGCGCGCCGATCATCAGCGGCACGAACCAGTTGCCGTAGCCGCCGATCATCGCCGGCATCACCATGAAGAACACCATGATGAGGCCGTGCCCCGTGACGAACACGTTGTACATGTGGCCGTCGGCGAAATACTGCAGCCCCGGCTCCTGCAGCTCGAGGCGCATGGCGACCGACAGCGCGCCGCCGATCAGGCCGCTCATGATGGCGAATATCAAGTACATCGTTCCGATGTCCTTGTGATTCGTCGAGAACAGCCACCGCCCCAACCCCGTCGGTGCGTGGTCGTGGCCGTCATGCGCTGTGTGTGTCGTGCTTCCCATTGTGCGTTCGCCCTGTCACTCGGTGTTTTGTTGCCGGGCTCACCCGGTTCTCATCTCGGATCGCGCTAGGCGCTGGTCACTTGGCCGGGGCCGGATCGCCGGTCTTGGCGAACTGGCGCACGCCAGCCTGCTCGAGAGCCGCCTGCCGAACGATGCCCTTGGCCTTTTCCAGCAGTTCCTTCTTCTGCTGGTTCAGCTGCTTGCGCTTTTCCTTGTCCTTCTCGGCGCTCGCCGCGGTGCCGGCTGCGGCGGCCTGCTTCATGGTGTCGGTCCACGCGGCGAAGACCTCTTCCTTCACCACGCGCACGGCGATCGGCATGAACGCGTGGTCCTTGCCGCACAGTTCCGAGCACTGACCGTAGAAGATGCCTTCGACGGTCGGCTTGAACCAAGTCGACGTGATGCGTCCCGGAAC
This sequence comes from uncultured Alphaproteobacteria bacterium, assembly GCA_963722495.1. Taxonomy (GTDB): domain Bacteria; phylum Pseudomonadota; class Alphaproteobacteria; order Rhizobiales; family Hyphomicrobiaceae; genus Hyphomicrobium_A. The sequence continues at coordinate 34,069 of CAVRND010000029.1, read as the reverse complement.
GGCGTCGACCTTCGAGCCGAAGGAAGGGATGGTCCAGTCATGGATGACGCCGTCGGGCGCTGCCGTGATCAGCGTGTTGACCACCTTGCCGACGGGGACGATCACCTCGTTGTCGACGGCGAGATTGCGCGGCGCCGGCAGGTTCTCGGCGATCAGCGCCTGGCGGGACTCATCATCCAGCATGCGCGTTTCGAACGTGATGCCAAGGTCAGGATAGGCATGCTCCCAGTACCACTGATAACCCGTCGCCTTCAGCGTGAGGTCGGCCTTCGGGTAGCTGTACTGGAGATTGAGCAGCCGGAAAGAGGGGATGGCGATGGCAACGAGGATGAGGATCGGAACGACCGTCCAGGCAACCTCGAGAATGGTGTTGTGCGTGACCTTCGACGGCGTCGGGTTGGCGCGCTCGTTGAAGCGATAGATCACATAGAGCAGCAGCAGCATGACGAAGACGGTGATCGCCACGATGATGATGTTGACGAAGTCGTAGAAGCGATGGATTTCCTCGGCCACCGGCGTGGCGGCACCCTGGAAGCCCATTTCGCCCGGCGACGGCTGGCCCATGCCCGCCCACGCAAACGAAACCCCGAGCAACAGCATTGCAAATGCTGCGGCTGGTGCCGAGCAAAGCAGTCGTCTCAACATTCATCCGCTCCCAAGTGCTGCTCGGCTCGTTGGCCGAGTCCCTCCCCACGACAGGCGCTGTTTTATCAGTTCGCCCGCAACAAACCGCGCCAATGCCGAGCATCCGAGCGCAGGACGCACGTCCCCAAGTCAACTAAGAGCACAACCGACTTCCATCGCCTCAAGTCAAGCTTAATGCGGCATTTCCACGCGTTGTGGCTCGGCAAAAAAAACACCGCGCAAATGCGCGCAACCTGACGTGCATCAGGTACAAACTTTGGCCCAATTCCGGGAACACCACGGAGCGTTCTCGGCCCCTTCCAAAGCGTGCGCGTCGAGCCTCAGCGACAGGCAGACCTCAGGAGCAATCGGTGCAGAACATCGGATCGGCTGACGGCAAAGTTTGCCGCAGCGCACACGATTGGCTCGCGGGCATCGCCGTCCGGCGTCTATCGACGCAGCTCGCCCTGAGCATATTGCGTGCTGGCCTGCACTGGCACTTCGGCTGACGCTCAGGAAGGCACGGTCAAAGCGCAGCACGGCGACTGGCAGATCGTCTGCAAGGATCCGCCGCCCGGCGCCAAGAACGAAGTCTGCGCGCTGGTGCAGAGCGTCACGGCCGAGGACAAGGACAACATCGGCCTCACCGTCTACTTCCAGAAGTTCTCCAACGGCACGCGGGTGCTGCGCGTGTTTGCCCCGCTCGGCATCCTGCTGCCCCCCGGGCTCGGCTTGAAGATCGACGACAAGGATGTCGGGCATGCGCCGTTTTTGCGCTGCCACACGTTCGCCTGCTACGCCCAGGTGGTGGTCGAGGACCCGCTGGTCGAGCAGCTGAAGAACGGCAAGACGGCGATCTTCATCATCTTCCAGACCGAGGAGGCCGGCATCGGCATCCCGATCTCGCTCGCGGGCTTCAAGGAAGCTTTGGCTGAGCTGAAATAGGCGCGGCGCCGTCGCTGCGCAGAAGTGTGGGCACGGTCACGCCCGAAGGACGACCAGCCGCGTCCGGGGCGCCGCATGCGCCGCCGGTTGGAAATTCTCTCGTGTTCGTTCCTTACGCCTAGGCCGCCTTGCGCTCGCGCGAACGCCCGCCGTTCGGCTGCTCCTTCGCCTCGGGGAAGGCGATGTAGTCGTGCGCGTTGGCTAGCGCCTCATCGGTAAGCGCCGCGAGGTTCGGCGGCACGAAGGCCGCGAGCGCGTGTCGGTCACCCGGCCCACGCTCTCGGTGTAGTCCTCGTAGGCGGCGCGCCAGAACTGGGTCTGCGCGCGCGATCAGGTCCTGCGGCGTGCGGCACTGGGCGGCCCGCGCCGGGATCTGCATGTAGGCCTGAGCCCGCCGATTGGCGAACCCGAGCATCTCGAGCTGGGTGCGGGCCAGGCCCTTCAGGAACGGATCGTAGGTCTGGCCCAAGGCCTCCAGCCCTCCGAAGTACATCTGGAACGCGCTGTGTGCAGGGGATTTTCCGTTCGCATGCGAATTCGACGCATGAGCAACCATTGTACGTCCTCCCTAGGTGTGGACGGCCTGATTGCGGCGGGGGAGCCGGGGGCTTGAGGCCGTCTCCGTTGAGGGTTTGAAGCAACCCTACGAATGAAATGTTATCAGGAGGACAGTACGCGGAGGATGACAGAAATTATCTCTATGCACAGGAGCGAATCACGCGCTCGTCGCGGAAACGTTATCGCGTGCAGCAATTGCAATCGGCGCCTGACGCACTGAATGCCGTTGACTTCAAGTTGTAGATGATGATCAATTTGGTTAATCCACTCGTTTAATTAACGCATGTTCTATTCTTTGTTCTGTAGTCGCGTATGCCGAGGACTGCCTTCCAAGATTTAGGCGTCGCAGCCGTCGCGACCTCGGTCGCGATCATGTCTTCGTTGTTCTTGCTCCCGGCCGCTGCTGCCGACCCAGCGACCCCGCCCGGCTGGCGCGAGATCTGGGCCGGCGCCGACGTCTCGGGTCACGTCTGGCTGCTCTACTCGGGAGCCACCGTCGCCCCCTACAGCAACATCTTCGACGACGGCCTTCGACTGCGCGTCGCCGGCGGATATGGCGGCTACACCTATGTCGGCGAGCGGCGAGCGCAACTCGTCTCCTTCACGGCCGAAACCGCTTTTGCCGAGGCGCTGGTCGGCTATCTGAAGCGCCTCGGGCCGTTGACCGCCAAGGCGTTCGTCGGCATCGCCGCCATCGACCACGACATCGCGCCCTTCGACCCGGATAATCCCGTGCAGGGACAAGCATTTGGTCCGAAGGTCGCGGCCGAGTTCTGGCTCAACATGGGCGCCTGCGCATGGTCCTCGCTCGATCTTTCCTGGACCAGCGCGCACCAGACCTCGGCCGCCCGCATGCGCACCGGCTATCGGGTCTTTGGGGACTTTTCGCTCGGCCTCGAAGGCGGGCTCAACGCCAACGCCCTCGGCGAGGATGCGCGTGCCGGCCTGTTCGGGCGCTACGCTTGGGACGGCGGCGAGTTCTCGCTGGCCGGCGGGTTTCGCGGGCCGCTTCCTCGAGGAGGCGCAGTCGCTGAAGGACCCCTATGCCGGCAACTATGGCTGACCCAGTTCTAGACGCATCCAAGCGCCCCGAATGAACACAGCTGCGCGCGCGCATAAGACCTTGCCGCTGGCTGTGACCCACGGGAACGGCGCCATCAACCCGCCACGATAGCGTGCAAACAAAACGGTTGTTCGTTTTGTTTTGTGCCAGTATGAGGCACACGAGTTAGAAACTCTTCGGCTCAGACCCCGATGCCCAAGCTCAAACCCGCCACCCAGCGCGCCCGCCGCGAGCACATCCTCGACGCCGCCGAGGTCTGCTTCGCGCGCGCCGGCTTCCACCGCACCACCATGCAGGACATCTGCAAGGAGGCGCTGATCAGCCCCGGCGCGCTCTACGTCTACTTCACTTCGAAGGAGGACCTGATCGCCGGCATCGCCGAGCGCGACCGCTCCGACTTTGCAGAGCGCTTCGCCGAGCTCGCGGCAGCGCCCGACTTCATGCAGTCGCTGCTCCGCCTCGGCGAGCACTACTTCGACGAAGAGCCCGCTCACAAGCGCACCATGTGCATCGAGATCGGGCTTGAATCGACGCGCAACCCCAAGGTCGGCGAGATCTATCGCTCCGTCGACCGCTACGTGCAGGAGAGCTTCGAGAAGCTGTTCGCCCGCTCGCCGCCGAGGGCCGCATCGCGCCCGAGGTCGACATTCCAACCCTCGCCAAGCTCTTCTTCGTCATCGGCGACGGCCTGTTCTTGCGCCGCGCACTCGATCCCAATTTCGACGCCAAGACGCTCATACCCGCCGTCATGGCGCTGATCCGCAAGCTGCTCAACGTCAAGCCCGAAACGCTCACAGAAGACAAAGCCGCGGAGAAACGTCGATGAAGAGATTTTTCCTCTCGCTCCTAGTGTTGGGCGCGATCGGTGGTGCGGGATTATTCCTCGCCCCGCACGTGGCGCCGCAGCTCATGCCCTACCTGAGCAACGCCAGCCATGCCGAGCGCACGCCGGCCGACCAGAAGGTTGAAAAGGCTGCCCTGCCGCCGGCCGTCTCCGTCGTCAAGGCGACGGGCGCCGAGTTCACCGAGAGGGTCACCGTTTCCGGCTCGCTGGTGCCGCGCGATGAGATCCTCGTCGCGCCCGAGGTCGAAGGCTTCCGCGTGCTGGAGCTGAAGGTCGACGAAGGCGACCGCGTGAAGAAGGGCGACGTGCTCGCGACGCTGGTGCAGGAATCGCTCGACGCCCAGGTCGCGCAGAACGACGCGATGATCGCGCGCGGGGACGCGGCGATCTCGCACGCCAAGAGCCAGATCGTCGACATGACCGCCAAGCTGTCGGAGGCCAGCGCGAATTACGAGCGCGCCAAGCCGCTGAAGACTTCCGGCTTTCTCTCCGGCAGCACCTTCGACCAGCGCGAGGCCGCGGCCAAGAGCGCCGACGCCCAGCTCGTCGCGGCGCGCGGCGGCCTGAAGCTCGCCCAGGCCGAGAAGGCGCAGGTCGAGGCGCAGCGGCGCGAGCTGCTGTGGAAGCGGACCAACACCGAGGTCAAGGCGCCCGCCGACGGCCTCATCAGCCGGCGCACCGCGCGTATCGGCGGCATGGCCGCGGGCGCCGGCGAGCCGATGTTCCGCATCGTCGCGCGCGGCGAGATCGAGCTCGACGCCGAGGTGATCGAAACCGAGCTCGCCAAGGTCACGGCCGGCCAAAAGGCCCAGGTCAACGTTGCCGGCGTCGGCGACGTCGGCGGCACCGTGCGCCTCGTCTCGCCGGAGGTCGACAAGCTGACCCGCCTCGGCCGCGTGCGCGTCTTCCTCGGCGACGACGCGCGCCTGCGCATCGGCAGCTTTGCGCGCGGCTCCTTGCAGACCGGCCAAAGCCACGGGCTCGCCGTGCCTTCCTCGGCCGTCGTCTTCGATGCCGGCGGCGCCTTCGTGCAGATCGTGCGCGACGGCAGGGTTGTCCGCCGCGACGTCAAACCGGACTGATCGCGCGCGGCATGGTCGAGGTGAGCAGGGCTCGACGAAGGCGACGTCGTCGTCGCCCGCGCCGGCACCTTCCTGCGCGACGGCGACGCCGTGCGCGCGGTGGTGCCGGATCCCAAGATCAGCGAGGCCCAGTATAATGCGCCTCAATATCTCGGCCTGGTCGATCCGCCGGCCGGTGCCGGCGATCGTGCTGTTCTCGGTGCTGACGCTGCTCGGCGTCATCAGCTTCATGACGCTGCCGGTCACGCGCTTTCCGAACATCGACATCCCGCTCGTCTCGATCACGGTCGTGCAGTCGGGCGCCGCGCCGGCCGAGCTCGAGAGCCAGGTCACCAAGGAGGTCGAGGACGCCGTCGCCAACATCACCGGCGTCAAGCACATCATGTCGACGGTCACCGACGGCATGTCGACGACCGTCATGGAGTTCCGCCTCGAGGTCAACCAGGACCGCGCCCTCAACGACGTGAAGGACGCGATCGACAAGATCCGCCTCGATCTGCCGCGCGACATCAACGAGCCGATCGTCCAGCGCATCGACGTCGAGGGCCAGTCGATCCTGACCTTCGCGGCGTCCTCGCCGGGCATGACGCTGGAGCAGCTTTCCTGGCACGTCGACGACGTGATCAAGCGCCAGCTGCAGGGCTTGAAGGGCGTCGGCCGCGTCGAGCGCTACGGCGGCGTCGACCGCGAGATCCGCATCCTGCTCGACCCCGACCGGCTGCTGGCCTTCGGCGTCACCGCCGGCCGACGTCAACGCCCAGGTGCGCGCCACCAACGTCGACCTGGGCGGCGGCCGCGGCGAGGTCGGCGGGCAGGAGCAGGCGATCCGCACGCTCGCCGGCGCGCGCCGCGTCGAGGAGCTGGCCGACACCAAGATCCTGCTGCCCGGCGGCCGCCACGTTCGCCTGTCCGACCTCGGCCAGGTGATCGACGACGCCAGCGAGCAGCGCTCGTTCGCCCGCCTCAACGGCGAGCCCGTGGTCACCTTCGCCGTGTTCCGCTCCAAGGGCTCGAGCGAGCTCTCGGTCGCCGACGTCGTCAATGCGCGAGCTGGCCGAGCTCGGCAAGCAATACCCCGATGTCCGCCTCACCAAGGTCGACGACGCCGTCGCCTACACGCGCGGCAACTACACCTCCGCGATGGAGACGCTGCTCGAAGGCGCCGCGCTCGCGGTGCTGGTCGTGCTCGTCTTCCTGCGCAACATGCGCGCCACGCTGATCGCCGCCATCGCGCTGCCGCTGTCGGCCATCCCGACGTTCTGGGCCATGGAGCTGCTGGGCTTCTCGCTCAACCTCGTCAGCCTGCTCGGCATCACGCTGGTCACCGGCATCCTCGTCGACGACGCCATCGTCGAGATCGAGAACATCGTGCGCCACATGCGCACCGGCAAATCGCCCTATCGCGCCGCGCTCGAGGCGGCCGACGAGATCGGCCTCGCCGTCATCGCCATCTCGCTGACCATCGTCGCGATCTTCTCGCCCGTGTCCTTCATGGGCGGCATCGCCGGCCAGTACTTCCGGCAGTTCGGCCTGACCGTCGCCGTCGCGGTGCTCTTCTCGCTGCTCGTCGCGCGCCTGATGACGCCGATGATGGCGGCCTATTTCCTGCGCCCGTCCCCGAAAAACACGAAGGCGACGGCCTCGTCATGCGCGGCTATGTCGGCTTCCTGCGCGCCACGCTGAAGGTGCGCTATCTCACGCTCGTCGCCGGCCTCGGCCTGTTCGCCGGCTCGATCTACGCCACGACGCTGCTGCCGACGGGCTTCATGCCGGACGAGGACAACTCGCGCGTCGTCGTCTCCGTCGAGCTGCCGCCCGGCGCGACGCTGGAGGATACGCGCGTCACCACCGACCAGATGGTCGAAGTTCTCAAGACCATTCCCGAGGTGCGCAGCGTGTTCGTGCTCGGCGGCAGCACGCCCACGGGCGGCCTCGAGGTGCGCAAGGCGTCGCTGTTCGTCAATCTCGTGCCGAAGACCGAGCGCGCCCTGCCGCAAAAGACGATCAAGACGATCATCTCCGACAAGCTGGCCGACATTCCCGACACGCGCGCCTGGTTCGTCAACGAGCGCGGCGAGCGCGAGCTGTCGTTCTCGATGCTGTCGCACAGCGGCGAGGACCTGAACGACGCGGTGCGCAAGCTGGAAGGCGCGCTGCGCCAGGTGCCCGGCTTCAAGAACGTCGCCGCCGACGCGGCGCTCGACCGGCCGGAGCTGCGCGTCGTGCCGAAGTTCGACGTCGCGGCGCGCCTCGGCGTCGCCCCGAGCAAGATCGCCGAGACGATCCGCGTCGCCACCATCGGCGACATCGACGCCAACCTCGCCAAGTTCAACGCCGGCGACCGGCTGGTGCCGATCCGCGTCCAGATCGAGGAGGACGCCCGCACCGACATGCAGCGCCTGCAGAACCTGCGCGTGACCAACTCCAACGGCGCCGCCATTCCGCTGCCGCCGTCGCCGACATCACGTTCGGCCGCGGACCGAGCTCCGATCAGCCGCTACGACCGCGAGCGTCGCGCCGTCATCGGCGTCGACCTGGAGTCGCGCTACGCCATGAGCGACGCGCGCGAGAAGTTCCTGAAGGTCGTCGAGCGAGCAGAAGCTGCCGGCCAGCGTCGCGCTTGCAGCCGTCCGGCGACGCCGAGATGCAGGACGAGGTGGCGACCGGCTTCATGACCGCCATGGGCACCGGCCTGATGATCGTGTTCGGCGTGCTGGTGCTGCTGTTCGGCTGCGTGGCGCAGCCGGTCACCATTCTTTTGTCGCTGCCGCTGTCGTTCGGCGGCGTGGTGCTGGCGCTGCTCGCCACCAGCAACTCCGTCAGCATGCCGGTCTACATCGGCTTGCTGATGCTGATGGGCATCGTCACCAAGAACGCCATCATGCTCGTCGACTTCGCCGTCGAGGAGGTGGCCAAGGGCGTCCGCGCATCGAGGCGGTGATCGACGCCGGCCGCAAGCGCGCGCGGCCGATCGTCATGACGACGCTCGCGATGGTCGCCGGCATGATCCCCAGCGCCATGGCGTTCGGCGACGGCGGCGAGTTCCGCGCACCGATGGCGATCGCGGTGATCGGCGGCCTCCTGGTCTCGACCGTGCTGTCGCTGGTCTTCGTGCCGTCGTTCTTCACGGTGATGGACGACGTCGGCCGGTTCGTCTGGTGCATCTTCGGCCGCTTCGTCGGCCCGACCGACGAGTCGCCGGAGTACCTGGCCGCAGCGGCGCACACACGGCCACGCCGCTCCGACCGCCGGTGCCCGCGGAGTAAACTTCGCGCATTCGCGTCTCGCGCGCATGCCCGAGGGATGTCAGAGAGCCGAGGGAGCGCGGGCGCCGAACGCTGCGATCTGATCAGTGCAGAGGCAGCTTGCATGGTCGCAGCGTGCTCCGCACGCCGCGCGCAGGTGCTCCGATGCCGAGGTTGCGACTTCGGCGTCAACGAGCTTCAGGTCCCATCCAGGGCTCTAGGGCGCGGACTTTCGTCGTCAGGACCTCGGCGTCTGCGCTGCAGTTACGATCCGCGCCGCTGACGAAGGCTTCCGTGCGTACTGTGCCAGCGCGCCGGCCTCGATCGCCTGCCCCGGATCTGAGGAGAGCTGATCCTCGCGTCGACGCTGCGAACACACGCGACTCAAACGAAGAGACTGCCGCCGATGCAGCGCGTACTGCCGATCAGAGGCAGCTTGCGGTACGCTGTGTGGGCGTGAGCATCGATGATATCGTCGGCGACATAGATTGTGTGCGCGATCACTTCCGGTCGAGCTAGCGGATGACGTCTCGGCGAGCGGCAATCGAGCTGCGCCTCAGACAACCCCTCTCCCTGAAGAGGAGAGAGGGGATTAGCGCAGCGCCGAAACCAAGAAAGCGGGCGCACGGTGAGGATGCGCCCGCTTCAAATTCCAGCGCGGCCCGGTGAGCGCGTCCGCTTACTTCGTCGAGGCGGTGGCGTCGTGCTTGAAGAACACGTCGACGCGCATGCCGGTCAGCAGCGGCGGCAGCGCCGTCGAGATCGACCAGGGCTTCCAGCACCTCGACGTCGTTCGGACGGCGCGGGCCGCGCGAGACGATGCGGGGCTGCGACAGCGACTGCGCGATCGAGCCGACGCGGCCCTCGAAGTCCTGGTCGGGATAGGCGTCGGCACGCACGACGACGCGCTGGCCGACGTGGATCTTGGCGGCATCGCGCTCCTCGACCTCGGCGCGAACCTTCAGTGTGCTGAGGTCGCCGAACACCAGCAGCGTGTTCTCGGGCGAGGGCGCAGCGATCTCGCCTTCCTTGGCGACGATGTTGAGCACCGTGCCGTCGAACGGCGCGCGCACGCGCGTCTTCTCGACGCCGAGCTCGGCCGCGGTCAGCTCGGCGCGGGCGACCGCCAGCGCAGCTTCGACGCGAGTCGGCAGCGGCATGCCGGATTTGGCGTCGACGGAGGCGAGGTTGGCGCGCTCATCGGCGAGCTTCTTCTTGGCATCGGTGAGCTTCGTGCGGGCGTTGTCGACGTCGACATCGCTGCCGTTGGAGGTGCGCTTCTTGTCCAGCGCGTCGTCGAAGGCCTGACGCGCGCCGAACACGGCCCGCTCGGCGGTGGCGACCTCGTCCTCGGCGTTGCGCCGCTCGTGCTGCGAGCCCGCGCACGTCGTCGTCGTTGCGCTCGCGCTCGCGCACCGCGACTTCCGCGGAGGCGGCCGCGACCTTGGTCAGGGCATCGTCGTCGTCGAGCTGGACCAGCAGGTCGCCGCTCTTCACGCGCGTCGTTCAGGCCACGGGGATGTCCTTGATGCGGCCCGGCACCTCGGCGCCGATGCGCACCTCGCCGCCCTTCGGCTCGACGCGGCCGGTGGCGGAGGCCGCCCAGGTCGGCTGCTCGGCGGCACGGCCGTTCTTCAGCTTCGCGCTGTCGGTGGCGCCGGTCTTGTTTGCCTGCGTGGTCTTCTCTTCGGCGACCGGGCCCCAGCTGACGCTGTTGACGTAGAAGCCGACGGCGATCGCGAGCAAACCGGCGACGCCGAGCGTGATGATCGTGGAATTGAGCTTAAGCATGGGCCTTCCGTCTCTTTGTAAGATCCGCAATTCCCGGGGCGTCGAGGCCCTCCGGCCGGCGCTCTTCGCCGACGATACGTCCGTCCTCGATGCGCACGACACGGTCGGCATAGGCGAGCGTGCGGGGATCGTGCGTGACCGCCAGGACGCTGCGGTCCTGTTCCTTGGCGATGCGCGCCAGCAGCGCCATGACCGCGTGGCCGTTCTCGCCATCGAGCGCGGCCGTCGGCTCGTCGGCGAGCACGATCGAGGGCGAGCAGGCGATGGCGCGGGCCACCGCGACGCGCTGCTGCTCACCGCCCGAGAGATTGCCGGGATAGCTCTTCAGGCGATAGGCGAGGCCGACGTCGCGCAGCACTTCCTCGGCGCGGTTGGCGGCGGCGAAGCCCTTCTGCCCGCGCACGTCGAGCGCGATGCGCACGTTCTCCAGCGCGGTCAGCGTGGGGAACAGGTTGTAGGACTGGAAGATGAAGCCCATGTGCTTGCGCCGCAGGTTGGCCAGCTCCTCCGCGTCGAGCCTGTCGGTCGAGACGCCGGCGATGCGAAGCGTGCCGGAGGTCGGCGTCAGGATGCAGCCGAGGATCGACAGCAGCGTGGTCTTGCCGCTGCCCGACGGGCCCATCAGCAGCGTCAGCTCGCCGGGCACCAGCGCGAGGCTCACGCCCTTGACGGCGCGCACCTTGCCGGCGCCGTAGCCGAGCTCCTTGACGATGTCGATGGCTTCGAGGACGGGCGCGTGGCCACGGGCTCTTCGCTCATTTGCTGAATACCGTTGCGGGATCGATCTTCGTGACCTTGACGATCGCCGACAAGGCCGAGATCGCGCACATGCCGACCGTCAGTGTGAACAGCCAGAACGCCAGGCCCGGCGTCATGACCATCGGCAAAGCGGTGTTCTGACTGAGCACGAGAATAGCGAGCGCGATCGACATGCCGAGACATAGCCGACCACGGCGCTGATGCCGGCCTGGGCGAGGATGACCTTGTGAATATATCCCGACGATGAACCCAGCGCACGCAAGGTCGCAAACTCGCTCAGGTGGTCCTTGGTGCTGGAATACAGCGTCTGCGCGACGATCACCGTGCCGACGAGGCTGCCGAGCAGCGCGCCGCCGATCAGCGCCACGCCGGCGCCGGTGCGGAACAGCCACTGCTTCAGGCTGCGGTCGCGGAATTCGGCCTGGTGAGCACCTCGGCACCCTCCAGGCGGCCCTTGAGATCCTGGCGCACCTTCTCGATGTTGGCGCCGGGCTCGAGCTGCACAAGGTAGAACGTCGCGCCGTCGCTGTCGCCGAAGATGCTGCGGGCGCGGTTGAGCGTCGTGTAGGCGTAGGGCGACTGCGCGAACGAGCGCACGCCGTCGGTGAGCGCGCGCACGCGGATGCGGCTGTTCTGCACCTGCGCCGTGTCGCCGATGCCCTTGATGCCGAGCTCGTTGAAGTAGGTGCGGTCGACGGCGACGGCTTCCGGCGCCTTGATGTCTTCCCACGTGCCCTTGACGAGGTTGAAGGGCGCCAGGCCGCCGTCCTCGGCGTCGGTGCCGACGATGACGACGCGCGTCGAGCCGCCCTCGGGCTTGCGCCACTCGGCGAAGCGCACGATGAGCGGGATCACGGCCTTGACGCCCGGCGTCGCCAGCGCCTGGTGGCGCTCGCGCGGGGTCAGCAGCATGCCGCCGTCCTCGAAGCTCTTGGCGCCGTAGACCGTGATCCACAGGTCGGCTTTGGCGTGATCGATGTTGGCGGTGATCATGTTGCTGGCGCCGAGGTAGAGGCCGAGCTGCACGGCGACCAGCACGATCGAGAACAGAATGCCGACGAGCGTCACCGCCAGGCGGATGCGGTCGTGAAACAGATTTCGGAAGGCAAGCGTCAGGATCATTGATCGGTTCCGCACTGTGATGGGCAAGATCGGCCGAACGCAGACAGCGCGGCTCGCGCCGCTGGTAGCCCTCGAAGTAGGCCTCGTAAAGGCAAACTCATGCTTAAGAGCTGCCTAAGCATAACGCGTAATCGCCCCATTTAGAAACGAGAGTGAATATCGCACTCACGGAGCGTTAACGCGAAGTGGTCCATAAAGGGGTAAGATCGAGCGATCAAGGAAAGCTCTTGTACACCCTGGTTCCGCTCAGACTAGCGGCCTTCTGATCCTCCGACCAGCTTTCGCCGCTTTCAAAGCCTAATGCGAACGCAATCTCTCGCACAATATTGGTGATGCCACCATGCGTCATGATCTTCATCCGGCTAAGACCCGGAATTACTGGCCTGCTGCAGTTATTTGCGGGCTGGGGCTCGGGCTGAGCGCCAGTTTTGCCGAGGCCGCTCCGCCGCCCGAAATGGGCGTCTGGATCAACCATACCGGCAAAGGCGCGGTTGAAATCCGCCCCTGCGGCGCAACCGGGCCCGCGGCCAATCGGCTGTGCGGCTTCATTGTTTGGTTGAAGGAGCCGAACAAGAAAAACGGCGAGCCGCAAACCGACGGCTACAATCCCGATGCCGCCAAACGCCGCCGCACAATCTGCGGCTTGCCCGTCCTGGGATCGCTGCAGCGGGTCAGCGGCGGCTGGGACAACGGGTGGGTCTACGATCCCGAGCAGGGCGCGCAGTTCGACGCCGCCATCGAGCTGGTGACACGCGATCGTCTCACGCTCACCGGGTACAAGGGCGTGAAGTTCTTCTCCAAGTCGTTCACATGGAAGCGCGCGCCGGCCGGCCTGCAGCGCTGCGACCAGCCGCGCGAGGCGAACGCCACACCCAGCGATGCGCGAGCGGCGGCTCCCAAGACCACCGCTGCGCACGCAGCGCCGCAGCTGAAGGCGCCGCGGCCGGTTCCGGCCGTACGTCCCGACGTCGCTCAGGAATGATGCGCTAGCTGGGCGGCGACTAATCAAAACGACTGAATCAAAAAGGCCCGGCTGATCTGCCGGGCCTTTTGCATTTCATGCCGCGCGCACCGCAAGATCAGGTGGTGGCGCCGCGATTTTCGCTACGGCCCTTGGTCTGCTGCGGCGCCTCGGCGGCCGCAACGACGGCCTCCTCGCTACGCAGCTTGGCAAGCCGCGCCGTCAAGCGCTCGGCAAATTCCTTCACGCGCTCCATCACGACCGGACGCTGACGATCGAGCGTCACCATGTGATAGCAGTCGTCGAGCACGCAGACCTCGACCATGCCGCCCAGCTTGCGCTGCAGCAGCATGGCGTTCGACAGATCGCTCTGATCGTCGTGGCGCGGATGGAACACCAGCGCGTGCTGCTTGATCTTGCCGAGCAGCGGCTTGACGTTGCGAACCAGCCTGCGGAACTCGAGCACCAGACCGCCGCCGCGGGCGAACAGGTCCTCGATCGAATCCGTCTCCGACTGCACGCTGTCGAGAATGAAGCTGCGCAGGCGCTCGTCCTTGATGCCGTGCGGCGCGCGGGCGCGGAAATTGAAGAGGCGCGCCGTCCACTTCTGCTGCACCAGACGGAACAAGCTGAAGTACCACGGAATTGCCCAGCCGTTCGGCCAGAACGTCGGCGAGAACAGCATCAGGCCGTGGATCTTCTCGGGCCGCAGCGCGGTGAGGCGCAGGGCCAGCATGCTGCCGGCCGAGATGCCGCCGACGATGACGGCGTCGCACTGCTGCGTCAGCTCATCGTGCGCCTGCTCGAGCGCGGCGTACCAGTCCTGCCAGGTCGAAAGACCGGAGACGTCGGTGCCGCCGGCGAGGCCGGGAAGCAGCGGGCAATAAACGGTGTAGCCGAGCTGAGCCAGCGTATGGGCAACGAACTTCAGCTCGATCGGCGAGCCCCCGAGACTATGGACGAGCAACACGCCGTTGCGTCCGCCGGGAACGTAAATGCTACCCCAAGCTGCCTTCATTTTCTCGCTGTTTTTCATTTCGTTAACTGAACTCGCTCGCATACTTGACGAAGTCAATTGATCCCCAACAGACCCCGGTCAGCGCGAGCTTCTCCGCGCCTAACCCGAGCATGTCGTTGAAACTCTCTCTTTTTCGTTTCCTCAAACGAGCAATGACGCCGATCGCAATCCGGCTTGAGGCTCATATGGTGAAGCCGCTTTGAAAGAGATCCCGTACCCGCACAGCACGAGATGAGGTGGAGACGTTTCACTGACCGGATCGGCTGCGAAGTTCGATTGGGCACCTTGCCGCAGCCCGCCGCCGTGTCGCCCAATGCCCCGTCCATCAGCGCCGTCCTCCCCTGCTCAACCAGTGGCCAAATGGCCCGCAACCGGCAGGGCGCCGATGCCGGGATTTGACGATTTGGGGCGAGACGGTGTCGCAACCGTGTCGACCCCAACGCCACCGCGGCGCACGCTCGATGGCGTATGCCAGGCGCAAGACGGGGCTCGCCATTTTTGCTGCGGGACGGCAGAACGCATTGAAAAAGCGCCGCTTCTCAACCCAACTCAATTCGGTGAACCTACGCGTGTTCTCGGTTCTTGCGAATTAGTGCAGTGCAAACATTATTAATCTACGCAACCCGGTGTTGTGCCGCCGCCACAATCAAGGCGAAAGCTGGGCAAATGGGCAGTGCGCGCACAATAGTAATGCAGATACCACACAGCGTGCAACGCTCGTCCTGACGCCAACGCCCTCTTGCGCAAATGTGAAAGAATTTGTGATCCGCCCGCGACCGCCCCGGACGATGGTTTGCCGCCCAAAGGCACCCAACAACATCGTTCGAACCGATCGGGGCCGAACGACAGAAGTGCCCCTCCGCCGACAAGCACTCGCCGGCAATGTCACGCTGCGAGCGCAATCGACACCCCATATTCTAGGTGATTAGATGGTTAAGTGCAGCCGCCGGATGGGAGCGGCCGCGGACCGAAGGACACTGCTGCGTTGCTCGCCCACGTACGTCGCCTGATCGCCCATCTCGTCGCCCTCGCCATCGTCGTAGGACAGGTCGCGCCGTCATTTGCGCAGCCGCTGTCCAAGGCCGACTACGAGGCCTGCCAGTCGCGCGACGAAGCCGCCTTCAGGACCGCCATCCAGGGCATATCGGTACGCGCCCTGCAGGCCGGCATCGCCAATGTCGACTATCGCGCCGCCGTCGGCGACCAGTGGCGCCGAATCGGCATGGACCAGATCATCGACGACCGCGTCGACCTTGCGGTCGAGGAAATCCGCAAGGAAACGAGCTGGGGCAACCTCTTGCAGTCGCTCGCCGACCAGCAGAAGGCGCAAGAGCTAGCCACCGCCGTCGCCGAGCGCGTCTATAGATCCGACGCCATCAAGGCGGCTCTGGAGCAACTCGCCGTCGGCGTCGGCAACGAGGTCGGCAAGCAGATGGAGTTCGCCAGCCGAGATGCGGCCGAGCCGGCGCTCGCCTGCCTGAAGGCGTTCGTCGGCGCCCGTTATGGCGAGACGGCCTCGCGCGCCGTCATCGAAGGCGATGCCGGCAAGGGTATCGCCATCGACCCCAACAAGGGCGCCGCCGAGATGTCGTCCAGCGCCGTGCTGCGCGAATTCGAGCGGCGGCATCGCCGGCGCTGCCGTGCTGCTAATGCGCCGCCAACTGGCCAACATGGCTGCGCGCGTCGGCGAGCGCATCGTCGGCAGCGTTCTGGCCCGCCTGGTATCCGTCGTCGCCGGCGGCATCGGCCTTGTGCTCATCGCCAAGGACATCTGGGACTTGCGCAACGGCGTGCTGCCGATCATCGCCACCGAGATGAAGTCGAAGGAAAACAAGGACAAGGTCCAGGAAGAGCTGGCGAAGACATTTGCCGAACAGATCTCCGGCCACGTCCAGGAGATCGGTGCCGCCACTGCCGACCGCGTAATCGAGATCTGGCGCGACTTCCGCAGCGCCCACGCCGAAGCCCTCGGCCTTGCGGAACGCAATCCGAAGTTCAAAGCCTTTGTCGATTCGCTGAAGCCGGCGGCCCTGCCACGCCTCGACGAGGTCGTCGCGCTGCTGCTGGCCGGGGAGGGCGAGGCCGGCATCCTGAAGCGCCTCGACGACGGCACGCTCAGCACGGCCATCAACACCCTGCCGGCGCCGGCCATGGACATCGCGCGCGAGACGCGCTCGATCGACACCGGCCTCAAGTGGTCGGCGCTCGCCGGCGATGATCTGCCGAAGATCGTCGAGTACAGCCTCTATCGCCGCACGCAGCCCGATCAGCTGAGCCGCGCCGCGCTGACGCGCTTGCTGGCCCTCGACGATCAGCTCGCCATCGTGCGCCTCGCCTCCATCGACCGCGGCGCCCGCGATACCCTGTTCGAGCTTCCAGATAACGATCTGAAGAACCTGGCGCGCAGCCTCACCGAGGACGAGCTCTCGAGCCTGTCGCGCTACCTCACGGGACTGCAGAAGGAACCGCGCGAGCGTGTGCTGCACGCGGTTGCGGCCAACCCGGCGACGATCCACTCGCTGTCGTCCGAGAGCGTGCGCCAGGCAGTCGTCGCCAGCGCCGATCAGTCTGCCGCCGTCTCCATGATGCTGCGCACGGGAGGCGGCCTTGATCCCGGGATCATCAGTCAGGACCTGCGCCTCGTCGCCGACGGCCGCGTCAGTCCCATTCTGCTGTGGGAAAAGCACCCCTTCGTGATCGTGGGAGCGCTCTTCCTCACGCTGCTGCTGCTGCTGTTGCTGCGCCGCCTGTTCTTTGCCCGGCCGCGGAAACAGGCAGTTGCATAGCGGTGACCCCACTTGCCGCAGCCGTCCCCAGCCCAACCTGCCCTCGCAGTGCCATCCCGAGTTGCGCCTGCTATAAGCCGACGGGGGCCGGCCGAATCGGCGCCGGCTCAGGGGAGCGCCTTGCGGGGCGTTATGCGGATCGCATGGCATCAAGGGGAGTAGATACGATGGGACTTAAAGCACCGGGCATCGTGACGTTCATGCTGTCCGTCATTCTGACGGTCACTGTGCTGATCATTAAATTCTTTGGAGCCCAGGTACCCTTTATTACCGGTAACGAATTCTGGGCTTTGCTGCTGGCGCAGATCATCCTCGTCTTTGGCTGCATTATGCGCGGTCTTTAGAACCCTTCTGACATATGAGTAATTCTGTGCGCTTCTGTCGCGCGGCACTCAGCGCTCTGGTGCCGGCGCACACGATCGTCGAATTCTCGCGCCATGAGATGGAAGCTCGACCAATTTGATTCATACGCGGAACGTATACGCCGCTCGACGCGCGAGATCGTCATCGCGGCTGTATTGACGGTTGCGGCGTTTGCATTCCTGCTTGCCGCGATGCTCGGGGGCGCTGCCGTCACCAACCCGAAGGTTGGTGCCATCGCTACCGACGAAACCGTCATCGAATAATATCCGCCGCAGCACGACTGCGGCGGCTACCTCACGACATCGACGCGCGTCGCCGGAACGAGCCCGCGCACCGAGTTGCCGAGGAAGATCGCGTCCGCCGATTGCAGGTCGGCAAGCGTCAGCACGGCCTCCTCCGCCTTCCCTTCAGCAATTAATTCCGCGCGCAACGTGCCGGGCAGCAGTCCGGCGCCGAGTTGCGGCGTCAGCAGCGTGCCGTCGCGCTCGATGAAGATGGTCGTGCGGCTGCCCTCGGCGAGTTCGCCGCGCTCGTTGAGATAGATGACCTCGTCGGTGCCCAGGCGGTCGGCGTACTCCTGCCACTCGCGATCGTAGAGCTCGCGGCGCGTCGTCTTGTGGAACAAGAACAGGTCCGAGCTGTCGACGCGCGACGAGACAGTGCAAAGCGCATGACGGCGTTCGGATCGGCGGACGGCAGAGGGGTCGTCGTCACCGTCAGCTTGCCGTCCTCAGCGAGCAACAGACGCACGCGCAGCCGCCCGGCTTTGCCGGCAACGGCACCCTCGAGCGCGCGGCGCACCGCCGCTTCGTCATAGACGTAGGCGAAATAGCGCGCCGATGTCGCCAGCCGCTCGATGTGCCGCTCCAGCAGCACGAAGCCGCCCGCCTCGCGGTCGAACAGCATCGTCTCGATCAGCTCGAAGCGCTTCACCGGATCGGTGAGGAACTTCATCTTCAACAGGCACTCGGCGTATTCCTTCGGCCCCTGGCTGTCGAACACGACGCCCGAGCCGATGCCCATCTCGCCGTCGGCGTTGCGAAAGATGACCGCCGTGCGGATGGCCACGTTGAACAGAGAGTTGCCCGTCCGGCGAGATGTAGCCGATGGCGCCGCAGTAGACGCCGCGCGGCTCGGTCTCGAGCTGGCGGATCAGCTCCATGGCGCGGATCTTGGGCGCGCCGATAATGGAGCCGGGCGGGAAGATGCCGCGCAGCAGCTCCGCCGTGTCGACGCCCTTCTTCAGGGTGGCGCGCACGCCCGAGGTCATCTGGTGCAGCGTTTTGTATGTCTCGACCGTGAACAGGTCCGTGACGTCGACGCTGCCGATCTCGGCGATGCGGCCGATGTCGTTGCGCATCAGGTCGACGATCATCAGGTTCTCGGCGCGCTGCTTTACGTCGGCGGCGAGCTGCTTGCGGGCGATCGCGTCGGCGTCGGGCGTGCCGGCACGCGGCGCAGTGCCCTTCATCGGCCGCGTGAACACCGTGCGGCCGTGCTGCTCGATGAACAGCTCGGGCGACGCCGACAGCACCGTCACCTCGCCCGTGTCGACGATGCCGCCATAGGCGACGCGCTGCTTCTGGCGCAGGTCGAGGAAGAACGTCAGCGGCGAGCCCTCGAGTTTGAAGCGCGCCTTGAAGGTGAGGTTGAGCTGATAGATGTCGCCGGCGCGGATCTTCTCGATCACCTCGGTGAAGCGCGTCAGATACTGCGCTTCGTCCCAGGCTCAGCTTGACGTCGGTGAAATGAAAAGTCGCCTGAGCGCGTGTGCGTCGCCAGCCAGTGCTCGACCTCGGCGCTCGTCATCTCGGCCGGCGCCTTGTAGAGCCCGATCCACATCAGCGGCACGTTGCGCTTTTCCGGCATGAGCGCGGCGAGCTTCGGCTCCAGCACATAGCCGAGCTCGTAGGCGAAGAAGCCGGCCGCATGCAGACCGGCGGCGACGCCGTCCTCGATGCGCTCCAGCGCCGCCGGAACCTCCTCGGGCGTCCAGGCGGCGATGATGTCCTGCGGCTCGGAGAACAGCAGCGACGGCGGTCCGGTGCCCGAATTGTTGTCGAGCAGGACGAACGTCTCGGAAAGCGCCGCGGCCTCTTCAGTCGGAAGCTCGAGGCCCTCGTGCGTGCGATCGGCTGCCGTCATTGGCCCTTGTACCCCGCCAGGGAGTAGAACGTCACATGCCGTTGCTCGTTGTCACCTGCGGGCAGCATTCGATCGGCGACCTTCTCGACGCTGGCGAACGATTCGATGGCAGGCGGCACGCCGTCGTCGGCGCGCACCAGCAGCACGGGCGACGGCGTCGCGGCGGTGAACGGCCGCGTCAGCTCGAAGTGATCGTGCGGCGCGCCGGGTCGCCAGGCGAGGATCGGCGTCGGCTCATCGCGCATATAATAGAGAAGCTCGGCCGTGACGGAGCGGTCGTCCGACAGCACGGCGGCATAGGGCTTACCGGCCGCGGCGGCCCGGGCGAGCTCGGCGCGCGTCGCTTTGGCCAGATCGTGCCAGCCGAGCGTGCGCGCGAACGGATCGGTTTTGAGCGGCAGCGGCACCTGCCCGGCCGTCGCGGTGCCGAACACGATCAGCGCCAGCATGACAGCGTGGACGATGAACGAGGCCTTCAGCCAGCCCCAGGCGCCGTCGCGCACCATCGTCGCGATGACGAGCACGGTCGCCGGCCACGTAGGCGGGCGCCGCCCAGTTGGCGTGGGCGCGCGACAGGAACGCCTGCACCAGGATGACGGCGATGATCGGCACCGAGAACGCCAGCAGCAGCCGGTCCGGCTCGGGCAGCCGCTCGCGGCAGGCGCGCCAGACGATGACCAGGAAGGCGCCGAACAGGATCGGCCCGAACACGCCGAACTGCGCGCCGAAGAACTCGAGCGCCTTGTTCGGGTGCAGCAGCGAGCCGCCCCAGTTGGCGTTGTCGGCCGTGTGCGAGAAGGTCGCGAACCTGTGGCGTAGTTCCACGCGAGGTTCGGCGCGATCAGCAGCAGACCGATGCCGAGCGCCAGATAAAGCCGCCAGTCGCGCAGCACCGCTGCGCCGCTGCGGCGTGACCACGAGATAGACCGCCGCGCACATCACGAACCAGGCCATGGCGTACTTGGCGTTGAGGCCGACGCCGAAGGCCACGCCGAGCAGCAGCGCCGGCCACAGCTCGTCGGTTTCGAACAGCGCCGCGAAGCCGACCAGCGCCAGCGCCCAGCACAGCAGCAGCGGCACGTCGGTCGAGATGAGGCCGGCCGACAGCGAGACGCCGGGCAGCGTCGCGAAGGCGAGCGCCGACAGCGCGCCGACGCGCGCGTCATAGAGGCGGCGCCCGAGCCAGAAGACGGCCAGCGCGGTCGCCGTGTGCAGCAGCGGCGAGGGCAGGCGCACGCACGCTTCGCCGGCGCCGCACGCCTCGTCGCGGCGCCGATGATCCAGGCGATGAGCGGCGGCTTGGAGTAGTAGCCGAGCGCCGGCTCCTCGCTCCAGGCCCAGTACTGCGCCTCGTCGAAGAACAGGTCGGTGGCGTTCGCGTAGAGCGCGACCAGCCGCACGCAGAGCAGCGCGGCGAGGCCGGCGAGGAGGACCGAGAACCAGTTGACGTCGCGGCCGCTGGAGGCGAGGCCGGGGGAGACTGACATGGCGCGCTCTCCGCAGTCTGCTGTTGCAGGGAGAGCTCGGCCAAGGGCCGCCACGGCAGGTCATTTACTAGGTTGAGAGAGCCGCGTGAAGATGCCGCCGCCCTAGGCGCGCCGCCATCTTCGCCGCATCTGCATCGGCGATACCAGGCTGTACCTACCGCCGAGCCTTGACGCGACGGCCTCGGGCGGCGCGCATTTACTAGGTTGGAAGCCGGAGCGGAAGACGGGTATCCTTACGGCCACTCACGGGGTATCTAGGGGCGTCGCGGCAAGCCTGCGGGACAGGGGCACTTGATGCGCGTCACCGTCGTCATTCCGGCGCTCAACGAGGCCGGCAATATCGGGCGCCTCATCGAGGAGACGTATGCGGCCGTGCCGCCGCCGCGGCTCGCCGAGCTGATCGTCGTCGACGACGCCAGCGACGACGCGACGCCGGCCGAGATCAAGCCGCTGATCGATAGCGGCAACTTCCCCGGCCTGCGCTATCTGCGCCACGACAAGCCGCAGCGGGCAGAGCGCCGCGCTGCGCTCGGGCATCCTCGCCGCCACGAGCCCCGTCATCGCCACCATGGACGGCGACGGCCAGAACGACCCGCGCGACATCCCGCGCCTTCTGGAGCCGCTCGGCCCGCCGGGCCAGCAGCGGCCCGGCCCTCGTCAACGGCGTGCGCACCGAGCGCAAGGACACCGGGTCGAAGCGGTGGGCCTCGCGCGCCGCCAACTGGATCCGCGACAAGGTGCTGAAGGACGACTGCCCCGACACCGGCTGCGGCATCAAGGTTTACTGGCGCGAGGCGTTCTTGCGGCTGCCGTTTTTCACCAGCATGCACCGCTACCTGCCGGCGCTGTTCCAGACCTACGGCTACGAGGTCGCCTACGTGCCGGTCAACGACCGGCCGCGGCTGGCGGGCGTCTCCAAGTACAACAATCTCAATCGCGCCCTGGTCGGCCTCTATGACCTCGTCGGCGTCACGTGGCTCCGGCGGCGCACGCGACGTGCCGCGCATCGCCGAGCGGCACCCGGAGCTGAGCCCGTGACCGACATCGCCACGCGCCTGAAGCCAGTGAACGACGACGGGGCGCGGGTCGAGCGCCGGCGACAAGAGCTGAACGTCGCGCAACGCATCCGCATCAGGGACGACAGCACATGGATTTTCTCGCACAAGCTCGCGCGCAGCTCGGCCAGTGGTGGGTGTCGACGCCCGTCACCGAGAAGGCGTGGCTCGGCGTCGGCTTCCTCGCCCAGCTCATGTTCTCCATGCGCTTCATCGTGCAATGGATCGCCAGCGAGCGCGCGCGCCGCTCCATCGTGCCGGAGACGTTCTGGTATTTCAGCCTTTTCGGCGGCGCGATGCTGTTCGCCTACGCGATCTACCGGCTCGACCCCGTGTTCATGCTGGGCCAGGGCATGGGGCTCGTGATCTACAGCCGCAACATCTATTTCATCCGCGCCCATCACAAGGCGAGCGCGCAGCGCCGCGCGGCGACCGCGGCGGCCGCGACCTGAGCCCGCGTCAGCGTCGACGTCGCGTTCGCGCGTCCTCCTCCCTGCCCTTGGCGTAGCCTCCGAGCCAGCGCACGGCGACGAGGATGAACGCCGCCAGCACCGTCGCCATCACGGCAAGCATGCAGTATCCGGCCCCGCAGGCGACGCCGATGGCGCCGGCGAGCCACATGCCTGCCCCCGTCGTCAGGCCCTTCACGTCGCCCTGCGAGCGGAAGATGGCGCCTGCCGCCAGGAACGCGACGCCCGCCGTCACCGCCTCGATGACGCGGATCGGATCGGCGCTGTGGCCCGCGGACTCGCGCACACGCCGGCGTGGATCTCCATGGTGATGATGGTGAACACCGCGGCAGCCAGCGCCGTCAGCATGTGCGTGCGCAGGCCGGCCGGCCGGGCCAGCTGCTCGCGCTCGAAGCCGATGACGGCGCCCAGCCCGACGGCGAGCAGCAGCCGCGGCGGCGATGACGCCCTCCGAGAGGGCCGTGCTGTCGGGATCGAACATGGCGCTGTCCTCGTTGAATAGACCGCGCCGAGCCCTTTCTTTGCTGCGAATGCCGGCCTACCCGCCAAAACGTCGCGAGAAGAATGTTGCGGAAGCTGGACGGTGGGCTTCACAGGCGCGGAATTTGTGCTATAAGCCGGCCATCGAGAGGCCGCTCGGCGACGGGCGGCCTTTGTCGTCGCCCCTTCCGGAGTGCGACGGCCCCTCCCGCAGACATCGGCTAGGTTCGCCCGGTTCGGAGGCTCGTTAGGTGACGCGGGGTGGAGCAGCCCGGTAGCTCGTCAGGCTCATAACCTGAAGGTCGTAGGTTCAAATCCTACCCCCGCAACCAACAAAACCCTACGAAACGAATTGACGGCTTCTGACGATTTGTCGTCGCGCAGCAGGCTGGCGACCTGACCGTGTGCCTTCACCTTGACGGGTCCGCCGCGGCGCTTGTCGGTCGCCGGCCCGTCGGGCTCGACAAGGACGCTCCACCAACGGAGCGGCGTTCGATATCGTTTGGCAGGGATCGAGCATCACGTCGGTGACACTGCGGTGGATACGTTTCTACATATCGCCGCGGGGAACTGCGGCCATGGTGCGTCCGCGGACATCCGTAATCTCGAAGCGGCATAGGCCTTTCGCCGAACGAATACCTTGGTCCCTAATGAACTCGATGCGCGCCTGGCCTGCGTCGGCCACAGCAGCTTCCAGCGTCGGAAAAACCGTGCCGTCGAGATCAAGCTTCACGCAGTTATCTGTGTGCAAGTTGAAAAAGTATCGTGGCATTGGTAGACCTCCGCGCGCTCGACACCCGTCTCGATGCTGAGTGCAGTCATCTCCAGATTGGGTTCTGGGCATAGCCTCCGTAGGGCCGTAGCCTTCATCTGCTCGGGGCTAAGTTGTCTCAGTTGAGCAAGCCGGACCAAAATACAGGCTAGAGCCACCCGGTGCTCAGCATCGTCGCCGACTGTCCTACTCAGAACGGCCCAGGTCTCGTCAAACACCGCGCCCAATTCAGCGAGTTCTTCGGGCTCCATGATTTCATTGCCGTGGACGATCATTACGTACTCCTCAGTCCACCACCAACCCTCGCCCCCAGTCCTGCGCGCGACTCACCGCCGCGTAAATCCGCCGCTGACTTGCTAAGGCACTAAGGCAAATCATGAGCAGTCGCGGGCTCGTCCCCCGAATGAGTAACCGGCGCAGGTTGATGAGGGAACTCACCTAGCTCAAAGAGCGTTTTGGGAGCACACAGGAGGGCTCCCCATGACAGGTCTATCCCGCGAGACGCGTCTTCAGATCATGTTGGACGACGAAGAGCTGGCCGCCATCGACGACTATCGCTTTCAGCAGCGCATGCCGAGCCGAGCGGCGGCGGTGAGGCAGCTTCTTCGCCTCGGTATGATGGCGCTGAAGGCGGAGCCGAACCGAGCCATGCGGTCCGGCGACTATGGTGTGATTAGGAATGGCGACGGTTCTTCCGAGGAGTAGCGGGCCCGCAGCCGCGGGTGGCTCCTGGGATCGCGACCATGTCTTGGCGCGTCCTCACATTCCCTCGCGCCACCATCGAACAGATCGAGCGTCTGCAAAGACGCTTCACGCGGAGTCACTAGGTGGAACATCCTTTTGCCGTCGACTGGCACGCCTTGTTTGTGCCCGCACTTGGACTGGTCGAAGTCGTGGTGCGCGGTAGCATCATGTATTTGGCCCTATTTGCCATCCTCCGCTTCATAGGCCGTCGGCAGGCCGGCCACTTCGGACCTGCGGATCTTCTGGTGATCGTACTAATCGCCGATGCCGCGCAGAACGCCCTCGGTAAAGAGTACCAGTCGGTGACCGAGGGAATCGTGCTGGTCCGCCACGATTGTCGGCTGGGAATACACGCTGGATTGGTTGGCTTGGCGTTATCCGGGACTGCGCCCAGTTCTCAAGGCGCCCGCCCTCACGCTCGTCGAAAATGGCCGCGTGCTCGAGAGCAACATGCGTAAGGAGATGCTTTGCAGAGAAGAGCTCCTGGGCCAGTTGCGGGAAGAGGGCGTGGAGGATATCTCCGCGGTTAGGATCGCCCGCCTCGAGGGTGATGGCCGTCTCAGCGTGATAAGGAAGAGCTGATCGCTTTGTAACGTACAAGCGGAACGCCACCCGCGCCCAATGAGGCCTTGCATGCGGGCATATTGGGGTTAGTCCGGTTGCCCGTACCAGCAAGTAAAGAGCAGATCCAGCCCCCGCAAACACGGATCAAATTGGCACTTGATGTTCTCTGCGCCCCGCCGTCATTCCAGCTGGGCCTAGCAACGATTTGACCTTGTCTGCGTCGGCGGGCGTTGCCGGATTGTAGACGATCATTCCCAGATCGGGCCGCGCATCCACGAGGAAGTACGAGAACTCCATCGCTATAAGTCCCACCGCGGGGTGCTGCACCAGCTTGGTTCCGCCGGAGTGGGCACGGACATCATTCTCTGGCCACAGCCTCGCGAAGTCCTGGCTTGTACGGCAGAGATCATTGACGAGGGCCTCGACACTTTCGGCCCCTGCCGCCTTGGCGCGTGCCGCATCCGCTCTGAAGGCAGCCACGACCGCACGCGCGAGCGTTTCCCAGTCCGGCGGCCTACGACGGATGTTCTGGTTGCCGAAGATCAAGCGCAGGATGTTGCGCTCGCTGGCCGGCAGCGCGGAATAGTCGGCTAGCACTACGGAAGCCGCGCGGTTCCACCCGACAATGTCCCACGTCCAGGTCTTCAGCAATGCGGAAGTTGGATCGAGCGCGTCCAGCACCCGCTGCAAGCGCGGCGTCACGCCTTCCGGCGGCTGATGCCGAACCTCGGGCGGCCGGCCGAGCCCCAATACGAAAATGTGCTCACGCTCCGCTTCCGTCAGCACCAGTGCCCTGGATATGCGGTCGAGAACGTCGGCCGACGGGGCGCCGCCGCGGCCCTGCTCGAGCCAAGTATACCAAGTGGTGCTCACATTTGCCCGTTGCGCCACTTCCTCACGGCGAAGGCCGGGTGTTCGCCGTCGCGACAACGACACGCCGAATGCAGCCGGATCCAGCTTCATCCGCCGATCCCGGAGGTACGCTCCAAGCGCGTTCCCTTTGCTGTCGAACATGCCCATGCTAGTAGCTATTATACCCGTATAACGTCCCTACTTTACCCCCATAGAAGATCGCCGCAAAGTTCCCCCCGTCAAGGGGAGATCGGAAGATGCGCATCTTTGTGACCGGAGCATCCGGATTCGTGGGCTTGGCCGTCGTCGCCGAGCTTTTGAATGGAGGACATAGGGTGCTCGGAATGGCCCGCTCGGAGAAATCGGCAGATCTCATTCGCGCCGCCGGTGCGGAAGTGCATCGCGGCAATATCGAGGACTTCGACAGCTTGCGTAGCGGTGCGACGCAATCGGACGCAGTGATCCACCTGGCCTTCAATCACGATTTTTCGAAGTTCGCGGAGAACTGCGAGACAGATCGCCGGGCAATCAATGTGATCGGCAGCGTGCTCGCGGGCTCCGACCGGCCCCTACTGGTGACAGCCGGCCTAGCGCTTTTGGCGCGGAGTCGCCAGCGACTGAGGACGACAAGCCCGCTCCGCACTTTCCGCGGCTCTCCGAGACTGCGGCCGACGAGCTCGCGACGCGGGGTGTGCGCGCAACAACGGTCCGACTTCCGCCTTCGACCCACGGCGAGGGCGATCACGGCTTCGTGCCGCACCTGATCCAGATCGCGCGCGAGAAGGGCGTATCGGCTTACGTGGACAAAGGAGCCAACCGATGGCCAGCCACGCACCGTCTCGATGCGGCGCGCCTCTACCGGCTTGCAATCGAGCGCGAAGCCATCGACGGGCCTTACCATGCTGTCGCCGAGGAAGGCGTGCCGTTCAAGGAGATCGCCGAGGTGATCGGTCGTCGCTTGAATGTTCCCGTCGTTTCGCAATCGCCGGACGAGGCTGCGCAGCATTTCGGCTGGTTCGCCCCGTTCGCCCAGGCCGACCTGTGCGCTTCGAGCGCTCGCACGCGGGCACGTCTCAATTGGGAACCCACGCAGCCGGGGCTCATTGCCGATATCGACCAGCCTTACTATTTCGCGCCCTGAGGAGAAAAAATGCCGTCCGTGAAAAATACCGGTGCCTATCCGCTCGGCGACCGCACCGTGAACCGCATGGGCTATGGCGCCATGCAGCTCGCCGGGCCCGGCGTGTTCGGGCCGCCGAAGGACCGCGACGCCGCCCTCGCCGTGCTGCGCGAGGCCGTGCCGCCGGCGTCAACCACATCGACACCAGCGACTTCTACGGCCCGCACGTCACCAACCAGCTGATCCGCGAGGCGCTGCATCCCTATCCGCGACGATCTCGTCATCGTCACCAAGATCGGCGCCGGCGCGGCGACGGATGCCTCGTGGATGCCGGCTCAGACGCCGGCCGAGCTGACGCAGGCCGTGCACGACAATCTGCGCAATCTCGGGTCTCGACGTGCTCGACGTCGTCAACCTGCGCATCATGTTCGACGTGCATGCGGCCCGCCGAAGGATCGATCGAGGCGCAGTTCGACGGCGCTGGCGGAACTGCAGCAGCAGGGCCTGATCCGGCACCTCGGGCTGAGCAACGTCACCGCCGCGCAGGTCGCCGGAGGCGCGCGCATCGCCGAGATCGTCTGCGTGCAGAACCACTACAATCTGGCGCATCGCGACGACGATGCGCTGATCGACGATCTGGCCCGCGACGGCATCGCCTATGTGCCGTTCTTTCCGCTCGGCGGCTTCACGCCGCTGCAGTCGGACATCTGTCGACCGTCGCGCGGCGTTTGGCGGCGCCGCCGATGCAGGTCGCGCTCGCCTGGCTGCTGCGCGATCGCCGAACATCCTGCTGATCCCCGGCACATCGTCGCTTTGGCACCTGAGGGAGAACCTCGCGGCCGGCGAACTTACCCTGGATCCGACGTTGATGACCGAACTCAGCAGCATCGCTGCGCAAGGAGCGGTGTGAGGCTGTTCGACAGCCGCGGCCTAACGGAGTGCGAGCGCGCGGGAAGAGGTTGCTCGCATTCTCACGGGATGACCCCGGCAGGCTTCGCATCCCGCCGAGGTCGCCACGCGATGCCTATTCGGCTGTGGCTCGGGGAAGGCCGCGCCGGCTCTAGGAGCCTTCGGAAGGTCCGAGCCCGACGTGCCGGCACTAGCACCTTCGCCCGACGATCCCGACGTGTCGGGTACTAACGGCTGCTCGCGACGCATCGGCAAACGTGCTTTCCGTTGATCGTTGGGCTGCTCTCAGCGCTCGCGTATTCGCCTCATTCTGCGTGATTGTGGGGTTGGGCGGGGCCTCAGTTGGCGTCTGTGCCAACGCACTCGTCGCTCCACACACGGTGGCCGCCACAGCTGTAAAAACTAATACTCCATCCAATGCCTCCTCGTCGTTGTCCCTTAGGGCGAACCCATGGGCCGGAGGCCAGTTCCTGCGCGCTCACGGCATGGTGCATGATCGTGAAGACCTGCCCATGCTGAACTCGGCGCGCGATGCGTGCCGCGCGCCATGCGGGTTTGGGTCGCGGCGGGAAGCGTTGTCTGTGCCGGAGCTTCTATCCACGGTCGTCCCATTCCGATCGTCGATGATGCTACCTGCAACGCGGCTCGTGCCACGCAACGGTCACGCAATGGCCTCGATAACGGCTTTTCCGCGCGCTTAACTGCATTCAGGCGGGACACTGCATGGGGGATGCCATGTTGCTCGACGTAATTGGTTACCGGCATCCTTGCCGGGATGATGTTCATACCGCTCGTCAACATCGTCGTGGGGATGATCTTCGGGGCGGGGCTTGGCGGGGTTGTCGGTGCTGGCGTCGGGCTATCGCTCGCCGTCCTCATCATGGCCGGCGAGAAGTTCATCGGCGACCGGCTCGGATGGTTCGACCCCAGTTTGCGAGACCTTAACGATGACGACGTGCTCCCTCAAACTCGGGTGCGCCTGCAGCTGACGCGGACGGCGGGCGCTCATCATGCCGAGCAACCGGCGTGGCCACTACCCGAGGATGCCGATTTACTTCAGAGAGCCGTCCACCCTGGTGCCGTGGAAGCCACATCCCTGGCGCTTCGCAACTGCAAGCGGGCAATCGCACGAGAACCGGGCCCAATAATCCGCCTCCTTCGTGCCGAATGCCACGCCCCGTGCGTTACGCCTTATCTAGGCGCTTGGCGCTCGGAGAAATGCCAACTGGGAGGCGCCCGTAGTGCGCTTGAGGACGAGGACCAGCGGAATGAGCAGCAGGAACGCCAATGTCACGAACCCGAAGGCCTCGATGAAGCCAAGCAGGTTCGACTGACGAAAGACCTCCAATCCGAGCAGTTGCGTTGTGCTGGGATCGGAGAGGCTGGCGCCGGTGGCGTCCAGCCAAGCTGCGAGGGCTGGGTTGGAAGGATTGACGCCGGCGCCGAGCGACTGCCAGTTCGCTTGGCTCGACCGCGTGAGCACCGTGGCGGCGATGGCGATGCCGACCGAGCCGCCGACGGTGCGCGCCAGATTGAAAATGCTGGCCGCCTGGTCCGAGGCTTCCTTCGGCAGCGTCTGATAGGCGAGTGTCGACAGCGGCACGAAGATCATGCCCATGCCGATGCCCTGGACGATGCCAGGCACGATGATCCACGCAGTATCGATGTCGAGGTTGTACCAAGTCATCGCGTAGCTGCCGGCGGCGGCGAGGGTCAGGCCGATGAGAACGAGCCAGCGCGGCTGCACGCGGGTGATGAGCGTGGCGACCAGCGTCATGCCGACGGCGACGGCGATGCCGCGCGGCGCCATGACCAAGCCGGCCGTCGCCGCCGGATAGCCGAGCATGTGCTCCAGAAACAGCGGCTGCAGCGCGATGGTGCTCAGCATGCCGACGCCGAAAGCCATGATCATGAACGTCGCCGTGGCGAGATTGCGATCTCGTCAGAGGTCGATCTGCAGGATCGCGTTCGGGTTCCGGTAGCTCTTCGCGACGAACAGCGACGATGCCCACGATCGAGATGATGGCGAGGGCGACGATGAAATTCGACTGCAGCCAGTCTTCGGTATTGCCGCGATCGAGCATCATTTGCAGCGCGCCGACGCCCGATCGCCAGCAGCAGCGCGCCGGTCCAGTCGGCGACGGCCGGCATGCGCGGCGTCTTCTTCAGGAACGCCGAGAGCAGCGCCAGGTTGAGGATGCCGATCGGCAGGTTGATGTAGAACACCCATCGCCAATCGAGGTGGTCGGTGATGAAGCCGCCGACCGTCGGACCCATGATGGGCCCGAGCAGGATGCCGATGCCCCAGATGGCCATCGCCTTGCCGCGATCCTCGGCCGAGAACATGTCGACCATCACGGCCTGCGACAGCGGCACGACGCTGGCGCCGAACGCGCCCTGCAGGAGACGGAAGATCACCATCTGCGCCAAGGTCGTCGCCTGGCCGCACAGCATCGAGGCGATGCACGAAGCCGACGACGCTGACGATGATGACGGGCTTTCGCCCGAAGCGCGCGGCAAGAAATCCGCTGGTCGGGATGATGACTGCCTCGGCGACGATGTACGAGGTGATCACCCACGTGATCTGATCCGGGGTGGCGCCGAGCGCGCCCATCATGTGCGGCAGCGCCACGTTCACGACGGTCATGTCGAGAATGACCATCAGAACGGCGAGCATCACCGCGACCGAGGTGAAGACGCGGTCGGTACGGCCGGATGTCGGCGCGTCAGTGACCGCCACTGGTCGAGCCCTTGTCGGTGGTATCGACCGTAACTGATGCAGAAGCGCCGATGCGCATCGGCGGATCGTCGGACTGCAAGGTCAGCGACACGCGCACGGGGAAGCGCTGCGTGAGCTTGATCCAGCTGCCCGTCGCGTTCTCGGGAGGCAGCAGCGAGAACGCGGACGTGCTGACGGGGCTGACCGCCTCGACCTCGCCCTGAGAACGCGTGGTCGGGATAGATGTCGACGTACACGGTCGCCTTCTCGCCGGCGTGGATCCGCGTCAGGTCCGTCTCTTTGAAGTTGGCATCCACCCACCAGTGCGAGTTGTCGACGATGGGAAACAGGCTGACGCCGGCCCGCGCCAGCGTGCCGGGCCGGATGAGCACCTTGCCCACGATGCCGTCGACCGGCGCTTTGATGGTCGCGCTGTCGAGCTCCTGCTGCGCGCGCTGCACGCCCGCCTGCGCTTCCTCGATGTTCGACTTCTGCGCTTGAGCGAGGCGAAGGCGATCCTGCGCGCCCTTCAGCGCCGCTTCGAATCGCGGCAGATCGATCTTCAGCAGCACGTCGCCGGCCTTGACTGGCGCGAAGCTCTTGACCGCCACCTCGTCGACCACGCCCGAAACCGTCGGAGCGATCTGCACCACGTTGGCTTGAATGTAGGCGTTGTCGGTCGAGGGGTGGAGCGAGCTGTACTGCCAGTAGGCATATCCGGCGCCGATCGCTGCCAAAAGGCCCACGACGCTGACGATTGCCGGCCAGTGGCTGAGAAAGCCGGTTTTGGCCGGTGGCTTCTGGCCCGCGGGCGAGGGCGTGGTCTGGGCGCCAGCGTCTTTACGAAGCTGTTCTTTCATTCGTGCGGACTTAGAAGAAGAAGGCTGCATACGATCACTCACAACAGTTAAGCCGCAGGAGCCTCCCCGGGGGAGGCATCGCGTGCGGCAGATGCTCGACGCAACACGCGCGGCAGTCGCCAGGTTCGGCTAGCCCCTACCCGATACAAGGCCAAGCCGTGTACTGAAAACACGAACTGGGCAGGTAGTTAAGCCTTACAAATTTGTATGGTTCGCTCAACGTCTGTTAGCGTCTCTAACTCGCAACCGAGCACCACTCAAGCCTCGGCGCGCTGCTGCAGCTCGGCGCCGGTTTCGTGCGCCGTTGCGATCAGCTCGAACGAGCGCAGCCGCGCGGCGTGATCGTAGACGTCGGAGACGACCATCAGCTCGTCGGCGCCGGTCTCGGCGACCAGCGCGTCGATGCCCGGCGCGCACCGTCTCCGGCGAGCCGACGATCGAGCGGGCCAGCATCCGCATGCGCCTGCGCCTTTTCGGTCGGCGACCAGTAGGTCTCGATGTCGTCGATCGGCGGCTGGCTGAGGCCGCGCGCGCCGCGAAAGATGTTGGCGAACGACATCTGCTGCGTCGTCGCCAGGCGCCGCGCCTCGCGTCGGTCTCGGCGGCGATGATGTTGACGCCGACCATCGCGTAGGGCCGATCGAGCTGCGCCGACGGCTTGAAGCGGCTGCGATAGATCTCGAGCGCCGGCAGCAGCTGGTCCGGCGCGAAATGCGAGGCGAAGGCGTAGGGCAGGCCGAGCTCGGCGGCGAGCTGCGCGCCGAAGGTGCTCGAACCGAGAATCCACAGCGGCACGTCGGTGCCCGCCGCCGGCACCGCCTGGACGCGCTGGCCCGGCTGCACGGGCGCGAGAATACGCCTGCAGCTCGAGCACGTCCTGCGGGAAATTGTCGGCGCCGTCGGCGATGCGGCGCAAGCGCGCGACGGTCATCTGGTCGGTGCCCGGCGCGCGCCCGAGGCCGAGATCGATGCGGCCGGGAAACAGCCGCGCCAGCGTGCCGAACTGCTCGGCGATGACGATCGGCGCGTGGTTGGGCAGCATGATGCCGCCGGCGCCGACGCGGATGCGTCTGCGTGCCCGGCGGCGATATGGGCGATCACGACCGAGGTCGCGGCGCTGGCGATGCCGGCATGTTGTGATGCTCGGCCACCCAGAAGCGGCGATAGCCCCAGTCCTCGGCGTGGGCGGCAAGGTCGCGGGCATTGTCGAGCGCGCCGCGCGCGTCGGTCGCCTCGGTGACGCGAACGAGATCGAGGATCGAAAGCGCAGCCATGGGGTCCTCCGGCGATGCCCCTTATCTAGGCATGCCGGCTCCCGTTACCAGCGGCGTCGGTGCCTCAGCCGCCATCAAGGGCCACCCAGCTGGTGAACAAGCCGGGGCTGAGGCATACTTGGTGCAATGGCCCGCCAATATCTTCGGCGGCTGCCTGCACAAAGGATGCGATGGCCGGGACTGCGAGACCCAAGATAGTGAAGCGCGTGTCCCCGCTCGACCTTATCGGCCGCTTCGTGTTGCAGGGGACGCGCTCGGCCCCGTGGGCCACCTACCTCTTCACGCTGTTCGCTGTCGGCTGCGCCATCGCCATGCGCTTCGGCGCGGCAATGCTCAGCCCTCGCGCCTTGCTGTTCGCCTCGTTCTACCCGGCGATCCTCGCCTCGACGCTATTCGGCGGGGTTGGTCCCGGCCTCTTCGCCAGCGCCCTCAGCGTGCTCTCCGCCTGGGTGCTGTTCATCTCGCCGAGCGACCCGTTCGTGCTGCCGTCGCGCGACCAAGCTGTGAACCTCGCCTTCTTCGCCGCCATGGCAGCGCTGTCGGTGTTCATCTGCGCCAGCTACCGCCGCCTCGTCGAGCAGTTGCAGAAGGAGGATATCAAGCGCTCCCTGTTGGCCTCCGAGATGCAGCATCGAAACCGCAACGCGCTGATGGTGACGAAGGCGATCGTCACGCAGTCGCTGCGCGACGACCGCGCCAAGGCTGACGACATCAACAAGCGGCTGGCTGCCGTATACAAATCGAGCGAGCTGATCGTCAGCGCCGACGAACTTTCGGTCGGCGTCGAAAGTATCGTCGCCTTGGCGCTTTCCGCTTACGGCCCCGAGCGCTATTCGGCGCAGGGCGACAGCATCGAGCTGGCTCCGGATCAGGCACGAACGCTGGCGCTCGTCGTCCACGAGCTGGCGACCAACGCGGCCAAATATGGCGCCCTGTCTAGATCCGATGGCAAAGTCGATATCTCCTGGCAGGCCAAAGAGGGGAACGTCGAGATCGTCTGGCAGGAGCATGACGGGCCCACGGTGCGCCCGCCGCAGCGGCGCGGCTTCGGCAGCGCCTTCCTCGAGAAGATGGTGGCCGGGCTCGGCGGCACCATCTCGGTCGAGTTCGCGCCGACGGGGCTCGTCTCGCGCATCGCCTTCCCGCGCGCCGCAACCGTCTAGGCGGCGCCTACCGCCCGGACGGAATACGCCGCGCGCACCTTCCACCCACACGACGGCTGCGAACGCCGCCACGCTGAGGCCGAGGAAGCCCAGTGCCAGCGGCATCACGGTGCCGTCGAACATGTGACCGACGGCTCCGGCCGCCAACGCGCCGAGGCCCGTATTCACGAACCCGATGACCGACGATGCCATGCCGGCATTGTCGCCCTGCGGTTCCATGGCCAGCGCATTGAAGTTGGAGGCGACGAGCCCGAACAGGAAGAACAGCACCATCATCATGACGACGAAGAAGGT
>CAVRND010000028.1:0-353596 GCA_963722495.1 uncultured Alphaproteobacteria bacterium | reverse complement strand
ACAAGTCCGTCTGCCAGGAGCTGGCCGCCACGCGCAGCCTGCTTGTGACGGTCGGTCAGCGCAGCGCCATCGAGCGGGTGGCCGCCTTTCTCGTTGCCCTGCATCGCCGCACCGCCGCCGGCGGCTCGTTGACGGTGACGCTCGCCATGCGCCGGAGCGACATCGCCGACCTGCTTGGTCTCACCATCGAGACGGTCAGCCGCACGCTCACCAAGCTGCGCAATATGGGCATCATCGAAATCGAGCAGGGCGGCACGCGCGTCGAGCTTTGCGACCTTGCGCGCCTCGCCGACCTCTCCAACGAATAGTATCCGGCCGACAGTTCGGCCGGTAGCACCGGCTTCGCCTCCCGCTGCAACGCCATCGCCGACTGGCGCTGCGTTCGGGATCAGGGCGGAGCCGGTGCAACGCTTTGCCGCGCGCGCCCACCCGCCTATTGCGGACGGAACGCACCCGGCGGCACGTCGCCCGGCTCGACGTAGGCGTGATGCAGCGCGTCGAGCTGCGCCCATAGCGTATTGCACTTGAAGCGCACGGCGGCGACGCACGCTTCCTGCTCGCGGCGGGTCACCGCGTTCTGCTTGACGTAGTCCAGCGCGAAATCGGCGTCGCGTGGCGCCTGTGTCAGCCGGCGCTTGAAATAGGCCATCACCTCGTCGTTCACGAACGGGTAGTTCTCCAGCATGCCGGCGATGCGCTCGCGGTGGATGGACGGCGCGAACAGCTCCGTGAGCGATGAGGCGACGGCAACCTTCAGCGGCTGCTCTACGACGAAACCGCACGTACGCCTCGACGGCGAAGCGCGTCGCGGGCAAGGCGCCCTCCATGCTGATCACGTAATCGCGGTCGAGCCCGAGCGCGTCGGTGAGAATGAGCCAGCGCTCGATGCCGCCTTGCTCCGCACCGAGACCGTCGTGGTCGTGGATGCGATGCAGCCATTCGCGGCGGAACTCGCGGTCGTGCGCGCGGCTCATCAGGGCGGCATCCTTGCGCGGCACGCCGGCCTGGTAACAGTAGCGGTTGAGCGCCCAGGCCTGCACCTGGCCCTTGGTGAGCTTGCCGCCGTGCAGCAGCTTATGGAACGCGTGCTTGTCGTGATAGCGCTCGGCGCCGACCGCGCGGATCGCCGCCTCGAATTCAGCCTGGGTCATCGGCTCGCCGTCGGCGAAACGCTGCGCACCATCTCGTTCATCGCTTCCTCCCGACATGGAAGGATCCTGGCGCGCACATCGCCACTCCGATTGATCAGCATCAACCGCCGATCACGTCTCGGTGCGGCGCCGTGATCTCAAAGCATTGGCCCCATTCGTCATGGCCGCGCAAGCGCCATCCACGCCAATTTCAGAGCTCTGGCAGTTGCGGCCAGCATCACGGCGAGCTGGACCTGACTTCACCTGTCGCACTTGTTGAGACTTGCGTGAATGGCCGCCTACGCGGCCATGACGGAAAGAGCATGAGCGCGGGATGACAGCTCACAGAGTGCGGCACGGCTCGCCGGCGACGTCGCCGTTTCGTCGCAGGCTTGATCTTCGTCAATGGGAGAAGGGCCGCCCAACTCCATCGTCTCTGCCTGGGTGAGGACGAGGGATTGCGGGATGAAGGCAACTAGCGAAGAGGTCATCGCGCTCTCGGGGGCGACGGCAACGGTCGTGGCGCTGGTCGGCGCCATCATCGGGCTTGTGTTCGCGCTGTTCGGCCATGACGAGGTCATCCGCCTGCACGGGCTGTTCTTCCTCACGGCCTGCTCCGCCGCGGCGATCTACGTCGCGACGCATCCTCGCAGCGGTGGCGAGGCCGAGCAGCACGACTACTTCGATGGCCCGGCCCGCGTCGCCACGCTGGCGGCGGTGTTCTGGGGCGTCGTCGGCTTTCTCGTCGGCGACAATCATCGCCTGGCAGCTCGCCTTTCCCGCGCTCAACTTCGATCTGCCCTGGACCAACTTCGGGCGCCTGCGGCCGCTGCATACCTCGGCGGTGATCTTCGCCTTCGGCGGCAACGTGCTGCTCGCCACCTCGCTCTACGTCGTGCAGCGCACCTGCCGCGCGCGTCTCGCCGGCTACTGGTCGGCGTGGTTCGTCGTCTGGGGCTACCAGCTGTTCATCGTGCTCGCCGCGCACCGGCTACGTCATGGGCGCCACCCAGGGCAAGGAGTACGCCGAGCCCGAATGGTACACCGACCTGTGGCTGACGATCGTCTGGGTCACGTACCTGCTCGTCTTCCTCGGCACGCTGGCGAAGCGCAAAGAGCCGCACATCTACGTCGCCAACTGGTTCTATCTCGCCTTCATCGTGACCGATCGCGCTGCTGCACGTCGTCAACAATCTGGCGGTGCCCGGTCTCGTTCCTCGGCTCGAAGAGCTACTCGCTGTTCTCCGGCGTGCAGGATGCGATGACGCAATGGTGGTACGGCCACAACGCCGTCGGCTTCTTCCTCACCGCCGGCTTCCTCGGCATCATGTACTACTTCATCCCGAAGCGGGTCGAGCGGCCGGTCTATTCCTACCGGCTGTCGATCATCCACTTCTGGACGCCTGATCTTCCTCTACATCTGGGCCGGCCCGCACCACCTGCACTACACGGCGCTGCCCGACTGGGCGCAGACGCTCGGCATGACGTTCTCGATCATGCTGTGGATGCCGTCGTGGGGCGGCATGATCAACGGCCTGATGACGCTGTCCGGCGCCTGGGACCAGCTGCGCACCGATCCGGTCGTGCGGCTGCTCGTCGTCTCGGTCGCCTTCTACGGCATGTCGACCTTCGAAGGGCCGCTGATGTCGCATCAAGGCGGTCAACTCGCTGTCGCACTACACCGACTGGACGATCGGCCACGTGCACTCGGGCGCGCTGGGCTGGGTCGGCATGGTCTCGTTCGGCGCGATCTACTGCCTGGTGCCGTGGCTGTGGAAGCGCGAAGGCCTCTACTCGCTGCGCCTCGTCGAGTGGCACTTCTGGATCGCGACGATCGGCATCGTGCTCTACATCTCCTCGATGTGGGTGTCGGGCATCATGCAGGGCCTGATGTGGCGCGCCTACGATCACCTCGGCTTCCTGCACCTACTCGTTCGTCGAGACGGTCGAGGCGATGCACTGGCCCTACGTCATCCGCGCGACCGGCGGCATGCTGTTCCTCATCGGCTCGCTGCTGATGGCGCTGAACGTGTGGCGGACGGTGCGCGGCGACAAGTCGGTCGACATTGCCGCGCAGCCGCGCGTTGCCGCGGCTCCCGAGCTGCGCGTCGGCGCCCTTGCGCTCCGGCCGAATAAGGATCGCGGTCGATGAAACACGATTTTTTCGAGAAGAACTCGATCGTGCTGCTGATCGGCATCCTCATCGTCGTCGCCATCGGCGGCCTGGTCGAGATCGTGCCGCTGTTCCTGCTCGGCTCGACCATCGAGAAGGTGCAGGGCATGCGGCCCTACTCGCCGCTCGAGCTTGCCGGGCGCGACATCTACCTGCGCGAGGGCTGCTACAACTGCCACAGCCAGATGATCCGCTCGCTGCGCGACGAGGTCGAGCGCTACGGCCACTACAGCCTCGCCGCCGAGAGCATGTACGACCACCCGTTCCAGTGGGGCTCGAAGCGCACCGGCCCGGATCTGGCGCGCGTCGGCGGCAAATACTCCGACGACTGGCACGTCGCGCACATGACGGCGCCGCGCGCGATCGTGCCGGGCTCGGTCATGCCGGGCTATCCGTTCCTCGCCGAGCGCAAGCTCGATGCCGCCGACATCGCCGCCCGCATGCGGGCGCTGAGGCTCGCCGGCGTGCCCTACTCCGACGAGATGATCGCCAAGGCGAACGACGATCTCGTCGCGCAGATCAATCCCGATTCGGACGGCGCGAAGAGCGTCGTCGGCGCGCTACCCGAAGGCGCAGGTGCGCAAGTTCGACGGCGACGCCGCGGCAGAGCCCACCGAGCTCGATGCGCTCATCTCCTATCTGCAAATGCTCGGCACGCTCGTCGACTTCACGAAGTTCGACGAAGCCGGCCCCAACCTGCGCTGAGCGAGGATGCGATGAGCTACGAGACCGTCATTGGGCATCTGCCAGCTGGTGGCGATGGCGATCTTCGGCTCGGTCATGGCCGGCATCCTGGTGCACGTGCTGCGGCCCAAGAACAAAGCCCACTTCGAGGCGGCGGCGCGCCTGGCGCTGAACAACGATCGACGAACGACGGAGAAGCCGCATGGCCGCTGAGAAGGAGATCGACGCGGTAACCGGCGTCGAGACGACCGGACACGTCTGGGACGGCGACCTCAAGGAGCTGAACAAGCCGCTGCCGAGGTGGTGGCTCTACACGCTCTATGCCTGCATCGTGTGGGCCTTCGGCTACTGGATGTTCTACCCGGCCTGGCCGATGCTCGACGGCTACACGAAGGGCTATCTCGGCTACAGCCAGCGCAGCGAGGTGAGCGCCGAGCTTGCCGCGTCCAAGGCCGCGCAGGCGCGCCTCCTCGCGAGCGGTCGCCACGACGCCCGTCGCCGAGATCGAGAAGAATCCCGACCTCATGGAGTTCGTCATGCGCGGCGGCGCGGCGCAGTTCTCCAGACAATTGCGCGCCCTGCCACGGCCGCGGGGCGCAGGGCTTCAAGGGCTATCCCGAACCTCAACGACGACGACTGGCTCTGGGGCGGCTCGATCGACATGATCGAGAAGACCATCCGCTACGGCATTCGCTCCGAACACGCCGAGACGCATGCCATGGCGATGCCGCGCTTCGGTATCGACCAGATGCTCGACGGCAACCAGATCGTCGGATGCAGCCGACTTCGTCCTGTCGCTGTCCGGCCCGGCGGCGACGCCGCCGCCGTCGAGCGCGGCCGACGCTCTTCGCCGAGCAATGCAGCGGCTGCCACGGCGAGGCCGGCAAGGGCTCGCAGGAGATGGGCGCGCCGAACCTCACCGACGGCATCTGGCTGTACGGCAATCGCAAGGCCGACATCGTCGAGACGATCCGCACCGGGCGCGGCGGCGTGATGCCGGCCTGGGACGGAAAGCTGGACCCCGCAACCATCAAGATGCTGGCGATCTATGTTCACTCGCTGGGCGGCGGCAAGTAAGAGAGACGTGGAGGTCGCGTATGACCCAGCTCGATCCGGCCAGCGAAGTTCATCATCGACGCCGCGCCGGCGCCCGGAGAGCTTCTACGCCAAGCACGCGCAAGATCTACCCGAAGCTCGCGCGCGGCACGTTCCGCAACGTCAAATGGGCGGTGATGGCCGTCACGCTCGGCATCTACTACCTGCTGCCGTGGCTGCGCTGGGATCGCGGGCCGAACCTGCCCGACCAGGCCGTTCCTGCTCGATTTCGCCAACAGCGGCTGTTCTTCGGCCCGATCGAGATCTGGGCGCAGGAGTTCTACTTCATCACCGGCCTGCTGGTGCTGGCCGCGCTCGGCCTGTTCCTGGTCACCGCCGTCGCCGGGCGCGTCTGGTGCGGCTACGCCTGCCCGCAGACCGTCTGGACCGACCTCATGATGACGGTCGAGCGCTTCTTGCAGGGCGACCGCAACGCGCGCATGCGCCTCGACGCGCGCCGTGGACGCTGCGCAAGATCTGGAAGAAGGGCGCCACGCACGCTGCCTGGCTGCTGATCGCGCTCGCCACCGGCGGCGCCTTCGTCTTCTATTTCCGCGACGCGCCGACGCTGTGGACGCGAGCTGTTGACCGGCAAGGCGCCGCTCGTCGCCTACTGCTTCGTCGGCATCTTCACGGCGACGACCTACGTGCTCGGCGGCTTCGCCCGCGAGCAGGTCTGCAACTACATGTGCCCGTGGCCGCGCATCCAGGCGGCGATGTTCGACGCCGAATCCCTGCTCGTCACCTACCGCGACTATCGCGGCGAGCCGCGCGGCCCGCACAAGAAGGGGCAGTCGTGGGAAGGCCGCGGCGACTGCGTCGACTGCAAGGCCTGCGTCGCCGTCTGCCCGACGGGCATCGACATCCGCGACGGCTCGCAGCTCGAATGCATCCAGTGCGCGCTGTGCATCGACGCCTGCAACGACATCATGGCCAAGGTCGGACCGCCCGCGCGGGCTGATCGCCTACGACACCTTCGCGCAACCTAGTCGGTGGGCTCGGAAGAGCAGCGCGTGCCGGTGCGGCTCGTCCGGCCGCGCACGCTGCTCTACGCGGCGCTCATCGCGCTCGTGATGCGGATCATGGCTGCGGCGTTCGCCATGCGCGCCGACGTCGAGATCAACCTCATGGAGGACCGCAACCCGCTGTTCGTGCGGCTGTCCGACGGCGGCATGCGCAACGGCTACACGCTCAAGATCCTCAACAAGACGCATGAGCCGCGCGGTTCGTCGTCGGGGTGGACGGCATCGCCGCGGCCCGCATGTCTATCGTCGGCTTCGACGGCGGCGAGCTGTCCGTCGATGCGGACAGCCTGCGGGCCGTGAAGATCTTCGTGACGGTGCCGCGCGAGGCGCGCGCAAGCCTCGACGGCGGATCGACACCGCTCCGCTTCGTCGTGACCGACGCCGGTAGCGGCACGACGGTCGTACGCGACACGACCTTCAGGAGCCCGGAGCAATGAGCACGACGGCGGCACGTGGAGCAAAGGCGCGCGGCATTCGCGGCGGCCACGTGCTTGGGGCGATGCTGGCGTTCTTCGCCGTCATCATCGTGGCCGACACGACCTTGATCTACAAGGCGCTGACGACCTTCGGCGGCGTCGACAACCCGAACGCCTACCGTCAGGGCGTCGCCTACAACCAGCGCATCGCCGCGACGCCGAGCAGGCGCGATCGGCTGGCAGGACGACATCGTCGACGTGGCCGCGCCGGAGCGGTTGCGCGCTGACGTTGCGCGACCGCGCGGGCTGCGCCCGTCGCGCGGCAAGAAGGTCAACGCCAGGATCGGGCGTCCGGCGACCGATCGCTTCGACGCCGACGCTCGAGCTGACCGAGGTCGCGCCCGGCCAGTACGAGGCGCCGCTGCCGCGGCCGCGCGAGGGCGTCGTGGATCGTCGATCTCAGCGTCTATCGACGGCGGCGCTTCGACTGAGCCGCTCTATCAGACCCGGAGGCGGGTGTGGATCAAGCCCTGACGCTCGCGGTCCGCCGGCCGGCGAACGCGCCGGCGTGCGCGCCGAAAACCGTGTCGCTCATCGTCGAGAACATGAAGTGCGGCGGCTGCATGGGCCGCATCGAGCGCGCGCTGCGCGCCACGCCCGGCGTCTCGGCCGCGCGCGCCAACCTTGCCGCCAAGCGCGTGGCCGTGACGTTCGACGAGGCCGCCACCGAGCCGCTGCAGCTGATCGAGGCGCTCGACCGCAGCGGCTATCGGGCCGCGGAACTGGTCGCCGATGCCGACGACGAGCACGGCCGAGCGCGCCGACGATCTCCTGCGGCGCTTGGGCGTCGCCGGCTTCGCCGCCGCCAACGTCATGCTGCTTTCGGTGTCGGTGTGGGTCGGCGCCGTCGACGCGACATGGACCAGTCGGCGACCGATCTCTTCCACTGGCTGTCGGCGCTGATCGCCATGCCGGCCATCGCCTATGCCGGCCAGCCGTTCTTCCGCTCGGCGTAGCGGCGTTGAAGGCGCGCCGCCTCAACATGGACGTGCCGATCTCGCTCGGCATCGGCTTGGCGACGGCGATGAGCCTGTTCCAGACCATCCGCGGCACCGAGCAGGTCTATTTCGACGCCGCGATCACGCTGATGTTCTTTCTGCTGATCGGCCGCTATCTCGACCAGCAGGTGCGCGTCCGCGCGCGCGGCGCCGCCGAGAACCTGCTCGGCCTCAAGGCGCTCGCCGCCGACGTCGTCGATGCGGACGGCAGACGTGCGGCGTCTGCCCGCGCGCGCTCTGCTGCCCGGCATGCGCGTGCAGGTCGCCGCCGGCGAGCGCATCCCCGTCGACGGCCGCGTGCTGGACGGCGAGACGACGTCGATACGAGCCTCATCACCGGCGAGAGCGTGCCGCGCCCGACGGCGCCGGGCGAGATCGTGCATGCCGGCACGCGTCAACCTGACGCGCGCCATCGCTCGTCGAGGCGACAGCGACCGACGACAACACGCTGCTGGCGGAAATCGCCCGGCTGATGGCCGCGGCCGAGCAGGGGCGCGGCCGCTACGTGCGGCTCGCCGATCGCGCCGCGCGCCTCTATGCGCCGGCGGTGCATATCCTGGGCGCAGCGACGCTTCCTGGGCTGGCTGATCGTCGGCGGCGGCTTCGAGCAGGCGCTGACCTACGCCATCGCCGTGCTCATCATCACCTGCCCCTGCGCGCTGGCGCTGGCGGTTCCCGCCGTGCAGGTCGCGGCGACCGGCCGGCTGTTCGCCAAGGGCGTCATCGTCAAAGCGGCCGACGGCCTCGAACGCCTGTCCGAGGTCGATACGATCGTGTTCGACAAGACCGGCACGCTGACGCGGGGCGAGCCATCGCTGGCGAATGCGGACGAGATCGACGACGCAACGCTCGCGGCAGCGGCGTCGCTCGCTGTCGCCAGCCGGCATCCCTATTCGAGGGCCGTGGTGCGAACCGCGCGCGAGCGCGGCATTGCCGTCGCCGCCGCTGAGGGCGTCATCGAGCAGCCGGGCAGCGGCCTGCTGGCGCCCGGACCGCGCGGCGAGCGACGCCTCGGCTCGACGGCGTTGGGTGACGGGCGCGGGCGAGGCCGGCGTCGGCGTCGCTGTGGTATCCGCGACGGCGATGCGGCACCGATCGCGCTGCGCTTCGAAGATGCGCTGCGCTCCGATGCGGCGTCGGTCGTTGCGACGCTGCGCCGGGCCGGCTACCGCGTCGATCTTCTGTCCGGCGACCGCGAGGCATCGGTTCGCGCCGCAGCGCGGGACGCGGGGATCGCGGAATGGGCGAGCGAGGTCCGGCCGGACGGCAAGATCGCGCGGCTCGAAGCGTTGAAAGCCGAGGGGCGCAAGGTCCTGATGGTCGGCGACGGGCTCAACGATGCGCCGGCGCTGGCTGCCGCGCACGCCTCGCTCTCGCCATCCACCGCCGCCGACGTCAGCCAGACCGCATGCCGACGCCGTGTTCCAGGGCGAGCCGCTGGCGCCGATCATCGAGGCGCTGAGCGTGGCGCGCGCCAGCCAACGCATGGCCGTCCAGAACTTCGCCATCGCCATCGGCTACAATGTCGTCTCCGTGCCGCTTGCCATGTTGGGCTACGTCACGCCGCTGATCGCCGCGCTGGCGATGTCGCTGTCGTCCATCGCGGTGACCGGCAACGCGCTGCGCTTGCGCAAGAGCAAGCTGACGCTGTCGCGGAGGCAAATGTCATGACGTCGCTCGCCTGGCTCATACCCTGTGCGCTGGG
Organism: uncultured Alphaproteobacteria bacterium; assembly: GCA_963722495.1. Lineage (GTDB taxonomy): Bacteria > Pseudomonadota > Alphaproteobacteria > Rhizobiales > Hyphomicrobiaceae > Hyphomicrobium_A. Next base: position 344,310 of record CAVRND010000028.1, on the reverse strand, counting down.
GCTGGGCGCGTTGGCGCTGGGGGCATTTCTTTGGGCGCTCAACTCGGGGCAGTTCGACGACCTGGAGGGCGCCGGCTGGCGGGCCATACAAGACGACGAGGATCCAGGACCGGGCGACACAACGCGCAGGCCCTAAGCCTCAGTCGGCGTGCGCGTGGTGGGAGCCGTCGTGCGTCAGCAACATGTCGCACTTGGAGTCCAGCAATACCCGTGAGGCCCCGAGCTGCTGCTCCGGGCTCTGCGCATGAACAACAACGATCGCGGCGCCCGTCGCCAGATGATGGGTGATCTGTTGAAAGAGTCTGCCGCAACTCATGAGCGATAGTGCCGTTACGCCGGGCAGGTCGTGCGCCATCAATGGCAACGACTCTGCAGCACATTTACGCTTCCCGCGGCGCTGATGCGCAATGTTTCTGCGGCGTCATGCGCGCCATCGAGATTTGCGAACACACCGACGACGTAGCGTGGCCGCGCAAGATTGGCGTTCTGGCACGCGCCGCAGCAAGCGCTGAAATCTGTCTTGCCGTGAGTGTCCGACACCGTGCGCCACCTTCGATGGTTGTTGGCCGAAATAGCCATCAAAACTAGCGGCGGCCAGTTCGCGGCGTATGACCCGATTGTGCGGTTGTGTGACAGCATGTAACAGACATGGGGCGCAGAGGATCGACCGAGCCAGCATGTCCGCGGATCAGAAGAGAATTCTCATCGTCGATGACGAGCCGGAGGTGCGCACGCTGCTGCGCACGGGCCTCGAAGGCGAGGGCTTTATCGTCGTCGAGGCGGCCGACGGCCGTCAGGCGATGACGCTGATGGACAGCCTCCCGATCGATCTCGTCACGCTCGACCTGAAGCTCGGCGGCGAGGACGGCCTCAAGGTGGCGCGCGAACTGCGGGCCGTGAAGAACACGCCGATGATCATGATCACCGGCAAGGGCGACGCCATCGATCGCATCGTGGGGCTTGAGCTCGGCGCCGACGACTACATTCCCAAGCCGTTTCTCATGCGCGAGGTGACCGCCCGCATCCGGGCAGTGCTGCGCCGCTATACGGCCGGCGCCGACGCCCCTGCTGCGACGCCAGACAGCGAGAGCCAGCGCTATGGTTTCGACGGCTGGGTCGTCGACCTGTCGCGCCGCGAGGCGCTCGCGCCGGGGGCGCGGTGCGCGAGCTGACGACGGCGGAGTTCAACCTCCTGGCGCTGTTCGTCCAGAAGCCGGGCCGCGTCCTCTCGCGTGACGAGCTCATGGATTTGCTCAAGGGGCACGACTGGACGCCGATGGACCGGTCGATCGACGCGCTGGTCGCGCGCCTGCGCAAGAAGCTCGAGCCGGACACCGAGCGACCGCAGCTGGTCAAGACGGTTCGTGGCATCGGCTACGTATTTGCCGGCAACGTGAAGCGGCTCTAGGCGGGCTCGCGGCGCAGCGCATCGTTCAGCGCCACGGCCAGCTCCGCGCGCCTGTAGGGTTTGCGCAGAATTGGTGTCACATCGGCGGCGGCGAGATCCTGCCGCGCCTCCTCGGCTGCATAGCCGGTCGTCAGCACGACCCTGATGCGCGGATGATGTTCGCCGATCCAGTGCGCCAAGTCGTAGCCCGACATTCGACCGGCCATGACGATGTCGCTGAGCACGAGGTCCACGTGCTCGCCGCTTTCGAGAATGCGCACGGCTGCCGGTCCGCTCTCTGCTTCGATCGCGACGTATCCAAGCCCCTCGACGCGCTGCATCGTCAGCTCTCGAACCTCGGCGTTGTCCTCGACGACGAGGATCACCTCATTGTTTTCCGACAGCCGCACCGGCTCCGATTGGTGCGCGGCCACCGCCTCCGCTCCGGCCTGTGCGCGAGGAAGATAAAGGCTGACGGTCGTCCCGCGTCCGATCTCGCTTTCGATCGTCACGTGTCCGCCCGATTGCTCGGCGAAGCCGTAGACGGTGCTGAGGCCGAGGCCCGTTCCGCGCCCGGGCTCCTTGGTCGAGAAGAAAGGCTCAAAGGCGCGCTCCAGCACTTCCGGCAACATTCCCTCGCCGGTATCGCTGACCGACAGGAGAACAAACTCGCGCCCGCCGCCGTCGAACCGCAGATCCGACCCCGCCACGTTGCGTGTCTCGACGACCAGCTCGCCGCCGTTGGGCATGGCATCTCGCGCGTTGATAGCAAGATTCAGAATGGCATTCTCGAGCTCGCTGGGGTCGACCTTCGGCGACCACACGTTTCCAGCAAGCATGGTCGTCAACGTGATGTGCTCACCGATCGAGCGCTTGAGAATCTCCATCAGCCCCAGAACCAGGTCGTTGATGTCGAGTACCTGCGGCGACAGGCGTCTCCGGCGCGCAAACGTCAGCAGCCGCTTGGTCAGCGCCGCGCCCATGTCGGCGGCGTCCGAGGCGCGCCGCAGAAGTGTGCGCGAGGCCTCAGCCTGCGTCGTATCCGAAAGCAACTCCAGATTGCCGGTAACAATGGTCAGCAGATTGTTGAAGTCGTGGGCGACGCCGCCGGTCAGCTGACCGAACGCCTCCATGCGCTGCGCCTGAACAAGTGCGGCGTGGGCAGCCTCGCGGCGGCTGATCTCGGCTTCGAGCTCGCGCGTGCGCTCGGCAACGCGGTTCTCGAGCTCGGAGTTGGCGCGCGCCAGCGCCACCTCGGCCTGCTTTCTTTCGGTGACGTCCCGCAGGACGACCATGAACACCCGGCGCCCGTCGATCTCCTGCTTGGCAATCGAAGCTTCGGCGGGAAACTCCGCACCGTCCTTGCGGAGCGCGAAGATCTCCTGCCGCTCGCCCATCCTGCGCGCCGCGACCGGTGCGCCTGCAAAGCTGGCGATATGCGCATGATGGCCGCCCCTGTACCGCTGCGGAATGAGGACGTCGAGCGGCTGGCCGATGATCTCTTCCTTGCTGTAGCCGAAGATCGATGCCGCGCCTTCGTTGAAGACCATGATCCGCATGTTCTCGTTGAGCGAGATAATGGCGTCGGCGGCGATCGCAAGGATCGTCGACATCTGCGATTCGGCGAGCCGCAGCTCGGCCTCGGCGTCCTGTGGGGAAAGCTTTTCCGATTTGGAGGGCATGAGGCCTTCTGCGAGCGATCGGCACGGGTCAGCGTGAGTTAACCATACGGCGCGGCCGCATCGTCAGCGACCTCTCTTAGGATCCGGCTAACGGCATTTTCAAGCCTATCCGCGTTCTGGGCCAGCACAAAACCCGGCAATGTCATCCGGCAGTTCATTTAGTCGAGGCATTGCGGAGGGACATAAGGTGGGAATGGATCAGTTTGCCCGAGCCGGCAGCGAGCCGCTGCGCTCACCGACGACCTGCACGGTCGCCGGCGGATCGTTCCTCTTCCGCGAAGGCGACGCCAAAACCCATGTCTATCGCGTCGAGGAAGGCGCCATCTGCATCTACGCCCTGGCGGACAGGGGCCAGCAGCCATTCATCGAGTTTGCGTATCCCGGCGATTGGGTCGGCTTCGGATACCTGGAGGCACACGTCTGCCGCGCACGCGCCGTGGCGCCGTCGCGCGTGTCCTGCCTGCCGCTCTCGGCTATCGGGGCGATCGTTGCTTGCGATGAGCGGGCCGAGGAGCAGCTGAAGGCGGCGCTGGAGCGCGAGTTCGCGCATGTGCGCGAGACGACGCGGGCGCGCGAGCCAGCCAATCCGCTGCAGCGGGTCGCTGCATTCCTGCTCAGTCTTTCCGCCATCAGCCGCAACGAAGGCCGCGATCCGAGCTTCATCGTGGAATCGACGCGCAGCGGTCTCGTTGCCGATTGCCTGACCATGAGCCTCGAGACGCTGTCATCCTCGCTCGTCGAGCTGGAACGGCGCGGACTGATCGAGCCGCATGTGGCGGGCGGCCTGCGCATCCGTGACTTCGCCGCGCTCGAAGCCATTGCCGACGCGCCGGCGGCGAGCGCCCGCAACGTCGGGCCGCACCTGAGTCGACGTGGACTACGTCGAGATCCGCTGAGACAGCGAGTTGAACGCTATTTCTTAGAAGCCCAGTTCGCTGAGGCCCGGATGGTCGTCCGGGCGCCGCCCCAGCGGCCAGTGATATTTGCGGTCGGCCTCGGCGATCGGGCATTCGTTGATGCTGGCGATGCGCCGCCGCATCAGACCGTCGTCGTCGAACTCCCAGTTCTCGTTTCCGTAGGCGCGAAACCAGTTGTTGCTGTCGTCGTGGAACTCGTAAGCGAAGCGCACGGCGATGCGATTGCCGGCGAAGGTCCACAGCTCCTTGATCAGCCGGTAGTCGAGCTCGCGGATCCACTTGCGGGTGAGGAACGCCTGGATGGCTTCGCGGCCGGTGAAGAATTCGGCCCGGTTGCGCCATTTGCTGTCGGGCGTGTACGCGAGCGCGACCTTGGCGGGATCCCGCGTGTTCCAGCCGTCTTCGGCGAGGCGAACCTTCTCGATCGCGGTAGCCTCGGTGAAAGGTGGAAAGGGCGGGCGGGCCATGATCGATTTTCCTTCGCAATGTCGCGGGCGCGGCATGAAAGTCGGCGCGAGTATAGCTTGAAAATATCGCGCGGCTGCGGCACTCGGATGCGCCGATGCGATGCCGCTCTTGCTGGGCAGCGGGTGCTGAACCGTTGCTAGATGACGCCCCCGTTGGCGGTGGAGACCACCGCTAAGTCACCGTTCGCCAGGTGCCCCGCGACGGCACGCCGATGCCGCGCGAAAGCTCTAGTGATGGTGACGTTCTCGGCCAATACAACCACTAGACATGCATCGTGGCGCTAGCACTGTCGTCGGCTGAGGCACTGTGCTTTGATTCCTTGCGCAGGAAGTCGACCAGCGCCCGCACCTTCACGGGCACGTGGCGGCGGCTCGGATAGAATAGGAAGAAGCCGGCCCACTTCGGCGACCAGTCGGGCAGAAGGCGAACGAGCTTGCCTTCGGCGATGAGTGCAGCAACGGACGCCTCTGGCAGCTGCGCGATGCCGAGGCCATCGAGTGCGGCGCGCAGCGCCAAGTCATGATCGTTGACCGTCAGCGTTCCTTCGACGGCCGCTTCGACGCGGTCGCCTTCCTTCACGAACTGCCAGCTGTCGGAAACATCCTTCTCCCAGCGATAACGCACGCAGTTGTGCTGGCGAAGGTCGTGCGGATGGGACGGTGCCGGCATGCGCGCCAGGTATTCGGGCGATGCCACGGTCACGACGCGGAAGCGGCCGCCGATCGGCACAGCGATCATGTCCTGGGCGATGCTGCTGCCGAGGTGGATGCCGGCATCGAAGTGATCGTGCACGATGTCCTTGCAGGTGAGATCGACGGAGACTTCGAGCTCGATCGAGGGGTATGCAGCCGAGAAGCGTGCCACCAGCGGCGCGATCACGGTCGCCGCCGCGAGCGGGTGGACGGTGAGCCGGATGGTGCCGGCCGGAGTGTCGCGATAAGCATTGACCGCGTCGATGGCGTCGTCGACGCCCTCCAGCACCGGATTGAGGCGGTTGAGCAGCTCCTCACCGGCCTCGGTGAGCGCCACGCTACGCGTGGTGCGGTTGAGCAGACGGACGCCGAAGCTCTCTTCGAGGCCGCGGATGGCCTGACTGAGCGATGGCGTCGACAGTCCAAGATGCTCGGCGGCGCGCGTGAAGCTGGAATGCTCGGCGACGGCGACGAAGGCAGTCAGCTGGGCGAACTGCGTGCCGCGGATTGTCTGGCCCTTGCGTGGCGATCCCCGGCGCGAGGGCGTATGGCGGGTCGGGGGCGTCGTGCTGCTCTCAGTCGATGTTGCGATACTCATGTCTCATTACTCCGCTTATCGCCCCTTTCGAGGGCGGCTTCGATGCATGCGAGCAGTTCGCACTCGTTGAATGGCTTGGTGAGGTAGTTGACGACACCGGCTTCCAGCGCCTGCGAACGCGCCTTCTCGTCCGGGTAGGCCGTGATCAGAATGGTGGGTATGCGTTTGCCCGAGCTGACGAGGCTTCCGTGCAGTTCGATGCCGCTCATGCCCGGCATCTGAACGTCGGCGATGAGGAAGTCGGTTTCGCCGACGTGTCCCGAGGCGAGAAAGTCGTGCGCGCCCCGAAAGGCCTTCGGCTTGTAGCCGGCGGAGCGCATCAGGCTTGCTGTCGCGTCCCGCACCGACTCGTCATCGTCAACGATCGAAATCATCAGTCTGTCGTCCATCTTGGGCCTCTTCGTAGCTCAAGCTAATGGGGTGCTCGCCCCATGCCCATTGCACGTGAGGAGGGTAGAGCTGGACGATGGTCTGGACGGCTTGGACGAAAGGGTCTGCCGACTATACCTAGGTATAGTCGCTCACTGGCTAGGTGCCGCGGAGAGGCCGAGCTGATCTGCCATGCGCACGAGCTCGGCCAGCGATTTGGCGCCCATCTTATGCATGACGTTGCCGCGATGGACCTTCACGGTGATCTCGCTCAGGTCGAGGTCGGCGGCCACCTGTTTGTTCATGCGCCCGGTCACCACCAGCGCCATCACTTCACGCTCGCGCGCGCTCAGGGTCTTCAACCGCTCTTGGAGGTCCGCGATTCCCGCCGCCTGCCGCCGCCGTCACGCGATCCAGTGCGACGCCCGCTTGCACGGCGTCGAGCAGCTCCTGATCGCGGAACGGCTTGGTTAGGAACTCGATCGCGCCGGCCTTGATGGCGCGCACGGTCATCGGGATGTCGCCGTGGCCACTGATGAAGATGATCGGGCAGTTGATGGCCGGAATTGCCCAGCTCGCGCTGGAAGTCGAGGCCGCTGATGCCAGGAAGGCGCACGTCGAGCACGAGGCAGCTTGGGACATCCGGGCGATCGGCATCGAGGAAATCGCGCGTCGATCCGAACGCCAACACCGAAAGCCCCACCGTGCCCAGCAGGCTCCGCAATGCCTCGCGGATCGATTCATCATCGTCGATGACGAAGACAACTGCAGTATCGTCGCCCATGATCGTCATGCCGGTTCCTAAGCGATCCCCCGCAGCGAGAACTGCATAACCACGCCGCGGGGTTCATTATGGGTAGCCCACAGCTTGCCGTCATGCGCGTCAATGATCGAGCGGCAGATGGCAAGCCCCATGCCCAGCCCGTTGTCCTTGGTCGTATAGAACGCATCGAACATGCGGGAAAGCTCCTCGGGCGTCAGGCCGGGACCTGTATCGCGAACTCCTACCAGAACGGAGTCCGCGTCGGCCTTGCCCGATGTGATCACGAGCTCGCGCGGCCCATCGTCGTTGCTGTTCATTGCTTCGATCGCGTTGGCGATCAGATTGAGCACTACTTGCTGCAGCTGCACGCGATCGCCGGACACGATCGGAAGATCGCTCCCCAGCTCGGTGAGCACACTCGTGCGGCTGCGCTCGGCCTGCGCCCGCGCCAGCGACACGACCTCGAGGATCGCCTCGTTGATGTTGAGACGCTGCTTGCGGGGCGGCATCTTCCTCGACAGCGTACGAATGCGGGAGATCACGTCGCTCGCCCGGTGCCCGTCCTTGACAATACGGCTGAGCGCCCCGTTAGCCTCCGCCTGGTTGCCGGCGGCCAGCCAGCGCACGCCCGCCCCGGCGTTGGCGAGGATTGCGGCGATGGGCTGGCTCACCTCATGCGCGATCGATGCCGTCATTTCCCCCAGAGTGCTGACCCGATTGACATGAGCCAGATTGGTCTGTGCCTGCTGCAGTTCGGCCTCGGCGCGTCGCGTGGCGGTGACGTCCATGACCGCACCGACAAATTCGATGCCGCCTGTCGCGTCCTGGTCGGCATGCGCCTTCACGCTGACGTGCTTGGTGGTGCCGTCGGCCATCAGAAGCCGGTGCTCCATCTGCCAGTTCACGCCATCCTCCCCCGCATGCTGAAGCAAATAGCCGACCGCAGCGCGGTCATCGGGATGGGAGCGGGCGAGGATCAGCTCTGCAGTGGGCTTCGCCGCTGGATCAAGCTCGAAGATCCGATATGTCTCGTCCGACCAGTCGATGTTCCCGGTGATTGGGTTCCAGCCGAAGCTACCGGTGCGGCTCAGGCGCTGTGCCTCGGCAAGATGAGCCTCGCTGCGGCGAAGGGCGTTCTCGGCACGGTGCCGTTCGGATACGTCGTTGTTGGTCTCCAGCACCGCCATCGGCCGGCCGGCTTCCGGGCGCTGGAGCGACCAGCGGCTTGCGACGGTGACTTGCTGGCCATCGCGTTTGGCATGGACGATCTCGCCCTCCCATCGCCCTTCGCTCATCAGCGTTGCATTGATCTGAGTGAGCGGCAGGGGAAAAACGGTGCGCATGAGTTGATGCGAAACCTGACCGATCGCCTCTTGCGCGCTCCATCCGTAGAGCTCCTCGGCGGCCCGGTTCCAGTAGCGGATCACGTCGCTCCCATCGCGCACGAAGACGGCATCGTGTGTCACGTCGAGCAGGTTCGCCTGCTCGCGCAGTACCGCCTCGGCGACCATGTTCTTGTCGACGAGCAGCGTCGTGATCGCTATGGCCGCAATGCTGACGAGGCAGCGCGCGAAGGCTGCGCTCTCATATGAGGTGCCATGAGAGATGCTGAACGCCAGGAGCGTCAGGACGGCACAGCCCAAAGCGACGATCATCAACTCGCGCCGGTCGCTGAACGTAGCGGCCATGATGATGACGATCACGTACAGGACGGCTACGGCCATGCTCAGCGGCGTGAAAGCGTCGACAGCGAAGATGGCGATGGTCAGAATCGTCGCAGCGATGGGCAGCAGCAACCGCCCAGCGGTACTTGTAGCTTGGGGGCTGTACAGCACGGAGGCTCGGCTCCCTGAGGCAGACTTGCGCCGCCCAGTATGCATTTCAGATGCGGTCATTGCGCGGTACCTCGGCGTACGCTTAAGGGTTGCCGCTTGAGAAAGCTTAAAACGTCATGTGGCTAAGCTCCAAAAGGAAGTACGTCAGGCCGCGGCGGGTCGCCGCGCATTGTTCAACTTCTCGGAATGGACCTCTTCTGGGCATGAGGCTTTAACCGACCGGCGGCCTCAACGATGTCATGGTGAGCCAGAATTGGAGGCGGTCATGCCGATGCAAGCCAACGCAGTCGCTCTCACATCCCAGGAAGAGCCAGTTCTGTCCGAATTGCGCTCCGGCTATGGGGTGCTGCCGGGTTCCGAGTTTCCAACCGCTCTCTACGTTTCGGTTGCCGGCGCATTCGCTTGGATGTTTGGTTTTTCCTGGCTGGCGTTCGGAGTGGGCGGTGGCGGAGTGGGCCTCGATTTAACGATGGTGACCGTTCTTGCCACCGTATTTCTGGCGATACCTTTCGCCATGTATCACACGGCCTCGACCCGATTTCCGTCGGTGCCAAAGCGCATGGCAGCCTTTCTTCAATCGCCGATCGACACCTATACCGGGCCGATGCCGCCAGGGCAGGCGTGGCTGGAGGTGCTGCTCATTCCCGGCGCGCTAGCCCTCGCGGCGACGCTCATCGGCACCGTTTATATGCTGGGCCTTTGACGCAAGCCGCTGCGATCCTGCCGCTTGCATGAGCACGCGCATAGAATGTTGAGGTTCGCGCTCTTCGGCACGAGAATTCTGTGTGAGCCAAGCGCAGTCACGAAAATTCGACGAAGAATTCGCGCTGCAATTCAACGGCCATTGCCGCGAATGCAATTCGTTCGTGGAGTAGGCACTGTTCGGCTCCCGCGAACTGCGTGTTGAATTCATCGCACGTTATCCGTGTGAATTTTTCCAGCCATATCCGCAGTGAACCTCGGGCGCTTTGGTTCCGGGGATGGAGGAGACGAATTCGCATCCACCGATCAACCCTTCAGTAGGAGTCATTCGATGAGAGTTTTAAGCATCGCCGTAGTCGCTCTCGCGCTTGCTGCCGGCGCAGTTACCGCGCAAGCTGGCAACGGTGACGATTGTCACAGCAAGACTGTTCACGGTCTTTGGGATTGCCGCTGATACCGCACGGGTACCGCTGATCCACACAGCTTGGTGCCAGGGATCCGGGGCTCGCTCCGGATCCCATTTTTGTGATGGCCTTCCGGCGCCCTCGTCGGTGGCCCGGGAGCCGAAAGATGGGATTGGTCCGCTTCGCGCTGAGGTTCCCGCACACGTTCTATGTGCTCGCGGCCTTCATCGTTTTCATCGGCGGCATCGCGATCCGCACCATGCCGACCGACATCTTCCCCGAGATCAACATCCCGGTGGTGACGGTGATCTGGCAGTACACCGGCCTCTCGACGCCGGAGATGGAAGCGCGCGTCATCGACCTACAGCCAATATTCCATCAGCTCGAACGTCTACGGCATCAAGAACATGGAATCGCAGACGCTGCTGGGTCTGTCGGTGCAAAAGATCTACTTCCAGCCGGACGTCAACCTCGACCTCGCCATCGCGCAGATCGTTTCGGCGACCAACGCTATTCGCGCGCTGCTGCCGCCGGGCATACAGCCGCCGATCATCGTGCAGTTCAACGCCTCGAGCGTGCCGGTCCTGCAACTCAGCCTCACGTCCGACACCCTCAACGAGCAGCAGCTCTACGACTTCGGCATCTATAACCTGCGCCAGCAACTTGCTCCGGTGCACGGCGTCACCTTCCCGACGCCGGCGGGCGGCAAGTACCGGCAGATCATGGTCGACATCGACCCCGATAAGCTGGTGGCGCAGGGGCTCACGCCGAATGACATCGTCAATGCCGTGAATACCCAGAACCTCACCCTGCCGTCGGGCAGGCGAAGATCGGCAATATGCAATACACGGTGCACTCCAACGCCACGCCGCTCACCATCGAGGAACTCAACGACATCCCCATCAAGGTCGTGAACGGTGCGACCGTCTTCCTGAAGGACATCGGCCATGTGCGCGATGGCTCGGCCGTGCAGCAGAACATCGTGCGCGAGAATGGCCACCGCGCGGTGCTGCTGAGCGTCATCAAGAACGGCAACGCTTCAACGCTCGAAGTCGTCGACGGCGTACGGAAGGCGCTGGCAAATCGCCCGCACGGCCGCCCCGCCCGGCCTCGACATCAACGAGCTGTTCGATCAATCGGTGTTCGTCAAACACTCCATCGCCGGTGTCTTGCGCGAGGGCGCCATCGCGGCCGCGCTCACCGCACTGATGATCCTGTTGTTCCTCGGCTCCTGGCGATCGACGCTCGTGGTCATGATCTCCATCCCGCTGGCGATCCTGTCGTCGATCGTCGGCCTGTTCTTCCTCGGCGAAACGTTGAACACCATGACGCTCGGCGGCCTCGCGCTGGCCATCGGCATCCTCGTCGACGACTTCGACGGTGACCATCGAGAACACGCACCGCCTGCGCACGGAGGGCGGCATGCCGCTGCCCGAGGCGACGCTGCACGGCTCGGCCGAGATCGCCGTGCCGACGCTCGTCTCGACGCTCGCCATCGCCTGCGTGTTCACCTCGGTGGTGTTCCTCGAGGGGCCGGCGCGCTACCTATTCACGCCGCTGGCCCTGGCGGTCGTGTTCGCCATGCTGGCCTCCTATGGCCTGTCGCGCACGCTCACGCCGATCACCATCGGGCTTCTCCTGAAAGGCGAGCACGGGGCAGAGGAAGGCGCGCCGCGCGGGTTCTTCGGTCGCTTCCATGCCGCGTTCGAGCGCGGCTTCGAGCGCATGCGCACCAGCTACGCGGCGCTGCTCGCTCCTGCTCGCCGATCACCGGCTTATCGTGCCGTTCGCCGCGGTGCTGGTGCTGGGCCTCGGGCGCCGCCATGTTCTTCCTCGTCGGGCGCGACTTCTATCCCGAACATCGACGGCGGGCGCATCCAGCTGCATGTGCGCGCGCCGGCCGGCACGCGCATCGAGACGACCGAACGCATCTTCCAGGCGGTCGAGGACAAGATCCGCGAAGTCATTCCCGACCATGACCGCGAGCTCATCGTCGACAACATCGGCCTGCCGGCGCGCGCCTACAACCTCGCCTTCACCGACGGCTCGACCATCGGCGTCAACGACGGGGTCATCATGGTGGCGCTGAAGGAGGGGCATGCGCCGACCGCCGACTACGTGCGCAAGCTGCGCGAGGTGCTGCCGGCCGCGTTCCCCGACGTGACGTTCTATTTCCAGGCCGCCGACATCGTGACGCAGATCCTCAACTTCGGCCTGCCCGCGCAGATCGACGTGCGCACCATCGGCTACGACAACGCCAACAACCTGCGCGTCGCCAAGGAGCTGCGCGGCGCATCGCCGCCATCCCCGGCATCGCCGATGCGCATCTGCAGCAGGAGACGAACGCGCCCGCGTTCCTCGCCAGACATCGATCGCATCGCGGGCAGCGCAGCTCGGGCTCAACGCCAATTCGATCGTCGGCAACATCAACGTCAGCCTCAGCTCCTCGGAGCAGGTGTCGCCAAACTTCTGGACCGACCCCGCTTCCGGCCGGCCCGTACTACATCGCCGTGCAGACGCCCGAGCACGAGATCGGCTCGCTCAACGATCTCAGCAACACGCCGGTCTCGACCGGCATCTCGACCACGGGCGATCCGGTGCCGGGGCTGCTCAGCAACGTGGCGACGCTGAAGCGCGACAGTCTGCCGACCAACACCAACCAGATCGAACATCCAGCCGGTCTACGACGTCTATGCGAGCGTGCAGGATCGCGACCTTGGCGGCGTCGCGAACGATCTCAACAACGTCGTCGCCGACCTGCAGAAGCAGCTCAAGCCCGGGTAACTTCATCCAGGTAGTCGGGCAGATCGAGAGCATGAACAGCTCGTTCACCGATCTCGGCCTCGGAATCCTGTTCGCCGCCGTGATCGTCTATCTGCTGATGGTGGTGAACTACCAGAACTTCGGCGATCCGTTCGTCGTCATCCTGGCGTTGCCGGCGACGTTCTGCGGCATCCTGACAATGCTGTTCGTTACCGGCACGACGCTAAACGTCCCCTCGCTGATGGGGGCCATCATGGCCGTCGGCGTCGCGTCGGCGAACTCGATCCTGCTCGTCACGTTTGCGCGCGAGCAGCAGTTCGCCGGCGAATCGCGCGCGACGCCGCGATAGAAGCCGGCCATACGCGTATCCGGCCGGTGCTTATGACCGCCGCGGCAATGATCGTCGGCATGATCCCCATGGCCATCGGCGGGCCGGGCGAAGAACAGAACGCGGCGCTGGCGCGAGCGGTGATCGGCGGATTGCTGTTCGCCACGCCGACGACGCTGCTCATCGTTCCCTATCTGTTTGCGATGCTGCGCAAGGGCGAAGACGGCAAAAGCCCACGGCGTGTTTGGCGGAGAAGTGTGATGTCGGATAGGACACAGCAAGCCGCAGCCGAAACCAGCGCCGCTACTCCCGAGGCGGCCCGCCGGAAGGTGGGCTGGGGCGCCGCCTTGCTCGGACTTGGCGTGCTGGTGCTGCTGGCCGGCGGTGCTCTTCATCGGCGCGCGGGGGGCCTATCAACAGCGGCAGAGCGCCTTGCAGACGGCAGAGCGGAACCGCGATTTCGTTCCGACAGTGCAAGTCACGAAGGTGAAGGATGCCGGTCCGACGATCAGTGTCACGCTGCCGGGGACGACGCAGGCGCTGACGACCGCCGACATCTTTGCCCGCGCCAGCGGCTACATCGACAAACGCACCGTCGACATCGGCGACAAGGTGAAGACCGACGAGTTGATGGCTCGGATCACCGCGCCCGAGCTCGACCATCAGATCGAGCAGGCAAAGGCCACGCTCGACCTCGACCGAGGCTGGCCTGCGCCAGCAAAAGGCCAACATGGATCTCGCCACGATAACCTGGAACCGCGACCGTCCGCTGGTCGCGGAGGGTTGGACGACGCGGCAGCAAGGTTCGATCGACGAGCAGAACTTGAAGGCGCTCGACGCGGCGGTCGGCATCGGCGCAGCAAGCTATCGCGGCGCAGGAGGCTCAGCTCCGCGTGCTCGAGCAGCAGAAGGCCTATCAGACCGTCGTCGCGCCGTTCAACGGCGTCGTCACGCAGCGAAACATAGACGTCGGATCTCTGGTGCAGGCCGATGCCACCAGCGGCACGTTCATGTTCACCGTCATGCAGACGAACGTCATTCGCGTGTTCACTCTACGTGCCCCAGTCGGCGGCGGTCGGCGTCGCTCCGGGCGTCGCGGCGGTGGTTCGCATCCCGGAGCTGCCCGGCCGCGAATTTCCTGCGAAAGTGACGCGTCAGGCCGACGCGTTGCAGACCGAACCACGCGCACGCTGCTCACCGAAGTCGACGTACCCAATCCCGATGGGCTGTTGCGGCCGGGGTCCTACTGCACGGTGGAGCTCAAGATCCCGCGGAAGCAGAAGCTGTTCGTTACTGCCGGCGGATGCGGTCGTGTTCGACAACGATGGACTGCATGTTGCCGTGCTCAAGGACGGCGTCGTCCAATTCCGCAAGATCAATATCGTGCACGACCTCGGCACGACGGTGCAGGTGAACGAGGGCGTGGAAGACGGCGACATGGTCATCCGCACGCCAGCCGTTAACCTTGCCGACGGTGCCCGCGTCGAAGCGCAAGCTCCCACGATGAAGGAAGCCGCAAACTAGCTCGGCGCGCGGGCGCAAAAAAATGCGGAGGCCGCTGGAGCCTCCGCATATTCTGCAGCAGATGCTGCGATCAATAGTAGGAGCAGACCTCGCGGCGATAGCGGGGGCTCCAATAGCAGCCGTCGTCGCCATAACCGTCATAGCTGTCGTAGAAGCCTAGCCCGCGGCGGTGATGGAAGTTGCCGCGACCGGCGTATCCGCTGCGGTAAAAATGGCCAGCTCCGCCGCGATATCCACCACCGCGAAACGCGCCGCCGCCACCATGGAAGCCGCCGCCTCCGTGAAATCCGCCACCGCCGCCAAATCCGCCGCCGCCACCGTGGCCACCACCCCCGCCCCCACCGCCACCATGTGCCGCCAGGGCGCCGGCGGCAGAAAGCCCCAGAGCCACGGCCGCGACGCAGCCTGTCAAAAGACGCTTGCTCGACATTTGCACTCTCCTTGCAACTCGCGCGACGTCGCGCCGCGCGGATACGGGAGATGTCGGGACAGGTGCGGGATCGCAATAACGTAGTCGAGCGGCGAAGGCGCTCTTTGCCTCAGGCTCACAAATCGATTTGCTCGCGCCGATTACAGTGCCTTGCGCACGACCGCTTCCGTGAGTGTCGGCGAGCACAGCTCGATGAAGCGATAGACGTATCCACGCAGATAGCGGCCGCGACGTATGCCGAGGCTGGAGGTATTGGCTTTGAATAGGTGCGCGACTCCAGCTTGCGCAGCTTCGTGTCACGGTCGGCTTCGAAGGCCATCGCCGCGATAATGCCGACGCCCATGCCGAGCTCGACGTAGGATTTGATGACGTCCGCATCGAGCGCGGAAATGGCGATATCGGGCACGATGCCAGCGTGCGCGAAGGCATCGTCGATGCGCGTACGGCCAGTGAGGCCCTCATCGTAGGTTATGATGGGATACTCGGCTGACGTCTTCCAGGGTCAGCGTCTTGGCATCGACGAGCGGATGTCCGGCGGGAACGATGACCGCGTGCTCCCATGTATAATAGGGGAAGGTCACGAGCCCTGCGGTATTCTCCATGGTATCGGTGGCAAGGCCGATGTCGGTGTCACCCTCGAGCAGGATCGACGCGATGTCGCGTGGGCTCGCCTGATTAAGCGCCAGGCGCACGTGCGGGAACGTCTTTTTGAAGCGGGCAATGATGGGCGGCAGCGTGTAGCGCGCCTGGGTGTGCGTGGTGACGATCCTCAGCGTACCTTCGTCGGCCGATGAGAGACGCCCACCGATCTGGGCCAGGTTCTGCGCATCGATCAGCATGCGCTCGACGATCTCGATCGCTTCCTTGCCGGCTTCCGTGAGGCCAAGCAGCCGCTTGCCGCGGCGCACGAACAATTCCACCCCAAGCTCGTCTTCGAAATCCTTGACGTGCTTGCTGACGCCGGACTGCGAGGTCAGCAGCGCGTTGGCAACCTCGGTCAGATTGAAGTTGCAGCGGGCCGTTTCGCGGATGATGCGTAGTTGCTGGAAATTCATGCGCGGCTCGCATCCGGCCCGCGCGCCGGCCGAAGTTCATTGCCCATGCTGTCCCCGTGAATGGCCTCCACGGAGCGTAGTGATTCAAAGCACTCGTTTGAATAACGATATTCCACTTAGCTTATGCAGAATCCTGCAATGGCTCACGCGGTTCAGACGACCTGATCGTCGGAACTCTTGGAGCCGAGCGTCTCGCGCAGGATGTCCAGCGCTTTGAGCAGCATTGGTCGGTTGCGCGCGGCGCCGAGTGCAATGCGTATGCAGTTCGGCGGCGCGTGCGTGGTGGCGAATGCATCGCCCGTGACAACGCCGAGGCCGCGCTTTTGCAGCTGCGCGGCAAAGCGCACGCTCGACCATGCGTCGGGCAGCGATAGCCACACGTGATGGCCATGGGGATCGGCGGCATAGGTGTGCCCCACGAGGGCATCGCGCGCGAGCTTCTGCCGGGCGGCGGCCTCGGCGCTGACGGCCTTGATGATGGCGCCGGCGGTGCCGTCGCGCATCCATCGTGTCATGATGGCGCCGGCGAGCGGAACCGACATTTGCACCGTAGCGCGCAGGCTATTGTTGAGCCGCACGGCGTCGCCCTGGTCGGGAACAACAATGAGCGAGGTGCGCAAGCCAGGTGTGATTGCCTTCGACAGGCTCGCTGTCAGGAAGGCGCGCTCGGGGACGAGCGTCGCCAGCGGTTCAATGCCGGAAGTGAGAAACGCGTAGGGGTCGTCCTCGATCAGTGTGAGACTGCGAGCGCGGATGATCTGCGCAATCTGTGCGCGCCGCGGCGTCGGCATGGTTGTCGTCGTTGGATTGTGCATCGTCGGCATGAGGTAGACGACCTTCACGTCGGCGTGGCGGTGGCATGCACGCTCCAAGGCCGCCGGCACGATGCCCTCGCCATCCATTTCGACGCCGATAAGTTTGACGCCCAGTGCTGCCGCCGTGGCTTTCAGTCCCGGATAGGTGAGCGCCTCGGTCAGGATGCTGTCGCCGGGAACGGTGAGATTGAGCATCAGGCAAAACAACGCCGACTGCGTGCCGGGCGCGATGATGAGGCGATCGCCTGTGACGCCGGGGACGAGAAACTGCAGCCACTCGGCGGCCGTGTTGCGCTCGCTGCGCGTGCCGCCGGGCTGCTGATAGTTGAGATAGGATTCGAGGCTTGATTCAGCGCGTACCTCGCCGAACGCTTTCGCCAATCTACCGGTGAGGTCCGCCTCCGCCGGTTGCGGCGGCAGGTTCATCGATAGGTCGATGCCGGGCGACATGGCCTGGCGGGCCTGCTGTGAAGGTCCGGCCTTCACGAACGTCCCGCGGCCCACTCTGGCCTCGGTCAGCCCCAAGCGCCGCGCTTCAGTGTAGGCGCGTGTCACCGTCGTTAGGTCGACGCCTAGCGCTGCCGCCAGCGTCCGGTGCGTCGGCAACAACTGCCCCTGATGCAGACGCCCGGCAGCGATGTCGTCGGACAGGGCGCTGACGATGCGCAGGTACAGCGGTCCGCCGCGATCGGCAATTGTAGGCATCCAATCCATACAAGCGTGTCATATAGCGCCTTGTCGATCCATACAATAGCCCATAGGTTTCCTGCGACGATCACACATTTCCAACGGTGATTTGGATGAGCGATTTCCAACCGACCATGTCGACGGCGCTTCTCCGCGGAGCGTCCTGCCGGTGCCCGAAGTGCGGGGAGGGCCCGTTGTTCCGCAAGTTCCTAAAGGTGAAGGACAACTGCGACGCCTGCGGTGAGGATCTCTCCCACCAACGCGCCGACGACATGCCCGCCTACATCGTCATGTCGATCGTCGGGCATATCGTCATCGGGCTGGTACTGTGGGTCGAGACGAACTACGCGCCCGACCTCTGGGTGCACATCGCGCTGTGGTTCCCGCTCACGGTCGCGCTCAGCTTGGCGCTCCTGCCGCCCGTCAAGGGAACGATCGTCGCCATGCAGTGGTACCTCGGCATGCATGGCTTCGGACCGCAACGGGCGATCGCCAACGCCGCTCATCAGCGCGCCTCCTAGGGGCGTCGCGCGATGGTCCCGCGCACTGACAACGTTTCACTGCGGCATGCGCTGCTCGCCGTCGCGGTCATGGCTGTGTGGGGCACCAACTTCGTCGTCATCCATATCGGTCTGCAGCAGCTACCCCCGCTGATGTTCGCGGCACTGCGCTTCACCGCCGCGCTGGTTCCGGCTGTGCTTTTCATTCGGCGCCCGGGCGTTCCATGGCGCAATCTCGCGGCCTATGGCCTGTTTATCGGTGTGGGGCAGTTCGGCATTCTGTTCATTGCCATGAACGGGCAGATCACGCCCGCCCTTGCGTCGCTGGTGGTGCAAACACAGGTCTTCTTCACCGTGGCACTCGCCGCCTATCAGAACGGCGAGCGCGTGCGTCCCTTCCAGTACGCAGCGCTGACGATCACGGCTGCCGGTCTGTTGCTGATCATGGCGCATACGGACGCGAGCACCACGCCGCTTGGTCTTGCATTGGTGCTGCTGGCGGCGCTTTCCTGGGCGTTCGGCAATATGGTGATCCGCAGCACACCCGACGTCGACATGCTGGGTTATGTGGTGTGGGCGAGCATGTTCGCCATTCCACCGCTGCTCGCCGGCTCCTTCATACTCGAAGGCTGGCCCGCCATTCGTGATGGCTTCGCACACGCCGACGCGGCAACCTTGGGCGCGGTGCTGTGGCAGGGATTGGGCAACACTCTGTTTGGGTTTGCAGCGTGGGGCTGGCTGCTCGGACGCTACCCGGTCGCTTCTATCGCGCCCATGGCTTTGCTAGTGCCGGTGTTCGGTTTCACTGCGTCGGCCATCTGGCTCGGCGAGCCACTGCAGGCATGGAAGCTCGAGGCGACGGCGTTGGTCTTGCTCGGCCTGCTCATCAACTTCATGTGGCCGAAGCTGCGCAGCGGCCGGGCGCGCATACAGCCGTCTCCGGCCGAGTAGCCCGCGCCGCGCCCTAACGGTGATGCCCTCGTCGTCACGTCACGTCGCAGCGGCGGCTTCCCGGCGCATGATCGCAATTCCGGACTTGAGCGACTCCGCGATGCGCGCGGCGCGATCGTTGAAGAGGTGTGCCGCTTGCGGCGGACAGACGGCGGTCGCGGTTTCGCCGAACAGCTGCAGCCAGCGCGCAAAGTGCTCGTCGGAGATCTCCGGAATGGCGGCGTGCACCGGCATCGGGCGGCCTTTGTAGCGCCCGCTCATCAAGACGATCGAAGACCAGAAATCCGATAGCTTGGCGAGGTGCTCGTCCCAGTCGTGGATCTTCGCTTCGAAGACGGGACCGAGCACTGCGTCGGCGCGCACCTTGGCGTAGAACGCGTCGACGAGCTGACGGATCATCGGCTCGGTGATATTCAGCGCCGTGCCGGGAGCTTTGGGATGGGTCATGTGAACCTCTGGGGGAACCTCTCCATTCAGGTCGATCCTATCCCGGCTCAGCACAAGCGTTTCACGCGCATTTGACGCATCGCGCAGAGCGCCGATAGGCCAACCGAATGACGGTATTGGTCACGGACGGCGCGCCCCTGGTTCAGGACACGCCCGAGCGTCAACGGGCTTCGGCGGCCGGGGCATCGGCGAGCGCCGAGCGCCAGCGCACGACGAATTCCAGCGGCATGGAGATCGACCACTGCACGCCCTGAGGCGCGAACTGATACTCGACCTTGGCGCTCAGCGCCTGTCCCACGACGCGCTCGATGACGACGTGGCCGAAGCCCTTGATCGACGGGGTCTCGACCTTCGGGCCGCCGCGTTCCGCCCAGCGGAGGACGAGGCGCAGCGTGCCGGCGTCATCGGGCTCGAAGCCCCATGTGACGAGCAAACGGCCGGCGGAGGTCGAGAGCGCTCCGTACTTCGCCGCGTTGGTTGCGAGCTCGTGCAGGGCGAGGCCGAGATTCTGCGCTGCCGTAGCGTTGACGAACACGGGCTGGCCACGGCACTCGAGCGCTTCCGACGAATTCCCGATGAACGGCTGCAGCACGGCACGGACCAGCTCCTCGAGCGAGGCGCCGGTCCAATCCTCGGCGACGAGCAGGTCATGGGACGCTGAAAGGCTCTGCAGCCTTTGAATGAGCTGCGACTGCAGCACCGAGACGTCGGTGCTCGTGCGCGCCGTCTGGCGCACCATTGCAACGATGACGGCCAGCAGGTTTTTCGTGCGATGCGAAAGCTCGCGCATCACCATGCGCAGGTGCTTCTCGACCCGCTTGCGCTCGGTGATGTCGCGGAAAATTGCGGAGAAGCCGAAGATGCCGCCTGCGCGGCGCATCGGCGCTACGTTGATGGCGACGTCGAGCATCGTGCCGTCCTTGCGGCGACGCATGGTGTCGCGAAGGACGTGCCCACCGTGCATCAACTGACGGTATTTCTCCTTGAACTCATCGTCCGCGTCATCGGCGAACAGCAGGCGCTCCGACTTGCCGATCACCTCTTCGGCGGTGTAGCCGAACATGTTTTCGGCGCCCGGATTCCACGATTGAATGATGCCGTCGGTCGACATCGAGATGATGGCATCGGCCGAGGTGCCGACGATGGTGGCGAGCTGCGTGTTGCGCTCGGCTTCCTCGAGGTGCTCGGTGATGTCTGTATTGGTTCCGAACCAGCGAATGACGTTGCCGCCCTCGTCTCGGATCGGCATGGCGCGCGAAAGGAACCAGCGGTAAACGCCGTCGCGCCCCTTCAGTGGAAACGTGTCTTCCCACACCTCGCCGGTCGTCAGGCAGCGACTGATTTTCTCCATCACGCGGTCGACGTGATCGGGGTGCTGCAATTGCGGCCAGCCCCACTGCTTTGGCTCGTCGAACGGCAGCCCCGTGTAGTCGAACCAACGCTTATTATACCAGTAAATGTTGCCGATCTCGTCGGCCATCCAGGCGAAGGCAGCGATGTTGTCCGCCAGTGTGCGGAAGCGCGACTCGCCCTCCCGCTGAGCGCGCTCAGCATGCACCCACGGCGTCGTGTCGACGACGATGGCGAGCACGCCGATCGGCTTGCCGTCGTCGTCACGTATTGGACTGAAGTCGAGATTGGTCCAGACGTCCTCGGGAACGCCGTGACGCTTCAAGCTGAAGTGCTTGTCGCGGAACGACATCGCTTCGCCGGCAAGAGCGGTATCGAGGACGCGCCGATTGAATTCTGCGGCCTCGGGCCAGGCATCGAGCACCGGCATGCCCAGCAGCTTCGGGTGCCGCGAGCCGGCGAAGGCGGCATATCCGTCATTGTAAATCATTACGCCCGTCGGCCCCCACAGCAACACCATGGGCACCGGAGACGCCGTGACGATATCGACGGCGCACTTGAGGCACACTGGCCAGTCGTCCATGGGCCCGACCGGCGTCTTGGCCCAGTCGAATTCCCGGATGCGTTTCTTCATTTCGTTTGGGGTGGAGGGAGGTGACATTGCTTCCGATGTGGGAACGGCTGGGTGCGTCATGATGATCGAATCGTATTTGTAGTCCTACATCGATTGTGGGCTGCCTTGAGGGCGCTGCCGCTGGAACCAACGAGGCACGGTTAGGTTTCATACGACAACGCCGCTACCGGCCTTCAGGATGCGAGGAAATCATGGGCAACCTACTCTATTGGGCCGTTATCTTTCTGATCGTCGCGTTGGTCGCAGCCTTCCTCGGCTTCGGAGGAGTGGCCGGCGTCGCCACGGAAGGCGCCCGCATCCTCTTCTGGGTCGCCATCATTCTCGTCGTCCTGTCGTTCATCGGCGGGATGCTGCGCCGCGGATAGAGCAGTTTTGCATAGAGCTAAATAAGGTTTAAGTACCAGTGGCATGGACGGGCGAACGGCTGTTGTCTTTTAGTGGTCTCGGAACTTTTCACGGAGTTGAGCGTTTGTCACCGTCGCGAACACCCCGATAAGCGGGCGGTCAGTAAAGGGGAGATCATGTCAATTTCAGAAATCATCGCGCCGCAGCTACCGTATCTGAGGCGGTTTGCGCGCGTCTTGTCTGGCAGCCAGGATAGCGGTGATGCCTACGTCGTCGCCATGCTCGAGGCCATCGCGGCGGAGCCGTCGATGTTTCCCGTCGATCTCGAGCCACGTGTCGCCACCTATCGCAGCTTCCTCGATGTATGGAATTCGGTTCGGTTGAACCATCAAAAGTACGACGCTCCCGTCTCCGAGCGCCTTGCGGCCGCCGATCGCAAGCTCGAGGCGATTACGCCACGAGCGCGCCAGGCCTTCCTGCTCATGGCCGTGGAGGAATTCTCCACGTCCGATACCGCCAAGGTGCTCGATACCGGAGAAGCCGAGGTGAAGGCGCTCGTCGATCAAGCCGCCTCCGAGATCGCGGACCAAGTTGCGACCAACGTGCTCATCATCGAGGACGAGCCGATGATCGCGCTCGACCTTGCGGACCTTGTCACCGGTCTCGGCCACGACGTGTGTGAAACCGCGCGTACCCACAGCGAGGCGGTATCGGCCTTCAAGAAGCACAAGCCAGGATTGGTGCTGGCCGATATCCAGCTCGCCGACGGGAGCTCGGGCCTCGAAGCGGTAAACGAAATCCTGCAGTCGTTCGACGTGCCGGTCATCTTCATCACCGCATACCCCGAACGCCTGCTGACCGGCCACCGTCCCGAGCCGACGTTCCTCGTCAACAAGCCGTTCCGCACCGAGACGGTGCAGGCGGTCATCAGCCAGGCGCTGTTCTTCGATTATAAGGCGCATCGTCCGGACATGCAGGCCGCGTCCGCCTGACCGAGGCGACAACACCCGTAAGCGAAAAGGCGGGCATTCGGCCCGCCTTTTTGTTGTTGCCGAAGTGGATCGTGGCGCGGCTTAGACAGCGCGCGCCGTGCGTGGGCGGGGCGCGGCGCATCCTCCGATTTGTCTGCCTCTGCGGCGCCCGGCTTGTCACCTGGGAGGGCGTCATCAGTTCGTTGAGACGCGAGCGGGCGCGATTGACACGGCTCTTCACCGTGCCAACGGCGCATCCCGAGATGTTGGCAGCGTCCTCGTAGGAGAAGCCCTCAGCGCCGACCAGGATGAGCGCCTCGCGTTGATCCGGCGGCAACTTCGAGAGCGCGCGACTGAGATCGAGCAGATCGAGGTGGCCCTGTTGTTCTGCCGGCACCGACAGCTTGGCAGCGAGCTGACCTTCGCTGTCGGCGATCTCGCGCTTGGTTTTTCGAAGTTCGGAGAAATAGGCATTGCGCAGGATGGTGAACAGCCACGCCTTGAGGTTGGTACCCTTCTCGAAGGACTCCAGATGGTTCCAGGCTTTCACCAGGGCTTCCTGGACGAGGTCGTCGGCGCGGTCGCGATTGCCGCACAGCGAGATGGCGAACGCGCGCATATTCGGGATTGCCGCGACGAGATCGTCGCGCAGCGTGCTGTCTTGCGCGCGACCGCTCACTTATCACCCTCCTCGTCGGGGGCGCCTTTGTAGCTGGCTTGCCCGGCTGCGCGTGCTCCAGCCGCTTGATGAGATCAGCTATGGCATCGGGTACCGGCGCGTTGAGAAGCTCCCCGTAGGCGGCCCTCAGCTGCTTGCCGAGGATTCCAGGCAGCACATGCTGGTTACGCCCACGCGGGGCATCGTCGCCGCCGTCATCCGGTTCGGACGGTGAATCACTCATAGTCGCCGCCGCCTCCTGAAGCGGGGGCGCAGCCTGCTTCGCCTCCTGGGCGGCGTTAGCTTCATACGCCTTTCCCAAAGACGCGTTCTTCTCGTCGGACATCAGCGGCCCTCCCGCCACCCGTTTTCTGGTCTTCTCACGTATGCCCGTCGTGGATCGGCCAGGGCCTTATGCGGGCGCGGACCATATCATCCGTCTCGTAAGGCTCAAGAACGCCCAATTCGAGAATAAGTTCCATGGTGGATTTGCCAAGACAGGTTAAGCCCTTGGCTCGAGGAGTTCGCGGCCAAGCATTTTGTGCACGGGGGCTCGGGGGAGCGGCCGGTAGGCTTGAATAGTCGCTTACCGGCGGTCACCGCCTCATCGATCTGCTTCTTGCAGTCCAACGGGTTGCCCAGTTGAAGGGTTCCGATGATGCGACGCGTCCGGGGCGTCCTATCCGCAGTGCGGGAACAAATTTTCAATGAATGCGTTGCGTTTAGTTACGCGAGCAGGACGAGTCGGCACATTTCGGGGATGGGCGCAACCTTCAGATGAAAAGCAGCACGTATCTGACCGATGTTTGAGGGGATGCGTAAGGGCGGCTGGTCCATCCAGGCCCAGTTCCTGCTCTACAGTTCGGCGTTGCTCATTCCCGCTCTGATATTCAGCGGTTTGATGATCGTGCGCTCGGCCTCGCTCGAGCGCGCCGCCATGGAAGGCGATATCGACGACGTCGTGCGCGCCGTGACGACGGACATCGATCGCGAACTCGCCGCGACGAGGACTACTCTCAACGCGCTCGCATCCTCGCCGTCCTTGACCGATGGCGATCTGAAGGCCTTCTACAACCAGGCCATGGCCGCCCAGGAAGTCAGTGGCAATCAGTTTTTTTTGACCAGCCGCGCTGGCAAGCAATTGCTCAACACGCGCGCTGCATGGGGTACCGAGCTGCCGCCGGAGTCCGATTCCGATTGGAAGGACGTCATCGAAAGCGGCAAGTCCCAGGTGTCCGATGTCTATCGCAGTGGGGGCGACACGCCGACCTTCAGCATCGGCGTGCCGGTGAAGCGCCGAGCCAAGACCGTCTACGTCCTCAGCGCCTCCATCTCGCCGCAACGGATCCTCGAGATATTCCAGCGCGCCGAGCTCGATAAGGGGTGGGTGGCGACCGTCACGGATCGCAAGGGTTCGGTCGTCGCGCGCTCGAGGGATCACGAGCGGCATGTCGGCAGGCCTCTCCCGAATTCCCACTGGGGCGGTGCCGAAGCGCACGTCGGGCTGTGGCGTGCCATCGAAGCCGATGGCGAGGCGGTGCTGCGCGCCTCGACCTATTCTCAGCAGTCCGGATGGTTGGTTTCGGCCTCCGTGCCCGAAGTCATCGCCAATCGGCCCATCGTGCACTCGTGGGCCCTCGTCGCGACGCTGGCGATAAGCTTTGCACTACTCTCAGGCCTGCTCGCGTATTTGTTCGGCCGCAAGTTCTCAGATCCGATCCGCGCGCTCGTCGAAGGCGCACGCGAGCTCGGCCGCGGCGAGGCTGTCGCACCTATCGAGTCTTCCATCCGCGAGGTGCGGGATGTGGGCGAGGCGCTGGCCAAGGCGAGCGAGAATCGCCGGCAGATGGAGCGCTCGTTGCGCGAGAGCGAGGACCGGCTTCGCCTGGCGCTGGCATCCGCCGACACGGGCACCTGGGACTGGGATGTGAAGGCGGGCACTCTCACCTGGGATCAGCGCATGCGCGAGCTGTGGGGCCTAGGCCCTGACGATCCCGTCTCATTCGATATCTTCGTCTCGGCGCTCAATCCGCTCGACCGGGAGCCGACGCTGGCGGCGATCGAACGCGCCCAGGATGCCTCGGCCCCGGTCGAGTATGACGTCGAGCAGCGTGTCAACGGCGTGAGCGACGGAAGAGAGCGCTGGGTAGCGGCGAAAGGACGTGCGCATTTCGTTGACGGCGTGCCGGTGCGCATGACCGGCACAGCACGCGACATCACCGAGCGCAAACGCTGGGAGGAGCACACTCAGCTCTTGATGCGCGAAGTAACTCATCGGTCCAAGAACTTGCTTGCGGTCATCCAGGCGATGGCGCGCCAGACGAAATTCGCCAGCCGCAGCGTCGATGACTTCGAGGTCCGCTTCTCAGGACGCCTGCAAGCGCTCGCCGCTTCGCACGATCTGCTTGTACAACGCGACTGGCATGGCGTGTCGATCTCCGAACTCGTCAAGTCGCAGCTCGGACACTACCTCGATCAGCACGCGAGCCAGATCGAGATAGAAGGACAAGGCCTGATCGTCACGCCGGAAGCTGCCCAGAACATCGGTCTTGCCGTGCATGAGCTCTCCACCAATGCCGCCAAGTATGGCGCACTTTCGGTGCCCGAAGGCCGGGTGAAGGTGCGCTGGGCACGCACGGGTAACGGAAGCGAGGACGCCCGCCTGTGTATGAGCTGGACCGAAAAAGGGGGGCCAGAGGTGTGCTCGCCCACGCACAAGGGGTTCGGGCAGGTCGTTACCGAGCAGCTAACCGCGCGCGCCCTGCACGGAAAGGCGAATCTCGCGTTCGAACCCGGGGGCGTTTCCTGGACGCTCGATATCCCCGCTACCCATATCCTCGCGCAGTAGACATGCGGTGCATTGCAGCCGCGGCAATTACCCAAATTGCATTACGAAGTTCTTAGAAAATCCGCCGCTTGGAACTATTCGCGAATTGTCGGGTTGAACGAGCTAAATGGGCGATTACAGCGGGAAAATTGAAAAGTGGAGGCCGGGAAGAACCAGGAACTAGCCAGGCTGATAGGTCGGCGCCTCAGAGAGGCTTGCAGTTGCGCGTCCGATAGCGAGCTCCCCGGCGCGATTGCCGGAAGTCTCGCAGCGTTACGCGAAACGGAAGCGCGCCGGACGGCCACCTTGGAGAGTTCAGGATGTGACGACGTTCCGCACGCCACTGCGGACGATAGGTCCCGCTAACAAGCTCAGTACATCATTTGATGGGCCGCTTGACGTGCGGCCCTAACTTTGCGTGTCCTACGCCAAGGCGTGAGGACGGGGCCGATGGCGGATAAGAAAGAACTACCGGGGCGACAAGTGCCCTGCCAACTGTGTCCCCTGCGCAAGCTCAAGATTTTCCGGCCGTTCACGCCTGAGGAACTCGCGTTCGTCAGCGGCTTCAAGACGGGCGAAGTGACTGTGAAGGCGGGCGCGCCGCTGTTTCTCGAGGGCGCCGCCAGTGCGCACCTCTACACCGTGCTGTCGGGATTGGCCTTCCGTTACAAGTTGCTTCCCGATGGCCGGCGCCAGATCCTCAACTACTGCATGCCCGGCGACTTCCTCGGGCTGCAGGGTTCCGTGATGCAAGAGATGCAGCACTCGGTCGAGGCGCTTTCAGACATGGTGCTGTGCGTCTTCAACCGGGAAGGTCTCTGGCGCTTGTTCGAAAGCCACGCCGGTCTTTCGTTCGACGTCACCTGGCTTGCCGCACGCTCCGAACAGATGCTCGATCAGCAGCTCCTGTCGGTCGGGCGCCGCAGCGCCATAGAACGTTGCGCGCATCTGTTACTGCATCTGGCTGACCGCGTGGCTGAAGTCGGCCTGACGCGCTCACGCCACACCATTCGTATCCCGGTCACGCAGCAGCACATCGCCGATACGCTCGGTTTATCGCTTGTGCACACCAACCGGACGCTGGGCCGCCTGATCCGCGATCGAGCGATCCGCTGGCGCGAACAGGAGTTCGAAATCCTTGACCGTGACCGTCTTGCCGAGCTTGCCGGCGACGAGCCAAGCTCGAATACAGTGCGGCCCTTGCTCTAGTGTCCCGATTCCGAAGTTCGCCAGAGCTCGCGGCTAGGATCGGGAGTGTGATTCAGATCGAGAAATTCGCTCGATCCCTCGCCACTGATGATGGCGAATTTCTCGATCATCACACTAGCCGTCGAGACGGCGTGCGCGCAGACACTTTGCGACCGCGTCGGCGAGCGCCTCGATCGTGTAGGGCTTGCGGACGATCGGCACGTCTAGAAACCGCTCGGGGATGAGCCCGCTGTCGCCGTAGCCAGTGGTGAAAACGAACGGCACCGTAAGCTGATGCAGCGCGTCGGCAACCGGGAACGATGTAGAAGAACCAAGACTGATGTCGAGGATGCCGATGTCGGCTGTGGCGGACGCAAGCCAATCGACAGCGGCATCCGCCGTCGTGAAGGAATAGACGCTGGCCGCTCCGAGATCGTGCAGCATGCTTTCGGTATCGAGCGCGATGATCGTCTGATCCTCGACGAGCAACGCGTGCAGGCCGTCAACGGGACCCTGCGAGGGCTTGGACGGACCCTCAGACCCCGGAGGCGACGTCTCGTCTGTGCCGGTCGCTGCCAGCTCCGACTGTAATGGTAAGCTCCGCTTCTGCTGAAGCCAGAGTCGGCATGGGTCGATCAATTCTCACCGCAGCTCCGATAGGCGACTGTCGATTCTTTTGGTCGCCACCCATTACTGCTCCAAAACGCGTTTGGCGATGTCATTTGATGTATGGAGCGGCAGTATCCGGTCTATGCAAAGTAGAAAGCAGAAAAGCCGGGACTGGGGCCCGGCTTTTCCGTTTACGCTTCCTTCGTCCGGCTTATGCCGCCTGCTTGTTCAGCTTACCTTCGGCAAGCTTGGTCAGCTTTGCGTCGGCGCCGTGCTCTTCCTTGAGGGTCACGGACAGCAGCTTCACGACGTCCGGAAGGTCCAGCAACTCGCCCCACGACACCAGCGTGCCATAGCGGGTGATCTCATAGTGCTCGACGGCCTGGGCGGCGGCGATCATCGCGGCATCCCGCGTGTCGGGATCCTTGATCTCCTTCATCAGCTCCTCGCCCTCCTTGAGAATGCCCTCGATGGCGGGGCACTTCTCGCCCTCGGCTTTCTTGCCGAGCAGCTTGAACACCTGATCTAGGCGAGTGATCTGTTCCTTCGTCTCTTCGAGATGCGAGTCGAACGCGCGCGCCAGCTCCTTGGCATCAGCGGCTTTGGACATTTTCGGCAATGCCTTCACAATCTGATTCTCGGCGAAATAGATGTCTTTCAGCGTGTGAACGAAAAGGTCGGATAGGTTTTCGATTTTCATGGGACGCTCCTCGGGGGTGAGTGTCCCGCTTCAACGTGCTGGTTTTTGGGAAGGTTCCGCGCAACTCGCGAACACTGCTGAACATCATTTGGCCGGGATCGCAGATATTCTACGCATGGGGTTAAGCGCAGTGACGCGTTGATAAGGTTGCGTGTTCGCGTGCACCACGTGCTGCGTCGAGGGGAGCCGCCATGGGCGCAATCATGATCCGCTGTCCGGCGACGGGCGAACTCATTCCCGTCGGCATAGACACCGATCGGGACACCTTCGCTAGCTTGCCGGAGGTTCCAGCGCGGCCGGTGCGATGTCCAGCTTGCGGCGGTCAGCACGCCTGGTCCAAAAAGGATGCGCTGCTGGAAACGACGATGCGCTTGCGCCCAAAAACGCCGCGCAGCGGCGGGGCCGACGCCTAGGCGGCGTCGGCGAACTTCTCCAGCGCGTCGACGTCGGCAATGCGTAGTCCGTCATCAGCCGCAGAGACGATGCCGTGCGCCTCGAGTTCGCGCAGGACATCGGCGAGCGCATCGATACTCATGTTGAGATGCTCGGCGATGGCACCGGAAGAGAACTCATCCGCAATGACGTTCGGGTCGCGTCCCTCGTGGGTGCCGAGGCGCGACAGCGCGGCGAGGAACGAGGCGACACGCTTGGCGGGCTGGCCACGACCGCCTTCGATCGCGCGCACGCGCATGAATTCGAACTCGCGGTCGCCGGCGGCAGCATAACGGGCAGCGAGCTGACCGTCGCTCTCGAGCAGCTGTTCGAACTCTTCCTCGCTTACCCGACTGACGATCGTCTTCGCCGCTGCCTGCGCCGTGCTGGTGTGCATGGCGAGGTGTCCGAAGCCGATGATGTCTCCCGGGAAGGCGAATTCGATGACCTCGTGGTGACCGTCCTCCCACCGCAGGTAATGGCAGAGCGCGCCGCGCTCGACCCGATAGAGCTGATCGCGTGCGTCTCCGGTGTGGAACAGCGTTTCGCCACGGGCGAGCCGGCGCACGCGGGCGCAATCACGTCCGATGCCCGTCGGCGGGCTGTGCTCAGCGGTCTGCGAGGATGCGGCGAACATAGGCGTTACTCTCACGCGTTGGAGCCGACGACATGGGGATCAAACTTGCCTTAATCAAGCCAAAATCTCAGCCGGTCCAACCCCCTAGGCGCTCTGGCTACCTCTACAACGTGTGGCTTGGGGGCGGTGTTCCCTGGGGAACATGCCGTTTCTTCGCCAACGCCTACCGAACGTTACGTCCGAGTGGTGTGACTGATTGCCAAGTTGGTGAATCCGCGTTGGCCGATCAGCTCGATTTCGCGGTGCGGAAGACATCGGAACTGCGCCGGTGACTAGTCGTTCTTCCACCGTTGCTGCAGTCGGCAATAGACGCGCAACGCCGAGGTTCTTTTCCCGATATCCCCGAGGCAACCGAAGAGGACGCCCCTGTCATGAAGCTTTTCACCGCAGCATCGCTAGCTGTTCTAATGGCAATTCCGGCCGGCGCGCAGGACACAGCAACGCCGGGTGGGAAGGTGCAGAATGCGCCCGTCATCGAGGTCGTTGAAAAGCAAAAGGCTATTTCGTTTTCCGGCGATGTATCCGCCAAGGAATTGCTCGATGGAAACGTGATGCACAGCGCTAACGAAAACCTTGGCGATATCAACGACATACTCATCGACCGCGAAGGCAAGATCGCCGCGGTGATCGTCGGTGTCGGCGGCGTGCTCGGCATGGGTGAGAAGAATGTCGCCCTGCCGTACGACCAGTTGTCGTTCGGTCGGGACGACAACAACGAGCTCGTCATCGGTACCACCGCGACCAAGGAGAGCCTGCAGGCAGCCCCTGAGTACAGCAAGCTCGGGGACCATTCCTAGACCTCGGAGCTCCGCAGTCGGGAACCTTTGCACGAGTGTGTGCATTAGTCGTTTTTGGGAGGAATTCAATGCACGAGCCACAAGAAGTCCTAACCCCGACCGAGTCTCGACAGGGCTCTCCGCGGCGAATGAATTTTCGAGTTTTGGGCGGATCCCTGCTCCTGGCGGTCATTGCCGGTGTGGCGCTCTACACCCTCTTCTATGCCGGTGACACGCCTGTCAGCACGCCGGATCCGGCGCCGACGCAGCAGACTGCGCCGGGGCCCTGACCTATCCAGCTGGCCGAAGACGAAAAAAGGGGCGGCCGGCGGCCGCCCCTTTTTTCGAATCCAATTGTGCAGCGCTTTATTCCATACCGCTGCTGCGCCACGTCGAGGTGGACTTGCACTTCCGGCACACGCGCTCACCCGCCCAAGCGCTGGGGAACGACTCGCGGCAGATCAGGCACTTCCTGACCTTCTGCTCCGCGCTACGGCGTGCTTCCCGATCGGCCTCGCACGTGTCCGCGCAGCCGTCTGCGCACGTGTCGTGGCAGTCGGTGTACGCTCCCGTGTGATCCTTCAGACTGCTCAACTCTTCCTCGACCATGGTTCACCAAATTCGACTGACGGCGGACGCAGACAGCTGAACGCCGCCGGCCCCCCGGCGTTTCCAGGAAAAAGATTGAGATTCTCTTGGACAGGGGCCGTCGGAGCGTCTGTGCGCGGCGTTATGGGGGCGTATATCGTACGAATGCCCCCCTTTTTCAAGGCTTTTTCGCCCTTGCCCCCCGGGGAAGCGGCAAATTGGCGTACGGGCCATGCGGCTTTCCCGCGCCAATTACAGAAAATTGGACAAATCCACAGGCCGAGGGCGAACCCGCAGAACTTGCCATTCGTTAGACCGGCATACCAGTCCCGCATTTTTCTCAGCGGAGTTAAGCAAATGCCGTTCGCCACCGTAGCCGAAATCGATCCCCGCCGCGTCAATTACGCCCGCACGAGCGGCAAGCAGTCTGTACCGCCCGTTCAGGTTGAGGATGCCCTGACCGCTCGGCGCAGGGCCCTCGAAAAGTCCACTTCCTACAGGCCGATCTCGCGAATTGCGGCGCTGCTCGTCTCCATTTCCCGCAACAACGGCTACGAAGGTCGTGATCCTCACGTGATGCCGGACACACTTACGTCCGGATTCGTGGCTGATCTGCTCGGCCTAGATATCGGTTCGCTAGCGGAAATGTTGGTCGATTTGCGCCGCCGCGGCCTCATCGACAGCGATGCATCTTCGGCGTTGCGTTTGAAGGATATCGCTAAGCTCGAGGCGCTCGCTGACGGCGGCTGACCCACGAACCGACCGCGTCTCGGCGCCCAACTCCGACCCGACAATAAGAGGAAAATGAGTTTCCCACTTGAGATCGCGTTTGAAGGCATTTCGCACGACGACGCCCTTGAAGATTATATCCGCATAGAAGCCGCCGCTCTCGATCACTTGGCCCCGCAGATTTCGAAGGCGCGTATTGTTCTCGGGAGGCCCCACCGCCGGTATCACACGGTGAATGCCTGCCGTGTGTATATCCAGATCGAGCGGCCCGGCGCCCCCGACATCGTCATCACTCGCGACCCGGCCATTACCGGCGCCGACGAGGACGTCCGCGTCACGATTGGCGATGCCTTCAAAGCGCTGCGCCGCCGGCTGGTCGAGGCAAAGCCGCAGGAATCATCGCCGCCGGCGTGAGGTAGACATCCCTTAAATCACTACTATGTAATGCCTCCCCTCGGGCGCGTTCGCCGCCCGCTATGCGAACTGCATGGGCGGCGCGGCATGAACGACGAGTTTCCCAATCGGTGGATGTGGTCGGAAGCGTGCGAGATGCTGGCGCGCGCCGAGCGGATGCACCGCCAGTTCTTCCAGCCCGTGCGTTCGCTGTCGCGACAGCCAGCCTGGGAGCCGCCGGCCGACGTCTTGGAGAGCGACCGTGACGTGCTCGTCGTCGTCGCCTTGCCCGGCGTCAAGCCCGATGAGATCGAGGTGGTGATCGATGGCGGCGACCTCATTGTCGCCGGCAACCGGACGCTGCCCGCGGAGCTGGCTTCGGCGGTCATTCATCGCCTGGAGCTGCCACAGGGACGCTTCGAGCGCCGCTTGCCGTTGCCCGGCGGGCGCTACAGCGACATCCGGCGCAAGTTTGCCGACGGCTGCCTACTCGTGTTGCTGACCAAATCGGAGCCCTTCCGTGGCTGAGAATGAAATGAAACTCGACGCCTCGCAGGCGCAAGAGGGCGGCCGTTCGGCAGCTCCTGCCACGCCCGCCCTGCCGGCCGACGCCATCGCCATCATCCCGGTGCGCGACATGATGCTGTTTCCCGGCGTCGTGCTGCCGGTCACCGTCGGCCGGCCGCGTTCGATCGCGGCCGCGCAGAGCGCCGTGCGCGAGCAGCGCCAGGTCGGCATCCTCATGCAGCGCGACGGCCAGCAGGGCGACCCGCAGCCCGATCGACCTGCACCGCATCGGCACGGTCGCCAACGTCGTGCGCTACGTCACCGCGCCGGACGGCACGCACCATCTCGTCGTGCAGGGCGAGGAGCGCTTCCGGGTCCTCGAGTTCCTCGACGGCTGGCCGTTCCTGGTCGCGCGCGTGCAGCGGATCGCCGAGCCTGAGACGCGCACGCCGGAGATCGAGGCGCGCTTCCTCAACCTGCAGCGTCAGGCGGTCGAGGCGCTCGAGCTGCTGCCGCAAGCGCCGCCCGAGCTGATCGTCGGCCGTGCAGAGCGTGCGCGACGCCCGGCGCGCTCGCCGACCTCGCCGCCGCCTACATGGATCTGAAGCCGGCCGAGAAGCAGGAGATCCTCGAGACGTTCGACCTGTCGGCGCGCATGGACAAGGTCTCGGCGCTGCTGGCGCATCGCCTCGAGGTGCTGCGGCTGTCGCAGGAGATCGGCCGGCAGACCAAGGCGGCGCTCGACGAGCGCCAGCGCGAGGTGCTGCTGCGCGAGCAGATGGCCGCCATCCAGAGGCAGCTCGGCGAAGGCGAGCAGAGCAAGGCGCAGGAGATCGCCGAGCTGACCGAGGCGATCGCCAAGGCCGGCATGCCGCAAGGAGGTCGAGGAGCAGGCGCGCAAGGAGCTGCGCCGCTTGGAGCGCATGCCCGAGGCCGCGCGCCGAGTACGGCATGATCGCGCACCTATCTCGACTGGCTGATCGAGCTGCCGTGGAAGCTGCCCGAGGAGACGCCGATCGACATCGCGGAGGCGCGCCGCATCCTCGACGAGGACCACTACGGCCTCGACAAGATCAAGCGGCGCATCCTCGAGTACCTCGCCGTGCGCAAGCTCGCGCCCGAGGGCAAGGCGCCGATCCTGTGCTTCGTCGGCCCGCCCGGCGTCGGCAAGACCTCGCTCGGCCAGTCGATCGCGCGCGCCATGGGCCGCAAGTTCGTGCGCGTCAGCCTCGGCGGCGTGCACGACGAGGCCGAGATCCGCGGCCACCGGCGCACCTACATCGGCGCGCTGCCGGGCAACATCATCCAGGCGCATCCGCAAGGCCGGCGCGCGCAACTGCGTGATGATGCTCGACGAGATCGACAAGCTCGGCACGCGGCATCCAGGGCGATCCGCGCGCGGCGATGCTCGAGGTGCTCGACCCCGAGCAGAACTCGACGTTCCGCGACAACTACCTCGCCGTGCCGTTCGACCTCAGCCGCGTGGTGTTCATCGCCACCGCCAACGTGCTCGACACCATCCCGGGGCCGCTGCGCGACCGCATGGAGATCATCCAGCTCTCCGGCTACACCGGCGAGGAGAAGCTCGAGATCGCGCAGGCGCTACCTGGTGCGCGCGGCAGCTCGAGGCCAACGGCCTGCAAGCCGGAGCAGGTCGAGATCGACGACGACGGCGCTGCGCGAGATCATCGGGCTCTACACGCGCGAGGCGGGCGTGCGCAACCTCGAGCGCGAGATCGGCAAGGTGCTGCGCCACGCCGCGGTGCGCATCGCCGAAGGCGAAGCAGGGCCGATCCGCATCATCGGCGGCGGACCTCGCCGCGATCCTCGGCGCGCCGCGCGTTCGAGAACGAAGTCGCCATGCGCACCAGCGTGCCGGGCGTCGCGACCGGCCTCGCCTGGACGCCGGTCGGCGGCGACATCCTGTTCATCGAGGCGACGCGCTCGCCGGGCAGCGGCAAGCTGATCCTCACCGGCCAGCTCGGCGAGGTGATGAGGGAGAGCGCGCAGGCGGCGCTGAGCCTCGTCAAGAACCGCGCGGCCGCAGCTCGGCATCGACGCGAAGCTGTTCGAGAAGAGCGACATCCACGTGCACGTGCCGGCGGGCGCCACCCCGAAGGACGGGCCGAGCGCCGGCGTCGCCATGTTCATCGCGCTTGTCGTCGCTGCTGACCGGACCGCACCGTGCGCAGCGACACGG
The DNA here is from genome assembly GCA_963722495.1 of uncultured Alphaproteobacteria bacterium. Lineage (GTDB taxonomy): Bacteria > Pseudomonadota > Alphaproteobacteria > Rhizobiales > Hyphomicrobiaceae > Hyphomicrobium_A. The sequence continues at coordinate 309,449 of CAVRND010000028.1, read as the reverse complement.
CGATGACCGGCGAGATCAGCCTGCGCGGCCTGGTGCTGCCGGTCGGCGGCATCAAGGAGAAGGTTGCCGCGGCGGCGCGCGCCGGCATCAAGCGCGTGATGCTGCCCGCGCGCAACAAGCGGGACTTCGACGACATCCCGGAGGAGGCGCGCCGGCAGCTCGAGTTCGTCTGGCTCGAGCGCGTCGAGGATGCCATCGCTGCGGCTCTCGAGCCGCCCGCGGCCGTCGCCGACGAGAGCAACTAGGTCAGACTAGACCAGGGCGAAGATGACCGAGGCGACGAGGCCGACGGAAAGGAAGAGGCCCGCCCAGGACAGCAATTGTTCGGCAGACATGTTCTCGGTTCCCAAATGGCCAACGGCCTGGAACCTAGCGGGGCGTAAACCGCCCCAGAACGATGAACTTCTGCATTGCTTATCCGCAAAGCTGCTAAGGCCGACTTATCCGCGCCTCGCTCTCCCCGCGTACAATCGCGGCGCCCATTCCAAATGACCGGGGTGCAGACGTGCGCTGACGGACTTGCAGGGGATGGGCCGGTACAAGAATGCCGGGGCCTTAAGCGTAGCCCCATGATCCTCTGTCGCCGACGCGAAAATGTCGGTGAGCCCCGGGCGTCCATGCGAAGCATGGCTCCGCCATGACGAAGCGATCCGGGGAAGGCGGTTGATCGGCGCTTGTGCCTGAGTGGGGCGGCGATGGCTGCTTCCAACGAAAGTAAATTTGAGGGCCAGGACCGCCCCGCCCCCCGTTTTCATCGCCTCGGGCTTTGCCGCCGCGAGTTCTTCGAGCTTTGCTGGGGCTCGCCCGCCGCCACGGCCCGTGCTAGAGCCCCGCCATGACAGCTTCTCTCCTGAAAAACGATGCGCCGGCCGAGAAAAAGCGCGGCCATGTGCCGACCGTGGGCTTTGTGTCCCTCGGCTGCCCCAAGGCGCTGGTCGATTCCGAGCGCATCCTGACCAAGCTGCGGGCCGAGGGCTACAGGGTAGCGCCCGACTATGCCGGCGCCGACGTCGTGGTGGTGAACACCTGCGGCTTCCTCGACAGCGCCAAGCAGGAGAGCCTCGACGCCATCGGCGAGGCCATGGCCGAGAACGGCAAGGTGATCGTCACCGGCTGCTTCGGCGTCGAGGAGGCCCGCATCCGCGAGAGCCATCCCGGCGTGCTCGCCGTCACCGGCCCGCATCAATACGAGCAGGTGGTGCAAGCGGTGCATGCCGCGGTGCCGCCGGTGCATGACCCGTTCATGGACCTCGTGCCGGCAGAGGGCCTGCGCCTCACGCCCCGGCACTACGCGTACCTGAAGATTTCCGAGGGCTGCAACAATCGCTGCTCGTTCTGCATCATCCCGCATCTGCGCGGCGACCTGGTCAGCCGGCCGTCGAACCACGTGATGACCGAGGCCGAGCGCCTGGTGAAGGCGGGCGTCAAGGAGCTGCTGGTCATCAGCCAGGACACCAGCGCCTACGGCCTCGACCTGAAGTACGCCGAGAGTCCAGTGGAAAGGTCGCGCGCTGCCCGCGCGCTTCCAGGCCCTATGCGAGGCGCTGGGCGAACTCGGCGTCTGGGTGCGCCTGCATTACGTCTATCCCTATCCGCATGTCGACAACGTCATTCCGCTGATGGCCGAGGGCAAGATCCTGCCCTACCTCGACATCCCGTTCCAGCATGCGTCGCCGACGGTCCTCAAGGCGATGCGCCGCCCGGCGGCGCAGGAGAAGACGCTGGAGCGCATCCGCCGCTGGCGCGAGGTATGCCCCGACCTTGCCATCCGCTCGACCTTCATCGTCGGCTTCCCGGGCGAGACCGAAGCAGACTTCCAGTTCCTGCTCGACTGGATGCGCGAAGCCGAGTTGGCCCGCGTCGGCTGCTTCCGCTACGAGCCGGTTGCCGGCGCACCCGCGAACGATCTCGCCGGCGCCGTGCCCGATGAGGTGAAGGAAGAGCGCTGGCACCGGTTCATGGAGACGGCGAAGGAAGTCAGCGAGAAGCGCCTCGCCGGGATCGTCGGCCGCGAGATCGACGTGATCATCGACGAGGTCGACGAGGAAGGCGCGCTCGGTCGTTCCCAGTGGGACGCGCCGGAAATCGACGGCAGCGTGTTCCTCAACGGCGACACGGACCTCAAAGCCGGCGACATCGTCAAGGCGCGCGTCACCAATGCCGACGACTACGACCTGTGGGGCGAACGCATCCTGGGCCCTTAAGGTTTTTCCGACTCTCTAGACGCGCGCCCCCACCCGGAACCGATCTTCGATCGCTTCCGACCTCTCCCCAACCGGGGAGAGGTGAAAAGCGTCGTGACTTCTTTAACCGCTCCCCGCCGAGGTCGGAGCGCAATGCAAAGCAAGAGCTCCGGGTGAAGGGGCGGCACGACCCATCCCTTGATGAGGAACGGTACGGTATCGCCCAGCAGCGGATGCGATACGCGAGTCCCGTTTTGCTCCCGACAGGAACTTCGTTGCGAATTCACGCGTTTGCGTCGCACAGCGCCATAATCAGTACACATCCGGGAGACGCAAAAGTGGGACTGTTCACACGAGATCTAAAAACCCTCGAGGACCTGTTCATGCACGGCCTCAAGGACATCTATTATGCCGAGAACCAGATCGTAAAAAATCTGCCGAAGATGATCGAAGCGGCGAGCGACGCCGAGCTCAAAAAGGGCCTGAAGGCACATCTGGCCGAGACGGAGGTCCAAGTGACACGCCTCGAGCAGGCCTTCGAGCTGCTGGGCGAAGATCCCAAGGGCACGCGCTGTCCGGGGATCGACGGAATCCTGACGGAAGGCGACGAGGTCCTCGGCGACGTCGACGGCCGCACGGTGACCAACGCCGCTGTCATCGCCTCGGCGCAGGCGGTCGAGCACTACGAGATCGCGCGCTACGGCACGTTGATTGCGTGGGCGACCGAACTGGGCAAGGACGAGGTGGTCCCGTTGCTCGAACGGAACCTGCGCGAGGAGAAGGCGGCCGATAAGAAGCTTACCGCCATTGCAGAGGCGCGCGTCAACAAGAGCGGCGCCCGCAAGAACGCCAAACGCACGAAGGCTGCAACCGCGCGTCGCCCGGCTTCTCGCAAGGTGTCGAAGGCCCCGACAAAGCCCAGGAAGCGCCCCGCCGCGCAGCGCCGCCGCGCGAGCTGAGAGAGCTTAACGTTATGCAATTGAGACGGCAGGCGCTTGGGTAAGCGCCTACCGTTTGATTTAGTGCACCAGTACGTTGGCCAATACGACGACGATGGCGGCGACACTCACCGCCCCGAATAGCACCCATGCACGCATCATCATGGCGCGCTCGCTGCGCCGCGCTTCGTCCCTGAACGTCTCCAGCTCCGAAAGCTTGCGGCTCACCGCCTCGAAGCTGTTGTAGGCGTGGTAATCGCCGGCCGATCGCTGCTCGATCTTGTCGAGACGCGCTTTCAGATCGCGGCAGCCGCGCAGCAGCTCTTCGAGTTTTGCTTGCTTGCTGCGCTTCTCGCCGTGCTGGAAGGTCTGCCAGCGCTGCTCCTGCGCGGACGCCTCCTGCAGCTCGGCCACCTTTGACGCCAGTTGGCCGAGATCGCGCGACATCAGTCGCACGGTCGCCTGCAGTTGCTCCATCTTGCTGGCCGTCTCGGCGACGAAGCTGTCGCGCGCGATCAGCGGAACGGAAGGAGCGATGTCGTAACGTATGTCGGGGGTAGTTCTGTCGGCGGCGGCTTTACTCAGTAGGGTCGGCCGACCACGGCGTTCTTCGACTCTCAGCACGGCACCACGCCTCCCAAACGCGGAAAAACCAACTCCCTGCACCGGGCAGGAACAGCAGGCAGGCTTTGTCGTTCGCGCGGCTCGCAGGAGCGTGCAGGCGCGACTCTCCACACGGAGAATTGCGAGCTGCATACCTCCGTGAGGCCGCAACGTCAGGGACTAGATTTCTCTTGAGCTTCAGTTTGTTGACGATAACTCAGAGGCCAAACTTTGGCTAGCCTCGCATGCGTCAATTTGACGAGCAGCCCGCAATTATTTTTGCGTGATTGCGCCACCAGGCGGAGCTGCGTCAGCATTGATGGCCTTCAGCGTGGCGGCGGGATAGCGCTCGCCGGAGGCGGCGCCGCGGGGAAATACGCTATCGATGCGCTGCAGATCTGCAGGCGTGAGCGTCAACGCCAGCGCGCCCATGTTCTCGGCGATGTAGCGCGGCCGTTTCGTGCCTGGGATGGGAACGATGTGATCACCCTGCGCCAGCACCCAAGCCAGCGCGAGCTGTGCCGGTGTGCAGTGCTTCTCTTCCGCGATCTCGGCGACGGCGACCACGAGATCGAGATTTTTCTGAAAGTTCTCGCCTTGGAAACGCGGCGAATTGCGTCGGTAGTCGCCCTCTTCGAGATCTGCAGACGATTTGATCTGTCCGGTGAGAAAGCCGCGGCCGAGCGGGCTGTAAGCGACAAAGCCGATGCCGAGCTCGCGCACGGCTGGAAGGATCTCGGCCTCCGGCTCGCGCGTCCACAGCGAGTATTCGCTCTGTAGCGCGGTAATCGGGTGCACCTTGTGTGCCCGGCGGATGGTTTCGGCCGAGGCTTCGGACAGGCCGATGTGGCGGACCTTGCCTTCGCGGACCAGCTCGGCCATGGCGGCGACCGTGTCCTCGATCGGCGTGTTGGGATCGACGCGGTGCTGATAATAGAGATCGATGGTGTCGACGCCGAGCCGCCTGAGACTGGCTTCGCACGCCCGGCGTACATAGTCGGGCCGGCCATCGAAGCCAGTGATTGCCCCGTCGCTGCCGCGTACGATGCCGAACTTTGTCGCCAGGACGACCCCGTCGCGCTTGCCCTTGATGGCGCGGCCCACCAGTTCCTCGTTGGCACCGCGGCCATACATGTCGGCGGTGTCGAGAAAAGTCACGCCGAGCTCCAGCGCGTGGTGGATCGTCTCGACAAATTCGGCCTCGCTTCCGCCGACGTAGAAGTCGGACATGCCCATGCAGCCGAGGCCAAGGGCCGACACCTCCAAGGGACCGAGCTTGCGGTACTGCATAGGGGTCGCTCCTTATGTCAGGCGCGCCAAGTCGTGCGCGGTCTGGATTGAGAACGCATGGCGTCGCGTTTTGGTCCGCTGCGGCGGAGTGCGTCAGCCGATCTGCGCGCGATGGCGCAGGAACTGATCGGCCAGCACGATGGCCATCATCGCTTCACCGATGGGCACCGCGCGGATTCCAACGCACGGGTCGTGCCGGCCCTTGGTAACGATGTCCGTCTCGCCGCCTTCGCTGTCGATGGTCTTGCGCGGCGTCAGGATCGACGAGGTCGGCTTCACGGCAAAGCGGCACACGATCGGTTGGCCAGTAGAAATGCCGCCGAGAATGCCGCCAGCGTGGTTCGACAGAAAACAGGGCTGTCCGTCGCCTCCGATGCGCATCTCGTCGGCGTTCTGTTCGCCTGTGAGCTCGGCAGCGGACATGCCAGCGCCGATCTCGACGCCCTTCACGGCGTTGATGCTCATCATCGCCGAGGCGATGTCCTGATCGAGCTTGGCGTAGATCGGCGAGCCCCAGCCTGCCGGGACGCCCTCGGCGACAACCTCGACGATGGCCCCGATGGACGAACCGGACTTGCGCACTCGGTCGAGGTAGTCGGCCCAGGCAACGGCCGTCGCCGGGTCAGGACAGAAGAAGGGGTTAGCGTTGACGGCATCCCAATCCCATGTCGAGCGGTCGACGGGGATGTTGCCGATCTGCACGAGCGCGCCGCGGATGGTGACGCCCTCGAGCACCTTGCGCGCCACCGCACCCGCGGCAACGCGTGCCGCGGTCTCGCGCGCCGATGAGCGCCCGCCGCCGCGGTAGTCGCGAATGCCGTACTTTTTCCAGTAGGTGTAGTCGGCATGCCCAGGGCGAAACTTGTCGACGATGTCGCCGTAGTCCTTCGAGCGCTGATCGACGTTGCGGATCATCAGCGAGATCGGCGTGCCGGTCGTGACCTGCCGGCCGTTGGCGTCGGAGAACACCCCCGACAATATCTCGACCTCGTCGGGCTCCTGGCGCTGCGTCGTGAAGCGCGATTGGCCTGGTCGCCGCTTGTCGAGATAGGCCTGGATGTCGGCCGCTTCCAATGGCAGTCCGGGCGGGCAACCGTCGACCACGCAGCCGAGCGCCGGCCCGTGGCTCTCGCCCCAGGTCGTGACACGGAACAGATGACCAAAAGTGTTGTGCGACATCGCCTGTTGCCGTCGATGAGGGGATGGCGGTGCGGATGCGCGTGCAACCTGGCGCCGTGGCAGTTGTGCCAGTCTTAGGAGTGCAAGCGCACGCTCGCAAGGGCTAGCGCGATGATCGAGAAATTCGCCATCATTGGTGGCCAGGGACCGAGCGAATTTCTCGATCTGAATCGCGCTAGAAGGCCTATGCATCTAGTGTCCCCTATGATTCCGAAGTTCGCCCCAGCCCCCAGACGCAAGCACTGGCGAACTTCGGAATCTGGACACTAGTGGCGGCAAAGCCCGTGACAGAACTCAATCGACGCAGCTTATCTGGGCTCAGTACTGCGTCGCGATACGCGACAAGCTGCCAGGAGACAGCACGATAGAGGACGCTTCGCTTCACGCGCGGCGCGATCTTTCTGCACTACCGCCACTAGGCGGGGACCACCGGTCGCCACAGGCTTCGCCTTGGGACCACCGGTCTAGCAACGTTTCTGAGCTTCGAGGGCGTTAGATCCGCCGGTCGCGTGTCGCAAGCAACGTACGCGTCACGGGCCGGCTTCGGTCGTGCCCGACAATCTGTGCCGCTCCTTGCCGGCCTGAGCAACCGTCACCGAGCGGACATTAGACTTGACTGGGAAGAGCCGGGGCAGCCGCTGCCCCGGCTCTTCTTTTTAGATGTGCCCTACAACCAGTCCATGCCGTCGCGACGCAGGATCAGAATGCGGTCCTGCGGCACGGGAAGCTCCGGCACAACCGTGGTGTCGATCCCATAAAGGTATCCGCGCAGGACGCGGCTGATGCCGCCGTGTGCAGCAACCACCGTGTCCCGCTCCACGTCGGCTAGCCAATCGACAGAGCGCGCCATCAAGTCCTCGTAGCTTTCGCCGCCCACGGGGCGCCAGCGAAACGTATCGCGCGCCCGCGCTTCCATGCCAGGCGCGTCAACATCCGGCAGATCGTGGGCGAAGATGCCCTGCCAGTGCCCGTAGTGAATTTCCCGCAGGCGATCATCGAGGCCGTAGGCGCGCGGCTCCAGCCCCATCGTGGCGCGCACGATCTCCATCGTCTCTTGAGCGCGCAAGAGGGGGCTAGCAACGAAGCGGCATTGGGCGATGCCCGGCAGCAGGGTCTGCAAGGCCTCGCCGTTGCGGCGTGCCTGCGCGCGCCCGTTCTCGTTCATGGGGACATCGGCCTGCCCCTGGTAACGCGATTGCGCGTTCCAGTCGGTCTCGCCGTGGCGGATGAAATAGATGGTGACGCCGTCGCGCATCGCTTCGATACGCTCCGTCGCTCAGGCGTCCTCGGCTTTGGCGACCGTGATGTCCGGGGCTTCCTCGTTCTTCATGCCCTGAACGTGGTAGCCGGAATCGACGTGGTGCACTTCGCCCGTGACGCCGCGCGAGAGGTCCGACAGCAGGTAAAGACCGGCGCCGCCGACCTCCTCGATGGTCACCGTACGGCGCAGCGGAGAATTGTATTCGTTCCAACGCAGGATGTAGCGAAAGTCGGCGATGCCCGAGGCAGCGAGCGTCTTGATCGGCCCGGCGGAAATCGCGTTGACGCGGATGCTCTTCTTGCCGAGGTCGGCGGCGAGGTAGCGCACGCTGGCTTCCAGTGCCGCTTTGGCGACGCCCATCACATTGTAATGCGGCATCACCTTTTCGGCGCCGTAGTAAGTGAGCGTCAGCATAGAGCCGCCGGCCGGCATCAGCTTCTCGGCGCGCGCCGCGAGAGCGGTGAACGAGTAGCAGGAGACGAGCATCGTCTGCGTGAAGTTCTTCTCGCTCGTGTCGACGTAGCGGCCGTCGAGCTCGGATTTATCCGAAAATGCGATGCAGTGGACGAGGAAGTCGAGGCGGCCCCAGACGCGTTCCAACTCGGCGAACACGGCATCCATCGAGCCGGCGTCCACAACGTCGCAGGGAAGTACGATTTTGGACCCAAGTTCTGCCGCCAACGGCCCGACGCGCTTCTTCAGCGCATCGCCCTGGTAGGTGAAGGCAAGCTCGGCGCCTTGGGCTGCGGCTGCCCGGGCGATGCCCCAGGCAATCGAACGGTTGTTGGCTAAGCCCATGATAAGGCCGCGTTTGCCAGCCAACAGGTTGCCCTTCGCAACCCCTGCGCTCGGCATAGGCTCCGTCATGGGTGTCTCTCTGTTCCTAATTAGCGCCCAGTCCGTTCGGCGCGCATCCTACACAAATGGACTGTTGGGTCCAGATGCGCCCACTTTGCCCAGGTATAACGGAAAAAGGCCCGCGCCGAGAGCTGGCCTTTCGCCGAGGGCCGTAACGGCGGGGCCGGTTGAATGCGGTCCGGCGCGTTCCGCATGCCGGAGTTGAGCCGCACACCCGACCGGGGAATGCGACGTCGACAGCTTACCCGCTGATTAACCCTCAGGGGCGAGTATCGGCGATGGCGCAGTGGCTAGAGCACCCGCACCCTCACCAATCAAAGTCGTTCGCAGAAATCGTCAGGACTGAAGTCGTCGTTGATGGGCACGAGACTTGCCCGTTGCATCGTTCGGGCTCGGCGATGCTTTGTCATTGAGGCAGCCGGCTCATATCGCCATTCGTCTCATGAAAAAGTGCAGCACAGTGCCTAACGAAGTCAGCTTAGCCTTCGCGGGAGTTCGTGGCATTTGGTGGCTTCGGGCAATCTCCAGGGCAAGGTTCCTCAATCGGACCGGATCACGGTCGCCTTGATCTACGGCCTCGGCGATACCGCGTACCATGGCGGCGTGCGTGCCCACGGGGTCGAGCCTCAAAGCAGCCAAACTTTCGGCTTCGCTCCAAGCGCCTTCCATAATTCCCGTCAAAAAATCTGAAGTCGCGGGATCGATCCCGCGATAAAAACAACTCATGAAATGCCTCCCGCCAAAATATTGACGGACCCGCCTTTATCCTTCGACTTTCGACTCGCGTTCTCTCGTTGTCGAGTGATCCTTGGGCGGATTGTTATCGGCAGCCCCTTTCGACGCCCGCTTGTGTACTGGGCGCAACACTGCCGCTCTGGCATCCGGTGAGGGGGAGTGGCGAGTGGTGATGGCACCGGCAATGTCGCAATCGGCCGCCGCAAACGCCGGCAGATATTGGCTGGGGCGCCAGGATTCGAACCTGGGTATGACGGAATCAAAATCCGTTGCCTTACCACTTGGCGACGCCCCAACTCGCCCCGGCATGCCGAGCCGTACTGGGCAAGGGCGACGGGGAGCGCCCCGTATAGTCGAGGTGGTGTGAGCGGGCAATCCCGTGGCGATTGCGCCTGGTGGACGCGGCGTCAGCGGCCGAAAGGCGGCGCAAAACCCTTCGCTTGCGGGGCCGACGCATGGCCGCTATAAAGCCGCCCTCGCCGCATGCTTCCTTTACTGGACGCTGCGGCGTTGTCCCTCAAAGGACTGACGGTCGGGCGGAGCGTAGCGCAGCCTGGTAGCGCACTTGCTTCGGGAGCAAGGGGTCGGGAGTTCGAATCTCCCCGCTCCGACCATCACCTTTCGCCTTATTGAGATCGGGCGCAGCGCCCAGGGTCAGAGATGCTCGGGCGTCATGGTCTCGCGGCACGAGTGACGCCACTCCGACTTCGACATGTGCGTGGCCTTGTCCCATGCCGCCAAGCAGCCTCTGAAGTCGCTGCCCTTGGCGCCATTGATGTTCGGCGTACCACCCGCCGCAAGCTGACTCGGATCCAGCAGCGAGGGGTTCTGGAGCGGAGCAGCGGGAAGACCTGGGGTCGACTGCTGCGTGGCGGCGTCGCCCGTCGTCTGGGACGTGTCCGTACTGTTCTCGTTGATACCCGTCACCGCTGGCGGAATGGCGGAACCGGGCGGCCCTTGCAGCGCGTTTTCGCGCGCTGCCTCGAGAGCTTCACCCGAAGGGAACGCCGTCCCGGAAGGCGTGCCCGTGCCTGCGGGCAGCGGCGATGATTCCCCGGGCGCGACCGTTTCAGGCGCAGTGCCGCCCGTCACGGTGGTCGCGGGTTGATTGCTGAGATCGCGCGGATCCGTGCTTCCGGATGTGCTGCTGCTACCCAAACTGCTGCTGCCAAGATTGAAATCGGGGGTGCCGACAGGAAGTCCGGTGGCCTGATTGATAGCAAGACCATTACTAGTGGTTGGCAGGCCCTCGCCCGGCGGGGGGGGCGGCATTTGCGCAATTGAGGCGCCGGTCGGCAGTCCCCCCACACCGGTTATCGGCGCTACCGCAGTCGCGAGCGTTGAACCCGGCATTGTGGCGGCTGAGCCTGCGCCCAACCGCGGACCCAGCATCGGAGCCGCCAGCGCGCTGCGGCCCATTGAGCCGATAGAACCTCTGCTCATACCGGTCATGCCGCCACCGTGCGACCCGCCGCCGCCGTGTGCCTGAGCCGGCCCGGCGGCGATCGCCGCACACAACCCGAGACTGAGCAGCGGCACGACACAGGAACTGGAAGCAATGCGCTTCATGTCGACCTCCGAAGGTTTGCCCCGGAGATCTAATCCTTTGCGTAGGCGTCAGTTTCTTTGTTGGCGAAACAAGGCGTTGTCATAGGTGCGGATCGGTGAGGGTGCGGCGGCACGTTTCGCGCCACCGGTCCTTCGACATGTGGGTTTCCTTGTCCCATGCCGCTTCGCAATCGTTCAAGTTGGCACCGCGTGCGCCTTCGCGATTAGCGCGACCGCCGCCGGCGAGGCGACTGGGGTCGCCGCTGGTGTTATCGCGGTCCGGCGATGCCTGGTTCGGGAGGCCCGGCGTTGCCGGGGCAGTCGCGGCGTTATCGCTGCCGACGTCGGAGGTTCCTGAACGATCTGCGCCTACGCCCGCAGCCGAGGGAGGAATGGCAGCGCCCCCCGGCGATTGCAGCGCCCGTTGCCGCGCCGCCTCCAGCGCGCCGCCAGATGGATAGGCGGTCCCCGAGGGCGTCGCGGTACCGGCAGGTGCCGGCGTACCGCCAGCTGAAAAGGTACCCGGTGCAGTGCTGCCAGGCGCCGCGGTGGTGGCAGGTTGGTTGCTGAGACTGCGCGGATTGTTCGCGCTCGGCGATCCGGATCTCAGCATCGGGTTCGCGGCCGTCGTGCCGCGGTTGACGCCTATCCCAGTGCCCGCCGGGGCGCCGATCGATCCGGAGCCGCTGCTGCCGCGGCTGGCCCCGGCGCTCGAAGCGCCGCCCGCTGATCCTCCAGAAGAGCCTCCCGACGAGCCACCGGACGACTGCGCGAACGCTGTACCCACTCCAAGCACAAGCGAAGTGGAGAGCATCAGGAGCGTGACAAGCTGAAGTCTAACGCGGTTCATTTTCTGACCTCCCGGGGCTCGCGAACTTAAGGTGCAATTCGCCACGCCCAAGGTGGTTCCCACCGCCTTTCTGCGAAGGCGTTAACGCGCAAGTATGCGCCGGCGCGAGGTTCGCACGTGCAGGAGAAGGAGCGTCGCCGCTTCCTCTGCGGGAAGAGCAGCGAACGCACGCTTCAGGGCCTTGTCCGGCGTAGTCTGAAGGAGCTTGGCGAGCTTGCCGTCGAGGTACGCGGCTAACACCTCTGGATGCACGTAGCATTTGCGGCAAATGGCAGGCGTATTGCCGAGGCGCACGGCGACCGTCTCGATCGCCTTGCGGACATTCCGCTTCGCCGCGGCTTCCGCCTCCGCCGGTTCGAACTCGCCGAGTGCCATGGCAGCCAGCACGGTGCCGGCCCAGGTACGGAAATCTTTTGCCGTCACCCCGGCGCCCGCGATGGAGCGGATGTAGTCGTTGACGTCGGCGGACGAGATTTGGCGCACGACGCCATCGTCGTCCTCGTACTGAAACAGATGCTGCCCCGGCAGTTCCTGACAAGAGCGCACGATGCGCGCTACGCGCCGATCGCCCAGCCTGAGCTTCCACTCCTTTCCCGTCTTGCCGCGAAACTGAAAACGCAGCTCACTGCCGGAAAAGGTGACGTGGCGGTCCTGCAGCGTCGTGAGGCCATAGCTCTTGTTGTCCCGCGCATACTCGCGGTTGCCGACGCGCACGAGCGTTGTGTCCAACAGATGAGTGAGGGTGGCAAGCACCTTGCGGCGGCCAAGCCCGCGCTCGCCCATGTGCCGCGAGATGGTCCTGCGGACTTTCGGGAGCGCCTTGCCGAAGGCGATGAGGCGATCGAATTTCGCTTCGTCGCGCACGCGCGTCCAATCGGGGTGATAGCGGTACTGCTTGCGCCCGCGCGCGTCGCGCCCCGTAGCCTGGATGTGTCCGTTGGCACGCGCGCAGATCCACACCTCGGTCCAGGCCGGCGGAATAACGAGGCTGCGGATGCGGGAGAGCGTGCGGTCGTCCTTTACACCCGCTCCCGACGACGACTTGTAACGGAACGCCTTTCCGGATCGCAGCCGGGTGATCCCCGGCTCGTCGTCGGCGACGAAGCGCAACCCCGCCTCCTCCGCACTGGCGACCGACGCCGCAGTGATCTCTTCGGTTAACGGAGTGTCCTTGAGCATTTGTGGGACCCGAATATTCTTGCCGCGCCGATAACGCGCGGCCGATCATCCGGGTTGCAGGTATCTTGGTCCGGTCAGGTACCGAGGCCGCTAACGGGCGCCGACCAGATCGATCTCGACGCTGGCATCGTTGGCGATGACCGACAACTCTACCCCGCCGGATGAGCTACGGGACAACCGCAGCGACACATAAGAATCGCCGACGGCGAGGCGCGTCAGCTCCACGTGATCCAGCCATGCCGGAATGTGCGGACGATCGAAGACGATACGGCGCGCGCCGCCATCGATGCTGAGCCCGAGCAGCGACTGCAGCAGGTGAAAGAGCGCTCCGCTGGCCCAGGCTTGCGGCGAGCAGGCGACGGGGTAGAGCACGGGTGCGCGGCCGCGCCGCCGCGGGAAGCCGCAGAACAGCTCCGGCAGTCGCCCCTGATCCATGAGGCCGGCGGAGTTGAGCAATGCCTTGAGGATGCGCGCGATGCCTTCCCGGTTTTCGGCGGCGCCGAGGCCCGACCCGATGAGGGCGTTGTCGTGCGGCCAAATGGAGCCGTTGTGGTAGCTCATCGGATTGTAGCGGTGCGCGTCATCGGCGACGGTGCGGATACCCCAGCCCGAGAAGAATGCCGGCGACAACATGCGCTCGGCGACCCTGGCGGCGCGTTCGGGCGCCGCGATGCCGGAGCGCAGAACCTGCCCTGCGTTGCTCGATTGCACGAGGCATGGCCGTTTGTTGCCGTCGAGCGCCAGAGCGTAGTTGCCGAGCGCGTCTGACCAAAACGTTTCTTCGAAACGCGCGCGCAAACGCTCAGCGGCAGCATCGAGCTCGTCGGCGCGTTTCTCCATACCGAGCCGCCGCGCGGCGCGTGCGGCGAGCCTGCGCGCCTCGAACACGTAGGCCTGCACCTCGACCAGGGCGATGGGGCCCTGGGCCAGGGTGCCGTCGGCGTGAAAAACCGAATCCCAAGAGTTTTTCCAGCCCTGATTGGCGAGGCCGGACGGCGTGGCGCGGTAGTATTCAATGAAGCCGTCGCCGTCGCGATCGGCGTCCGTCTCCATCCAATGCAAGGCCGCCTCGATCGCGGGCCACAGCTCTTTGAGCAGCGCGTCGTCGCCGCTGCGCTCCCAGTAGAGGCCGGCGAGCATGACAAACAGCGGCGTCGAATCGACGCTGCCGTAGTAGGTGCCGAACGGCACTTCACGCAGGGCTGCCATCTCGCCGCGCCGCATCTCGTGCAGGATCTTGCCGGTCTCGGCGTCGCTGTCGGCATCACGCGTCGTTGCCTGATAGGCGGCGAGGAACTTCAGCACACCGCGCGCGATGGACGGATTGAGCCACAGCATCTCGATGGCGGTAATGATGCCGTCGCGCCCGAACACGGTGGAGAACCACGGGATGCCGGCGTAAGGGTAGAGCCCCTGAGCCGTTTCCGTTTGCAGCATGGCGATATCGCCGGCCGAGCGGCGCAGCACGGCGTTGAGCTCGGCGCTGCCGGTGGATACGCCGGCCTGACGATGCAAACGGTTGCGGAAGCTGCGGCGCGCAGAGACGAGGCCGGTAAGAAACGATGGCTTCTGCGCCGCTTCGGTGTCCACGTGCGCATCGATGACGATGGTGGCGCGCGACTTGGGCGCGAGCTGCAGAACGTATGTCGCAACTCCGTGCGTCAGCCGCTGTGGGGCGGGTGTGAACGACACGTGCGTTGACCGCGTCTCTGCATCGAGCCCGGCATAAGAAAGCACCACAGCGTCGGTGCCGTGCACAGCATATGAAAGCACGCCGCGGCGGGCGCGCGTCAGCCCGCGCACCTCGAAGATGTCGGCGAAATCGTTGGCGAACGAAAAGCCTACGACGAGCCGCAACGCTGACGAGCCATAGTTGCTCAGCATCACGCGCTGGCGAAGCGCGCCGGCATGCACATAAGCGGTGCGCTCGATGTGCACCTGATCTTTGGCGAGCAGGGTACGACCGTCGCGGAAAACATCCGGATTGGTGAGGTCGGCATGCAGGTAGGTGCCGTCCTGCGACAGGCTCGACCCGAGCAGCAGCGGATCAGCACCCATCACGGTCATGCGCAGATGGGACAAAAACCGCGTGTCGGCGTGGAACAGACCGTCGGAACCGGCACCGTCAGCGTTAACGTCGCCGTGTGCGTCGATGAGCGTGAAGGTGTCGTCGGACTTCAGCGCATTCCTCTGGCGCGAACCCTGCTCGGCGGGAGCAATCTCGAAGCGCTCCTCGACAGGGTCGCTCTCCGGGGACGCGCCCGTCGGCGTTGCTTCGGTCGCTTTGCGCCGTATTTCCGACATCGACGTGCCCCGCCGTTGCAACTAGCTTGTTGAACACACGACGAATCCGTCCGCGGTGAACGGGCCACCGCGGGCGGACGTCATCTCGACGAGGGTATGCGCGGGCGGACGGTACCTGAGAAAGCTTCGGCTATTCCGTGCGCACCGGGGGCGGCGTGTTGGGGACAACGTGCTCGGTGCTCGTCGACGGACCATTCGTTTCCCTTCCGCCCGGCGGCGCGACTGTAACGACCAGTAGGCCGGCGATTATACCCAGCCCGATCATGCCGATGATCCAGGTGGTCGCGCTCTCGACACCCGGTTTTCGCGAAGCGGGAAGGCCTCGTTCGCGTTCCATGTTGCACCTCCTTTAGACGCTTGGCTAACCCCCATGCCGGGGATGCGTTCCCTGGATGCGGCGGGACCCTGGAAAGCGCGGCAATCCGTCCCTAGGCTGCTGACCGCAAGCGCCGTTATCGAACAAACATCGGTAACTTTGAAATGAGTGAGAATTTGAAATTTAATACTGAAATGAAGTTCGCGTACGGCGTGCCGGATCGCGTGGCGCCGTCCGTCATGCGCTTGGTGGCTCCCAACGGCGGGCCGCTGACCTTCAAGGGTACGAACACGTATCTCGTTGGCGAAGGTGAGTTGGCAGTGATCGATCCGGGCCCCGACGATGTCGCGCACCGCGCGGCCATACTCACAGCTGCCGCAGGGCGACCTATCACGCACATCATCGCGACGCACGCTCATCGCGATCACGTCGACGGCGTAGCCGCACTTCAGGCGGCGACCGGCGCGCGCACCTACGGCTTCCGCCGCTCTGAAATTCCAGCCGGCGGCGGCGGGGATGTCGACGCGGAATACGTCGGTCACGCCTTCCGGCCGGACGTGCACGTCGCGCACCAGAACACGATCGAGGGTGATGGTTGGAAGCTGACGGCGCTGCACACGCCCGGGCATGCGCCCGATCATCTTTGCCTTGCGCTCGATACGCCGAGCGTCCTCTTTTCCGGCGATCACGTCATGTCGTGGAACACTTCCGTCGTCGGGCCGCCCGAGGGGCGGATGTCGGACTATCTGCGCTCGCTCGAATTGCTGCTCGGACGCGACGAGGTGATGCTGCTACCCGGGCACGGAGGCACGATCGAAGAGCCGCGCCGGACGGTGAAGGCCTATCTTCTGCATCGCAAATGGCGCGAGCAGGCAATTCTCGAAGCGGTGCGCAACGGCACCAACACGGTGCGGGCGCTGCTGCCGGTGATCTATCGCGATCTCGATAAGGCTGTGATCGGTGCGGCGACGCTGTCGCTGCGGGCCCACATCGACCACCTCGCGGAACGGGGGCTTATCGCCTGCGCCGATTCTTCGAGCGTCGACTGCGTGGCCGTTCCTCTTTGACGGCCTTCGCTTCCTCTGCGCCCTCGCCGCGCGCGGCCGGCACGGTCGACTTCCATGACGGTCACGATCTCCTTGAGGATCACGCGCACACGGTCGGCGTTGCGCCCGAGGTCGTGCTCGCCGTAGCGCGAGGCCGAGCGGACGTCGACCCGCGCATGCTGCTCGGTTCCGGCCACGCGAATGGCGACGTCGTCGTAGAGTCCGAGGATCAGCGTGCGGTCGGCGATCTCGATCAGGCCGGCGCGCCCGGCGGAGATATCCGGCGCTTCCTGGTGTACGACCTCCATTTTCAGGCGTTTGGCCGCCTCGACGGCAAGCTCGAAGACCTCATCGGTGGAGCGGTCGATCTCGATCGGTTTGATGTCGGGATAGGCGGCGAGCTGCTTGCGCGCGAACGCCGGACCGGGATAGCCGACCGGATTGGTGCCCGGCGGACGCTGCTTGGCGATTTCGACGAATGCCGGCGGGTTCGTCATGTCTGTGGTGACGTCGTTGATGCTCGGCAGGCCGTCATACTTCGACAAGAAGATCAGTGGCCACAACATCAGCGCCAGGCTGACGAGGACGGCAAAGACCACGCGCGCGGTGCCAGGTCGTCCGGTGCGCCAGATGCCAACCGTCGCCACCACCGACATCAGCAGCGACAGGCCGGCGCCCAGGAAGGCGACGCCGGTCAGATTCTCGGCGATCGGCGTCGGTAGGGAGAAGAGGCGGTGCAGGAAGACGGCGGTCGCCAGCAGCACGGCCGAGAACACGGCGATGCGGCTCGTCCAGCGGGCAAAGAAGGATGGCCCCAGGGGCGGCGGCGGCCTCATGCTCGGCGCGGCCTTGCGGGCGTGTGCTGGGTGACGATGGCCATGTGGGGGGTGATATCCGTAAACTTGGTCGACGCCCAGAATAATGCAGAATCAGGCGAAAAACAGCGATAGCCCACAGAAACGGCCCGGAGCCGCCGCGCGCCCCTAAACGTGCTGGCCACCGTTGATATGTAGCTCCGCCCCGTGCACGTAGCTCGATTGCTCGCTGCACAGGAAATAGATGGCGCGGGCGACCTCCTCGGGCGAGCCGAGGCGCTGCATCGGGATTTGCTCCTCCACGATCTTGCCGGTGCCCGGCGACAGGATAGCTGTGTCGATCTCGCCGGGTGAGATTGCGTTGACGCGGATGCCGCGCGGGCCGAGGTCGGCCGCCATCTCGCGCGTCAGCGCCGCGAGCGCCGCCTTCGACGTGGCGTAGGCCGAGCCGGCGAACGGATGCACGCGGCTTCCGGCGATCGACGTGATGTTGACGATGGCGCCCTGCGCGCGCTCGAGCTCGTCCATCAGCCCGCGTGCAAGCATGATGGGCGCGAAGAAGTTGACCTGGAACACGTGGCGCCAGTCGTCGATCTCGGTATCGACGCAGTTCAGCCGGCCGCCGCCATCGGCTTTCGGGCTGATGCCGGCATTGTTGACGAGCGCATGCAGCAACGAGCCCTCGCTCTCGAGGCGTGCTTTGAGATCGAGAACGGCGCGCGCAGTGTCGGCGGCATCGGCGAGATCGACCTGCATGTGATCGTCGCGCCCCATCTCCCAGGGACACTTGTCGGGGAACGGATGGCGCGAGCAGCTGATCACGCGCCAGCCGGAGGCGGCAAAGCGCATCACCGTCGCATGGCCGATGCCGCGCGAGGCGCCGGTCAGCACCAGGGTCTTGCGCAACTGTTTGCCGCTCACAGGCATGACACCCATCGTTCGATAGAGGCAGCGCTCCGGGTTTGCCCGGCTGCTCCAATGGGGTCAAGCGGCGGCGCCCCAATGGCCTGAATACTATGGATAGAGCCTGGTTTTACGCCAGTCTCCGCCGGCAGCCTCACGCTTGAAGATGATGCGCTCGTGCAGCCGCGACAAGCGGCTGTGCCAGAATTCGATCTCCAGCGGCGTGACGCGGAAGCCCGACCAGTACGGCGGGCGCGGCACCGAGCCGACCAGGTATTTCGCCGCTTCGAGCGCGACGGCCTTTTCCAGCGCGAAACGGCTTTCCAACGGGCGGGACTGTTGCGAGGCCCAGGCGCCGATCTGTGCCGATCGCGGCCGCGTCGCGAAGTAGGCGTCAGCCTCCGCCGCAGTGGTCTGCGTCACGGGCCCGCGCACCCGCACCTGACGGTGCAGGCTCTTCCAATGGAAATCGAGCGCCGCATACGGAGCGGCGGTGAGCTCGCGTCCCTTGGCGCTCTCGTAGTTGGTGAAGAACACGAAGCCGCGTGCGGGATGCGCTGCAGGATCGACGGCCTTCAACAGCACCATGCGCACGTTGGGATGCCCGGTCGCATCGACCGTCGCCAATGCCATCGCGTTGGGATCGTTGGGCTCGTGGCGCGTCGCATCGGCGAGCCAAGTGTCGAACAGCGCGAACGGCTCGGCCGCCTCTGCAAAATCGCCGGGCTCGACTGCTTTCTCAGCTGTGGCGGCGTGGTCAGTGCTCACGTCAATTCCTCATTAACCGCGGATTTTGGTGCGCGCTTGGGACACCCGTTCAGTCGGTTTTAACCAAAGCAGCTCATACTGATGACTGGTCGCGCCGCAAGTCGCGGATCGTAGCGTCGTCAGCATCGAGTGAAGCGTCATGAGTTCGCATCCCTCTCTAGTTACGCTTGCTACCGTTGTCACCACCGGGCTCGTGCTCGCCGGTCAGATCATGCTCACCTCGACCGTGGCATTCGGCGGCTCCAACGAATGGGAGACTTCGGTCTCCCCGGCTGCGCCCGCCAACGCGCCGGCGCAGATACCGCTGTCACTTGTGCCGGGCACCACCGTCGAAATTGCCGTTCCCCCGCCCAAGCTCGACGAAAAAGACGAGATCGCCGCCCTCGAGCGCATCCAGTACGCTCTTTCGGAAGTGGGCGACGGCAAGACGTACGTCTGGCGCCGCTGGCATGGAAGACTGTCTGGTATCGTACAGCCTACCGCTTCGTTCAAGGATAACGGCGGCAAAGTGTGCCGGCATCTGATCGTCCTCATGACGACAGGCGCGAATACGAAGAAGCAAGAAGGCATCGCTTGCCGGCTGCCGAGCGGCCGCTGGCAGCTCGACGGCTGAAGCGGCGCCCCTTCCGCCAGAAATGCAGGGATCATCACCAATCCGGCCAAGACGGCGGGCAGTAATTGCCCGTTAGCGCTGGTTAGCGCCGTAATTGCGCCATCCCCCACTCAGGGGACTGCACGCCTCGTTTGTTCTGATAAGATCGCGCTAATCATCCGTGCATCCGCAAACAAGGCGGCGGGATGGAGTGTGCGTCATGAGTTCGATTGCTCGCAGCTCTATTGCTCACATTCACATTGGCGTGGCCCCATCTCTCGCAGGCGCAAGACGCCGCTAAGGGCGCGACGCTATCGAAGCAGGAGCTCGATCAGCTCCTGGCGCCAATCGCGCTCTACCCTGATGACCTCCTGTCGAACGTGCTGATGGCTTCCACCTATCCCTTGGATGTCGTCCAGGCCGCGCGTTGGCGTAGCACCGCCAACTCCAAGCCCAAGGGTGATGCGCTTGCCAAAGCGCTTGAGGCGCAGGACTGGGATCCGAGCGTGAAGGCGCTCGTGCAATTTCCCGACGTGCTGAAGACGATGAGCGACAAGCTCGACTGGACGCAGAAGCTCGGCGAAGCGTTTCTTACGCAGCAAGACGACGTGATGGATGAGATCCAGGTCCTTCGAGAGAAGGCTGATGAGGCTGGCAACCTCAAGACTAACAAGCAGCAGAAGGTCTCAAAGGAGGGGAGCGCCATCGTGATCGAACCGGCGAATCCTGAAGTGGTCTATGTGCCGGTGTACCAGCCATCGGTCGTCTACGGGTCCTGGTGGTATCCCGATTACCCTCCCTACTACTGGCCGCCTTATGACGGAGCGTTCGTATCGGGCTTCTTCTGGGGCGCGGGCATTGCCGTTGCCAACTCTCTCTGGGGCTGGGGTCACTGCGATTGGCGCGGCCGCAACATCGACATCGATGTCAACAAGTGGAACAACATCAACGTCAACCGGGGAAAGATCACGTCCAACAAATGGGCGTTCGATCCGGCACATCGGGGGCCGGTCCCCTACAAGAACAAGGCCGCGCGCGAGAAGTTCGCCCAATCGGACCGAAAGCCTACCGCCAACAAGGATTTCCGCGGCTTCGACAAGAGCGAGGTCGACCGTTCGCAAATCGAGGCGAGGCTCAAAGATACCGACCACGGGGCGGTCAAGGACAAACGCGGCGACGGCGCGAAAGCCAATCTCAAGGACAAGGCCGCCAAGCAGCCGGCGGCACGCGACCTTCCCAAGTCCGGCGATCGCAAGCGCAGCGCCAATGTTGAGCGCGCCGCCAAGAAGCCATCGCCCGCTGCTTTCGACGTCAAGCGCGGCAGCGACGTGCGCAGATCGGCCGACCGCGGCCACGCAAGCCGCGGCGCAATGTCGAGCCCTCGCGGACGGGGCGGGGGAGGGGGTGGACATCGTGGTGGCGGCGGCGGCGGACGGCGCCGGTAACTTGCCCTCGATACTTGATGCGGAGGATCACATGACAAACCGCAGACCCATCAACTTCGGGGCACGCCACGCGGGCATGACGCTGGCGGCGCTGCTCGTTGCTCTCGTTATCATCGCGGCCGCCGGGGCCAAGCAGGGTGCCGCGGCGCAATCGCAACAGGCGACCTACAAGTCGCCGCAAGAAGCGGTCGAGGCGCTACTTGCCGCCGTGAAGTCGGGCAGCACCGACAGCATCGTCGCCGTGTTAGGACGCAAGGGGCGCGAACTCGCAAGTTCGGGCGACCCCGTCGCAGATGCCGCCACACGAGAGCGCTTCGAGTCGGCGTACGCGGAGAGCCACGATCTGAAGCAGGAAGGCGATTCCCGCGCCATACTTATGATCGGCAAGGACGAGTTTCCTTTTCCCGTGCCGATCGTCGCCGATGCCGGCGCGTGGCGCTTTGACACCGAAGCGGGCGTCGTCGAGATTCTTGATCGGCGCATCGGCGAGAACGAGCTTGCTGCGATCGAGGTGCTGCGCGCCTACGTCGATGCGCAACGCGAGTACGCCGAGGTCGATCGCGATGGTAAGGGCGTGCAATATGCCCACAAGCTGTTGAGCAGCGACGACAAGAAAGACGGTCTCTTCTGGCCAACCGCCGAAGGCGAGGCGCAAAGCCCGTTCGGCCCTCTCATCGCCGAGGCGCGCGCCGAGGGCTACCGGCGCAAAGCGGACGGCCCCACGCCCTACCACGGGTATTTGTTCAAGGTGCTTACGGCACAGGGCAAGGACGCACCGGGCGGCGCGCGCGACTATGTCATCGGTGGCCGGATGATTGGAGGCTTCGGGCTCGTCGCAGCGCCTGCTGAGTACGGAAATTCGGGCGTGATGACGTTTATGGTCGATCACGACGGCGTCGTCTTCCAGAAGGATCTCGGTCCGGAAACGGCGCGGGTGGCGGCATCGATGCGCCGATTTAATCCGGACAGCACGTGGACCAAGGTCTCAATCCCGTGACGCTGCACTGCCTACAACAATCGGTCGAGCTGGATATTGGACAATGGTCGTCATCGTCTCGACGCCGACGAAATGGTATGGTCGCGAGGGCTTACCGCTTCAATGTTTGCCAGTCGGTTGCGCGGGCGATCCTCGTCGGCATACTTGCTCATCGGCTAGGTCCTGACCCTCCGGTGCGGTAGGGCGCAGATAAACAGAATCCGCATTTCGGCGGACGTTTAGACTCGGCAATCAGGTGGCTCCCTCGCTGCCGCCAAATAGGGAGACGATGCCCATGGCAACCATTACCGTGAACGGAGAGAAACGCACATTTAACGGCGACCCGAGCATGCCACTGCTTTGGTACCTGAGAGACGAGGCCGGTTTAACGGGTACAAAGTTCGGCTGCGGCATCGGCGCCTGCGGGGCCTGCACCATCCATCTCGATGGCGACGCTGTGCGCTCCTGCGTCACGCCGATTGACCATGGCGGACGGCAAATCCGTAACGACCATCGAGGGCTTGAGCCCCGACGGCGAGCATGCCGTGCAGAAAGCATGGCGGGAGCTCAGCGTACCCCAGTGCGGCTATTGTCAGGCCGGGCAGATCATGCAGGCCGCTTCCCTGCTCACCAAGAACCAGGCCCCCACCGACGAGCAAATCGTCGAGGAGATGTCAGGCAATCTGTGCCGCTGCGGCTGCTATCAGCGCATCCATGCCGCGATCCGGCTTGCAGCAGGGGGAGTTTGATCATGTTGCATTATCTGGAACAGGAAGCGCGCAGGTCGCTGGCGCCGCAATCGGTTGCGACCATCGAGAACGTGAGCCGCCGCCAGTTCGTCGGCGGCGTGCTGGCGGCAACGGGCCTCGTCCTCGCAGTCCGCATTTCACCCGCGAGCGCTCTCGAGCCCCTGAAGCCCTACGCGACCGGCGGTCTGACAATGCCGGACGGCTACGGCATGGCCCACGATCCGCACGTTTACGTCGCGATCGCCCCCGACGGCGCAGTCACCATCGTCGCGCATCGCTCCGAGATGGGCACCGGCATCAGAACGAGCCTGCCGCTGGTGATCGCCGACGAGATGGAGGCGGATTGGGCGCGCGTGAAGCTCGTGCAGGCCCCAGGCGACGAGCCCCGCTACGGCAACCAAGATACCGACGGCTCTCGCAGCATGCGCCATTTTATTCAGCCCATGCGCGAATGCGGCGCCGCGATGCGACAGATGCTGGAGACCGCGGCCGCTGCCCAATGGGGCATCGATGTCTCGCTCTGCCGCGCGAAGGCGCATCACGTGATGCAGCTCGATGCGGCGAAAAAGGAAACGGGAAAGAAGCTCGGCTTCGGCGAGCTAGCAGAAAGCGGCCATGGCGCTTGCCGGTGCCGCCGCGGGAGACGCTTCTCTTCAAGACGCCGGATGAATTCACATTCATGCGCAAGGGCGAGACCAAGATCGCCGACCTCCGCGACATCACCATGGGCAAGGCGGTGTACGGCGCCGACATCCGTTTGCCGGGCATGAAGTTCGCCGTGATGGCGCGGCCGGCGGTCGTGGGCGGAAAGGTCAAAACTTTCGACTCTGTCGCGGCGATGAAAGTGCCGGGCGTTGAGACAGTCTACGAAATCGAGGGCGTGCACGCCGTGCCGCGCAAGTTCGGACAGCTCGGCGGCATCGCCGTAGTTGCAAACTCGACGTTCGCCGCCATTCAGGGGTCGCGATGCGCTGACGATCGAGTGGGACGACGGACCTAACGCGAGCTACGATTCAGCCGCCTACAGCCAGGCTATGGCGGAGACCGCGGGGAAGCCCGGCAAGGTGATACGCAATCAGGGCGACGTTGACGCCGCCTTTGCAAACGCGAAGACCACCTTCACCGGGGAGTATCACTCCCAGCATCTGGTGCAGGCCTCAATGGAACCGCTGGTCGCCGTGGCGCGCATCGTTGACGGGAAAGCGGAGGTATGGGCACCAATCCAGAGCCCCTATGGCGCGCGCAAGGACATCGCCGAGGCGCTCAAGATGCCGCTCGAAAACGTCACGGTCCATGTGACGCTGCTCGGCGGTGGCTTCGGGCGCAAGTCGAAGTGGGACTTCATGATCGAGGCGGCGCTCATTTCGCAGAAGCTTGGTGGTAAGCCAGTTCTGCTGCAGTGGACGCGCGAGGACGATATTCGCCACTCGTTCTACCATACGACGTCGGTCGAACGCATCGAGATGGCCATCGACGATGCGGGCAAGGTGACGGGCTGGCGGCATCGCACCGTGGCGCCGTCGATCATCTCGACCTTCAAGGAGGACAACGGCTACCAGTTTCCGATCGAGTACGGCATGGGCTTCGTCAACACGCCGTTCGATGTTCCGAACGTTCGCTGCGAGAACGGGCCGGCGATGGCCCATACGCGCATCGGCTGGTACCGCTCTGTGTCGAACATCCCGCGCCTATTTGCGGTGCAGTCGGCCGTGTGCGAGGCGGCGCATCAGCTCGGCCGTGATCCCAAGGATTTTCTGCTCGAGCTCATCGGTGCCGATCGCAAGCTCGACCCCAAGGCCCTTGGGTTCCCCGAGGACTTCTGGAACTACGGCGATCCCTACGACGAGTTCCCGATCGATACGGGGCGCCTCAAGAACGTCATCGCCATTGCAGCGGAGAAGGCAGGGTGGGGTAAGCCGCTGCCAAAGGGCCACGGGCTCGGCATCGCCGCACATGTAGCTTGGCAGACGTGCGTCGCCACGGTGGTTCGCGCCGAGGTGGGTGCGGACGGCGTGATCCACGTCCCCGAGGCAACAACCGCGATCGACTGCGGCTTCTACGTTAACCCCGAGCGCATCCGTTCGCAGATGGAGGGCGCGGCCGTGATGGGCATGTCGCACGCGCTCTATAGCGGCATCACGTTCACGAAGGGCGCCGTCGACCAGTCGAACTTCACTGACTTCAATATTGCGACGATGCGCAACTACCCGAAGACGGTCAACGTGCACATCGTCGAGCCGCCACCGGGCAGGCATGCAGGTGGCGTGGGCGAGCCGGGCCTACCGCCGTTCGCGCCCGCACTCGCGAACGCAGTCTTTGCCGCAACGGGCAAGCGCCTGCGCAACATACCCATGGGCGAGAAGCTGGTGTGAGCGACCGCTCTGCGTGGTGACGACCGTCAGAGCCTGAAAGCAGGATCCGCGTTTCCCGGAGCAGGAGGCCGAGCATCTCCTCGCCTCCGCGGCGGCGCGCGCTATCCTCCTCACCTCCAGCGCCTTGCGGCTTACGAAGCCGGAAGAGGTCGCGGGCGAACGCCGTCATTCCGGCGGCGATTCGCATCGGCGGATCCGAACGATGGCGTCTTTAGCGGTCGAGAATCACCGTACCGTTTGTCCCACGCCTTAGACCCATCATGCCGGAAACAGCCGTGACCCCAGGCTCGTCGAACCCCTCATCCGCCGCTCAATCGGGCTCCGGCGAAATCGGCATGGCGGCTGCGGTGTCGATCGGCATCGGCGGCATGGTGGGCGCCGGAATTTTCTCGATCCTTGGCGTCGTCGCACAGGCGGCCGGCAACGCCATGTGGCTCGCCTTTGCGATCGGCGGCGTTGTGGCGCTGCTGTCCACCTATTCCTATGCCAAGCTCGGGGCGACCTTCCCCTCCGCCGGCGGTGCCGTGAACTTCCTGGTGAAAGGATTTGGCGACGGCGTATTCGCGGGCGGCCTCAACCTGTTCATGTGGGCCGGCTACATCATCTCGCTCGCGCTCTACGCGACTGCGTTCGGCAGCTACGCCGCGACCTTCATCACTGAAGCGCCGTCGGCATTGCTGCTCAAATCGCTGGCGATCGGTTCGGTCCTGCTGGTCACGATGGTGAACGCGTTCGGCGCCAAAATCATGGGGCGGGGCGAGACGATCATCGTCGCCATCAAGCTGGCGATCCTGGTCGTGTTCGCGGCCACGGGCCTGTGGTTCATCAAGCCCGAGAACCTCTCGCCGGCGTTGTGGCCCGGCACTCAATCGATCCTGTTTGGCGCGGGCGTGCTTTTCATCGGCTACGAGGGCTTCGGGCTCATCACCAATACGGCCGGCGACATGCGCAATCCGCGCCAGATGCTGCCGCGCGCGCTCTACACCGCCGTGATCCTCGTCATCGTGCTGTATCTGGCCGTGTCGCTCACCGTAACGGGTAATCTGTCGGATACGGAGATCGAGCGCGCCAAGGATTACGCGTTGGCAGAGGCCGCCAGACCCTTCCTGGGAGAGATCGGCTTCCGGTTGATTGCCATCGCCGCGCTCTTCTCGACCGCATCGGCGATCAATGCCACGCTCTTCGGCTCCGCCAACGTCTGCTACATGATCGCCCGCGACGGCGAGTTGCCGGCCGGACTGTCGCGAACGGAATGGAAGCAGGCGACCGGCGGGCTCTTGCTCACCGCAGCGCTCGTCGTCGTGGTGATGCTGTTTTTCGACCTGTCCGGCATCGCCATGATGGGAAGCGCCGCATTCCTCCTCATCTATGCCGCGGTGAACGGGGGGCATCTGCTCGTTCTGAAACAGACCGGGGCGAATGCAACGATCGTCTGGCTGTCGCTGCTCACATGCCTCGCCATGTTCGCCATCCTCGGCGTCTACACCTACCAGCAGCAGCCGGCAGCCATCGCGGCGCTCGTTCTCATCGCAGCAGCGTCGTTTGCTGCCGAATGGGGCTATCGGCGCTGGACAGGGCGCACGCTCAAGGCCGCGTCCTAATACGGCTCAGATGTACAACCTTCGGCAGACTTGCATTAAGCCAGTAGCGATGCGAGCGTGCCGTCCGCAGCCATCTTGTCCTTCACCTTCTGCGGGATGGGATAGAGGACGCCTTCGCCCTCAAGAACGCGGCCGCCCTCCTTGTCCTCGACCCAGCAGGTGAAGACGACGTTCTTGTCTCCCTTTTCCTTCACGACGGCGACCGCGATGTAGGGCTTGTCCAAATACACCGGCGCGAGGAACTTCAGGTTCTGGCCGCCCCAGATTGCGCCCAGCCCCGGCATGTCCATGCCGAAGATGCCGGAGAACTTAGCGACCGAAATCATCCCGTGGGCGATCCGGTTCTTGAAGATCGTGCCCTTGGCATAGTCCTCGTTGAAGTGCGCGGGATTGAAGTCGCCCGATATCTCCCCGAACTTCTGCACGTCGGTATCGCTGATCGAATATTCGAGACGGAACGTGTCGCCCACATTCAAGTCGTTGATGCTCTTGCAGGCGCGCGGCAGCGGATTGGTCATCGGGAATTCCTGTGCAAGCTGTCGATATTCAATCTTCCATGGAAGCGCGCGCGTGAGCAACGGATGCCTTGCGTGACAGAATAACTATCGAGCTGCGCCGGCCACTGCCGCTATTCCTTGGCGTCAGTCACCTTCAGCGCGCGCGTCAGCACGTCGATCAGCTCGTTGATGCCGTCGTGATCGATGATGAGCGGTGGGGCCAGTGCGATGGTATCGCCCGTTGCCCGCACCAGCAGCCCGAGCCTGAACGCCTCGATGAAGCGGGTATGCGCGCGCCTGCCGGGGTCGCCAGCGATCGGCTCGAACTCGATGGCGCCGATGAGGCCGACGTTGCGGATGTCGATGACGTGCGGCAGCCCCTTCAGAGAGTGCACCGCGTCCTCCCAATAGGGCGCCAGCTCTGCGGCGCGTGTCAGCAGGCCCTCCTCGAGGTGGGTATCGAGCGTGGCGATGCACGCAGCGCACGCCAGCGGGTGACCCGAGTAGGTGTAGCCGTGCGCCAGCTCGATTGCTCCGGCCG
Organism: uncultured Alphaproteobacteria bacterium; assembly: GCA_963722495.1. Classification (GTDB taxonomy): domain Bacteria; phylum Pseudomonadota; class Alphaproteobacteria; order Rhizobiales; family Hyphomicrobiaceae; genus Hyphomicrobium_A. Next base: position 281,900 of record CAVRND010000028.1, on the reverse strand, counting down.
GCGCGTTCATGAAGGCGTCGTAGACCTTCGACTGCACCAGCACGGCGCCCATCGGTACGGCGCCGTTGGTGATACCCTTGGCGGTGGTGATGATGTCGGGTGTGATGTCGAAGTAGTCGGCGGCGAACGGTGTGCCGAGGCGGCCGAAGGCGGTGATCACTTCATCGAAGATCAGCAGGATGTCGTACTTGGCGCAGATCGCGGCGAGGCGCTTGAGGTAGCCTTTGGGCGGAACGAGAACGCCGGTCGAGCAGGCGACCGGCTCGACGATGACGGCAGCGATAGTCGAGGCGTCGTGCAGCGCAACGAGGCGTTCCAAGTCGTCGGCAAGCTCGGCGCCGTGCTGCGGCTCGCCCCGGCTGAAAGCGTTGCGTGCAAGATCATGCGTGTGGCGCAGGTGATCGACGCCGCTCACCAGCGCGCCGAACATTTTGCGGTTGCCACCGATGCCGCCCACCGCCGTGCCACCGAAGTTGACGCCGTGATAGCCGCGCTCGCGGCCGATGAGACGCGTCTTCGACCCATTGCCTTTGGCGCGATGATAGGCGAGGGCGATCTTCAGCGCCGTGTCGACGGACTCCGAGCCCGAGTTGGTGAAGAACACATGCTCGAATCCCGGCGGGGCGATGTTGACCAGTCGCGAGGCGCATTCGAACGCTTTGGGGTGGCCCATCTGGAAGGTGCCGGCAAAGTCGAGCTCCGCCGCTTGTCGGCCGATGGCCTCGACGATCTTTGGTCGGCAGTGCCCCGCATTGACGCACCAAAGTCCGGACGTGCCGTCCAGCACGCGGCGCCCGTCGTCGGTGACGTAGTGCATGCGGTCGGCGGAAACGAACAATCGCGGCGACTGCTTGAACTCCCGATTCGCCGTGAAGGGCATCCAGAAGGCATCGAGGTCGTTCGTCTTTGGCGCGTTATTTGTCGCCGGCTTCGCCGTTGTCATGGTCGCTTTCTTTCGTGCGTCTGCTCGATGCCGTGCGGGCAGAGGTACTTGGTCTCCAGGTACTCATCCAGCCCTTCGGCAGCGCGTCGCTCCCCAGCCCGGAATTCCTTGACGCCGCCGAAGGGCACTCGAACATGCCATGGCGCTTGTGAATGACGTGAACAGCGTGCCATTTGCGGCAATCTCGTGGGATTGTCTCAAAAACTGACGCAATGATTGGGAGGCCAGAGCGGCATGAGTGAAGTGCGCGCCGCCGACAAGACCGAGGCGCAGGTGGCGGCTGCGCTGCCCGACGCTCGGCAGCGGCGCCCGCGCCGGCGCAGACAGCGCAGCCGGTTGAAATCTCATGCACGCGCGGCTTCGCGGACTGGCTGCTGCGCAACAACGTCAGTCTGGCTTTCACGTCCTACCAAACCGGCCGCCTCTATCTCGTCGGCGTCAACGCTGGTGGCCAAGTGGCCTTCCACGAGCGCTTCCTGGCGCGGGCCATGGGCCTATGGGCCGACCCGCAACGCCTTGTTGTGTCGACGCTATTCCAGCTCTGGCGGTTCGAGAACGTGCTTTCTGGCGCAGACCGTCCCCGGCAACCCAGATCGCCATTACGTGCCGCGCGTCGCCCACACCACCGGCGATCTCGACATCCACGACATCGGCGTGATGGCGGACGGGCGCATCGTTTTCGTCAACTCGCTGTTCTCGTGCCTTGCCACGCTGAGCCCGACGCACGCCTTCCGCCTCTACTGGAAACCGCCTTTCATTTCCAAGCTGGCGGCCGAGGACCGCTGCCATCTGAACGGGCTGGCGATGAAGGACGGCGTGCCGGCCTACGTCACGGCGACCAGCCGCAGCGACGTCGTCAACGGTTGGCGCGCGCGGCGCGGGGAGGGCGGCACGCTCATCGACGTGCGCACGGACGCCATCGTCAGCGACAAGCTGTCGATGCCCCATTCACCGCGCTGGTACAACGGCCGGCTGTGGCTGCTCAACTCCGGCACCGGCTATCTCGGCAGCATCGATCCCGATACGGGCGTGTTCGAGCCGCTTGCCTTCTGCCCCGGCTTCCTGCGCGGTCTCGCCTTCCACAATGGGCACGCGATCGTCGGGCTGTCGCTGCCGCGCGACGGCTCGTTCTCCGGGCTGGCCCTCGACAGCGAGCTGAAAAAGCGCGATGCCGATCCGTGGTGCGGCGTCCAGATCGTCAATCTCGCCTCGGGCGACATCGTCGAGTGGATCAAGCTCGAGGGCGGCGTCAGCGAGCTGTTCGATGTCGCGGTGCTGCCGGGCGTGCGCTGGCCCGTCGCCACGGGCTTCCTCAACGATGAAATACACTCGCTGTTCACGTTCGAGCTCTGAGCGCAGAGGTTCGGCGGCGTCGTGATCGCTTTTGGTCTTGTCGCTGCGACGAGTTCGAGTAGGTTCTCGCCGCTACCACGTCATGCGGTAACCCCTTGCAGCTGCTCGCTATGGCAAAAGAGCGAAGAGTGGGGATGAGCATTTGAGACAGAGAGCGGTTTCCAATGTCTGATCCTGCCGGCGCCTGGTCCCTCGTCGGAAATCTCGGGCCCGTGGTTTGGTTGAATGCGCTAGTCGCCTGCGCGCTGCTGATCCTGGTTCTGACGCCCGTATTCAAAAACTTCGCCATCGCCGTACCGACGCACCGGTCGTCGCATCGTGCGCCGACGCCGCAATGGGGCGGTCTTGCGATCGGCGCGGCAACGCTCGGCGTCACGGGCGGAGCGATTTGGCTGTCTGGTTTGTTCGGCGCGGAGGTGCGTAACGGCATTTCCCTCGTTCTTCTCGCCGCACTGCTCATGTTGGCGCTCGGCGCCGTCGACGATCACTACCACCTCGGTGCTGCCGCCAAGCTCGCCGTTCAGGCGGGTGCCATCGCACTCATGCTGGCCGCGCTGCCGGAAGGCATGCGGGCGCTCCCCTACTTTCCTGCATGGCTCGAGCGCGGCTTGCTGTTCGTCGGCGCGCTGTGGTTCGTCAATCTCGTCAACTTCATGGACGGCATCGACTGGATGATGGTGGCGGAGGTCGTGCCGATCACGGTCGGCGTCGCGCTTATCGGTGCTCTCGGGGCGCTACCGCCCGAGGCGCTCATTGTCGCCCTGGCGCTCAATGGCGCCATGCTCGGCTTCGCGCCGTTCAATCGTCCGGTCGCCCGGCTGTTCATGGGCGATATGGGCAGCCTGCCGGTCGGGCTTGCTGCTCGCCTGGCTGCTCATATTGGTGGCGGGCTCGGGACATCTGGTGGCGGCGCTGTTGCTGCCGCTCTACTTCGTTGCCGACACCGGCGCGACGTTGCTGCGCCGGGCGCGCGCCGGCGAGCGGCCGTGGGTCGCACATCGCACGCACTTCTATCAGCGGGCGCGCGACAACGGCTTCACCAACATGCAGATCGTCGGCCGGATATTCTTGGTCAACGTGGGACTGGTGGCGTTGGCGGCGCTGAGCGTCGTCGAGAGCACCGCCTGGAGCAGCATCGTCGCCCTCCTGATCGGGATCGGGCTCGTCGCATGGCTGATGGAATCCTTCGTGCGAGCGCGCCCGTGAGCGGGCGCGTCCTCGTCACCGGCGCCTCCGGCTTCGTCGGCCAGGCGCTGGTGCGCGCGCTGACCGAGGCCGGCACGCCGGTGCGTGCCGCGACGCGCAATCCCGCCGCCACCTCGTTTCCCGTCGGTGTCGAGAAGGTTGCCGTTGCGGACTACCGCCAACCGGTCGATTGGGCGCCGCTGCTGGCGGGTATCGAGGCGGTGGTTCATCTGGCCGGCATCGCTCACATCGGCCCCGGCGTCGACGATGCCGTTTACGATCGCGTCGTTCATGCTGGCGACGGCCGAGCTCGTCGCCGCCTGCGCCGCGGCGAACGTTCGCCGACTCATCTTCATGTCGTCCGTGCGCGCGCAAAGCGGGCCCGCAGCCGATCACGTGCTGACCGAGGATAAAGAGCCCCACCCGAGCGAAGCCTACGGGCGTGCCAAGCTGCGGGCGGAAGACGCCGTGCGTGCCGGCCCGGTTGCCTGGACCGTGCTGCGTCCCACCATGGTCTACGGCGCCGGTGCGAAGGGTAACCTCGCCACGCTGCTGCGAGCTTGCCGACACGCCCTGGCCGTTGCCGCTGGCGGCGTTCAATAACCGCCGCTCGCTCGTCAGCCTGGACAACCTTACTCGCGGCCGTCCTGTTCGCGCTCGGCGCGCAGGCAACCGAGCGTCAGACCTATCTCGTGGCCGATCCCTCGCCGGTCACGTTGGCTGAGATCGTCGCCGCTCTGCGCGATGGATTGGGCAGGCCGCGCCGGCTCTTCGCAGTATCGCCATCAATGTTCGCGGCTTCGCTGCAGTTCGTCGGACGCGGCGATGTATGGGAGCGGCTCGGCGGATCGCTCGTCGTCGATCCCGGCAAGCTCATCGCGGCCGGATGGCGCCCGGACGCGGACACGCTCGGCGCGCTCGCACGCATGGCAAAGCGGAGTGCCGGCTAGATCAGCGTTTGATTGCCGCCGTCTCGACGGAGTTGCAGCCCTTGCGCGACAGGCTCTCGTTCACCGCGGCAGCCTCGGCCTTAGCCTCGTTGTACTGGGCCAGCGACGGCGCTCCCTGATCCGAGGACCCGACGAGCCGCGACCAAGCACCGGCGACGGTCTTCGGCAACTCCTGCATCTCCTGGACGGCTTTCTGCGGAAGCTCCGCGAGCTGCTGCTGCAGTCCGACCTGGCGCGCCTGCAACTCGCGGCAGCCGAGGGCCTGCTCCTGGCCGCTCAGTACATAGCTGCCATCGCTCTGATACCCCGGTCGCGGGATGCCGCTGAGACCGGACACGGTCGAGCAGCCGGCAACGGACAGCGCCAGCGTGCAGGCGATCGCCGCCCCGCTCAGACGTGTCCAGAAATGCCAACCAGCCACCATGCTTCACGAATCCCCGCGCACCGCGGAATCTATGCACAAGTTATCGACGAGAGAATTGGGCGTACGCAAATTGTCGACGCCTGTTGTCGGCCGGACACGTTCGCTGGTGTCGCTGCACTTTTTCGAGGCGTTTGATGGCATCACAGGCTACCGGCCAGGCGCATTTCTACGTCGGGTGTCACGACAACTCCGCGCGACTGGAGCAGCGCTACGACGCGCTGCGCCAGCTCGGCGGCGGGTGCCGAGGTCGTATCGAGGACGAGATCGGGATGTTCGGGTGCCTCGTACGGTGAATCGATTCCCGTGAAGTTCGGCAGTTGCCCCGCCCGGCTCTTTGCATAGAGACCCTTCGGGTCGCGGCGTTCGCAGACCTCCAGCGGCGCGGTGACGTGGATCTCGATGAACTCTTCCTCATCGACAATGCTGCGCACGGCTTCGCGCTCGGCGCGGAATGGCGAGATGAACGAGCACAACACGATGACACCCGCATCGACGAACAGCCGCGCGACCTCGCCGACGCGGCGGATGTTCTCGACGCGGTCGGCGGCCGTAAAGCCGAGATCCTTGTTGAGGCCGTGACGCACGTTGTCGCCATCGAGCAAGTAGGTATGGCAGCCGTGTAGCGCAAGCCAACCTTCGACCAAATTGGCGATGGTCGACTTGCCGGCGCCCGACAGCCCGGTGAACCACACGACGCAAGGGCGTTGCGCCTTCAGCGAGGCGCGAACTTCCTTGGTCACCGTCAGCGGCTGCCAATGAATGTTGATGCCGCGGCGCAGGGCGAAATCGACCGTGCCGGCGGCGATCGTTTCGTCGGTATAAAGGTCGCTGAGGGTGAAGCGGTCGGCATGGCTGGTCGCGGGAAAGCCCTCCACCACCAAGGGCGTGTGTGTTGCGACCGTGCAGACGCCGATCTCGCCGCGAGCGAGCGTACGTGCCGGCACACGGTGCAGGCTGTCGATGTCGAGGCGGTACTTCACGGCGGTGACGCTCGCCGTCAGCTCCTGCCCCGCCAGCTTGAGTTTGTATTCGCGGCCGGGGATGAGCTGTTGGTCGGATACGCAGGCAATGTGCGCGGCGAATTGCTCGGTGAGCTGCGCTTCTGGCGCCGCGCTCGACGAAGCGTCCGCGTCGATGTCGATCGTCGCGAGGTGCGCGATGAGTGCCGGACCGGAATACCAATCGCCGCTAGCGACCTGGAGCGCTGACGTTCTCGCCCGATTGCGGCCGACATCGGAATGGCTGCCGCCGACGTGAACTCGAAGCGCCCCGCGAACTCGCCGAACGCGGTGTCTGCCGCATCGAAAGCGCTCTGGTCCCAGTCGACGAGGTCGAACTTGTTGAGGGCGAGCACGATGTGGCGGATACCGGCCGCCCGAGCGCCTGCCGCATGCCGGCGCGCCTCGGACGTCAGGCCCTCACGCCCATCGGTGAGAAGCACGAGCAACGTCGGCAGGTCTCGCCGGACGGGGAGAGGATGCTGCCGGGCGCGGCTTCGCTGGCGACGACTCGTCGTCGAGGGCCTGCAATTGTCGATGAGCGCCGATCTTGCCGGCGCCGGCCGCGCCGCCGACGCTGATCCTCAAGACCCGCGAGCGGGCTTCTGTGGAAGGTTGACGGGCTGACATTCGGCGTAGCGTTCCCGTTGCGGCCCCTACGCGCTGCGACGGCGCCGCCGCTCAGGGCGCGGGGCGACGCGGAAACACGTAGATGTCGAGTATGGCCTGAATCAGGGCGTGATGGGCGACCTCGACAAAGCCGTACTGGTTCGAATTCACATAGAAATTCGCGTCGCCGCGGCCGCGCAGGAGGTTGTCGGGCTGGAAGCCGCTGAACGTCGCGATCTTCATGCCGTGCGCGCGCGCCACCTCGGCGGCCTTGAGGATGTTGACCGACTGGCCCGAGCTCGAGATGGCGATCAGCATGTCGCCGGGGACGCCCTGCGTCTTCAGCTGCTCGGAGAACACGTTGGCGTAGCCGAGGTCGTTGCTGAGGCAGGTCAGCGCGGCGGGGTCGTTCAGCGCCATGGCGCGGATGCCGCCGTTCTTCAGGAACTCGATGGCGTGGTGGCTGGCGATGGCGGCGCTGCCGCCGTTGCCGATGAGGATCACCTTGTTGCCGCTGGCGTGCGCGCTGCGGGCCGCGCCCGGCAACCCACTCGAAGCCCTGCTGCATGTCGAGCGGGCGTCCCTCGCCATCGCTCACCCTGACGGCAGTCAGGGCACGTCCGAGGTCGTTGAAGTAGGACGTGATCGGATCCGCAGGGGTTGTTTCGACGACACCTTTCAACACGCGTGTAGCCCTCCAGGAGCGAATGTGCGGTCGCGCCAGCTGGCGTTTCGCGGTGATCAAAACGGTGTGCGCGGGATGCATCGCCGGTTGCGGGCTGCCTTGTACGGAACAAAACAAGGGGTGGCAGGATTCGATGTCGGGTGCATCCACGGGTGCAAAACTCTCTTTGAAAATTGCGGCCAAGGTGTGCGTAATTCCGCCGGCGAATGTCACCGACGAGGGCCGACGGCGCTGCGCTTGGAATGCGGAAAAGGTGGCAACCCGAGGACAGGACACGAAGAACCTCGCCTTGACAGCCTCCAACGTATCACTTAGCGGCGGCTGGCGGTATTGCCCGGCGTCATCAAGACGCGGGCATTGAGACCGAACGCAGGGAAGTATGACACATGCGGGTCCTGGTCACCGGCGCTGCCGGCTTCATCGGTTACCATACCGCTAAAGCGCTGCTTGACCGGGGCGACGAGGTCGTCGGCCTCGATAATCTCAATGCCTATTACGACGTTAAGCTGAAGGAGGCGCGGCTCAGCCAGCTCCAGGGCGCCCCGGCTTCACCTTCCACAAGCTGGATCTCGCCGACCGGGCGGGCATGGAGCGGCTCTTCGCCGAGGCTACGACCGCAGCGGGTCATCCATCTGGGCGCCCAGGCCGGCGTCCGCTACGGCATGGAGAACCCGCACGCCTACGTCGATTCCAACATCGTCGGGACGCTGCATGTGCTGGAAGGCTGCCGCCACAACGGCGTCGAGCATCTCGTCTTCGCGTCGTCCAGCTCGGTCTACGGCGCCAACACGTCGATGCCGTTCAGCGTGCACCAGAACGTCGACCATCCGCTGAGCATCTATGCCGCCTCCAAGAAGGCCAACGAGCTGATGGCGCATACCTATGCGCATCTTTACCGCCTGCCGGTGACGGGCCTGCGCTTCTTCACCGTCTACGGGCCGTGGGGGCGCCCCGACATGGCGCTGTTCAAGTTCACGCGCGCCATCCTCGCCGGCGAGCCGATCGACGTCTTCAATAACGGCCATCACGCGCGCGACTTCACCTATATCGACGACGTCGTCGAGGGTGTCCTGCGCACCGCCGATCGCATCCCGCAGCCGAACCCCGCCTGGAACGGGATCCGTCCCGATCCGGCGACCTCGTCGGCGCCCTACCGCATCTACAACATCGGCAACCACAAGCCCGTCGAACTGATGCACTTCATCGGCGTCCTCGAGAAGGCGCTGGGACGCGAGGCGAAGAAGAATTTCCTGCCCCTGCAACCGGGCGACGTGCCGGCGACTTTCGCCGACGTCGACGACCTCGTTGCCGACGTGGGCTTTGCGCCCTCGACGCCGATCGAGGAGGGCATCGCCCGCTTCGTTAAATGGTATCGCGACTACTATAAAGCGTGAGTGCTGCTAACGCGCGGAGGCCTGCATGAAGACGATCCTGGTGACCGGCGCGCTTGGCCAGATCGGCTCCGAGCTGGTGCCGGCGCTGCGTCAGCGCTACGGCGCCGACAACGTGATCGCCACCGACCTGAAAGTGCTGCCGCCGAGCGGCGCCGCAGCGATCGCGCCTTACGACCATCTCGACTGCACCGAGCCGCATCAGCTGCACGAGGCGGTGCGCCGCTATGATGTCGGCACCATCTACCACCTCGCCGCGCTGCTCTCCGCCTCCGCCGAGGCGGCGCCGCAGCTGGCGTGGACCGTCAACATGAGCGGCCTCTACAATGTGCTGGAGGTATCGCGCGGCTACGGTTGCCAGGTGTTCTTCCCCAGCTCCATCGGCGCCTTCGGCCCCGACACGCAGCGCGATCTGACGCCGCAAATCGCCGTGCAACGGCCGACGACCATCTATGGCGTCACCAAGGTTGCCGGCGAGCTGCTGTGCGACTACTACGCCTCGCGTTTCGGCATCGACACGCGCGGGCTGCGCCTGCCAGGCCTCATCTCGTACGTCGCCGCGCCGGGCGGCGGCACGACCGACTACGCGGTGGAGATGTTCTATCACGCCATCCGCTACGGCCGTTACACGTGCTTCCTGTCGGCCGACACGCGCCTCGACATGGCGTACATGCCCGATGCCATCGCCGGCATGATCGGCCTCATGGCGGCCGACGCCTCGCGGCTGCGCTATCGCAACGCCTACAACATCACGGCGATGAGCGTGACGCCCGAGGACATCGCCGGCGCCATCCGCAAGCACATTCCCGCTTTCACGATCGACTATGATGTCGATCCGGTGCGCCAGGCCATCGCGGACAGCTGGCCCCGCTCGCTCGACGACAGCGCCGCACATGCCGACTGGGACTGGCAGCCGCGCTTCGATCTGGATGCCATGGCCAAGGACATGCTGGTCCGCGTCAAAGAAAAAGTGGGCGCGCCGCGCCGCAAGCGCTAGTGCGATGATCGAGAAATTCGCCTACACGCGCTGCATGGCTCGGAGCGAATTTCTCGGTCTGAATCGCACTAGCAAAGCTATAAATCTAGTGTCCCTTTTGCTTCCGAAGTTCGCTCCGGGCCCTGGTGTCGAGCTTTGGCGAACTTCGGAAGCGGGACACTAGAGCCGGAGGACGCCATGCCGACCGACAGATTGACGCCGTTGCTGGAGGCGAGGCTCGACGACTTGCGCACCTCCGGCCGGCTGAAGGGCGAGGAAGCAGTCACGGTGGGCGTCGTACAGCCGTCGGGCAGCAAAGGCCCGCGCTTCCTGATCGAAGGTCGCGGACAGCGGCCGTTCCTGCGCATGAACTCCAACAGCTACCTCGGCATGTCGTTCGCGACGCGCGTCATGGAAGCTGAGGAGGAGGCGGTGCGCCGCTATGGCGTCGGCCCGGGCGCCGTGCGCTTCATTTCTGGCACCTGGGCGCCGCACGTGAAGCTCGAAGCGCGGCTCGCTGCTTTTCACGGGCGCGAGGCCGGCATGCTGTTCAGCTCGGCTTACGCAACAGTCATGGGCGTCCTGTCGCCGCTGATCACCGACAAGACGGCCGTAATCAGCGATGCGCTCAACCACAATTCCATCATCAACGCCATCTCGCTGTCGCGCCCAGCCGAAAAGCGCATCTATCGCCATCTCGACTACGATCAGCTTGAAGAGCACCTTGCCGTGCTGTCGAAGACCTGCACGCGGGCCCTCGTCGTCACTGACGGCGTCTTCAGCATGCGCGGCGATCACGCCGACCTCGGCAACATCATGCAAATTGCCGCCAAGTACGATCCGCAGTTCGCCGAGAATGTCATCGTCGTCGCCGATGACTCGCATGGCGTTGGCGGCTTCGGTTCGAGCGGGCGCGGCACCGAGGAGGTGGTCGGCGGCACCCATGTCGACGTGCTGATCGGTACGCTCGGAAAGGCCTTCGGCGTCAACGGCGGATATATCGTCGCGGCGAAGCCCATCGTCGCCTACCTGCGCGAGACATCACCGTTCTACATCTACTCCAACCCCATCACGCCGGGCGAGGCGGAAGCCGCGCGCGTTGCCGTCGATCGCGTCGACAGCGAGGAGGGCCGGGCGCTGCTGGCGCACCTTCGCGCGATGACGCAACGCTTCCGCGATGGATTGCGCAAGCTCGGTCTCGAAACGGTCGAAGGGCAGCATCCGGTGGTGCCGCTGCTGGTGCGTGATACAGCGCGCACGGGACGCCTCGTCGCTCACCTCCGCGAGCGCGGCATCCTCGCGACGGGGCTGGCGTTTCCCGTCGTGCCGAAGGGCGAGGAGGAGATACGCTTCCAGGTTTCCGCCGACCACACGACCGCCGATATCGACGAAGCGCTGGACGCGCTGGCGCAGTTTCGCGACGAAGGGACGCCGGCATGAAATTCAAAGATGCGACGCGCTATGAGTTTCGCCGCTTCGGCGAGGACTTCAGCGTCATCCGCGACCGCTTCGCCGCGCTCGGCCCGGGCGACAAGCAACGTGCCAGCCGCGAGACCTACATCGTCACGCGCTTAAATATCGAGGCCAACGTCAAGATCCGCGGCGGGCGCCTCCTGGTGAAGACTCTGCGCGGGCGGTTGCAGGCGCTGGAGGAATGGGCGCGACCGCTCGATACCGAGCTGCCGGTAGCCGTCGATGATGTCGAAGGTGTCGTCATTCCGGCATTGGGCCTCGACATCGAGATCGGCGGTGGCGGTGCGCTGACCGAGGGTGCGCTGATTGGCCCTCGTGGCCGGCCAGCACGCGCTGGCCGTCGTCAAGGTCGAGAAGCATCGCACGCTCTACGATCTTGGAAACTGCGTCGCGGAGTTCTGCAAGCTGCACATCGGCGACGACAAGGTGGAAACCATCGCCATCGAGACGCCTGACGCCGAAGCCGCATTCGCGGTCATCGAATAAGGTCGGCCTCGGAGAGGCGCAGAACGAAAGCTACGCAGAGTTCCTGCAGCGGCGTCTGTTCTAAGCGGCCTGTCAGGTCGGCGCGCGGACTCCCCCGGCGCACTGTGTGCTGCAATAGATATTGCCGGCGGCCATGCGCACGCCATATCCGGTAACGCGGCGATTGCAGTGTGAGCAACGGGGCGTCATCACCACCATCGCATATTCAAAACTGCCGAACGACATCGGTCCCACGGTGGGGCAGACGGTGGGACGTTGATTTGCGATATTGCCGGTGGCCATCGTGTTTCTCCCCGACGCTTTGCGGCTGATCGGCGAAGGAACGCCGTTCAGCCTCTAAGGTTCCGGGCGCAAAGAATTTTTTCAACGTCCCGCGCTTTGCCGACCGGAGCGCTAGTTTCCGCGCACGAGTTGACCCCGCAGCTCGCCTTTCGGAAAGCCCGCCGTTCGGATGACGATCGACCACTCTCCGGCAGCCAGGCCCTCTCCCTGCTTATCCGATAGGATGGCGGAGCCCTCGAACGGACTATCGATCGTCTGGATCTTTACGAAGCCGCGGCGGGCGCCGCCGGGAGCGCCATGGAAGCTTGCCGACGTCGCATACGTGCCGACACCTTTGTAAGAGCCGCTCCAGGTGAATTTCTTCGAGTCGGTATCGAAATCCGCGATGACGTTGCCGGAGGCCGTGCTGCCGGTACCGGCCACTGGCAGCAAGTCGGCCTTGAAACGCAGTGCTTCGGCAAGGGCAGGAGCGCTCACGCAGGCCATAAGCAGCGCCAAACCAAGCATCCCTGCGCGATCAGCGGTTGCGAACATTTATTGAGCACTCCCCTCGGGGCGACTTCACCCACATTTCACGGGCGTTTTGCCGGGACCGTGACGGCGCATTTATGCATGCCATCGGGTGGGGGGAAAGCCTGCAATGACGGCCTTGGGGCTGGCCCAGACGCCAATTTGGCGCTAAGTGCTCTGCAGCAAATCTGGCGTCGTCCCACGAGAGGTTGTCCATGACAGAAGAGCTTTCGAAAATCGCCCAGGCGCTCGTTGCTCCCGGCAAGGGCATCCTTGCTGCCGATGAAAGCTCCGGCACGATCAAGAAGCGCTTCGACAGCATCGGCGTCACCTCCACCGAGGATACGCGCCGCGACTATCGCGAGATGCTGTTCCGCGCCGGCGAGGGGATGAAGAACTACGTCTCCGGCGTCATCCTCTACGACGAGACGATCCGCCAGAAGGCCAAGGACGGCACACCGCTGGTCGACGTCATGAAGGCGGCCGGTTCGATCCCCGGCATCAAGGTCGATGCGGGCGCCAAGCCGCTGGCCGGCCCGGACGTCAACATCGAGACGGTAACCGAAGGTCTCGACGGCCTGCGCGAGCGCCTCGCCGAGTACCACAAGCTCGGCGCCCGCTTCGCCAAGTGGCGCGCCGTCATCACCATCACCGACGAGCTTGCCGTCGTGGAACTGCGTCAAGGCCAACGCGCATGCGCTCGCCCGCTACGCGGCGCTGTGCCAGGAAGCCGGTATCGTACCGATCGTCGAGCCGGAGGTGCTGATGGACGGGCCCCACGCCGGCCACACCATCGAGCGCTGCTACGAGGTCACCGAGTGGACGCAGCGCACGGTGTTCCGCGAGCTCTACGACGCGCGCGTTGCCCTCGAGGGCATCGTCCTCAAGCCGAACATGGTCATCGCCGGCCAGAAGTGCCCCAAGCAGGCGAGCGCGCAGCAGGTCGCCGAGCTCACCGTGAAGTGCCTCAAGGCCACCGTGCCGTCGGCCGTTCCCGGCATCGCCTTCCTCTCCGGCGGCCAGTCGGACGAGCAGGCGACGGAGAACCTGTCGCTCATCAACCAGGTCGGCGATCTGCCCTGGAAGGTCACCTTCTCGTACGGGCGCGCCCTGCAGGCCGCCGCGCTCAAGGCCTGGGGCGGCAAGTCCGAGAACGTCGCGGCCGGCCAGCGCGCCTTCACCCACCGCGCCCGATGAACTCGCTCGCCGCGCTCGGCAAGTGGAACCAGAAGCTGGAAAAGGCCGCCTGATACAACTCAGGCCGGCAGCGTGTCGCGCTTCGGGTGTCCGATGCCTTTGAACCGCTATTGAGGCGCGGCAATAACGCAGTCGTTTACCCGCTTCTGCGAGCTTACGCGCGACCTACATATCCCCCACCCAGCAGCCGAACACCGGAGACAGCCAATGCACGTCACGATGGAAAGAGCCCTCGAGGCAATCGAGGCCGCGCGCAAAGAGGCGATCAAGACCAAGACGCAGATGTGCATCGCCGTCGTCGACTCGGGCGCCAACCTCAAGGCATTCCTGCGCATGGACGACGCCTGGGTCGGGTCCATCGACATCGCCATCAAGAAGGCCAAGACGGCCGTGTTCTTCGGCATGCCGACGGGTGAGATCGGCAAGCTCTCGCAGCCGGGCAAATCGCTCTACGGCATCGAGCATTCCAACGAAGGCCTGATCACCTTCCCTGGCGGCCTGCCGATCGTCGATGAGGAAGGTGTGCTGGTCGGCGCCATCGGCGTCAGCGGCAGCTCGGTCGAGAACGATGAGAAGGTGGCGGAAGCCGGTCTCAAGGTCGTCGGCGTCGCTGTCAGCGCGCTGCCGGCGCATCCCTGGCGCACCTGATCGCCGCTACGCTCAGGCAAAAGAAAAGGCGGGGCATCGGCCCCGCCTTTTTCTGTTGGCGAACTGCCGGCGTCCTACATCTTCTCGACGTGGTCGGCCATGTTGCCGACGAGGCGAACGCGATAGGTCGCGTTGTCGCACGTCAGGATCCATACGGGCTCATCCGGCTTCGACGCCTGCGGATCGCGCTTGGCACGCTGCGGGTTGGTGCACGTCGTAGCCCTGCTTGCGGATCTGCACGGCAATGATATCCGGCGGGATCTCATCGTCGGCCGGCTGCGTCTGCACAACCTGAAGCACGTGGCGCTTGCGCCTGCGCATCCGGAACGCCCGAAGTCACGGCATTCAGCGCCAGTCCCGCGCCGAGCGCCAACACCGGAAACAACCCCAACATATTCATGACCAACTCCTACGCCCCTCGGCGCACCGGCGTCAGCGTGTGGCCGCCGCCGTCTCGTGCGCGCGCCGCCCAGCCAGCGCCAGGAAAACATAACTCCAACCTGAGAATAGAAGGTTGATGCCGGCGAGAAGACCGAGCGCCCACTCGGCCGAAGACGGCAGCGAGAGGGCGATGAGGACGCCGACGGCCAGGGCGGCGATACCGCTCAGCAGCAGGAAGCCCCATCCCTCGTGCGGGCGCACGCGGAAGGCCTGGATCACCTCGAAGACGCCTTCGATGATGAACATCACGGCCAAAAGGATGGCCAAGGTCAGTAGACCGGTGAGGGGGAAGAAGGCGAGATAGGCGCCGGCGACGGCGTAGAGGATGCCGACCAGCAATTCCCACAGGAAGCCTTGCCAGCCGGGAGCCTGGAAGGCGTGCATGATCATCAGCACGCCACCGATGAGGAACAGCCAGCCGAGCATGATCTTGACGGCGATGGTCCCGAGCAGCGGGAAGGCGATGGCGGCGAGGCCGGCGACGATGAGCGACGATACCGAGGGCGAGGAACCAGCCCCACTTTTCGGCGATCAGCCGCCTCGTTTCCCGCAGCTTCAATTCGAGGTCGGCGACGGTCAGAGGTTGTGCCATGGCGGTCCTCCCGGTGCTGAATTTCCCGCATTGTTATAGCAGGACTGCAGCGGCGATTCGCGCGGCTTCATCCTTCTATGGTGGCGTCCGTGCGAATGACCCGTTTCAAATCGGTCGTCCGGCTGCGCGCAATCACAAGACGCGGTTCAATACGCGCCCAACCGCGCGAAATGGCTTCGAATAATCGGATAATTTCCGCGTCGCCATTGATGTGCCGCGGCCATGCAACCCGGCCTGCGCGAATGCAGCCGCCTGCGTTGCACGGGCGGCTGCAACTCGTCATCTGCGCGCCAGCAGCGGCGTGATGCGGCGCACGGCAACGCGGCGGTTGAGGCGTTCGGGGCCGGCCGTCGGGACCTTCAGGAACTCCTCGCCGTAGCCCTGCGTGACGAGGTTCTCCGGCGGCACGCCGAACGTATCGGTGAGGATGATCGCCACCTCCTCGGCACGCCGATCCGACAAAGTGAGGTTGTCGATATCGGAACCGACCGCGTCCGTGTGGCCTTCGATGAGGAACACCTCGTCGGGGCGCCGGTCGAGCACGCGGTTGATCGCATTGGCTATGCGCTCGAGACGGCGCCACTGGTCCGGCGGAACCTGCCAGGCGCCGAACTCGAAGTTCACCGTATCGAGGTCGATGCGGCGCATGCGGTCGCGCAGGTAGGCGTTGTAGCGGATCTCGTCGAGCGAGTAGCCGCGGTCCAGCCGCTCGATCGGCCCGGCTTCCAACGTGTCGTAGATGTCCCGATCGGACGCCCGGTCGTAATCGACGATGTAGCGCTCGCGCGGCATGCGCAGCACCGGCGGACGCAGGTCGAGGATCACCGGACCGCCGCCGCGGAAGCGGCGATTGTCGATGAGGTTCGTTTCGCGTCCGTCGCGTCCGCGGCGATAGCGCCGCTGCAGCCGGCCGGCGGAATCGAACTCCGAGAACACCTCGATGCCGCCGGGCCGGATGGCGATAGTTAGATTGCCGCCGTCGCGGCGGCGCTCGGTGCGCACATCGCGCGAGGTGCGGCGCATACGCTCGCCCTCGTCGTGGCGGATCATGGCGCGGCCGCCCTTCTCCTGCACGATGGTGCGGTTGCCGGGTTCCTCGATGATGGTGCGGCGGCCGCCTTCCTCGACGCGCTGGCGCCGGCCGCGCTTGATCTCATCGATGCCGCCGGCTCCGCCGCCGAACTGCCGGCGATCGCGATCCGTGCCGGGCCCGGTGCGTGGAGGCGGAGCGGCGCTGCCGGCAGGCGCGCCGAGGCTGCAGGCGGTTGCGCTTGCTTGGCGGGTGGCGGAACGCGCGATCGCGCTCGCCGCGGGCGCGGCGCTCGCCACGGCCGTCGTCGTCGGCTGCGCGCCGGGTGGGGCGACCTGAGGCGGCGCGCCTGCGGCGGAGCCGGAGGCGGAGCTTGCTGCACTGGCGGCGCAGCAGGGCCACCGCGCTCGCGCTCGCCGCGACCGCGACGCTCGCCACGGCCGTTGTCGTCGGGCTGCGGCGGCAGGCGGTGTCGGGCGGCCGGGGGCTGAGCCTGCTGCACCGGCGGAGGAGCCGGCGGTGGTGCGGGAGGCGGCGCGGGCGGTTGCGCTTGTCGTGTAGGCGGCCGCGCGCTGGGAGGGGCACCGTCGTCGCCGCGGTCGCGGCGTCCGCGTTGGCTGCCGCGTTCTTCGTTATTGCGCTGCGCGGCAGGAGGTCGCCGGAGGCTGCGCTTGTCTGGGGCGGTGCTCCGGAGCCGTGCCTGGGAGCCGCTGCGCCGGCGGCGTTCGCCAGGCCTGCGTCTTCTGCGGTCCGCGGGGCGTGCCGCCAGGGGGCCTGCTGCCGGGCGGGCCGCCGGCCACCGCCGCCTTCACCATCGCGCGTTTTGCGGCGCTCGCCGGGCTGGCCTTTGTCGTCGCCGGGGCGGCCGGTTCGTCGCTGGGGCCTGCGCAACCTCTACGCTTCGCCTTGGAGGGATTGCCCTCGAGCCACGCCGGAAGGTGCGACGGCACTGAAGGCGGTGAATGAAATCGCGGTAACGACCAGATAGCGGCTCATTGAATTGGGCTTGCTCCCGTTGCATTCAGGCTTAGCGATACGAGAAATGTTGTTGAGGTTGTGGCCCTGCGGCCGACGCACACAAACACGTCGCTTTTCCGCCCCAATGGGCCCTAATAGGCTCTGTCCACGCAAGAGGCTTGAGGTAACGTGCCGATGGGGCATGAAGTTCAGTCGAGATTGTATGTCGTGGCCGCCGCGGACGCCGATCCGCGGCGCTCGCCGCGATGCTGGATGCTGCCGAGCGCGGCCACGTTGCTCATCACGGCCGGCGAGTGCGGCTCCGCTCACGGCTGCATCGGCGCGCCCGCTGGTCGAACTCGCGCAAAGACAGGGACATCGCCGCGCTTATCGACGGCGATGCGCAGCTGGCGCGCACCTTGCGCGCCGACGGCGTGCACGTGCCGTGGAGCAAGGATGTCGCCGCCGCTACGCGGAGGCGCGCGAGATGCTCGGCACCCGCTACATCGTCGGCGTCGACGTCGGCCGCTCGCGCCACGACGCCATGACGCTCGCCGAGGCCGGCGCCGACTACATCGCCTTCGGCATCCCCCCGCACGTCGAGGATCGCGCCGCCTCGGCCGCGCGCCGGCTCGAGCTCGTCGCGTGGTGGAGCGAGATTTTCGAGATCCCTTGCGTCGCCTTCGACGTCGACACCGCCGACGACGCGACCGCGCTCGCCGGCGCGGGCGCCGACTTCGTCGCCATGCGGCTGACGTCCAAGCTCCGTCTGAGCGCGGGCGTGGCGCAGGCTGTCAACAGCACTCGCCGACGCCGCACAGCGAGCGCGATGGCATGGCATGAGCGCGCATCGCTGGCACGCCTGCTGCTCGCTGGCTCGGCGCGCTCGCGCTGGCGCATCCCGCGGCGCGCCGAAACCAGCTCCTGGGTCATGGAGACGACGGAAGCGCCGAAGCCGAAGCGCGGCAAGCCGGTGAAGCTGGCGCCGGCACCGAGCGCCGCGATATGACCGACGTTCCAGGGCCCGGCGACGGCCGGGCAAAGCGCCTACGCCAAATCGCTGGCGCCGCCGACGGGCGAAGAAGCCGCCTACATCGCCTTCGATCAGGGCCAGTATCTCACGGCGCTGAAGCTCGCCGAGGAAGGCGTCAAGCGCAACGATCCGCAGTGCGCACACGCTGCTCGGCCGTCTCTACGCGGAAGGGCTCGGCGTCAGCAAGGAGCCGCAGACGGCCGCGAAATGGTACGCGCGCGCCGACGAGCTCGGCGACGTGCAGGCGACGTTCGCGCTGGGCGTGCTCTATGCGGAAGGGCGCGGCGTCAAGAAGGATCGCGCCAAGTCGGCCGAGCTGTTCGAGAAGGCGGCGCGCACCGGCCATCCGCTTGCCAACTACAACCTCGGCCTCCTCTTCCTCAAGGGCGATGGCAAGCCGCAGAACCCCTACCGCGCCGCCATGCACATCCGCTATGCCGCCGAGAAGGGCATCGCGGTGGCGCAATACGATCTCGCCGGGCTCTACCAGAACGGCGCCGGCGTGAAGCCGAACGCGCTCGATGCGGCGCGCTGGCTGTCCAAGGCGGCCGAGCAGGGCATGGCGGAAGCGCAGTTCGACTACGCCGTGGTGCTGTTGCGCGGACTCGGCCTCACCAAGGACGAGCCGAAGGCCAGTCCCTTATCTGCGCTCGGCCGCGCAAAAGGGCCTTGCGGCGGCGCAGAACCGCCTTGCCTACGTCTATGCCGAGGGCGTCGGCGTCAAGAAAAGCCCGCAGGAAGCGGCCAAGTGGCGCCTCATCGCGCAGGCGGGCGGCCTCAAGGACGAGCAGCTCGACGCACTCGTCGCCAAGCTCCCCAAGGCGCAGCAGGTGGCCGCGCAGCAAGCGGCCGCCGAGTGGCGCGAGAAGGCGGGGCTTTTCTAGCAGCGGCGCATGGTACGCCTTGCCAGCGCAGGCCCCAGGCGGTTAGTCGGGCTGACCTGCGCCCGATGCGACGGCCGCCCGAAGGATCACTGCCCGATGCCCGCCTCAGCGCTGATGAACGTCATGGTCGCCGCCGCCCGCAAGGCCGGCCGCAGCCTCGCCCGCGACTTCGGCGAGGTCGAGCAGCTGCAGGTTTCGATCAAGGGCCCGGGCAACTTCGTCTCCGCCGCCGACCACAAGGCCGAGGAGATCATCTACCGCGAGCTGGCGAAGGCGCGCCCCGGCTACAGCTTCCTGATGGAGGAGCGCGGCGAGGTCGTCGGCGACGACCAGACCCATCGCTGGATCGTCGACCCGCTCGACGGCACCACCAACTTCCTGCACGGCGTGCCGCTGTTCGCCATCTCCATCGGGCTGGAGCGCGAAGGCCAGATAGTTGCCGGCGTCGTCTACAACCCGATCTCGGACGAGATGTTCACCGCCGAGAAGGGCAAGGGCGCCTACCTCAACGACCGCCGCCGGATGCGCGTTGCCGCGCGCAAGCACCTCTCCGATGCGCTCGTCACGACCGGCATCCCGCATCTCGGGCCGCCCCGGGCACGCGGCGTTCGCGCGCGAGATGAAAGAGGTGATCAAGAACGTCGCCGGCGTTCGCCGCACGGGTTCGGCGGCGCTCGACCTCGCCTGGGTCGCAGCCGGCCGCTTCGATGGTTACTGGGAGCGCGGCATCCAAGCCGTGGGACATGGCGGCCGGCATCTGCTGGTGCGCGAGGCGGGCGGCGCCGTCACCGACCTCTCCGGCGGCACGGCGATGTTCGACAAAGGCGAAGTACTTGCCACCAACAGCGCGCTGCAAAAGGAGCTTCTTCCATTGCTCGCAGGCGCTTCGGCAGGCGCCTAACACCGCCGGTCATCTCCGGGCACGATGTTGCCCCGTTTGTGCTGTCACTGGCTTCGGGTAATGTCGCGTGGCTGAATAAGGCGGCGGGCAGCGGAGCTCCGGCATGGCGAGAAGACGGCAGAGCGAGTTAGCCGGAGGGGCGCTGGCGCACAGGACGCTGACCCCGCCGGGCGTCTTCCTCATCCGCATGTTGATCTTCCTGACGCTCGTCGCCTTCCTGGCGGCGATCCTGCACAAGCAGCTGATCAGCTCCTTCCTGAACAACCCCGGTCTCAACGGCCTGATCGTCGGCGTGCTGCTGCTGGGCATCCTCTACGCCTTCCGGCAGGTGACGCGCCTCTATCCCGAGATCCGCTGGATCAACGCCTTCCGCATCGCCGACCCCGGCCTCGCCATCTCGCACCAGCCGGTGCTGCTGGCGCCGATGGCGGCGATGCTGCGCGACCGCACCGGCGTGCTCTCGCTGTCGACCGCCTCGCTGCGCTCGATCATGGATTCCATCGGCTCGCGCCTCGATGAAGCGCGCGACACGGGCCGCTACATGGTCGGCCTGCTGGTGTTCCTCGGCCTGCTCGGCACCTTCTGGGGCCTGCTCGAGACGATCCAATCCGTCGGCGGCGCCATCGACTCCATCGACACCGGAGCCACCAACAACGTCACCATGTTCTCGGACCTGAAGGCCGGCCTTGCCGCGCCGCTCAAGGGCATGGGCACGGCGTTCTCGTCCTCGCTGCTCGGCCTCGCCGGCTCGCTCGATCCTCGGCTTCCTCGAACTGCAAGCGAGCCATGCGCACAATCGCTTCTACAACGAGCTCGAGGAATGGCTGTCGGGCATCACCGAGCTGACCCCCGGCACCAACGTCTCGGCGGATGCAGGTGAACCGGCAGCTGTCGAGCGCCATCCTGCACATGCAGCGCGCCGTGGAGAATCTGTCGACCCGGCTCGCCGATCAGTCGATGGCTGGCGCCATGGCGGAGGCGGCGGCGACGAGCAACTCCGCGAGCTTGCCCGCGGCGTCAACCAGCTCGTCACGCAGATGCGCGCCGAGCAGAAGGTCGTGCGCGAGTGGGTGGATGAGCAGGCCTCGCAGCATTCCGAGGTGGCGAGCGCGCTCAAGGAACTGGCCACCAACATGCGTCGCAAGGTATAGCGATGGCAGGCGGTCGCTCGCGGCGGCGCGGAGCCGATTACGCCGAGTTCTGGCCGGGTTACGTCGACGTGCTGTCGACGCTGCTGCTCGTCGTCACCTTCATGATGTCGATCTTCATGCTGGCGCAGTACTTCGCCAGCCAGGAGGCCAGCGGCAAGGATACGGCCCTCAAGCAGCTGACGCTGCAGATCTCGGAGCTGACTAACCTTCTGTCGCTCGAGAAGGGCAAGAGCAAATCCACCGCGGACGACCTTGCCGCGATGCAGGCGACGCTATCGTCGCTGCGCGATGAGAACGCCAAACTCTCGGGCTCGGCGCTGTCGGGCGATGAGGCGGCGAAAGCTGCGGACGCACGCATCTCCGGTCTCACCACCGATCTGGAAAACCAGAAGAAGGTCTCCGACGAGGCGCTGGCAAAAGTCGATATTCTAAATCAGCAGTTGCTGTCGCTGCGCCGTCAGATCGCTGCGCTCAACGACGCGCTGCAGGCTTCCGAGAAGAAGGACGTCGAAAGCCAGACACGCATCAAGGATCTCGGCTCGCGTCTCAACGCCGCGCTCGCCCGCCAGGTGCAGGAGCTGCAGCGCTATCGCTCTGACTTCTTCGGCCGCCTGCGCGAGCTGCTCAAGAACCGCAAGGACATCCGCGTCGTCGGCGACCGCTTCGTGTTCGAATCCGAAGTGCTGTTCCCGTCCGGGTCCAACCAGCTGACGCCCGAAGGCCTCGCGGCCATGGATCAGCTCGCTACGGCCATCATCGCGCTGGAGAACGAGATCCCCAAGGAGATCGATTGGGCCTTGCAGGTGGACGGCCACACCGACATCCGGCCGATCGCCAGTTCGACCTTCCCGTCGAACTGGGATCTATCGACGGCCCGCGCCATCTCCGTTGTGCGCTACCTCGTCAGCCGCGGCGTCTCTCCTCAGCGGCTCGTGGCGGCCGGATACGGCGAGTTCCGGCCGCTCGAGCAGGGCATCGACGAGGCGAGCCTGCGGCGCAATCGCCGCATCGAGCTGAAGCTGACCAACCGCTAGCGCAGGTTCCGATCAAGCGGATCCACTTCACTTCTCCCTCCCCGTCTTGGCGAAGCCAAGCTCCGCTTGGACGACGGGGGAGGGTTGGGGAGGGGGTGGTGCAGTACCTCGATCTCGTGGACACCCCCCACCCTGACCCTCCCCCGTCGAGGGGGAGGGAAAAGAAAAACTTGCCCGGCTCATTCTGCAGGTGAGCCTGTCCGACGAAAATTGCGCTAGAGGCGCAGTACCTCAGGGGCCGGGCGGTGCCGGCGGAGGCCCGACCGGTGCGGGGCTGACCTGCTCGCGCTCTTTCTTCAGATCGGCGAGCGCCTGATTGAGCTTCTTCTGCGTCGCTGCGACCTGCGCTTTCAGTGCGGCCACTTCCTTCTGCGTCGCTTCGGTGGCCGCGGCGGCGGCGGCGGCGGCCTGCTTGGCGGCCTCGCGCTCGCGATCGATATCGCCGGTTTTCTGCTGCAGATCGCCGACCTGCTTCTGCAGATCGCCGATTTGCGCCGATGCGGCCTCGGTGTTGGCGCGCGATTGCTTCAGCGCGTTCTCGACCTCGTCGCGCGAGCGGTTGGCCTGCTCGACCTGGCGTGTCAGGTCGGCGACGTTCGCCTTCAGGCGGTCGCGCTGCTGCGTCAGGTCGAGGCGCGCGGTTTCGCCCTCGAGATACAGCTGGCGCGCCGACAGAGCGGTGTACCCGGCATAGACGGTGAGACAGCCGAGCGCGACGACCAGCACCCACACCCAAAGCGGTGCGAGTGCGCCGGAGCGCGGTTCGGGCGGGAGCATGGGTTCGAATTCAGGTTCCATAGGTCTGTTTCCCCTCCGGTTGTTCTCGGCGTTCAACGAGGAGTACGCCGCTTCCTCCCTCGCAGTTCCCTCGTTGAACGGCCACCAATGCGGCCGATTCCGGCTATTCGGCGGCCTCGGCCGCAAACTGCATTTCGGCCAGCCGGGCGTAGAGACCACCCCTGGCGATCAGCTCCGCGTGCGTGCCTTCCTCGACGATGCGTCCTTTGTCCAACACGAGGATCAGCTTGGCCTTCTGTACCGTCGCCAGGTGATGCGCAATGACCAGTGTCGTGCGCCCCACCATCAACCGTTCCAGGGCGCGCTGGACCAGCGCCTCGCTCTCTGAATCGAGCGCGCTCGTCGCCTCGTCGAGCAGCAGTATCGGGGCGTCCTTTAGAACGGCGCGGGCAATCGCAATGCGCTGGCGCTGGCCGCCGGAAAGGGTCACCCCGCGCTCGCCGAGCTTCGTCTCGTAGCCGTCCGGCAGGGCCCGAATGAACTCGTCGGCCTGGGCGGCAACGGCGGCGCGGCGGACGGCATCGAAGTCGGCATCGGGGCTGCCGTAGCGGATGTTGTCGGCGACCGAGCCGGCGAACAAGGCGACGTCCTGCGGGACGAGTGCCATGCGCGCGCGCAGCTCATCCAGGGCGGCGTCCGAAGCGCGCACGCCGTCGATGCGGACGGCGCCCGCTTGCGGGTCGAAGAAGCGCAGCAAGAGATTGAAGATCGTGCTCTTGCCGGCCCCCGAGGGACCGACGATGGCGATCGTCTCGCCGGGTGCGGCTCGGAATGAGATTCCGTTAAGTGTCGGCAGCGTCGGCCGGCCCGGATAGGCAAAGCGCACGTCGTCGAACTCGACCTCGCCGCGGGCAGGAGAGGGGAGCGCAACGGGGAAGGCCGGCGAGCGGATTTCCGGTTCGATGGCGAGCAGCTCGGTCAGGCGCTCGGCGGCGCCGGCAGACTGGCTGACCTCGCCCCAGATCTCCGACACCTGCGCGAAGGCGGCGCCGGCGAATACCGCATAGAGGACGAACTGGCTGAGGCGCCCGACGCTCATGCTGCCGTCGATGACAGCGGCGGCGCCGTACCAAAGAACGCCGGTGATGCTGGCGACCACCAGGAACATCGCCATCGCGGTGAGCACGGCGCGCGCGCGCATGCGTTCCTTGGCAGCATCGAATGCGAGCTCGACCTCGCGGCGGTACTGCGCCGAGGCGGCCTTCTCGTGCGCGAACGCCTGCATGGTGCGCGATGCGGCGAGGTTTTCGCCCGCGTAGGCCGAAGCCTGCGCCAGCGTATCTTGCGCGCGCCGCGACAGGCGCCGCACCCAACGCCCGAAAGCGATGAGGGGCACCACGGTGAGCGGTATCGTGAGCAGCACGAGCATCGACAGGCGCGGGCTGGTTACGAACATCATGACCATCGCGCCGAGCAGCATGATGAAGCTGCGAAGAGCCTGCGAGAGCGACGACCCGGCGATCGATTTTATCTGTGTCGTGTCGGCGGTGAGGCGGCTCATTAGCTCGCCCGAATGGGTGCGCTCGAAGAACGCCGGGCCGAGGTCGGCTACATGGCGGAAGACGTCGCTGCGCAGATCGGCGACGACGCGCTCGCCCAGCCAGTTGACGTAGTAGAAGCGCGCGGCGCTGGCGACGGCGAGAACGAGGCCGATGACGACCAGCATCGCGAAGTACTTGTCGATGAACATGCCGTCGTGCGTGCCGAACCCGAGGTCGATCACGCGGCGCACGGCCATCGGGATGACCAGCATGGCGAGGGCCGAAACAACGAGTGCAACGCCGGCGAGCGCGAGCTGGAGCTTGTAGCGGCCGAGATACGGCCACAGCGCCAGCAGCGGGCGAAGCTCGGTTCGCTTCTGCTCGGCCTGGTCGTTCTCCCTTTGCGCGGGGTTTACCCCGTCTGATTGGGCGGTGCTGAGGCGGCTCAAAACGGTGCTCTTCTATCGGCCGGATGCGGCCGGGCGGTCATCGGAACGGACCATGCCCGACAGGGTTGGGCCACTCAAGTGGCATCCAAGTGGCATCGAGACGCGCCGGCTCCATAGAGTGAAGCTTGTGCCGCCCCCGCATCTCGACTATAGAGGCCGCTCCGAACGCCAATTTGCCCGGCTGGACAGGCTTTTTGCCAGAGGGCGAGCTATTGCGAGCGCACCCATGAAAGACGATCCCGATCTCCATCCCGACTACCACCAGATCAAGGTCAAGATGACCGACGGCACTGAGTTCATCACCTATTCCACCTATGGCAAGGAAGGTGACGAGCTCCACCTCGACATCGACCCTACCTCGCATCCGGCGTGGACGGGCGGCGATCAGCGCCTCATGGACCGCGGCGGCCGCCTGTCGCGCTTCAAGAAGAAGTTCGAGGGCATGTTCTAAGCCGCGATCTTCTGCCATTCGATCATGAAAAAGCCCGGCACTTTGGCCGGGCTTTTTTGCGTTAGGTGTTAGTTAATGGCGGGAAAGTCTCAGCTGCCGAAGGCGACGCGGAGCCGGTCGATCTGCGTGCCCACCGGATTGGCCAGCACCGGCTCGGAAGCGGCGCGGACGTCGTCCGACTTGATGCTCATTGCGCGATCGAGCTGTACGATGCGGTCCTGCAGAGCGTAGCTTTCCTCGACGAGGCCGCGCAGCCCTTCGGGAAGTTCACCGAAGCCGCCGACGTGCGACGACCGCGATGGGTTCTGCAGCGCCACGCCTTTGCGTTTCTTCTGCGCTTCGCTCTCGCTGATGTCGCCCTCTTTGAGGGCGCGGCGAATGAGAAGCCACGACGCCATGTCGAGCAGGCGCGTCGTGAGACGCATGCTCTCCGAGGCGTAGAGGACATTGACGGCGGCGGGGAGACGCTTGGCCTCGACGCGGCCGGGGCCTTCAAGATAAGCGGCGGTGCGCTCGACGAGCGCCATGCCCTGCTTGAAGACGCCATCGAACTGAGCGGAGGCCTGGAAGCGCTCACCGAACGATACGGTGACGTTCTGTGCACCTAGGGCCGCTTCAGCACGCGATACATTGCTCATGACTAGATTTGACACACTCACTCACCTGCCGCTCATCATTACCACGTACGCATCCTGCCAAGCCATAGTTAACAACATGACCAAAAGCGGGACGATCGGGATGAGGTTCCGAACACAATTGGGGATATGCAAAAAAAGAGCCGCTTTGCAGCGGCTCTGAAGTCAACAGGGAGGCGTCAAACAGAGCGGCCGCGCCGCTCGGGATCCAGATGACTGGATAACGGGAGGTTAGCAGGCCCAAGCCTAATAAAGCGTGAATGGATAACGCGCGCTAAGCATGCCGCTGGTCACATTTGCGGCCCACCATCGTGAACTGGTCGCGCGGCCGACAAATGCGCATTCACTAAGCTGTTGCTGCCTCGACAGGCGTCACTTCTTGAACAGCGCGCTCGCCGCTTGCTCGTGCTTTCGCTTCGTCTCGAGCTCAGTTTTGACACGCTCAATCTCGCGTTCGAAATCCGCGATGCGCTCTTCGAGCTCGGCGACGGACAGCGCCGACAAGCTGTCGCCCACCGCGGCGTTGGTTTTCGGCTTCTTCGGCGCGATCTCGTCCCAATCCATGTGCAGCTCCGGGCTTGTTCACTGCCTGCAGCGAGTCTGCGCCAATGCGCCGGCGCCGACAACCTGCGGCAGCCGCCCGGCTTGTCTCGGCAGCGCGCGTCGGGCATCACGGCGGGGAAGGCCACACGAGGGTGCAAGATGACCGCGCTTCCCGACACCATGACCGCCATCGCCGTCGTCGGCAAAGGCGGCCCCGAGGTGCTGCAACCGACGACGGTGGGCGTGCCGCAGCCGGAGCGCGGCCAGGTGTTGATCAAGGTCGCCGCGGCAGGCGTCAATCGCCCCGACGTTATGCAGCGCCTGGGGCTTTATCCGGCGCCAAAGGGCCATTCAGAGATTCCCGGTCTCGAGGTTTCAGGCACGATCGCCGCGCTGGGGCCCGAAGCGCACCGTTTCAAAGCGGGCGACAAGGTCATGGCCCTCGTCAACGGCGGCGGCTACGCGGAATACTGCCTCGCCGATGAAGGCGTTTGCCTGCCGATCCCGGAAGGCATCTCCATGGTCGAGGCAGCGGCCATCCCCGAGGGTTTCTTCACCGTCTGGCACAACGTGTTCGAGCGTGGCGGCCTGAAGCCGGGCGAGTGGTTTCTCATGCACGGCGGCACCAGTGGCATCGGCGTCGCCGCAATCCAGCTGGCCTCCGCCCTTGGCGCCAAGGTCATCGCCACCGCAGGCTCGGCCGAGAAGTGCAAAGCCTGCCTGGAGCTCGGTGCCACGCGCGCCGTCGACTACAAGACCGAGGACTTCGCCGAGGCCGTTAAGGCAGAGACTGGCGGTCGCGGGGTCGATGTCATCCTCGACATCGTCGGCGCCGATTACATGGAGCGCAACATCCGCTCCCTCGCCGACGACGGCCGCCTGGTCAATATCGCCTACCAGTCGGGCTCGAAGGTGACCATCGACATGATGCGCATCATGCTGAAGCGGCTGACCATCACCGGCTCGACGCTGCGCATCCGCTCGGCCGAGGTGAAGGCCGGCATTGCCCGTGCCGTCGAGGAGAAGGTCATTCCGCTGATCGCCGACAAACGCGTGCGGGTCATCGTCGATGCAACGTTTCCGCTGCGGGAGGCCGTCTGCCGCGCACGCCCGCATCGACGGGGCTCACATCGGCAAGATCGTCTTGACGGTTTAGGGCTATCGTCCCGCCAAGGCCTTAGTTCGGGGGGCTGCGGGGGCTTGCCATCAAATTGACAATGCGTGGTTTTCTTTTGTCCCCGCCCGGGCTCGGGGTGAGCCGGGAAAGGCCGCAATTGCCGGGAAGGGTGCGCACGTGAGCGTGCGGATTGGTTATTTCATGCGTCAGTTCCTGGGCATTCTCATGCTCGCCGCCGTGGCACTCGCGGGTATCGATCGATGGGCGACGCCGACGCTGCGAAGAAAAAGAAGCCGCAGCCGACGCCGTTCATGCGGCCGGAGATCGTCCTCTCCTGGATCAACGACTACCGCCACGACCCGACACCTGAGCGTCTGCCAGCCGCTTTCAAGGCGATGCGCGAGCAGGGCCAGTTCAAGGAGGTCGAGCAGGCCGGCATCTACATCGGCTTCATGGCCGGCGTCCTCGGCTCCAATCCCGACACGGCCGAAAAGCTCGTCACCGACATGTTCCCGATGCCGCCGCCCGATCAGGTCGTCGTGGTCAAGGCAATCGCTTACTCCGGTCTCGCCGATTGGAAGGATTTGCTCGGCAAGTTCGTCGAGCGCATGCCGGCCCGTAAGGTGATCATCGAGCGCTACATGTACGGCAAGCTGCCGGTGCTGCGCGATCTGCCGCTCGACAACCCAATGGGTGTCGACGCCAACTGGGGCTACTACTTCGCAACCGGGTCCTCCGAGCCCATCCAGCGCCTGGTGCGCACGCTCGCCTGGTCGCGCGAGAAGAACAACGTCGAGAAGCTCACCATCGGCAGCATGGTGAAGTGGACCCTGGCGCAGAACGCCTCGAAGGACCACGACCTGCTGAGCTATCTCAAAACCTCGCTCCCGCATCAGCCGGACGAGGTGGCCAAGCCGCTCGGCGAGGTCATCGAAGGTGCCGAGACGTTCGAGCTGGCGCAGATCCGCAAGGACGCGCTCGCCTCCATCGAGGACCTGAAGACGAAGGGCCCGGAAAATGCCCGCAACTTCTCCTGGTGGGGACAGGCCGGACAGACGGTGTTTGCCTTGGGCTGCGTCGCTGCCGGCGTGACGGGCCAGGTCTACCTGGGCGTGCCGTGCGTCGTTGGCGGCGCATTGTCGAACGTCGCCCTCAAATACCTGACCCCGGCGGAGTAACCACGCTGCGATTGAAGGTGGCGATCCGGCCGCTCGCCTGGCGAGCTGTCATCAACGTGTCACGTGAATCCGCTGAGAAACCTACGCAATAAACCGTTGCGCAAGGTCGCCGATGAACGAGATCGCCTGGGGCTGCGGCCTGTTCGCCTGCCTCGCTACGCTGCTGCACTTCACCAGCGCGTCGCTCGCCATCTATCGCTCCCGCCGTGGAGCCGATGATCCATCGTTCAGCGCCATCCCGCCGGTCAACCTGCCGCCGATCAGCGTCTTGCGGCCGGTGCGCGGGCTCGACCCCTACGATGAGCTCACGCTGCGTTCGGGCTTCGAGCTCGCCTATGAACGCTACGAGCTGATCCTCTGTTGCGATGACGCCGATGACCCCGTCGTGCGCGTCATCCGCCGGCTCATCGCCGAATACCCACAGATCGACGCCAAGCTGCTGATCGGCCGCGATACGCTGACGTCGAACCCCAAGCTCAACAACCTGATCAAGGGCTGGCGCGCGGCGAGCCACGCATGGGTCGTTATGGCCGACAGCAACGTGCTGATGCCGCGCGATTACCTGCAACGGCTGCTCGCCGGCTGGCGCGCCGACACGGGACTTTTGTGCGCGCCGCCCATCGGCTGCATGCCCGACGGGTTCTGGGCCGAGGTCGAGTGCGCCTTCCTCAATACCTATCAGGCACGCTGGCAGTACGCGGCCGACACGGTCGGTCTTGGGTTCGCGCAGGGCAAGACCATGCTGTGGCGCCGCTCCGATCTGGAGCGTGCCGGCGGCATTCGCGCATTGGGAGCCGAGATCGCCGAGGATGCGGCGGCGACCAAGGTCGTGCGTCGCGCCGGCAAGCGCGTGCGCCTCGTCGATCGCGCATTCGGCCAGCCGCTGGGCGAGCGTACCGCACGGCAGATCTGGTCGCGGCAGGTCCGCTGGGCGAAGCTGCGCCGCGCGACCTTCCCAATCTTTTTCCTCCCCGAGGTGCTTTCGGGCAGCTGCGCCCCGCTACTGGCGGCCGCCTGCGCGGCGGAGGTTTCGGACGTGTCGGGTGTCGGCGTCGCCTTCGCGCTCGGCACCGTGTGGTACGGTTGCGAGGCGATCCTGGCGCGCAGCGCCGGCTGGCACATGACCGCGCTGTCGCCGCTCGCCTGGGCGGCGCGCGATCTGATGCTGCCGGTGCTGTGGGTGCAGGCGTGGCTCGGCAACTCATTCAGCTGGCGGGGCAACGACATGCACCTCGCCGACGCCGTGGCCAGCAACTGAGGCGCGTTTCCTGCCTGAGCGGCGCCGCCCCCTCTGGCGCGCCGAGGGCGGCGCACCAGAGAGAGGCGGTCCCCGTCTAGCCTGCGTTTGCACCCTCGCCAGTGGGAGCGGCCGCCGCACTCGGGCAGAGCTCTCTGGCCTTTGCAAACGCGGCATTCTTGCTTGCGAATTCGCCGACGCTCGAGCCGCCCGGCGCATGCGCCTTGAGGTAGCTGTCGAGCATCGACTTTTCGAAGCCTTCCAGCACGGTCAGCACCGTGAAGCGCACTTCGGCCGCGGCCGTCGAGCGCACCAGAAGAATTTTCTTGCCGCCATAGCTGGCGGTAGTCACGCGGCAGTTGCCGCGGCCGGTCGCGACTTTCGGCGCGGGGTTCGGCGGCGCGGGGCGAGCGGTACTCATTGCAGCTGCGAAGGCGAACGGACGTGGTGCTTCAGCTGCGGGCTGCTCGGCCGCCGCCGTAGACTGCGCCTCTTTGCTCTCCGGTGCCGGAGCCGGTGATGCATCTGCCGCCGGCGTTGCGCTTCCCGCATCTGCTATCGGCGGCGTCTCCTCGCCGGTCTGAATGATCTGCTCGGTGATGACCGGCTCGGCGACCGCGGCAGTCTCGGCGGCGGGTTTGCGCGTAGGAACGGGCGCCGCACTCGTCGTGGCCGCCGCAATCTTCGGCGCCGGCTCTGCTGCCGCGCTCGTCGCACCAGGTTGTGTCGGTCCGTCGGCCGCCGACCAGATCGTGCGCACCGGCGCGTGTTTGACTGCGGGGGGCGCCTCGATTTCGGATTTCTGGTTGGCCGCAGCTTCAGCTGCTGGCGCGACCTCTGGCACAACATCCGGCGCAACGGGGCCGCCGAGGTTGGCTGCCGGCGCCAACTTCTGGACCACTGCGACCGTACGCTTCAACGGCTTCTTTGGCGTAGGTTCTGCTTCCTCGACCGGGTCTGGCCCATTGCAGAACGATTGACGGAAATTGTTCGCCACCCACTCGATGGAGGAGCCGTAGTGCCGGTCGGCCGCCCAGCGGCGCGCCAGGTCGGCAAATGTCGTGCGACCCTTCTTGCTCGCCATCGATTCCAGGATGTCGTCTTGCTTCAACTTGGTGCGCGCTCCCACCGGCTCGTTGATGCGTTCGCCCGAGTAGACGACGAGGTGCTGGATCTGCGCCAGCACCCCAGTGTTGACGTCGGGGTAGCTGTCGCCGGGGACGCCGCCGCCCGTGGTGCCGAGGCCGGCGAAGTTGTTCTGCTTGGGATCGACGTCGCCCCAGCCGCCATTGCCCTTTCGATAGGTGAGGAAGTTGGTTTCGACGGCCATCTGGAAGAAGGCGTAGTCCCACCGCACGTGCCAGATCTCGCCATGGCGCTTGTACAAGCTGGCGATGTCGGCAAAGCGCGGGTCGAGATTGGAGTTACGCGTCTTGATGAAGGCCATCAGGCGCTTGGGGGTCACGCAGCGCGGCACCGGGTTGTCGGCGTCGGTGCGGATTTTTGGGGGCGCCGCTTGGGCTGCGCCCGCGACGACGCCGACAATCATCGCCGCCATCGCGATGCGGGCAAGCATGAAGCTCGCAGACGGAACTCGTCCGTTCGCCGTCAATGGGGTCACCATGGCGCTCTACGTACTCACTGAAGACGGCTGCTGGAGGCGCGTCGGTCGTCGTTTATCGCGTACCGATGACGGGCGCGGCCTTGCCGCCGCGCCCGCGAGGCTCAGCCCTCGGGGCAGAGCTCGAAGGCCTTGTTGAGGGCCTTCGTCTGCGTCGGGAACGAAGCGAGCCTCTCGCCGCCCTTGGCATAGGCAGCGATGTAGGCGTCGACCTCGCGCTTTTCGTTGGTTTCAGTCACGTCCAGCACGGTGTAGTTCACCGTGCCGCTGCCGTTGGCCTTGATGATGACGGCGCGTTGGCCACCGTAGCTGGCGGTCCACACCTTGCACTTGCCGTTGCCCTTGGCGGGGGGAACTTTCAGCTGCGTTGCGGCGCTGCTGATGGAAGCCGTCTGCACCTCTGCCTTGGCCTCGGCCTTTGCGTCGGGCTTTGTCTTCGGCTCGGCCTTGGCGAGCGCCTTGGTGTCCGGTTTAGACTTGGCCTTGGCGTCGGGCTTGGCAGCCGGAGCTTTGGTCTCCGGCGCAGCAGCCTCGGCCGTTGCTTGCTCGGCTTCCGGCTTGGCGTTGAGCAACGTCACGGGCGGGGCGTCTTCGGTTGTAGCCTTCGCCTCGGCAGCACTCGCGCCGATCGAACCAAGCATGCCCGCTCCAAGTGCCTTCAGCGGCTGGCTCTCCTTGCGCTCTTCCTCGATGCGCTGCTTGGCGATCTCAGCGCCCTTTGGCGCCGTGTCTGCTGCCGGCTGTTTCTCGATGGCAGGCTCGGCGACGGCTGCGACCTCGGTCTCGGCCTTCGCCTTCTTGACCTTGGCTGTGGTGGTCTTTGGCTGACGGCCCTGGCGGGCTTCCTGAACGAGGCCCGGGTTGGGATCGTCGCCGTTGCAGAACTCGTTGTAGAATCCGTCGGTGATCGTCGAGACGTCGCGTACGTAGTTGCGCGAGGTCGGCGCCCACTGCTTGGCGACGAGGGTGTAGGTCATCGGCCCGTCGATGGATTTCTGCCAGTTCGTCAGGACGCCCCACTCCTGCACCTTGCGGGTACGTTCGGCGACCGGGTTATCGATGTGGTCGCCGGCATACATCAGAAGGTGCTGCAGGTGCGCTTTGACGCCGGTCGAGACGTCGGTGAAGCTTTCACCGCGTGCTCCGCCGCCCGAGGCGCCGAGGCCGGCGAAATTGTTCTGGGATGGCTTCACGTCGCCGCCGAACCGAAGGCCGCCCGTCTCCAGCATCATTTGGAAGAAGGCGATGTCCCAGCGGATGCCGAGCTCTTCGCCGTGGCGCATGTACTGCGTCGCGACGCTTTCGAAACGCGGATCAACGCCTGGGTTGCGCGCCTGCAGGTACGCCATTAGGCGTCCTGGAGTGGCGCACTCGGGCACCTTGTTATCGTTGGAGACTTTTACCTTTGGAAGATCGGCCGCGGTGACTGTCGTGCTGCATATGGCGGTGAGAGCGATCGCGAGAGATGCTCCGAGGAGGCGCTTCATGAGAACACCCGTCTGTAACGCGGCGCTTCGTTGTTTGAGCGCCCGACAAAACCACCAAACGTTCTTAAAGGCTTAACGTTAATGGGTGGTTTACGAATTGTCGGACCCTCAGCTTTTGAGAGGAAGCCGCACCAATAGGGCGCCAGTTGGGGCGAGGCGGAGCGGAATTGTGGCGGTGAGCATTGCCGGCCGCGCGGTAAACGCGAGAGGTCGTCGAGGCTCGTTCAGGCAAGATGCTGACCGCCATCGAGGGCGATCATCTGCCCGGTCATCGAAGGCGTGGCGAGGATGAAGCGCACCGCTGCCGCGATCTCCGGCAAAGACGGTCCCCGCTGCAGCGGGGTCGTCAGCGTCTCGGCGGCGAAGTCGGCTTTGCTCTGATGCACGCTCTGTAGCACCGGGCCGGGTCCTATCGCATTGACACGCACGCGCGGCGCCATGGCCTGCGCGAGTGTCTGCGTTGCGGTCCACAGTCCGGCTTTGGAGATCGTGTACGAGAAGAAATCCGGCGTCGGCCGCCACACCCGCTGGTCGATGATGTTGATGACGTTGCCCTCGGCGCCTTCGGGCACGTTGGCGTAGAGCGCCTGGGCGAGAAACACCGGCGCCTTCAGATTGATGTCGAGGTGGGTGTCCCAGCCCGACGGCGTCACCGATCCGATCGTGTCGAGAAAGAACTCCGATGCATTGTTGACGAGGCACGTCGGCGCCCCGAGCGCGTCGGCGCAGCGGGCGATCAGCGATTGCACATCGTCGAGGTCGGCGAGATTGGCGGGGAGCGCGGCCGCCGTGCCGCCCGAACGCCCGATCTCCTTCGCCAGCGCCTCGGCCTCGTCGCGCGAGTGCCGATAGTGGATGCCGACGCGCCAGCCATGGGCGGCGAGGTCGAGCGCGATGGCGCGGCCGATGCGGCGGGCGGCGCCGGTGATCAAGGCTGTCTGCGGGGTGGATTGTGGCATGCGCGGGGAAGATCGCAGCTCTCAGTTCGCTCCGCCAGGGCCGCTGCCGGGGCGAGACCAATTGCCGGTGCATGGACCGCAAGCGTCAGGAGAGGCCAGTTTGACGCATCCGAGGCCTGCTCTGAATTTGAGCAACAGCGCCGATTCTACCCTTTCAGGTTGCAGGCGCTGCTCTGTCACAAAGCTATTTTTGGCCAATAAATAGTCAGAAATCACCGTTCGTTGCTCTGCGGGCACACGGTTGCAGATGAGGCGCCCCGCGAGGGTGATTCGGCTTGTGGCAAGCCCCGTTTACGCTTTTTCTACACTCCAGAAGCGTTCGAGTAGCCGTGCAGTCGGCAGAGACGAGTTCGGCGCTTTAAGTGGTCAGTAGTGTACGGGGGTAAGTTCCATCATGGCCGAGTCTCGTAAAGTAGTTAACCTTCTAGGCGCAGCAGGCATTGCGTTCGTTGCGCTGACCGGCGGCGCTCTTGCCGACGGATACGAGGGCAGCATCAAGGACGCGCCCGAGGACGAAGGCCGCAAGTTCACCTATTCCTTCGGCGTCACGGGCACCTCGGACTACGTGTTCCGCGGTCATCTCGCAGACCGACAACGATCCGACCATCCAGGGCGCGATCAACATCGGCTACGGCATTTTCTATGCCGGCGTCTGGGCTTCGGGCCTCGACTTCGGCGGCTGCCGGCCTCGATACGACGGCGAGATCGAGGTCGACTGGTACGGCGGCATCAAGCCGACGTGGGGTCCGGCCGACCTTCGACTTCGGCGTGATCTACTACACCTATCCGGGCGCGAGTGATTCTCGATCCGTCGGAGCTCGACTATTCGAGTCAAGGCCGGCGTCAGCGGCGCGCCCTTCACTAACGCTGACGGCGGGCGCCACCGTCTACTACTCCCTGAGTACAGCTTCGGCGAGACGGGCGAGGTCTGGATCGTTCGAAGGCACCGCTGCCTACACCTTCGCCGCCGATCGGGCCCTTCACGCCGACCGTCAGCGGCACGTTGGGCTACGTTGACGTCAGGACGCCGCCTACGCTGCCTTCAACGGCTTCGACAGCTACACCTACTGGAACGCTGGCGTGGCGCTCGCCGTCGACAAGATCACCTTCGACTTCCGCTATTGGGATACCGACATCTCGTCCTCGAGATGCGACTGCGTCACGGCGGCCTGCTTCAGCGACTACTGCGACGAGCGGTTCGTGTTCTGCGGCCACCGTCGCGCTGCCCTGATACGCTACGCGAAGTCAGAGCTATCCACACGCCAACGGGGCCGAGAAATCGGCCCCGTTTTGCGTCAACTGCCTAATTTCTGAGCGGCTACAAGCCTGTAAAACATAGGAAAGTTGCTCTGCGGCCACGGTTTCCGAGCCGTGTGCCTTGGATAACCTGATTATATCTTGTGAACATCGGTGATTTGGGGCGTTCCTGAACTCACGCCGTGGATTCCCGTAACGCGCACCGCGGATGCGATTTTGGCGGTTGGGCGCGTTCTTGCCCTCGAAAGCAAGAGGGAATTGGCTTCACATGACGAACACTTCAAAGCTTGCTGCCCTGTGCGGGGCGGTAGGGCTAGCGCTCATCGCAATCACCGGCACCGCCGCCGCCGACGGGTATGAGGTTGCTGCACCCGCCGCCGCCGACGAGGGCCGCAAGTTCACCTACTCCTTCAACATCGGCGCGACCTCGGACTACGTCTTCCGCGGCATCTCGCAGACCGACAACGATCCGACCATCCAGGGCGGCATCGATCTCGGCTACGGCATCCTGTACGCCGGCTGGTGGGCTTCCGGCCTCGACTTCGAAGCGGGCCTCAACGACGCCCAGGTCGAGATGGACTGGTACGGCGGCATCAAGCCGACGTGGGGCAAGGCCACGTTCGATCTCGGCGTGATCTACTACACCTATCCCGGATCCGGTCCGATCCTTCCGCTCGTCACCTTTCCCGATCTCAACTACGTCGAGCTGAAAGCCGGCGTCAGCGGCGAGATCGTGAAGAGCCTTACCGCAGGCGCCACCATCTACTGGTCGCCCGACTACTTTGCCGAAACCGGCAGCGTGTGGACCTTCGAGGGCGTCGCCGCCTACACCTTCCATCAGGTTGGTGTGTTCACCCCGGCCATCACGGGCACGATCGGTTATCAGACCAGCTCGGACGACGATTACTCGAACTTCAACGGCTTCAGCGACTATTGGTACTACAACGCGGGCCTCGCTCTGACGGTCGAAAAGCTGACCTTCGACTTCCGCTATTGGGGCACCTCGAACGCCTCTAACGCTGTGTCGGATACGCTCACTTGCATCAACGACTACTGCGACTCGCGCTTCGTGTTCAGCGCCAAGGTCGTTCTTCCCTAAGCGACTTCTCTCTCAGCTGACATGGATCGGGGCCGGGCATCGCTCGGCCCCGATCTGTGTTTTGGGCCCGCAAATGCAGCCTATTCGTTAAATTCCGTTTACCAATCGTTGCCAGCACGCAACACGGCCACAACAAGCGAAAGTGCCGTTCCAAATCCGTCTTGTGCCGACGCAGCGCATCAGGCCTCCTGATCCAAAGCCGCATTTGCGGCAGAGGTTGTGGCGCGTCTGGGCCGAACGGGGATGGACCGCATCATGATCGGGTCACGGAAATTTCTTGCGCTGAGCGGCGCTCTGGGTTTGGCGCTGGTCGCCGGCTCAATAGGCGCACGCGCCGACGGCTATGAGGTTGCCGCTCCGGCGGCGGCCGAAGAGGGCCGCAAGTTCACCTACTCCTTCAACGTCGGCGCGACCTCGGACTATGTCTTCCGCGGCATCTCGCAGTCCGACAACGATCCGGCCCTGCAAGGCGGCGCCGACTTCGGCTACGGCATTCTCTATGCCGGCGTCTGGGCGTCGATGGTCGACTTCGCCGGCGCTCCGCCAGCCGATGCCGAGGTTGACTGGTACGGCGGTATCAAGCCGACCTGGAACTCGCCGTTCGGCACCATCAACTTGGATTTCGGCGTCATCTACTATTCCTATCCCGGCGCCAATCCCGACTTCGGTGCCCATGAACGATCCCAACTACGTGGAACTGAAGGCCGGCTACAGCTGGTCGGCATTGCATCCGAGCTTGGTGACCGGCACCATGGTCTACTGGTCGCCGGATTACTTCGCCGAGACCGGCTCGGTTTGGACGATCGAAACGTTGGCCGCCTGGACGCTGCCCAAGTTCCACATCTTCACGCCCATGATCAATGGCGTGCTCGGCTGGCAGAAGGGTGACAGCAACGACGGCTACTTCGTCAACGTCAATGGCACCGACGACGAGTATTACTACTGGAATGCGGGTCTCAATCTCGCCGTCGATAACATCTCGTTCGACTTCCGCTACTGGGATACGCAACATCGGCGGCGATGCGGCGAACATTTGCGCCCTCGCGTCGCTCTGCGACGAGCGCTTCGTGTTCTCTGCCAAGGTCGTCGTTCCCTGATCGCAGGTCACGTCTTGGCGAATTTACAAAGGCGGCGCACTCAAGGCGCCGCCTTTTCGATTCGTGACGTTTGCTGCTCGACGTGAATGACTGTCACCTCCGCGACACAGGCCTGTCACACGCCTCCGCTAATCGTACGCGTGCTGAAAAGCATTTGGCCGCCGGCCGATCCGCTGGCTTACCAGCGGTGGCCTCGGTAGCCAAAACGCGGAGTGCGCCAGAGCCCTCAAAAGGCGCGCTCAGCGAGGCCAGAGGCCAGTTTCGCGGCGTCCGCCGGATACCCGCTCGGCGGTGGCGTGAGCTGGCCTCGTTCCCTCTCCCTGGGCGGCACTCAATACCCATTCGCTTTTCCCCAGCCCTGGGAAGCCCCCATCTTGCCGTCGCCTGACGATCGGCAGCATAAACGCGCGAACAGCCAGACTGGCGGCGCGCCGTGATCCTCACCATCCTCGGTATGATTGTTTTGACTGTCGCGGGAGCCTACCGGCTCGCGCGCGCCGGAGGCGCCAAGCGTATCGTGTTGGCATCCAGCCCGGACGGGCCATGCGCGTTCGGATGCGGAATGGCCTGGCTCGCCGTACGCAGTGATGATCCCGTAGCTGTGCTTGAGGCCCTGCGGCTCGAAGAGCCAAGTCCCTGCAACTGGAATTCCGGAATAGGCGCCGCCTACGACGACTGGCTGGGCGCTGCGCACGTGTTCGTGTCGCCGCCCGTGCAAGGCTGGACGTTCGTCGTCGGTCTGCCGCTGCCGCATCCGGTCGGACGCGGCTTCATCGACAAATGCACCCCGCTGCTTGTCGACCTCGGCGGCCACTTCGACGAGGTACAGTACTTTTTCAGCTACCCGCCAATCGACTATTACGCCTGGGCGCGCGTCCAGGACGGGCGGCTGGTACGCGCCTTCGCGGTCACCGACGAGGGTATCGTCTGGAACAAGGGGCGCACCAGCAAGGAGGAGCGCGGCCTCGGCCTCAAGCTGTTTGAGCTGCGTGGTGTTCGGGAGCGGAGGGGCGACGCCGGCGGAGAGCTGATCCTGCATCCAACCGAGGATCACGTGATGCGCCTCGCCAGCCGTTGGAGCATCGACCCGACGACACTATACGACGCGCATGCTCCAGCTGCGCTCGGCTACGTGGCGCGGACACCGCAGAGCTGGCGCGCCGAGCGGACGCGTCGAGCGGCCTAGTCTCGGGCGCTGCTAAATCGAGGGTTTTCTACTCGGCAAGTGCAGCGAGATCGCCGCGGTCGTTGCTGGCGTCGAGACGCAGCGCCAGTCCGTCGCTGGGGCAGGCGCGCATGACTGTCCGGTTCGCCTGCCGGTCGAGTTTAACGTCGGTGCAACGCGCCGGATCGACGATGTGAATGCTTGGCAGGCTGCCGGTTTCGATCGGGCCAGCGGCGAGATCGGCGTGTCCCCACGGCACTGCCTTGCTGTCCGGATTGGTCACGATAGCCGAGACGAAGTCCCACAATCCGGATCCGTGCCAGAAGATGGCACCGCTGGCGAAGCCGATGGTTGCCCACAATGCAGCGCCGCGCGACGCCCGGCGTCTCACGCCCGGCGCGGGGGCAGGCGCCGATCGTCCCTCCTGCGCTATGTCTCGCATGGTGCTGACCCCAGACGTCGGCAAGAATCACATGCGTAAGTCTGCGGAGCGGTTGGGCGCGGGGCAAGGCGGCGGCAGTGTGAAGCGTGTGGCACGGGCGCCGCTGTCCACAGATGCGCTAGCGTCCCGATTCCGAAGTTCGCCAGTGCTCGCGGCTGGGGCTGGGAGCGAACTTCGGAATCATAAGGGACACTAGAAACATGGACTTGCTAGTGTGATTCAGATCGAGAAATTCGCTCGATACCTACCCGCCAGCACCGGCGAATTTCTCGATCATCACACTAGAGGCGCGTCAGAAGCGGCCGGGCGATTCCAGCACACGGGGCCGCGGCAGGCCGCGATCGCGCTTGGGCTGCATCGGATTGGTCGATGCGTTGCTGCCGTCCTCGCGGCGTGTGGAGCGGACCGGCGGCACATGTAGCTGATCGGCGCGGCACAGCTTACGCCGATCTTCGTTATGGCCGCAGGCGCGCGGCGCGCCGTCGCGTGTCATGCAGATTCGTACATCGCGCAGCCGGTTTCCCGGGCCGCCGCAAGTGACGGCGATCATCTCGGGGCGCAGCCACGGATTGGCGCGCATGAAGTCCCCCACGACCTCGCGCGGGGCGACGAACTGCGTCTCGAACGGGTTCTGATAGCGCTCGGGAACGCGAACGCGCCTGAACAGCTGACGCGACAGATTGTAATAGCCGGCCGGATCCAGTCCCGAGCAGGTCCCATGCAGCTTGTACTCGTGGATCACGAGGCCGCCCGACGGCATGATGTCGAGCATGCTGTTGATCACCGGTTGAGGGACGAACGGCTTGCGCCCGATCGGGCACGCCTCTGGAAAACCCTTCTCGTACTGCGGCCACAGCCCGTGCAGTACGAAGCCGTAGCGCAGGCCATCCATGCGCGCGCATTGCTGCTCGTCGCGGCCCTCTTGCGCGGTGACGCAGTGCGTCGGGCTCCACGACATTACCATCGTGTAGTAGTCGAACTTGCCGGCGGTGTTCTGCTGCGGCTTGGCGCGGAAGACTTCGCTCGGCCAGGGCGCCTTGTGCAAATCCTGCGCGCACGTCGAGGCGATGCCGGCGAGCGCGAGTAGCGCCAGAAGAAGCGATCACAAGTCTTTGCGTGGACATTATCAGGAGGTCCATCTTCTGCAGGCCGGATCCTGTTGCCTATTTCTTAGCCGCGACGATGAGTTCGGCGACCATCGTCGGGTGATGCGTCGCGCAGACGATGGGGAAAGTGCCAGCCTTGTCGGCCGTGAATGTGACGCGCGTCGACTGTCCGCGCTTCAGCACGAACGTCTTGTCGTAACCGCCGATGTTGATGGGGTGGCTGGCGCCATTGATGCCGACG
Organism: uncultured Alphaproteobacteria bacterium; assembly: GCA_963722495.1. Classification (GTDB taxonomy): domain Bacteria; phylum Pseudomonadota; class Alphaproteobacteria; order Rhizobiales; family Hyphomicrobiaceae; genus Hyphomicrobium_A. The sequence goes on along the minus strand of CAVRND010000028.1, from coordinate 241,404 downwards.
AAATCGAGCGTCACCTCATCGCCTTCGTCGACGAAGATCTGCCGCGGATCGAAGACGTAGACAGCGACCTCCCAGCGGCCTTCCGCATTGGGCTTTTTCAGCTGGTAGCCGCCACCTTCGGGCAGCGGCGTCCTCGGGTACGGCTCCTTGTCGACCGAGGCTCCTCCCTTCGGCTCCACTGCGGTCACGACGATGTAGCGCCTTTCGGCCGTTGCAGGTGATGGGTCGGCTACAGTGGCAAGGGCAATGGCAGCGATGATGGGTATCAATCCGAGCATCATGGGCAGGTCTCCGCTGTCCTTCCGCGTATACTAAGGGTTGCGGCGCCGAGGACAACGACTGCCCCGTCACGCAGATCCTGCGCCGGCCAACCGCTCTAGGATGCGGGCCCAGCTGCGCGCGCCTTTCTTGAAGCTGGAAAGATTGTATTTTTCGTTGGGGCTGTGGATGCGGTCGTCATCGAGCCCGAAGCCGATCATCAGACTTTCGCACCCCAAAACCTCCTTGAACGAGGTGACGATCGGGATCGACGCGCCCGAGCCCATGAGGACCGGCGGCTTTCCCCACTCGTCGGCCAGCGCTGCCGCCGCGGCCTTCATGAAAGCCGTGCTGGTATCGAATGAGATGGCGGTGCCCGCTTGCTTGCTCGTGAACTCGGCACTGCAATCGGCCGGTAGACGCGCACGCACGAAGGCCTCGATGTTGGCGAGCAGCTGGGCCGGATCTTGACCGGCCACCAGGCGGCAGGTGATCTTCACCGACGCCTTCGACGGAATGACCGTCTTGGTGCCGACCCCCTGGTAGCCACCTGTGATGCCGTTGAACTCCAGTGTCGGCCGCGACCACAGTTGCTCAAGCACGGAACGATCGCTCTCTCCCGCCGGCTGCTTCAGGCCGACGGTGCCGAGAAACGACTCGCCGCGAAAGCCGAGTGTCGACCATTGTTCCTGCTGCGCAGGGGGTATCTCGGCGACGCCGTCATAGAACCCGGGCACGGTTATGCGGCCGTTGTCGTCGTGCATCGCGGCTATGATGCGCGCCAGCACGCGGATCGGATTGGCGGCCGGCCCGCCGTAGATGCCTGAGTGCAGATCGCGCGACGGCCCTGTCACCGTCACCTCGATAGAGGCGAGGCCACGCAGCATGGTCGTGATCGCCGGCGTATCCTTGTCCCATTGGCCCGTGTCGCATACGAGCACAACGTCGGCCTTCAGCTCGTCTCCGTATTCGGCGAGGAAAGCCGGCAACGACGGCGAGCCGCACTCCTCCTCGCCTTCCAGCATCACCGACACCGAGATCGGCAGCTGACCGGCGACAGCCTTCCAGGCGCGGATCGCTGTGAAAAAGGTCATCAGCTGACCTTTGTTGTCCTCAGCGCCGCGCGCGACGATCACCTGGCCGTTGACCGCATCGGAGATGATGATCGGCTCGAACGGCGGCGATGACCACAAGTTGACGGGGTCGGCCGGCTGTACGTCGTAGTGGCCGTAGAACAGCACGTGCGGCGAACCGGCGGCGAGGGGCGTCTTGTCGTGCGCCACGACCATCGGATGCCCGGTGGTCGGCACGACGCGCGCGTCGAACCCGAGATCGGAAAGCTCCTCAGCGCACCACTGCGCCGCCTCCAGGCAGCCGGCCTTATAGGCCGGGTCGGTCGATACGCTCTCTATGCGCAGGAGCTGGAACAGCCGCGCCAGCGCCGCATCGCTCGTATCGTCCAGCGTCGTCAGCACTTGGTTCAGCGTTTCGCTCATAGACTTCCTCCCCGATAGCGGGCGCCACAGTGAAATAAGCCGGCCGCTGCGTCAAAGGCGGCTTGGAACGCGGGTCGCCCGGGCCCAGTTTCACTGTGGGGAAGCTTGCGCACCTTTCGAGCGGGCGGAGAGGCTGATATGCCATCACACGACGACAGCCGGCTTGCCGAGGAGCGGGCGATAACGTCGCGGGGAAAAGGCAAGATGGCGGACAAGTTTGTGCAGGGCGAGCCGAAATGGGTCTACGCCTTCGCCGCCGGTTACGTTGACGGCCGTGCAGACATGACGGAATTGCTCGGCGGCAAGGGCGCGAATCTGGCCGAGATGGCGAGCCTAGGCCTGCCGGTGCCGCCCGGCTTCACCATCACCACCAAGGTTTGCGACGCCTACTACGCGCAAGGCCGCAAGCTACCCGATAGTCTCAACCCACAGGTCGACAAGGCCGTGCGCCTTATCGGCGATGCGGTCGGCGCCCACTTCGGCGACGTCGAGCGACCGCTGCTCGTCTCCGTGCGCTCCGGCGCCCGCGCCTCGATGCCGGGCATGATGGACACCATCCTCAACCTCGGCCTCAACGACGAGACGGTCGAAGGCCTTGCCAAGCGCTCAGGCGACCGCCGCTTCGCCTACGACAGCTATCGCCGTTTCATCCAGATGTATGCCGACGTGGTGCTCGGCGTCGACCATGGCGTGTTCGAGGATCTCCTCGAGAACTTCAAAAACCTCAACGCGCTGGGCTCCGACACGGAGCTAAAGGCCGACGACTGGGCGGAGATCATCGAGGAATACAAGAAGGCGGTCGAGGAGCACCTCGGAAAGCCGTTCCCGCAGGACACCCACGCGCAGCTCTACGGTGCCATCGCCGCGGTGTTCGGCTCGTGGCAGAACGCACGCGCCAATACATATCGCCGCCTGCACGACATTCCCGACAGCTGGGGCACCGCCGTTACCGTTCAGGCGATGGTGTTCGGCAATCTCGGCGAGAGCAGCGCCACCGGCGTCGCCTTCACGCGCAGTCCGTCAACCGGCGCCAAGGAGATTTACGGCGAGTTCCTGCTCAATGCCCAGGGCGAGGACGTCGTCGCCGGCATCCGTACGCCGCAGCCGCTGACCGAGCGCGCGCGGCGCGAGGCGGGCGACGAAAATCCCTCGCTCGAAGAATTGATGCCGGAGGCGTTCGCCAGCCTGACGGCGGTGTTCCGGCGCCTCGAGAAGCACTACCGCGACATGCAGGACATCGAGTTCACCATCGAAAACGGCAAGCTATGGGTCTTGCAGACACGCTCGGGCAAGCGCACCGCGGAAGCTTCCCTGCGCATCGCTGTCGAGCTCGCCGAGGAAGGTGTCATCACCAAGCCGGAGGCGGTGATGCGCGTCAACGCCTCGTCGCTCGATCAGCTCCTGCACCCGACGCTCGACCCGGACGCCAAGAAGGACGTGCTGACCAGCGGCCTGCCGGCCTCTCCGGGCGCGGCATCGGGTGAGATCGTGTTCACCGCCGATGACGCGGAGGCCGAGCGCACGCGCGGGCGCGAGGTGATCCTCGTGCGGCTCGAAACGAGCCCGGAAGATATCCACGGCATGCATGCGTCCGTCGGCATTCTCACGGCGCGCGGCGGCACCACCAGTCACGCCGCCGTCGTCGCGCGCGGCATGGGGCGCCCGTGCGTTTCGGGCGCCGGCGCGCTGCGCATCGATGCCAAGGCCGGCACCCTGTCGGTCGGTTCGCGCACGCTGCATAAGGGCGACATCATCACCATCGACGGCAGCACCGGTCAGGTGATCGTGGGGCGCGCCAAGATGCGCGAGCCGGAGCTGTCGGGATCCTTCGCTACCCTCATGGGCTGGGCCGACGCCGAGCGCCGCTTGTCCGTGCGCGCCAATGCGGACACCCCGCGCGACGCGCGTCAGGCGCGCGAGTTCGGCGCCGAGGGCATCGGTCTGTGCCGCACCGAGCACATGTTCTTCGATGCCGAGCGCATCCTCGCCGTGCGGCAGATGATCCTTGCCGACGACGCAGCGGGGCGCCGTGCCGCGCTCGCCAAGATCCTGCCGATGCAGCGCACCGATTTCGAGCAGCTGTTCGAGATCATGGCCGGGCTACCGGTCACGGTGCGGCTGCTCGATCCGCCGCTGCACGAGTTCCTGCCTACCAACGCCGACGAGATTCCGGCCATCGCCGCCGAACTCGGCGTGCCGCCCGAAAAGCTGCAGGCGCGGGTGACGCAGCTGTCGGAGTTCAACCCGATGCTCGGCTTCCGCGGCTGCCGCCTCGCCATCCTCTACCCCGAGATACCCGAGATGCAGGCGCGCGCCGCCTTCGAAGCAGCAGTGGCGGCGGAGAAAACGACAGGTCAGCCCGTGAAGCTCGAGATCATGGTGCCGCTTGTCGCTTTCCGTTCCGAATTCACGACCCTGCGCAATGTCATCCTGCGCGCCGCCGAGGCCGTGCAGAAGGAAGCGAAGCGGAAGCTCGACTTTCTCATCGGCACGATGATCGAGCTGCCGCGCGCGGCGCTCCGCTCAGCGGAGATCGCCGAAGGCGACATGGGCGCCGAGTTCTTCTCGTTCGGTACCAACGACCTGACGCAGACGACGCTCGGCCTCAGCCGCGACGACGCCGGACCGATCCTCGAGGCCTACGCTAACCAGAAGATTTTCACCGTCGATCCGTTCGTGTCGATCGATGTCGAGGGTGTCGGTGAGTTGATCCGCTTATGGCGTCGAGCGCGGCCGCTCGGTGAAGCCGGGATTGAAAGTCGGCATCTGTGGCGAGCACGGGGGCGATCCCAAGTCGGTCGACTTCTTCGACCGGGTCGGCCTCGATTACGTATCGTGCTCGCCCTATCGCGTGCCGATCGCGCGGCTAGCGGCGGCGCAGGCTTCCATTCGCGCGCGCACCGGCGGCAAAACCATCGACTGAAGCGTTCAACCCCTCACCCGCCGCTCGATGCGCCGCATCTCGCCTCGACCTCTCCCTATGGGAGAGGTTAGTACGCGCAGTCTAACCTCTCCCATAGGGAGAGTCGGAAGCGGTCGCGGAGCATGCTTCGCAGGATGCCAATGAGCTTCCGGGTGAGGGGTTGAACGCTCGAAATTTAGGTGACGCGCCTCAGCCTACCAGCCGTGGCCTTCGCTCTCGTCGAGGCTCGGCCGGCGTGGACGCACGCCCTGGTAACGGGGCAGCAGCAGCAGGATCAGGACGAGGGGCGGCAGCACGAAGCACCAGGCGATCCACGACGAGTAGTCGCGGTTCTTTATGCCCGCGAGCACGCCGCCGGCGGCGCCCGAGGCGATCGCCACGCCGCCCCAGATCACGACGCCACGCATGAAATCCATGTCAGTCGTCCCCTCGAGGACACGCCTCAGTCTCGCCGATTGATGTGCGCAGCAACTGTGGCGAAATCAAGCGCCAGTCGTGCACTCCAATAGCTGCGCCACTATGACGGAGGGTCGAAGTCGAGCCCGATATCCAGCACGGGCGCCGAATGCGTCAGTGCGCCGACGGAGATGAGGTCGACGCCCGTCTCGGCGATGGCGCGCACGCTGTCGAGGGTGACACCGCCGGAAGCTTCGGTGACGACGCGCCCGGCAACCTCCCTCACAGCCGCCCGCAGCGCCGAAACGTCCATGTTGTCGAGCAAAAGGGCGTCGGGATCGAGCTGCAGCGCCTCGTCGATCTCGTCGAGGTTTGTCACCTCGATCTCGACCTTTACCATGTGTCCTGCGTGCGCCCGCGCACGCTCGAGCGCGGCGCCGACGCCCCCCGACGCCACGATGTGGTTGTCCTTGATCAGGATGGCATCGAACAAACCGAAGCGGTGGTTAACCCCACCGCCGCAGCGTACGGCGAATTTCTCCAGCGCGCGCAGCCCGGGCGTTGTCTTGCGCGTATCGATGATGCGCGCCTTGGTGCCGGAAACCGCCGCGACGTAACGCGCGGTGAGGGTGGCGATGCCGCTGAGACGGCCGAGGAAGTTGAGTGCCGTACGTTCCGCGGTGAGCAGTACGCGCGCTTCGCCGGATACACGCGCGATCACGCCCCCGGCCTCGACGCGGTCGCCGTCGCCGATCACGGTCTCGAACTGCGTAAAGGGATCGAGCGTCTTGAACGCCGCTTGCGCCAATTGCATGCCGGCGATGGTACCGGCCTTGCGCGCGGCAATAACGCCCGATGCACGCGTGCCGGCGGGGACGGTCGCCTGCGTGGTGATATCGCCGCCCAGTCCCAGGTCTTCGGCCAACGCCTCGGCGACGGCCTTGTCGACGACAGAATCCGGCAGCCGCAGCTCGATTGCCGCCCGGCTCATCGCGCGGCTCCGGCCTGCCACTGCCAAGCGCTCGGCGCGACGGCGGGGGCGCGGACGCCGATATCCTCTATATCCTCGAGAGTAAGGTATGCACGCGCGGCGAACTCCGGTTCGGCTTCGGGATAATCGCTGCGCGCCTGGGCGCCACGGCTCTCCTCGCGTAGCAATGCGCCGGCGGCGATGAACCTGGCGGCGAGCGCCATGTTGGCCAGCACCCGGTCGCTTCCTGCCTGCCGCTCGATGTCGCGCAGCACGGTAATCGCCTTCTTGAGGCCTGTTGCGTCGCGCACTACGCCGACATGCTCGCTCATCGTAGCACGCAGACGCGCGACGGCCGGAGCGCGCGTGGCGCTGTGGTCGGCGCTGCTGTCGGCGACGCGCTGCAGCTCGACGCGCTCGCCGCGTCCTTGCTCGCGGTCGAGGTTGCGGATGTCGCGCGCGGCGCGGGCGGCGAACACCACCGCCTCCAACAGCGAATTCGAAGCCAGTCGGTTGGCGCCGTGCAGGCCGGTCGAAGCGACCTCGCCGACAGCCCACAGGCCGGGAACGCTGGAGCGGCCGCGAGCATCGGTGGCGATGCCGCCCATGTGATAGTGCGCTGCCGGCGCAACGGGGATCAGCTCGCGCGACGGATCGATGCCGGCCTTCTGGCAAAGCGCGAACACGGTTGGGAAGGCGGCCGCGAACCGGTTGCCAATGGCCTCACGGCAATCGAGGAAAGCGCCGCGACCGCTGGCAACCTCGGTGAATACCGCCCGGGCGACGACGTCGCGCGGAGCAAGCTCGGCGCGCGGATCTATGGCGGCTAAGAAGCGTTCGCCGCGCGCGTTGACCAAAGTTGCGCCTTCGCCGCGCAGCGCTTCCGTCGCCAACGGCGCCGGATCAAGCCCGACGTCGATTGCCGTGGGATGAAACTGCACGAACTCGGCGTCGCCGATCATGGCGCCGGCACGCGCCGCCATGGCGATCGATTCGCCGCGCGCATATGACGGGTTGGTCGTCACGGCATAGAGGCCGCCGACGCCGCCCGTCGCCAGTACCACCGCGCAAGCGGGGAAGTACTCGTAGACCTCTTTGCCGGTCGGGCCGGCGCGCACCAGACGCACGCCCTCGACGCGGCCGTCGGCGACGATCAACTCATCCGCCTCGTAGCCCTCGAGGACGCGGATCGACGGAGTCGCACGCACCTTGGCGATAAGCGCATCGAGAATGGCCGCGCCCGTGCGGTCGCCGGAGACGTGTACGACGCGGCGGCGCGAATGCGCGGCCTCCTGACTGAGCGCGAACGCGCCATCGGCCTCGCGATCGAACGGGACACCATAGGAGACGAGATCGGCGATGCGCGCGGGTCCCTCGGCGGCGACGAAGCGAGCAACGTCCTCATCGACGATGCCCGCGCCGGCGGCGATGGTGTCGTCCGCGTGCGATGACGCGTCGTCGTTGCTGCCGACCGCTGCTGCAACACCACCCTGTGCCCAGCCCGTCGAAGCGCCCTGGCCGAGCGGCGCCGCCGCCAGAACGGTGACCGGCATCGGCGCCAGCTTCAGGGCAGTGAACAGGCCCGCAAGGCCCGCGCCGACGATGACGACATCGCCGCCCGCACCCAGGCGCTCGTCACGAGCGGCGCGGAAGTGCGTGTTGCGACGACCTTTGATCGTGTTTGCCATCATCAATCCCCGGGGCGATTGCAACTGGCGGCCGGCGGATCGCTCCGCCGGCGCGTCATCAGTTCGTGAGATTGACCATGCGCTCGACGGCGCGGCGCGCTTTTGCAGCCACGATCGGATCGACGTGCACCTCGTAACGCATGTCGCGCAGCGCCGTGTAGATGTTCTCCAGGCTGATGCGCTTCATGTGCGGGCACAGGTTGCACGGCCGGATGAACTCGACGTCCGGCGCCTCGACGGCGACGTTGGAGGCCATCGAGCACTCGGTGATCAGCGCCACCTTGCGCGGACGATTGCTCGTTACGTAGTTGATCATCGCAGCCGTCGAGCCGGTGAAGTCGGAGGCATCGATGACCTCCGGCGGGCACTCGGGATGGGCGATGATCTTGATGCCCGGGTCGGCCGCGCGCATTGCCGCGATGTCGTCCGCGGTGAAGCGCTCGTGCACCTCGCAGTGGCCCTTCCAGGCAATGATCTCGACCTTCGTCTTGGTCTGCACGTACTTTGCCAGATACTCGTCGGGGATGAGCAGCACGCGCGGCGCGCCCAGACTCTCGACCACCTTCACGGCGTTCGACGACGTGCAGCAGATATCGCACTCGGCCTTCACCGCGGCCGAGGTGTTGACGTAGGTGACGATCGGCACGCCCGGATAGACATCGCGCAGCATGCGCACGTCCGCGGGCGTGATCGAATTGGCCAGCGAGCAGCCGGCGAGCGGATCGGGAATGAGCACCGTCTTGTCGGGGCTAAGCAGCTTGGACGTCTCGGCCATGAAGTGCACGCCGGCCTGCACGATGACATCGGCCTTGGTGCGCGCCGCTTCCTTGGCGAGCTGCAAGCTGTCGCCGCGGAAGTCGCCGACGCAGTTGAAGATCTCGGGCGTCATGTAGTTGTGCGCCAGGATGACGGCGTTGCGCTGCTTCTTCAGCTCGTTGATCGCCTTGATGAGGGGCGCGTAGGCAGGCCACTCCATCGGCGTGATGACATGCTGCACGCGCGCGTACATCGGCGCCATCTCGGCGGCGAGCTCCGGCGTATAGGCCGGCAGATCACGCATCTCCACGGGCGCGGTAGAGCGCGCGCGGCGGGTAGCGGCGGGGCGGATGTCGAGGGTTTCCATCACTTGCTCCTCAAGCGGCCTAAGTATGCTCAATTTGAGCATTAGCTAGGCCATCCAACGAGCCGGCCCCGAGGCCGGTAGCTATCCATATAATGCTCTTTTTGAGCACTCCAAGGGTCACGATGAGATTATCGCATCCAGCTCCCGGTTGCCAGATAAGAGTAGGCCCGCATTAGCGATTTGGTTCCGCAGCGCCGACGCGATGCCCATGCGTTTAGCATCGGGCTGTCGCGCGGCACTGTAGTGCCCGACTAGACCTTGCCGGGTTTCACGCGCACGCCGGGCGCGGGGCGTTCGAGCAGCACCTCGCGGCGGAACCGGTAGAGTTTCGCCGGTCGGCCGCCGGTACGCATTTTGACCTCGCCGGTCGTTTCGACGAGGCCCGCGCCCTCAACCAGGCGGCGGAAGTTTTGCTTGTGCAAGTGGGGGCCGAGGATCGCCTCGACGGTCCGCTGCAACTCGAACAACGTGAAATCGTCCGGCATCAGCTCGAAGATCACCGGGCGGTATTTAATCTTGGCGCGCACGCGGCCGATGGCCGTAGCCAGGATGCGGCGATGGTCGAAGCGCATCGGCAATCCGAGGCGGGGACGCTCTTTCCAGTGGCGCGAAGCGTCCCGGTCATCGCGGGCTGCCTCTTCGACAAGGCCGGCCTCGTAAAGCAGCTCGTAGCGCTCCAGAACCTTTTCTTCGTCCCATGCCGCGCCGTCGAGCGCGAAACACATGCGCGCCCGCTCATGGCGACTGATCGGCAACCCGTTAGCGGCGGCGCGTTGCGAGGACGCCCATTCGCGCAAGCGCGGCTCGATGGTCGACTCAAGAATGTCGGGGCGTCCGCGGCGCCAGTCCTCCCAAGGGAAATACTGATACCAACTGCGCCAGGCGCCGTGCTGCATGTCGAGGGAGGGTTTCGCCTGCGTCAGCGCGAGATAACCGATGGAGACGATGTGCGGCCCGACGTCGCCCGGTTCGGCGTGCCGGCCGCGGTCGCCGAAGGTGTAGAGCTGCTCGGCATAGCCGAGCTCGAGGCCCGTCTGCCGGTGCACCCAGGCGCGAAGGCCCCCCTCGAACGTCCGGTGCTGCAGCGGCGAGAAGGGGCCGAAAGGCAGCCCGTCGGTCGCGCCGGCGACATCCGCGTCGTTGCGGATAATGAGCACGACAGGCTCGTTGTCGGCCACCGCGACGATCGCCGCATTGAGGCCGATTTCAACCCCGGAAGCGCCGGGTTCGGATCGGAGTTCAGCATCGGTTTGCAAGTGCGGCGCCGACTCCCTGAGCTGGCTGTACGACATGGCTGTCCTCCAACTGGCCTTGGAGACCCCCTTCGGCGGAGGCTTGGGCTCGAACGTGGCTCTTTTTGGAACGCACGACGACCACGGGTCGTTTCAGCCAGTCACAACGCGCAATACTCACAAACGTTCAATCAATTCCCGAAAGCGAATGAGAAATACCCCCTGAGCCTCGCCCGCCGGCCACGGTTCCAGGCGGGCCAGAGCCGCTGTCGTCGCGGGACCTAAGTCCTCTGGCTGGCCAAAGTAAATCGTCGCTTCCTCGCCGGAAAAACCGGCCAGCCCAGTCGCTTCGAAGTAGGCAGCTATGCGATCCGCGGCTTTAATTTCCGTCTGAACATCGCTCGGCAGCTCGATGGGTATCGCGAACCGATCGTGGATGGCGGCGAGCAGCCGCAGCTCGAAGGCTTTGTAGTCGAGGCCTATCGCCGTCTTGAACGGACTGATGAGGTCGCCGACCACGTACTCGGGCGCATCATGCAGCAGCGCCGCGAGCCGCCAACGGGCCGGCCAGTCCGGGTTGCGGGCAATCGCGATGTCCTCGACGACGAGCGCATGCTGGGCGACGGAGAACGCGTGCGCGCCGACCGTCTGTCCGTTCCAGCGTGCAACGCGCGCCAACCCGTGCGCGATGTCCTCGATCTCGATGTCGGCTGGCGAAGGGTTTAGCAGATCGAGCCGCCGACCCGACAGCATGCGCTGCCAGGCGCGCGCCGGCGCCAGCTGTTTGGCGTCGCGCGTCACCGCTTTACGCTCGCTTGTTGCAGCTTCGCGCACTCGGCGTGCCGGAAGCAGCCGACGAGATGGTCGTTGACCATCCCGGCCGACTGCATGAAGGCGTACATCGTCGTCGGGCCAACGAAGCGGAAGCCTTCCGCCTTCAGGGCTTTCGATATCCGCTTTGACAGCTCCGTCTCCGCCGGGATGTCGCCCATGGCGCGCGCGCGGTTCTGCACCGGGCCGTCCTTGCCGAGAAATTCCTGCATGAACGACTTGAGGCTCGTGCGCTCGCGCAGCTTCAGATACGCCTTGGCATTGTCGATGGTGGCTTCGATCTTGGCGCGGTTGCGCACGATGCCTTCATCGGCCATCAGCCGCGCGATGTCTTTGGCTCCATATTTCGCGATGCGCTCGGGATCGAACTTGTCGAAGGCGCGGCGGAAGTTCTCGCGCTTGCGCAGGATGGTGATCCACGACAGGCCCGCCTGGAAACCCTCCAGCACCAGCTTCTCGAAGATGGCGCGATCCGTCTTCAGCGGCACGCCCCATTCCTCGTCGTGATAGCGCAGATATTCGGCGTCCTTGCCGGCCCACGTGCAGCGCACGCGGGCTTCGTTGGTTTTGCTCATGCCGGCGACCCCGGCGCTTTGACCTCGAGTGAAAAGCGCGCCCAGGTAGGAATGTCGATGCGTATCGGAATGTCGCCCGCGTGCAGCGTCTCGCCTTTCTCCAGAAACTCGGCCGCCCGATCGAGCCGTATGGGGGCGAGCCCGCGCGCGCCTGCAACCGAACCGAGCGTGCCGATCTCGATGCCGGCGGCGGTAATGGCCGTGCCGCTCACCGGCAGCGTCGCCTCGGCGACCACCGGCACGATTCGCCGCCGCGCCGTGCCGCGGTTCTGCATGCGCGAGACGATCTCCTGGCCCACGTAGCAGCCCTTCTCGAACGACACCCCGTTCAGCTGATCGAACAGCGCCTCATGCGGGAACGCGTCGCCGAAGGCATAGTCCTTGCCGCCTTCCGGCACGCCGAGCGCGATGCGATGCGCATGATATTCGTCCTGCGTCGCGCTGTCGGCGTCCTCGGCATAGAGTGCCCAGTCTGATCGCAGCGTCGCCAGCTCCCGATGCCCGAGCGCCGGCAAGCGTGGATCGCCAAACCACAGTGGCGCAGGGCCATCGCCGCGCGGGGCGTATTCGCCGCCACCCCAGATCGCTGCCACCGTGTAGTCGGGTGAGACGTCCCTGATGTCGGCGTCGGCGCGCAGCCTATACATCTTGAGCCGCTCGCCCAGCTCTCCCGCCTTCGCCCGCGCCGTTTCAAGCAAGAAGCCGTCCGGGCTTGGCACGACAAAGAACTCGAACAGGATTTTACCCTGCGGGCTCAGCAGGCCAGCGTGCAGGGCGCCTTGCTCCGTTATATGGTCCATATCGTTGGTGATTACGCCCTGCAGGAGCTTTGCTGCATCGGCGCCGGTTACACTGACGACGCCGCGGTCGGGCAGCAGCGCAATTTTGTTTTCGGCCATACTAATCCCCGCTCCGGTTGCAACCGGCTTCCGATTTACGTATGCGGGGCGCGGGCCGGAGGCAAGCCGCGGAGAGCCCCGGGAGAGCCTATGAGCGCCACGTTCGACCTCGTTCTCAAGGGAGGCACCGTCGTCAACCAAGACGGCGTGGGGATCCGTGATATCGGCATCCGGGCCGGTCGCATTGCCGCCATAGGCAGTATCGATGCCGCCAAGGGAGGCGAGGTGGTCGATGCGCGCGGCCTGCACGTGCTGCCGGGCGTCATCGATACGCAGGTGCATTTCCGCGAGCCGGGCCTCGAACACAAGGAAGACCTCGAGAGCGGATCGCGCAGCGCCGTGCTGGGTGGCGTAACGGCCGTGTTCGAGATGCCGAACACCAAGCCGCTGACGACGACGGTCGCGACACTGGCCGACAAGGTGGCACGTGCCCGCCACCGCATGTTCTGCGACTTCGCCTTCTACGTCGGCGGCACGCGCGAGAACATCGGCGACATCCCGATGCTCGAAAAGCTCGAGGGCTCGGCCGGCATCAAGGTGTTCATGGGCTCCTCGACCGGTGATCTGCTGGTCGACGATGAGGCTTCGCTCGACCACATCATCGGCGCTCTATCTCGCCGCGCTGCCTTCCACTCCGAAGATGAGGCGCGGCTGATCGAGCGCATGCACGTGCGCCGCGCTGGCGACCCGTCATCGCACCCAGAGTGGCGCGATGAGGAAGCCGCCATCATCTCGACTAGGCGCCTCGTGCGCCTCGCCGAGAAGCACAAACGCCGGGTGCACGTGCTGCACGTGTCGACGGCCGCCGAGATGGCTTTCCTCGCCGACCACAAGGATTGGGCCAGCGTCGAGGTGACGCCGCATCATCTCACGCTTGTAGCGCCCGAGTGCTACGAGCAGCTGGGCACCTACGCGCAGATGAACCCGCCGGTGCGCGATGATCGCCATCGCCAGGCGATATGGGCAGGTCTCGCCGCCGGCACCGTCGACGTGCTCGGATCCGACCATGCCCCGCACACGCGTGAAGAAAAAGACCACGCCTATCCCGGTTCGCATTCGGGCATGACCGGTGTGCAGACGCTGGTGCCGATCATGCTCGACCACGTGAACGCCGGGCGGCTTAGCATCGAGCGCTTCGTCGACCTGACGAGCCATGGCCCGCAGCGGCTGTTCGGCATCCGTGGCAAGGGGCGCATCGCTGCGGGATACGATGCGGACTTCACCATCGTTGACCTGAAGCGCGAGGAGACCATCACCAACGCGCAGGTGGCCAGCCGCGCCGGCTGGACGCCGTACGACGGAAAGCGCGTGAAAGGCTGGCCGGTGGGCACCTTCGTGCGCGGCCGCCGCGTGATGTGGGACGGCGAAATTATCGGGGCCGCGCACGGCGCCCCCGTCGCCTTTCTCGAAGGCTTTTGAACCGCCGCTACAGTGGGTCGCCGTAGCGATCGTAGCGCTGGTAACGGTCGAGTTCGCGCGGCTCATCGTAATCGTCGTCGGGATATGCTTCCCGCGGACGCGCGTACGGATCGTCCGGCGCCGAGTACGGGTCGTCCGGCGGCGCGGCGCGCGACGGCGGCGGCTGGCGTGCCGCCGACACGGTTTGCGGTGCCAAGCTCTTGACGACCGTCACCTGCGTGCCCGGACCCGCGAGCGAGGCCAGATGCAACACGTGCTCGTTCATCATGCGAAAGCACCCTGACGACGCCGCATGCCCGATGCTCTTGGGATCGTTGGTGCCGTGAATGCGGTAAAGCGTGTTGCCGAGGTAGAGCGCCAGCGCGCCAAGCGGGTTCTTGATGCCGCCGGTCATTTTGTCCGGCAAGCGCGGATCACGCGCGATCATCTCCTTGGGCGGATTCCAGTCCGGCCATTCCTGCTTGCGGCTGATCACCTCGGTGCCGGTCCACGAGAAGCCTTCGCGGCCGACCGAGATCGGATATTGATACGCCTCCGAGGGTGACAGGATGAAGTAGAGCATCCGTCCCGCGCTATCGATGACGATCGAGTTGGCGGCGAAGCTGCTTCGGAAAGCCACCTTGGACGGTGCCTGCGGGGCGATGACTGGCCGCGCGCCTCCGCTGCGGATGATCGGCGCACGGCGGTAGTCGCCGCCATAACCCCACTGGTCGTCGTAGTCGTTACGCCATTCCTGACGGTTGCGCGGGCGTTGCTCCCAGAACCGTTGGCGGCCGAACCCTTCGTCGCCGTAGAACTGCGCCGACGCCGGCGGCACGTCGGCGAGGGTGGCGACCGTCGCCGCTGCGAGTGCTGCGCGCCAGATCATGATTGCTGTCCCCCGGGGCTGAGAGGTGCCGAAGCAGTAGATCTGGGAACGCCTTATGGGCTTACAAGTTGCGCCGCGGAATAATTCGGCCGCTCCGCTACTTATCGCCTCAGTCGGCTTTCTTGAACGAGTGCCATGTGCCGTCTGCGCCGATGGTCAGCCGCCACCACGTCCACTTCTTTTTCTCGCGCATCGCCTTCGCTTCTGCCGGGCCGACGAGGCGGATGAGATCGACCTCCTGCGGAGGTGTCAGCTTGCCGAGATCGACCTCGGCGAGATACGGCCACACGTAGATGATGTTGTTCTCGAGGTCCTTGCCGAAGGGCAGCTCGGCCGCCCGCATCGGCAGGATTTCGGCGAGCGCTGCCAGGATCTCGCGTCCGTTGCCGTCGGCGGACGTCTTCTTCCAGTAGGCTATTGGGTCCTCGCCGGCCGGTGCGGCGACCTCCGGCTTCAGCTCGTTCCAGTCGAGCGGCACGCGCAAGTCTTCGATATTGCCCGAATGCGTGGCCGCGAGGATGGCCTGGCGCATCTCCTCGACCGGTTCGGGAAGAGGTCCCGTATCGTCGCCGGGCTTGGGGTGCTTCCTGGGCACGACGACCTTGCTCGGCCTGTCGTCGTCCTCGGCGGCGGCTCGTCTTTCGAGCGCCCAGCTCGGGCCCTCATGGACAAGGCAGAGCACCGCCAGTACCAATACCGCCAACCCCGCCAGGCGTCGCTCGACGATTGCAGGCATCAGCGAGCTCCGGCGCAGCTGAACGGAATGATCGGATATTCGCGGCTCGCGGTGCGGACCGGCAAAGGAAGGTGCATGGAGTTTCTGCCCAATCCGCTCATCATCCCCGTCGGCATCATCATCGGAATCCTTGTCGCCGCCCCCGTCGGCCCCGTCAACGTTCTGTGCATCCAGCGTGCCATCGAGCGCGGTTTTTGGGGAGGCATTGCGGCGGGTCTCGGCGCCATGCTGGGCGATGGTCTGATCGCGCTGTGCGCGGCGATGGGTGTCGGCGCCATTTCCGGTGCCGTGCAGGACCATCGCATGGTCATCCAGGTGCTCGGCGGGATCGTACTCTTCCTCTTCGGCATGAAGCTGTACTTCGCCTCGCCGCGTGTCGTGCCGGTGACGCCGGTGACCGAGGAAGGCGTCGAGACGCTGCGTGACTTCGTGTGGGACATCCCGCAGACGTTTCTGCTCACCATCACCAATCCTGGAGCGGTGCTCGGTCTCTTCGCCATCTTCGGCGGTGTATCGACGTTCGTCGAGGTGAAGAGCTACGCCGACGCGCTGACCATCGTCGCCGCCGTCATGGGTGGCAGTCTCGCGTGGTGGATAGGCCTGTCGCACCTGATCGCGCGCTTTCGCCATCGCCTCAGCCTGTCGCGGCTGCAGCTCGTGAACCAGATCGCAGGTCTGCTGCTCGTCGGCTTCGGCGTGCTGCTGATCAGCGAGGTCGTGGCGAAGCGCGTCGGGCTGCTCTGAGGCGCCGCTTACTGCCGCGTGCGGTGAAGCGTGAACTCGCCGATGCGGATGCGGCGCTCCAAACCGTTGGCGAGCTTGACCACGGCGTCCTCGCCGAATTGCGAGACGAGATCGGTCAGCGCGGTGAACAGTGCTGCGTACGCCATCTGCTCGTTCGGCACACCACTTTCGGTGCCCTCGTCCCACGCTTCGAGAATGAGCGAAAGTGCTCTGTAGGTGGAATCGTCGGCGTCGAGTCCATCGAAAAGCTGCATGAGTTCCCCCTTACGATCCGAAACCCCCCGTATCGGTCGCGGGTCGTTCTAGATGGCCGCGCGCTCCGTGAGCGACGCGTGCCGATGCAACGTGCATATCATGCAAAACGGCGCCGCAAAGAGGCGCGCATGTTCACAGTAAAGATTGGATCGATGCGTGGTTCGGCGCGGTTTACGGCACCGAGCGCACGAGTGTGTCGGCAATCGTCGCGCCCTCGGCGAGGAACCGATTGATCGCGTTCTGAGCCGACGGGCTGCAGGTATTATAAGTGCGGCTGTAGCTTTGATAACCTTTGTTGAAACTGCGTGTCAGTTTGGCTTTGCGCAGCGCCGAGTAGCCCTCCGCCTGCACCAGCTCCGACATGCGCTCGCGCCACTGCTGACCTTCCTCAGCCCCGCACAGCTCGCGCAGGTAGTGGACTGCCCCGAGGATCTCCGACAGGCGCAGCAGGCGGTCGTCATACGGCTTGTTGTCGGGCGCGGCCATGGCGGGCAGCGCCGCCGCGACGGCAAGCAGTGCGGCCAGTCCACGGGCTCGGGCAAGGTTGGTGCGAGCGATGTTCATGGTCCGACTTTAGCACCGATTCTGGACGTTCCGGAGGCGCCTAATCATCGCTGGCAAGCAGAAGTCGGCGGGCCTCGGCGATGACGTGCTGTGTGCCGCGCGTGATCGGCAATGCGCCGAGTTCGTCGAGCCCGATGACCCGGGCATCGCGTGCGTCGCTGGCAGCCGCAGGATCGCCTTCGACCCGTCCGAAGAAGGTGGCGATCACAAAGTGCAGCACGACGGCGCCGCCCTCGTCGCGGTCGATGATGTCGTAGACCCCGGCCAGCCCGACGAATTCGGCGTCGAGGCCGGTCTCCTCGCGCACCTCGCGCCGCGCCGCGTCCTCCGCCGTCTCACCCGCTTCGATAGAGCCGCCCGGCAGGCTCCAAAGCCCTTCGGAGGGGCCGGACCCGCGCTCCACCAGCAGCACGGCATCGCCGCGGAACAGCACCGCACTGGCGCCCGCCCGCGGCCAGGGGCCTTTCGCGTCTGTCTCACTGCCGGGCGTGGCCATGCGACTTTTCCCCGTGGCCGTGAATGATTACCTTGCAGGCATGTGCTCGCGCTACACCCTGACATCGCCGCACGAGGCCGTACGCGCCTATTTCGGCTACCTCAATGAGGCGGTGTTTCCACCCCGCTACAATATCGCGCCTTCGCAGCCCGTGGCCATCGTGCGTAACACGTATAAGCACGAGCGGGAGATGGCGCTGGTGCGCTGGGGCCTGATCCCGTCGTGGGTGAAGGATCCGCGCGCGTTCAAGATGTTGATCAATGCGCGCGCCGAAAGCATCGCCGACAAGCCGTCGTTCCGCGCCGCCGTGCGCCACAAGCGCTGCCTCGTGCCGGCCGACGGCTACTATGAATGGACCGGCCGAGCGGGCGCCAAGCGCCCACACCTAATCCGCCCGCGCCATCGGGGTCCGATGGCCATGGCGGCGATCTACGAGAATTGGCTGGGCGCCGACGGCAGCGA
The DNA here is from genome assembly GCA_963722495.1 of uncultured Alphaproteobacteria bacterium. Classification (GTDB taxonomy): domain Bacteria; phylum Pseudomonadota; class Alphaproteobacteria; order Rhizobiales; family Hyphomicrobiaceae; genus Hyphomicrobium_A. The sequence goes on along the minus strand of CAVRND010000028.1, from coordinate 223,469 downwards.
GATCGAAACGATGGCGATCCTGACGGCGGCGGCCAACGCCACGCTGTCGGTACTGCACGACCGCATGCCAGTCATCATCCCGCCCGACCAGTTCGAGCTTTGGCTCGACTGCCGACCCGGCACGACGACCGAGATCGCGCATCTGCTCGCTCCCGCCCCTGATGATCTCCTCGACATCGTCGAGGTCAGCCGCAAGGTGAACAGCTCCCGCAACGAAGGGCCGGAAGTCCAGGAGCCTGCCGTCCCCGCGCAGCCGTCGTTGCTGTAGCGAAAGCAAATACCGGCGCGAAACGGCCCATAAGCACTTTTAGAAGCACATCGGCCGCCGGATGCGCGCTTGCGTGCCCCTCGCCGGGCAGGTCGATCGCGGCTAAGCTGCGGGGGGACCGGTGAGGAGTGTTTAATATGGATTATCGCGGGCAGGACCTGGATTTGCGGACCGCGCGCTGGAGCGCAACGTCGACCGAGCCATCCACCTGGCGCGAGGCAATGCCGGCGCCGCAAGCCCCGCCGTCATCCGTCCGCGCCGCCGTGCCGCGCTCGAGCCCGATCTGGGTCGACGAGACGGTGCTCGCCTGCGCCAACCAGGCGTACGACATTGCGCTGGCCTATCGTTCGGCCGAGGTACGCCTCGAGCACCTGCTGCTCGCCATGACCCGCGTCGAGGCGGCCGCCGCGGCGCTGGAGGCGCGCGGTGTTCGCGTCATCTCGCTCCGCCGCGACAGCGCGGTCACCATCGCCGGCGAGATACCGCCGGCCAACGGCGACGCCGGTGGCAGTCCGCGCCGGTCGCCCGAATTGGAGGATGTGCTGCGCCTTGCCGCCTCGCGCGCCTCGCACGCCGGCCATGCGGGGAGCGTCGACGACATCGTGCAAGTGCTCGGCGATATCGGCGGCGATCTGCCCGGCGCCGAGCTGGTCGTGCGCCACTTCCCGCGTATCAATCGCGACTTCTGGAGCGCACCCGTCCCCTCGCGCGCGGCACCACTCGCCAGTGCATCGCCCCTTCTCGATGTCTCCGACCCGGAGCGCCCCGCGAGCGCGGTGGCGCCATCACCCGTGGTGGATCAGAGCATCGTGCAGCGCATCTTCGAGCGCCTTGCCGAAACCGAGCGCGCCTTCTCCGAACGCCTCGGCGCGCTCGAAGCGTTGATTGCCCGCCAGTCCGGCGGCGTGCAGACGGACCTGTCGCCTCTCGACCAGCGCCTGTCGGCTATCGAGAGCGCATTGCACAGCCGGCCTATCAACGAGGGAATTGCGTCGATCAATTCGGCGCTGTCCGACCGCCTGTGGGCCATCGAGCATGCGATCGGCACCGAGCGCACGGAGCGCGCCAGCGCCATAACCGCCCTTTCCGACGAGATCACCGGTGTCAGGAGCGCCGTGCGCCTCGCCGCCCAGAATGCCGAGCAGACGCTTGCCGCACTCAGCGATCAGGTGCTGCAGCTCGCCGGCGGCCTCGATCAACCCCGCCTCGAGGGGACATCGAGTTTTGGCGACCGGATCGCTTCGCTCGAGCAGGCGCTCGAGGCACACGGCCAGAAGACCAACGAAGCGCACGCCGTCTACAGCGCCGAGCTTTCCGAGGTGCACGAGGCGCTGATGAAGATCAGCGCCAACCAGCACACGCTGGCCGGCGCCGTCGACAATTGGCGCAACAACGACAGCGGCGAGATCCACCTCATCAACGCGCGCATCGGCGCCGTGCATGAGGACGGCGCCAAGCGCCTGGCCGCGATGGAGAAGCTGTGCGGCGACGTCGAGACGCTAACTAACCTCATCATCGACGACAGGATACGGCCCCGCGGCACCTTCAAGCAGTGGCTGTACGGGACCGAGGATTGGGTCAAGGCGAGTTGGCGGCGGCCGGCGAAAGCCCGGCCGTCAATCACCGGACCTTCTATTACCGGTCCGTCGGTTGCGCGCCGGTCTATCAAGTGGCCGCGCATGACGTGGCGCCTGCCGCTCAGGCGCCGTTCCAGCTAGAGTACCTTGCCGGGATTGAGAATACCTTTTGGGTCGAGCGCCGCCTTGATCCGGCGCATGAGCGCAATCTCGAGCGGGCTCTTGAAACGGATGAGCTCGCCGCGCTTCATTTGCCCGATGCCATGCTCGGCCGAGATCGAGCCGCCGAAGCGGGCGACGACGTCGTGCACCGCTTCCGACATCGGTCCCCACAGCGCCAGGTAGGCCGCCTTGTCCATGCCGGGCGGCTGCGTGACGTTGTAGTGCACGTTGCCGTCACCGAAGTGGCCGAACACCACGGGGCGCGCGCCCGGGCAAACGCGCTCGACCGCCCCGCCGGCCGCGGCAAGGAACTCGGGGATGCGCGCCACCGGCACGGACACGTCGTGCTTGATGCTGCCGCCTTCGGGCCGTTGCGCTTCCGAAGCCGTTTCGCGCAGCCGCCACAGCGCCTGCGACTGCGCCAGCGATCCGGCGATCACCGCGTCGGAGACGACGCCGGCGTCGGCCGCCTCGGCGAGCAATCGCTGCATCGTCGCCTCGGCAAGCCCGCCCGGCTCTGGGCTCGACACTTCGATCAGCACGTACCAGGGCGCCGCCTCGCGCAATGGAACGCGCGTTGCGGGGATGTGCTTCGTCACGAGGTCGAGCGTGAAGCGGCTCATGAACTCGAACGCCGTCAGGCCCGCGTGCCCGCGTGCCTCGGCCAATCGAAAGAGCGCCGCGACGCTGGCGATGTCGGGCAGCGCTGCCAGTGCCACCGCCGTCTCCGCAGGTCGTGGAAATAGTTTCAGCGCCGCCGCTGTGATGATGCCGAGCGTGCCCTCCGAGCCGACGAAGAGATCGCGCAGGTCGTAGCCGGTGTTGTCCTTCTTCAAGGTGCGCAGCCCATCCCAAACTTGGCCGTCTGCCGTTACCACCTCGAGCCCGAGCGTCAGTGCGCGCGCGTTGCCGTAGGCGAGCACGCCGACGCCGCCGGCGTTGGTCGCCAGCACGCCGCCGATCTGGCAGCTGCCTTGCGACGGCAGGCTGAGAGGGAAAAGACGGCCGGCGCCTTCCGCCGCGGCCTGCGCGTCGGCCAGCGTCACACCCGCCTCGACGATCATCGTGCCGCCGCTGGCGTCGACGGCGCGGACCTGCGTCAGCCGCGACAGCGAGAGGACGACCTGGTCCGCCTTCGGGCGAGGGTATCTGTCCGCCGACGAGACCCGTGTTTCCGCCCTGCGGCACGATGCCGATACCGGCATCGTGGGCCACGGCGAGAAGCTGCGAGACTTCGCGTGTCGATCCGGCGCGCAGCACAAGCGCGGTCCGGCCCGCGTAAAGCCCGCGCGGCTCACGCAAATAAGGTAGTTGCCGATCGCCATCGCTGATGGCATGGGCAGGACCGACGATGGCGGCCATCTTGGCGAGCGCCGCCTCGCGCGCGCCGGGCTGGGCTGCGGTCATCTGTTCGCCACTTGCCTGCTTGCCGGACACCGGCGCCGTCCTTAAGCTGTTGATTGCACTGACTGTTGCCGGAAAACACGCGCTGCCGCAAATCGCGCCTGCAACCTATCTACAGTCTACCGGCCGACCTCAACGTCCTTCGGGTCGACCAACTTTGTTTCACGGGGGTTCGCGATGCGCAAAGCGATTGCGGTGTTTGGGCTCGCCCTTCTGTCGCTTGTGGCTTCCTACGCCATCGTGTCGATATGGCCGCATGACAGTCCGCGCGAGGCCGTGCAGGACGACGAAGCATCCAAAATCAGCCCGTGAGCCTACCGCGGCGCCGCCGCGCGCCGCAGCCGGTCGTTGATCGCTTCGCCGAGGCCCACATCAGGAATTGGCATCACGGCGATAGTCGTGGCGCCGCTCTGATCCAGCGCCCGCAAGGCCGCGAACAGATTGGTGGCAGCCTCCGCTCAGATCGCCCGATGGGCTGAGATTGACTGCTGGACCTTTCGTGGCGAGCGGGTTGCCACCGAACGCTAGCAGCGCTTCGCCGGCCCGCACTTCCATGGCCGCGAGCCGCACTTTCGCGTTGGGCGCGTAGTGGCTGGCCAGCTGGCCGGGCGCGTTTGGCCGATGCTCATCGATCTTTGCGCGCGCCACGGGACGGCCGAGCACGGCCTCAATCGTCTCCGCGGTTACGGCGCCCGGGCGCAACAGCACCGGCGCGTCGCCGCGCGCGTCGACGACGGTCGATTCCAGACCATGCGCCGTCGCGCCGCCATCAAGGATCATCGCGATACCGTCTCCGAGGTCCGAGAAGACATGCGCCGCCTGCGTCGGGCTGATGCGCCCGGAGCGATTGGCCGACGGTGCCGCGAGCGGACGCCCCGTCGCAGCAAGGAGCGCGCGTGCAATCGGATGATCCGGTGAACGCACGGCGATCGTCGTCAGCCCGCCGGTGACGAGATCCGAAACCGGAGACTTGGTGCGCTTTTCAAGAACGAGCGTTAGCGGTCCAGGCCAGAAGGCGTCGATCAGTCGCCGTGCGAGGGCGGTCAGCTCGGCATGCTCGCGGGCCTGCCCCATACCCTCGACGTGCACGATCAGCGGATTGAACTGCGGCCGGCCCTTGGTGGCGAAGATCGCCGCCACCGCCGCGCCGTTGGTCGCATCGGCGCCGAGCCCGTAGACGGTCTCGGTCGGGAAGGCGACGAGGCGCCCCGCCCGCAGGTGCTCTGCGGCGGCTCCGATCGCTTCATCCGATGCCTTGACGATGCCCATGCGGAGGCGGTTCCTTGATTTGCGGTGCGCACTCATAGCCGCTCGGGCTGAATTCTGTCCAAACAGCGTGTATTCTCCGCCTGAAATCGGGAAGGACGGCAATGCACCTGGCTTTGGCGAACGGTCATGCCCTGCTGCGGTTGAGCTGCTTGGCGCTGCTGCTGGTTATGAGCGTGCCTAACGCGCAGGCCAACTGGCTCTCGCGCCTGGGCCGCATCGGCGCCGAGGTCGGCGAGACGGGCGTGCGCGCAGGCAAGATCGGCGTCGTCGAGTTGGAGCGCGGGGCCGCTCTCATTCGCACGCTACCGGCCGGCGCCAAGGGCTCCGTTCTGGCCGCGCATGCGACCCCCGAGGGCCACTGGAAATTCGTCAATCGCGATGGCGACGTCTTCACTGCCGGTACGCCGGAGGAATTGCAGCGCGTCATCCCGACCCTGCTGCCCGATGCAACGCCCGGAGGCAGCCTCGGTATCTACCTCAGTGAGGAGACGCTGTTTGCCGACCGTGCCCTGCTGAAGGATCTGCCGTCCGGCGCCAAGCTCTATGTCGTCGCCGGTGCCGACAGCTATCCGCTGCTTGCCCGCGCTGATGCGCTCTACGCCGCCGTGCGCCCCAACTTGCTGGTCGATTTGCGTCAGCGTGCGCTGTTCGACGAGGCGATCGCGCAGCTCGAGCGTCCGCTCAGCCGCTCGAGCATTCGCTCGCTGGCGCTGGAGCCGGGCGGGCCCGCGACGCTGTCCTCCTATCCGCGCCTCGATCCCGACACCAAGGCGGCGCTGGTCGATGCCATCGATCCGCCTGCGCTTGCCGGCGCCTTGTCGTCCGTGCGGGGGCAGACGGTGCTCGTCACCGGCCGGGTCGAGGATAACCTGCTCCACTTCAACCCATCGGCGGGTGGCGAGCAGAGCGTCAAGCTCTCCGATCTCACGCGCGCCGCCGCCGATGCCGACGTCAACCTCGTCATCCTGCAGTCGGATACGCCGCGTCAGCCGGGCGGGCGCAACTGGTTCTGGCAGCGCATCTCGGTCGGCGGTCTCGACGACGCGTTGAAGCGCGCCACGTTCGGCGACTTCCTCGATGCGCTGGGCGCCTCGCGCGGCGAGTTCCATGTCTCCATGCAGCGCGAGGCCAACGGCCGTGTCGCCATCCGCGCCGTGCCGGCCGACGCCGGCAGCGAGCCCATCACCGGCGTCGTCGGCGGATGGTGGTCGAGCGCCGTCTCGAACGTCACGGGCAACGTCGTGACCACGGCCGTTGATGTGTATGCGCGCGACGACCAGCGCCAGAAGGAGCTCGACCGGCGCCTCATTCCCTTCATCCCGTCAGGGTATCAGTTCGCCTATTTGATGGGCCTCGTCGCGGGCGTGCTCGGCTGGCCGGTCGCCAGCCAATGGTACGCGCGCGTCTGGCCGCCGGAGCAGCGCGGAGAGTACCGGGGCGCCATCGGTTACCGCGCCGCGCAGGGCGCGCGCCTGCTCGCCTACCTGCTGCTCTTCCTGCCGATCGTCGGCGTCCCGGCGCTGATCGTTTCATTCATGCATCAGCTCTGGGCACTGATAATGCTGCCGGTGCGCGCCGTGCGGTGGCTGTCCGCCCGCGCACGCGCCGAAGCGCGCGCGGGGTAGCTGCCAAGCAGCGCGATGCTGGGCCTGGGTTAAGTTTACCGGAGTGGCGCTGGCCCTTGACGGGCGGGGCGCATTAACATGGCATGCGAACCTACCGAGCCGAGAACGATGACGAATTTCTCGATCATCACACTGGCGCACAATCAGAACGCGGCACGCGCACCCATGGCGACACTCCTTCTCACGCATCCGGCTTTTACTGAACACGACACCGGCCCCGGGCATCCCGAGCGGCCGGATCGCATGCGCGCCATCGACAAGGTGCTAGCGCACGACCTCTTCAACAGCCTCAACGCGCCGAGGCACCGATGCGCGACGACGTCGAGGAGCAGATCCTGCTCGCGCACCCGAAAGCGCATCTGGAGAAGATGCGCGCCATCGCGACCGGCCCGCTCGAGCATCCCCGCCACATCGACGGCGATACGGTCGTCTCCGCCGGTACGTGGGAGGCCGCGTTGCGCGCAGTCGGTGCCGGCCTCGCCGCGGTCGACGCGGTGATCGAGGGCAAGGCCGCCAACGCCTTCTGCCAGGTGCGCCCGCCGGGCCACCACGCCGAGTCCGACCGCGCCATGGGCTTCTGCCTGTTCTCCAACGCCGCCATCGCCGCGCTCTATGCGCGCAAGAAGCACGGCGCCGAGCGCATTGCGATCGTCGATTTCGACGTTCACCACGGCAACGGCACGCAGGATATCTTCTGGTCCGACAAGAACTTGTTCTACGGCTCGACGCACGAGATGCCGCTGTTTCCCGGCACCGGCGCGACGGGCGAGCGCGGCGTCGGCAACATCTACAACGCGCCGCTTGCGCGCGGGCGATTCCGGCGAGCGGTTCCGCGAGGCGGTCGAATCGCGCATTCTGCCCGCCTTGCATGATTTCGGCCCCGACATGCTTATCATCTCGGCCGGCTTCGATGCGCACACGGCCGACCCGCTGGCGAATTTGCGGCTGGTCGAAGCCGACTTTCTGTGGGCGACGGAGAAGCTCGCCGATTCGGCCAAGCGGCACTGCAATGGTCGCATCGTATCGATGCTCGAAGGCGGCTATGACCTCAACGCGCTGGCGCGCTCGGTTGCCGTCCACGTCAAGGCGCTGATGGACAACGGCGCGTAACCTCGCAACCGCAACTCATCGGGACGCAGCATGGAAACGGTCGTATCGAAGACGCCCAAGCACGCGGACATCAAGGACATGAGCTTCGAGCGCGCGCTGAAGGAGCTGGAGAGTATCGTCACGCGCCTTGAGAGGGGCGACGTCGAACTCGAGGAATCCATCAATATTTACGAGCGTGGCGAGGTGCTGAAGGCGCATTGCGACCGACTGCTGCGCCAGGCCGAGGCGAAGGTTGAGAAGCTCACGTTCGCCGCCGACGGCTCGCCCAAAGGCACCGAGCCCCTCGACCCTCAAAGCTGAGAATCCCGAACGGGCCTCTGCGCTCTTCTTCACCTCTCCCATGGGGAGAGGTCGGTGGCGCATGCATGCGCCACCGGGTGAGGGGATGCTCGGTCGCAAGTCTCGTTCAGGTCCTGAGAGGGAATGACCCCTCACCCGGAAGCTCATTAGTTTTCGCTTCCGACCTCTCCCTCTGGGAGAGGTGAGGTTGCGGCGACAGCGCAAATAAACCTCCCTGTCCCGTGGGAGCAGGTCTGACCGGCTCGGCCACTCAAGTTTAAATCTTGCGGCTGTCGTAGGCCCAATGCAGCAGCGCCTGGCGCTGGCGGGGACGGCAGAATATATCGCCGCGCTCGCAGTTCTTCTCCACCTGCCGCACGTGGCGGCGGATCATCTTCCAACGCTTGATCTGCCGCTGGTCCTCGTCGGGCATGCGACGGCCCATGTAATAGCGGCAGTACCACTGGAACCACCCGCGCGGATCGTCCTCGTGGATCCAGCCCTTCTTCTTCCACACCGACAGCGGCTGACTGGCATCGACGCCGAAGTAGTTGAGCTTGACGTCGCGCCCGTGCCGGCCCTTGGCAAGCTTGGCGTGCGTGAACCAGCTCTTGGGAAATTCTCCTCGCGTGTCGGTCATGTAGCGCCCTGCGAAGACGCCGAGACGCAGCATCTGCGGTGGCGTCAGGTCGGGCGTGAAGGCGGGATCGAAGTCGCGACCGGCACGCGCCGTGCGCGCGTATCGGTAGCCCTTCTGCATCCGGTCGTTGACCGTGACCCAGTGTTTCGTCATCGCCGCCAAGCTAGGCGTGAACGTTGCTCGGTCAATCGCGAAAGGCGAAGCACCGGCGCGGAGCAGCTGAAGGCCGCCCACCTGCGGCGGAACGTCCCTTTGTCCTCTCGCATCGGAAATTTTCTCGTTACGAGCAAGAGGCTTAGCGGAAGGCCGGCGTTAGCTGGCTTTTCAGGTACGCCAGAGGATGGGGGATGCCCTCTAGCCTATTGGGATCAAGCCCTCTAGGGTGCCGCCCGGCTCAAAGGACAGGTAGGCGTTTTTCCTGCTTTTCATCCGTAAGTTTGAGCTTTGTCTTGATATTTGGGGAGAAGACCAATGAAGTCGTTGATGGCCCTCGCCGTCGTGCTCAGCACCTTTGCCATGGTTGGCGTCGCCACCACCTCGCCGGCCGAGGCTCACTTCAAGAAGAAGCATCACCACGCCAAGTACTACAAGGCTGGCAAGTGCAAGAAGCACGGCCATTGGTTCCGCAAGCATCACCGTAAGTGCCACTAAGACTGGTACTTCGGGGTTCAGCTTGGACCACCGAAGGCGCGGCTCCCCCCGGAGCCGCGCTTTTTCTTTTGCGCAACCTTCCGCGGCGATTGCTCTCTTGCGGGGGCGCGACAGTGTGACATAACCAAGACTTACGTCACAGCACGGGATGGCTCTGTGGACAGCGCTCCGAAGACGCCGCTTCTCGATCGCGTCAAAACGCCCGAGGATCTGCGCAAGCTCGAAGAAGCAGAACTTCCGCAGCTCGCGGCCGAGTTGCGCCAGGAAACGATTGACGCCGTATCGGTGACCGGAGGCCACCTCGGGGCCGGGCTCGGTGTCGTCGAGCTGACGGTCGCCCTGCACTGGGTGTTCGATACGCCGCGCGACCGTCTGATCTGGGATGTCGGCCACCAGACCTACCCGCACAAGATCATCACCGGGCGGCGCGACCGCATTCGCACGCTGCGTGCCCCGGGCGGCCTTTCCGGCTTCACGCGCCGCGCCGAGAGCGAGTACGACCCGTTCGGCGCCGCGCATTCCTCGACCTCGATCTCCGCCGGTCTCGGCATGGCCGTGGCGCGCGATCTCGCCAAGCGCGACAACAACGTCGTGTGCGTTATCGGCGACGGCGCCATGAGCGCGGGCATGGCGTACGAGGCGCTGAACAACGCCGGTGCGCGCGATGAGCGCCTCATCGTCGTCCTCAACGACAACGACATGTCGATCGCCCCGCCGACCGGCGCGCTTAGCGCCTACCTGGCGCGCATCTCATCCAGCGGCACGTATCTCTACTTGCGCGACATCGCCAAGCAGCTCGCACGCCAATTGCCGAAGAGCTGGGAACGCCGCGCCGCGCGCATGGAGGAATACACGCGCCATCTGTGGCAGGGCGGCGCTTGGTTCGAGGAGCTCGGCTTCTATTACGTCGGGCCCATCGACGGCCACAACTTCGATCACCTGTTACCGGTGCTGAAGAACGTGCGCGACGCGCGGCAAGGCCCGATCCTCGTCCACGTCGTGACGAAGAAGGGCAAAGGCTATGCGCCGGCCGAGGCGTCCGACGACAAGTACCACGGCGTTTCCAAGTTCAACGTCGTCACCGGTGCGCAGGACATCGCCAAGCCGAAGGCGCCGACTTACACGCGCGTGTTCGCCCAGGCCCTGATCGCCGAGGCAAAAAAGGACGACAAGATCGTCGCCATCACCGCCGCCATGCCCGATGGCACTGGGCTCGATCTCTTTGGCAAGGCGTTTCCGGAGCGCACCTTCGATGTCGGCATTGCCGAGCAGCACGCCGTCACGTTCGCCGCTGGCCTCGCCACCGAGGGCTTGAAGCCGTTCGCGGCGATCTATTCGACCTTCCTGCAACGCGCCTACGATCAGGTCGTGCACGACGTCGCCATCCAGCGCCTGCCGGTGCGCTTTGCCATCGATCGCGCCGGTCTTGTCGGCGCCGACGGCCCGACGCACGCCGGCGCTTTCGACGTCACTTATCTGTCCTGCCTGCCGGGCTTCGTCGTCATGGGCGCGGCCGACGAGGCGGAGCTCGTACACATGGTGGCCACCGCCGCCGCGATCGACGATCGTCCCTCCGCCGTGCGCTACCCGCGCGGCGAGGGCTTCGGCGTGCCGCTGCCGGCGGAAGGCATTCCGCTCGAGATCGGTAAGGGTCGCGTGCTGCGCGAAGGCTCCGCCGTGGCGCTGCTGTCGTTCGGCCCGCGTGCGCACGAGTGCCTAAAAGCCGCCGATCAACTTGCGGCGTTCGGGCTGTCGACGACCGTCGCCGACGCGCGCTTCGCCAAGCCGCTCGATGAGGATCTGATCCGTCGCCTGGCGCAGAACCACGAGGTTCTGGTGACGGTGGAGGAGGGCTCGATCGGCGGCTTCGCCAGCCACGTGCTGCGCTTCCTCTCGGAGAGCGGGCTGCTCGATCGCGGCCTCAAGGTGCGCACGATGGTGCTGCCCGACATCTTCATCGAGCACGGCAAGCCCGACGCGATGTACGAGCAGGCGGGCCTCACCGCCGCGGGCATCGTCACGACCGTCCTCGGCGCCCTCGGCCGCGAAGCCCTCGCCAGCCGCGCTTAAGCGCAGGTGTCTGACCCTCCGGGTCTGACCGCCTCACGCGTTGGCCAAGCACTCAATCTCAATGTCCCGCCTGGCGACGATATCGCGCCTGTCTCCCGAGACCGTCGCAGGTGATTCTTCTCCGGTTGCTCAACAACTTTGTCGTTTGATGCACTCGCCCAGTGAGGCGAAGACAGAGCGCTTGACCACGGCGTTGGCTTGAAAGCCCTCGCGCAGCATCAAGAATTGGTGCAGCTCGGGCAGCCTATAGAACGGGACGCTCGGGTACCAATGATGCTCGAGGTGAAACCCGACGTTGCGCGGCAAGATGAAGATCGACTCGAGCCAGGTCGGGATGGTGGTGCGGGTGACGCGATATTCGCCCTCCTCAGCTTCGACAGCGCTGTGCTCGCAGATCAGGCGGATGTATTGGGCCGCGATGTGCCAAGTGCAAAATGGCACGAGCCAATACCAGACAAGCCCGGGCCACGCGTCAAAGAGGGTCAAAAGGCAAGCGGCCGACACGTAGAACGCGAGCCGCGCGGCGACCATCCAACGCGGCGACGGGATGAAAGAAGAGCCAACAAGGCCGCGCAGTATCCAGGAAATCCCCGTAACAAAAGCGGCACGACGCAGGAGCATCAGCGCCAGGCCGAGTCGCGTTTTTGGAAAAACCCACTCGGGCTCTAGCTCTCCCTCGGCGTTGTGGGTGTGCCAGAGGTCGCGGTTACCGTCGTTGGCGAGGTTTGTGTATTGGTGATGCGTTCCGTGAAACTTCCGGAAGCCTTCCACCGACGCGAACGTCGGCCACATCAAAAAGAGGTTGCCGAAGAGATCGTTCTGCCAGCGCGTTCGCAGGTAGCGATAATGCGAGGCGTCGTGGCCGAGTATCAGCAGGGCGTGTTGGCGCGCGCCGATAAACACCACCGCGACCAGGTACAAGACGGGGTGCCAGTAGTACGAGCAAAGAGCGATCGCCGCGGCTATAGAGGCCCACTCCTCAGCGGTCGCGATGAGCGCCTTCGCAGGCTGCAGCACGGATAGTTCCTTGAGCTTGGCGGGGGGTAGCCGCTCCGGGATTGTCCGGCTGGTATTGTGTGGATGTTCGACGATCGGGTTTGTCGAGATGTCTTTTGACGGGTTCTCCGATCGAAGGAAGGCGACGATCCTGTTGATCTCGGCGAGAGCTGGCATGGGTCTCTTCCTTGGATGTGGAGACAGGCCGTAATCGCTCATCTCTGCATCAATCAATGTCCGGGGCAACCCATCCGCGGCTGCAAGGCAGACCGGCGTAATGAATGTCTGCTGTGGGTCAAAAGCGGAAGTAACTTTCGCGCAGCGCCGGCGCGAATGACAAGATGACACGACGGCGGAGCATGGCGGCGAAAGCGGGTCAGACCTTCAACGTGCCGGCTTTGGCGGCGGCGTAGCGATCGCCGACGGCCTTCCAGTCGACGACGTCCCACCAGGCCTTGAGGTATTCCGGCCGGCGGTTCTGGTACTTCAGGTAATAGGCGTGCTCCCACACGTCGTTGCCGAACAGCACCCGCCCGCCGTCCATCAGCGGCGTGTCCTGGTTGGGCTTTGTTACGAGGGACAACTTTCCGTCCGGCGTCACGGCGATGAACACCCAGCCGGAGCCGAAGACCTTGCCGCCCTTGGTGTTGAACTCCTCCTTCAGCTTGTCGAGGCCGCCGAGATCGGAATCGATTGCTGCCTTCAGCTCGCCGTCCGGGCCGCTGCCGGGCGCGCCGCCGCCGGCGCCCATCACCTGCCAGAACATCGAATGGTTGGCGTGCCCGCCAGCGTTGTTGCGCACCGTGGTGCGGATGTCCTCAGGCAGCTCCGGCAGCTTGGCGAGAATTTCCTCGAGCGGCATCGCAGCGACCTGCGAATGCTCCTTCACGGCCGCGTTGAGGTTTTTCACGTACGCGGCGTGATGCTTGTCGTGGTGCAGCTCCATGGTCTGCGCGTCGATCGTCGGCTCCAGCGCGTTGAAATCATAGGGCAGCGGCGGCAGCGTGAACGGGCCTTCCTCGGCGGCCCACGCCGCGCGCGGGTGCACCATCGTCGAAAAGGCCGCCGCGGCGGCGCCCTGTAGGAAAACTCGACGTTCGATGGTCAGCATGCAGCTCTCCTGGGACTGGAAGGTCGCGCGTAAGCCCGGACCCGAAGCACAACGGTCGAGCGACGGGATCGGCGAATGAAGTTCGGCGCCTCACGGGAATTTGAAGGAGAGCCGTTCGGTTCCACGCAAAAAGGCCGCAGCTCCACGGAGCCGCGGCCTTCCAAGTGTCTGAAATCGGCCTGATGCGGGGGGTTATTCGACGGTGATGGTGATCACGTCCGACTGCACCGGCGGCTCGTGAGGGATGTGGTTCTTGTCAGCGAACACGTCCTGCAGCGTATGCTTGCCGGGGGAGAGCTCGATCGTGCCTTCGGTTTGTGCCTTGCCGTAGTGGATGTGCTGGGCATCGGCCGGGATCGGCGCGTTGTAGTCTTCCAGCTTGGTGTCGATCAGCAGGTGATGATGGCCGCTGTCCGGCTCATCGGTACCGGCCGGCACGACTTTCATGCCTTCGACGCCGAACTTCACGGTAATCGGGTTCTTGACGGTCGCGCCGTCCTTGGGCTCGATAATGAAGACCTTGGCGCCGGGCGGAGACGGCGTGCGGCCTACGGCGTCGGCCGTCGGGGGGGCATGCGTCTCATGTTGGGCAGGAGTGCTATTGTCCCCGCACGCTGCGAGCGACAGAACGAAGAAAGTGGCGGCAAGGGCGCGGCGCATGTAGTTCTCCAAGATGTTTCGCGCAGAGATTGCGCTTTCCCCGCGAAGATATCGTAAACTCGAGCCTATGCGAAAGAGATTGGATCTGCTGCTCGTCGAGCGCGGCCTGGTGCCGACGCGATCGCGCGCGCGCGATCTCATTCGCTCGGGCCACGTTCGCGTCGGCAACGACGTGTGCATCAAGGCCGGTACCGAGTTCATCGAGACGGTGCAGCTGACGCTCGAGGATACGGGGGCGGCCCGCGCCGTTTCGCGCGGCGGTCAAAAGCTTGCCGCGGCGTTGGCGGCCTTCGAGTTCGACCCGGCGGGGCGGATCGCGCTCGACGTCGGCGCTTCGACCGGCGGCTTTACCCAAGTGTTGCTCGACCGAGGCGCGGCGAAGGTCTACGCGGCCGACGTCGGCCACGGGCAGCTGCACGCCAGCCTGAAAGCCGATCCGCGCGTCGTCTCGCTGGAAGGTCTCGATGCACGGCGCCTGACGCGCGAGACGGTACCCGAGCCGGTTGCCGCGCTCACGGCAGATGTCAGCTTCATCTCGCTGATCAAGGCATTGGGTCCGGCGCTGGAACTGGCCGCGCCCGGCGCGTTTCTTGTCGCGTTGGTCAAGCCGCAGTTCGAGGTGGGGCCCGAGCGCATCGGCAAGGGCGGCATCGTGCGTGACGCGGAGGCACGAGACAGCGCGCTCGCGGCGGTGACGGCGTGGCTTGCCGCACAGCCGGGCTGGCGCGTTGCCGGTGCCATTCCATCTCCGGTCAAAGGCGGGTCCGGAAACGCCGAATTCCTCATCGGTGCACTGCACGATGGGTGACACGCAGACGCTCGACATCGCGCGCCTCGGCGCGCAGGGGGACGGCGTGGCGGATCTTCCGTCGGGTCAGGTGTTCGTGCCGTACGCTTTGGCGGGCGAGCGCGTGCAGGCCGATGTTCGGGGCGAGCGCGCGCGGCTGATCGCCGTGATCGAGCCCAGCCCGGATCGCATCGCGCCCGTGTGCCGTCACTTTACACACTGCGGGGGTTGCGCGGTGCAGCACCTGCGCACTCCCGCTTATCTCGCCTGGAAGCGCGAGCTTGTCGAGGCCGCCTTTGCCTCGCGCGGCATCGATGCGCCGGTCGGGCACGTGGCGACGGTCGGGCCGGGGGCGCGTCGGCGCGCATCGTTCTCGGCGCGGCGCACGGGACGCGGCGTCGTGCTCGGCTTTCACGAGGCAAAGGGCGTCGACATCGTCGATGTGCAGGAGTGCCCGGTTACCGCATCCGCCATCGTGCGTGCGTTGCCCGGACTGCGTCGTTTGGTCGAGCCGCTGATGTCGCGTCGGGCCCCGGGGCGCGTGGTGGTCACGCTAGCCGCCAACGGGCTCGACGTCGCCATCGAGGATGTGCCGGGCGAACCGTCACTGGAGGTACGCGAGTTTCTCGCGCAACAGGCTGCTGCTCTAAAGCTCGCACGCCTGACGCTGGCCGGCGACACACTCTATCAGGCGACGGTGCCGGCCGTGCGTTTCGGTGCCGCCAATGTCGTGCTTCCGGCGCGCTCGTTCCTGCAGGCGGCACCGGCGGCGGAGGCGGAGATGGTGCGCCTTGTCACCCAGGCGGTGGGCGAAGCCAAGCGCGTCGTCGATCTGTTCTGCGGCATGGGGACGTTCACGTTTCCCTTGGCGCAGCGTGCCCCTGTGCTCGCCGTCGACGGCGACAAGTCCGCTATAGCGGCGCTGGCAAATGCGGCCAACCGCACACCCGGTCTCAAACCGATCGAGACGAAACTGCGCGATCTTTTTCGCGAGCCTCTATCGGTGAAGGAGCTGCAGGGGTTCGATGCGGCGGTGTTCGATCCCCCGCGGGCCGGCGCCGCGACTCAGGCAACGGCGCTTGCCGCGTCCGGTGTGAAGGTAATCGCTGCGGTCTCCTGCGCGCCGGCGACGCTGGCGCGCGATGCGCGTATCCTGATCGACGGCGGCTTCACGCTCGAGCGCGTGACGCCCATCGATCAGTTCCTCTATTCCCCGCACATCGAGGCCGTCGCCATCTTCCGCCGCTAGGGGGCGGGCGCCCTGATTACAGCAATTTGCCCATGGCGACGGCGGTGTCGAGCATGCGGTTGGAAAAGCCCCACTCGTTGTCGTACCACGACAGCACGCGCACCAGCTTTCCGTCGACCACCTGCGTTTGCGTCGAGTCGAAGCTCGACGAGAACGGCGAGTGGTTGAAATCGATCGAAACGAGCTCGTCCGTTACGTAGTCGAGCACGCCCTTCAACTGTTGGCGGCTCGCGTGCAGCATCGCCTTGTTGATCTCCTCGACCGTCGTCTCGCGGCCGGGAATGAACTTCAAATCGATGACCGAGACGTTCGGCGTCGGTACACGGATGGATGTGCCGTCGAGCTTGCCTTTCAGCTCCGGCAGCACCAGGCCGACGGCAACGGCAGCTCCGGTCGAGGTGGGGATCATCGACAGCGCGGCGGCGCGCGCGCGGCGCATGTCCTTGTGTGCCTGATCGAGGATGCGCTGGTCGTTGGTGTAGGAGTGGATCGTCGTCATGTAGCCCGACTGAATGCCGACGAGATCGTTCAGTACCTTGGCGACGGGGGCGAGGCAGTTGGTCGTGCACGAGGCGTTGGAGACGACCATATGGTCGGCCGTCAGCTTCTCGTGGTTGACGCCGTAGACGACGGTGATGTCGGCGCCCTTCGACGGCGCTGAGACGAGCACGCGCTTGGCGCCCGCGGCAAGGTGCACCTGCGCCTTCTCCTTGTCGGTGAAGATGCCCGTGCATTCCATGACGATGTCGACGCCGAGATCCTTCCACGGCAACTTCGAAGGATCTTTTTCGGCCAGCACTTTGATCGGCGCGCCGAGGCCGACGTCGATGGAATCGCCGGAGACCTTTACCTCACCGGGGAAAGTTCCGTGCACGCTGTCGTATTTGAACAGGTGCGCGTTGTCCTTTGTCGGTACGAGGTCGTTGATAGCGACGAACTGCAAGTCGGTGCGCTTTGCCTCGGCAGCGGCGCGCAGCACGTTCCTGCCGATGCGGCCGAATCCCGAGATCGCAACCTTCACAGTCATCGTCGTCGCCTCCTTGGCGTGTTCTTATCTACGTATTCGCCCGGTTCTTGCACAAAGGCGCGGCCATTAACTTGACGCAGGCCAGTGCTGTCAATGCGGCATCCCACGGAGTGCTGAACGACGGCCGGAAGTGCCGCAAAATTTGTGTGACGCGAAATTTCTGTTGGGGGCGCAAGCGTTCGCACGCTGCCTTGTTGACGCCTTCGAAGAGCGACACATAAGGTCATGGCACGGTAGGCAGCCGTGGATCGCCAGGGGGCAACTGGGCGAATCTCGGAGGGCAGGACCATTATGGCTCAGCGGGCATCGCAGAAAAGCAAACGGCAGGCACCACCGCCGCGCCAACGGGCAGGGCGTGCAACGCCGGCCGAGACGAAACGCAACGACACCAAGCTGAACGGGCAGGTGGCCCGGCTCGAGTCGGCCGAGCAGGAGCGAGACCAACTGAAGGCTCAGCTGGCCGAGGCCCAGGCGACGATCGCCAAGCTCGAGCAGGCGCGCGACGCAGCCGTTATCCGCATTGATTGGGCGATAAACTCGCTGCATAACGTGCTCGAAAGCGACGCCTGAGCAACTCGGGCACCGCGCAGGTGAGGGCGATGGGTCAGGTCGCGATCACTGTCAATGGACGCAGCTACCGCTTCGATTGCGGGGACGGCGAGGAGCCGCGCCTCCAGGAACTGGCAGACTACGTCAAAAGCCGCATGGAAGCGCTGTCGAGCGAGCACGGCAACGTCGGCGAGGAGCGCCTGCTTCTCATGGCCGCGCTGACCATCGCCGATGAGCTGTGGGACGCCACCAGCGGCGACCATCCGGCCGAGGCTGCGACCTCCGACGCCAAACGCCGCGCCTAGCCCGAGCGCCACCACGGCCGAGGGCTCTGTAACCCCTCACCCGACCGTGCATCTCGGCGCTGCGCTCCTCATGCGCGGTCGACCTCTCCCACCGGGAGAGGTCAAGTTCTCCACATTCGCTGCGGACAGCTTAACCTCTCCCAGAGGGAGAGGTCGGTGCGCGATGCGTCAGCATGCGCGCCGGGTGAGGGGTTGCGCGGCCGCAATTGGGCACCCTTCGTCAAGCTTAGAATGAGTACGCAGAGACGCTGGAAAATTAGGAAGCGGTCCTCTACATTGGTCCTGCTGCGGGGTTTGTTAGAAGCACATATGTTCCCCGGGGCCTATAAAACTCGCAAGGGAGCTGTCCCTGACCGAAACCGTGGTTTCGGACACACGGCGCCCACCTACTCTCGTAGGGACCAACGCGGGATCATCCGCTTCGACGGCCACCGCGGCACTTTCATCGCATGCACACGGGCGAGGACAAACGGGCAGAAAGAACCCGGGCGCTCGCTCGTCGTGCTGCGGCCTTCGTCGCCCACGGGTCGTCAGCGGGTGCGCGTCTGGCCGATCACGGCCTGTCATTCCTGAAGATCGACACCCGGAGCCGTCGTCTCCGGCTTCTCCGCCATCCGCGACGAGATCGACCCGGCAGCGCTGCTCGCCCGGCTGCACGCCGCCGGCTTTCGCCTCGGCCTGCCGGTCATGCAGGGCAAGGGGCTGCCGCTGCTGTTCCGCGCCTGGAGCCCGGGCGATGCGATGGGCAAGGTGCAATGGGGCATCGCCGAGCCGTTGCCCGACAAGCCGGTGCTGGAACCCGACGTTCTCCTCGTCCCGCTGCTCGCCTTCGATCCCGCGGGCTATCGTCTCGGCTACGGCGGCGGCTTCTACGACCGCACGCTGGCACGGCTGCGCGCCATTAAGCCTGTGGTAGCCGTCGGAGTCGCATACGACGAGCTGAAGGTCGACGCGGTGCCCCATCAGGGCTATGACCAGCCGCTCGATTGGGTGCTGACGCCGTCAGGCCCGCTGCGCTGTCTAGTGTGATGATCGAGAAATTCGCCGACGTGAGCGGCGAGGTAGCAAGCGAATTTCTCGATCTGAATCACACTAGCAAAGCTATGTTTCTAGTGTCCCTTTTGATTCCGAAGTTCGCTCGGGACACTAGCATCGAACTCTGGCGAACTTCGGAATCGGGACACTAGGAACCTGAATGCGTCTCCTCTTTCTCGGCGACATCGTCGGCCGCACCGGCCGCAAGGCGGTAGTCGACGCGTTGCCCGGCCTGCGCCGCCGCTACGCGCTCGACTTCGTGATCATCAACGGCGAGAACTCCGCCGGCGGCTTCGGCATCACCGAGGCAATTCTCGACGAGCTGATCGAGGCCGGCGCCGACGCCGTGACGCTCGGCAACCACGCCTTCGACCAGAAGGATGCGCTCGTCTTCATCGAGCGTTATCCGCAGCTCGTCCGACCGATCAACTATCCCAAGGGCACGCCGGGCCGCGGCGCCTCGCTCATCAAGACGCCGGCCGGGCTCGAGGTGCTGGTGATCAACGCCATGGGCCGCATCTTCATGGCCGAGCTGGACGACCCGTTCCGCGCCGTCGATGCTGAAATCACCGCCTGTCGCCTGAAGCAGGGCGCGGATGCCATCGTCATCGACATGCACGCCGAGGCGACGAGCGAGAAGCAGGCGATGGGTTACTTCGTCGACGGCCGCGCGACTGCGGTCATCGGCACCCACACGCACGTGCCGACCGCGGACCAGCGCGTGCTGCCGAACGGCACGGCGTTTATGTCGGATGCTGGCATGTGCGGGGATTACAATTCGGTGCTCGGCATGGACATCGAGGAGCCGATCAACCGCTTCATCACCAAGATACCGCGCCAGCGCTTCGAGCCGGCGG
The DNA here is from genome assembly GCA_963722495.1 of uncultured Alphaproteobacteria bacterium. Lineage (GTDB taxonomy): Bacteria > Pseudomonadota > Alphaproteobacteria > Rhizobiales > Hyphomicrobiaceae > Hyphomicrobium_A. Next base: position 203,838 of record CAVRND010000028.1, on the reverse strand, counting down.
GCGGTCCTGCGACCCTGTCGGGACTCGCCATCGATATCGACGACAAGACCGGCCTTGCCAAGGCCTGCGCGCCCTTGCGCATCGGTCCTCACCTCGAGCCCGCTGCCCCGTCGTTCTGGGCGGAGTAGCGGCCCCGCGGGCTTGACCGGAAGGGGGCGCCTCGCGCAATTAGTCGGCAGGTTTACAGCTGCGAGAGCAAGATGGCCGGCCATTCAGCATTCAAGAACATCATGCACAAGAAGGGCCGCGCCGACGCGGCCCGTGCCAAGGCGTTCGCCAAGCTCGGACGCGAGATCACGGTGGCGGCCAAAATGGGCAGCCCCGACCCCGACATGAATCCGCGCCTGCGCCTCGCCATCCAGGCCGCCCGCGCCGAGAACATGCCGAAGGACAACATCGAGCGCGCCATCAAGAAGGCGGCCGGCGGCGACGCCGACACTTACGAGGCGATCCGCTACGAGGGCTACGCCCCGGGCGGAGTTGCCATCATCGCCGAAGCGCTGACCGATAACCGCAACCGCACTGGCGGCGCCGTGCGCGCCGTATTCACCAAGTACGGCGGCAACCTCGGCGCCACGGGCTCGGTGTCGCACATGTTCGCGCACGTCGGCGAAATCACCTTCCCGGCGACCGCAGGTTCTGCCGATGCCGTGCTGGAAGCGGCCATCGACGCCGGCGCCGATGACGTCGTCTCAGACACCGACGGCCACGTCGTCACCTGCGCCTTCGAGAGCCTGGGCACGGTGGCCGCCGCGCTCGAGCAGAAGCTCGGCGAGCCACGCAGCGTCAAGGCGATCTGGAAGCCGAACCTCTCGACGCAGGTCGACGAGGAGAATGCGCAGAGCATCTTCAAGATGATCGCCACGCTCGAGGACGACGACGACGTGCAGAACGTCTACGCCAACTTCGACATCTCCGACGACGTCCTGAAGAAGCTCACCGCCGCGTAAGGCCGAGGCTTAAGCCGAGTGGCGGAGCGGTTCGCGCTCGGCACGGTGCGAAGCCGCGGTGCGGCGTGCAGGGGCCGCGTCGGGGCGCTTGGGCACCAGGTAGTTCATCACGGCGCGGAAGACCGGCGGGGCGAACAGCACGTTGCGATGGCCGAGCCCGTCGAAGCCGAGCAGGCGTGTCGTCGGCCGCGCGGCGGCGATTTGCTCTGCGTTGTGGAATGGCACCTCGTCGTCGTCGCGGCCGTGGATGACGAGGACCGGCGCCTTGGTGCCCTGCAAGAGTTCCGATGCCGAGAACGTCGCCACCGGGCGATGGCCGACGCGCTCCAGGTGGCGCTCGTAAGCGCGCTGCGCTGCCGAGCCGAGCTTCAGCCTGCCGCCGAAGTTCAGCGCCACCTCCGAAAGCTTGTTGGGGCAGGAGATGAGCACGAAGCGCTCGATGGGGTGCGCGTGATCCATCGGCGGGCCGCCCTCGGCAACGAGCAGCGAAACGAAGCCGCCGAATGAATGCGCGACGACCGCGTCGATCGTGCCGAAGTGATCGCATACGGCGAGCATCGAGCGGGCGCAGTCGGCGAGATTTGTGCGCCGGCCCGGGCTCAGCCCGTGGGCGGGAAAGTCGAAGGCTACGACGCGCAGTCCGGAGCGGCGCAGCGGCTCCATGAACGCGGTCATGAAAGCGGCTTCGCTCGTCCAGCCATGTACCAGCATGACGGTACCGCGCGGCTCGCAATCTGGCTCGAAGACATAAGTCTGCACTTCGCCGGCGGGTGTCGCGATGCGCTGCCACTTGGCGTGGCGGAGATGGAAACGCGCGCGCGAGGTGAGCTCGTCGTGATCGTGGGTGCGATGCTGCGACAGCTCGGGCGTGCAGAAAATGCGGAAGGCCACGTCGCCGGCCAGCGCTGATGGCAGCGTGTCAAGCACCGTCGCCGCGCGGGGGTGTGGGCAACGCAGCGCCAGAGAGCGCTTTTCCTGTCGATCTCGTGTCACGGCATCCGCGCTCGACTGATCTGCGCAGCTGAAAAAATCCGGGTATTCGTCCCGGTATGCCGCGCCAACTGCGATGAGCGATGGATAGTTCAAAACCATAAATACCCCGTGAAATTACTCCCGCAAGTGCAACGCATCAACGCCGGAAGCGTCGCATTGGTTACCTGCGTCAGCTCGCCTCGGGCGCTTCGCCAAACGGCTGAACGGCCTGAAATTGCAGGCATTGCGGTACCGATTAAGCACGGCGCCGAATTGCTTCGGTGCTATGCCGTGGCCCATGGGGGCTACCGCAACACGCATCATCGGTATCGATCCGGGTTTGCGCCGCACCGGCTGGGGCGTCGTCGACAGCGACGGGGTGCGGCTGAGCTACGTGGCGAGCGGCCTTATCACGTCGACGGCCAATGGCGAGCTTGCTTACCGCCTGCGCGAGCTGTTCGAAGGCATCGCTAGCGTCATCGCAAGCTTCAAGCCGCAGGAGGCCGCGGTCGAGGAAACGTTCGTCAACGACAACGCGCGCTCGACTTTGAAGCTGGGCCAGGCGCGCGGCATGGCGCTGCTGGCGCCTGCGATGGGAGGTTTGCTTGTGGCCGAATACCCCCCCAACCTCATCAAGAAGTCTGTGACCGGCGCCGGCCACGCCGAAAAGCGGCAGATCGAGGCGATGATCGGCTTCCTGCTGCCAAAAGCGCGCGTTCAAAGCGCCGACGAAGCGGATGCGCTTGCCATCGCCATCTGCCATGCCAATCATCGCCAGGCGCGGGTGAAAATCGCCATGGCCGTCCGGCAATAGGGAACAGGCATCGGCAATAGGCTGGCGATGCGATTTGCTCTTTTGTGCCTTGCATGCCTACGGAGTGCAAATGATCGGGAAGCTCAAAGGGAAGGTCGACACCATCGGCGAGAGCTTCTGCATCGTCGATGTGGGGGGCGTCGGCTACGAGGTGCAGGCTTCGGCGCGCACCCTGCGCAACATGAAGATCGGTGATGACGTAGCGCTCACCATCGACACGCATGTGCGCGAGGACGCCATACGCCTGTATGGCTTTGCCAGCGAGGTGGAACGCTCGTGGTTCCGTACGCTGCAGAGCGTGCAGGGCGTTGGTTCCAAAGTGTCGCTCGGGCTACTCGGCACCTTGAGCCCGCAGGATCTCGCCAATGCCATCGCGCTCGGAGATTGGGCCAGCGTCGAGCAGGCTCCCGGCATCGGCAAGAAGCTCGCGCAACGCATCGTCGCGGAATTGAAAGACAAGGCGCCGGCGCTGTCGGTCGCCGGCATGCATCTGCCGACCGGCACCGCGAGCTCGGGCGCGCCGCCACAGGGCAACGCCGCGGCCGAAGCCATGTCGGCGCTGTCCAACCTCGGCTATCAGCCGGCGCAGGCGTCGGGCGCCATTGCCGTCGCCATGAAAGAGCTGGGCGAGGAGGCCGATACGGCCAAGCTCATCCGCCGCGGCCTGAAGGAGCTGGCGCGCTAGCGCTGGGAAGACCGATGGTGTCGAACAGCCAACGTGCCCTGTGGACGTTTCTCATCTACGCCCTCGTGGGGCCGTTCCTCGCCGCGCTCGGGGTCGTGATTGCCGTCGCGCTCGCGTGGGCGTTCAACATATCGAGCGTGCTCCCGGTGGAGGTGCCGTCCATAGGGCACGCGGGGCTCGCTACCTTCGTCTGGTCGGCCCTGCCGGCCGCGCTGACGGCGCTGATCCTCGCCGGTGTCGTATGGCGCACGGGCAGCTTCAACTGGCTCGTCGCCGTAGTGGTTGCCGTCATCGCCTTTGCCATCGCATCGGTGTTGCTACCACTCGGGCTCGACCACGCCCGGCCGTATCTCGCCTTTCTTGCTGGCGTCGTCGCCGCCCTGGTGCGCCAAGTGCTCATCCAGGCCGACATCATCGTCGATTGAGCACCGAACCAAATCTCGCGTCTGAGCGTTTCACTCCTTGATGCGGAAAGGGAGACTTTCCATGCGCTGGGCGATCGCGACGATGTTTTGCATGCTTGCCCTGCCGGCCACCGCCGCCATGACGACGGATATCGGCGTGCTCACCTGCACGCTTGCCGAGCACGGGGAGAAGGGCACGGAGCCGGACAGCCAGACGCGCGCGATGCTGTGTACGTTCAAGCCGAAGGGCACTGGGCCCGGAGGAGAGCTATACGGGCGAAGTGAAGAAGGTCGGCTCGCAGACGGAGCTGTCCGGCACGCTCGTCCTGATCTGGGCCGTCATGGGTCCTTCCGATCGCAAACTTAGGCCGGCGATCCTTGAACAGACCTATGTCGGCGAGGTTCCTAGCGATGCGAGCGATAAGTCGGCGCCGCCGCAGCTGCTCGTCGGCGAAACGGATAAGGCGTATGGCTTGCAGTCGATCACCGACGATGCGCACGAGCCGAACGCCAGCCGCACCGTCACTGTCGTGCAGCTGCGCATCAAGTCGACGCCCAGCTAGGCTGGGTTCAAGCGCCGCCGGCGAGGACTGCGATGGCGCGGTCGAGTTGCGGGTCCTTGCCCGCCGCGTAACGAATGTCGAACGGCACCTCGATCGAAGGCGCAACGCCCACCCCCTCGACGCGCTCGCCGTCGACGGCCGCGTCCTCCACCGCCAGGATCAACAGACTGCCGTCCGACAGCATGAACGCCGTGCCGGCAAGCAGTGCGCCGGCGGTGCGCTCGCCGATCACTTGGCCGAAGCCGTTCTTCTTGAAGCCGTAGGCCAGAACCTCCTTGCCGCTGCGCGTGCCGCCATTGACCAGCATGGCAACCGGCTTGCCCCAGCGATAGCCGACGAGGTTGGTTGTGCCATTGCGTCCGGTGAGCGCCAGCGTCGGCCCGTACGTATTGAACGCGCTCAGGTAGCGCGGATGCGCGCCGCCCCACCCGTCGCGCAAATCCCATACAAGCGCGTCGGCGTCCTTGAGCTTGCCCTCGCTCAGCACTTCCTCGAGCTCCTGCTGATACTCGCTGCCGGCGTACGACCAGACGCGCACGTAGCCGATGCGCTTGCCGTTGGTCTCGATGATGCGCGCGCTGTCGCGCAACGCCGCCTCGAACGTCTCTCCCGGCTCGATCCATTGCGGCTCGACCGTGATGGTCTTTGGCTCCGCGTTTGCCTCGCGGCGCACCTTCAGCTCGACCTTCTCGCCGATCTTGTTGCGGAACGAGCCGATGGGCGCGAACGGCGCATCGTTGGCGGAGACGATCTCATCGCCGGCCAGCAGTCCGGCGCGCGCTGCCGGCATGTCGGGGAACGCAGCGGTGATGAACGTCTTGCCGTCCACGTTCTTGGTGAACATGCCGATGCCGGGATAGCGCACCTTGCCGCCCGCGAAGTGCTTCGGGATATCGCGGCGCAGCGGATAGGAGAAGATGTCGGCGAGCTCGTAGTAGGCGGTCTCGTCCTTGGTGTAATGATGCGTGTGCGAGGCGCCGAGCTCAGCGAGCAGCGCGTTGATTGCGGCGGAGCGTTGCGCGTCGGTCTTGGCGGCGGCATACGCGAAGCGATGCCTATTGCCCAACGTCTCCCAGTCGAGCCCCTTCATTTTCGGGTCGTAGAACTTGTCGCGCGCCAGTCGCCATACTTCCTCGTAGACGGCCGTCGTCTCGGATTTGGGCTCGTAGGCGCGCGCCTCGGGGAAGGGAAGCACCTGGGCGCCGGCAACGGCCACCGCCACGGCTCCTGAGCGGACAAAAGCGGGCGCACGCATCTCTCGACCTCACGCTGGCTTCTCGATGCCAGCAATGTAGGCATTCAAAGAGACGATGCGAGGACGATCTTGCCGCGCAACCCCGCGCGGCACCTTACAAATCAGCAATCTTTGAACATCGAGGACACGCACGTCCACGTGTTTTGCATGTTGCGCTGTACCTTCTCGAGGGCGCCGATCTCGTAGGTCTCTTCCCCGGCGGGCGTCAGCGCGCGCTGGTAGTCGGTGACGGTCACTGTGCGCTCCAAGCCCTCGCACTTGCCGCCCTCGGCCGCAGGGAGCAGGGCGCACTTTTGATGCGCGCCTTTCTTGGCGAGCACCTTCGAACACATCTCGCCCTGAAGCTGGGGTGCGATGTTGTATTTCTCGGAAGGTAGCTCGACGGTGCAGCGGTATGTAGCGGCGGGTTGCTCGCAGGCGACGCACAGCTCGGCGGCTTGAGCGGTCATGGCGGCGACGGCGCCGAGCGACGCAACGAAAATGGCTCGATACATCTGACACACTCGTAGTCTGAGAAGTTCTGTCCCGCTCGCGCCCCCGCAACGACAACGCTATCCCCATCTCGTAAGCCTGTGAAGAGGCAAGGATTTGGCGTCTCTAATGGCGCGGCGCAACAAAGCTCGAACGCGTGCACTGCACGCGTCTTGACGCCGCGAGCGAAGCAGCGCACCAGCTGCTTATGAGCGCGGCGCAGAAAACCCCGAGCAGCTATAAATCCGAGCGCTTGATCGCCTTCAGCGACGGCGTCATGGCGGTGGCCATCACGCTCCTGGTGCTCGATCTCAAGCTCCCCGATGGCCTCAGCGATACCGATCTCTACGTCGCCATACCGGCCCTATCGCGCGCTCTGTGGTGCTATGTCCTCAGCTTCATCGTCATTGGCCTTCTGTGGATGGCGCACCACAACCAGTTCGCGCACATCCGCCGCGTCGATGGCGTGCTGCTGTGGCTCAACCTGTTCTTCCTCATGGCCGTAGCCCTGATCCCGTTCACCACCAGCGTCATGAGCGATCACCACAGCCCGCTGCCGACGATGATGTATGCGGCGGTGCTGATGGCGGTGGCGCTGCTGCTGGCGGCCATCTGGGGATACGCCTGCCGCAGCCCTGAGTTGATTTCCGACGACGTCACCCCGGTCATGCGCCGGCAAGGCGTGATCGATCCGCTGCTGGTCTCCGCCGTGTTCGCCCTTTCGATCGGCGTTGCGTATGTCTATGGAGCCGCTTCTGGCCAATGGACGTGGCTGCTGGCAGCGCTCGCCGGACCGGTCGCCAGTCGCCTTTCGCGCATCTGAATCGGTCCGCTCCTTGACGCGGGCGGCGAAGCAGGTCAGGAACAAACCATGACCGATCGGCTCGTTACCAGCGCCAAGCGCGATACCGACGCGACGGAGGCAAGCTTGCGTCCGCAGTCGCTCGCCGAGTTCATCGGGCAGGAGCAGGCACGCGCCAACCTCAGCGTCTTCATCAAGGCGGCGCGCGATCGCGGCGAAGCGCTCGACCATGTGCTGTTCGCAGGGCCACCCGGCCTCGGCAAGACGACGCTGGCGCAGATCATGGCCAAGGAGCTGGGCGTCGGCTTTCGCGCCACCTCCGGTCCCGTCATCGCCAAGGCCGGCGACCTGGCGGCGCTGCTGACCAATCTCGAAGACCGCGACGTGCTCTTCATCGACGAGATCCATCGCCTCAGCCCGGCGATCGAGGAGATCCTCTATCCCGCGCTGGAGGACTACCAGCTCGACCTCATCATCGGCGAGGGACCGGCGGCACGCTCGGTGCGCATCGACCTGGCCAAGTTCACCCTCGTCGGGGCGACAACGCGCCTCGGCCTATTGACCACTCCGCTGCGCGATCGCTTCGGCATCCCGATCCGCCTCAACTTCTACACCGTCGTGGAATTGGAACGCGTCGTCACCCGCGGCGCGCGCGTGCTCGCCGCCCCCATCAGTCCCGACGGCGCGCACGAGATTGCCCGCCGCGCCCGCGGCACGCCGCGCATCGCCGGCCGACTGCTGCGGCGCGTGCGCGACTTCGCCTCCGTCGGCGGCGCGCCGATCATCGATGCGACCCTGGCCGACAAGGCGCTGACAGCGCTTGAGGTCGATTCCGAGGGTCTCGATAGCCTCGACCGCCGCTACCTCACCTGCATCGCCAAGGGGCATGACGGCGGCCCCGTCGGCATCGAGACGATTGCGGCGGCGCTGTCGGAGCCACGCGACGCGCTGGAAGAAATCGTCGAGCCGTATCTGCTGCAGCAGGGCTTCATCAGCCGCACCCCGCGCGGCCGCATCACGACGCTCAAGGCCTACAAGCACCTCGGCTTGTCAGGGCCGCAGCGCATGTCCAGCCCGCAAGCCGCCCTATTCGACGTGCTTGACGACGATATCGCCGAAGGCGGCGAGGGCCAGTCGGGGATAGGCTGAGCGGCGGTCTCTATGCCGCAGGCCGGGTCAATCTTTGGCACACCTTTTGCGTCCAAATGGCATTCGTCGCTTATCTCCGCAGGGCACGGTCGGCAATCACAGTGATCACCCGTAGACAGCTGTTCCAGGGCCTCGGCGCCGCCACCGCCGGTGGCGTCGGCCTCAGTGGCTATGCACTTGCCGAAGGCTTCGGCACCTCGGTAACCAATTATCGGCTGACACCGACGCGCTGGCCCCAGGGGATGTCGCTCAAGCTCGCGGTCCTCGCCGATCTGCACGCCTGCAAGCCGTGGATGGACGTGGAGCGCATCGAAGGCATCGTCGCACAGGTCAACGCGCTGCGGCCCGATGCCGTGCTGCTGCTGGGCGATTATGTTGCCGGCCATAAGATCGCCCGCTATTCCGAGCCGCTTCCTGCCAAGGACTGGGCCGGTGCGCTCGCCGGCCTCAAGGCGCCGCTCGGTGTTCACGCTGTGCTCGGCAATCACGACTGGTGGGAAGAGCGCGCGGTGCAGGACCGGCGCTCGGGACCGACCAAAGCCGGCACCGCGCTACAGAACGCCGGCATCACGCTGCACGAGAATACGGCTCTGCGCCTGATCAAGGACGGCGCCCCCGTGTGGATCGCCGGCCTCGGCGACCAATGGGCGTTCCATCCCAAGCGGTGGAGCAACTTTGCCGGCTTTATCGGCGTCGACGATCTTACCGGCACGCTGGCGCTGGCGACCGACGACGCGCCGATCATCCTCATGGCGCACGAGCCCGACATCTTCCCCAAGGTACCCGACCGCGTGGCGCTGACGGTTTGCGGGCATACACACGGCGGTCAGGTGCGCGTGTTCGGCTTTGCGCCGTACGTCCCCTCGAAGTTCGGGACCCGCTACATCTACGGCCACATCGTCGAAGACGGGCGCAACCTCATCGTCTCCGGCGGTCTCGGTTGTTCAGGCTTGCCGGTGCGGTTCGGCGCGCCGCCGGAAATCGTCACGATCGAGCTCGGCGTCTGATCGATGCGACGCGTGACAACGCCTGTGCGATCGGCTCTCTTCGCGCCATGAACGACACGACTGGAAACAACTGGCCCGATCTCGCCGGCCGCCTCATCGAAGACGCGGCTGGCCGCGGGCACGTGCTGCCCGTGCGCGTCTATTTCGAGGACACCGATTTTTCCGGGCTCGTCTATCACGCCAGCTATGTGCGCTGGTGCGAGCGCGGACGCTCCGATTTTCTGCGCCTGCTGGGCGGAGATCATCGTCGTCTCATCGACGGCTCGGACGGCGCCGAGCCCGCGGCGTTCGTCGTGCGCCGCATGACGTTCGATTTCCTCAAGCCGGCGCGCATCGACGAATTGCTGGAAGTGGTCACACGTGTGAAGGGCATCGGCGCCGCCAGCCTGACGCTTGTACAGAGCGTCCGGCGGGGCGAGACAATGCTCGTAGAAGCAGAGGTCACGGTGGTGCTGATCTCAGTCTCGGGCAAGCCGCTGCGCATATCGAGCGCGCTGCGCGAGGCGTTCGGTGAGGCCTAGGCTGGGCTTTGCCGGGTGCGGCGCAAGGGCCGTCATCCCCTGTCGCCAACGTGCCGACATGCAAAAAACGCTTGATTCCGGCCCTTATCCCGCATATTCGCCCTCGGCCGACGGCACATTGCGCGTGCACCTCGTGTACGCTCCCTCCGGCTGAACGATTCTCTCAAGGAAACAACCGATGGCTGAAAAGACCCCTGCGAAGATCAATACCGTCACGCTTCGCCAGATCGGCGCCGCGCTGGCGGAAGCGCACGACATGCCGAAGAAGACGGCAGCCGCCGTGCTCGAGGATCTGGTGACGATGATCACCAAGCACCTCAAGAAGGGCGACAAGATCCGCATCGGCGGCCTCGGCGTGCTGCAGGTCCGCAAGCGCCCGGCGCGCATGGGCCGCAACCCGGCGACGGGCGAAGCCATCAAGATCAAGGCGTCGAAGAAGGTTGCCTTCCGCGCCGCCAAGGAGCTGAAGGAGTCGGTCTGAGCGCGCTCGGCGCTCACGCTTTCTTCGTTCGCGAGATTACTGCGCGCCGGTGTTCGACATCGGCGCGCAGTTGTTTCTTGTGCACCACTATCAAAGGATGGCCGCCGCGCGCGCACCAAAGTGTTGCCATCTGCGCGCCTTAGACTGCGAATCGGCTACCTTTGACCAAACGAAGACGATGGAGGCGACATGTCTGTAAAGACGATCCTCGTTGTACCCGGCAAGAAGCTGACCGTGCCGCGCCCGCTGAAGCGCAGCCTGCAGATCCTCGCCGCGGTCGCGCTCACCGCGGGCGTCGCGCTCGCCATCCTCATTGGCAATGGGCTGCTCGTCCCGCGCGGTCATCTGCTGCAGGGCTGGGACACTTGGCTGACCTTCATCAACCGCACCGACATCCTCGCCACGATGGTGTTGACGGCGCTGGTGACGGTGCTGTTCGTCTACTGGCAGCGTGATCAAGAGCGCGGCAAGTAAGACCGAATCCCCAAAGGGCGCATTCTGCCATCCCGGCCGAGTAAGCGGTATGCGAATACAAATAGCCCGCGAATCAGCGGGCGGGGGAAACTCGGCTTATTCAATTGATGTAATACAAGGGAGGACACGGCTATCGCCGCGTCCTCCGCTTGTCAGCAGAAAGCTGCAAGCCGCTTAGCGGCAGCAGCAACGCTTGCGATAGTGCTTCACAGCGGCAACGGTGCGGTAAGAGCGGACGCGCTCCCAGGTCACCTTGCGAACAACCGACACGGTCGGCTGCTGAACGGCGACGCGGCGATAGAACTTACGGCAGCCGCAACGATCGCTATAGAGCTTCTTCGCCCAAACGGTGCGATAGCTGCGCACGCGCTCGTAAGAAACCTTGCGCACCAGCGTAGTCGTCGGCTGGCGATAATAGACCTTCTTCGCAACGGTGCAGCAGCCGCCACGATCGAAGAGATGTGCTTCCGCAGAAGTCGTAACAGCCAAGCTCGTACCGGCCATCACGCCCGCGGCAACCAGAACTCCAAGAAGCCCACGCATTCTGAAAACTCCCAAATTCACCCACGCACGATTTTTCATGTTTGACGTTTCGGTAATAAACCGGATACGCCAAACGGCACGCGAAATGGATAACATGCGCCCCTTGTAAAAATCGGTTAGGGCCAAAAGCAAACGAAGTGCATTTCCAGACATGGTTAATGAGCGGCAACTTGGGCTGCGTTTCGCGTGTCAAAACGACAAGAAATACAAAGAATAATCGTTTGTTTGGAGGTTAAGCGCGAGGCGGTTTATGCAACCAATCATTTCGGTTCAGAGGCTAAGAAATCGGACGCCGATAAAACTAACGATTAGAGTTTCAATGCCGCTTGCGAAGTAAACGCAAAACAACAATTGCCCGCTCCATTTCCTGGCAGCGGGCAATACGGCGTTAGTTTTTGGCGCGTGCGGGAATACCGGGTAGGCGTCGCGGGAAGCAACGTCGCCAGCCTAGCGGCAATGCTCGGCGCGCTCGGCGTCTTTCTTGATGGCGTGCCCGATGGGATCGACCGACCCGGTCGTCACGTCCAGCGGATCGGTGCAGCGCCAAGCCGACAGCACCTTCGGCTGATCGGAGCCTGCGGCCTTACGCGCGGGCACGGCGGGTGCAGAAGCCGTGATTGTCGCTGGCGCCTTAGGCGGCATCTTCGCCGGCACAGGCATTGGCGCGATCGGCGTCTGCTCGGCGAGCGCTTTCGCAAAGCAACGGTCGAGAGCGGCGCAACGACGCTTCGCCGAGGGATGCGTATCGGTTTCCGGGACGCCCTCGAAGCTGTCGCAGACCTGGTTGAGGCCTTTGCGATCGAGCCAGTGTTCGCGCACGCCGCGGTTGACGGCGTAGCAGTCGGCGTCGAGTTCGCTGTCGCCGACGCTGAGGTGTCCGCATTCGTGGTTGAACACGAATAGGCGCACGGTCGGCGGCTGCTGGTTCATCATGTCCGGGTTGAGGATCAGGATGGTATCGCCGGCGCCGCCCTCGCTTGGCAGGTCGCGGTCGACATAGATGTCGGCCTTCCCGCAGGCCACCTTGCGCCCGGCCAGCGTGACGCTGCGACCGACGAGCTTCTCCTCGGCGTCTGCCGAGGTGGAGGCTGGGATAGCCGCAGCCAGGCTCACGAGAGCCGCCGGCAGCAGAAGCAGGATACGCAACTTGACCATCAATCAGGCTCGCTCGGCCCCCCGGCGCCCCTTGGCAGCTGGGAATTAAGTTACTGATTTAGCCCAAATTAGGACGCCGCACGGTGTGCGCCCCCTCGAGGCCCCGCCAAACCTAAGGGATAGCCTCCGAACAAATTATGCACGGCGGCCAACGTCGTTAGCGCGGCATCGACAACCGGCCGCGCGGTAACCATGATGCCGTTGAGGGCATCAATCGGGGAGGGGCACGCGTGGGGCAAGAGAAGGACGCCGAGGGGATCGACCTCGACATCAAGGACGCGATGGAGGGGCACGAGCGCTTCCGGGCACAGTTCGAGAAGGACCGTAAGTTCTACGAGAGCCTGGCGGACAAGAAGCAGAAGCCGCGCCTCCTGTGGATAGGCTGCGCCGGACAGCCGCGTCGTGCCCGCCCAGATCACCAGCTCCGACCCGGGCGAGCTGTTCGAGGTGCGCAATATCGCCAACGTCGTGCCGCCAGCTGACGCCTATGACGACGCGGTCGGCGCCGCCATCGAGTACGGGGTCGGCCACCTCGGCATCGACGACATCGTCGTCTGCGGGCACACCGGCTGCGGAGGCATTGCCGCGCTGCTTGAGCCGATCCCGCCCGACCGCGAAGCGCACCTTGGCCGTTGGGTCGAATTCACCAAGCCGGCCCACCAGTTAGTCGCCGCCGCGCAGGTGCCGGAGGCCGAGCGACTGACGGCCACCATCAAGGCCCACGTACAATTTCAGCTTGATAACCTGATGACCTACCCGATCGTGCGCGAGGGCGTCACCAGCGGCCGGGTCAACATCCACGGTTGGATGTACGATATGGAAAACGGCACGCTCACGGCCTACGACCCGCAGACGGGCGAGTGGCGCGACCTCCTCGGCAAGCCCTGAGTCCCGGCAGACGCGCCGCTTGCAGCGTGCGATAGAATCATTTGCTGAGGCTTGAGTTCGAAAGGCCGTAGCGCCGCCGTTTGGTCATATTGCGAGGCAACATGCCCTCTTGGGGATGTGGGCGAAGCACGTCACACTCGGGCTTCGGTTGCGCACGACCGGCAGCGCCGGCCGTAAGGCGCCTCGATTTCGAATGCCCGCGTGCCGGGCTCATCCCACGTCACGGATAAAAAAATGAATCCCACCGATCTCGCCCAGGAAGCCATCGGTCCCGCGCCGGTGGGCGGCTTCTCCTTCCTCGAGCTCTTTCTGCACGCCCACATCGTGGTGCAGCTCGTGATGGCGGGTCTGCTCATCGCATCGATCTGGTCATGGGCGATCGTCGTCGAAAAGTTCTTCGCCTTCCGCCGCGCCCGCGTCGAATCCGATCGCTTCGAACACATGTTCTGGTCGGGCCAGTCGCTCGACGAGCTCTACACCGCGCTGTCACGCACCAAGCCCATCACCATGGCGGCGCTGTTCGTCGCTGCGATGCGCGAGTGGAAGCGATCCGTCGAGGGTAACATCCGCGCTCTCGGCGGCATTCAGCTGCGCGTCGAGAAAGTAATGGACGTCACCATCAGCCGCGAGATGGAGCGCTTGGACCGTCGCCTGTTGTTCCTGGCGACCGTCGGATCGACGGCGCCGTTCGTCGGCCTGTTCGGAACGGTCTGGGGCATCATGTCGAGCTTCCAGGCCATCGCCGTGTCGAAGAACACCAACCTCTCGGTCGTGGCGCCCGGCATCGCCGAGGCCCTCTTCGCCACTGCGCTCGGCCTTGTCGCCGCCATTCCGGCGGTCATTTTCTACAATAAATACTCAGCCGACAGCGCGCAGATCAGCCACCGGCTGGAAGCGTTCGCCGACGAGTTTGCCGCCATCGTTTCGCGGCAGATCGACGTCAGAACTTGAGTTGAGCGCACGCTAAGAATTCGGGAAGGCGTAAGGGCACCATGGGCGCGAGCATTAGGGCAGCGAGTGGCGGCGGTGGCGGAAAGCGCCGGCGTCGTGCGCGGCATTCGCCGATGAGCGAGATCAACGTCACGCCGATGGTCGACGTTATGCTCGTGCTCCTGATCATCTTCATGGTCGCCGCGCCGCTGCTGCAGGTCGGCGTGCCGATCGAGCTGCCGCAGGCGAAGGGCAAGCAGCTCGAGGCCAACAAGGAGCCGCTCGCCATCAGCGTCAAGGCCGACGGCAGCGTCTTCATCGGCGAGACCGCCGTGTCGCTCGACGAGATTGCGCCGAAGCTGAAGGCGATCGCCAAGAACGGCTACGACGAGCAGATCTTCGTGCGCGGCGACAAGGGTGTCGCTTACGGCACGGTCATGCGCGTCATGGGGCGCATCAGCGCCGGTGGCTTCCGCAAGGTCTCGCTGGTCACGGAAGTGGAGGATGGAGGCTAAGCGGTGTATCGCGGGCTCCTCACCTCATTCGTCGGGCACGCGCTGCTGTTGGCTTACGCGCTGTTCGATATCCAGCATGCGCCGCCTGATTTGCCGCCGGTCATTGCGATCGAGGCGACGATCATCACGCCGTCCGAGCTGACACGTCTCAAGCAGGGCGATCCGACCTCCAAGCAGATGGAGGCGAAGGCGAAGGAAGAGCCGCAGCCCGAGGTCTCGAAGAAGGAAGCGGAAAAGCCTAAGCCCGTTACGGCGCCGCCGCCGGCCGCAGAGCCGCCGCCACCTCCGCCGCCGGAGCCCGAGCCGCAGAAAACCGAAACGCCGCCGCCACCCAAGCAGGATCCGATCGCCGACAAGCTGGCGGCGATACCGCCTGAGCCGGCGCCGACGCCCGAGCCCGGCCCCACGCCGGAGGAGAAGAAGAAGCTCGAGGACAAGCTCGAGCAGGAGCGCAAGGCCGAGGACGAGAAGAAGAAGGCCGAGGAAAAGAAAAAGGCCGACGAGAAAAAGAAGGCGGACGAAAAGAAGAAGGCGGAAGAAAAAAAGAAGGCCGACGAAAAAAAGAAAAAGCTCGCCGAGGCGAAGCGCAAGGCGGACGAAAAGAAGAAGTTCGACGCCGACAAGATCGCCGCGCTGCTCGACAAGACGCCCGACAAGCGCGGCGCGCCGCAGTCATCGACGCCGCCGACCAAGCCCACTGACTACACGGGCCCCACTGCCGGCGAGCGGCAGGGGCACGACACCGTGCTGTCGGCGCGCGAGCAGGATCTGCTGCTGTCGATGCTGAACTCGCAACTCGTCCCGTGCGCGAAAATGCCGGGTGGCGGCGGCGGGGTCGATACTCCGATCGTCAACGTGCGCTTCCGCCTCAACCAGGACGGGACCCTCGACGGCGAACCCGTCGTCGTCGACCGTCAGAATACGCCGCTGTACGCCATCGCCGCCGATGCCTCGATACGCGCCATTAAGCAATGCGCCCCGTTCCAGCTGCCGCCCGACAAGTATTCGGCCTGGAGCACCGTCACTTGGGCGTTCGATTGGCCCGTCATCCTGGGGCTGGTGCAGCGTTAGGCATGCGCGGCATGCCGATTCGATTATAAGCAGCCCTCAAACGGACGAAGGGTTCGACGAGATGCGAGACGAGAACGGACGGAAGACGAGCACGAGCGGGAGATTTGGATTGCGGCCAGCGCTGCTCGGCCTGCTGGCGCTGTTCGCCACCGGCGCGTTCGTCTCACCCGCCTTCGCGCAGCGGCCCGACGACAGCTACAAGGGCCCCTCAGGCGGAGGCGGTCTCGAGGGACAGATGCGCCAGTTCGAACCGGCACCTCCGCCGCCGGCAGCCGGGGGCGGTGGTGGCTTGCGTGGCGGCACGACGCCGGGCGGCGGCCTGCAGGGTCGTCAGACGCAGGGCACCATCGCGCCTATTCCGATCGCCATTCCTTTTTTCCTCGGCCCCGATCCAAAGCTCGCCGCCGACATCGCCGACGTTGTCCAATCCGACCTCGGCAACTCGGGTCTCTTCGAGCCGCTCGACCGCGGCTCGTTCCTTGAGCAGGTCCGCGACGTCAATGCCGCGCCGCGCTTTCCCGATTGGCGCTCCATCCGTGCCGACGCCCTCGTCGTGGGCGATGTGTCGCGCGGCGCCGACGGCCGCATCGTGGCGCAGTTCCGCCTCTGGGACGTCGCCTCCGGCCGGCAGCTCGCGGGGCAGCGATTCGCCACCAGCGCGCAAAATTGGCGCCGCGTCGGCCACATCATCGCCGACAACGTCTACAAACAGCTGACGGGTGAATCCGGCTACTTCGACACCCGCGTCGTATTCGTCGACGAGACGGGGCCGAAGGATCGCCGCATCAAGCGCCTCGCCATCATGGACCAGGACGGCTTCAACGTGCGGCTGCTCAGCAAGGGGCAGGAGCTCGTGCTGACGCCGCGCTTTAGCCCGACCAACCAAGAGATCACGTTCATGTCGTACACCGGCGATCAGCCGCGCGTGTTCCTCATGAACCTCGAGACGGGGCAGCGCGAGATCGTCGGCGATTTTCCGGGGATGACCTTCGCGCCCCGCTTTTCACCCGACGGCCAGCGCGTCATCATGAGCATGCAGGCCGAAGGCAACTCCAGCATCTACGAGATGGATCTGCGCTCGAAGCAAAAGCGCAAGCTGACCCCCGGCACGTCGATCGACACCAGCCCGAGCTATTCGCCCGACGGGCGGCAGATCGTGTTCGAGACCGACCGCGACAATCAGCAGGAAATCTACGTGATGAACTCTGACGGCTCCAACGCGCATCGCATCAGCATGGGGGATGGCAGCTACTCAACGCCGGTCTGGTCGCCGCGCGGTGATTACATCGCCTTTACCAAGCAACTCGGCGGTCGCTTCCTCATCGGCGTCATGCGCCCGGACGGCTCGGGGGAGCGGGTGCTGACCGAGGGCTACCACAACGAGGGCCCTACCTGGGCGCCGAACGGACGCGTTTTGATGTTCTTCCGCGAATCGCAAGGCGAGAACGGGGGTGCGCGAATCTTTTCCGTCGATTTGACGGGTTACAACGAGCGAACGATCCGTACGCCATCTTTCGCGTCGGATCCGGCGTGGTCGCCGCTCTTGAATTGATACAACTATTAACCTGGCGTTAACCCGGTTCTGGTCTTTATGATGCCTAAGCGCCTCGGTGCCGGAGAGGCGGGTTTACCGCGTAAATTCAATCTATTCCGGCGAAACGAGGCGGTGCGGGACAGGTGTTGGGGAAGAGCAAGATCGGCGTTGCATTTTCGCATCTACAGGCTTGGAAAACTGAGGGATAACTGCCTCTGTTCTTGATCAAGACGAGCCGCGCCGGTACCCCAATATGTGGCTAGTGCCGATGAAGCATCAGGAGATGAGACCATGCAGGGTTTTAAGGGGCTGATCGTTTTGTCAGCAGTGGTTGCGGCCGTTGCGCTGAGCGCGTGCCGTCGTGAAGAGCCGGCGCCGCTGAAGCTGGGCGCTGATATGCCTGCCGCCACGCAGTCCGCTCGCTAAGAGCTGGCGGCAAGGCCAGGACAACATTAGGAGAAAATGCTATGAAGAGTGCAATCGTACTCGCCGTCGTCGTCGCTGCTGTTGCTCTTGGCGCTTGCCGTCGTGAAGAGCCCGCTCCGCTGAAGCTCGGCGCCAACATGACCACTGAAGCTGCTCGCTAAGCTATCGCTTTTCGAGTTAGGACAACCTTTTAGGAGATGATGAAGATGAAGGGGGCCATCCTTATCGCGGCCGTTGCCGCTGCTGTCGCTCTCGGCGCTTGCCGCCGCGAGGAGCCAGCTCCGCTGAAGCTCGGCGCCGACGTTCCGGCGGCGACTCAGCCGGCTCGGTAAGTCGCCGAAAGGTGTCTGCTCCTTGGCTTTAGCTAGGGAGTCCGAATTTCAAGGCCGAGGTAAGCGCTGCAGGGCGCTCACCTCGGTCTTGATTTTTTTGGGGTCCGCCGATCGGATTGGTCTCCGATCGGATGGTGCGCCGACGTTGGCCTAAGCTGCCGCTTATTGCGGCAACGCCACCCCGTCGAGGCGTACGCGCAACACACCGGGTCCATTGGTCGCCGCGCGCACAATCTTCCCACGGGTTAATGTTTTGGCCGCGGTGTCTTGCCTTACGAATCGGGGGAAGGTGTCGTCTTCAATGGAGTGTCGGCCACATTTTCGTACAAGCGGTCGGCTACTGCTCGCTCGATCTGGAACTGTCACGGCGCTCAGAGGTTGAGTGAAGCGTGACGAAAGGAATGTTCATGGCCACGACAACTGGGTTCGCCCGCGCAACGCGCTTGTTCGCCGTCCTGCTCGTGGGTGCCCTGGCCGCCGCCTGCGCCAACAACGAAAACGCGCCGAGCTCTCAACTCACGGGCCGCGACGGCTCGGTGACGCCCGGTACGCATCGCGACTTTGCCGTCAACGTCGGCGACATCGTTTACTTCACGACCGACAGCACCGACCTGACGCCGGAAGCCTCCACCATCCTACAGAAGCAATCGCAGTGGCTGCAGCAGTATCCGCAGTACACGATCACCATCGAGGGTCACGCCGACGAGCGCGGCACGCGCGAATACAACATCGCGCTGGGTGCCCGCCGTGCCACCACGGTGCGCAACTTCCTGGCTCAGAACGGCATCAACGGCTCGCGCATCCGTACCATCTCGTACGGCAAGGAGCGCCCGGTCGCCGTCTGCAACGACATCTCGTGCTGGTCGCAGAACCGTCGCGCGCAGACGGTGCTCAACTCGCGTACCGCCGGCAACTAGTCCGGCCGTTCTCACCGAACAAATCGACGACATACGAAATCCCGGGGCCCTCCCCGGGATTTTTGATTCCAGGTCGGAGCTGCTGTCGCAGAACGAGGCTGAGCTAGGTTCTGGGCCAGGTCCAACAATGGCACGGGCGATGAGAGGGTGTGAAACCAGGGGCGAATTGAATGCTGTTGCGTTCGTGCCCCACGTCCACAGCCGCGCCGGCCGTTGCGCAACACAGCAAAGTTTGGCCGCAAACGCCCGTCATTCATCGCAACGTTTTCAGCGGCTTGCTCACGAGGATTTCAATGTTGTGGCCCCAGCGTGGATCGGGCGTGCGTCTCGGCGGAGCCGAGCTTCGCTCGAACGCGGGACGCTACGCGCTCATCGCGGTTTGCGCCCTTATTGCCTATGCCGGCGAATACTCCCGCTTCGCCAACGCCGAACCGTCGACCTCGGGATCGACCGCCGGCTATTCCTCGCCTTCGGGTTACAGCGGCGAACAACGTGCCGAGGAGCTGTACCTCGACGGCATCGAGAAGCTGCAGGCGGGCCACCGCGACTTCGCGCGTGATACCTTCGAGCAGCTCGTTGCCCGCTATCCGTCGAGCGCTGCCGCAAACGACGCGCGCCGGCAGCTTGGCGAACTCTATCACCACGATCATTCGCCCGCGGACGCCAACGCTCTCGACACCGACGGCGACACGCGCCCCGCGCTTGCTGTAGCGCCCCCGAAACCACCGGCTCGATCAGCGCGCCGGCGATCTCCGACATGAACGTCTTGCCGGACGTGCAGCCCGCCCGCAGCAAGGGGTGGGATCAGGAGCTGCGCCGCAATGCGTCCATCCAATCGAAACTCCGCATCGAGGCCGGCGACCGGGTATTCTTTTCACCGGGGAGCGCCGAGCTCGGCAGCCGCGCTCGAAACGCCCTCGCGGCGCAGGCGAAGTGGCTGATGCGCTGGCACGAGTTCGAGGCTGCTATCGAGGGCCATGCCGACGAGCCGGGCACCGAGCAGGAGAACGTCGTCCTGTCCGAGCAGCGCGCCGAGGCGGTGCGCGAGCGCCTCATTCAGGAGGGCATCCAGCCGAGCCGCTTGGCGGTCGTGCCGCTCGGCCGTTCGATCCCCGTCGCCACCTGTGCCGATACGGACTGCCGCGCGCAGAACCGGCGCGCCGTGACGCTCGTCTTTGCCACCGGCACACGCGATCGCCTCGGGTTGGTCGGTAGCGGCTCCTCGCGTGGCGCATCGGCGGCGCTGGCGGTACCTTCGGCCACCGTGATGCGCGCCGTCGAAGTGCCCGGGGGCGTTCAGCCTGCGGGCGTGACGCGTTGACAAGAAGTGCCTGAAATGATGCCTAGGGGACCGAAACGTCTTGAATACCGCGGTTGCCCGGCGCGCCGTGGCGGCACGTTCGGCCCGCTTCGCGGCGCCCGCATTGAGCCACTTACAAGACCGGCAAGCTTCAGAGCTTAGGTAGTCCATTGCTCACGCATCGCCTCCTCGTTTCCGTTTTCAGCGGCGCCTGCCTCGTGGGTCTGCTCGCGTCGGTGGTCGTCGCAGAGCCCGTGCAACTTGCCCAAACGGCGCCTCAGGCGCAGCCCAAGGCGAAGGCTGCCGCGCCGCCGGCCAATCCCGACTCCGGCCTAAAGCAGCGCGTCGAGCAGCTCGAAGAGCAGCTTGTCGACATGCAGGTCGTGGTCGGCACGCTTGAATCGCTGGCCCGAGGTGGTGGTGGTGGTGGCGGCGGATCCGCCGTTGCAGCCGGCGGCGGTGGTGGCGCCGACAGCGTCCGCATCGACGGTCTCGAAACCCAGTTGCGTGCCCTCTCGGCGCAGATCCAGCAATTGACCGATCAGGTGCGCGCACTTGGGGGGCAGCCGCGGCGCTCCGACGCCGGTAGCCCGCGGGGTGCGCCGTTGCCGGGCTTGCCGCCGACCGACACGGCGGATGCCACCGCCGGCGGGGCGGCCGCATCCGCTCCGGACGCTGGCCGCTTCGGCTCGACAACCGTTACGGCCGGCAACAGCGGCGATGCGATCGGCGGTCTGATTGAAACCGATCCGCAGGCCCCGAGCGCAGGATCGCCCGCGCCGACCGCGCCAGAAGCGCCCGGCGTCGAGGGTGGTACCGGCACCGACATGGCGGCCCTGCCGCCAGCATTCGGCGCCGCGACGGCCCCCAACGGCGCCGACGCCGGCAACGCCAAGCAGCTTTACGAGACGGCGTACGGCTACCTGATGCAGCGCGATTACGGCGCCGCGCAGAGCTCGTTCGAGGACTTCCTATCCCGCTACCCGCAGGATTCGCTGGCCGGCAACGCGCAGTACTGGCTCGGCGAGGCGCACTTCGTGCGTGGCGAGTACAAGGCCGCCGCCAGCTCGTTCCTCAAGGGCTATCAGAACTACGCAGGCAATGCGCGCGCCGCCGACAGCCTGCTGAAGCTCGCCATGTCGCTCGACCGCTTGGGCCAGAAGGACGCCGCCTGCTCGTCGTTCGGCGAGCTGTCGACGCGGTTTCCCAACGCCCCCGAGAACGTGAAAATGCGCGCCAAGTCGGAGCGCCAGAGAATTGGCTGCACCTGATCTGAGTTCTTCTGCCTCGCGCAGCCCCTGTCCCGAAGACGCCGCTGAACCGGTCCGGGACGAAGAGATCGGCGCGCTTTTCGCTCCCCTTGCAAGTTTCCCTATCGCCGTCCTTGCCGTATCGGGCGGTGCCGACAGCGTCGCTCTGATGCATCTGGCTTCGCGCTGGGCGCGGCAGCACGAGCCTCCCACGAAGCTCCTCGTCGCCACCGTCGACCACGCTTTGCGCGCGACCTCGCGCGACGAAGCAGACTGGGTGGGCAGCGAAGCGCGCGCGCTCGGGCTCGAGCACGAAACGCTGACCTGGATCGGCGACAAGCCGTCGAACGGCATCCAGGATGCCGCGCGTGAGGCACGCTACCGATTGCTCGCCGTTCACGCCCGCAGCTGCGCCGCGTCGGGTCCGGTGGCGATCGTCACAGCACACACCGAGGACGATCAGGCGGAGACGCTGCTCATGCGCCTGGCGCGCGGCAGCGGCCTCGATGGCCTCACGGCCATGTCGGAGCAGCGCGCGCTTGACGAGCAGATGCGTGCTGCTGCGTCCCCTGCTCGGTGTGTCCGGCGCACGCCTGCGCGCAACCTTGCGCGAGGCAAAGCTCAAGTGGCTCGAAGATCCCAGCAACGACGCCGATCGCTTCGAGCGGGTGCGGCTGCGCAAAGCACGGACTGCCTTCGCCGGGGTCGGGCTCACCAACGACAAGATCGCGCTCAGCGCTCGGCGTCTCGCGCGGGCGCAAGCGGCGCTCGATGCCGGTGTACGCACTCTCCAAGAAGTTACGTCCCTCGATCTGCACGGCGGCGCCTTCGCCAGCTTCGATCACGCCGCCTGGCTTGCCGCGCCGGAGGAGTTGCGGCTGCGTCTCCTCGCGCGTCTCATCACGTCTTACGGCGGACAGGCCGAGCCGCTGCGGCTCGTGCAACTCGAGGCGCTTGCCGACCGGTTAGCGGATGGCGACTTCGAGGGGGCGACGCTGGGTGGTGCCGCCGTCTCTAGACACGGCAGCTTCGTGCGTATCTTCCGTGAGCTCGGCCGCATGCCGTTGCCCACGTTTCCTCTGCCGCCCGGCGCCACCGAAGTGTGGGACCGGCGATTTCGGGTGCGCACCTCCGTCGAGGCAAGTGGCATCCCCGATGTACGCGCGCTCGGGCTGGACGCCTTCGCGCAGCTGCGCCAGCAACTCGACGTGCCGCGCGATCTTCCCGCCAAAGCCGCCGCCACCCTGCCGGCGTTTTGGCGAGGATCCGAGTTAATCATCGTGCCGTATTTCGCGGCGCTGCCGGGCGTATCCCCCGCTTGGGGGACGGCGCAACGGCTCTATTCGGCCGAATTCCTCAGCTAGAGCCGAAAACAGAGGCGCCAGCAGGCTTTAGTGCGACTGTGCGGCGGCTCGCGCGCAACCTTTGGTCCCGTTAAGCTTCTGGGGAGCGAAGGCCGTGTAACTTGGCAATGCGGAGCCCCGCTCCTATGTTAACGCCGAGCTTCGAGCGGCGCCCGGGAGAAACCGGGGTGAGGGTCGGCCCGAGCCGTTTTCGTGCTCTACAGGGAACGAAATGAACGCGAACTTTCAAAAGCTTGCCATATGGGTTGCCATTCTCGTCCTGCTCGCGGCCCTATTCAATCTGTTCAACAACCCGACGCAGAGCCGGCGCGGCACCGAGATCACGTACTCGGAGTTCCTCACCGCTGTCGACAGCGGGAACGTGACCGACGCGACGCTCGCCGGCAGCCGCATCTACGGCACCATGCGCGATGGGGGCACCTCCTTCACCACCTACGCTCCGCAGGATTCAACCCTCGTCGAGCGGCTGGAGAAGAAGGGCATCAAGTTCCGCGCCCGTCCGTCGGACGAGGACGTGCCCTCGATCATGGGCATGCTGCTCAACTGGTTCCCCATGCTGCTGCTCATCGCAGTGTGGATCTTCTTTATGCGCCAGATGCAGTCGGGCTCGGGCCGCGCCATGGGCTTCGGCAAGTCGCGCGCCAAGCTGCTGACCGAGCGGCACGGCCGCGTGACGTTCGAGGATGTCGCCGGCGTCGACGAGGCCAAGGACGACCTGCAGGAGATCGTCGAATTCCTCCGCGACCCGCAGAAGTTCCAGCGTCTCGGCGGTCGCATCCCGCGCGGCGCGCTGCTCGTCGGCCCGCCCGGCACCGGTAAGACGCTGCTCGCCCGCGCCATCGCCGGCGAAGCCAACGTGCCGTTCTTCACCATCTCCGGCTCCGACTTCGTCGAGATGTTCGTCGGCGTCGGCGCCTCGCGCGTGCGCGACATGTTCGAGCAGGCGAAGAAGAATGCGCCGTGCATCATCTTCATCGACGAAATCGACGCGGTCGGCCGCCATCGCGGCGCCGGTCTCGGCGGCGGTAACGACGAGCGCGAGCAGACGCTCAATCAGCTGCTGGTCGAGATGGACGGCTTCGAAGCCAACGAGGGCATCATCCTCATCGCGGCGACCAACCGTCCCGACGTGCTCGACCCCGCGTTGCTGCGCCCCGGCCGCTTCGACCGTCAGATCACCGTGCCGAATCCGGATGTCACCGGGCGCGAGAAGATCCTGCGCGTGCACATGCGCAAGGTTCCTGTCGCACCGAACGTCGACCCGAAGCTCATTGCGCGCGGCACGCCCGGCTTCTCGGGTGCCGATCTCGCCAACCTCGTCAACGAGGCGGCGCTGCTCGCGGCCCGCCGCAACAAGCGGCTGGTGACGCAGCTCGAGTTCGAAGACGCCAAGGACAAGGTGATGATGGGTGCGGAGCGCCGCTCCATGATCATGACCGAGGAGGAGAAGCTCGCCACCGCCTACCACGAGGCCGGTCACGCGCTGGTCAGCCTGAAGGTCGTCGGCGGCGATCCGCTGCACAAAGTGACGATCATCCCGCGCGGTCGCGCGCTCGGCGTCACCATGAACCTGCCGGAGCGCGACAAGCTGAGCTACTCCAAGCAGTGGTGCGAGGCGCGCATCGCCATGTCGTTCGGCGGCCGTTGCGCCGAGCAGGCGATCTACGGCAAGGACCATCTGAACACGGGTGCCTCCAGCGACATCATGCAGGCCACCGACCTTGCGCGCCGCATGGTCACCGAGTGGGGCATGAGCGAGAAGCTTGGGCCGCTGCGCTACAACGAGAACCAGCAGGAGGTCTTCCTCGGCCACGCCATCACGCAGCGCCAGAACATGTCGGAGGACACCGCGCGGCTGATCGACCAGGAGATCCGCCGCATCGTCACCGAAGGCGAGAACAAGGCGCGCGAAGTTATCGCCGCCAGCCGGCACGAGCTCGAGGCCGTCACCCAGGCGCTGATGGAGTTCGAGACGATCTCCGGCGACGAGGTGCAGGCGGTGATGCGCGGCGACAAGATCGTGCGCAAGTCGGATGACGACGCGCCGCGCGATCCGACCGGCTCGGCCGTTCCGAGCGCGGGCGGACGCTTCCGTCCCAGCGGCACTGGCCCCATGGAGCCGCAGCCGCAGTCCTGATCCGCACCCCTTTACCAGGGGCGCGCAATTGCTCTAGATGCGGCCGCGGGGGCAACCTCGCGGCCGCTTCGCTTTGGGATCCCGCAACAATGCAGCGCTCGACGTACGTGCGGCCGATCGGCTTTTTTCCTGCGCCCGCCGACGCGGCTGAGGATGCCTGGAGCGGTCTGCCGCTCGCCGGGCAGCCGTTGCGCTTTACCGCCATCGAGATCGCCACGCGGCAAGGCGCGCGCGTTGACCGCCGCATCGTCTCGCTTGGCGACGCCATTGAGCGCGACTGGGGTCGCGGGACGTTGCACGCCGCGCAGGACCTGGAAGCGATCACCGCGCCGCGCGTGCGCCTCGGCGGCTTGGCGCTCGACCGTCCGCGCATCATGGGCATCGTCAACGTTACGCCGGACAGCTTCTCGGACGGCGGCATGCATGCCTCGACACAAGCCGCCATCGCGCACGGCCTGAAGCTGGCCGAGGAAGGCGCCGACATCCTCGACATTGGTGGCGAGTCCACCCGCCCGGGCGCCGACTACGTGCCCGCCGAGCAGGAGCTGGCTCGCGTCATCCCCGTCATCGAAGGTTTGCGCGCGCGCACCGAAGCGCTGATCTCCATCGATACGCGCAAGGCCGAGGTTATGCGCCAGGCCGCAGCCGCCGGCGCCGACATCCTCAACGACGTCTCGGCGCTGACGCATGAAGCGGAGTCGCTGCGCGTCGCCGCCGAGAGCGGATTGCCCGTCATCCTGATGCATGCGCAGGGCGACCCGCGGACCATGAACGACAACCCGCAGTACTCCGACGTCGCCCTCGACGTGTTCGACTATCTCGAGCAGCGCATCGCCGCTTGCGAGGCGGCCGGCATACCGCGGGCGAAGATCGTCGCCGATCCGGGCATCGGCTTCGGCAAGCACCTGCACCACAACGTCGCCGTGATGGCGTCACTGTCGCTCTATCACGCCCTCGGCGTGCCGGTGCTGCTCGGCGCCTCGCGCAAGAAGCTGATCGACCATATCTCCGACGCGCCCAACCCGCGCGACCGGCTGCCGGGCTCCATTGCGGCGGCGCTCGCCGGTGTCGCGCAGGGCATGCAGATCATCCGGGCCCACGACGTTGCCGCCACCCGTCAGGCGCTCAACGTATGGGGCGCCGCGCTGCATGGCACCGACAGGGCCCTGGCCTGATTTGCCTGGGCCCCGGCGCGGTTCCGGTTTTTTAGGGTGCGGCGTGTAACGTGCGCGGAACACGAATTGGTGGTTCCGGGGATCGCGGCCGTAAAAAGGCTCGCACCCCGCGTTTACCATGCTCGCAAGCAGGGAGCGCCCGGGGTAGCTTATGCAATCTAATTCGCGAAACGGTAAGCCGAGCCTGCAGAAACGAGCCAAGGGGATTTCCATGTCGCGCCGGTATTTCGGTACGGACGGTATTCGCGGCCTCGCCAACAAGTCGCCGATGACCTCGGAAGTCGCGCTCAAGGTCGGGATGGCCGCCGGAAAGATATTCAGCACGGGCGCGCATCGCCACCGCGTCGTGATCGGTAAGGACACCCGCCTCTCCGGCTATATGCTCGAAGCCGCACTCATGTCGGGCTTCACCTCGGTCGGCATGGATGTGTTCCTGCTCGGCCCAATGCCGACGCCCGCCGTCGCCATGCTGACGCGCTCGCTGCGCGCGGACCTGGGCGTGATGATCTCCGCCTCGCACAATCCGTTCGACGACAACGGCATCAAGCTGTTCGACCCCGACGGCTACAAGCTCTCGGACGATACCGAGCGCAGGATCGAGGAGCTGATCGACTCCGATACGGCTGCGCTGCTCGCGCCGGCCGACCGCATCGGCCGCGCCACGCGGGTCGAAAGCGCCCAGGAGCGGTACATCGAGTTCGCCAAGCGCACGCTGCCGAAGAACTTGCGTCTCGACGGCCTGCGTATCGTCATCGATTGCGCCAACGGGGCCGGCTACAAAGTGGCGCCCGAGGCGCTCTGGGAACTTGGCGCCGAAGTGATCAAGATCGGCGTCGAGCCGAACGGCCGCAACATCAACGAAAAGTGCGGCTCGACCGCGCCCGAAGCGTTGATCGCCAAGGTCCGTGAAGTGCGCGCCGACATAGGCATCGCGCTCGACGGCGACGCCGACCGCGTGATCATCGTCAACGAGAAGGGCAACATCGTCGACGGCGACCAGTTGATCGCCGTCATCGCCGATACCTGGCACCGCGCGGGCAAGCTGACGGCCGGCGGCGTCGTCGCCACCGTCATGAGCAACCTCGGCCTCGAGCGCTATCTGCGGGGCCTCGGGCTCGACATGGTGCGCACGCCGGTTGGCGACCGGTACGTTGTCGATCACATGCGCAAGCACGGCTACAATGTCGGTGGCGAACAGTCGGGCCATATCGTGCTGTCGGACTATGTCACCACGGGCGACGGCCTAGTTACGGCGCTGCAGCTGCTCGCCGTTGTCGTCACCACCGGCTCCACCGTCAGCGAGGTGACAGACCGCTTCACGCCGCTGCCGCAGATCCTCAAGAACGTGCGCTACGCCAGTGGAAGTCCGCTTGAGGATACGCGCGTCGTCAAGGCGATCGACGCGGGCAAGGCCAAGCTCGGCGAAGCCGGCCGTCTCGTCATCCGGCCTTCGGGCACCGAGCCCGTCATCCGCGTCATGGCGGAGGGCGACGACGAGCGTCTCGTCAACACCGTGGTCGGCGACATCGTCGAAGCGGTGCGAGCCGCGGCCGCCGCTGCGGCTTAACGCGGCCCTAACACGAATCACCAGGAGTCGAGCCGCGAGCGACCTCCGCTCGCGCAGCCGGCTGCGCGCCGCTTAAGACTTCGTTTACGCTTGGCGCCGCTCGTGGGTGTGTCATTTCTGAACATCGATTAAGCGCTCTTTAAGCCTTCATCCCCATAGTCACGAGCTGAGCACGTCGCGCGTTCGCCACCAGCGCCGCCTTGTCAGGCGGAATGACGATGACGAAGGGGAAGTTCCATGAATACCAATCGCAGGTTCCTATCTGCTAGGCGCGGCGCTCGGGTCGGCTCTCGTGCTTGCCTTGTGCGCGCCCGTTATGGCGGCTGATATCTACGACGGCGGCCTCAAGGGCGGCTACGATGTTCCTCCGCCGCCTCCGAGCGATCGCGGCATTTATTTCAAGGGCTACATCGGCCAGGCCAATCCGGATGTCGGCAGCATCTGGACGGAAGGCTTCGACGCCAGCAATTTCAACGTGCACCACAAGGACATCAAGTCGAGCCCGCTGTTCGGTCTCGGCGTCGGCTGGCAGGCCCGCCACTGGCTGCGCTTCGACCTCACCGGTGAATACCGCGGCGACGCGCTCTTCGTCGGCCAGGATTCTATACCCGGTATCGGCATCGTTCCGGCCGGCACGAACGAATACCAGGCTGACATCCGCAGCTGGCTCGGTCTCGCCAACGCCTACATCGACATGGGCAACTGGTGCGGCTTCACGCCCTACATCGGCGCCGGCATCGGCTTTGCGTCCGCTCACCGTCGACGGCATGAAGGACGTCAACAATCCGCAGCGACAGCGTCGGCTACGGTGCCACCAAGACCAACACGAACTTCGCCTACGCCTTCTACGCCGGCGTCAGCTTCGACGTGACGTCGCAGTCGGTCATCGACCTCTCCTACCGCTATGCCGATCTCGGCAATGCGCAGAGCGGCGTGGTCACGACGTTCGACGGCGCCTCCTCGATCAGCGGCGTCTTCGCTCGCGACATCACCTCGAACGACGTGATGATCGGCTACCGCTACAAGCTGCAGCGCGAAGCCGTCGTCTACCAGCCGGTGAAGTAACCGGCCGGCGCCCATCCGGCGCCATCACGAAGCTTGCCGGGCCCGTTCGCGGGCCCGGCGTCACGGCCCAGCGTCGATTGCGGCCGCCCGAAGTCCCAGTTCGATTTCCTAGTTTGCTTACGCGTGAGGCCGCCGCCCCGTCGGGCAGTCAGGCCTTGAGAGCAGAGTTAGGACGTCGGGTGAGGCTGAAGGCCTGCCTAGCCGTCAATCGAGGATCGATGCAGATGAACCGTGCAATCACTAGAATTTCGCTCGCCCTCGCGCTCGGCGGCAGCTTGATCGGCGCCATCGTGTCGCCCGCGCTCGCCGACGGCGACCCCTACTATTCCAACGGCATCAATCCCTCGGGCGTGCGCACGCCGGTCCCCGCGCCGATCCCCGTTCCGGTCGAGGAAGCCGATTGGTACTTCCGCGCCGACTTCGCCGCCGGCTTCGGTGCGCAGCCATCCGTCTCGACGACCGGCACACCTTTCGGCGCCGGCACCGTCGGACTTAGCCAAGCATGGCTCGGCGACAGCTTCCTGCCCTCGTTCACCGGCGGCGTTGGCGTCGGCTACGTCTGGGGTCCATACTTCCGCACCGACCTGACGGTCGACCTCCATTCGATCATGTCGGCGACATTCGACGGCTCGCAGCCGTACGGCGGAGGCACGCTCACAGTGGTCGACAAGACCAAGTTCATGTCGACCATCCTGCTCGCCAACGCCTACTACGACATCCGCACCGGCACGCCTTGGACGCCGTACGTCGGCGGCGGCGTCGGCTTCGCTGTCAATCAGCTCACGCGCAACGCCGAGGGTACGGATGCGTTGGGTAGCTTCACGGCCAACGGCGAGACGACGCAGGTCAAGTTCGCGGGCGCCGCCATGGTCGGCATCAACTACGACATATCGACGTTCACCTCCATCGACTTCGGCTATCGCTTCCTCTACATCGGCGGCACCGAGGTGAGCATGGCAGTCGACGGATTGCCTTCGACGGTCGCCATCGGTGGCCTCGGTGAGCACCAGATTCGCGCCGGCTTACGGTTCTTCGTGAACTAGCTGGCGCGCAATTGGATCGCGTAGGGGCGGCCCTTGTGGCCGCCCCATTTGTTTTTTGCGCTGTGAGTTGACGTCGGCGCCGCCGCCACCTAGACCGCGCGGTTATGAGCACGCTCGATAAACCGGCGCGGCGCCCGCAGAACCCCAACTTCTCCTGCGGCCCGTGCGCCAAGCGCCCCGGCTGGACGCCGGAAGCGTTGTCTTCCGCGCTGCTCGGGCGCTCGCACCGGTCTGCAGCGGGCCTTGCCCGGCTCAAACTCGCCATCGACAAGACACATGCGCTGCTGGAGCTGCCGCATGACTATCGCCTCGCCATCGTGCCGGGCTCCGACACCGGCGCCTTCGAGATGGCGTTGTGGTCGATGCTCGGGGCGCGCGGCGTCGACGTGCTGGCGTGGGAGGATTTCGGCAAGCGTTGGGTGACCGACATCGTCGGCGAGCTGAAACCGCGCGATACCCGCGTTCTGGAAGCGGACTACGGGGAGCTGCCTGACTTAGGCGCCGTCGATTTCGACCGCGATGTCGTCTTCACCTGGAACGGTACGGCCTCGGGCGTGCGCGTACCGGACGGCGATTGGATCCCCGCCGACCGCCGCGGGCTCACCTTCATCGACGCCACATCGGCATTGGTTGCGCAGGCGGTCGACTGGGCGAAGATCGATGTCGGCACGTTCTCGTGGCAGAAGGTTCTCGGGGGCGAGGCTGCGCACGGCATGATCGTGCTGTCGCCGCGTGCGGTCGAGCGCCTCGAGAGCTATCGGCCAAGCTGGCCAGTGCCGAAGCTGTTCCGCCTTGCCGAGAACGGCCGGGTGCTTGAGGGCTTGTTCGCGGGCGTCACGATCAACACGCCATCGATGCTGTGCGTCGAAGACTACCTCGATGCGCTTCACTGGGCGGAAGGCATAGGCGGCCTCAAGGCGCTGCAGGCGCGCGCCGACGCCAACGCCGCGGTACTGTTCGATTGGATCGCGCGCACACCATGGATCGCCAACCTAGCCGTCGACCCGGCGACCCGCTCCAACACCTCGGTGTGCCTGCGTTTCACCGACGTCCCGGGCGGTGCGCATGAGGAGCGCCGCATCTCCCATGGCATGGTCGCCATGCTCGCCGCCGAGGGTATTGCCTACGACATCGGCCCCTACCGCAGTGCGTCACCCGGTTTGCGGATCTGGTGCGGTGTGACGATCGAAAAAGGCGACCTGCAAGCGCTCACCCCATGGCTCGATTGGGCCTACGCCAAGGCGCGGGCAGTCTCCGCTTAGACGTCTCTGCTCAGGTACGGCAAGTGTCCCACAGCACGTCATAATTCAGACGTGAAACGCCCCCACCTGTCTCGCCGTGGATGGCCGCTGACGGCCGCGAAAACCGAGCTGGGATGGGCTGCACCATGCGCATTGTCGTCGCGATTCCGGGTCTCGTCTTGGCCCTTCTTTCGGCCCACGTGTCGGCGGACGAAATCCCCGCCGCTTCGCATCTCGAGACGGTCACCGTGTTCCCTGCCGGCGCCGAGGCGACGCGCACTGCGCGCTTGTCGCTGCAGAAGGGCGAGCACACGCTCGTGTTCAACGATTTGCCGGCCGAGGCCGTGCCTGGCTCCATCCGCGTCGACGGCAAGGCCACCGCCGGCCTCGACATCCAGTCGGTAGACATGCGTCGCCGTTACATCCCGCGCGACGATCAGGAGAAGCTGCAGGCGGAACGCAAGGGCATCGAGGACCAAATCGAGAAGCTTCGCGACGAGCGCGGACTCATTCAAGGCCAAGAAGACGCCGCGCAGACGCAGAAAACGCTGCTGCAAAATCTCGCGCAGATGCCGGGGCGCCCGCAACCGGACGACGGGCAGCCGGCGCCGAGCTCTTCGCCCGCGCCGCATATTGACTGGCAACAGATCCTGTCGCTGATCGGTAGCGGCATGCCCGAGGCGCAGCGTCTGGCGCTCGACGCCGAGGTGAAGAAGCGGGATCTCGATCGGCGCATAGAGGAATTGGAAAAGAAACTCGCAGCTCTGGCGCCGGCGCGCGCCGAGCAGACCGAGGTGAAGGTTTACGTCGTCGCCGGCGCGGCGCTCGAAGCGGACATGACCGTGCGCTACCAGGTTCGCAACGCCGGCTGGACACCGCGCTATGACGCGCGCCTGGCAACCGGGTCGAAGACAACACCTCCAGCTCTGCAGCTGACGCGCCGCGCCGACATCGTGCAGCGCACGGGCGAGACGTGGGAGAACGTCGCCCTGCAGTTGTCGACGACGCGTCCCAACGCCAACGCCGCCGCGCCGGTCATCGATACGGTTACCGTCGACTTCGAGCCCGACGCCAAGGAGGTTTCGGCGTCCGCGCCTCCACCGCCGGCGCCGATGGCTGCCTACGATGGGCTCAGCGTGCGCAAGAGATCTTCCGCCAGCCGCACGGCGCAGCTCAGCGCCGCCGGAGAAGCCGCGCCCGAACCCGATCTCGCAATCGTCCAGCAGGGCGCCACCGTCGCTGCGGCGCCGTTCCAGGCGGTGTTCGGCGTGCCGGGGCGTCTCACCGTTCCGGCGACCGGCGAGGCGAAGCGTGTGTTCCTGCAAGAGGACGGCATCGAGCCGGTGCTCACCGTCCGCGCGGTGCCGAAGATCGAGGCCAAGGCGTACCTCTACGCCAAGCTCATCTTACCGAAGGGATCGCCATTGCTTCCAGGTGATGTATCGCTCTTCCGCGACGGGACATTCGTCGGAACCGGCGCGCTGCCCGTGCTGTCGCCGGGCGAGGACCACGAGCTGGGCTTTGGAGCCGACGATCAGGTGCGGGTGCGCCATGCCATCGCCGATGAGAAGCGCGGCGAGACGGGGCTCATTTCGTCGGCCCGCACCGACAGCCGCAACTTCCGCATCACCGTGAAGAACATGCACGAGCGCGCCGTCGAGCTCGTCGTTCACGACCAGGTTCCCGTGTCGCAGAATGACGAGATCAAGGTGGAACTGGTCGGCCCGGTTCAGCCGACGAAGAAGGACATTGACGGCAAGCGCGGCGTCATCGCCTTCGAGTCCAAGCTGGAGCCGGAAGAGGAGCGCCTGATCGAGTTCGGCTACCGCGTCATCTGGCCGGGCGCGCGCGCCATTACCTACCACTGAGGGCTGTTTTCGGGCCTCAGCCGCGGATTAGCCAACGAGACGCGGAAAGGCTGCGGCGGGGCATGCTTGCCGGGGCCACGGCCGCCCGCTAGGACTGGTTCGATGAACGGGACGGGGACCATTCGCTCAGCTCTGGCGGGACTGCTCGCGATCGGCATTTTGGCCGGCGCGTGCGGCGGCGCGTTCGGCCAATCCTGGGATCCCGTCGCGCCACCCAAGCCTGCAACGCAGACGGCGCCCGCGGGTGTCCCCAAGCGCGACCAACCGCTCCCGAAGGAGGATGCGACGCCGCCACCGTCCGTGGCGCCGTATGCGCCGCCTGACCTCGTGGCGCCGGCAAAGCCGACCGCGCCCGGCGCCGGGGGGGCGGTTTGCGCCAAGGCGGACTTCGAGGCGGTGGTCGACGATGCGGCCGGCGCGCTGCGCGACCTCAACATGCAGAACAAGCCGGCCTTCCAGGAAAAGCTGCGCCAGTTGAAGGAAAAGCGTGGCTGGAGCCACGATGCGTTCCTGAAGGAAGCTGCGCCGTTCGTGCGCGACGACAAGATCGCCGTCTACGATCAGGAGTCCGAGCGGCTGCTGGCCGACATCTCGACGCTGGGGCAGGAAGGCGCCGACGCGGCAACGCCCGATTGTGCGCTGCTGGCCGATCTGAAGGCGCGCATGAAGACGCTAGTCGACACGCAGACCGAGAAGTGGACCTACATGTCCTCCAAGCTCGACGCCGCCCTCGCGCAGTAGCCGTCCGGGCTGAGCGGCTCGCTTTTCAAATAATACTGGGCAGGGCGTTACGTGCGGACCCAGCCGTTGGGGCCGAGCTGCTCTTGCGGCTGGAAGCGCATCTTGTAGTTCATCTTGCGCGAGCCGTTGATCCAGTAGCCGAGATAAAGATACGGCATCCCGAGCTTGCGCGCGTATTCGACGTGCTCGAGGATCATGAAGGTGCCGAGCGACATCTGATCGACGGTCGGATCATAGAAGCTGTAGACCATCGAGATGCCGTCGGAGAGCAGGTCGCACAGCGCCACGGCCTTCAAGCGGCCAGTTGTCGGGATTGCTGTCGAGCGGGTTCTCGGGCTTCTCGCGGTACTCGGTGACGAACGTGTTGATGACGCTGTCCTCGACCATCATGGCGTAGTCGAGCACCGTCATGTCGGCCATGCCGCCGTCGGAGTGGCGGGCGTCGATGTAGCGGCGGAAGAGCGCGAACTGCTCCGAGGTCGGCTCGGGCGGCACGCGGCGCGCTTCGAGACCCTTCGCCTGGTCCATGGCGCGGCGCATGCTTTTGCCGATGACGAACTCGTCGATGACGACGCGCACCGACACGCAGGCCTGGCAGCCCTCGCAGTAGGGCATGTAGGCGATGTTCTGGCTGCGACGGAAGCCGCCGCGCAGCAGGTTGTCGATCAGCCCTGACGGCTTCTCGTGCGTCAGGTGCGTGAAGAGCTTGCGTTCCTGGCGGCCAGGGAGATAGGGGCAAGGCTGGGGAGCGGTGACGTAGAATTCCGGAAAATGCTTCTGCTGCTCCGTCATTCGCCGACGTCCCTCGTGCTGGCTTTGGGCGCGGTGCGCGCTTCGGACCGTAAGCCCATGATATGTGAGCCGTTAGGGCGCGATCAAGGCGCGATATGAAGTTCTCAGCCCTGTGACTTCACAGCCCTAACAATCTGTTTTGCGGCGCAAACAGGGGGCGAAGCAACTTATCCGACGCCCTTGGTTGCGGTCTTTCCGTAGGAA
Organism: uncultured Alphaproteobacteria bacterium; assembly: GCA_963722495.1. Lineage (GTDB taxonomy): Bacteria > Pseudomonadota > Alphaproteobacteria > Rhizobiales > Hyphomicrobiaceae > Hyphomicrobium_A. The sequence continues at coordinate 169,232 of CAVRND010000028.1, read as the reverse complement.
GCGTTCTGCTCCAGAAAATCGATGATCCGGCTGGCAATATCGATGCCGGTGGCCCCTTCGATGCCTTCCAGGCCCGGGGAGGAATTGACCTCCATGACCAGCGGGCCGTGGCTGGAGCGCACCATATCGACGCCGCTGACGTTGAGGCCGAGTGCCGTGGCGGCGCGGGAGGCGATCTGCCGCTCCTCGTTGGTGAGCTCGACCCTCACCGCAGTGCCGCCGCGATGCAGGTTGGCGCGGAACTCGCCCGGGCGGCCGATGCGCTTGGTGGCGGCGACAACCTCCCCGCCGACGACGAGGGCGCGGATGTCCGATCCGTTCGCCTCGCGGATGAACTCCTGCACCATGATGTTGACGTTGGCGGCGCTGAACGCCTCGATGATCGACTTCGCCGAGCCCTCGGTTTCGGCGAGGATCACGCCCATGCCCTGCGTGCCTTCGAGCAGCTTGATGACGACGGGCACGCCGCCGACCTCCTTGATCACGTCCTCGGCTTTGCGCGGACCGTGCGCGAAGGCAGTGACGGGCAGGCCGATGCCTTCGCGGGCGAGCAGCTGCAGCGCGCGCAGCTTGTCGCGCGAGCGGCCGATGGCGACGCTCTCGTTCAGCGGATAGACGCCCTGCATCTCGAACTGGCGCAGCACGGCGAGGCCGTAGTGGGTGATGGAGGCGCCGATGCGCGGGATGACCGCGTCGTAGATCGGCAGGCGGCGCCCGTTGTAGCGCAGCACCGGCTGGTTGGACGTGATGTTCATGTGGACGTGGAGCGTGTTGACCACGTCGATGGTGTGGCCGCGCGCGCGCGCCGCCTCGCACAGCCGGACGTGCGAGTAGAGCTGCGGATTGCGGGCGAGCATCACGAAGCGCATCGAGCACCCCTAGAGCCTATGTGATGATCGTGAAGTCCGTCATCGTGCTCGGCAAGGTCGTGAAGCGGACTTCTCGATCTGAATCACACTAGAGGCCATGAGCCAGCTAGTGTCCTTCAGATCGCGAAATCGTTCCTACCTTGCCGCACTCTGAGACGAATTTCGCGTTCAGGACACTAGCGCCCCTAACCGGCAGTGAACCCAGCACGGCGGGGCCGCGTAGTGCATCAGCGCAAATTAGGAGAAAAGTGAGGCTCCAGACTGCGCCGTTTTGCCGGCCGCGGTCCAGCTTTCCCGTCTAGACGCGGCGGCCGATTTCGATGTGCGCCGGACGAGGTATGGAGGAATAAGTCGGATCGCCTTGGGCGGGCGCGGAGAAGGCCGGATGCGCCTCCTCCTCCGGATCGATCGAGGCGTAGAGCAGGGTGGCTGCGGCGGCGATCGTGACGAACAGAATGACGATGCCGAGCAGCGTGCGCTTCAGTGCCCACTGAAGCGTCGGTGCCTGCAGCACCACAACGTTCGTACCCTCAACGCGCGCCGGCGTCGTGGTCGTCGACATGGCTAATGGCACTCTTTCAAAGGTGTGGAAAGTCTTGGCGTCCCCCGCGGCGGCCCGCCATGCGAACCGCCTTTATGGGCACCATCCATGTAAGAGCGCGGCCCCCGGTCAAGGCTTGTCGGAGGGGTACCTCTCGATCTGATCGGGGCGTTGTGGCGGCGCCACGCCCGCTTGCGCGAGGCGGCAATTTTGCGCATTGCGAAGCAGACGGCCGATCTACAGCGGCGGGCCGGGCCTGGCGCGCCATTTCGACGGTCGCCTGCAGGTCGATCTTGCCGGAGGCCAACACCGGCACGGCCGGCACGACGAGGATCTCCTTCGGCACCCAGAGGTCGGGAAAGCCCTCCTTGCGCGCATGCGCGAGCAGGGCGTCCTTGCTGGCCTCGGCTTGTCGGTCACCAGCAGCAGCTGCTCGCCCTTGCGCGGATCGGGGAAGCTCAGGACGACGTGCTGGGCGTCGCTCCACAAGCCGCAGGCGAGTGTCTCGACCGCGGCCAGCGACACCATCTCGCCGCCCAGCTTGGCGAAGCGCTTGGCGCGGCCGCGGATGGCGACGAAGCCGTCGTCGATGGTGACGATGTCGCCGGTGTCGTGCCAGCCGCCTTGCGGGGAGACGATGACGCCGGGGTCGTCGGCAGAACAGATAGCCGGCCATGACGTTGGGCCCGCGCACGAACAGCCGCTTGCCCTCGCTGAGGCCGGGAACCGTCTCCAGGCGCGCCTCGATGCCCGGCAGCAGCCGGCCGACGGTGCCAGATCGGTTGTCCTGCGGCAGGTTGCAGGCGAGCACGGGCGACGTCTCGGTGACGCCGTAGCCTTCGAGCAGCGCGGCGCCGGATTTGCCCCACAACTCGCGCGTCGGCTCCTTCACCCTCTCGGCGCCCGCCACTGCATAGCGCAGGCTGGCGAGCTGCCCGGGCTCGGCGGCGCGCGCGTAGCCGGCGAGGAAGGTGTCGGTGGAGACGATCCACGTCGCCTTCACCTTCTCGATGAGCTTCGGGACCTGCCGGTAGTGCAGCGGGCTCGGGTAGAGCACGCACTTTGACGCCGGCGAGCAGCGGCACCAGCGTGCCGGCCGTCAGGCCGAAGGAATGGAACATCGGCAGCGGGTTGAGCAGCACGTCGCCCGGGACCAGCACGCTGCTGCAGGTGGGCGATCGACTGCTGGGCGTTGGAGACGAGATTGCGCGTTGGTGAGCACCACGCCCTTCGGCGCCCCCTCGGTGCCCGAGGTGAAGAGGATGACGGCCGGCTTGTCGGCCTTGTCGGGCGCCGGCGCGATAGGTGCGCTTGGCGAGCGCGGCGCGCACGGCGCCGGCGAGCTTGTCGAAGATGCCGATGCCGGCGCGCACGTCCTCCAGATAGACGATGCGCGTCTTGGCGCCGGGCGCGTATTCGGTATCGGCGAGGGCCTCGATCAGCTCCTCGAGCTTGCCGGCCTCGACGAAGCGCTTCGAGGTGAGAACGGTGCGCAGCTGCGCGGTGCGGATGGCCGAGGTCGAGCGCCTTCTTGCCGGCGGTGAAATTGAGGATGACGGCGACGCGGTCGTAGGCGTTGAGGCCAAGCAGCGTGATGGCGAGCCCGGCGGCGTTGGGCAACAGCATGCCGACGTTCTCGCCGGCCGTGTCATCTTCTCGATGCGGCCGCCGAGCACGAGGCTCGCCAGCGTCAGCCGGCTGTAGGTGAGCGCGGTGCCGTCGGCGTCCTCGAGGATGACCTTGTCGCGGCCGTGCTCAGCCGCAGCTTCGATAAAGCCGGCAATAGAGGGTGGTGCGCGTGCGGGCGAGATCGAATGTCTGGGTCATCGAAAAGGGTGTTTGGCCGGTTGGGCGCGCGTTTGGTCCGTTGTAGCGGGTGGAGTGCGGCGCGCAATCGCAGATCCATCTCGCAAGCGCAGCAATGCGGCGGGGTCAGAGCATTGTGCGGTGCAGCAAAATTTGCCGCATGAATTGGGCAGCGGATTCTGCCGACGGTTAAAATGTCGCGGGAGCTGCGCCGTTCAGTAGACGTCGCAACGCCAAGATTGACGGGCATTTGGGAGCTTCCCGGACACACCTTCCAACATTAACCCCTCTGTTCGGGAATTGGGCACTTGCTGCTCATGATTGAAACTTGAGCAAGTGCCGATTCGGCCTTACCTTTTGTGTAACAGCAATAAGAAGCGACGAGGACGCGACCAAGGCGGATCCAGCCCTTTTACGAGGGCGAATTCGGCAGGAACCTTGGGGGTGTCCCATGATTGAAGTCGTCGCAATGGTCTGCTTCATCAACGACCCAGCCAAATGCAAAGACGTGCATCTGAACTTTGCCGCGGAGAGCGTCACGCCGCAGCAATGCATGATGTACGGCCAGATGGAGCTGGCCAAGTGGACCGAAGGCAATCCGAACTGGCAGATCCGCAAGTTCAAGTGCGGTCGCCCGGGACGCTTCGCCAAGGCCTAGCCAGGCCGTCAGGTCGGGTCGGCTAAGGCTGTCGCAGCCGGATGCTTGCTCGTGCCAGTAGGCTCCAACCGTTCTCGCACGGGCAACGAGAACGGACGAGCCGACGACCATAACGAACGCGCCGCTGCGCGTTGCGGCCGACGTCTCCTTTGCCGTTGACTTGCGCGCCGCCATCGCCTCCCTTCACCGCCGATCTTTGATCGTAGCGGCAAGCGGGAGAGACGACGATGCCGGATACCCCAGCGCTCAGCGCCGAAATTCGCCACCCTCGCCGTGCATGCGGGCGCCGCCCCCGACGCCTCGACCGGCGCGCGCGCGACGCCGATCTATCAAACCACATCCTTCGTGTTCAACGACGCCGACCACGCCGCCGCGCTGTTCGGCCTGGAAGTGTTCGGCAACATCTACACGCGCATCAACAACCCGACGCAGGCGGCGCTCGAAGGGCGCATCGCCGCGCTCGAAGGCGGCACCGCCGCGCTCGCCGTCGCCTCGGGGCATGCGGCGCAGTTCCTCGTCTTCCATACGCTGCTCGAGCCGGGCGATGAGTTCGTCGCCGGCCGGCAGCTCTACGGCGGCTCGGTCAACCAGTTCAATCACTCGTTCAAGAAGTTCAATTGGAACGTGGCCTGGGCCGACGCCACCGATCCCGCCTCGTTCGAGAAGGCGATCACGCCGAAGACGCGCGCGATCTTCTGCGAGTTGATCGCCAACCCGGGCGGCGTGCTCGTCGACCTGCCGGCCATCGCCGCCATCGCCAAGAAGGCCGGCGTGCCGTTCATCGTCGACAACACGCTGGCGACGCCCTACCTGTGCCAGCCGAAAGAGCACGGCGCCGACATCGTCGTGCACTCGCTGACCAAGTTCATCGGCGGTCACGGCAACTCGGTCGGCGGCGTCATCGTCGATTGCGGCACGTTCGATTGGCTCGGCGCCAAGCACCGCTACAAGACGCTGGTCGAGCCGAACGCCTCCTACAACGGCATGAAGCTGGCCGAGACGTTCGGCAACTTCGCCTTCGCCATCGCCGCGCGCGTCATGGGCCTGCGCGACCTCGGCCCGGCGATCGCGCCGCTCAACGCGTTCCTCATTCTCACCGGCAGCGAGACGTTGCCGCTGCGCATGGCGCGCCATTGCGAGAATGCGCTCGCCGTCGCCACGTGGCTGGAGAAGCACCCCAAGGTCGCGTGGGTGGGCTACGCCGGCCTGCCGTCGAGCAAGTACCACGCTATCCAGAAGCGGCTTTATCCGAAGGGCGCCGGCGCCGTGTTCACCTTCGGCCTCAAGGGCGGCTACGAGGCGGGCGTGCAGTTCGTCTCGGGGCTGAAGCTGTTCAGCCACCTCGCCAACATCGGCGACACGCGCAGCCTCGTCATCCATCCGGCATCGACGACGCATCGCCAGCTCACCGACGAGCAGCGCAAGGCGGCCGGCGCCGGACCCGACGTCGTGCGCCTGTCGATCGGCATCGAGGACAAGGCCGACATCATCGCCGACCTCGAGCAGGCCCTGGCGCAGGTTTAGGGCAATAGCGAGTAGCGAGTAGGGAGTGACCTAGCCGGCAATCCGCTTAGCTCTATTCGCTATTCACTATTCGCGACTTCCTCGCGAGCACAGCGAGCTGCGTTCTCGCGGGCGAAGCCCCGAGGGATGAGAAAGAACGGGGAGCGGGGCGGTCCTGGCCCTCATATTGTTTTAGTTGGAAGCGGCCATCGCCGCCCCACTCGGCAGGGTGCCGACCAACCGTCTTCCTCGGATCGCTTCCCTGCCCGAGGCCCACTGACATTTTCGCGTCAGCGACAGTGTGATCTTAGGGCCAGCTTATGGGCCCTGCGCATTGTCCTGCCGGCCCACTCCCTGCAAGTTCCGCCAGCGCACGTCTGCACCCCGGTCATTGGAATGGGCCGGCGGCATTTTATGCGCGCCGGCGTCCACGAGGATAACATTCGTGCGTGCGCGTCATCCGGGTTGAGCGGAGAGAAAGCCCAACGCGTCGCGGCACTTCCGGAGTTGTTGGGTCCGGCCGCTGGCGCGGCCCATGCCGGAGGCATGCTTTCAGCACGACCCAACCTACGATCTAGCGGCTGCAGAAGCGCCGTGGACGGATCAATGGGCCGCCGCCCAAAGTGGCGAGTTGCGCCGGACTTTGTAGTTCAATCCATTGCAGACAACTCTAACGTGCGTAGTTTTTAATTCGCTCCGCGTACGGGTGATATTTTCTCCCTCGGCTGCACAAACGGGTGTGCGCAACCGCCTTGTGAATTTTGTTTTCTGTCGAATTGCTAAACTCTGAGCGCTGATCAGTCGGCGTTGCGCAAGTCGGTTTGCGTCAACGCGGCCATGCGCCGCGCGATCCCTGTAGCCCTAGAAAGTACCCCGAACACTTTCTGAATCCGCTCGCCGAGCGGCGTCATGGCGGAGCGATGCTTCGCCTGGACGCGAGCCCCTGCGCGCCAACCACATTGCCTCGGCCACGTTCGTGCCGCCGTCCTCTCGGAGCCCCTATGCAACACCGCTTTCCAGCCGCTGCGCAACTCGCAGCTCTCGCCTGCGCTGCAGGAATGGCAATGCCGCTGCTCGCAAGCGGCCGCCGGTACGGCCTTAGCTCGTCGGCCAGCGGGGGAAAGGACATGCACTTCCGTTTCCGCGTCGCGACACTCGCTGCCGCAGCGGCCCTCATCAGCGTGATCGGATGCCGGACTGCCCACGCGCAGGAAGCTCCAATCGGTAACGGGCAGACCGTCAGCGTGCCGGGCGATCATGCATCGCCTTGGAACATCAACAACCTTCTGATCGTAGGCGCAGTGGTAGTGGGACGCTTATCGTCCACTGACGGCGGCGCCGTTACCAACGTCTCCTATAGGGTACATTGGCGTATCTGACTAGCAGCGGGCACGATCACCGTTACCGGAACGGGATCGACTTTCTCCGGCAGCCAATTGTCCATAGGCTACCGGGGCCCTGGCAACTTGAACATCTCTGACGGCGGATCGGTCACAAGCACCGATATATCGGTCGGCCTCGAGGGTACAGGCAACGTCATAATCAGCGGCGCGAACTCCCATTGGGACGCCACTGGCTCTGCCGCCATTGGCGCATTCGGGGGCTCGACCTGGCGCAGTGACCGTCACTGGCCCAGGCGCCGCTTGGAATATTCAGCCGGCCACTGACGATCGGCTCGAGTGTAACCGGGACCCTGACAATTGCGGATGGCGGCGTCGTCACCAGTGGTGGGCCGGTTACTATTGCCTTTCTCGGCGGCTCTACCGGCACGTTGACATTCGGCGCAGGCCCCGAAGGACGCTGCGGCAGCTCCGGGCACGCTCGAGGCCGCAACTGTTAATGTCTCGGCGCAGGCACGGGCGTCATCAATTTCAATCACACGGCATCGAATTACACCTTCGATCCAATCATCTCCGTCGCTGGCGCTGTCAACGTCTTGGCCGGCACGACCATATTCGACACCACCCAGCTCTACACCGGCCCGACCACGATCTCCGGCGGCACGCTGCGCGCCGGCGCCGCCAATATCTTCGGCACCACGTCGGCCTTCACCGTCGCCTCCGGCGGCACGTTCGACCTTGCCGGCTTCGACCAGACGCTCGTCTCGCTCGACAATGCCGGCATGGTCAATGTCGGCGGCGCGCCGGGAACGACGCTGACGGTGAGCGGCAATTATGTCGGCAGCGGTGGCACGTTCAGCTCAACACGCAGCTCGGCGGCTGACAACTCGCCGACCGACCAGTTGATCATCGGCAGCGGCGGAAGCGCCAGTGGCGCCACCGGGATTGTCGTAACGAACGTCGGCGGCGCAGGTGCTCAAACCACGGGTGCCGGCATTGCACTTGTCGTCGCGCAGGGCGGTGCCACGACGGCGCCGGGCGCCTTCGCGTTGGCGGCGCCGGTCGCGGCGGGTCCCTTCCAGTACCTCTTGTTCCGCGGTAACGACAGCGGTTCGACGGGCGACCCGCGACACCTGGTACCTGCGCTCGCATTGCGAAGGGCCCGATTGTCACTCAGCCGTCGGCTTCGCCGACCGCTTCTATCGGCCGGAGACGTCGATCTATGGCTCGCTGCCCGGCATGGCGCGCGCGCTTGGCGTCTCCACGATCAGCACCTTCCATGAGCGCTACGGCGATCAGGACGCGGTGCGCGGCGGCGGTGGTCGCGCCTGGGGCCGCGTGTTCGGCGAGCACAACGAGCAGGGCAGCACGCGGCGAGCTCGACACGCGCTTCGAGGGCTGGCTCGGCGGCGTGCAGCTCGGCATCGATGCCTTCCGCTGCGCGGCGATGATGGCGCGCAGGATGCCGGCGGCTTCTTCTTCACGCTGGCCAAGGCCGACGGCGACGTCAACGGCTATGCGCTCGGTATCCCCGACGCCTATGCCGGCTCGTCGGACCTCAACGGCCCCAGCTTCGGCGCCTACTACACGCACATCGGGCCGAGCAATTGGTACGTCGACAGCGTCGCGATGGTGACGTTCTATGAGGCCGACGGCATCTCGACCAACAACGTCGACACGAACAGCGGCGGCTCCGGCGCCTTCCTGTCGCTCGAGGGCGGCGTGCCCATCGCGCTCGGCTATGGCGCGACGCTCGAGGGCCAGGGGCAGCTGATCTACCAGCACCTCGATTTCGGCGGCACCACGGATCCCTTCTCGACCGTCGGCTTCGACACGCCCGACGCTTTCACGGGACGCCTCGGCCTGCGCCTCGCGCGAGCTTCGAGGCCCCGCGTACCGCCCGTACCTCAAGGCCAATCATCTGGCAGGACTGGACCGGCACCGACCGCATTATCTATGCCAGCACGCACGTGCTCTCGTCGAAGGACAACAGCACGGCGCTGGAGGTCGGTGGCGGTGTGGTCGGCGACGTCAGCAAACGTCTCCTGTGTGGGGTGTCGTCGACTACACGACCGACGTCGCCGGCAACGACCTCGAAGTCATCCGCGGCAACCTCGGCGTCAAAGTCGGCTGGTAGGTTGTCGCTCAGCCGGGCGTGCGCTCGACGCTGTCGACGCGGTCGCGATAGAAGGCGATGTGTTCCTTGATCTCTGCCACCGCCTCGTAGGGCGTCTCATAGGTCCACGCGGCGTTGATCGCGCGTTGGCCACCGCTCGGGATGCTGAAGTAGTTGCACTTGCCTTTGTAGGGGCAGTACGTCACGTGCTTGGTGCGCTCCAGCCGCCCCATGTCGATGTCCGCACGCGGGATGTAGAACACCGGCGGATAGTCGGCTTCGCGCAGCGTCACCGCGGCGGTGGTGTCGGCGACGATCTCGCCCGCGACTTTGACGACGACGCGGCCGTCGGTGGCCTCGATCGTGATTGGATGATCTGGGCCAGGAACCATTACGGGTTTTGCGGTCATCTCGGAACCTCCGCATTTCGTTTTGCGGGGGCTGCGCCGCCCGTCGCGGGACGGTCTAGCCCCGCCTCATAGGTGGGATCGCGTCGCCGCTTTTGGAAGGCGCGATTGAGGACCCCAGTCGGAATGCGCCAACGCGGCAGCGCCCGCGTCCGCGACTGCCGCAAACCGGGCGTGGGTGCAGGGCACCCGCCGAGATTGCTCGGCGCTGCAACGACGCGTTTGGTCTCGACAAGAGTGGCCACTACGCCGCATTTGTTCTTGACCCTAAAGGGAATAACGTCGCCGTAGCGATGCACGAGTGGAGGCGCACCTAACAGCGCCCACGCCCTAGCCCCGTGCACTTCAGGCACGCGAGCCTGCGCCGCATTCATACCTCCCCTGCCACTGTTGCCCTTCTCTCCTGCCACGCTTCCCCCTGGTCGCGCGTCAATCGCGGCCGTCTACTCGTGGCGGCCCGCCGCCGAAAGGGGGGAGGGCAGTTGCCCGCCTGGGCGATGACATCATGACAATAGAGCTACGTATGGGAGAAGACGCAATGACCAAGAAATGGGTCGCTTTTGTTTCAGTTCTGCTGCTTTCGGGAACGGTCGCCGTCGCCGGCGAGTGGACTGACAAGATGAAGACCGTTGACACCGATGGCAGCGGCACGGTCAGCCGCAATGAGTGGAACGCGAACGCTGGAAAGCTGAAGCTGGGAACCGCTCAGCCGGAATTCTCGGCCATGGACCGGAACAACAACAATAGCGTCGATGCCGGTGAATGGGATCAGACGGAAAAGACGGCATCGGCCTACTCCAAGTCATGTAAGGCAGCCGAGGGTTCCTGGTGCCCGTGCCAGGGCCACCCCGAAAAGCCGGAGTGCCAGTGACGGCCCGTGTCGTACAAGTGCGCCTCGGAATCCTAGTGTCCGAAGCAGTACTGATTTCGAGCCTTTAGCTACCTCGAAACCCGGGAGGCAACTTCCGGGTTTCGGGGCGACGCGCTGGCGTCGCCTTTGAGATCGCTGTTGCTCAACGTCGAGCGGGTGGCGCGGACGAGTGATCCGCACAACGTCCACGGTATTCCGCAGAAGTTCCAAGTCTGGATTTGGCGATCGCCGTGCCGGCGCGTTGTCCCCCAACGATGTCGCCCCGGCACGGCACGCTCCGCTGACGGCCACGCACGCCTGCGGCGGCGGGCACCCTTTCAAGTTGGCTGCACCTCGCGCATGTTGCGGGCCGGCCAACTCAAGAAAGCGCGTACCCTGTCGAAGCTCGAAAAAGCCGTAAGCGAGATCGTCGACGAGATGCGGCAGATGCCGGATCGCGGCGAGGTGGCGACGTATATCCCCGAGCTGGCCCGTGTCGATCCCAAACTCGTTCGGTCTCGTCGTCATCGATGCGGAGGGGAATGTCTTCGCGGGCGGCGACAGCGATGTGCCGTTCTCCATCCAGAGCATCTCCAAGGTGTTCACGCTGACGCTGGCGCTGGGCAAGATCGGCAACCGGCTGTGGGAGCGGGTCGGCCGCGAGCCCTCGGGTAGCCGCTTCAACTCGGTCGTGCAGCTGGAGTACGAGCGCGGCATCCCGCGCAATCCGTTTATCAACGCCGGCGCCATCGCGGTTACCGATGCAATCCTGTCGGGGCACCAGCCGCGCGAGGCGGTAGGCGAGATCCTGCGCTTCATGCAGTTCCTCGCCGCCGATCCTTCCATCGTCGTCGACCAGGCGGTTGCCGCATCGGAGCAGCGCAGCGGCTACCGCAATGCCGCTCTGGCCAACTACATGAAGTCCTTCGGCGTGTTGGAGAACCCCGTCGACTACACGCTCGGGGTCTATTTCCACCACTGCGCCATCGCCATGTCGTGCCGCCAGCTCGCCAGCGCCGGGCGCTATCTGGCGCATTTCGGCGCCAACCCGTCGACGGTCCTGCCCGTGGTGACGCCCGAGCGCGCGCGGCGCATCAACGCGCTGATGCTGACGTGCGGGCACTACGACGGCTCGGGCGAGTTCGCGTATCGGGTGGGTTTGCCGGGCAAGAGCGGCGTGGGCGGCGGCATTCTGGCGATTGCGCCGGGCAAGGCTTCTATCGCCGTGTGGTCGCCGGGGCTGGACGCTTCGGGGAATTCTCAGCTGGGGCAGCTGGCGCTGGAGCGCCTGAGCAAGCGGATGGAGTGGTCCATCTTCGGGGCCTGATGCTTCGGAGCCTGAGGCCTTGTCCCCCAGGCGGCGCGTGACGCCCTCAGGCGCCACGCACGGACATTACCGGAAACGCGCGATTTAGCGCTCCCAGGTCTCTTCGGCTTCTTCGGCTACCGCAGCATCGTGATACCAGCAGTTGCCGTATTCAACCTTGGCCACCCGCTCGTCATGAGCGGTGCGCGCGGCCGTCGCGTGAGACGTCGACTTGCGAGCTTCGCGGTAGTGGCTCGGAGGCGCACGGCCACCGGAGGGGAAAGTGTAGATCTTCGCCGTAGGGCGATGCAGTTGCGTGGTCATGGCTCAGCTTTCGTTGTTTCTCTTTTCGTCTCCTTGTCAGCGCTTCGAACGCTGATCCGGATCATCTCATGTTGTGGTGGTTCGTCCGATACAAAACTATCCCTCTGCTCAAATTAATGGTCAGCAATTGCCCACATTATGGGCACGCCAGAAATTGCATCTTTCGGTAGCATCCCTCTCCAAGGTGAACTCATTCAGCCGCCACCGGTTCCGCGCCAAGCGCGTGAGTTCCGGACGAGTTTGCACCGAAATGCGCGGGGAGGTCGGATGGTCGGTGAGATGTCTCGAGGTCTTGTTGCGCGATCTCGCCCGTCGTCACGCGACCCGCATTCGATCCGCGCCACGTGAGACCACAGCCGCTCGTCGACGAGGCCGTATCGGGTCCCCGCGCGAGCACCAGGAATATCCCAGCCTTCGCGTCGTCAAACTAGGAGAGACTCAGCAATGACGAAGTACAAGCTCGAGTACATTTGGCTCGACGGATACGCGCCGGTTCCCAACCTGCGTGGCAAGACGCAGATCAAGGAGTACAGCTCGTTCCCGAGCCTCGAAGAACTGCCGCTGTGGGGCTTCGATGGCTCTTCGACGATGCAGGCCGAGGGCAAGAGTTCCGATTGCGTGTTGAAGCCGGTCGCCGTCTATCCGGACGCCGCGCGCACCAACGGCGCGCTCGTCATGTGCGAAGTGATGATGCCGGACGGCGTCACGCCGCACGCTTCCAACAAGCGCGCCACTATTCTCGATGATAGCGGCGCCTGGTTCGGCTTCGAGCAGGAGTACTTCTTCTACAAGAACGGCCGTCCGCTCGGCTTCCCCGACGCCGGCTATCCGGCCCCGCAGGGCCCCTACTACACGGGCGTTGGCTTCTCGAAAGTGGGCGACATCGCCCGCAAGATCGTCGAAGAGCATCTCGACCTCTGCCTCGCCGCCGGCATCAACCACGAAGGCATCAACGCCGAGGTGGCCAAGGGCCAGTGGGAATTCCAGATCTTCGGTAAGGGCTCGCGCCGTGCCGCCGACGAGATGTGGATGGCCCGCTACCTGATGGAGCGTCTCACCGAGAAGTACGGCATCGACATCGAGTATCACTGCAAGCCGCTCGGGGCGACCGACTGGAACGGCTCGGGCATGCACGCCAACTTCTCGACCACCTACCTGCGCGAAGTGGGCGGCAAGGCCTACTTCGAGAAGCTGATGAAGGCGTTCGAGGACGCCCGCGCCGACCACATCGCGGTCTATGGCCCGGACAACCACATGCGCCTCACCGGCCACCACGAGACGGCGTCGATCAATAGCTTCAGCTACGGTGTTGCCGATCGCGGCGCCTCGATCCGCGTACCGCATAGCTTCGTGAAGAACGACTACAAGGGCTACCTTGAGGATCGCCGTCCGAACTCGCAGGGCGACCCATACCAGATCGCCTCGCAGATACTGAAGACGATCGCGACCGTTCCGCTCGAGACCGCCGCCGCCAAGGCCGCGTAAGCGCGCAGGACTAGATCAACTTCTGACGCGGCGCCGAACTCCCGTCCGGCGCCGCTTTTTTTGGGGTTAAGGGAGGCGGCGGTATTGCAGCCCGCGCAGCCCCCAGCTTGCGAAAGTGAACGTATCGGCCTCCGACAGCGGTGGCACGCGCAGCACGATGCCCTCGTCAGTGACGAGCTCACCCTCGGCGCCGGCCCGCAAGGGGCGCGCCTTGCCGAGCAGGTCGGCGGTGAGATGGTCGTCTTCCGGATTCAGGTCGATATGGCCGTCGCACTCATCGCTTACGTAGCGGCCAGCATAGTGCGCAATGTCGGTTGCCCACGGCTCAACAGCTACGTAGTCGGCGGTCTCGTCATCCGAGTTGAACCGAGAAGTGAATGCGTCCGTCGGGTGCTGCGTGGCTGGCGGCAAGGAACACATCGCCACCCGCAGTGAACTGCAATAGGCCGTCAGCACGCCGCGTGAGCGCGTGCTCGCCACCACCCCAGGCAATCGCGTGACGCTCTCCGTTCGCGAGGATGCGGACGTGCTGGCCGAATTCTCCGCGATACGTGCCGGCCTGGACCGGCCGATGATCGGCACTCCCGCAAATGCGCCACGAGGTGCGGCAAGGGCTGCGCCTGCGCCGCATGCGGCAGGTCGAGTTGGATCTCGCGCGACCTTCTGGGCCAGCGCACACGCATCCACGTCGTCGCGATTGCTCAGCACGATGACGCTGAGCTGACGCTCGGGGAAGCGCAGCAGCTCACTGCGATAGCCGGCCCAGCCGCCACCGTGGCTGACGGACGGCGAGGCCGCTGCGCTGTCGAAAGAAAGAGGCCGCCGCCGTAGCCGACGGCATGGCCGTCATTCAAAACGCCGGAGCGCAGCATCGTGTCGATGATGGCGCGGTCTCCGATGCGCGGATCGTAGAAATTGGCATCCCACAAGGCGAGGTCGCGCACCGTGGTGTGGACCTGTCCGTCGCCGGTCTGCTCCCAGGCCGATTCTGAGATGCTGGTGCCAGCTTCCGAGACCGAATACCCGCGTGCGAGCTGCGGAATTTCCGCCGGGTAGCGGTCGACGATCGAGGTGCTCCTCATGCCGAGGGGCGAGAAGATGTTGGCTTGCGAGAAGTCCTTCAGCGACTGGCCGCTGACACGCTCGATGACGAGCGACATCAGGAAGTAGCCGGTGTTGCTGTAGGCGAACGCGTGGCCGGGATCATCGTCGGCTCCGCGCTGGCGCACGATCGCGCGAAGCGCATCCTCGCGCGTCGTGCGTTCGGCGAAGGTGCGGCCGCCGAGCAGCAGGAGTTCGACATAGCTTCTGAGACCGCCGGTATGATGCATGAGCTGGCGCAGCGTCACGGCGTCGGCGTACGGGGCAGTTCGGGGACGAACTTGCGCACGCTGTCATCGAGGGCGAGCCGGCCATCGCGGGCGAGCAGCAGCAGGGCGAAGGCGGTGAACTGCTTGGAGGTCGACGCGATGTTGAACACGGTGTCGGCGTCGATGCGCACGCCCCGCTCGATGTCGGCAAAGCCATAGCCGGTGGCGTGCACGAGCTTACCGCTTTCAATGACGCCAACCGCGCAGCCCGGCTGAATGCCGTGCGCGAACTTCTCAAACACGGCGGCGGTGCTGGCACTCCGTGCAGACATGGGCCGAGAAAGCTCCGGTGCGCGGCTAGATTTGTGTGCCGACCAGCGCGCCGATGCCGGCCGTGAGCGCCATGGCGAAGGCGCCCCAGAAGACGACGCGCGCTGCAGCCCGCCAGATGTTGGCTCCACCGGCCCAGGCGCCCACGGCGCCCAACACCGCGAGGGTGACGAGCGAGGCCGTCGTGACGACGGGAATGATCATCCCGGCGGGAGAGACGACGGCCGCGAGCAGTGGCATCGCGGCGCCGGCAGCGAACGTTGCCGCCGATGTCAGTGCCGCCTGCACGGGACGCGCCGTCGTGATCTCCGAGATGCCAAGCTCGTCGCGCGCGTGGGCGCCAAGCGCGTCCTTGGCCATCAATTGCAGCGCGACGTTGCGCGCCAGCTCGGGATCGACGCCGCGCTTGACGTAGATCTGCGCCAGCTCCTGCCGCTCGCCCTCGATGTCGTCGGACAATTCCTGCGTCTCGCGCGCCAGCTCGGCGTTCTCGGTATCGGATTGCGAGCTGACTGAGACGTACTCGCCGGCCGCCATCGACATGGCACCGGCGACGAGGCCGGCGATGCCGGCGATGAGAACGTCGCTATGGGCGCTGTTTGCCGCGGCGACGCCGGAGATGAGGCTGGCGGTGGACAGGATGCCGTCGTTGGCGCCGAGCACGGCAGCCCGCAGCCAGCCGATGCGGCCGATCAGATGGTGCTCAGCGTGCCGGCGCGGACGCATCGTCGATGTCCACGTTGAAGCCTAAGACTTTGCTTTGACGTAGGAGCCGGGGGCGTCCTCGACGACGCCGAGATTCTCGCCCGGCTCGCGCGGCACGGTCCAGTTCGCCCGAGCGTTCGGCCAGCCATTCGGCCCAGTGCGGCCACCACGAGCCCGGATGCTCCTTGGCCGACGCCACCCACTGCTCGAGCGTCTTGGCGCGCTTGCCGCTGGTCCAATACTGGTACTTCACCTTGTCCGGCGGATTGACGACGCCGGCGATGTGCCCCGAGCCCGACAGCACGAACTCGACCTCGCCGCCGAACAGCTGCGCGCCGGCATAGACCGAGCGCGCCGGCGCGATGTGGTCCTCCTTCGTTGCGAGCTCGTAGACGGGGATCTTCACCTTGTGCATGTCGAGGCGCGTGCCGGCGATCGTCAAGTTCCCCTTGGCGAGGCAGTTGGCGTTGTAGAATTCGCGCAGATAGTAGTTGTGGTTGGCCGCCGCCATGCGCGTCGAATCCTGGTTCCAGTACAGCAGGTCGAACGGGAACGGCTTCTTGCCGAGCAGGTAGTTGTTGACGATGTACGGCCAGATGAGGTCGCGCGGGCGCAGCATGTTGAACACGTTGGCCATGCGCGAGCCGTCGAGATAGCCGCGCTCGGACATCAACTCGTTGAGCGCCTCGAGCTGTTCCTCGTCGGTGAACAGGAGCAGGTCGCCGGCGTTGGTGAAGTCGACCTGCGTGGCGAGGAAGCTCGCGGAGTTGAACACGTCCTCGCCGCGGGCGGCGAGATAGGCCAGCGTCGTCGCCAGCAGCGTGCCGCCGACGCAATAGCCGACGACGTTGATCTTATCGATGCCCGTCTCGCGCTTCACCGCGTCGGCGGCGGTGAGGATGCCCTCCTGCATGTAGTCCTCGAAGGACTTGTGCGAGAGAGACGAGTCCGGGTTCACCCACGAGATGATGAAGACGGTGAGACCCTGGTCGACGAGGAACTTGATCTGGCTCTTCGCCGGGGTGAGGTCGAGGATGTAGTACTTGTTGATCCACGGCGGCACCATCAGCAGCGGGATCTCGCGCACCTTGTCGGTGGTCGGCGAATACTGGATCAGCTGGAAGATGTCGTTCTGATAGACGACCTTGCCGGGCGTCGTCGCCAGATTGCGGCCGACCTCGAAGGCGGTGGTGTCGGTCTGGCTGACCTTGAGCAGATCGCCCGACTTGCGCATGTCCTCGGCCAGCAGCGACATGCCCTGCACGAGGTTCTCGGCGTTGGTCGCCAACGTCTCGCGCAGCACTTCCGGATTGGTCAGCGGGAAGTTCGACGGCGACAGTGCGCTCGCCACCTGCCGCAAGTAGAACTCGGCGCGCTGGCGCGTGCGCCCGTCGAGCCCCTCGGTGTTCTGCAGCATGTCCTCCGCCCACTTGGCGGTGACGAGGTAGGCCTGCTTCCAGAAGTCGAAGTAGGGATTGGCGGACCACTCGGGGTCCTTGAAGCGGCTGTCGCCGGCTTCGGGCTCGGCGACCGGTGTGACATCCTGGCCGAGCATCCGGTAGACGGTGTTGTTCCACAGCTCGGCGTAGGAGCGCAGCAGCGTGCCCTGGGCCTCGGCGAAGCGGGCAGGGTCGGCCAGCCATTGGCGGGACAGATCCGACAGGGTCGTGGTCGCCTCGGTGATCTCCGTGGCGGCCGAATAGGGGCCCATTTTGGCGTCGTTGCGCTCCAGGAACTCGGTAAGGACGTTGCCGCCCTGCTCGAACAGGCGCAGCAGGTTGCGGGCGAGCTCCTCCGCATTCACCGCCTGAAACGGCGATGGATCGGCATCGGGTTGGGGATGAGGCTTGGTCATTGGACCTTAATGGCTTTCCGGCCTTGCCGGCCGAGTATCTGGGCCGAGTATCTTTTGTATGCCAATGTTTTGCGACATTGCGCGGGCAGTGTCACTTGGCCGTGTGGACAACCTCACGCGAGCGACATCGTGTCGGCAGGGCTCGAATCGCGTAAATCCAGGCCTCGCACAACTTCGGAGACGGTATGCAACTTATGCAGCCGTGGAAAGACTGCCGCGCCGAGGAACGCCACACGATGGCGTTAGCGCGCATGCCATGGCGCGGGGTCGGCCTCGCTTGTCTGGCAGTGGCCGCACTGGCCGTGGGCGGGTGCTCATCGATTGCGACGCCGTTGCCCGACCTGGGACCCACCGGCTCGATTTCCATGTCGAAGGAAGACCAGAAGAAGGCCGTGGACGAGCTCAACCAGAAGCGCGCGACGCACGAGCAGGACGCCGAGAAGCAGATCGAGGATTCTCGCTAGCCTCGCTGGCCGGGCAGCAGGTAAATCACCGGCTTTTCCGCGCGGGCCTGGACGGGGGGCGGCGCGAGGGCGTAAACACGGGGCCCGGCCCGCGAGCTACGATCCTTAACGGTCGCTCTGCTACGCCGACCAAGCACCACCGAGGAAGAGGCGTCCCTTGCACGAGGACTTCCACCGCATCAAGCGTCTGCCGCCCTACGTGTTCGCCGAGGTCAACCGGCTGAAGGCGGCGGCACGTGCACGCGGCGCCGACATCATCGACCTCGGCATGGGCAATCCCGATCTGCCGACGCCGCAGCACATCGTCGACAAGCTGGTCGAGACGATCGCCAAGCCGCGCACGCACCGCTATTCGGCCTCGAAGGGCATACCGGGATTGCGCCGCGCGCAGGCTGCGTATTACGAGCGCCGCTTCGGCGTGAAGCTCGACCCTGAGACGCAGATCGTCGCCACCATGGGTTCGAAGGAAGGCTTCGCCAATATGGCGCAGGCCATCACTGCGCCGGGCGACGTGATCTTAGTGCCCAACCCGACCTACCCGATCCACGAGTTCGGCTTCCTGCTGTCGGGCGCCGCCATGCGCCATCTGCCGGCATCGACCGGCGATGACTTCCTGCGCTCGGTCGAGCGCGCCTGCCAGCACACCATCCCCAAGCCGTTGGCGCTGGTGCTGTCGTATCCGTCCAACCCGACGGCGATGACCGCCGAGCTCGACTTCTACAAGGACGCCATCGCGCTGGCCAAGAAGCTCGACCTCATCGTGCTGTCCGACATCGCCTACGCGGAGATCTACTTCGACGGCAATCCGCCGCCGTCGGTGCTGCAGGTGCCGGGCGCCATCGATATCGCGGTGGAGTTCACCTCGCTGTCGAAGACCTACAACATGCCGGGCTGGCGCATGGGTTTTGCGGTCGGCAACGAGCGTCTGATCGCAGCGCTGGCGCGCATCAAGTCGTACCTCGACTACGGCGCCTTCACGCCGATCCAGGTGGCGGCCTCCGCGGCGCTCAACGGCCCGCAAGAGTGCGTCGAGGAAATCCGCGCCACCTACAAGAGCCGTCGCGACTGCCTCGTCGAGAGCTTCGGGCGCGCCGGTTGGAACATCCCGCCGCCGCCCGCGACGATGTTCGCTTGGGCGCCCGTGCCGGAGCCCTTCAAGCAGCTCGGCTCGGTCGAGTTCGCCAAGCTCCTGATCGAGAAGGCGGGCGTCGCCGTCTCGCCGGGGCTGGGCTTCGGCGAATACGGCGAAGGCTTCATTCGTATCGCGCTGGTCGAGAACGAGCACCGCATCCGCCAGGCCGCCAGGAACCTCAAGAAGTTCCTCGCTCAGGCCCCGGAAACGATGCATAACGTGATCCCGATCCAGCACAAAGCCAGCCGATAAATCCTAGCGATTCCATGCAAAAGCCTCTCACCCTGGGCATCGCCGGCCTTGGCAATGTCGGCGCGGGCCCTGTTGGACCTGCTCCACACCCATAAGGCCCGCATTGCCGAGCGTGCCGGCCGGCCGGTTGAGATCGCCGGCATTTCGGCGCGCAGCAAGGGCAAGGACCGGGGCATCGACACCTCTGGCATCAAGTGGTTCGACGATCCGGTGGCGCTGGCGAAGGACCCGAGCATCGACGCGTTCGTCGAGCTGATCGGCGGCTCCGACGGCGTCGCCAAGGATGCGGTCGAGGCGGCGCTGAAAGCCGGCAAGCATGTCGTCACCGCCAACAAGGCGCTGATCGCGAAGCATGGCGTGATGCTCGCCAAGATCGCCGAGGAGAAGGGCGTCGCGCTGAATTTCGAAGCGGCTGTGGCGGGCGGCATCCCGGTCATCAAGACGCTGCGCGAGGCTCTTGCCGCCAATGAGGTGACGCGCGTCTACGGCATCCTCAATGGCACCTGCAACTACATCCTCTCGACCATGACCGACCAGCATCGCTCTTTCGGCGAGGCGCTAAAGGAGGCGCAGGACCTCGGTTACGCCGAGGCCGATCCGACCTACGACATTGGGGGCTTCGACACCGCTCACAAGCTCGCCATCCTGACCAGCCTCGCCTTCGGCACCGAACTCGGCTTCGATCAGGTCGATGTCGAGGGCATCCAAGCTATCAGCGAGGTCGATATCGAGGCGGCCCAAGACATGGGCTATGCCATCAAGCTCCTCGGCGTCGCGACGCGCAACCAAGGTGGCATTGAGGCGCGCGTTCATCCCGCCATGGTGCCAGAGGAATCGGCGATCTCGGAGGTGTGGGGCGCCACCAACGCGGTAGCCATCGACGCTGACTTCTGCGCCAGCCTCCTGCTTGTCGGCCCCGGTGCCGGCGGCCGCGCCACGGCGTCGGCGGTCGCCAGCGACATTTTGGACATCGCCCGCGGGGCGGTGATGCCGCCGCTTGTCACACCGACGCGAGGCCTGAAGCCCTATACGAAGTCTAAGTTGGGCGCCCATCAAGGCGCCTACTACGTTCGGCTCTCGGTCTACGATCGCCCGGGCGCCATGGCGGCCATCGCCAAGCGCATGGGCGACCGCGAAGTTTCGATCGAGAGTATCGTGCAGCGGCGTCCCCGCTCAGCGCTGCCGGGAATGGTTGCGCGGCATAAGCCCGGGACGCCAGCGATGGTCATCATGATCACGCACGAGACGACCGAAGCGGCGATCCGCGGGGCCGTCGAGGCCATCGAGCAGGACGGCAAGGTGTCTGAGCGCCCGCAAGTCATACGTATCGAGAAGTTGGACGAAGGCGACCGGGTCTAGTGTCCCGATTCCGAAGTTCGCCGGAGCTCGCGGCTGGTATCGGGAGCGAACTTCGGAATCATAAGGGACACTAGAAACATGGACTTGCTAGTTTGATTCAGATCGAGAAATTCGCTCGATACCTAGCAGCGGACGTGGCGAATTTCTCGATCATCACACTAGCCGCGGAAGGAACGACACCATGGCAGGCGAGAACGGCAATTTGGGTTCGGGTCTTGACCGCGTGCTTGTCCTCGAAGTGACGCGCGTCACCGAGGCGGCGGCGATCGCGGCGGCGCGCCTGCGTGGCCGCGGGGCCGAGAAGGCCGCCGACAAGGCCGCGGTCGATGCCATGCGGCGCGAGCTCGCCAAGCTCTCTATTCGCGGTACCGTCGTCATCGGCGAAGGCGAGATGGACGAGGCGCCGATGCTTTACATCGGCGAGAAGGTCGGCTCGGGCGAGGGTCCCGAGGTCGACATCGCCGTCGACCCGCTCGAGGGCACGACCATCTGCGCCAAGTCGATGCCGAACGCGCTCGCCGTGCTCGCAATATCGGAGCGCGGGGGGCTCTTGCACGCCCCCGACATGTACATGAACAAGATCGCCATCGGCCCCGGCTATCCGGCCGGCCTCGTCGATCTCGACGCTCCAACCGGCGACAACATCCTCGCTCTCGCCAAAGCCAAGGGCGTGCCGGTTTCGGAAATCACCGCCTGCATTCTCGACCGGCCGCGACACGCCGAGATCATTGCTGCCGTGCGCGGTGTCGGTGCTGCCGTGCAGCTCATCCCGGACGGTGACATCGCCGGCGTCATCTGGACGACCGACCCGAAAGAAACCGGCATCGACATTTACCTCGGTTCCGGCGGCGCGCCCGAAGGCGTCCTCGCGGCGGCGGCCCTGCGCTGCATCGGCGGGCAGATCCAAGGCCGTTTGATGCCGGCCAACGAGGATGAGCGCAAGCGTGCCGAAAAGATGGGCATCACCGACATCACCAGGAAGTTTCTGCTCGAGGACCTGGCCTCCGGCGACGTGATCTTCTCCGCCACGGGCGTCACCGGCGGCTCGTTGCTCGACGGCGTGCGCTTCCGGGGCGACTTCGCAGAGGTAGAATCGGTCGTTATGCGATCAAAGACCGGCACGGTTCGTCGCATCAAGTCGACTTGCCGCTACGTCGCGGTGCCCTTCGGCACCTGATCGCGCGCCTGCGCCAACGGAAGCGCCTTGAACCGGCGCCGTCCTTCCTCAACAATGGCCGCTCAACGCGAGGCGTCTCTCAGAGGGGGCCAACGTGGACGAGCGCGATGCAGGCGGCTACTCGGTCACCTATGGCCGTGAGGAAATACAGGCCCCCGTCTACTTCATCGCGTTTCTGTCGGCCGTGCTGCTGGCGGCTGCTGCGGTGTGGGACAGTGTCGTGGCGCTGGCGCTGGGCATCGGGGCGGCAGGCGTCGCCTACTACAACTTTCCGCTCATCGAGCGTCGTCCGATCGTCGGGGCCAACCAGTACGGCGTGTTTATCCAAGGCCTCGGGCTGATCCGCTGGAGTGCTATCGAGCGCATCGACCTGGTCGAGATCGCCGTGCGGGCGAGCACCATCCACGAGCTGCAGATCGCCCTCAAGACGCGCCTGTCGAGCGCGCTGGTGGCCGATTGGCGCCAGTTGCCATTCCTGCGCTCGCTGATGCGTCTGCCGTGGTCGATGGCGCGCAGCAACGTCGTCGGCATCAACCTCGAGCCGTTCAACACCGAGCCGGACGACATCCACCGCACGCTGATGCGGCTGTGGAAGCATTATCGCAGCTAGGGCGGCAGCTGCCCTGTTGATAAGCGCCGCCGGCGTATCGCCAACTCGACCCGCCGATGGTGAACTTCGCCGGAGGCGAATCAATCCGGGGGCAGGGCTCATGGGCGCGGTGCGCAAGCTGCAAGAGGACACGGCGGCAAAGCCATTTCTCGGCGTATCGGCATCGGCGCGCGGTTTCCAGTGGCGCGAACGTCTGGTCGGCGACGGGCAGCTCCGCGCTGCGACTATCAGTCAGCGGCACGGTCTGCCCGAGCTGCTGGGACGCGTGTTGGCGGGGCGCGGCGTGGCGCTCGACGATGTACCCGTGATGCTCAACCCGACTTTGAAAGCGCTGATGCCCGATCCCGACAGCGTGCGCGACATGGGTGCAGCCGCGGTGCGGCTGGCCGACGCGATCGAAAAGCGGCAGTCGGTGGCGATCTTTGGCGACTACGATGTCGACGGCGCCTCCTCCTCCGCGTTGGTCTGCCGCTTCTTCGCGCACCACGGCCTCAAGGCGCGTATCTACATTCCCGATCGGCTGTTCGAGGGCTACGGTCCCAATCCGACCGCCATCGAAGGTCTCGTCAAGGACGGCGCGCAACTGATCGTCACGGTCGACTGCGGCACCACCAGCCGCGAGCCGCTGGCGCGCGCCGGCGAGCTTGGCTGCGACGTCATCGTCATCGATCACCACCAGGCCGACGAGGAGCTGCCGCGCGCCTGTGCCGTGGTCAACCCCAACCGCCAGGATGACGTTTCGGGTCTCGGCCATCTGTGCGCGGCGGGCGTCGTGTTCCTCGTGCTGGTGGCGACGCGCAGCGAGCTGCGGCGGCGCGGCTTTTACGCCAAGGGCACGGCGGAGCCCGACCTCATGTCCGAGCTCGATCTCGTGGCGCTGGCAACCGTCGCCGACGTGGTGCCGCTCACCGGGCTCAACCGCGCCTACGTCACGCAGGGCCTGCAGGTGATGCGCTGGCGGCGCAACAAGGGCCTCAAGGCCCTGAACGATGCCGCCGGTCTGAACGAGGCGCCGACGCCGTATCATCTCGGCTTCATCCTTGGCCCGCGCATTAACGCCGGCGGCCGCATCGGCGATGCCGCGCTGGGCTCGCGCCTGCTCGCCGGCGAGGACGAGACGGAGGCGGCGCGCATCGCCGTGCTGCTCGACAAGCTGAACAAGGAGCGGCGCGCGCTCGAAAAGGAAATGCTGGAGGACGCGCTGGCGCAGGCCGAGACGCTGATCGAAGCGCGGCCCGATCTGTCGGTGCTGATGCTCGGTTCGCACACCTGGCACAAGGGCGTCGTCGGGCTGGTGGCCAGCCGTCTGACGGAGCGCTTCCGGCGTCCCTCGTGCGTCATCGCGTGGAATGCGGAGACGGGCGGCGATGGCACCGGCTCGCTACGCTCCGTGATGGGCGCCGATATCGGCGGCGCAGTGCGTGCCGCAGTCGCTGCCGGACATCTCATCAAGGGCGGCGGCCATGCCATGGCCGCGGGGCTCACGGTCTCGCGCGATAAGCTGGCGGTGGTGGAGCAGTTCCTGCACGCCAAGCTCGCCGAGAGCGTCGGCCAAGCGCGCACGCGCGATGGTCTCGACATCGACGGCGCCCTGACGCCGGGCGGCGTGACCGACGAGCTGCTGGATCTCATCGCCCGCGTCGGCCCCTACGGGCAAGGCAATCCCTCGCCGCGCTTCGCCTTCCCGGCGACGAATGTGAAGTTCGCCAAGATCGTCGGCGAAAACCATGTGCGCTGCGTGCTGCAGTCGGCCGACGGAACCAAGCTGGAGGGCATCGCCTTCCGCGCCGCCGGCGAGCCGTTGGGCGAATTGCTGCTGAACGCGGGTGGCATGCCGCTGCACGTCGCCGGCAGCGTCAAGCGCTCCTCGTTCAACGGGCGCGAGCGCATCGAGGTCCACATCGAGGACGCGGCCGACCCGCGCCGCCAGGGCTGAGCCGTCTATCGGTCTGCGGCTAGGAAGCGGCCCGCCAGTTGGCAAGCAACCACCAAATCGATGTAGAAATCGGCGCCGGCCAGCATAGCCGGCTGCGCGCAATCGCGCAGCGGGGCGTTGCTTGCGCGGGCGGGGAAACGCCCCTATAGGGATGGCCCTGCCGGTCCCTTCGTCTATCGGTTAGGACGCGAGATTTTCAATCTTGAAAGACGGGTTCGACTCCCGTAGGGACCGCCAGCGATTTCATGCGGTTAGTGATCGATCCGACCGCGTTTGCCAGTCTGTTTCACAATTATTGTTCCTGCCCGGTTCGCGGCGCTAATCGGCTCCCTTGCGGTCCGGTGTGCGCCCTCGCTCAATCGGGAAAGTCCACACTCGCGGGATAGACGAGCGATACGCCGTCAGCGCGCGCCGCTGCAGTCATCATGGCAACGTCGGCCCGCGCCGGGGCCATCAAATGGAAGACATCTCGTCCATCGTAAAGGAGGTAGTCGGCGACGAACCTGCGATGGCAACGCCACCAGACGGCTTCCGAACACATGATCGCGCACCGACGCTCAAGGCTCAATTGCTTCAGCTGCGATAGCCCCCGACGAAACTCGTCCGACAGCGCGTAGTCTGCAAAGTTGTGAAAGCTCTGGTTGATCCAGAACGCATTGACTTCGGGCGGTACCGTCGATTTCGATCGCCGGCCGCCGAGCTCATCGATCCGCGCATAGCCAATCTGCCAGACCGAGAGCGCTTCTGGCAGCACATCGAAGTTGAACTGGGGATTGGTTCGTGACCTCGGCGTCTTGCGGATATCGACGACCATCCCAACCGAACCAACTTTCAACAGCTCGACGAATTGGACGATGCTCTGCGTCGAGTGGCCGATCGTGTAAATGGGTTGAGGGTCGGTCGGCATCACGCAAACGCTGACCGGACCGCGCTACGCAGCACGGGAAGAACCTCCTCGTCGAACCAGGGGTTCCGTGCCGCCCAATGTCGCGAGCGCCAGGAAGGATGTGGCAGCGGAAATATGTTCGGCAGATGGTTGTGGAAATCTCTCACTCGTTCGGCCATCTTGCCCCGGCCCAACGCATGGGTTTGCGCATAGGTGCCGACGAGCAGGGTCAGCCGCAAGGCGGGCATCGACCTCAGTAGCCGCTCTCGCCACAGCGGAGCGCACTCAGCGCGCGGCGGCGCGTCGCCACCGCCCGGCAGCCGCCCTGGGTAACAGAAAGCCATGGGCAAAATCGCAACCCTGCTCTCGTCGTAGAACTCGTCTGCCGACACGCCCATCCATTCGCGCAGACGCGTGCCCGAAGCATCCGCGAATGGAATGCCGCTCTCGTGCACCTTTGTCCCGGGAGCTTGGCTGGCAATCAGGATGCGGGCGGTCGCCGAAATCTGGACGACAGGTCGCGCGCCCAGCGGGAGAGCATGGGCGCAGGCACGGCACGCGCGGACCTCAGCGAGCAGGGTATCGAGCATCTTCACACGTCGGAGGTAGGGCTCAAACATCTGTTCGGCAAGCCGTCTCGGACAACGCAAAGGACGGAAAACATTTCAAGGTCGGCGTTCGGGTCGTTTTGTCTCGACCTTGGTGCAGCCGCTTAACGACAATTGAAGTCGATATGGCCTCTCTTGTCGGTGGCACCGACTGGAGCGGGCCTCGGTTGGCGCAGAGTAACGGGAATGAGAACGGCATGGGTCGTATCCAGATCAAGAGGGTCTACGAACCAGCGGAGCCGACGGACGGCTTTCGCGTGCTTGTTGACCGTCTATGGCCGCGCGGCGTCTCCAAGGAACGCGCGGCCCTTGATATCTGGATGAAAGAGGTAGCTCCCTCGACGGAGCTTCGCCGCTGGTTCGGGCATGATCCCAAGCGCTGGACGGAATTTCAGACGCGGTACCGCGCCGAGCTGAAGGACCACGAATCCGATCTTGCCGAGCTGCGGTCGCAGGCGCGCAAGGGCACGGTGACGCTTCTCTTTGGCGCGCGGGACGTCGAGCACAACGAGGCGATCGTACTCAAAAAGCTTTTGGCGAGATAATCAAAGCTGCTCAGATTTTCGACGTCAGCGCGACAGACGCCTCGGTCGTCAGCAGCAGGAAGGTGAAAGTCTCCTCGAGGTAGAGCCGCACGGCCTTATCATCGTGGCTCAAATACCCGATCGATACGTCCTCGCCGATGTAGAGGGCGAAATCGCCGCCGCGCGTTGTGAGCACGTAGGCGCCGGTGATTCCGGGGGCCCAGACCAGTTCGCCGTCGACAATGCGCTTGATGTGCTCGAGGACCGGATAGCCGTGGTCGCTTGCCTCGCTCAAGGCTTGATAGGCATCGGCGCTCAGCACCACAGAATAGGGCCCGTTGATGCCGACGAGGCGCAACTGATTGAGCGCACCGGCGATGACATCGGGGTACGCGGTTATCTCAGCGGGCAGCGCCATCAAGGGATTGCTGGTGCCTTCCCGGATGCCGCCGATGCCGGCGGCGGAATAGCCCTCGAAGACCGCCTTGTTCTCGGCGAACGCCAAGTGCCGCGCCGCGTCCTTCACTGGCTGCCAATCTGAAATCATTGGCACCGCGCTCCACGTCGTCGATCTGCTCGCGGTCGAGGTCGAAGGGGACGCGAAGCTCGACGAGCGGTTTGACGCCGCGCTGGCGTGCGAGGATGCCCGCTCCCGGCGGAGCGATCGTGTGCAGGTGACCGGTACCGATGGCGGAGGTATCCGTCCCGCTCGGGCCCTGCACGTCGACGACGCGTCGGGCGGCCAGATAGCGCTTCAAGGTCCGCGAAGCTTCGGCTTCGATCTGCGACCACGCCGCCTCGGAGATCGGGGCAAGCTCGCGGTGGAGGTTATTCATTGGAGCGGTCTCCTTTCAACGAGCCGATGCCTAGTGAACCGTGCGCCATTGCCGGCGCGGGCGACTGCTGCGGCGCGGTGCTGGGTAGAACCTCGTCGGCTGGCGAAGTATCGTCGCCGACGCTTTCTAAAAAGGTTGCCGACGGCACGAAGAACAGGTTGCCCGTCTGGGCGAAGCTGAAGTCGAGCAAGCGATCGTAGTTTCCCGGCGGACGCCCGACGAACATGTTGTCCAGCATCTGCTCGATCGTACGCGGCGAGCGGGCGTAGCCGATGAAGTACGTACCGAACTCCCGCGACCCGGCACGGCCGAACGGCATGTTATCGCGGATGATTTTTACTTCCTTGCCGCCCTCGACGATGGTCGTCAGCGCATTGTGGGCGCAGGTCGGCTTCACCGCGTCGTCGAGCTCGATGTCGGACAGCTTCTGGCGGCCGATGATCCGCTCCTGCGCCTCGGTGGAGATGGCGTTCCAGCCTGCAAGGTCGTGAAGATACTTCTGCACGATGACGTAGCTGCCGCCGGCGAACGCTGCGTCTTCGGCCCCGATATAGGCGGCTTCATCCGCGGCCAGCGCCGTTGGGTTCTCCGTCCCATCGACGAAGCCGATGAGATCGCGGTCGTCGAAGTAGCGAAACCCGTGCACCTCGTCGACAACCGTCACTGCACTGTCGATGCGCGACAGGATCTGCGTTGCCAGCTCAAAGCAGAGATCCATCCTCTTGGCACGAATGTGAAAGAGGAGATCGCCAGGCGTGGCGACGGCATGCCGGGCACCCGCTTTGATCTCCCGGAACGGATGCAGCTCCGCCGGGCGCGGCTGGCTGAAGAGCCGGTCCCAAGCGTCAGAGCCGATCCCCATGACGCAGGAAAGGTCGCCCTCGATGTCGCGGAATCCGACCGCCCGGAGCAGCCCCGGAAGATCGCCGCAAAGCGACTGGACCTTCTCGCAATTCGCGCGGCCGGGGTTGATCGTGGCGACAATAAAGATTGCCGCTTTGGTCAGCGCTTGGACGACCGCCTGCGACACGGGAGGCAGACCGGTTTGCGAGGTTGGGATAGTCAACCGACGAACTCCGCCCGAAGAGCGGCTCCCCTGGACTTGATCTTGAGCCGTATCATTGCCTCGCGGCCTCTAAAGGGAAACCTAACGGGCAACGCTCCGCAACCCCATGTCGCCTCAGCTGTTGGACTGCTCGCAAAAGCGCAAATCGATGAGCGTGGCGTTGGACGCGGTGGCTCCGGCGACTGAGTAGCTACATTTCCATTAGTCCTGGGCGCGCACGTCGGGAACTCCGGCCGCCAACGCATGATGCGCGGCTTGCTCGATGACGGCAGCGACCTCCTTGGGGTGCGACTCGTAAACTGAGTGGCTGGCGCCCGGGATGACGGTGGTGTGGCTCTTGGCCCGCGCGTAGTACCAGCGCTCCAAGTCCGGATTGATGATCTGGTCGTCGCCGGCAACGATGCCCCAGCTCGGCTTTGTCTTCCAAGCGGCCGCCGTGAGCGGCGTGCCAAACACCTCACCCGCGGTCAATATCTGCGAATGCGCCGCGAAGTGCGCCTCGGTGTGCGGCAGGTCGGGCGCGAACAACTTTGGAAATTCGGCCGGATCCAGATAGGTGAAGCCGTCCGGCGTCGTCTTGATAGCGCCGGTGGTTTTGCCGAGAACGCTAGGAGTCTTCTTGCCGAGTGCGCTTTCATCCTCGCCGACTTCGGGCGCGTGGGCGGCCACATAGACGAGGCCGACGACCTTCGGATGCACGCCGGCCTCGGTGATAACAGAGCCGCCGTAGCTGTGGCCGACGAGAATTGCCGGACCGTCCTGGAGGTCAAGGATGCGCTTGGTTGCGGCCGCATCATTGGCCAACGAGGTTAGCGGCTCCTGCACGACGCTGACCTTGAAGCCATCCTTGGTCAGGATGTCGTAGACCGGCTTCCAGCCGCTACCATCCACCCACGCCCCGTGCACCAATACTATGTTGGTAACGGGCTTGGTATCCGCCGCCACCGCCGTTACTGCGAAACTGGCTGTGGCGAAAATCGTTGCGCAGAACAACCTCGTTCCCCGGCTCATGGTCATCACCCCTGTTTGTTCAACATGCGGGCACCCGGTTCCCACACCAAGCAGATTGAGCCGGCGATGTTCGAGGTAAAACCAGACAGTTTCTAAATGCACCGTTGCCGTTACGCGAACAATCCCAGCGGTCTTTTGCCGACCTTTTGATCTAGAGCGTCGCAATATGTTCGGCATTTTCGATATCGCGGCGATAAGACATTCATCGACACCTTCGAGCGCACGCCGCGCCACGCGATTTGAGCGCTATGGAATCCGTCGATGCAGAGATCGCGGGAAGAAGGGCCTAGCTATGAAACCACTCTCACGCAGAAGCGTACTGTCCGTAGCGGCCGTCGGCGGTGCCGTGGCCGTCACGTCGAGCGCAAGCGCGGCCGTCTTCGGCAACCCGGATGAGCCGCCGCAGGGCGCGATCAACGCACCTGGCAGGAGCACGTCCGTTCCCGGACCGAATAATCCAGCGCTGTCAGACCAATTTCCCGGCGCGTTTTCGCCGCCGCCGACGGACGTTGGCAATCTTCCGATGTTCTGGGCCACGTTCAACAACGCGCCGCGACGCATACAGAACGGTGGCTGGGCGCGGGAAGTAACGCAGTCCGACTTTCAAATTTCTGAGGAGATCGCCGGCGTCAACATGCGCCTTACCAAAGGCGGCATCCGCGAAATGCACTGGCACCAGTTCGCCGAATGGGCGTACGTGACTGCCGGCAACTGTCGCATCACCACGATCGATCAGAATGGCGCCGCCAATGTCGAGGACGTGCCCAAAGGCGGCCTTTGGTATTTTCCGGCGGGACTACCTCATTCGTTGCAGGGCGTCGGCGACGACGGTTGCGAATTCATCATCTGCTTCGACGACGGCAAGGCCTCCGAGTTCAGCACGCTGTTGCTAACTGAATGGCTCGCTCATACCCCGCCGCACATCCTCGCCATGAACTTCGGCGTCCCTGCGCAAACGTTCGACAAGATCCCGATGGAGGATCTGTACATCTTCCAGGGCAACATGCCCGCGGCCATCGAGATCGAGCAGCAGCAGGCGCAAATGAATGCCGGTGCCCCGAAGCTGCGCAGCTCGTTCCAACTTTCTGACCTTCCCCCCGTACGTAAGACACGCGGCGGCGAGGTGCGTATCGCCGACAGCTCCAATTTCGAAATCTCTAAGACGATCGCCGCGGCGCTAGTGACCATTCATCCCGGCGGTATGCGCGAAATGCACTGGCACCCCAACGCCGACGAGTGGCTCTACGTCATTGCAGGAAAGGCGGAGGCTACCGTGTTCAACACCGGGCCCAACGCTGTGACGCAGAATTTCAATCCGGGCGACATCGGCTACATCAATCGCGGTCTCGGTCACTTCCTGCGCAACACCGGCGATGCCGACCTCGTCTATCTGGAGGTGTTCCGCAGCCCTCACTTCGCCGACGTGTCGCTCTCCGACTGGATCACGCACACCCCGCACGCGATGGTGTCCCAGCACCTAAACGTCGATGCGGCGACTATCGCCCAGTTCCCCGCGGGCAAACCCCTCGTCTTGCCCGTATAGAGAGCTGCGAAGGTCGGAAGGAAAGTCGCCTGAAGCAAGCGAGGTGCGTGCGCCGGCCACCGCGCGCAAGGGAAGACCATCAAAACTCCCAGCCGCTTGTGAAGCTCACCAGTAGCTGAATTTGGATGCCGGTGAAGAGCTGGAATTTTGGCACGCCCGTCCCTTCGGCATATACGGATGGCTGCGCTTCTGTGTAAGCGTTAAGCGTATCGCCGCGATCCAGCTCGATAGCCTTGGTGATCCGGGCTTCTTCACGCCGAGGTCGCGTCGATCCCCACGATCTATCTTGCAATGTGCCACCCATGATCGCAAACCTTGAAATCGGGTTCTTCTTACTGGCAGCAATCGCCGCCCTGGGCGTCGCGGCCAACCGCCTGCGACTGCCGCCGTCGATCCTGCTCGTGATTGCGGGCGCCGCCCTCGCAACGGTGCCTGGTCTGCCGCGTGTCGAGCTCGTACCCGAGCTCGTCCTTCTGCTCGTCCTGCCGCCGGTGATCTATTCGGCCGGCGTGTCGATGAGCTGGCGCGAGTTCCGCTTCAATCTGCGCCCCATCGCTCTGCTCGCCATCGGGTGCGTGGTATTCACGACGTGCGCAGTGGCTGCAGGCGTTCATTGGCTTCTGGGCTGGTCGTGGGCAGTCGGTTTTGTACTCGGCGCCATTGTGGCTCCCCCCGACGTGGTGGCACCGCTTGCTATTGCACGCCGCCTCGGCTTACCGCGGCGGCTGCGCGTTATCCTCGAGGGTGAAGGACTGGCCAACGACGCGACCGCGCTCGTGCTTTATCGTTTTGCCGTGGTCGCGGTGAGCACCGGGGCCTTCTCGTTTAGCGAAGCAAGCGGCCGCTTTGCGCTGATCCTCGTCGGAGAGATTGCATTTGGCATCGGCGTCGGCTGGGTCATGCTGCGCTTGCGCCAAGTCACCAAAGACACGCGCGCCGAGATCATCCTATCCCTCCTCACGCCCTATCTTGCCTATTGGGTGCCCGAGCAGGTCGGCGGATCGGGCGTGCTGGCGACTGTCGCAGCAGGACTCTATGTCAGCTGGAACGGGCCACTATTGATCTCGGCGGCAACGCGGCTGCAGGGCATCTTCGTATGGGACTTGTCGATGTATATCGTCGAGGGTCTCCTCTTTCTGCTGTGCGGATTGCAGGCGCGCACGGTCTTCGAGCGCGCCGACGGGGTCGGCTCTGTCGAGCTAGTTACCGCAGCCGCGCTGACGCTGGTCATCATTATTGTAGCGCGCTTCGTGTGGGTCTATCCGGCGACCTATCTGCCTCGCTGGCTTAGCCCGGCGCTCGCCAAGCGCGATCCTCCGCCAAAATGGCAAATGCCTTTTGTGCTGGGGTTCACTGGCATCCGCGGTGTCGTTTCGCTCGCGGCGGCACTCGCCATTCCGTTGACCACCTCAGCGGGCGCACCGTTTCCCGAGCGCGACTTGATCCTCGCGATTACCTTCATCGTCATTGTGGTTACGCTCGTCGGCCAGGGCCTTCTGCTACCGGTGGTCATTCGCCGGCTGGGATTCGACAAGGACATTGTGGTTGAACGACGTGAGGAAAGGGCCAACGAACTGCTCGCGCGGCAGGGCGCCATCCACGCTGCACTGGAGAGCATCGACTGTGCTCGCGCATCAGCGAAAGCTCCCTGCCGAGCTCGTTGAAAATTTGCGCCATCACTATCGCGTCCTATTGCGGGAGCTCGAGCGTACAAAGGCTGAGGTTCATGCGTCGCGCCTAGCTGACGAATTGGAGTTGGAAGTCATCGAGGCGCAGCGGCGGCAAATTCATCAGGCGCTCCGCGATGGGCAAATCAGCGATGAATCCCGCCGCCACGTGGAGCGCGATCTGGACTTGGTGGAAACGAAGACACGCCACGACTACGGGGCTCAGGTCAGTGGTGCCTGAGGACGTTGGCTTGCCAAGTGCTATGCCACCGAGTGGTGCGGTTGATCGGCGCTTAAGAATTGTTCCGCGCCCACGAAGCCCATCACCGCGTCATGCAGGCTCAGCGGATTGTCGACGATGATGCCGTAGGTCAGCGCGTTGATGGGCAAATGGCTGTATCCATAGTCGAGTAGAACCAGGGGAATACGCGCCGCGATCGCCGCGCCATGGTCGGCGCCTGTGTCGCCGACCAGAAGGGTGCGCTCGATGCGCCCGCCGGCGCGAGCCACCGCGTCGAAAACGGGTCGGGGATCGGGTTTCATCGGCCGGTCGTCGCCCGACCCGACCACGGCGTCGAAATAGCCGCGCAATTCGAGACGCTCGAGGATGTCGACGGCGATAGGCTCTATCTTGTTTGTGCACACGGCCGTTTTTACGCCGCGCTCGCGCAGCTCTTTAAGGAGCGCGTGTGTGCCGGGATACACGTGCGAGCAGGCTGGGCCGGCGACTGAGCGTAGGCTTCGATGAACTGCTTGCGTACAGCATCAGCTTCGAGGGCCGGCAAGTTGAGCCTTTTGGATACGAGTGCGTGCCAGAAGAACTGGCTCAACCCATCGCCCATCATGCTGGCGGCTTCGCCGATACTCGTCGGCGCCACGTTGTAAGGGGCCAGCGCGATGTCGAGAGCGGCGGCAATGTCCGGCACCGTGTGCACCAGCGTGCCGTCGAGATCGAAGACGACGGTGGGCGTGATGGGGGTCGCGGGTAGCCGCATTGCTAACTCCTGAAAAGGCTGGGCTCCCGAAAGACCTCGGTTGGCGCGACGTCGGCAATCTGCAGCGGCACGGAGGTTCGCTCGAGCCGAATGCTACCGCGAAAGTGTTGGCGCTGCGACCTGGGCCCGCCGAGTAGCGACAATGATAGATGAAGGCGATAGCGGTCGCCAACGGCCGCGGGGATTTGCTCAACTCGTGCTCATTGGAGCGCGAACTGGCATCCGCGATGCGCTCAGCGTCCCGGCCGTTCCCCAGCGGACCCGTGCGGCGTTTTGGCGGAATTCACCCCGCACCAATTCAAATCAATTTTTCGACTTAGTCGACCGGCCGCCACGAGCCCGGACGCATCCGCGTCGTGTTGCGTCACGGCAACGCCGACGTGAATGTTGTTGACCGCTAGAGCACCGAACCGAAAGCAGTCGGCACCCCCAAGCTCATGGAATCGCGCGCAAAAAAGTCGCCCTGCTAAATCTTGACCGCGAGAGTTTAGAATGACTACAAAACACTGATATTGCACAGCTATTTTGCGGCCTGTTAGGCAGGCGAAGGGGCAGCACGACCCCGCGCAGGTTATAACTCGATGGCCAATCATACCGATGTCACGGCGCTATATTTGTCGGAGAGCGTTCGCCTCCGGCGCAGGGTCGCGCGCATGATCGGAGACTCCGCCGCTGCGGCCGATCTCGTCCATGATGTCTTCTTGCGGCTGTGGGGCCGTGGGAGAGAGCTTGAGGGCTGCGATGCCGCCTATCTCGCACGCAGTGTCCGCAACGCGGCGATCGATCATATCCGCGCCGAGCGTACGCGGGCCGACTTCGTCGCCGGAACGGTACCCGAGCAGCGTGCCACAGGTTTTCCATGCCCCTACGCCGTCCTCGAAGCCCGCGATGGGCTGCGCCATGTCGATGAGGTGATCCGCACCCTGCCCGAACGCACGCGCCACATCTTCCTGCTCAACCGCGTGCATGGCCGCTCCTATGCAGAGATCGGTGGCGCATTGGGTTTGAGCACCAGCAGTGTCGAGCGCGACATCGCCCGGGCGCTCGTTGCTATCCGCGCTGCCGTCGAAAACGCTTGAGCGTCCCGCCGACGATGTTGCTATCGCCTTCGCAATGCATGCTATAGCGCCACGACGGACTGTGCGCGTTCGAAGAGACTAACGGCACATGGATTACGAACGTCCCTCAAGCGCCCCAGACGAGTTGGCGGTTGCTTGGTTCACCAGGCTGCGCGGAAATCCGACGGCGGCTGAACGTGAAGCCTTCGAAAAATGGCTCGCCGCCTCGCCCGGCAATCGCGCTGCATGGCGCCGCGCCGAAGGGCTATGGTCGGCGGCGGGCGAGCCCGGGGCGCGCGTTGCGGAGGAGGAGGCGTCCAAGCTCGCTGCCTACCTGGAGGCCATGGATCGCGGCAAGCGCCGCAAGGCGCTGCGTCGGACGGCCGGCTCACTAAGCGCGGTGCTCGCTTTAGTGGGCGCCACGCTCTGGCTGGAGAGCCCAAATTTTTTTCAGGATCTCACCGCCGACTACGTGGCGGCCCGCGGCGAACGGCGCCTTGTCGCGCTTCCCGATACTTCGACGGTCCTGCTCGACGCCGACAGCGCGCTTGATGTGGACTTCACTACCGGCGAACGGCGGGTGAAGCTACTGCGCGGCACCGCCTTCTTCTCGGTCGCGACGACCGGCGCGCCGTTTACGGTCGACGCCGCCGATGGCGAGGTTCGCGTGCTTGGGACACAGTTCGATGTGCGCCTCGACAAGGGCGGCGCCGTCGTCACCCTGGCGCAGGGAAGGGTGGAAGTAGAGGCCGGGACGCAACATGGCGTCCCTTGATCCCGGGCGAGCAGGTGCGATTTTCCGACCGCGATATCGGTCCCGTATCGAAGGCCGATCTCGATTCCGTCCTCGCCTGGCGCGAAGGGCGTCTGATTTTCAACGAGGCGCGCCTTGCCGACGTCGTCGCCGAGGTGGCCCGTTACCGGCCGGGCCGCGTGATCATCACCAGCGACAAGCTCGCCGACTGGGTTGTTTCGGGAAGCCTGTCGCTCGATGACCCGGAGGCGGCGCTACGCTCGCTGCAATCGTCGGTCGGCTTCTCCATGCGCTCGGTCGGCGGCCGGCTGGTGATCCTTACGCAGTAAGGCGCCGGCTGCGTCGCTTCGAAAATAATCTTCGTCGAGGGTGAGGGTGGCCGGCCCGCTCATCCGTGAATCAATCAGAGGCTTTGCAGCGCATGCCGCGGCATAGCCTGGGGTTCACGAGTGGGGTTGAGTATCATGTGTGCGTACACGCGGGCGCGATGCGCCGCGCTAGTGCTTGCGGCGGCCGTTTGTGCGGCGACCGGTCTGCCCGCGGTCGAGGTCCACGCGCAGGACGCCGCGCAAGCGAAGCGCTTCAATTTCAATATTGCAGCCCAATCGGTGACGCAGGGCCTCAACGCGATCGGCGGGATCGCCGGCCTCTCGGTTGTCGTGAATGGCTCCGTGGCGCCCGCGCTGCGCGGCAAGGCCGTCTCCGGATCCCTCACGGCGGCAGAGGCTCTGGCCGCCTTTCTCGCGGGAACCGGGCTCACCTATAGCTTCACCAACGGCAATACGGTGACGGTTGCCGGTCCCGGCGTCGTCGGCAACGCGGCCGCAGCCACGGTCGATGGCGCCATCGCGCTCGATACGATCGATGTGTCGGGGGGCGGAGAGGCGTCAGCGGACACGCCGTATCAGACGCCGGGCTCGACGAGCTACATCTCGCGCGAAGTGATCGATCGGGTACCGCCGATTTCGCCCGGCGACGTGTTTATCAATACCCCCGGCGTGATCAACGCGGGCAACCGCGTCGGCACTTCAATCAACCCGAACATCCGCGGCCTGCAGGGTATGGGCCGCGTCAACACGACGATCGACGGCGCGCGACAGAACACCAGCACGTACCGCGGCTACATAGGCAATCGAGACGAGACGTACGTTGATCCGGACATGGTCGGCGGCATCGATATATCGAAGGGTCCGAGCGATGGCGTCGGCGTCGGCGGCATCGGCGGCAGCGTCAACTTCCGCACGTTGGATGCACACGACATCGTCAAGGACGGCGAGACCAAAGGCTCGCGCGTGAAGACCACCTTTGGCAGCAACGGCGTCACTCCGCGCGATGAGGGTACAACGGCGAGCGCCGACCGGCCCTCATTCTACGGGGATACGTTCTCCGGCAGCTTCGCCACGGCCGTCGTGCAGGACAACTACGAAGGCATCGTCGCCTATTCGAAGCGTCAGCAGGGCAACTACTTCGCCGGCACGAAGGTGCCGGATGGACTGAGTGTAGGTCTGCTCGGATTCAACAGTGCCCAGGTAAAGCCGGGCAGCGAGGTGTTCAACACATCGGAAGATACCGAATCCTTCCTCGCCAAGGGCAAGGTGAAGGGCGACGAGCAGTCACTGGAGTTGAGCTACCTTTATTATGGCTCGGAGAGCGGTCAGGTTAGCGACCTCTTTCTGACCACCGGCATCACGCCGCTTGCACAGTACGATCCGACAAACATTCGCGTCGACACCTACACGGCGAAGTACCGCTACACCCCGACGGACAATCCGCTGGTCAACTTCCGCGCCAACCTGTGGATGAGCGACCTCGTCAGCGATCGCTTTCTCGCCACGGTGGAGCAACCTTACGGAACGCGTACCGTCGGTGGCGACATCGGCAACACTTCAGTTGTGACGACGGCCCTCGGGGAAGTCACCTTCGACAACGGCCTCGAGTTCGTGCGCGAGCACGCCACCGCCGAACAATTTGCGTCTACCGCAACCGGATCGAACGGTTGGGAGACATTCGGGCCGTCCGCCGTCCGGCTGATGACCAGCGCCTACAGTAACGCCAGCCTCAAGCCGACGGATTGGCTGACCCTTTCAGGCGGCTTGCGCTTCGATCACTACACTTCGGAAGGCGAAGGATACCTCGCGAAGTTTCCCGAAAGTTCCGGCAGCCGTGCAAGCCCCAATGCGAGCATCGTGCTTGAGCCGCTGGATGGTATTCAGCTCTACGGCCAATACGCCGAGGGCTACCGCCCGCCGAGCCTGCGCGAGTCGCACTGGCACTATCAGGGCTTGCTCGTGAACAACCCGCACCTGCGCCCGGAGCTTGCCACCAACAAGGAGGTCGGTCTCAACATCCTGCGCAACGATGTCGTGACGAATGGCGACAAGCTTCGCTTCAAGGCGTCCTACTTCGACAACGACTACGAAGATTACATCATCCGCGCGCTTCGCCCGCGGCAGCCTGGGCAGCAAGGCAACGTTTACCACTGGGCGAACCTGGATAGCGCGACGTACCGTGGGTTCGAGTTGTCGGGAGGATACGACGCGCGCACGTTCTTCTTCGAGGGCGCGTTCACGAAATACACGAAGATCGAGTACTGCCCGACGAGCAACACGTGCGCGCCGCCCAAGATGGGCACCGTGCTCGGCGGCTCGGCGTCGCCGACGGCTTCGGACTACGTTTCGAATTACGTTCCGCCCGAATACGCCGGCAGTTTCACAGTCGGCATGCGCGCCTTCGACGAAAAGCTGACGCTCGGTGCCCGCACGCATTTTGCAGGTATCAGGGCGGGAAGCACCTGGACGACGGCCAACGCCGCCCGCGTCGGCATCGACGTGACTTGGCCGAAGTATCAGATCTTCGACGTGTTCGGCAGCTACGCCTTCACGGAGGACGTGACGGCCAATTTCAGCGTCGAGAACATCACCGACGAATACTATTTCGGCGCCCTCTCGTTCGGTCGGCATTCCGTCGCCGGGGCGCACGGTCCGCGTGGGACTGACGAGGACGCTCGGCGAGGATGCTTTCCCGTCGGTGCCTGACCTGACGCTCGGCCGCGCCGCCGAGGGAACGCCGGGCAGCAACTGGACCGGCCTCTATTTCGGCGGCCATATCGGTTATGGCTTCGCCAGCATCCGACGGCGACACGACGGCGGCGGACGGTCACCCAGGTGCCGTCGCGGCGACGGAATCCG
Source organism: uncultured Alphaproteobacteria bacterium (assembly GCA_963722495.1). GTDB lineage: Bacteria > Pseudomonadota > Alphaproteobacteria > Rhizobiales > Hyphomicrobiaceae > Hyphomicrobium_A. The sequence continues at coordinate 130,761 of CAVRND010000028.1, read as the reverse complement.
CGCACATCGACCTTGACGAGCAGCTGCAGCGGCTTCCAGGCCGGCGTCAACTATCAGTTCGGCAACCGCTTCGTCGTCGGCGTCGAAGGCGATTTCTCGTGGTCGAAGCTATCACGGGACCAGAAGCACTGGCGACCAGCGAGAGCCCTATCTCGCCGAGCGGGCTGGCTGCAGGCCGACACGGACTACGACGTTCGACTGGATGGCGACCCTGCGCGGACGCCTGGGCTACGCCTTCGATCGCTATCTCGTCTACGGCACCGGCGGCGTCGCGTTTCTCGACGAAACGCAAGTACGCACTCAGTACAAGGTCGGACAGGCTAAGCACGTCGTTCTCCGCGCCGCGCCCGCCGGAAGCTCGACTGCTTGAGTTCTTCAAGGAATCTGCCGTCGTCTTCCCGGATGGGATGGACGGCTCGGCGGCGGTGTGGAATATGCGCTGACCAACCACTGGTCGCTGAAGGGCGAGTATCAATACGCGCAGCTTTGGCGCCGAGAACTTCCTGTTTCCTGGGGCTAACGTCCGGCGGGACGATCAACTGGCGGCCGATCACTGGCTACACGGAAACACCGCGGCCCCCGCCCCGGCCGCCGACTATGACACCGGTCTTTGGACAGCCGATTCCCGGCAGCATCCGACACGGTCAATGGCCGCAACGCCTCGAACGAGATCGAGCTGCATACCGGCAAGATCGGCATCAACTATCGCTTCTGATGGCTGGCCGGCGTCCGCCGCGATCCTTCAGTCGTAGCCTTTCGGCGGCGGTCCGTGCCGGAAGCCGAGCCGCTCGAAGATGCGGTCGGGCGTCAGTGGGAGATCGGCAAACCGAACGCCGGTGGCGTTGGCGAGGGCGTTGGCGATCGCGGGTGCCACCGCATTGATCGCGCACTCGCCCTGCGCCTTCGCTCCCAGCGGACCCACGCTGTCGTACGTGTCGGCGAAATGAACTTCGCTGCGCGGCAGGTCGGCGAATGCGGGAATGCGATAGTCGCGCAGCGCCGGGTTCACCATCGCCCCGTTGGCGTCGTAGACCATCTTCTCGTAGAGCGCCCACCCGATGCCCATGGCAATCGCTCCGTCGATCTGCCCGCGGCATTGCATGGGATTGATCAAGCGGCCGATATCGGCCGCGTGCACGCTCTGCAGGATCCTGATCTCACCTGTGACGCGGTGCACGGCCAGGCGAATGCCTTGGACATTGAATCCGACCGAGCGCGGCGACAGATACGCCTTGCGTCGAACCTCGAACCGGTCACCCACTTTAGCGCCGGCGGCGTGCAACTCGGCGAGCGGAATCTTCCGGTTGGCGCAAATGATGGAGTCATCTTGCAGACGGCAGTCGGCCGGCTCGCAGCCAAACTCGCGGCTCGCGAAGTCGATAAGGACATCGCGCATCGCCGCTGCGGTTTTCTCGACGGCAGCGCCCGCCACGACGGTCCCGGTGCTGGCGAAGGTGCCGGTGTCGTAGGGCGTGCGATCGGTATCGCCGTTGACGATGGCAATGCGGCTCACCCGGGTGCCGAGCACCGACGCGGCGAGCTGGCGATGCGAGGTGGTCGAGCCATTGCCCATCTCGGTCGAGCCGACGGCCAAATGGTAGCTGCCGTCGGCCAACAGCCGTAACTCGGCACCGGATCTGTGCTCCGTGGGTGGCCCGGATTCGAGCATGGATAGCGCGACGCCGCTGCCCTCCAGCCAGTCCTCGCCCGCCGGCTTTGGAAGGCCGCGGCCGCTCGCCAGCGCCTGCTCGACGTGATCGAGACACTCATCGATCCCGTAGCTTCCCATCACCACATCGGTCGGATCTCTCCAGATCGATTCGATGCGGTCGGTATGGTGGATCTTGTTCCGGCGCCTGATCTCGAAGGGGCTCACCCCCAGCATCCTGGCAAGATCATCGAGGGCGCATTCGATGGCGAAGGTCGTCTGCGATGCGCCATAGCCGCGAAACCCGCCGGCCGGCACCATGTTGGTGTAGACCGCATAGCCATCGGCCTTCTTGTTGAGGCAGCGGTAGGCGGCGATCGGGCTGCCGAGCGCGGCCGCAAGCGTCTCGCCGCCGTGTCCCCCATAGGCGCCGGTATTGGATACGACGCGCACCTCGATCGCCGTCAGCGTGCCGTCGCGCTTGGCGCCGAGCTTTACGTGCGTCTTCATCGGGTGACGCGTGGTGGCGCCGATGAACTGCTCCTCGCGCGTGAACTCCCACATGACCGGCCGGCCGGTCCGCAACGTGGCGAGCACGCACAGGTCTTCGCAGATCATCTCCTGCTTGCCGCCGAAGCCACCGCCGATGCGCTCGGTGAAGACGTGCACGTCCCGATCGAACAGCCCGAACAAGTAGCAGAGCTTCTGCTTGGTGATGAACGGCGCCTGCGAGCTCGTGCGCACGTGCAGGCGGCGATCGTCGCCTCGCCAGGCGAGGCATCCGTGCGTCTCCAGATGCACGTGCTGCACGCGCGAGGTCGAATACGTCCGCTCGTGGATCGCGTCGGCCTCCCGGAAGCCTTGCGCGACGCTGCCGAGCTCGCCGTGAATGTCGACGTAGATGTTGTCGTGAAAGGCGATGCTTCTGTCGTGCAGGACGGGCGCACCGGGCTCCATCGCGGCTTCCGCATCGAACACGGCGGGAAGCAACTCGTATTCGACCTCGAGCAGCCGGCACGCCTTGTCCGCCGCAGCCTCGGTCTCGGCCACCACGGCGGCGACCCTCTGACCTACGAAGCGGACGACATTGTCGAGGATGTAGGTATCGTCGGGATCGACAAGATGATCTTCGTGGGTTGCCGTGCTGTACAGCCGGCGCGGCACGTCCTCCCAAGTATAGATGGCGACGACACCCGGCACCGCCGCCGCCTTATCGCGCTGGATGGATGTGATGCGCGCATGCGGATGCGGGGAACGCAGCACTTTGAGATGCAACATGCCCGCCATCGGCGGGACGTCGAGCGTGTAACGCGCCTGGCCCGTCACGATCGCCTCGGCGAATGGCGTGCTGAGGCTGGCTCCGCAGGTCTGGCCCGCAACGTCTTCCTCGACCGACTTGATGCCGTCGAGGGCGTCGACGATGCTCTGATAGCCCGTGCAGCGGCAGAGATTGCCCTTCAGCATGCGCGGCAGGTCGCGGCGTGCGGCCTCGTCGAAGGTTGCGGCGGTCATGATCATGCCGGCGGTGCAGAAGCCGCACTGAAACGCCTGCGCATCGACAAACGCCTGCTGCATGGGATGCAGTTGGCCGTCCTTCGCCAGCCCCTCGATCGTCGTGATTTCGTGCCCGGCAGCGCGAAACGCCGGCACCAGGCAACTGTGGAACGGCGTGCCGTCGAGCCAGACGGTGCAGGCGCCGCAGTCTCCCGCGTCGCAGCCCTTCTTGACGCCGAGACACCCTTGCTCGCGCAGGAAGGTGCGCAGGCATTGCCCGGGAGTCGGCTGAGCGGAGATGCTTCTTCCATTGATGGAGAGCTTCACGTCCGCTCTCCGTCGATGAACTCGGCGCGTATCTCCTCGGCGAAATAGTAGGTGAGGTGACGCTTGTATAAGGCCGAGCCGTGCACGTCGTCGAAGTAGTCCACCTCGGGGATGGTGGAGAATATCGCCTCGCGCAGCGTCCGAGCATCAGGCATGTGCTCGAAGCGCAGTTGGAACGGCCTTATGGTCGCTGCCGTGACGGTGAGGAGGAGATCGCCGCCGCCGGGGCTCTGGGTGCCGATGACGATGATGGCCGAGCGTCCCAAATGGGTCAGCGAGGCGCGGCGAAAGGCGAAACGCTTGGCGAGCGCCCTGGCAGGAAGATGGATGGAACGCAGCAGCTCTCCGCGCTCGAGGACGTTGGCGTGGTTGCCGGTGACGAAGTCGACGGCTGCAACCTTGCGCGGCTCGCCGTCTCGCGGCCACAGCGTATAGGTGCCTTCCAGCGATGCGGTCAGCGAGATCATCGATCCGGCCGGCAGTGACATGCAGATGTTGCCGCCCACGGTTGCGGCATTCCAGATTTTGAACGAGGCCAGCAGCGAGTCGCAGCAGAGCTTGAACAGCGGCACCGATTTCCACGCCGCCGGCGCCTCAAAGCGCGCAAGTTCCGCCAGCGTGCAGGTGGCAGCGATCTCAAGCCCGTCCGCCGAAACTTGCAGCGCCGGCCATTGGAGCGATTGAAGATCAATCAGGGTGTCGGTGCCGGTCTGCGGCGCGGAGAAGAGCCAAGTGCCGCCGGCCAGCCACGCGTATCCGTCGCGCCACTCCGTGATGTCCTCGGCCAGTAGCGGATGCTTGACCTCGGTGACGGTATTCAAGTTCATGACCGTCGCCTCTCTGGAGGCCGTTTCGATCGACGATGCGTATTCATCGCATATCCAGTAGCGACCGAGAGTTTCCGTCTCGGAAATGAGCGTCGACTAAAGCAGCAAGTGCCAAAAAAAAGCGATTTCCAGTAGGTACGCGAGCACCAGGACGACAGGCATGGCCCACGCGACCCAACGCGGGTAGCCCTCGGGAAAAAGCCAGGCGTGGAAACCGAGGATGGCCAGCGGCATCAGCGGCCACGTGGTCAGACCGACGCTGATCGCATTGCCGATAAACGTGCGGACGGCGGGATTGAAGGCTTCGATGTGCGGATTGAGGAAGCGAAGCTCCAGCATGACGACGGGGAATAGTGTGAGCAGCACAAGGCACGCCGTCTTCCACATGGAGGGCGAGGCGCCGGTTGCGGGATCGTTCGGGACCCATCCCGGGAAAGACGTATCCACCCGCTGAGCGTGGAACCCCGCGACGAGATCCTCGCTGTCCTTCACCATTGCGGCGCGCGCGTCGGATTTCAGCCAGCGCTCGAGGTTCGGCGCTGAGTCGAAACGCAACACCGTCGTCCAGCCGGTCTCGCCCCGCTGCGGCGGTTGCACGAACGAGCCCAGGTATCCGGTAAAGGTCGCCTGCAATTTTTGAATGCGATCGGCCCATGCCCGGTATGCCGCTTCCTTGCCGGGCTTGATTTCGGTGACGATGACCATGGTCACCCCGTGCGCAACCGAGTAGTCGACGGCGGCCTGTCCCACCAACTGCATGACTAGGCCGCCTTCGACCAGCGGCGCGACTTCGGCGACGAGGTTGCGATTGGCCTCGCCGCGGCGCCACTGCCGCAAGGCATCGACCGAGGCGAAGCGAGCCAGCGCGACCGCTTCCAACTGATCCGGCGGGGCGGACGGCCAGAGCTCGACACTGGTCGCGTCGGCCGCAGCGAGCAGCGCGCTTTGCCAGCGCCCTTGCCACTCGGCGAACTGCGCCTCGCATCCGGGACGAATGCGCGCACAGAGGAGAAGCGTGGTGGGCTCGACGCTCATTGCTCAATCACCGCCTAGGACGCCCGGAAATGCACCCGTGATGGTGCCAACCTCGTTGATCTGCTTGGCGACAAGCGTGTCAGCTTCTGCCGTTGGCTTGACGAGCTGGTATTTACGAACCCTTACGGTTCGGTCTGTTTGCGACGCGCCGCTGAGGAGGAGGTCGGCGCCGACCGTCGTGCTGGTCGTGGCGACGCGTACCCCGGACGCCTGATCGAACGGCTTGAATTGCGCGATGTCGGTGAAGATGGGAACGGGTGTGTGCACCGCGGCGCTTTGCAAATAAACTCTCGGGCCGCCCTGGAGCGCAGAGCCGCTCGAGTAGACCTTCACCGTTCCGGGGCCGCTGAGTTGGCCGACGATGATCGCCTCGGCGCCGCCCAATGAACCGGTGACCCAGCCGGTGGCGAGAGAGACGCCGCCGCTGTAGCCGATGCCGAACGGCATGAACGCGGCGGTTACCGCCGCCTCTTTGGGACCGGGACATTGGTTCTTTGCCGCGACGTCGACTGGCCGCGCGTTGAGCGGCTTCATCAGCGATAGGGTGAAGACCTTCACCTGCGTTGGGGTGCCGGGACCGGGCGCCGTGATGATGCTGTAGCGGCCGGTGGCAAAGTCGACAAATCCGGAGGCGACACTGACGCCCGAGCTGTCATTCGCGTAAGGAGTAAAGGTCGAGAAGAGGGGCGGCGCCGTGTCGAGCGAAGCTGGCAGCTGCGTGCCGAACACGCGCACTTCGCTCGGTATGCCGGGGCCGGACCCGACAATGATATTGTCTGCCGTCGTCCCGTCGATCTGCGCGGCTGTCACGCTCGACTCCGCCGCGCGCGCTCGCATCGAATGCCACAAACCGTGCGATTTGCGTTTCGAACGCGGCCTTGCCGCCTATCGCTTTGCCCGAGTAGGCGACGACCAAGGGAGCGTAGCCCTCGCCGGCACCGACGATAAGATCGAGGACGTTGTCGTCGTTGATGTCGCCCATGGCCACGCTCGGCGCACCTTCGAACCCAGGGAAGGGCGTAACCGTAGTGATGAGCCGGTCGCCGTTGCCGTCGTAAACGTTGACCTCGGCTGCACGGCCCGGCGACCCTTGCACCGCCACGGCGTAGGTCGAGACTTCCGGGATCACATTGACCAAAGTCATCAGCCCGTTGTCTTCGTGGTTGAGGCGATGGCAGTGCATCACGAAGAGACCGGTGTAGTCCTCGAACTTGGTGCGTATCGACAGACTTCCAGACTGGATGGTCGATTCCCCCGATCCCAAGGTAGGCGCCGGTACGTTGGCATTGTCGACTTCCCACATCTCCGCTCCGGTTTTGAGGCCGGTCGTCGGATCGAAGTAGCTCGTCACTTGGAAGTCGTTCACGTGCACGTGGATCGGATGCTCATCATTGTTGTCGTTGATGAAGGTCCATTCCTCCACGGAGTTGAGCCGCGGCTGTAGGAGCGGCACGTTGGGAAAAGCCGTTCCGTCGAAGGCGTAGACGAACGCCTTGGGATCGGATGCGCTTGCCAGATCGTTCAGGAACCCGCCGGTTATCTTGAGCTGGCGCGTGACTTCGGGCGTCAGCTTCGAAAGCTCGTCGAACGTCGCGTAGGCGTCGAGCTTCTGGCCCTCGGCGAACGCTACGGAGGCGCCGCGGCCCGCCGACGGCACCGCTCGCGCCAGTACCTGCGTCGGGAACACGAAGAAACCGTCGAAATAGCTGATGGCCGAGGGCACGCACGCTCAACGTGCCGAGCGTTGCCGGCGGGTTCTCGGTCCCGTCATTCTCGTAGAGAACGCCCGGCGAGCTGAGCGTCCGCGCGCCGCTCCCCATCGGCGGCATCTCGAGCACGAGGTCGCCGCTCTCCGGCAGCGTCACCGCGATCGCGTAGCGCGTGGCGGGCGGTATTACGAGCCGCGTGCCGTCTTCGAAAACGGGATAGTGAACCGCGGGGCTGGGATTGCCGTCCTGGCCGACGATGGCGATCTTGGGATGCGCGCCGGTCGCCGTCTCGGTGAGCTGCACGCTCATGTAGGCGATGTCGCTGACGTTCGCGAGCACCCAGATCTCGGTCTGCCCCGCCTTGCTTTTGATGACCGGCTGGAACAGCCCGTTCACCGTGAACTGCACGTCGCGCTTGTAGTCGGGGAGCAAAAGGTCGGCCTCGACGTCGCCGCTTGGACCGCCGGGCTTGGCGCCAAAGCGCTGCAGATTGGTCGGGATGAACTCGAAGCGTCCGCGGAAGTTCTCGATCGACAGCGGACCCGAGAACCAGACGGTCGCATACTGTCGTTCCCTTTTTCGATTGTGCGAAATTCACCGGCGCGAGCAGTGGCCGGTACGTGCCCTTGGCCAGCTCGTCGCCTTCCGGCGGTGTCTTCGTGCTGACCCATTGCGGCCAGTTGGGATTGTTGATTTGCGCCAGACCTCCCGCCCGATCGAACACCGCGTTGTACTGCAGCACCATGTTACGGATGGGAATGTCGTGCTTGGTGACCAGCGGAAGATTGCCGTCGGTGCGGCCGATGGCGAGCAGCCCTGCCAGCCCGTAGTACACGTGCGGTGTGGTGAGCCCATGCAGGTGGCTGTGGTACCAGTAGGCGCCCTGCGGCATGTTTTTGGGAATGCGATAGGTGTAGGTGTTCGACATCCCGGCGGGGATGTGAAGCATCACGTTGTCGGAATTTCCCTTCGGGCTCACATGCAGCCCGTGGACGTGCAGGTTGAGTGGCGACGCGGTCAGCTGCTCGGGATAGAGCGGCACCTCCTCACCCTTCGCGATATATCGCGGATCGAAGAAGTCGCGGATCGTCAGCCCGCTAAGCGCATTCTCGAAGTGGACGATCAGCGTCTCGCCGGGAAAGACCTGCAGCGTCGGCGCCGGATACAAATTGTCTCCCGACGTCTGTCCATCTGAAGGCGTGCCGCGGATCAGCTTGTATCCGAAGACGAGCATGTTCTCGACCGGCTTGGCCACCGTGTCGAGACTGGCGTGCCCTTGATGCGCGGTGAGGGTGACTTCTAGGACGCCGTCCTTGCTCGCGAGTGTCACGGGTTCGCGGTACTCGGGCCGGACCGCCGGATCGAATTTGGCGATGGCCTCTTGCGCTCGGGCGCGCGGCGCATGCCAGACCGCAGCGAGAGCCAGGACAGCGGCAATGCTGCACGCGGCGAGCGCGCGCCAAGTCCGCCCCGTGCCTAATACCTCGCTCGCCATTTTGGCCCTCGTTGGGATCTTGCACGGAAGGCAAGCATCGGCTCATCGCGACGCGATCAGCAAATCGCCCCTGACCGTGCGCTGCTGGGCTGGCTCAGACAATATTTTGATATCGATACGCACGGATTTTAAGAAATCCGCGGCTACCTTGCTCAAAACGGAGGGCCTAATCTTGCGGCGGCTTGTTCCCCTCGAGCGCGGTGGCAGTAGCCATGGCCTCTAGCCTGAGCCTTGCGCAGTCGCCGCCGCCGACCCGTGTGAAGACGCTAAGCCCGCCTGGCGCCATCAAAGCGGAAGGCACCTGGAGTTTGGGCGCCAGGGCCGGAGACTTCGTCTTCGTCGCCGGCATGCAGGGTGTCGATCCCGCCACCAACGCATTGGTGCAGGATCCTCAAGCCCGCATCCTTCGCGCGTTCCTCAATCTCAAACTGATCGCGCAATCCGAGCGCGCGAGTTTGCAGGATTGTGTGCGGCTCACCGTGTACGTCAGTGACTTGAAGCGTTTTGCGCCGATGGTGGACAAGGTACAGGAGGAGCTTTGGGGCAAGCCGCCGTATCCGCCCCGCACGATGGTCGAGGTCCGCCGCCTATTCGACGACGACATCGTCGAGATCGACAGCGTCTTCTACGCCCCGATCAGCAAGTAAGCGCGCTTGCAATCAGAACCGGCCCACGAGCGGCTTGTTCAGGAGCGCCTTGCGAGCCTGGCGCACGATTTTCTGTGCGAGTGCCAATGCACCGGGCACACGCCCGAGGGCCTCGCGCGCCGCCTGCCGCATTCCCGCGCCTCCCGAGCTCGCGGCGTCAGCGACATCTGCAGCCTGCGCGGCGGCATCGTCTGCGAGGCGAGATCCGCCGTATTGGGCCGACGTCGAGGCGTAGAAGTTCTGCTGCGGAATGACCCCGCTGGTCGAGTGCTCCGTCTTCTTCGCGACCATGAAATTGAGGTAGGGCCTGCCGTCGAGGCCGCCGATCTGCAAGGTGTCCCACTCGCGAGGGTGGTACCGGTAGACTTTCCACGCGGCGCCTGGATCGGGTGAGTAGCGCACCAGATAGCTCGTCTCGACTTCCAGCTTGTTGGTCGCGAAGTAGTCGCAAAAGAGCGTCGGCGAAAACATATAGAAGCCGTGGTCCAAGTGGTTCGACGAGGGGGAGAGCAGGATTATTCGGCCCCCGACCTTGGTCATCTCCACAATCGTTTTGAGCGAGTTGGGGACATGAAATACGTGCTCGATCGTCCCGCTGTCGAAGACGACATCGTACGCGCCGGTGGCGCCGTCGGGAACAACACCGCTGTTGAGGTCCAGCAGGTAGGTGGCGGCCTCGTAATCGCTGTAGTCGTAGCTGTGCACCGTGTCGAAACCGAGCGCCTCGAATAACGACACGTCATCAACGGGGTCGGTAAGGGTCCGGCGGGGTACGATGCCGAACCTTTGCATCTGCCGCGTCGCCTCCTCGCTCGAGGCATGTATGCGCTGGCGGCCGAGAGTTGCCAGCTTGCCAGTAAACGGCCGCCGCGCCGCCTCTTGCGCCAGTAGTGCGATGGCTCCGCGGGCGATGCCCATACGACCAGCTCCTGTCTCAGCTTCCCCGCTCGGATACTATCGAGCCTGAACGCTGGCGGGCAGGAAAAAACCGCCCTGCCGCCGCGTCAATTCATGCGCAATCGCGTACGAACGTATCTTAAGTGGCGGGGCGACGCGCATAACCGATCTGACGTAGTTAAGCGCCAGACGGGCGTGCTTATCCGCGGGGACGCCGCGGTTTAGCGAGGTGCTTGCGCATCGCTTCGAGTGTCGTTTTGCTGACATGGTGCTCGATGCCCTCGGCATCGGCGTCCGCCGTCTCGGCGTCGACGCCGAGCGAAACGAGCAAATCGCGCACGATGAGGTGACGCTCGCGCGAGGCGGCTGCAACCTTGCGTCCCTTGTCGGTGAGAAAAATGGCACGATACGGCTCGCTGGTGACGAAGCCATCGCGCTGTAGACGCTGGATGGTGTTGTTCACCGTCGCCTTGGTGACGCCGAGCCGCTCCGCCAGATCGACAAGGCGTGCTTCGCCCTTCTCTTCGATGAGATCGGCGATGAGCTCGACGTAGTCCTCGGCCAGCTCCGTCTGATGCGCATCGCGCACGCGCTTGAATTGCTCGGCGCGTCGCGCTGCCTCGCGGCCGTCGTCCTTGACGGTTGTCGTCTTCGGTTTGCGATTCATTGTGCGTCTTGTAACCCACGTTCTCGTTGACGGCCACGGCTGACGAAGACCGCGTGACTGTCATGAGGGTGCTATCGGGGGGAGCGTGGGTCGCAGATTTGCAACGAACGAGCCAGCGTAGGGCCGGCATGAGAAAAGGCCGGCGTATGCTCGGGAGCACGCGCCGGCCTTCTGGTATTCGTCACAGGCGGGAGGTATCAGCGGCTCGCAAGACGCTGACTGACCTCCTGCTGCGTCGGGATGCGGCCGTTTTGCGTCAGCTTGTCGATCAGCCCGGGAAGAGCGCTCGCCAGCTGTGCCAACAGATCGTCCTTGCTGCAGCCGGCCTTGTCGGCCATCTGCGTGACGGTCTTCTTGCCGAGTGCGTCGCCGAGCGCGTCGGGCTGCACTGGCTGGTTCTGGCCCGTGCCGACCCACGATTTGACGACGTTATCTAGCCCGGCAGCTTGCAACTGCGCGAGCAGGCCGCCGAGGCCGCCGAGAGCTCCGGCATCCTGTCCGGCATTGGCCTGCGGAGCAGACGCCTGAGGTATCGAGGCTTGCTGTTGCGCGCCCGGCTGGTTGCCCGCTTGGGGGCCCACCAGCAGATCTTGTAGTATTGTCGCTAGCGGCTGATTGCCGGTGCCGCCCTGGCCGCCTTGCGTGAGCTGTTTCAGCGCTTCATCAAGCAGTCCCATGTCGTTCTCCTATCGATGCTCTGTCGTGTTGAAATTCGTTAGTGTTGGCTAAGCCGCTTGTTGCACTCGCTGTAGTAGCCGCCACCTACCTCCGTCCATTTCGGCGCGGTGATGCCGGCTGCCTTGTTCGCCTCGTACTGGTCGCGGCAGGTCAGCATGCGGGCCCTGCCGGCCTTCTGGCCCGCATACTTTTTGGCGATGGAAGCGGGAAAGATCGAGCCCATGGTGGGCAGCATGCTGCCGTTGTTTCTGGCCATCGTGGTCGGGCATCCGGCGGAACGGAACTCGTTCCACGTCATGGCGCCGAGGGTGCCGGCGGTCTTCGCCGACTGGTAGCGCGCGCTGCATTCCTTCTCGGTCACTTTGGTGGTCGCTTCCTGCCGCGCAGCAGCGGCTTCCTTCTTGGCGGCAGGTGGGGGCGTCGCCGCCGTCTTGGCGACACAGCCAGCCTTGCGGAACTCGTTCCACGTCATACCGCCGAGCGTGCCGGCGTCCTTCGCGGCTTTGAAGTTCATGCTGCATTCGTGCATGCTGGTTCCTGTCTTGACCTTTTCGGTCTTGACCTTTTCGGCTTTGATCTTTTCTGCCTTGACCTTCTTGAGCGCCATCGTGGCGCCCTCGCCGCATTCGGCCTTGCGGAAGTCGTTCCAGGTCGCGGAGCCGACGGCACCGGCATCGCTCGCGGATTTGTATTTCTCGCTGCACTGCTTCATCGTCAGCGCACTGGCGGGCTGCGCCAGAGCGAATGCCGCCAGCGCCGCCACGCCGGCCAGCATACCACAAGCACCCTTCGAAAACATCATGCCCTCACTCGTCGACTACGTAGCCGCGAACACTGATCACCAGCGCGATGGGCTGCGCAATCAAAGCCCAATGAAAGGCTTTATCTTTGGCGAATGAAACGCTGATATTTTTATCGCTCAAATTTGCCGATGCGACATAGCCCGAAACGCTCAGTCGCGCGATGCGACTGAGCGAAGTGTTTGGCTGCACGTGCGCCGATCAAATGGCGCCGGACTAATTGCCGAAACTCTGACGGAAGATGTCATTTGCCGAGTTGCCGCGGCTGACGATGCGCTGTGCACCACCACCGCCACCACCGTAGCTTCGACGGCCGGAGTTCCTGCTGGCGACGCGGCGGCTGCTGCCGCTGCGGCGTACTTTGGCGCGGCCGGAGCGTTCAGCGTCCTCAAAGCGGCCCGCCATCTCCACCTGGGCAAGATGATCGGAACCCTTCTTGATGGAGTCCCACTTGCCTTGCAGTGCCTGCGTGATGCGCTTCTCGTGGCCGTACACATCCTCTTCGGTGGTCACTTCGCCGTCGGCGTCGACCTGCGCCGTGAAGTAGGTGATATGCACCGGGATGTGATGATTGAGAGGAACGCCGTTCTCCGCGGGATCGCCCTTAAGCAGCGCCGCGACATCCTCTGGCTTCCAACCCTTGTCGATGCCGAGCAGCACCTCAGCGAGGCGCTGCGGGTTTTGCACGCGCACGCAACCGTGGCTGAACGTACGCTCCGCCGAGCTGAACAGTCCCTTGTTCTGGGTGTCGTGCATGTAGACGGAATGCTTGTTGGGGAACGTAAACTTCATCAGCCCGAGCGCGTTGTCAGGACCCGACGGCTGAAAGACGTCGTAGTCGCGAATGTCGGCTCTCGACCAGTTAACTTTGCTTGGCTTGATCACCTTGCCGTTTCGCATCACGACCATGTCTCTGCGTCTTCCGCGCGCGATGGCCGGCCCAATCTCATTCACCTTGATGCTCTCGGGCACGTTCCAGCGCGGGTGGAAGTAGATCGTCTCGAGATCCTGCGAGAAAACAGGCGTCTGCTTGTCGAGCTCGCCGACGATGACGCGTTCGGAATGGACGACTTGTCCATTGTTGATGACGCGCACCATGTACTCGGGAATGTTGACCATGACGTGGGTCGCACCGAGATCCTGAGGCATCCAGCGCCACTCTTCCATGTTGGCGAGCAACGTGCTGGCTGACACCTCCTTGCCTTCGTTGAAGGCGCGGCGCGTCTTGGCATTGATGATGCCGTTGGCCGGCGAGATGTCGCGCTTCGTCTGGAAGGCCTTCACAGCTTCCACCAGAGCGTCGTCGTAGCGTTCAGGCTCGCCGTCGAAGATCGGGACATGCAGACGCTGGCGGATAAGCGCGATGTCCGCGTTGGCGTTGCCGGGATAGATCTTGTTGCCCTTGGCCGGGATCGCCACGACCTGCTGCGGTGTGCCGTCGCGCCGTGCCAGATACTGCTGGCGCAGACGCTCGAACTGCTCGCTCTGGGGGTTCAACTTGCGCAGATAGTCATCCGGCGCATCCGAAGCGGCGATGTCCGTCATGACGAGAAACGGCGGGCGAACCTGTGGCTTGCGATCGAGATACGAGCTCAACCGCGTTGTGGGATCGTCAATGCGTCCGCCGCGCGCATAACGTGCGTATTTCAACACCGCGAGCGAGAGCCCGAGCTCGGCTTCGGCGCGCGCCTTTTCCGAACTGTCCGGCGCTGGCGGAAGATCGAACGCGGCAGCGTCGAGACCCCAATCGCCTGCGCGCTTGATCTCGGCGATAACGGCATCAGCGTTGCGCGTGAATCCGCTCTTGCCCACCCACACCGGCTCGCTGCGCCCGGCATAATACATCCACAGCGCGTCACGGTCGGCCTGTGTCGTCCCCTCCGGAAGCGTTTTGAGCAGCTTCTCGCGTACGTCGAGCACGAGCGGCTGGCTGGACGTCAGAAAGTAGTCGTTCGGGATCGGCGCGATGGGCTCCGCCGCGGCGGGACCCGCAACGAAGTTGATGCCGAGTGTGATGCCGGCGAACAGGCCGGCGACGTTGGCGGTGACGGGCATTCAGCACGGGCTTCATCTCCGGGGTTGGGGGCATCGGGGGGCTCGGAGCTGCGACGGGTTCCAGCTGGGCGCGCTGGGCTTCCTCCGGCGTCAGGATGCCGGCGGTAGTGACGGTTCTGAGGACGAAATTGCGCGCGCGAAGGGCGGCCTTGGCGTTGCGATCAAGGCGGCGCGCTTCGGGCGCCTGCGGCAGTGCGACGAGCAGGGCGGCTTCGGCATCCGTCAGGTTCTGCGGCCCCTTGCCGAAGTATTTGAGTGATGCGGCGCGGACGCCTTTGACGCGCCCGCCGAAGGGAGCGAGGCCGAGATAGAGGCTGAGGATCTCTTTCTTGCTGAGCTGCTGCTCGAGCTGGAAGGCACGGACGATCTGCCGGAGCTTCACTGAAGCCGTGCGTTTGTATTGGTTGTCGAGCAGGCGGGCGACCTGCATGGTCAAAGTGGAGCCGCCGGTGACGACGCGTTGTTTCCACACGAGATCGCGCGCGGCGCGGACGATGCCGAAGGGATCGACGCCGTAATGCGAGTAGAAGCGCCGGTCCTCGAACGCGAACAGCATGCGCAGATAGCGCGGATCGACCTGCTCGGGCGCCAGTGCAACCGGCGTCGGTTCCTGCTTCTGGTCGGGTTCAGAGGATGCGGAGGTGGGCAGCAGATGGGATACCGTCTGCAGCGGCGGCGGCCCGAGCTGCGCCATGGCAACATGCAACACGAGATGCGCGCCAAGGCCCAAGACGACGCCAAAGATCGCGGCGCAGGCGGCGTAGCGACCGATACGCTTCAGCGCATTGGGTCCACGCGCACCAGCCGTTTCAATTGAATTTTCTGCCCCGGCAATCGTTGCCAGTTCGGAGAGGCCGCCCGCTGCGGCGCCTCCGTCTTCCGGGCTCGACATTCCGTCCTCGTCGACCGCATCCACCCGGCCCGCACGTACCTGGGCCCCTCACCGCGACGCTCTCCAGCGGTGAGTGAGTGCATCAACGTCGATGCTGCGATCGATCTCAACCTGAAACTGCCGAACCATGTTTACGTGGTGCGAATGCGGTTCACGCGATTTGATTCATACCGACTGCAAGGCTCTTTCGGGCGGGCTTTGCTAATGCCGTGTGAATGGAGCGCTTCTGAATGGAACAATGGGCAGCCGATATCGCGACGCCCGAGCGCAATTGTGCGTGGATCAAATTGTTGGGCTAAGTCGAGCCGTTTTTCGCCAGGTGATCGATGGCGAAGCGCAGTCCGCCGCCGACCTGTTCCAACGCCGCTTCGGCGTCCTCGAGTTGGTAGCCCTGCAGCAACAAAACCGCGAGCTTGACGCTGCCGTTCGATCGCTCGAGGGCCTCACGCACCTGAGTCTCACCCTGGCCTGTGAGCTCGGCGACCATTTTTTCGCTGCGTGTGGCGAGCTTGGCATTGCAGGCCTGCACCTCGACCATCATGCCGCGGTAAATCCGCCCCAAGCGGATCATCACCAGCGTGGAGAGAAGATTGAGCGCGATACGTTGGGCCGTGCCGGCATTCATGCGAGTCGAGCCGGCGATCGGCTCTGGGCCGGTGGCCAGCAGGATCGGGTGTTCGGCCTCGGCAAGCAGTGGTGCGCCCGGATTGTTGGCGATGCCGACGGTCAAGGCGCCGCGCCGGCGTGCTTCGCGCAGGCAGGTCACGGTAAAGGGCGTCGTCCCGCTCGCCGCCGTGGCGATGAGCACGTCGGTGGCGTCGACCCCGTGCTCGTCGATCAGCTCGGCCGCTCGCGCCACGTCGTCCTCGGCGCCTTCGACAGCCTGCGTCATCGCCTTGTCGCCGCCGGCTAGCAGCAGCAACAATCGATCGGCGGGCCAACTGAACGTCGGCATCAGCTCGGCGCCGTCCTGGACGGCAAGCCGCCCGGAGGTGCCGGCGCCGGCATAAATCAGCCGTCCCTGCTTGCGCAGCCTTGCTTCGATGGCGAGCGCGGCCTGCTCGAGGGCCGGTCCAGCCGCCCGCACAGCCGCGACGGAGGCCAATTGCCCCTCCATCAAGGCGTCGAGGATATCGCCGGGTTGCCAGAGCTCGATGTCGGCGTAGCGTGGACTTAACCGTTCCGTATTCATGGGGGCAGCGTTGGCACTAACTGTTGGCGGGCACGTTTATAGTTGCGCACCTACATAACGTAGATGGTGAGGATCGTGCATCCAATGGTCGGGACGGCATTACTTCTTGGTGTAGATGGGGGCGGAACGGGTTGCCGTGCCCGCCTCATCGACCTCAAGGGCCAGATCCGCGGCGAGGGGACGGCCGGCCCCGCCAACGTGCGCTTCGGCATAGCGGACAGTTTTGCGGCGGTGCTGCGGGCGACCGACGAGGCGTTGGGGCAAGCCGGGTTGACGCTCGAGGAGGCCGATATCGTCGGCTGCCTGGCCCTGGCCGGCGCCAGCGAACCGACGTACGTTGCCGCAGCGCGCGCCTACCCGCTTCCCTTCCGACACACGATCATCACCACCGATGCGCATGCGGCGTGCGTCGGTGCACACGGCGGCAAGGACGGCGGCATCATTATCGTCGGCACCGGCAGCGTCGGCTGGGGCGTCGTCGGCGGTCGCGAGCATCGCGTCGGGGGGTGGGGTTTTCCGGTTTCCGACGAAGGCAGCGGCGCCTGGATCGGCTGTGAGGCGGCGCGCCAAGTGCTATGGGCGTACGACGGCCGCAAGCGCTGGAGCGGGTTGCTGAAGAAGGTACTCGAGCGGTTCGACGGCGATCCGCACGCCATCGTCCGTTGGATGGGTGCTGCCCGTCCGCGCGACTTCGCGTCATTGGCGCCGCTCGTTCTGGAGTATGCTACGCGCGACGACGCGGCGGCGCACCAGCTCATGCGTGCCGCTGCCGCCCACATCGACGTGATCGCCGCGCGCTTGGTCACACTCGGCGTTGCGAGGTTGGCGCTTGCGGGCGGCATATCTAACAGCATCGAGCCGTGGCTCGCTCCGTCAACGCAGGAGCATTTGGTCCCGCCGCAGGGCGATGCGCTGAGCGGCGCCTTGCAGATGGCACGGCGGGAAGCCGAGGCTCTGGCGCTGCTGCAGCCGGCGGTCAATCTGGGATGAGGCCGGTGGGGAAGATGGGAAATCTCAAGGCACAGATGGCGCAGGAGCTGAGCGAAGCTCCCGTGGCCGTATCGCGCCAGGAGCAGGCGCTCGCGTTGCCCTTGGCCGAACTCGTGCAGCGCCTCAAGCAACGGCCGCCGCAGGTCGTGGTCACGATCGCGCGCGGCAGCTCGGCGCACGCGGCGGCGTTCGGCAAGCATCTCATCGAGCGCTACGTCGGTATTCCCGTCGCGCCGGCAGCCCCGAGCATCGCCAGCATCTACGGCCAGTCGATGCACCTGAAAGATCAACTGGTGCTGGCCATCTCGCAATCGGGTCGCAGCGACGATCTCATCGCCATGACGGCGAGTGCCAAGGCGTCCGGTGCACTGACGGTCGCGATCACCAATGCGCCCGACTCGCCGCTGGCCGACACCTGCGATTTCGTGCTGCCGATTTGCGCCGGGCCTGAGCTGAGCGTCGCGGCGACGAAGACATTCATTGCTACTGTCGCGGCGCTGGCGCGGCTGACGGCGCACTGGGCAAATGAACCGGCGCTGAAAAAGGCGATCGTGCGCCTGCCTGAGCGGCTGGCGGCGGCGGCGGCTCTCGACTGGAGTGCGGCCGTGCCGGCGGTTGCCAATGCGGGAAGCCTCGTCACGATTGGGCGCGGATCGACGCTGGCCATTGCGCGCGAAGCCGCGTTGAAGCTCAAGGAGACGTGCAACCGCCACGCCGAGGCGTTCAGCGGCGCGGAATTCCTGCACGGGCCGGTATCGCTTGTGTCCTCGCGCTATCCCATTCTGATGTTCATGCCGACCGACGCGGC
Organism: uncultured Alphaproteobacteria bacterium; assembly: GCA_963722495.1. Lineage (GTDB taxonomy): Bacteria > Pseudomonadota > Alphaproteobacteria > Rhizobiales > Hyphomicrobiaceae > Hyphomicrobium_A. Next base: position 112,600 of record CAVRND010000028.1, on the reverse strand, counting down.
AGCGCCCGGTATGCGCCAGCTTGCCGGCGAACTGCGCCGCATGGGCACGGCGCTCTTCGTCGCCGAGTACGGCGAAACGAGCGGTACGCGACTGCCCACGCTGCCGCCCGACCAGCCGGAAGCGGACGCCATCTGTCTCATACAGAGCTTCTACGCGATGGCGGTGGAGGTGGCGCAGCACCTGGATATCGACGTCGACCGTCCACGCCATCTCAGCAAGGTGACCAGCACACTATGAGCGTCACAAACGGATCATCTACGCACGCCATAGCGGCAAGCTGCATCTTCGACGGCGTCGCGGTGGTTCGCGATAGTGCCGTCATCATCGAAGGCGCGCATATCGTCGACCTCAAACCCTTCGGCGAGCTACCGTCGTCGATGCCGGTGCATGTCTTGCCTGGCGAAGCGTGGCTGGCGCCTGGCTTCATCGACGTGCAGGTGAACGGCGGCGGTGACGTCCTGTTCAACGACACACCGACGGTCGAGGGCATCAACGCCATCGCCGCCGCACACCGCCGCTTCGGCACCACCGGGCTTCTGCCGACGCTGATCAGCGACACGTACGACAAGATGCGCGCCGCCATGGCTGCGGCGCAGAGCGCCGCGGCCGAGAACCCGAGCGTGCTCGGCATTCACATCGAGGGACCCTTCCTTTCGCCGGAGAAGCGCGGCGTGCATGACGCCGCCATGTTCCGCGCGCCCGATGCGCGGGATCTCCAGCTGCTGACGTCGTGGCCAGGCGGCGCCGTGCTCGTCACGTTGGCGCCTGAGCGCGTGCCGGAGGGCTTCATCGCCGAGCTGTCGCGGTGTGGTGTGCGCGTCTCGCTCGGGCATTCGATGGCGACCTACGCCGAGACCAAAGTGGCTCTCGCCGATGGCCTCACAGGCTTCACGCATCTATTCAACGCCATGCGGCCGCTCAGCAGCCGCGATCCCGGGCCCATCGCCGCCGCGCTGGAGTCGCCGTGCGCCTACATTGGCATGATCGTCGACGGCGAACACGTCTCGGCGCAAATGTTACGCTTGGCGTTGCGCGGCGAGGCCAGGCCCATGCTGGTGACGGACGCCATGCCGCCGGTGGGCGGGCGCAAGACGAGCTTCACGCTCAACGGACTGGAGATGACTGTGCAGGATGGGCGCTGCACGCGCGCCGACGGCACGCTCGCCGGCGCCGCGCTGGATATGGCAACTGCGGTTCGCAACACTGTGCGCGATCTCGGCGTGCCACTGACGAGCGCACTGCGCTACGCCTCCACCGAGCCGGCCGAGTTTCTCGGTCTGGGAACAATCCTCGGGCGGCTCGCGCCGGCGTTCCGCGCCGACATGGTCGCATTCAATCCCGAGACCATCGAAGTGCTCGACACCTGGGTCGCCGGCCAGGCCGCCCACAAGAAATGATGCCGCTCAGCCGCCCGTCTCGTTCGGCTGGCAGACGCCATTCTGATTGAGGTACTGCCCGGTGGGGCACTTCGTTTTTTTCTTCGCAGGCTGCGTCTTCTTTTTCTTCGGTTCGTCGAAGAAGCCGGCGGGCTGGCAGCGACGCCCGTCCCACTCGCCACCGCTCTTTTTGCACTCTGCTGAGGTATCCTTGACGCCACTTACAGCCTCCGATGCTGGAGGGCACGTCTTGTAAAGGTCGGGTCGTTCAGTTCCCGTCGAGCAGAGAATTCCACCCCATTTGTAGCCGGTGTGGCCCCCGCGAAAGGAAATCTTGAACCACGGATAGCCGTCGACGACGACATCGGTGCGCTCGAGCAGCGTAATCGGCTCGCCTTCGTTTAGGCTGTCGAGCTTGCGGTGATCCTGCCCGGGACCGTCGCGTACGATGCCGCCCCAAGAGCCCGCGCCAGCCGGAAATTCGTTCGGTGTGGAGGCGGCAGGAGCGGCCGCAGGAGCCTGCGCCCCTTCGCCCACCTTCTTGATGTAGGCGCGAGCAAGATCTGCATGAAAGCCGGAGGGATAGCTCTTGAGGAACGCTTCCCAGGCGTCGACGGTGCCAAGGCCCTTCGCCGCCTCGAACGCCTTCTCGGCGGGATCGTTCGTGTCGGCAGCGGCACTCGAAAGGCGCCAAAGGAACGGCACGCTCGTATCGAGTGCGGGAATGAGAACGAGAGCAGCGAAGCAAACACTTGCGCGCAACAATCGTGCGCAGAACGGCGGCGTCATTGAAATAGCATCCCAGAAAGAGCAGGTATTGAACGGCGCTTCACCCTCGGGCAAACGCGTGACGTTGGCAACCGATGTGTGCTGATGAATGGCGTGGAGTGTGGCTCGTAAGGCTCACGAACGCGCTCAAATCCTGCGCGCGTCGATCGGCGCGCAAAACGCAATGCGCCGGCACGTGCCACTGCAGGAATCCGAATAAGCTCAGAATTTCTTCTTGGTTCGGTTAAATCTGCCCCGTCGTTAGTTCTCTCTTCCCCGGACCGCATTGGTTGAGGTCACGGACAGAGAGGATGCACCGATGAAGATCAATTTCACCCGGCGGAAGGCGTTGGCACTCGCCGTCGCCGCTGGGCTCGTCGGCGGCGCGCACGTTGCGCTGGCCCAGACGACGCTCCTGAATGTTTCCTATGATCCCACGCGCGAACTCTACCAGGAGTTCAATGCCGCGTTTGTTAAGCACTGGAAAGAGAAGACCGGCGAAGACGTCACCATCCAGCAGTCGCACGGCGGCTCCGGCAAGCAGGGCCGCGCAGTGATCGACGGCCTCGAGGCCGACGTCGTCACCCTGGCGCTCGCCCGCGATATCGACGCCATCGCCGACAAGGCGAAACTGCTGCCGGCGGATTGGCAGAAGCGTCTGCCGCTCGCGTCGACGCCCTACACCTCGACCATCGTTCTGCTCGTCCGCAAGGGCAATCCGAAGGGCATCAAGGACTGGGACGATCTCGCTAAGGAAGGCGTCTCGGTGATCACGCCCAACCCGAAGACATCGGGCGGTGCGCAGTGGAACTATCTGGCTGCCTGGCACTACGCCGATCAAAAGTACGGCGGCGCCGACAAGGCGAAGGACTTCGTCACCAAGCTCTACAAGAACGTCGCGGTGCTCGACTCGGGCGCTCGCGGTTCGACGACGACGTTCGTCGAGCGCGGCGTCGGCGACGTCTTCATCTCCTGGGAGAATGAAGCCGAGCTGGCGATCAAGGAGCTGGGTCCCGACAAGTTCGAGATCGTCGTTCCGTCGGTGAGCATCCTTGCTCAGCCGCCCGTCTCCGTCGTCGACAAGAACGTCGACAAGAAGGGCACCCGCAAGGTCGCCGAAGCCTACCTCGAGTATCTCTACTCGCCGGAAGGCCAGGAGATCGCGGCAAAGAATTTCTACCGCCCGACCGATGAGAAGGTGGCTGCGAAGTACGCCGACAAGTTCCCGAAGATCAAGCTGTTCACCATCGACGATGCGTTCGGCGGCTGGAAGAAGGCCTACGAGACGCACTTCAAGGACGGCGCGACCTTCGACCAGATCTACGTCCCCGGCGCTGCTCTCCCAGCAAAAGCTGATCTGGACTTCGAAACGACGACGATCGGTCAAAACCTCGATCAGCTACGGACCCACGCCGTTCGCTGATCGAGGTCCCTCTCCCCGAGCCGATCGTCAGCACGTGCGCCGCCTTCCGCGCGGGGGACCCTTCTGGGGATGAAGCGCTGGAAGGCGGCTCACGAGCCTCTAACGAACTCGACGTCACGAGGCACGGCATGGATACGACGCTCATCGTTCCCGGCCTTCACGGCAGCGGTCCCGACCACTGGCAATCGTGGTTCGAGCGCAAGATTTCCGGTTGCGTGCGCGTCGTGCAGAGCGACTGGAGCCAAGCGAACCTGCCGCAGTGGTCGGCAAAGCTGCGTCGCGAGCTCAATCGCGTCCCGGGCCGCGTGTGGATCGTCGCCCATAGCTTCGGCTGTCTCGCCGCCGTGCAAACGGCATTCGACTACGGCGAGCGCATCTCCGGCATGATGCTTGTCGCGCCCGCAGATCCGGCGCGCTTCGGACTAGACGATATTCTCGCCGCGCGCTCCCTTGACGTGCCGTCCGTCATCGTCGCCAGCACCAACGATCGCTGGATGTCATTCGAACGTGCCGCCGCATGGGCCGACGTCTGGGGATCAGAGCTGCTCAATCTCGGTGCCGCCGGACACGTCAACGTCGAGGCGGGCTACGGCGCCTGGCCGCGCGGTCTCGATATCTACTGGTCGCTGCGCAATGACGCGTCGCCGACGTACGCGCCGCGCGCGAGCGAGGATGTTTTCGAGCTCGGAGAGTTCTGATGCGCGCTGCTCGCCGTTCGTCGTCAGACGCATTTCATCCGCTGCAACGGAAAAGTGTGTCTGTTGCGCTTCAGCATGCGCGCGCTGTCATAAACCGTCACGATCATTCATTGACGAGGAGGCCGGACAGCTAAAAAGTTGAGTTAGATCAATCTGATATATCGGACTGTCGTTCCGCTATAGCAGAAAGTAGCCGACCAAAGTTGCGTAACTAGTAAGCGTAGGAGTTTGTGATGTTTGGGGGAATTGGGGGAAGGATCAACCTCGCGTTGGTCCTGGCACTGGGATTTTTCATAGCACGGCGCCGGCAAGCGCCGCCGATCTCGGGGGAGATTGCTGCGCCGATTTGGAAGAGCGCATCGCCGAGCTGGAATCGACGACCGCCCGCAAGGGCAACCGCAAGGTGTCGCTCGAAGTTTCAGGTCAGGTGAACGAAGCGGTGCTGTGGTGGGACGACGGCGCCGAGAGCAACGCCTACGTCGTCACCAACGACAACTCGCGCACGCGCTTCCGCTTCAAGGGCAAAGCCAAGATCGATAAGGAGTGGGAAGCGGGCTATCAGATCGAGGTCGGCGTGCGCTCCGCCAACTCGAAACGCTTCACACAAAGTGACCCGACAGGTGCCGCAGCCGACACGGGTTTCGATCTGCGCGATTCCTACTGGTATCTGAAGAGCAAGACCTACGGGAAGGGCTCGCTGGGTCTGCAGGCTTCGGCCACCGATCAGATCACCGAGATCAATCTCACGCAGACAGCCTCGTTCTCGAAGTATTCGGACGTCGAGGATACGGGTCTCGGCCTGTTCGTTCGTTCGGCCAACACCGGAGGCTTGAGCACCCTCAACTGGCGCCGTCTCATCGGCGACGGCGGCGACCAGCCGGGTGAGGGCGAGCGCAAATTCAACCTCGCCAAATATGTGTCGCCCGAGTTCAGCGGCTTCGTTGCTTCGGCGTCATGGGGCGAGGACGACTTCTGGGACGTCGCGCTCAACTATGAGGGCGAATTCAGCGGCTTCAAGGTCGCGGCCGGCATTGGCTACGGCGTCGTCACCGACAACGGTCAGACCAACACCGTCTGCGCAAATCAGAACGGCATGGGTAGCAACGACGCGGATTGCCGGCAGTTCGGCGGCTCGATCAGCGTCATCCACGAAAAGTCGGGACTGTTCGTGAACTTTGGCGCCGGCGAGAAGACGGACGAGATTATCGGTCAGACCGCGGTGTTCGGCGGCACGGGCGCCGACGCCCACCAGACCTTCTGGTCGACGCAGGCCGGTATCGAAAAGAAGTTCCACGACCTCGGCAAGACTACTGTCTACGGCGAGTACTATGACTACGAGGGCGGCGGTAACAACCGGCGCAACATTGCTGCAGGCGACGCGCTCAATCCGACGGGTGCCGGCAACTGGGCGATCTGGGGCACCGGCGTGGAAGTGTTCGGCGCGGGTATCGCGCAGGGCATCGATAAGGCGGCAATGATCGTCTACCTGTCGTACCGCCACGTCGAAGGCGACGTCACGCTTCGCCAGAAGGCCGGCGGAACGGGAAGCGTCGCCAACGGCATCATCGCCGACGCGCCGATCGACGATCTGGACCTCGTAATGTCGGGCGCCATCATCAAATTCTGACGGTCATCCACCGTCCTTCAAAGAAGTGAAAGAGCCGCCTCGGGGCGGCTCTTTTGCGTTCAGGGGCGCCTCGCGCCGGCTTCATAAGCTTAGCAGTTTTTATGCGTTCCCTTATGCCCGTCGTGACCGTTAATTTCGCACTCATCACTGGGGCAGCGGTGCGCAAGTTCCGCTGATGGGGCGCCTTTGAGCCGAACGATCGATCTCGCCATGGCGAAACGGGGCAAGTCCGGTGGCGGCGTCAAGGGAGCTCCCCGCGCAAAGCAGCGCACGAACCATTCGGCGGCTCTCTTGGCGACGATCAGCACAAACTTGAAGCGGCTGCGCACGCGCCAGGGCCACTCCCTGGAGCGCCTCGCCAAGCTGGCGGGCGTCAGTCGCGCCATGCTCAGCCAGATCGAGACCGGCAAGAGCGTGCCGACCATCAGCCTGCTGTTGAAGGTCGCCGACGCGCTGGGCGTGCCGATCGCCAATCTGCTCGTGACGCCGGCTTCGCGCGTCACCGTCGTGCTGCCGAAGAACCGCGCCAAGATCGTTAGCGCCAGCAACGGCCGCTTCACCTCGCGCGCTCTGTTTCCCATCGACGGTAATCGCCGTGCGGAGTTTTACGAGGTGCGCATCGCAGGTCAGCACCGCGAGCTCGCCGAGCCGCAAGCCGCCGGGACGAAGGAAAACATCGTCGTTGTCGAGGGCCGCATCGAGCTCGCCGTCGGCAATGAACAGCCTGTGATCGTCCCGCAAGGCGATGCCGTTCAGTTTCACGCCGACGTGCCGCACAGCTATCGCAATCTCGACGCCAAGGAAGCCGTCGTGCATGTTGTGCTCGTCTATGTCGAGCCAGTTGGGAATTCGCACCCCTATGCGTTCGCAGGTGAATGAGGGGGCGGGAAGAAGATGAGTTCTGCTAAAGCGCGGCGGGTGCTCCCCGGCTTCGGCCTGTCCATGGGAGTGACGATCTCGTATCTGTCGCTCATCGTGCTCATCCCGCTATCGGCGGTGTTCATCAAGAGCGCCTCGCTCGGTTGGACGGATTTCTGGCATGTAGCAACGGCGCCGCGCGTGATGGCGTCGTATCGCCTGAGCTTTGGCGCCTCGTTGCTGGCTGCCGCCATCAACGTCGTGTTCGGGCTGATGTTGGCCTGGAGCCTGGTGCGCTACAACTTTCCGGGGCGTCGTATCGTCGACGCGCTGATCGACCTGCCATTCGCGCTGCCGACCGCCGTTGCGGGCATCGCCCTGACGGCGCTCTACGCCCCCAACGGCTGGCTCGGCCACTATCTGGAGCAGGTGGGCATCAAGGTGGCGTTTACGCCGCTGGGTGTGCTCGTCGCCCTCGTGTTCATCGGCGTACCCTTTATCGTTCGTACTGTGCAGCCGGTGCTGGAGGATCTCGACGTCGAATTCGAGGAGGCCGCGGCAAGCCTCGGCGCCACGCGCTTGCAGACCATCCGGCGCGTCGTGCTGCCGGCATTGTGGCCGGCGCTTCTGACGGGCTTTGCGCTCGCCTTCGCGCGCGCCGTCGGTGAGTACGGATCGGTGATCTTCATCGCCGGCAACCTGCCGATGGTCTCCGAGATTACGCCGCTCATCATCATCACCAAGCTCGAGCAATACGACTATGCCGGCGCCACCGCGGTGGCAGCAGTTATGCTCATCGTGTCGTTCATCCTGCTGCTCATCATCAACGCACTACAGGCGTGGACCGCGCGCTCTAACGAGAGGTCGACCTGATGGCGGTAGCTACTCATGCCGCACCATTCGCCCGCGCCGCGCGCTTCGAGGCGAATCCCGCGGCGTCCGATTCCCCGCTCGTAAAGTGGATCATCATCGCCATCTCGCTGACGTTCTTCGCCAGCTTTCTGCTGCTGCCGCTGGTCGCGGTGTTCGTCGAAGCCTTCAAGAAGGGGTGGGAAGTCTACTTAAAGGCGATCGTCGAACCTGACGCGCTCTCGGCCATGCGGCTTACGTTGCTGGCCGCCGCCTTCGCCGTGCCTTTGAACGTCGTATTCGGCATCGCCGCCGCCTGGGCCATCGCCAAGCATGACTTCCGCGGCAAGCAATTCCTGATCACGCTGATCGACCTGCCGTTCTCGGTCTCGCCGGTGATCGCCGGCCTCATCTATGTGCTGGTGTTCGGCTTGCAGGGCTGGTTCGGACCTTGGCTCCATGAGCACGACATCAAGATCATCTTCGCCGTTCCCGGCATCGTGCTGGCGACGATCTTCGTCACCGTGCCGTTCGTCGCCCGCGAGCTGATACCGCTGATGCAGGCGCAGGGCCGCGAAGAGGAGGAGGCGGCGCTAGTACTTGGCGCCTCCGGCTGGAAGATGTTCTCGCAAGTGACACTTCCCAACATCAAATGGGGATTGCTTTACGGCATCATCCTCTGCAACGCGCGTGCGATGGGTGAGTTCGGCGCCGTGTCCGTTGTGTCCGGTCACATCCGCGGGCAGACGAACACCATGCCCTTGCACGTCGAAATCCTATACAACGAATACAATTTCGCCGCCGCTTTCGCGGTGGCGTCGCTGCTCGCAATGCTTGCCCTGGTGACCCTGGTCATCAAGACGTTTATCGAATGGCGGGCTGGCGGGCAGCTGCATGAACCTGAGGCACCATGAGCATCGAAGTCCGCAACATCCGCAAAACGTTCGGCAGCTTCGTCGCGCTGGACAACGTGAGCCTCGAGTTCCCCACCGGACAGCTCGTCGCGCTGCTGGGGCCGTCAGGCTGCGGCAAGACCACGCTGCTGCGCATCATCGCCGGCCTCGAGTACGCCGATCAGGGCAACATCATCCTCGATGGCGAGGACGCTTCCGGCACGCACGTGCGCGAGCGCCAGGTCGGCTTCGTGTTCCAGCATTACGCGCTGTTCCGGCACATGACGGTTTTCGATAACGTCGCCTTCGGCCTGCGCGTGAAGCCGCGCAAGCTGCGCCTACCCGAGGCGCAGATCCGCAAGAACGTGAAGGAGCTGCTCGAACTGGTGCAGCTCGACTGGCTGGCGGACCGATATCCCTCGCAGCTGTCCGGTGGCCAGCGCCAGCGCATCGCGCTCGCCCGGGCGCTCGCCGTGCGCCCGCGCGTGCTGCTGCTCGATGAGCCCTTCGGCGCCCTCGACGCCAAGGTGCGCAAGGAGCTGCGCCGCTGGCTGCGCCGCCTGCACGATGAGCTGCACATCACCTCGCTGTTCGTCACCCACGATCAGGACGAGGCGCTCGAGCTCGCCGATCGTCTGGTCCTCATGAATCGCGGCAAGGTTGAGCAGACCGGCACCATTCGCGAGGTGTACGCCCAGCCGGCGACGCCGTTCGTCTATTCGTTCCTCGGCGCGGTCAACAAGTTCACCGGACATGTGCAGGGCGACTATCTGCGCGTCGGCGGCAACGTCATGCCGATCGCTGGCGGGGGCGGCGCCGAAGGCCTCGACGCCGTTGCCTTCGCCCGCCCGCACGAGCTGGACATCATCGCCGACGACGCCAGCACGGTCGGCGTACCGGCAACGGTCAGCCGCATCCTCGACGTCGGAGCCGTTGCTCGCGTGGAGCTGAGTGCGCCTACGCAAGCCACCAATGGGTCCGGGAAGGCCCCGGAGCCGCAGTACTTCGAAGTGGAATTATCGCCCGAGAAACTTTCCGAGCTTAATCTCGCCGCCGGCCAGCCAGTCCGCATCGTGAGCTCGCGGCTGCGGGTCTTCGAGCGAGGGGCCCAGACGTGAACTTTCAGCAGCTTCGCATCATTCGCGAAACCGTAAGGCGCAAGTTCAACCTCACCGAGGTTGCCAACGCCCTCTATACATCTCAGTCAGGCGTCAGCAAGCACATCAAGGATCTCGAGGACGAGCTTGGGATCGAGCTGTTTGTGCGCCGCGGCAAGCGGCTGCTGGGTCTCACCGAGCCCGGCAAGGAGTTGGTCGGCATCGTCGAGCGGATGCTGCTCGACGCCAAGAACATCAAGCAGCTGGCCGAGCAGTTCGCGCTCAGCGACCAGGGCGAGCTGACAGTCGCCACCACCCACACGCAGGCGCGCTATGCGCTGCCCGAGGTGGTGGTCAAGTTCAAGAAGCTGTTCCCCAAGGTGCGGCTGGTGCTGCATCAGGCGAGCCCGAAGGAGATCGTCGCCATGCTGCTTGACGGCAGCGCCGACATCGGCGTTGCCACCGAGGCGCTGGAGGAGAATCACGACGTCGTCGCCTTCCCGTATTACTCCTGGGACCATGCCATCATCGTGCCTGCCGGCCATGAGCTGGAACGTGTCGACCCGCTGACGCTGGAAGCGATCGCCGAGTACCCGATCATCACTTACGATCCGGGCTTCACCGGCCGCACGCGCATCGACCAGGCCTTCGCCAAGGCGCAGCTGGTGCCGGACATCATCATGACGGCGCTCGATGCCGATGTGATCAAGACTTACGTCGAGGCCGGACTCGGCATCGGTATCATCGCCTCGGTGGCCTACGACGCCAAGCGCGACGCGGGCCTCAAGCTGCTGCAGGCCAAGGGTCTCTTCGCGCGCAATACCTCGCGCATCGCCGTGCGCCAGGGACGCTACCTGCGCGGCTACGCCTATCGGTTCATCGAGCTGTGCTCCGGCGACCTCACCGAGTCCGTCGTGCGCTCGAGCATCGCGCCCAGGGGCGAACCGGAAGTCACCGACTAGTGTGATGATCGAGAAATTCGCTATCAATAGTGGCCAGGTGTCGAGCGAATTTCTCGATCTGAATCACACTAGCAAGTCCATGTTTCTAGTGTCCCTTATGATTCCAAAGTTCGCTCCCGATCCTAGCCGCGAGTTCTGGCGAACTTTGGAATCGGGACACTAGGCTGTCGCCGTTTCGGCAGGTCGAGTTCGATCCACACCGGCGCGTGATCGCTGGCGCCCGGCTTGCCGCGCACGTTGCGGTCGACGCCGGCTGCTTCCAGATGCGGCGCTAGGGCGGGACTGAGCAGCAGGTGATCGATGCGCAGTCCGGCGTTGCGCTCCCAGCGGTGACGCAGATAGTGCCAGAACGTGTAGATGCGCTCGTCGGAGTGCAGCTCACGCAGCGCGTCGGTCCAGCCCTGCTTGAGGAGGCGCGCGTAGGCGGCGCGGGTTGGCGGCTGGATAAGCGCGTCGTCGTCCCAGGATTTCGTCGGGTAGATGTCGATGTCGGTCGGCGCGACGTTGAAGTCGCCGGCGAGCACCACCGGCACCTCCTCGCGCAGCAGCTTGCGTGCATGCGTGGCGAGCCGCTTGAACCACGCGAGCTTGTAGTCGAATTTCGGCCCCGGCTGCGGATTGCCGTTCGGCAGATAGATGCAGCCGATGAGAATGCCGGAGACCGCGGCCTCGATGTAGCGCGCCTGCACGTCGTCGGCATCGCCGGGCAGCGCGGTGCGCGTGATGACCGGCTCAGCGCCGCGCGAGAGGATGGCGACGCCGTTCCACGTCCGCTGCCCGCGCCACGCGGAGGCGTACCCCGCTTTCGCCAGCGCGTCGGCCGGGAAGGCATCGTCGGTGCATTTCAGCTCCTGCAGGCAGACGACGTCGGGCTTGGCGGTCTTCAGCCACTGCAGGAGATTGGGCAGGCGGCGATTGACGTTGTTGATGTTGAAGGTGGCGATCTTCATCGGCGTCAGGCGGAGCGCGTCTTGCTCTTGGCCGCGACGTCCTTCTCCCAGCCGAACACGGATCGGCCGTCGAGATCGGGCGAGCGCGCCAGCTCGCCGGCGACGAAGGCCTCGAAGGAGGGACCAGTGGCCGTGCGCTCGAGCTGGCGCGCCTGATCGTCGAGGCGCTTCAGCGCCTGCATCTCCTCGTCGCGCCCGAGCTTGGCGTTCTGCACCGCCGATTTCAGCACGCGAATGGTCTCGTCGTAGACCTTGATCGGCACGGGATACGGGTGGCGGTCCTTGCCGCCGTGCGCCAGCGAGAAGCGCGCCGGATCCTGGAAGCGGTAGGGCGCGCCGTGCACGACCTCGGCCACCATGGCGAGCGACTGCACCGTGCGCGCGCCGACGCCCGGCGTCAGCAGCAACTCGGGAAAGTCGACCGGACCGCGCTCGGCGGCCGCGGCGAGTGTGCCGTGCAGGCGGCGCGTGAACACGTCGGACGAGCGCACGTCGTGGTGCGCCGGCATGACGAGATGCGGCAGCTCGGCTTGCGCCGGCGCTTCTTCGGCAGCGGTGTCCTGCGTCAGCGCCGCGTACTCGATCGACAATGCGATCGGGGCCGAGGCTCGCCAGCAAATCGAGCTGCGCGCCGCGCGACGGTGCCGCCCGCTTGTCGGTGAGGTTGACGATGTTGCCCTGCGCCGGCCCGTCGATGGCGCTGTGCGGCTCCTCGACGAAGCTCTGCACGTCGGCCGAATGCCAGTGGTAGCGGCGCGCCTGCCGCTTGTCGCCGTTCATGCCCTGCTGCACGACGGTCCAATGGCCGTCGTCGGTGACGAAGAAGCCATGCAGGTAGAGATCGAAGCCGTCCTGCACGGCGGCGCTGTCGACCTTGGCGACGAGGCGGCTCGCGCGCGTCAACGCCGGCGCGTCGAGGCCGACGCGGTCGCCGAGCGCGGAAAGCTCGTCCGGCGTCTTGCGCGAATGTTTGCCGCGTCCGCCGCAGACGTAGATGCCGAGCTCGCCCTGCAGCGGCGCCAGCCCGCGCTTCAAGGCGCCGATGACGCTGGTCGTGATGCCGGACGAATGCCAGTCCATGCCCATGACGGCGCCGAACGACTGGAACCAGAAGGGATGCGACAGGCGGCGCAGGAACTCGTCGCGCCCGTAATGGTGGACGATCGCCTGACAGACGATGGCGCCGAGCGAAGCCATGCGCGCGGCCAGCCACGGCGGCACGCGCCCGCCGTGCAGGGGTAGATCGGCGCTGCCGGTACGACGGGCCATCGGGCTCCCAATCTCGACTCGAACGAGTGTAGCAGACAGATGGTGCCGCGGGACTGGCGCGCAATGGCGCCATGCGGGAACCGCCAATGCTCACAGCGGGTTACAGGCAAACCTCAAACAGGGAGTGCGTGACATGCCGCGTGGAGCAACATCGAAGTACACCAACAAGCAGGAGCGCAAGGCCGACCATATCGCCGAGGGCTACGAGAAGCGGGGCGTCGGCGAGAAGGAAGCCGAGCGGCGCGCCTGGGCGACGGTCAACAAGGACGACGGCGGCGGCAAGAACCCCGGCGGATCGGGTCGCGGCAAGCGCACCGGGCGCCCCGCCGCGCACAAAGGCGGCAAGCTCGGCGGCAAGGCTGCCGCTTCACGCCCGGCAGCGGCGCGTTCGGCCTCGGCCAAGAAGGCGGCCGCGACCCGCAAACGCCGCGGGCACTAGTCGCCTGAGCAATAGAATATTGTTTTGGCCGGAGACTTCGCCACATCATTTGACACTGGGCGAACGGGAAAAGTCGCCTATAGAGACGGCCGATCCTTCGTAACAACAATCATGGTGCAATATGCCGGCTCCGCTGGTCGTATCGATCCCGCACTCGCTGGGTAAAGCGGAAGCCGTGCGGCGCCTCAAGTCGGGGCTTGAGGGTTTGCCGCAAGCCGGTCTGCTGACGCTCGACCAGCAGGCGTGGACGGGCGATCGCATGAGCTTTGCCGTGCGCGCGCTCGGCCAATCGGTGCCCGGCTCACTCGAAGTGCTGGACGATTCCGTGCGCCTCGAGGTCGTCCTGCCCGGACTGCTGCTCAAGCTTTGGGAGCCGCTGAAGACGGTGCTCCTTGGCCGCGCCAAGCTGCTGCTCGAGAAAAAGTAGGCGCGCAGAAACAAGCGAGCGGTGCGTTCAAACCTCTAGCGGCCTCCGTAGCCGGTATGACCGCCGCCGCCGTTCATGCCGCCGCCATACCCGCCCGGACGTCCGCCGCCGAAGCCGCCCATGCCGCCGCGGATGATGATGTCCATGCCGCGCGCGCCGCCAGAGCCGTAATCGTCATCCTCTTTCTCATACGTCGGCTTGCGCTTCGCCGTCTTGCGCACCGGCGGATCGTAGTTGTCGTCATCGTTCGAAGCCTGCTTCTTTTTCTTCTTCTTGGCCGGCTTGTCGTCGTCGTTATCCTCGGCCTTGCGCGTCTTCGGCTGGCCTGGGTTCGAGCACGCCTTCGGATCCTCGTCGGGCAGCGACGCTTGCTCGATCTCGTTGCGCGTTGTCGACGGAACGGGCTCGATCTGCGGGGTATTGCCGACGAACGGGAACGCCGTGTCGAACGAGGTCGTATCGCGGTCCGGCATATCGCGCCAGTTCACCGGCTTGCTGACTGTGCCGTCGCCCGTGACGCGGATCAGCTGGCCCGGCCGGTCGAGCACGTGGCAGACGTTCTTGGCCGCCGTCACCTCGATGGCGCCCTCGTGCAGCAGCAGCCACACGCTTTTGTCGGGCAGAATGTAAGTGTCGAAGATGGTGCCGCGCACGGTGATCGAGGCGTTCGGCGTGCGGATCAGGTAGGTGGGCTTGGACGCGATGCCGGTGATGAAGCGGAAGGCGCCCTTGGTCAGATCGAGCACGATCGACCCGGTTTTCTTGTCGCTGTCGTAGACGAACTTGTCGAGCACCATGCGCGCGCCGGGACCAAGCGCCAGCTTGGTGTCGTCGTTCAGCCTGAACTCGCCCTTGCCGTCGTTGCTGACCTCGATCACCTCGTCCTGGCGCACGACGTCGCCGATGGTGAGCTCGCGCTCCTCCTTGTCGAAGTCGGCCTTGACGATGCTGACGATGGTGCGGGCGTCGCCGATCTCGGCGCCGGTCTCCGCGTGTGCGCCGATTGTCATCGACAGCACGACAGCGAGGGCTAACGTCGCCGCAGCCAAACAGCGCGTCAGGAGCTGCGGCGCAGCCATGGCAATCTCCATAAAGCAAACGGTCTTGCAATCTAAGCCTACGCCGGCCTCGGGTCCAACCGATGCGCGCGACGTGGTCTATAGCGACCCTTACTGGAGGAAATTGACGAGGATGTGGGCCCACCGCGACCCGCTGGACCGGTTCTCGGGGGGCGCCGGGGGCTGAGAACGGCCGTTCAGGGCCCATGGCGCGGGCTTGGAATGGGCCGGAATGAAAAGAGGGGGCGATACGCCCCCTCTTGATGCCTATTCGTGCTTCCAACGCTTGTGGTGCTTCCAATGCTTGCGGTGCTTCCAGCCCCGGACCTCGCCGGCGCCGTCGGCGCTCCTGTAGCCGTGGTAGCCGGCCTTCTTCCATTTGCACGCGGCGGCAGGCGCACTGACCGCAGTGGCCATCACCAAAGCCGCTGCGGCTGCAGCGGTAAGCGAAGCGAGCTTCATTGTTGTTCTCCTCAACGAGCTGAAAGTGAATGCCCGTTGCGGCAACAACTCAAGCCGGCATTGGTTCCGCCGGCCGCTAGCGAAACGCGGTGCAGACGGACGGTTCAATGCTTCTTTACACTGTTTTGTAGGCTGCCTCGCCGCGTCCCAGGGCGAATTCCTCCTCCGGCGACAGGATCAGCTTGTGGCGGCCGACCAGCGCGAAATAGACGATGCCGACCGCGAACCACGCCGCCACCCACAGCACGCCCGCGACATAGACCGGGTCCTGCAACTGCATGTAGATGGTCACCAGCGCGATAATCACAGTCAGGCCCGCGCCAACGCTGCCGAGCGGGCTCTTATATGGCCGCTCGAGGTTCGGGAAGTTGCGCTTCAGCTGAATGTAGGTGAGGCCCTGCATCACATAGGAAAACATGGCCCCGAACACCGCCATGTTGAGCAGCGTGCCGCCGATCACCTTGGCGCCCTGGTCGGCCCCTTCGGCGAACCACACCGTCAGCATCACCGCCAGGCCGAGCAGCGCGCCGGCCACCATGGCGATGTGTGGCGTCTTGCGCGTTCCGTGCGTTATCGACAGCGCGCGGGGAAAATAGCCGGCCCGCGACAGCGAATAGATCTGCCGCCCGTAGGCAAAGATGATGGCGTGAAAGCTGGCGACGAGGCCCGTGACGGCGACGAGCGCCAGCGCGTCGGCGAAGCCCTCTCCATAGATCGCACGGAAGCCGTCGAGCAGGGGTTCGCCCGAAGTGCCGAGCTTGAATGACCCGACGCCAATCACGGAAGGGTTGAGGAAAAGCACAAGAAACGCCGACAGCATCAGCGTGAACATGCCGAGCATGATGCCCTTCGGCATGTCGCGCTTGGGATCAACGGATTCCTCCGCCGCCAGAGGCAGCTGCTCGATGGCGAGGAACAGCCACACCGCGAACGGCAGCGCTGCCAAAACGCCGTAGAGCCCGAACGGGAACAGAGGGCCGTTGCCCTCGGGCAGTTCGCTGCCGTCAGGGGCGATGTTGAGCGCCCAGCGGCTGAAGTCGATGTGCGGGATGGCGCTGACGTAAAACACGGCGAGGCACAGCAGGGCCAGCACGGTGATGATCAGCGAGAACTTCAATGACTGCTCGACGCCGAGGTAGTTCAGGCCGACGAACAACACGTATCCCGCTATCCAGAACAGCGGCTGCATCTCCACCGGCGCGCCCACGATGGCGGCACCATAGGTGCCGATGAAGAACACGATCACCGCCGCGGTCATCACGTACTCGACGTTTTCCGCCAGTCCGGTGAGGAAGCCGCCCCAGGGGCCGAACGCGGTGCGTGCGAACGAGTAGGCACCGCCGGTGTGCGGCATCGCCGGGCTCATCTCCGCAAGGGAAAACGTAAGGCCGAGATACATGACAGCGATGAGGATGGTGGCGACCAGCATGCCGCCCCAGCCGCCTGAGGCGAGGCCAAGGTTCCAGCCTGAGAAGTGCCCTGAAATCACCGCGCCGACGCCCAGAGCCCACAACAGCCATACGCCGGCATGTCGCTTCAGGCCCCGCGCCGCGAAATATGCGTCGTCGACCTTTTGATACGTTACGCCGCCCGACTTCTGCTGCATGTCCATCCCCCACGCCCAGACCCGCCACGCTGCCATTGAGGATATGCGAGCGTGCACAGCCGGTCATGTCCTGCTTTTCGGCGAAATGGCACCGGATCTGCCCACGGATGAGGCGTTTGTGAGCGGCGGACGATTTGACCGTCCATGCAAGACAAGCCGCCAATGCCTTCCCTGCCGCAACAACCGGAGGTAGTGTGCTTGCGGCAGGTGGAACGAGAAGCGATGACTTCCGATACGAAAAGCACGCACATATCAGGTCTGCGATTTGAGCCTCCGGCAGCCTCCGGGCCGGCGGATGTCGTACGCCAGTTCAATACTTTCTGGGCCGCGGGCGATATCGACAGCGCGATCCTGCTCATTGCCGAGCATGCAGTCTATGCGCTCTACATTTCCGGCGACCTGCTACCGTTCGGCGGCGAGACGGCCGGACGCGACAGCATCGCTGCAGTCCTGCGCCAAATCCGCCGGGAATACGAGTACCTGCTGTACCGCCCGCTCGACCTAAAGCCAAACGGCAACGAGGTGCGCTTCCAGGTCGAGT
Source organism: uncultured Alphaproteobacteria bacterium (assembly GCA_963722495.1). GTDB lineage: Bacteria > Pseudomonadota > Alphaproteobacteria > Rhizobiales > Hyphomicrobiaceae > Hyphomicrobium_A. The sequence goes on along the minus strand of CAVRND010000028.1, from coordinate 95,296 downwards.
TCATGTACCGGCACCTGCGCAGCGGAGAGGTGTTGAGCGGACGCTTCCGTCACGATCATGCGCATCGAGGACGGCTTGATCGTGCGGGTGGACGAGTACCATGACCGCGCCAAGGTCGAGGCGTTCATGCGCCTTTTCGGCTGCTGATCCAGCTCAAATCGAAGCCGCGCGACGGCCGGCGTCACCGCTTGGCGGATCGGCGGTGGCGATGGGCGCGGCGGCGCGGGGCGGGTGCCGCGGCCGGCTCTGCCATGGCCACGGTTTCGATGCGCGACTTCGGTACGACGTGCACGACCTTGTAGCCGCGCGCCTTCAGCTCGGCGAGCACGGCGGGGATCGCCTTTGCCGTGTTTGCGTGGATGTCGTGGAAGAGGATGATGCCGCCGCCCGTCTTGTCGAGCGTCGTAAACACATTGTGCATCACCTTCTCGGGCGTGCGCACGCGCCAGTCGAAGCTGTCGACGTCGATGCCGAAGACGGCAATGTTGCGCTTGGCCAGATAGTCGCGCACGCGCTTGGGATCGGAGAGGTACGGGAAGCGGAAGAACGGGGCAACGCCGTTCGGCAGCGTGGCTTCCGCAATGTTGATAGTGCTCTCGATCTGCTGCTCGGCGCGGTCGAGTGACGAGCCGCCGAGATTGCGGTGCGTGTATGTGTGGGTGCCGACCGTGTGCCCCTCGGCCTGGACCTGGCGCGCCACGTCGGGGAAGTTCTTGATCATCTCACCGACGTTGAAGAACGTCGCCTTGGTGCACTGGGCGGCGAGCGCATCGAGGATCTCGCGCGTGTATACGGGGTGCGGACCGTCGTCGAAGGTAATAACGACTTCGCCCTTCTGAAGCAGTTGCGTCGGCGGGTACTGCTCGCCGTATTCCCCGCCGCCCGTTGTGTCTACCTCGGCTACGCGCGATACGCCGAGCTTGTCCGCGCAGCTCGCGGCATCCGCCGCAGCGTGCCCTTTCGCATAGTCCGGAACGGTCGCGGCACTGTCCGTCGCCGTGTTGATCTGATGCACGTTGTCCTCGGCACGCGCCATTGCGGCGGCGGACAGCAGCAGAGCGGCAACAAGCAGCAGCTTATTCATTTCGAGAATCCCTCGACCCTGACCCGATAGGTGTTCCAGCTGCCCCGGCAAGGCAAGTTGAAAGCATGCCGGGGGGCGCCTTAATCGGCGGTGAAGCGCCGGTGTGGCCTGCGCGATACGCAATGCTCAACGGGAACTCTGCGTGGGGCCTAGCGTTAGCTAAGTGCCCGCACAGTAAGCGGGTTTTGCATATGGAGGCCCCAATGGGCAGCGCGACCGACAAAATTAAGGGCTATGCCAATCAGGCTGCCGGCAACGTCAAGCAAGGCGTCGGCAAGGCGGTCGGATCGGAAGAAATGCAGGTTAAGGGCGGCGCCCAAGAGCTGAAGGGCAAGGCACAGGTCGCCGTCGGCGACGTGAAGGAGAACATCAAGGACGGCGCCAACAAAGCCGCCGCCGCAATCAACCGCAAGCTCTGATCTCCCAGTTCAGGCTATGCGAAGAGGGCCGGCTTTCAAGCCGGCCTTTTTTCGTATCTGCCACCCCGCCAAGAAGCGCCGGGGGTGGCTATGGTGGCGATGTGGAGTTCGATTCACCCGGGCTACCGCCCATGCTCTTCAGCTTTGCCTGGATCTCCTCGACCGTCATGTCCTTGCGGTGAGTGGCGATCGACCAGGAGTGTCCGAAGGGATCGGTGAGTATGCCGTAACGGTCGCCCCAGAACATGTCGTCTACGGGCATGGTCACCGTGGCGCCTGCCTTCACCGCGCGCGCGAACGCTGCATCGACGTCGGGAACGTTGAGATGCAACGTTACGGCCGTGCCCTTCAGCGACAGCGGGGAGAGGGCGTTGTGCTCGGGCATCTCGTCGTTGAGCATCAGCATGCAGCCATTGACCTGCAGCGCCGCGTGCATGAGCTTTCCGTTCGGACCGGGCAGGCGCATGAGTTCAACCGCGCCGAACGCCTTCTTGTAGAAGTCGATCGCCTTCGCCGCGTCGCGGCACACGATGTGCGGGGTCAGCGAGGGCGCATTGCGATCGAAGCTCTTCGCCTGCGGTTTCGCATCGGACTTGGCCTTGGCAGCTGTTTTCGGTTTTGACTTTGTTTCGCTCTTGCTCACGAGGCGTCCTCCTTTTGCTTGGGTTACGAACGAACGGTTCTGAGAGTACGGCGCAATTTCGATAATACTCCTGCCGGGCGGTGTTTCGGCTAGCCCGCGAGCACGATGTCGAACATGCCCATCAACGCCGACGGCTCGAGGCCGTCGCCGGGCTGCAGGTTGACGAGGACGCTCTCGCGTTGGCGGGCGTCTCGGATGCCGTTCAAGATTCCGTCGCCTTCGTTCTGCGCTTCGCCGGCGACGTACATCTGCGTGATCAGCGGCTCGCGCCCCGGCGCGGTAATGGCAAAATGGATGTGCGGTGTGCGCCCCGGATAGGCGACCGGCTTGATGGTGCGGAACTGATACCCGCCCTTAGCGTCGGCGGTGGCGCGGCCGCGGCCCTGGAAGCTGCCGTCGCGCTTCCGAAACCAGCCGGTATCGCGCGGATGCCGGTAGATGCCGGTCGCATCGCACTGCCAGATTTCGATTGCGGCACCCGGGATCGGCGCGCCGGACGTGTCGAGCACGCGGCCGAGGATATGCGTGATCTGTCCTTGCGCCTGCGCCGCTTCGCCGACGACTCGCACGAGGTCGTTGTCCGCGTCACCGCCCCAGTCGGTCGGATAGAACGGCCCTTCGGTCTGTGATGGCGTCGTGACGAGCTGCTGTTGAGCGGCGAGCGCGGAACGGACGTCAGGCACCAGAGTAGCGGCGCTGACGGCGGCCAGCCCGCGCACGACGTGGCGGCGTCCCAATTGCGGTGTCAAGATTCGCGTCATCGGCCTCTCGCGATTGTCAGAGTCGCAGTCGGGGACGCCCCCAACCCTGCGACCCAACGCGGCCATCGCAGATATTCCGTCGCCGGTGCATCCCCCGCAAGCTCGACATTGCGGATAGCTACGGCTTAACTCCGGCCGTAAAACACCGGAGGCCCGTAACGATGACCTTTCCGACGATCCCGGCACAACTGCTCCCGATCGCGCTTCTGTCTCTCTCCAATGTGTTCATGACCTTTGCCTGGTACGGCCACCTCCGCTTCAAGGATCAGCCGCTCCTCTTGGTCATCTTCGTCTCATGGCTGATAGCGTTCTTCGAATACTGCCTCGCCGTGCCGGCCAACCGGTGGGGCAACGCGGTCTATTCGGCGGCCGAGCTGAAGACCATCCAGGAGGTGCTTTCGCTGTCGGTGTTCGCCATCTTCTCGGTGCTGTACCTGAAGGAACCGATCAGCTTCAATCAGGTAATCGGCTTCGCCTTCATCGCGCTGGGCGCATTCTTTGTCTTCTCGGGGAAGGCATGAAGCAGGTAAGGTCGGCGCCATAACAAAAGCGTCGCGCGGCAGCCTCAAGGAGACCAGCACCTCATGGCCGAAACTCGCATCGCCCTGGTCACCGGTGCCAACCGCGGTATCGGCCTGGAGATCGTCAAGCAGCTGTCGCGCGGTGGTCTGATGGCCGTTTTGGCCTCGCGTGATGTCGGCAAGGGCCGCGAGGCAGCCGCCAAGCTCGCCTCCGAGGGGCTCGAGCCGCCGGCGGTCGAGTTGGACGTCACCAACGAGGAAAGCATTCGCGCCGCGGTCGAGGAGGTGTTGCGCCTGTTCGGACGCATTGACGTGCTGGTGAACAACGCCGGCATACTCAGGGAAGGCTTCACCGCCGAAGAGACGAGCGTGCTGGAAGTGGCGCCAGAGCTCGCCATGGAGACGTATCTCACCAACACGATCGGGCCCTTGCGCATGATCCAGGCGGTGGTGCCCATCATGCGGAAGAGCGAGTACGGCCGCGTCGTCAACATCTCCTCAGGTGCCGGACAGCTGGCCGAGATGGGGGCGGGCTTCCCTGCCTATCGTATGTCGAAGGCGGCGCTGAATGCGCTGACGCGCGTGACGGCGGCCGAGCTGGGGCCGGCGCCGATCAAGGTCAACGCCATGTGTCCGGGGTGGGTGCGCACCGATATGGGCGGACCCAACGCGACGCGGACAGTCGACAAGGCGGCTGAAACGGCGGTGTGGCTGGCGACGCTGCCCGACACCGGGCCGACCGGCGGCTTCTTCCGCGACAAGGCGCCGATCGCGTGGTGAGCGACAAGCTCGTCAGGCCCGAACTTAGACGCCGCGCACGAGATTGCCGACCATCAGCGTGATGTAGGCGGTAATGGCCAGCCAGAATTCCTGGTGCGGCAGGTAGCGCGGCACGCCGACGAAACCCAGCTTGGTGATGAGGGCAAGGATGGCCAGCGTCAGCGAGATGAGGAAGATGGCGATCGTCGGCGGGTTGAGACGCATGGCTAAACCTTCCCCCAATTAGCAGTCGCAACGGCCGGCGGGCGCCAGCGCGCATAGCCCTTCAGTCGGGGCGACCATATCATGGGGGAGCGGCGCGAAGGCAAGGCGTCAGCCGCGTGACAAGGTTGTCACGCGCGTCGGATAGCGGCTGAGATACCGATCAGAGAGTGCGCGCCGACTTGGCCGAGGACAGCGCCGGTAGGTCTTCGCCTGCCTCGACAAGGAAACGCACCGGCCGGGCTTCGGGCTCGGCGGCATCGCGGCAGGTGACGAGCAGCAGCGGCGTCCGGCGCTCGGACGAGATCGGGAGAACCTGGCTGTCGAGTTTGTCGACGGTGACGACGCTGAGCACGCGATCGCGGCCGTTCGAATTGATGGTGATGCGATCACCGACGGCTACCGGCTTGGTGATGGCGGGCCCCGCGTCGTGCACGAGGTGGGTCAGCCAGAACTCTTCACTGCCGGCGACCACCGGCAGGGGCTTGCCCGGGGAGGCGTTGCCTTCGAGATCTGCGAAGGCGCGCTGGAAGCCGCGCTCGACCACCGCGTCGCCATTGCCAAGCGTCATGGCAGCGGCGCCAAGTCCGGCGGCGGCGAAGCCCAAAACGGCGATCGGCAGATTATTCCGAATGGCGCCCTTGCCCATGTTCAGCTCCGCTAGATTCTCGTTCCCGGCCGGTCCGGGCCCCCGACATTAACGTATAGGGCCGAGTACAACAGCAACATTACCCAAATGTTAGGAGTGGAGGAGAGACCGTCAAGGGCTCCCAGCAGAGCCGGGCCCCCCCTCCACGCACCTCACCGCGGGGAGGCGTACTCGCGGCGAAGGTGTCTGAAAAACGCTAGGTTGAAAGCAACGATCATCGAAAAGACCCCTGCTAACAACAGCATAGCAGTGCCCTTTGTGGGCGTGTGCGGGGCGCTGAAGGTGGCGGTCTGTGGCACCGGCACGGCCGTTGCCACGACCGCTGCGGCGATCAGGGGGCTGTCGTCGAGCGAGAATTTGAGCAGATCACCGGCGCTGGAGCTGATTGAAAGCAGGCCACCGAGGCGGTGTGTGGCGGCCGAGGTCCGCTCGTGGGCGCTGAGCGCCAGGGCGAAAGTTACGAACAGGATGAGACCGATGGTGATATCGGCTGTGGTCCTGACGACCAACCTCAAGGGTCCAGACTTGGACATCGCATGAGATCCTTTTGGCTAGCGCCGGCAAGGAGGCCGACGGCGTTCCGTGATGTGAGGATGGTCATCCCCGTTCGTGGCGGGTGTGGGGACACAATGTGGCGATAGCGGCGTATTCTTTTGATTAATGCAGGTCGCGGCGCCGATGTTGCGCTCAGGTCACGCGGCGTTCGTGCGGGCCCGAGAATCCGAGCACTTCAGCGCGCGCCAGAATCGCAACGCGCGATGTATTGAAGTCACCGCCCGCTGCGGATAGTGTCCGCGCCGCTCGCGCAGCGAACGATATCCGAAAGGTTCTGACCGATGGGCTTCATCGCCGACAGCTTGAATCGCATCCAGCCCTCCGCGACCATCGCGGCGTCGATGAAGGCACGTCAGCTCAAGGCCGCGGGGCGCGATATCATCTCGCTGTCGGCGGGCGAGCCCGATTTCGACACGCCCGACAACATCAAGCAGGCGGCGGTCAAGGCGCTGGCCGAGGGCAAGACCAAGTACACCGACGTTGACGGCACGCCGGAGCTCAAGGCGGCGATCGTGCGCAAGTTCAAGCGCGAGAACAATCTCGACTACAAGCCGAACCAGATCTCGGTTGGCACCGGCGGCAAGCAGGTGATCTATAATGCGCTGCTGGCGACGCTGAATCCTGGCGATGAGGTCATCATCCCGGCGCCGTGCTGGGTGTCGTACGCCGACATCGTCATGCTGGCCGACGCCAAGCCCATCTTCGTCGACACCAAGCTTGAGGACGGCTACCGGCTGAAGCCGGCGGCGCTCGAAGCCGCCATCACGCCGAAGACCAAGTGGCTGATCTTCAACTCGCCGTCGAACCCAACCGGCGCGGCCTATTCGAAGGCCGAGATCAAGGCGCTGACGGATGTGCTCTTGAAGCATCCGCACGTCTGGATCATGACCGACGACATCTACGAGCATCTGCTCTACGACGGGCTGGAATTCGCCACCGTCGCCGAGGTTGAGCCGGGGTTGTTCGATCGCACGCTGACCATCAACGGCCTGTCGAAGGCGTATTGCATGACCGGCTGGCGTCTCGGCTACGCCGGTGGCCCGGTGGCGCTCATCGACGCCATGCGCAAGCTGCAGTCGCAGTCGACCTCCAACCCGTCCTCGATCACGCAGGCGGCGGCCGTCGAGGCGCTCGATGGCCCGCAGGACTTCATCGCCAAGAACAACGCCAAGTTCGTCGAGCGTCGCGACCTCGTGGTATCGATGCTGAACCAGGCCAATGGGCTGCGTTGCCCTAAGCCGGAGGGTGCCTTCTACGTCTACCCGAGCTGCGCGGGAGCCATCGGCAAGACCAGCGCATCGGGTAAAACGATCGCCAACGACGAAGACTTCGCCACGGCGTTGCTTGAAGAAGAGGGCGTCGCCGTCGTGCATGGCGCGGCGTTCGCGTCTTCGCCGGCCTTCCGGGTGTCCTACGCGACGTCGAAGGAAGTGCTCGAGGATGCCTGCCGGCGCATCCAGCGCTTCTGCGGAAACCTGCGCTAACGGCAGGCGCCGTTGTCGGATGGATGACGACAGGGTCAGGCAAAAAAAATGCGCCGCATGCCTGATGTGGCGCGTGGCGCTGGGTGCGACAGCGATTGTTCTACTCGTGAGCTGGTTGGCCACAAAATTCTGATGGCGCGCAACCGCGCGCCGTCAGCAAGATCTGCAGCCCTGCCTCACGCGGCCGCCCGGTGGTGGCCGAAATAGTCTGCCGATGACCAGGCCCGTAGCCACATCCGGCGCAACGTACGTTGTGCGTTGGCGATCGGACCGCGGTGCGAAGCCCGATGCACGACGACAGCGTTCGATCGCGGCGCGCGCACCAACTCGGTACGCGGTTCGGAGAAGTCATCAGCCGCCATGGCGTAACCCGCCGCATGGGCTGCCGACATAAGCGTCTTCATACTCATCGCACGCCTCATTTCTCAATGGGTCGATGCCCCGTGCGACCCGACCGGTTCGTCTGATGGCCTCGAACGAACCGGTAAATTCATAATGCTTCAAAAAGGTTCCCGAGCAAGTATTTTCCATTGTGCTACTGCGAATTGGAAAGACGAATTCTTCGCATTCGTTGTGCGACGCAATATTCATTCTAAAACGACTTAGACCAGCAACCTGGTGCAAGCAGTAGCGCAAGATTTCGCACGCCGGGGCTTGCGCCGCATCCGGTGCGGCGCGAACATGGTGAAAGTCGCGTTCCTCCCAGAGGCGCGAGGCACGCGACGGTCGCGAGCGCGCGCCTCCAAACCAGTTGGGAGGAAGCCATGGCGCAGTCGGATGGACCTAAAGCGGGAGCTAGTGGGAGCCCCCGCTCCCGCTGCATCGCACTCGTCGGACCCTACCTGAGCGGCAAGACAACGCTTCTCGAAGCCATATCTGGCCCGTACCGGTGGCGTGCAGCGCGCCGGCAGCGTGCCAGACAAGACCAGCGTGGGCGACGCCAGTCCAGAAGCGCGCGACCACGGCATGAGCGTGCAGCTCAACGTCGCCGACGTCTCGTTCCTCGGCGACAACTTCACCTTCGTCGACTGCCCCGGCTCCATCGAATTTCAGCACGAAGGCGCGCTCGCTCTCACGGCCTGCGACGCGGCAGTGGTCGTGTGCGAGGCCGACGCCAAGCGCGTCCCGGCGCTGCAGATCATCCTCAAGCAGCTCGAAGACCGCGGCATCCCCCATTTCCTGTTTCTCAATAAGATCGATGAATCCGAAATCCCGCTGCGCGAGCTGATCCCCGTGCTGCAGCCGGCGAGCTCCAAGCCGTTGGTGCTGCGGCAGATCCCCATTTGGGAGAAGGGCGTCGCCACCGGCTTCGTCGACCTCGCCTCCGAACGCGCCTTCGTCTATCGCCCAATGCGCCGTCCGAGATCGTCGAGCTTCCCGAGACCATTTCGGAGCGCGAGAAGGAAGCCCGCTTCCATATGCTGGAGCAGCTCGCCGACCACGACGATGAGCTCATGGAGCAGCTGCTCTCCGACATGCCGACCTCGCGTGACAAGATCTTCCAGGATCTGACGCAGGAATTCCGCGATGGCCTCATCTGTCCGGTGCTGCTCGGCTCGGCGCGCGACAACCACGGCATCTTCCGGCTGTTGAAGGCACTGCGCCACGAGGCGCCGACGGTCGACGTGACGGCGCGGCGCCTGAAGCTCGAGAACGCCAAGTCGGCCGCCTATGTGATGAAGTCGCTGCACACCGCGCACGGCGGCAAGCTTTCCTTGGTGCGCATCCTCACCGGCGAGTTCGGCGAAGGGACGGTCGTCACCGGCGCCGAGGGGAGAGACGAGCGCGCGGCCGGCGTGTTCTCACTGCGCGGAGAGGAGCCGGTGAAACGCGGCACCGGCAAAGCCGGCGACACCGTTGCGTTGGGGCGGCTGGAGCATATCAAGGCGGGTGAGACGATCAGCGCCGAAAAGGGCGGCGCCGTACAGGCAAAGACCCCGCCAGCGCCGCCGCCGGTGTTCGCCATCGGGCTCGGCCTCAAGGACCGTAAGGACGAGGTGAAGCTTACGGCAGCGCTAGCCAAGCTGATCGAAGACGATCCTTCGCTGCGCGTCGAGATGAACGCCGACACGCACCAGATGCTGCTCTACGGGCAGGGCGAGATGCATTTGCGTGTTGCCGTCGAGCGCCTGCAGCGCAAGTACGGAATCGCCGTGCAGCGGCAGGCAAGGCTGGTGCCGTACAAGGAGACGATCCGTGCGGGCACGCAGGTGCGCGGGCGTCACAAGAAGCAGTCCGGCGGCCACGGCCAGTTCGGCGACGTGGTGCTCGACATCCAGCCGCGGGCGCGTGGTGCAGGCTTCGAGTTCGCCGAGAAGATCACCGGCGGCGTCGTCCCGCGCCAGTTCATCCCGTCGGTGGAGATCGGCGTCAAAGACTACCTGCAGCACGGACCGCTGGGCTTTCCCGTGGTCGACGTGGCGGTGACGCTGCTCGACGGCTCGTATCACACGGTCGAACTCGTCCGACATGGCGTTCCGCCAGGCGGCCCGTATCGGCATGACGGACGGGCTGCCGAAGTGCGCGCCGGTGCTGCTCGAGCCGGTGATGGCGGTGGAGATCGCCGTGCCGAGCGAGAACGACCGCGCGCATCAACGCCATCATCGCGCAGCGCCGCGGGCAGATCCTCGGCTTCGACGCGCGCGAGGGGTGGAGCGGCTGGGACGTCGTCCAGGCGCAGATGCCGGCCTCCGAGATGGAGAACCTCATCGTCGATCTGCGCTCCGCCACCTCGGGTGTCGGAACCTATACCTCGCGCTTCGATCATCTCGCCGAGCTGACCGGGCGCCTCGCCGACCAGGTGCTCTCCGCCCACCGGCAGGCGGCGGAGTAGGCGAGAGCGGCGTCGTTGTCGACGCCGGCGGCTGACCTTGCCGCCGGCGTTCGCGTGCTACATACGGCGTGCACGATTCAATGATGGGGATGGAGGACGCGTGCAGGCCTACATTTGGATTGCCGTCGGAAGCGCGCTCGGCGGCATGGCCCGCTACTGGTGCACAGGCGCGGCGGCGCGGCTGTTCGGCGAGACTTTCCCGTGGGGCACGCTGCTGATCAACATCCTTGGCTCTTTCGTCATCGGCTTCTTCGTATCGCTCACCGGGCCGGAGGGGCGGTACGTCGTCGATCAGAACTTCCGCATGTTCGTGACCGTCGGGCTGTGCGGGGGGTATACGACTTTCTCCGCCTTCAGCCTGCAGTCGATGGTGCTCATGCAGGAGGGCGAGTGGCTGCAAGCCGGGGGCTACATCGCGGCTTCGGTGATCGTTTGCCTGTTGGCGGTGTGGCTCGGCCACCTGCTGGCCCATCAGTTGAGCGTCTTGTAGGATCGATCTTGAGGCTTCGTTTGCGCTTGCGGCTGCAGGGTGACGACCATGACAGGGTCCGACCGGGCATCGTACGCGGGTGGCTTTGCCGATCTCGATGACGAGGTCGGGCCGCTGCGGTTGCCGCTGCAGGGCGAGTTTCCCGCCTGGCTGACCGGCGCGCTGCTGCGGACAGGCCCCGCCAAGTTCGACGTCGGCAGCACCACCGTGAACCATTGGTTCGACGGCCTCGCCATGCTGCATCGCTTCGCCTTTGCCGACGGCGCCGTGACCTATACCAATCGCTTCCTGCGCTCCGACAGCTATTGCGAGGCGGCCGTCAAAGGGCTCGCTGGCGCGCGGCGAGTTCGCCACCGACCCTTGCCGCACGCTGTTCCAGCGCGTGGCGTCCGTGTTCTCGCCCGCATCTCACCGACAACTGCAACGTCAACGTCGACGCCTTCGGTGGCGTGCCGGTGGCGCTGACCGAGACGACGCTTCCCGTTCGCTTCGATGCCGAGACGCTGGCGACGCTCGGGCACTACCAGGGAAGCGCCGAGGTCGGCGGCATGGTGTCGATCGCGCATCCGCATCACGACGCGCAGCGTGCCTGCCGCTTCAGCTACGTCGTCGCCTTCGGACGCCGCTCGCACTACCGGCTGTTCGCCATTCCCGACGATGGCTCGCCGGAGCGCGTCGTCGCCGAGATGCCGGTCGACAAGCCGGCCTATATGCATTCCTTCGCGATGACCGAGCGCTATCTCGTGCTCACCGAGTTTCCGCTCGTCGTCGATCCGCTGCGGCTGATGCTGGAGGTGGCGCCGTTCATCCGCAATTATCGCTGGGTGCCCGAGCGCGGCCTGCGCTTTCACGTGTTCGACAAGGACAGCGGCGCTCTGGTCGCGTCGCGCACCGGCCGACGCGGCGTTCGCCTTCCATCACGTCAACGCCTACGAGGAGGGCTCAGACCTCCTCATCGACCTCATCACGTACGACGACGCCGGCATCATCGATCAGCTTTATCTGTCGCACCTGCGCGCCGGCGAAACCGTCAACGCCACCGGCCGGCTGACGCGCTGCATCCTGCCGCTCGATGACGAAGAGCCGGTCGAGATCGTGCCGCTAGCCGACGAGATGATCGAATTGCCGCGCATCGACTACGACCGCTGCGCCGGGCGGCCCTACCGCTTCGTGTGGGGGGCGGGCCGGACGCCGGGCGGCGACTTCCTCGACAGCATCGTGCGCATCGACGTCGCGAGCCGCGCCGCGCGCACCTGGCACGCCGAGGGCTGCTATCCCGGCGAGCCGGTATTCGTCGCCGAGCCGGGTGCCAGTGAAGAAGGCGAGGGCGTGCTGCTTTCCGTCGTTCTCGACGCGCGGCGCGGCAGCTCCTTTCTATTGGTGCTCGATGCACATTCGCTTGCCGAAATCGCCCGCGCCGAGTGCCCGCACCACATCCCCTTCAGCTTCCACGGCAACTTCTTTCGCCACGGCGTAGGCGGCTGCGACATCCGGGCAACGGCGACGTTGACACGAACACGTCGGCAGCGGCGAATAACGTACGGCCAGCCAAGTCCGCGCACGACGCGCGGCCAGCCAGAGGTCGGGAGATAAGCATGAGATTTTCGCGAGCTTCGCATTGTGTGTCGATCTGTTTGACGATGGCATTCGCCGCTGCACCGGCGATGGCGCGAGGAGGCGCAGCCCGAGCAGCTGGTCGATGGGCTCGAACGGCGTCTTCGGCGCCCACGCCAAGATGCGCGCCGCGCACACCAAGGGCATTTGCGTCAAAGGCAATTTCACCCCGACGGCTGAGGCGGCCGCCTTGAGCAAGTCGCCGGTGTTCGCCGCGCCGGTGCCGCTGGTCGGGCGCTTCTCCCTCGGCGGCGGCAACCCGATGGCCTCCGACGGCCAGAAGGACAACGTGCGCGGCATCGCCATGCACTTCCAGCTGCCCGACGGCGGCACGTCCGATCTGCTGATGATCTCGGCGCCGATCTTCGTCGGCCAAGACGCCGGAGCAGTTCCTCGAGCTGTTGAAGACCGTTGCCACGAAGGACAAGGAAAAGATCGGCGCGTTCTTCAAGGCCAATCCGGACTCGGCGCAAGTCAAGGCGCTTGGCTCAAGGCGCGCCCGACGCCGGCGAGCTACGCCACCGCCGACTATTTCGGCGTGCACACCTTCACGCTGACCAATGCCAAGGGCGATCGCCAGCCGATCAAGTGGAAGGCCGAGCCGGCCGGCGGCTTCGTCGGCCTCTCCGATGCGGAAGCCGAAGGCAAAGGCAAGGACTTCTACGCCGGCGAGCTCAACGAGCGCTTCGCCAAGGGCCCGGTCGACTACAATCTGTTCGCCGTCTCGGACAGCCGGGCGATCAGGACGACGATCCGACCTCCGAGTGGCCGGCCGACCGCAAGAGCGTGAAGATGGGCGTCATCTCCATCACCGGACTGGAGCCGGCCGAATCCTGCGACGTCGGCATCTTCGATCCGAACAATCTCGCCGACGGCGTCGAGCCATCGAAGAACGACAAGATCCTGCCGATGCGTTCGCTCGACTACGCCGTGTCCTTCGGCCGCCGCACGAACTGACGCCTTGCACGCGGCGGCGCCTAGTGTCCGATTCCGAGTTCGCCGGATCGCGCTGGGTGGAGCGACTTCGGATCTGAGGGACACTGAAACGGACTGCAGTGTGATCAGATCGAGATGCTCGATCCTCGCCACTGACGGCGGCGATTCTCGATCATCCAGTGCGCCGCCGTGTCGGCTTCCGCGCCCCAGATCTCCTTCAGGCGCGCGTCGCGGCCGCAGCCGACGCGGTAGCGCTTGTAGTACGCGGCGTTCGTGTTGTGGAAGTTCTGGTGGTAGTCCTCGGCCGCCGTGAACGGCCCGGCATCGGTGACCGCTACGGCGATCGGCGTCGAGAAGCGGTGGCTCGCGTCGAGCTTCGCCTTGCTCTCCGCCGCGGCCTGCTTCTGCGCCGGCGTGTGCGCGAAGATGACGGGGCGATACTCGTCGCCGCGGTCGCAGAACTGCCCGCCGCCGTCGAGCAGGTCGACGTGATGCCAATAGTAGTCGACCAGCTGCGGATAGCTGACGACCTTGGGATCGTAGGTCACCTGCACGCTCTCGGCGTGGCCGGTGTTGCCGTGCGAGACCTCGTCATAGGTCGGGTTCGGCGTCTTGCCGCCCATGAAGCCGGACACGGTCTGCGTGACGCCGGCGAGCTTGTCGAACTCGTACTCCATCGACCAGAAGCAGCCGCCGGCGAACGTCGCCACCTCGAGCCCTGTCGTGGTGGGCATGGCGGACGCCTTCGGCGCTGGCGGCGCGCTGTACGACGGTCCCGCAATCGCAAAGGCGGCGGCGAGGGCGAGGGCTGCGCCGACAGCGGTGACAGCAAAGCGTTGCATGGCAAGCCTCCTTATGTTGGCGGCGCGAAATAGCGGACGGCCCAGCCAATGGCGACGAGCGCAAGGCCGATCCAGATGGCGATGATGACGACAGCTGCCCCGCGGCTCGCCTGCAAAGGCGCCGACGTGGCGGTGGCGCGATGCTCGGCAAAGACTGCCGCCGGAATGAGCCGCACGGCGAGCAGAATGCCGAGCGGCACAAGGATCAGATCGTCGAGGTAGCCGAGCACCGGAATGAAATCCGGAATGAGGTCGATCGGCGACAGCGCGTAGGCGGCGACGGCGAGCGCCACCGCCTTGGCGTACCAGGGCACGCGCGGATCGCGCGCCGACAGGTACAGTGCGTGCACGTCGCGCTTGATGCCGCGCGCCCAGCCACGCAGGCGCTCCACCACGGTCGCGTCGTTCGATGAGACCGTCATGGTGAAGCGCTGCTCCGTCGCTCTGTGCGGTTTAACTCGCCGCCTTGGGCACGAACTTCAATGAGACGCCGTTCATGCAGTAGCGCAGACCGGTCGGCGGGGGGCCGTCGTCGAAGACGTGCCCGAGGTGTCCGCCGCAGCGGCGGCAATGAACTTCGGTCCGGGTCATGAAGAAGGCCTTATCGACCGTGTTGCCGACGGCATTGTCGAGCGGCTTGTAGAAGCTGGGCCAGCCCGTGCCGCTGTTGAACTTGGTCTCCGAGGAGAACAGCGGCAGGTCGCAGCCCGCGCAGTCATACGTGCCGGCAGCGTAATTCTTGTCCAGCGGGCTCGTGCCGGCGCGCTCGGTGCCGTGCTCGCGCAGCACATGGAATTGCTCGGGGGTGAGCATCTTGCGCCACTCCTCGGGCGTCTTGGTGATCTCGAACGGGGACTTGGTTGTTGTTGTCATTGTTTCCTCGTTGGCGTGGGCACTCGTGCGCCAGCTTGTACCGGCGGCCGCAAGGCCGAGTGCAGCAAGGCCGAAATTCCGACGCGTCAGCATAATGCATCTCCGGGGTGGAGGTTCTGGTGCGGGTCGCCTCGATCGGCGGCGCGGCTCGTTCAGGAGTACGTGCGCGGAGCCGTTTAGTTACAGGCGAGCGCGGGCCGTGCCATTACAAAATCGTAGGCTGGCAGGCGATTGACCAGGCTAACGGCCGTGCCTAGCGCACGATCCGGACGGCCTTGTCGACGACGATTTCTTCCGGCGTCAGGCGGCAGCGGTAGGCCAGCGCCTCGACGCCAGCCGCCGTGGCGAGCTTGAACGCCTGGGCGTATCCGGGATCAAGGTCGCCGGCGATGGAGAAGGTCTCGGCGTCAGCGCGCTGGACCAGATAGACCATGACCGCGCGGTGGCCCTGCGCCACCATCGCGCTCAACTCGCGCAAATGCTTGGCGCCGCGCGTCGTCACGCAGTCGGGAAATTCCGCCCGCCCCGCCTCGCGCATCAAGTGGACGTTCTTGACCTCGACGTAGCAGCGGCCTTTGCGCGGGTCTTCGAGCAGCATGTCGATGCGGCTCGCCTCGCCGTACTTCACCTCGCGGCGCGCATTCTCGTAACCCGTCAGCTTTTTTATCATCCCGGCAGCGATGGCCTCGGCGACAAGGCGGTTGGGCTGCATGGGGTTAATGCCGACGAGGGTCGGGCCGCTGCCCAGATCGGCTTCGACTATCTCCCAGGTGTGCGGGTACTTGCGCGTCACGGCTTCGCTCCGCGACAGCCAGACGACAGACCCGGGCGCTGTCAGCCCGACCATGGCGCCGGTGTTGGGGCAGGCGGCGGTGATGTGCTCGCCGCTGTCGAGGACCACGTCGGCGAGGAACCTCTTGTAGCGCTGCTTGAGGCGGCCGCGCACGAGGGGGGAGGGGAATCGCATGCCGCGAGCCTAGGGTGATGATCGATAAATTCGCAATTGTGAGAGGCGGGGTGCCGCGCAGCAAATGCTGGCGAACTTCGGAATCGGGACACTAGGTGCTAAGACAGCGCTCGCCAGACGAGACGGAGAAGTGCCTTGAGCGGGGAAGACATCGTCACGGCGGCGGTGCTGGTGATCGGCGACGAGATCCTCTCCGGCCGCACGCAGGACCGCAACATCAACTACATCGCGGCGCACTTCACGCGCGTCGGCATTCGGCTGCAGGAGGTGCGCATCGTCGCTGACGACGAGGCGGCTATCGTCGCGGCGGTGAATGATCTGCGCGCACGCCACGCGTACCTGATCACGACCGGCGGCATCGGCCCGACGCATGACGACATCACCGCCGATGCAATCGCCAAGGCGCTGGGCGTGCCGATCGATCACGATCCGCGCGCCGTTGCATTGCTCAATGCGTTCTTCGAGAAACGCGGTGTCGAGCCGACGCCGGCACGCATGCGCATGGCGCGCATTCCGCATGGCGCGGAGCTGATTGCGAACCCCGTTTCGATCGCGCCCGGCTTCATGATTGGCAACGTCATTGTGCTCGCCGGCGTGCCCGACGTGATGCAAGTTATGCTCGACGACGTGACGCCGAAAATGCGCACCGGAGCCAAAATGCTCACGGCGACGATCAAACTTTTTCGAGCCGAAGGAGAGGTGGCAGATATTTTTGCCACGCATCAAAAAAAGTTTCCGGATGTTGCAATGGGCAGCTATCCGTCTTTTTCAGAGGGGCGCATCTCCACTCAACTTGTTCTGCGCGCAACAGATTCGAGCCTGCTCGAAAGCGCGCGCGCCAGCCTCGAGGAAAAACTGATCGCACGCGGTTTAGTGTGAATTTAGCGGCCATGCGTCGCAGCGACGGCATCGCACAGTGACCTGCCGCGTTATCTCCTCTTCCTCCTGTTTCAAGCGGGCCGGTGTGGGGGCGAGGTTTGTGGAACGAAGCGTTCTGCAGCGCCGTTCCTCGCCGTCTCTTAAAGAATAACAAATACGGAGTTGTGAAATGGCGTTGAGCAAAATCACGTGGGCGAAGCGCGTTCGCCTGGCGTGCATCGCTTCGATCGCTTCCGCGGTCGCTGCGGTGGCCATTCCGGCAACCACGTCCTCGCCCGTAGAGGCAAAGACGCCGGGGAAGACATATTGTTTCGTTGGCAAGTGCCATCGCGTGAAAACGATTGAAGAGACTGCCGCGCTGGTCGGCGTGGAACAGTCGATCACTGCCTCTCACTATGACGACTGCAGCAAGGACCGCTTCAATCCGTGCGGCCTCACGTCGTCGGGGGAGCGCTTCCATCCTGATCGTCCCGACAACACCGCGAGCCCCATCTATCCCGACGGCACGCAGTTGCTCGTGTGGAGTCCAACCAACAAGCGCGCGCTTGTCGTGCGCGTGAACAATGCCGGCCCCTACTGGGGCAACCGCACGCTCGATCTGTCGCGTGCCGCTGCCGAGAAGCTCGGCTTCGAAGGCGAAGGCGTTGCCAAGCTGAAGGTGCGTGTGATCAAAGCGCCTGAGGTTGCCGAGACGAAGTACGTCAAGAACCGCGACTACGATCCGGTGCCCGGCGACATCGGGCAGTACGCAAGCCTCGATGATGCACAGCGCGGCATGGCCGTGGTTCTGGCATTCAAGGCGACGACCGGTTCTCCGTTCGCTCCTGTGACGACGGCCAACGCGTTCAAGGGACAAGCCATCGGCTCCGACATGCTGGTCGCCGAGGCGCCCCAGGCCATCGGGCCGTACGTTGACGCTCGCCTACTCGGGCGACGACGCGCAGCGCACGCCGATCGCCTTCGGCGGGTTCTCGACCCAGAGCCGCGCCGATCTGCTTGCGGCCCAATCCCACGGTTCGAAGGAGGCGCGCGGTTCGCAGCAGGCCACCAATCAGACCACTTGGGATGAGGATCGCGTCGTCGACGAGCCTGCCAAGGCTGTAGTCCCTGCCAAGGTCGTCGCCTCGGTGACCGAGACGTCGTCGATTACCAAGCAGGCGGCGGCCCCGAGGCAGGCAGCCGAAGCCCGTGAGGCTCCGGAAGCCAAGAAGGCGCCGAAGGCTCGCGTGGCGGCAGTAGCCGACGAGGAAGACGCAAAGCCGCGCAAGAGCGCGAAGAAGAAAGTCGCTCGCAAGAGCGACGACGACGAGGACAGCGGCAAGTCCGAGCGCCGCCGTTCGCGTCGCGAGGTCGCCAGCTACGAGGAGCGCCGCAGCTACGATCCCGAGCGCGAATATCGGTACCGCTCGCGCTACGCCCAGGTGGAGCGCAACTACGGCAGCGGCGGGCGCAGCAAGTCCGGCCGCAGTGCGGGTCAGCTGATGTCGGACAACCTCCGCCCGCTGTAACGCAGTAACGGACGTCTCAACGCAACAGGGCGGCGGGAAGGCTGAAGGCCGACCCGCCGTCTTTGTATGTGACGAACAGGTCGTACTCGGCCTCGAGTGTATCGAGGAAGGTGGCGACGAGATCGAGCAGCGGCCCGAGCGGGATGCGGCGCGCGACGAGGAAGTTCTCGCCTGCAACCAGCGGTGCCGTGTCGGAAAGCGCCGCCGCGTCCTCGGCGATCATTCCGCGGCTGCGGACATAGGCCAACAAGCCGTCGCCGGCATCGAAGTCCGCGGCGCTGACGTCTGCGCACTCCGCCACCGCATCGAGCAGGATCACCGTGCCCGACAGATAGAGCCGCGCCATCATGGCGAAGCGCTCTTCGTTCTCGGCCACCTCGATTGCCCACTCGCGTCCCTTGATGACACGCGACAAGAGCGCGAGCTCGAAGGTACGAATGCGCTCGATGGCGCCGCGCTGACCGGCGCGCAGCTCGGCGATCCCTTCGGGATCGCGCGGCTGTGGACCGGACCAGATGAAGAGCACGCTCGTCAGATCCTCGCCGGCGGCGAGCGCCGCGTCGAGGTGCTCGGCCAGCAAATAGACGCTGACCGGAGCCGGGCGTTGAACCAGCGGTAAATCGGTCATGTTGCCCCCGCTTGGCATGACTCCAGGTAGCGCGCGAGCCAGAGTTGGTGCCGCTGTGCCGCGCGGTCGTAGTCCCTAGTGCGCACATTTGTGAGTGCGAGATCCTCCGCCGTCAGCTGCCCGCGCTCGAACGGTGGGGTCCGAGCGCTGAGCAACTCGCCGAATCGATGCTGTCGAAGCTCGGCAGCGGTCATCTCGAACAGAGGCGTGAGTTGGGCCAGTTTGGTCATCGTCCCGATCCTCACGACTGCCGCTCCCCATTCGTCATTCCGGTTGAGGCCGGCATCCACGCAAGCGATCGCGCGCAGCTGGCCCCCCTACCCTTTGTCGCCTCCCGCTAAATCGCACCAAGACGCATGGGTGGCGGTGGCAATTGGCGCTGGGTAATGACCTCGGTAACCCAGCCGGAGTCGATCACCGGCGACACCTCACGCTTGATAGCCTTGCGCTGCTTGACGGCTTCCTTTTTCGCAGTCTTGGCAATGGCTCTGGCCACATGATTGTCGAGCACTACTTCCCCCAGGGTTATGGTCCCAGGGTAGTGTGCCACTTCGAGCAGTGCGGGGCGCCACGGCACGAGTCCGTGCCGCGTAGCGCAGCACAAAACTCGTATCGCGTTCGTAGGCACGGGCAAGGAGATGCATCTGCTCGGTATGCTCTCTCGTCATTTGAGATGCGTGGTCGCAAGCTCTGTCTGGCCCTGAACAACTGCCTAGCTCTCTGCAGGTCAATGTTGAAATAGAGCCACAGCCCGGCGGCTCCGCTGCACGCGATCAGACCGAGACCCAGTATCGCGATAAGTTGTTGGGTCCCGTCATCTTGTTGGCGTCATCGCAGGAAGTGCGTCGCTGCACGCGCTAGGCTAAATAGCGCGGGTGCTTCCAGGCAGAACCGTTAACTCGCGAAAGTGCGCCCATCAGCGCATAGCCCCAGATCAAGCCATAGCACCAACCCCACATCCGCCCCATAATCACCACGCATCTATCACGCCCTCCCTTCATATATCTCAACACCAACCACCAACTACCCGGCTTCCACCTAACAGCACCCCACCCCACTCACACACACCTCATGCACCCATCTACTACTGCAGCCGCTGGTGCCGCCGCATGTGTCGCACTTGAGGCAGGTGCCGTTGCGCACGAGCGTGAAGTTTCCGCACTCGCGGCAGTTCTCACCCTCGTAGCCGCGGATCCGTGCCTCAGGTCGCAGATCGGCCTCGCGCGACTTCACCGAGATCTCGGCACGCGTCACCGTCATGCGCGAGTACATGACCTCGCTGTCCGCCTTGAGAGCCGTGGCGCCGTCGGTCATCGGATAGACGGCGGTCTCGCTTTCGACGGCGGGGAAGGACGCCAGATCGTCGAATGCCGCAACGGCACTGCCGGTCTGGGCGCGTCCACCCGAAGCCAGGCGCAGCTTGTTGCCGCGCATGAAGCCCTTCGACACGACCTTGCTGACGCTCGGCGGCAGCTCGAGATCGAGCGTCTCGTCGGTCTCCTCGTCGGATGAGCCAAGGCCCGTCTCGCCGACGATCTCGCGCGGGTCGACATGAGCGAGGTCGTGACGGCCGAGATAGGACACGGCGAGCTCGCGGAAGATGTAGTCGAGCACCGACGTGGCGTTCTTGATCGTCTCGTTGCCGGTGACGAGGCCGGCCGGCTCGAAGCGCGTGAAGGTGAAGGCTTCGACGTACTCCTCGAGCGGCACGCCGTACTGCAGGCCGAGCGAGATGGCGATGGCGAAGTTGTTCATCAACGAGCGGAAGGCGGCGCCTTCCTTGTGCATGTCGATGAAGATCTCGCCCAGGCGCCCGTCCTCGTACTCGCCGGTGTGGAGGTACACCTTGTGGCCGCCGACGGTGGCCTTCTGCGTGTAGCTCTTGCGGCGGTTCGGAAGCTTCTCGCGCTCCTGCGCGCGCACGCGCTCGATGATGCGTTCGACGATGCGCTCGGCCGCGACGCTGGCACGCGCCGCCATCGGCTTGTCGGCCAGCATCTGCTCGGCGGCTTCCTCCTGCTCGTCGATGTCGTCGCCGAGAATCTGCGAGTTGAGCGGCTGGGAGAGCTTCGAGCCGTCGCGATAGAGCGCGTTGGCCTTCAGCGCCAGGCGCCAGGACAGCATGTAGCTCGCCTTGCACTCCTCGACGGTCGCATCGTTCGGCATGTTGATGGTCTTGGAGATGGCGCCCGAGATGAACGGCTGCGAGGCGGCCATCATGTAGATGTGGCTGTCGACCGAGAGATAGCGCTTGCCCTTGCGGCCGCACGGGTTGGCGCAATCGAACACCGACAGGTGCTCCGCCTTGATGTGCGGCGCGCCTTCCAGCGTCATCGCTCCGCAGACGTGCTCGTTGGCGGCTTCGATGTCCTTCTTGGTGAAGCCGAGCGCCGTCAGCAGGTCGAAGGCCGGATCCTTGATCTTGTCGGCCGGGACCTTGAGCTTGTCGACGATGTAGCTCTCGCCCAGCACCCACTTGTTGAACACGAACTTGATGTCGAAGGCGCTCTCCAGACCCGCATGGATCTTGGCCAGCGCTTCGGCGTCGAAGCCCTTGGCCTTCAGCGAGGCCGGGTTGATCGCCGGCGCCTGCGCCAGCGAGCCGTGACCGACGGCATAGGCCTCGATCTCGGCGATCTCGCTCTCGCGGTAGCCGAGCGTGCGCAGCGCGGCGGGCACGGCGCGGTTGATGATCTTGAAGTAGCCGCCGCCGGCCAGCTTCTTGAACTTCACCAGTGCGAAGTCGGGCTCGATGCCGGTCGTGTCGCAATCCATGACGAGGCCGATGGTGCCGGTCGGCGCGACGACGGTCGCCTGCGCGTTGCGGAAGCCGTGGTTCTGGCCGAGCGCGATGGCGCTGTCCCAGGCGCGCTTGGCAGCCTCGATCAGTGCCGCGTCCGGGCAGGCCGCATGGTCGAGCGGCACCGGCGGCGTCGCCAGCTTCTCATAGCCGTCCTTCTGGCCGTAGGCGGCGCGGCGATGATTGCGGATGACGCGCAGCATGTCGGCGGCGTTGGCGTGATAGCCGGGGAACGGCCCGAGCTCGCGCGCCATTTCGGCCGAGGTGGCGTAGGCGACGCCGGTCATGATGGCCGAGATGGCGCCGCAGATGGCGCGGCCCGGAGCCGAGTCATAGCCGATGCCGCCGGCCATCAGCAGGCCGCCGATGTTGGCGAAGCCGAGGCCGAGCGTGCGGTAGCGATAGGAAAGCTCGGCGATCTGGCGCGACGGGAATTGCGCCATCAACACCGAGATCTCGAGCACGACCGTCCATAGGCGGCAGGCGTGCTCAAAGCCGGTGACGTCGAACTCGCCCGTCTTCTGATTGCGGAACGTCATCAGGTTGACGGAGGCGAGGTTGCACGCCGTGTCGTCGAGGAACATGTATTCCGAGCACGGGTTGGAAGCGCGGATCGGGCCGCTCTTCGGGCAGGTGTGCCAGTCGTTGATGGTGGTGTGGAACTGGATGCCGGGATCGGCCGAGGCCCACGCCGCGTGACCGATCTGGTCCCACAGGTCGCGCGCCTTGAGCGTCTTGTGCGGCTTGCCGTTGAGGCGGCGCATCAGATCCCAGTCGCCGTCCTCCTCGACGCGATTGAGGAACTCGTCGGTGACGCGCACCGAGTTGTTGGAGTTCTGGCCCGAGACGGTGAGATAGGCTTCCGAATCCCAATCCGTGTCGTAGGTGGCGAACTCGATCTCCTTGTAGCCCTGCTTGGCGAACTGGATGACGCGCAGGATGTAGTTGTTCGGCACCTCGTCGCGGCGCGCCTCTTTGACGGCGCGCTTCAGGGCCGGGTTCTTGGCCGGGTCGAAGCAGCGCTCTTCTGCCCGCTCCGCGGCACCGTCGCAGTTGACGCAGGCCTTCATCACGGCCTGCAGGCGCTTCTGGCAAATCTTCGAGCCGGTGACGAGGGCGGCGACCTTCTGCTCCTCCTTCACCTTCCAGTTGATGTATTCCTCGATGTCCGGATGGTCGACGTCGACGACGACCATCTTGGCGGCGCGGCGCGTCGTGCCGCCCGACTTGATGGCGCCGGCGGCGCGATCGCCGATCTTCAGGAAGCTCATCAGGCCCGACGACTTGCCGCCGCCCGACAGCTTCTCGTTGGCGCCGCGCAGGCTCGAGAAGTTGGAGCCGGTGCCCGAGCCGTACTTGAACAGGCGCGCCTCGCGCACCCACAGATCCATGATGCCGTTCTCGTTGACGAGATCGTCCTCGACCGACTGGATGAAGCAGGCGTGCGGCTGCGGATGCTCGTAGGCCGAATCGGAGACGGTCAGCTTGCCGGTCTCGTGGTCGACGTAGAGGTGGCCCTGGCCGGGGCCGTCGATGCCGTAGGCCCAATGCAGGCCGGTGTTGAACCACTGCGGGCTGTTCGGCGCCGCCATCTGCATGGCGAGCATGTAGCGGTGCTCGTCATAGAACGCCTGCGCGTCCTCTTCGGTGGAGAAGTAGCCGCCCTTGAGGCCCCAGTAGGTCCACGTGCCGGCGAGGCGGTCGAACACCTGGCGCGCGTCGGTCTCGCAGCCGTAGCGCTCCTCCTTCGGCAGCTCGGCAAGCGCCTTCTCGTCGGGGACGGAGCGCCAGGCCCACGACGGGATCTGCGTCTCTTCCACCTTCTTCAGGCGGCGGGCGACGCCGGCCTTGCGGAAATACTTCTGCGCCAGGATGTCGGCGGCGACCTGGCTCCAATCCTTCGGCACCTCGAAGCCGTCGAGGCGGAAGACGATCGAGCCGTCGGGGTTCTTGATCTCGCTGGTCGCGCGGCGGAATTCGATGGTGGCGTAGGGCGAGCTGCCCGCAGTGGTGAAGCGCCGCGTGATCTTCATAAGTGTCCCCCGGTTGGTCATTCGGGGCGCCGACGCAGTACAAAGGGCGCGTTGTTGTTCGTCATTCGGCTGCGCGGGCAGCGGGCACAATTCCGCCGTCGGCGGAAGCGCTACGCGCCTTCGCCTGCCACCTACGCGATGTCTGGATTGGGTCGACGGACCCGTACTGGTGCGCGGGCCCGGGAGCCACAGCGGATGTCCCTTGCAGGACACTCACGGCGACCTCGGCCGCGCCCACTCAAACTGTCCGATTCGAGGCCGGACGCCAAAGAGTTTGTGTGTTGCGGGTCGCACCCATACTAGATGTAGATAGACGCGCCATAAGGCCCGGGAAAGTCGTGGATTTCCTGTGGGGCGTTTGTGGGGCCCGGCGGCTTTCGCCAGCAATCCCAGGGCCCGGCGCGGGTGTGGAAAAAATAGCAGCCGTCACGACGCCCGTTTTCACAGCCTATGGCGATTCCGTGGCGGCCGACTGTGGCTCATCTGCCGCGCTTGCCCGGCCAGGTGAGCGCATTGCCGTGCTCAGGCGAGATGCGCGATGGTGCGACTGCGAAATAGCGGGCGCGGGACATGGGACTTTTCAGCGAGATTTTCAGCTGGTGGGGCGGCAATACCTGGGGCACGCGCCTGACGATTTGGCGCCAGGGCCGGCTGGTCGGCAAGGACGAGTTCGGCAACCGCTACTACGAGCAGAAAAAGGGCGTCGGCCCGCTTGGCGTGCCGCGCCGCTGGGTCACCTACACCGATTTCGCCGAGGCCTCGAAGGTGCCCGCAGGCTGGCACGGCTGGCTGCACTATACGGTCGATACGCCGCCGACCGAGCAGAACTACCGGCCGCGGCCGTGGCAGCGCCCGCATCTGATGAATCAGACGGGCACGCCGGGCGCCTACCGTCCGCCGGGCTCGATCCTCGGGCGCGGCGTGCGCGCCAAGGCGACGGGCGACTACAAGGCCTGGCGCCCCGACACGTGAAGGGGACGCAAGGCCGCGCGCGGCGTCCCAACTTCGGCCCAACTCGCGGCCCAGGGAATGAAGCGCGGACAAGCCCTTAGGACCGATGCGCAAAGCTGCAAGGCAACGCGGTGCGAATGACTGACAAGCAGAAGACTTCGCGCGCGCTCGCGCTGACGGCGCTGGCGCTTGCCGGCGCCGGCGTACTTTTGCCGGGCAGCGCGCACGCCGATCGCATCGACAACGGCATCGCCGTGTTCTCCGCCCTCGACAAGGTGACGGCGCGCACCTCCAAGTTCGAAGTGCCGCTCAATTCCACGGCGCAGTTCGGCGCGCTGAAGGTGACGCCGCGCGTGTGCTACTCGCGCCCGCCCGAAGAGCAGCCGAAGACGACGTCGTTCGTCGAGGTGGACGAGATACAACTCGACGGCCAGGAGAAGCGCATCTTCACCGGCTGGATGTTTGCCGAGAGCCCGGGCCTCAATGCCGTCGAGCATCCGGTGTTCGACGTGTGGCTGACCGACTGCCAGAAGCCGAAGGGCTCGGTCGCGCAGCATGCGCCCGCCGATCCGAATGCCGCGCCGGGCGAGGCTGCGCCGCGCCGGAGGAAGATCCCTTCGCGCCGCGCCGCCGCGTGCGCCGCTAAAAAATCCACAGCCGAAATCGGACGCGTTACGCGGCGTCTTTTCTCTTAAGTTTGCGGAGCATCGTCGCGTCGGCAGTCATGGCGCGCTCACCGAGGCAACGGCAAGCGGTGGAACCTGAAGCAGTCCCGCGGGTATTTCCAATTCCGTGATAACCAGAAAAATACGAACCGGAGATTGCCAATGCTTCCCAGAATAATTCTCGCGCTCGGCCTGCTGATCGGCGCCGGCGCGGCCTTCTCGCAGTCGGCCATGGCCGAAGTGGCCGTCGACGCGGCGCTGATGAAGACGCTCGATCCGGACGCCGACGGCACCGTCGATCTCGCCGAGGCAAAAGCCGCCGGCGCGGCCGTGTTCAAGAAGCTCGACCCGGACAACGACGGCACGCTCGACGCCAAGGAGCTGACCGGCCGCCTTGACGCCGCCGAGCTTGAAGGCCGCCGATCCCGACAACGACGGCACGCTGGACATGAACGAGTACAATGCGGAAATCGAGAAGCTCTTCAAGGCGGCCAACCCCGACGACGACGGCACGCTCGACGAAAAAGAGCTGAAGTCGCCGGCCGGCCAGAAGCTGCTGCTGCTGATCGCCTAAGTTCGCACGCCGCACGTCAGAGCAGAAGGCCGGTGATCGCTCACCGGCCTTCTTTGCATTTCCGAGAATTTCCCTGTCGGTCCAAGCAAGGAACATCACTCGCTGCAAGGACGTTGAACTCCGCAGATCGGAAACCGCCGGTCCAACAATCACAAAGGAGAACGTCCATGAACCGTATTTTACTAGCCGGAATCTTGGCGGCAGGAACGTCGATAGGAGCTTATGCTCAGACGGACCCCGGACAGAGCACGATGAAGCTGTCAGCAGCGGAATGCGCGTCGCTCTGGAACCAAGCCAGTCCAGACGGCGGCCCCATAACCCAGTCCCAGGCAGCGGCGTACGTGACGGATTTCAAGGCTGCCAACCCGGATGGCGACACGACCCTCGAGAAAGCCGAGTTCACTAAGGCCTGCAACAACGGGCTGGTGAAGAGCGGAGCTTCGAGCGGCGCCAGCTCAGGCGAGGCGGGCACCGCTCCCGCTGAGCCGGCGCTCGAAGGAGTTACAAGTAGGTATAGCCACCCCGACAAGACGGGCGTGGTCCTAGGTCGGGCGCCTGAGCGGATCGCCGCTTGGGCGCCCGATTGCATTTTGCGCGCAGACGGCGGACGATCAGCGCGCCTCGTTCAGCACCGCCGCGGCGCGCGGCGCGAAGTAGGTGAGGATGCCGGACGCGCCGGCGCGCTTGAAGGCGAGCAGGCTCTCCATCATCACCGCTTCGCCGTCGAGCCAGCCGGCGCTCGGCCGCCGCCTGCAGCATCGCGTACTCGCCCGACACCTGATAGGCGAACGTCGGCACGCGGAACGTCTCGGAGACGCGGCGCACGATGTCGAGATAGGCCATGCCCGGGCTTGACCATCACCATGTCGGCGCCCTCGGCGAGATCGAGCGCCACCTCGCGCACGGCTTCGTCGGAGTTGGCGGGATCCATCTGGTAGGTGCGCTTGTCGCCGCTTGCCCTGCGACGACGCGAGCGTCACCGATGAGCCGACCGCATCGCGGAACGGGCCGTAGAACGCCGAGGCGTACTTGGCGGCGTAGGCCATGATCAGCGTGTTGGCGTAGCCGTTGTCCTCGAGGCTGCGTGCGGATGGCGCCGACGCGGCCGTCCATCATGTCGGAGGGCGCCAGAATGTCGGCGCCCGCCTCCGCCTGCACCAGCGACTGGCGCACCAGCGCCTCGAGCGTCTCGTCGTTGGCGATCTCGGCGCCGCGCAGCAGGCCGTCATGGCCGTGGCTCGTATAGGGATCGAGCGCGACGTCGAGGATGATGCCGATGTCGAGGCCGGCCTCCTTGACGGCGCGCGTTGCCCGGCAGACGAGATTGTCGGGATTGAACGCCTCGCGCGCGTCTTCGGTGCGCAGCTTCGGCTCGGTGTTGGGAAACAGCGCGATGGCCGGGATGCCGAGCTGCATCGGCCTGCTCGGCGCTGGCGACGATGTTGTCGATCGACAGCCGCTCGACGCCCGGCATGGAGGCGATCGGCACGCGCTTGTTGTTGCCCTCGATGACGAACAGCGGCCAGATCAGGTCGTCGACGCCGAGGCGATGCTCGGCGACGAGGCGGCGCGACCACGTCGCGTTGCGGCGCCCGGCGCAGGCGCACGCTCGGGAAACGCGCCGAGCGCTGCAGGCGCGCTGCTGCGCTCGCGCGCATCAGGGTCGCGGGCGGAAGGGTTAGATGCGAGACGGGCTGGCGGGGCTTCATCGTCGGCGTCCGGGGCGAGGGGGTTGACCACACTCACCGCAACGGGGCGCCTTTGGCAAGGGCCGTGCTGGGTCCGCGGCGCAAGAGGGTTAGTCGCAGATTTTCTTGACTTTCCGCTCGGCCATGTCGACGTGGAAGTGGTTGCGGTGCGCCTCGTTCGCCTCCGGCCCGAGCGTCGTGCCGAAGATGCGGCAGGCCGCGGCGTGGGCCTCGCGCAGGAAGCGGGCGCGCGGTCCCGTCGGCGGCGTCGCCAGGAGTTCGGGGCTGATGCGCGGCCGTCCGCTCCATGCCCTTGAGCGCATTCTTGCTCTTCTTGTCGGCGTCGGCCAGCGACCTTGTCGGCGGGGCCGCCGAGGCGCGCGGCTGCTGCCGGCTTCTTGCCGCCGCCGGGCAGGATGACGGTCACCTTGTCGATGCCGCCGGTGCGCGTGGCCTTGGCCGTGCCGTTGCCCGGCGTGCCGAGCGAGGACGCCGTGGCGGTCGGGGCTGCCGCTTCGTTCGTGCCGCGTTTGCTGTCGCGCAGGTTGTCGCGCTGGGCGTTCGCCGGCCTCTGCCTGAGCGGCGGCAAGCTGCTCTTCCTTGGCCTTGGCGGCGGCGGCGGCCGCTGCGATGTCGCGGTTGGTGGCGCCCCAGCTGCTCGAGCACGTGCGACCTCCTCGCCGTTGGCGGTGACGAAGCCGCGGATGTCGAGCGCATCGACGTAGGCGTGCTCGGCTGAGCTTGCGGCCGACGCGGCCGAAGGCGGTGCGGCACGAGTAGTCGCTCATCACCTCGATCTTGACGATCTTGGCGCCGAGCTGGCGCTGGGCGGCAGGCTGCAGGTCCTTGGTGATCCAGGTGTTGAGCGGCTGCGACCATCTCGCAGTTGATGAGCGCCGGCGGGCGAGAAGGTCGACGCTGCCGAGGCGCGACAGGCGGACGGGCGCCGGGGTGCCGCACGCCCTTCCTTGATCGGCGGCTCAGCTCGTGACCTCGGCGTCGAGCCCTTTGAGCAGCGGCGGTGCAGCGCGCCTTGGCGGCGGCGATCTCGGCGGCGCTCCAGGTTCGTCGGGCAGCGGCGGAATGGGCGAGGCCTTGGCCGTCTTGCGCTCGGGCAGCGGGGGTACCATCAGCGGTTGCGCGGTCGACGGCGTCGACGGTCCTTGCGTCGCGCGAGTGCCTGGCCTTCTCCGGCTTGGCGTCGCTGGCGGCGACAACGGTCGTGGGTGGTCTGCGCGCTCGCCGACTGCCGGCGAGGGCCGCCGAGTCCAATCGCCAAACCAAGACCGAATCGCAGCATCGTCGCGTCTCCACATGCTGGAAAGTGCGGGGGCACGGGCATTTTCGGCCAGCAACGCGGCGAATCAGCCGTGCAAGTTTCGTCGCAATCGGGCTCAGTGTATAGGTCCAAATCGGTCCGATTGATGATGCATTGCGGCATGCAATCCACGAGCGGGAGCAAAGTTGTGCAAGGTGACGCTGAGAGGAGCGCTGATGACGGCGGATGGTTCCGCGGAGCGCCCCGCCGGACGAGGTGCTGATCGAGGCGCGCGGCTCGCTGCGCGCTCATCACGCTCAACCGTCCGCGCGCGCTCAATGCACTGACGACGGCGATGCGGGCCAAGGCTCGCGGACGCCTTTCCCCGTTTTGCGCGCGAGGCGCAGACCTACTGCGTCGTCATCCAGTCGGCGAGCGACAAGGCATTCTGCGCCGGCGGCGACGTGCGCGAGATGGTGCGCTGGGGGCGCGAGGACCGGGCCCGCGCGCGGGAGGCGTTCGAGGATGAGTACGCGCTCAACTGGCTGCACGAGTGCTTCTCCAAGCCGACCATCTCGCTCATCGACGGGGCGGTGATGGGATCGGGCGTGGGCATCAGCCTGTTCGGTACGCATCGCGTCGCCGGCGAGAAGTATCGCTTCGCCATGCCGGAGACGGCGATCGGCCTCTTTCCCGATATCGGCGCGGCGTGGCCGCTGTCGCGCATGCCGGACAACATCGGCATGTACCTCGGCCTCACCGGGCGCTCGATCGGGTCGGCCGACGCCTACGCGCTCGGTCTCCTGACGCACTGCATTCCGGCGGCGCGGTTCGAGGAGATCAAGGCGGCGCTCGCCGACACCTGGCCGGTCGACACGGTGCTCGACGGCATGCACGTCGACCCGGGCCCCGGCGAGCTCGTGCCGTACGCGGCTCACATCGCCCACTGCTTCGCGGCCGACAGCGTCGAGGAGATCGTTGCGCGGCTGGGTGTCGTCGGCGGCAAGGCGCGCGACTGGGCCGAAGGCGTCATCGCCGACCTCAACGGCGCGCTCGCCGATGTCGCTCAAGGTCACGCATCGGCACATCCGCGATGCCGCGCGCGCTCGACCTGCGCCAGACGCTCATCATCGACTATCGCCTGGCCTGCCGCTTCCTCGACGGGCACGACTTCTATGAAGGCGTGCGCGCGGCGCTCATCGACAAGGACGGCAAGCCGATGTGGCAGCCGGCGCGGCTCGAGGACGTCACGCCGGAGATGGTCGCAGATTATTTTGTGCCGATGGGAGCAGAAGACCTGGTGCTGCCGACGCGCCCCGAAATGCAGGCGGCGCGCGTGTAGACGTGCGGTGATTTACGGGCGTTCACGCAACTGCTCAGGATGAATGAAGCGTTTCTCCGACACCCCGTTACTGTTCTTTTACTATAGCTATTTAGCTGACTTTTAGTTTTATGCATTACCTGTTGGCGTAACCCGGACAAACAAAATACCCGGGACCGGCGTCAAACAGTGTGAGGCAGTTATGAGTGTTGCCCTCGACGTGGCGCGCCATCGTGCGCCAGTGCAGACCGACAGTTTCCGCTCCGAGTATCTGCAGGCATTGCGTCTCGTCGAAAGGCTGCATCGGTTGCTGCTCGACGTGATCAAGGACGAGTTCGATCGCCTTGGCGGCGCCGATCTCAACAGCGTGCAGGCGCTGCTTCTCTACAACATCGGCGAAAGCGAGCTGACCGCAGGCGAACTCAAGACGCGCGGCTACTATCTCGGCTCGAACGTCTCCTACAACCTCAAGAAGCTCGTCGACATGGGCTACCTGCACTACAAGCGGTCGGAGACCGACCGCCGCAGCGTGCGCGTCAGCCTGACCGACAAGGGCAAGGAAGCCTGCGAAGTGGTGCAGAAGCTCTATCAGCGCCAGCTCGGCTCGGTGGCGACCGTCGGCGAAGTCTCCGAAGAGGACTTCCGCGGTCTCAACAAGGCGCTGGTGCGTCTTGAGCGCTTCTGGTCGGACCAGATCCGCTATCGCCTCTGATCGGCTCTTGGCCGAATAGTTATCGATGTTCCAAGGAGCCGCGGAAACCCCGCGGCTCCTTTTGCTTGTTCTTTCGCCCTGCCGGGTACGGTCCGCGCTTGCCTGGGGAAATGGCCGGTCGTAATTTTGCCTTTGCAAGTCGTCGTGAATATCTGTGATATTCCGGCCGCTTGCGGCGTGGTCGGCAGGCATCGGCTGAAAATTACTCCGTTTCATCAAGGCGGGAGGGCTGTCGTGAGCTCGACTTGGGGGAGAAGGGCCGCGGTGTTCTGCGCCGGCTTGGCCCTGCTGACGGGTGCCGCGGCGCCGAGCGCTGCGCAGGATGGGCTGAGGTTCGGCCCCGTTGGCGAAGGGCCGGCCCAGTACAACAGCGGCTATGACCGCAGCTTCATTCGCGAGTGGCAGGCCAACCCTCCCAAGGGCTTCCCGACGCTGTCGAAGGCGAACCTGGCGCCGACCAAGGCGGCCGTCGCTCAGTACGAGGCCATCGTCGCCGCCGGCGGCTTCCCGGTGATGCCGGAAGTCGAGTTGGAGCCCGGCGCCACCGATCCTTCCGTCGCCATCCTGCGCCAGCGCCTGACGGCCTCCGGCGATCTGCAGGAAGGCTCGAGCTATCCCAACCACTACGGCAGCGACCTCGAGACGGCGGTGAAGCGCTTCCAGGCCTCCAACGGCCTGGCGCCGACCGGCATCGTCGACAAGCGCACCATCGCGGCGCTCAACGTGCCGGCCGAGGTCCGCCTCAAGCAGCTCAAAGCCAACCTGACGCGGCTGACGGATCTCACCAAGATCGTCGGCAAGCGCTACGTGCTGGTCAACATCCCCGCCGCGCAGATCGAGGCGATCGAGAACGGCGCCGTGGTCCAGCGCCACTCCGGCGTCGTCGGCAAGCCCGACCGGCCGACGCCGATGCTGCGTTCGACCATCACCGAGCTCGAACTTCAACCCGATCTGGACGCTGCCGCCGACGGTGATCAAGGAGGACCTGATCCCCAAGGGCCGCGAGATGCAGGCAGAGCGGCGCAGAGCGTGCTGGTGAAGTTCGGCATCGACGCCTACGAGGGCGGCAAGAAGCTCGATCCCGAAACGATCGACTGGTCGAGCGGCGCGTCCGCTGCAGCTTTCGTATCGGCAGGCGCCGGGAAAGGACAATCCGCTCGGCTTCCTGAAGATCAACTTCGCCAACTCGAGTTCGGTCTACATGCACGACAGCCGAAGGAGTTCCTGTTCGGGCGTAATTTCCGAGCTGCCAGCTCGGGCTGCGTGCGCGTGCAGAACATCGAGGAGCTCGCCGCGTGGCTGCTGACCGGGCAGGGCTGAGCGCCGAGCAGGTCGAGCACATGAAGGAATCGGGCAGAGCGCAAGACAGTGCGGCTGACGTAAGCCTGTTCCGCTCTATTTCGTCTTATGTCACGGCCTGGGCGACGCCGGACGGCGTGGTCCAGTTCCGGCCGCGACCTCTACCAAAAGACGGGGTGGGCGAGATCGCCGCGGCATACTAGTCAGTCGCGCCTTCGCGATTGATCGGCATCAACGCTTTTGCTCGCGCTTAAGGGAACTTTGTTCGCGCGGTCCTTGATTGCCGGCGCGACAATAGACACGTTGCTCGCCATGGCGCCGCCGGGCGATGCTAGAACAAAAAAGAAGTACGGGGAGTTGAAAGTCGCCTGATGGATTACGCAAGAAGTTCAGGGATGCGCTCGACGCCGTCCATCGCGAGGGGCGCTACCGCGTCTTTGCCGACCTGAAGCGCCGCCGCGGCGCCTATCCTCCGGCCGAGCACTTCAACAATTCGGCGCCCGCGCGTCCCATCACCGTCTGGTGCTCCAACGACTATCTCGGCATGGGCCAGCACCCGGCCGTGCATCGCCGCCATGCACGAGGCGATCGACACGCGTCGGCGCCGGCTCGGGCGGCACGCGCAACATCTCCGGCACGACGCACTATCACGTCGAGCTGGAGCCGAGCTCGCCGACCTGCACGGCAAGGAAGCGGCGCTGCTGTTCACCTCGGCCTATGTCGCCAACGACGCGACGCTGTCGACGCTCGCGAAGCTGCTGCCCGGCGCCGTCATCTTCTCCGACGAGAAGAACCACGCCTCGATGATCGCCGGCATCCGCCACGGCGGCGGCCCGAAGCGCATCTGGCGCCACAACGACCTCGCCGATCTCGAGGCGCAGCTGCAAGGAGCTTCCGATCGCGCCACGCCGAAGATCATCGCCTTCGAGAGCGTCTACTCGATGGACGGCCACATCGCGCCGATCGGCGGCGATCTGCGACCTGGCCGAGAAGTACGGCGCGCTGACCTATCTCGACGAAGTGCACGCCGTCGGCCTCTACGGCCCGCGCGGCGGCGGCATCGCCGAGCGCGACGGCGTCATGGACCGCGTCGACATCATCAACGGCACGCTCGCCAAGGGCTTCGGCGTCATGGGCGGCTACATCGCCGCATCGCGCGACTGCTGCGACGCCATCCGCTCGTACGCGCCGGGCTTCATCTTCACGACCTCGCTGGCGCCGGCGCATCGCCGCCGGCGCGCTGGCCAGCATCCGCCACCTCAAGGCGAGCACGCGTCGAGCGCGCGCGCCATCAGGAGCGCGCCGCGCGACGCTGAAGCGCCGGCTGGTCGACGGCCGGCCTGCCGGTCATGACGTCGCCGAGCCACATCGTGCCGGTGACCGTCGGCGATCCGGTGCACTGCAAGGCGGTGACCGACGCGCTGCTCGAGCACTACGGCATCTACGTGCAGCCGATCAACTATCCGACCGTGCCGCGCGGCACCGAGCGCATCCGGCTGACGCCGTCGCCGGTGCACACGGACGCCCAGATGGACCACCTCGTCGCGGCGCTGACCGAGCTCTGGGAAGCCTGCCCGCTGTCGAAGGGGCAGTCCGGGCGGCTCGCGGCCGAGTAGGCGCCGCCGCTGCGCTTCGGCGCACCCCCCAGAAAAGGCTAGTTGGAAACCGCGTTAGGCTATACGGCTTGAGCCCGACGTGGCGCGATCCTACTATGGCGGCAAGCCTGGTGGCGGTCTTGAGCCCCGGGATTCCATTCCGTCTGCCGACAAAACCAAGGACAAAGACCCATGTTTAATGCGAAGGCCGAGCCCGTTTCCACGAGCGGCTTTTTCAACAGCCGCCTGGCCGACAGCGATCCGGAGATTGCCGATGCGATCGGCAAGGAGCTTGGCCGCCAGCAGCACGAGATCGAGCTGATCGCGTCGGAGAACATCGTCTCGCAAGGCCGTGCTCGAGGCCGCCGGCAGCGTGCTCACCAACAAGTACGCCGAAGGCTATCCGGGCAAGCGCTACTACGGCGGCTGCCAGTACGTCGACATCGTCGAGCAGCTGGCCATCGACCGCGCCAAGAAGCTGTTCGGCTGCGGCTTCGCCAACGTGCAGCCGAACTCGGGCACGCAGGCCAACCAGGGCGTGTTCAACGCGCTGGCCGAGCCGGGCGACACGATCCTCGGCCTGAGCCTCGCCGCCGGCGGTCACTTGACGCACGGCTCGCCCGTCAACCAGTCGGGCAAGTGGTTCAAGCCGGTGTCGCTACATGGTGCGTGCCCGACACGCACCGCATCGACATGGACGAGGTGCGCAAGCTCGCCATCGAGCACAAGCCCGCGCATCATCATCGCCGGCGGCTCGGCCTATCCGCGCCAGATCGATTTCGCCGCCTTCCGCGCGATCGCCGATGAGGTCGGCGCGTACCTGATGGTCGACATGGCGCACTTCGCCGGCCTCGTCGCCGGCGGCCAGCATCCCGAGCCCGTTCCCGCATGCGCACGTCGTCACCACGACGACGCACAAGACGCTGCGCGGCCCGCGCGGCGGCATGATCCTGACCAACGACGAGGACATCGCCAAGAAGATCAACTCGGCGATCTTCCCCGGCATCCAGGGCGGCCCGCTGATGCACGTCATCGCCGCCAAGGCGGTGGCCTTCGGCGAGGCGCTGCGCCCGAGTTCAAGGTCTACGCCAAGAACGTCATCGACAACGCCAAGGCGATGGGCGAAGTGCTGGTCAACGCCGGCTTCGCGCTCGTCTCCGGCGGCACCGACACGCACCTGATCCTGCGTCGACCTGCGGCCGAAGAAGCTGACCGGCAACATCTCCGAGAAGGCGCTGGAGCGCGCGCACATCACCTGCAACAAGAACGGCGTGCCGTTCGACCCGGAGAAGCCGATGGTCACCTCGGGCGTCCGCCTCGGCGCGCCGGCCGGCACGACGCGCGGCTTCGGCGTCGCCGAGTTCCGGAGATCGGCCGCATGATCGCCGAAGTGCTCGACGGTCTGGCCAAGAACGGCGAAGAGGGCAACGGCGCGGTCGAAGCCAAGGTCAAGGCCGAGGCGACCGACGCTCTGCAAGCGCTTCCCGATCTACTCCTGATCGCAAGTTACCAACATCGTCGAGGCGCGCTTGGGATATCCTAGGCGCGCCTCGTTGCTTCTAAGCCCCCGCTCGCAGCTAATAATCGTTCTGCCGCGCTTCGGCTGCCTGAGCCGAGCGAGCGGAGGGAGACTCCCCATGCGCTGCCCGTATCTGCTCGGGCGAGAATACGCAAGTGAAGGACAGCCGGCCGACCGAGGAGAACGCCGCCATCCGCCGGCGGCGCGTGTGCCCCGACTGCGGCGGCCGCTTCACGACGTTCGAGCGCGTGCAGCTGCGCGAGCTGATGGTCGTCAAGCGCTCGGGGCGCAAGGTCGCCGTTCGATCGCGACAAGCTGGTCGCGCTCGGTCGAGGTCGCGCTGCGCAAGCGGCCGATCGAGCCGATGACGCATCGAGCGCATGGTGTCGGGCATCGTGCGCCAGCTCGAAAGCTCGGGCGAGAGCGAGATCCCGTCCTCGACCATCGGCGAGCTCGTCATGGAGGCGCTTGCGCGGCCTCGATCCGGTGGCCTACGTGCGGTTTGCCTCCGTCTATCGCGATTTCCGCGAGGCCGCCGACTTCCACGAGGTGCTGGGCGAGATTGCCGCCGAGCCCGCCACGGCGCACGACGCGCCGCATATCGCCGTTCGAGAGCTCGCGTTGTGGAGACGGCGCCGCGTCAAGAAGCATTGAGCGCGATGCGCCCAGCGCGAGCGCTCCGGTTCGATCGTCCAGATGATGGAGATCGCGCTGGCGCATGGCGGCGCGCGGCCTCGGGCGCACGGCGCCCAACCCGTCGGTCGGCGCGGTGATCGCCGATGAGCGACACCGGCGAGGTGATCGCGCGCGGCCTGGACGCCGCCGGGCGGGCGGCCGCACGCCGAGACCGAGCGATCGCAGCGTGCCGGGACATCGCGCGCGCGGGGCGACGATCTACGTGACGCTGGAGCCGTGCTCGCACCACGGCATGACGCCGCCGTGCGCCGACGCCATCATCGAGGCGGGACTGGCGCGCGTCGTGGTGCGCGATCGAGGATCCCGATCCGCGCGTGGCCGGGCGCGGGCTGGAGCGGCTGCGCGACGCCGGCATCGGGTCGAGCGTGGCCTGCTGGTCGAGGCGGCGCATGGATCACGCGCGGGCACATCCTGCGCGTCACCGAGCGGCGGCCGCTGGTGCGGCTGAAGCTGGCGCTCGATGCCGCCGGATCGGTGCCGCGCGGCGGCGCCGGCAAGCCGGTGTGGGTGACGGGAGAGACAGCGCGGGCCGCCGGGCATCTCTTGCGTGCCCGCGCCGACGCCATCCTGGTCGGCCGCGGCACGGTGATCGACGACGATCCGCTGCTGACCTGCCGGCTGCCGGGGCTGGAAGCGCGCTCGCCCGTGCGCGTCGTCCTGGCGCGCGCTGCTGGCCGGTCTTGAAAGATCCCGCTCGGCGCAAAGCGCGCGGCAGCATCCGCTCTGGGTGTTCTGCCCGGAGGATGCCGACGCGCCGGCGCTAGCGCGCTGCCGGGCGCCGAGATCTTCCCGGTGCGGCTGATCGGCGGCGAGTTCTGGCTGCCCGACATCATGGAAACGCTCGTGGCGCGCGGCGTCACGCGCCTGCTGGTGGAAGGCGGCCCGGCCATCTGGGCGGCTTCTCGCGCGCCGGGCTGATCGATGCGGCGGTGCTGTTCCACGCGCGCGGCCCGGACGGCGGCGAGCTTCCGCCGGCGGCCGCCTTTGCTGGCCTCAACCGCTACATGACCACCGAGGGCTTCGACATTTACGATCGGCGAACCATCGGCGGCGACGATATGCTGGCGGTGCGCCGCCATTGGCACCGCGGCGGTCGCCGCGGTCAGAACGAAGCGACGCAACGCTAGCGAGGAAGCAAAGCCATGTTCACCGGCATCGTCACCGACATCGGCGAGGTCACGGCGCGCGAGGACGGCCGCTTCACCATCCGCACGCGCTATCCCGCGCAGGAGCTGGAGGTCGGCGCCTCGATGGCCTGCGACGGCTGCTGCCTGACGATGACGTCGGTGCGCGCCGACGCGAGCGGCAGCGTCTTCACGGTCGACGTGTCGAACGAGACGCGCGGCAAGACGACGCTCGGCGAGTGGCAGCCGGGCCGCAAAATCAACCTCGAGCGCTCGCTGCGGCTCGGCGACGAGCTGGGCGGGCACATCGTCTCCGGGCACGTCGACGGCGTGGCGCGCATCGTCGACATCATGCCGGACGGCGAAAGCCGCCGCTTCTCCTTCGAGGTGCCCGAGCACCTTGCGCCCTATATCGCGCCCGAAAGGGTCCGTTGCGCTCGATGGCGTCTCGCTGACCGTCAACGAGGTCAGCGACAACCGCTTCGGCGTCAACCTCATTCCCCACACCTTGACGGTGACGACCTGGGGGGCGAAAACCCCCGGGCAATCGGTCAACCTCGAGGTCGACCTGTTCGCGCGCTATGTGGCGCGGCTCCTGGAGTTCCGTCCGTGACGCACGACGTTGGCAAACACGCCATCTCGGAAGGCCGGGGCTTCCTGTCCTCGATCGACGAGATCCTCGAGGACATGCGCAACGGCCGCATGGTCGTGCTCGTCGACGCCGAGGAGCGCGAGAACGAGGGCGATCTCGTCATTCCCGCGCAGATGGCGACGCCCGACGCCATCAACTTCATGGCCAAGCACGGCCGCGGGCTGATCTGCCTGACGCTCACGCGGCGCCCGCGCCGCCGAGCTCGACCTCGAAGCGATGGTGCGGACGCAACCGCTCGCGCAACCGCACCGCCTTCACGCAGTCGATCGAGGCGCGCGAAGGCATCTCGACCGGCATCTCGGCGGCCGACCGCGCGCGCACCATCGCGACGGCCATCGACCCGACGAAGGGCGCCGACGACATCGTCTCGCCCGGGCACGTGTTCCCGCTGGTCGCGCGCGAGGGCGGCGTGCTGATCCGCGCCGGGCATACGGAAGCGTCCGTCGATCTGGCGCGTCTCGCCGGTCTCTATCCGGCGGCGGTGATCTGCGAGATCATGAACGACGACGGCACCATGGCGCGCATGCCGGACCTCGTCGCCTTCGCGCAGCGGCACGGCCTCAAGATCGGCACCATCGAGGATCTCATCGCCTACCGGCTGCGCAACGAGCATCTGGTGCGCGCACGTCGCCAAGACGAGCGTGGCGACGACGGCCGGCAAGTTCGATCTGCACGTCTACGAGACGACGGTCGAGCCAGGGCGAGCATCTGGCGCTGGTCAAAGGCGATCTCGCGGCGCCCGGCCCGGTGCTGGTGCGCGTGCACGCCGTCAACGCTGCTGGGCGATCTGCTCGGCGTCGGCGAGGCGGGCGAGGGGCAGATCGCCAATTCGCTGCGCATGATCGAGAAGGAAGGGCGCGGCGTCGTCGTGCTCATCCGCGACCTGCGCCCCAAATCCGTGTCAGATTGGATCAGCGGACGCCTGCAGTCGGCCAAGCCCGTCGAAGGGGCGCGTGAACGCCGCCAGGTCGAGATCGGCGTCGGCTCGCAGATCCTCAGCGACCTCGGCGTGCGCGACATGGTGCTGCTGACGAACTCGCCGGCGCAGGTCTACGTCGGCCTCGAAGGCTTCGGGCTGCGCATCGTCGGCACGCGCGGGATCGAGTGACATGATCGTCAAAGATCGACAGACCCGACGCGCAGCACGGGCAGGCCGCCACGCGGCGAGATGCGCGCGCGCGTGCTCATCATCGAAGGGCGCTTCTACGAGGAGATCTCCGACGAGCTCGTCGCCGGCGCCGTTGCCGCGCTCGAGGCAGCAGGGCGTCGAGTACGACCGCGTCACCGTGCCGGGCGCGCTGGAGATCCCGCAGGTGCTGGCCCAGGCGGTGGCGGCAGGGCTCATTCCCCGTCGCGCCGAGAACGGCAAGTGGGACGGCGTGGTCGCGCTTGGCTGCGTCATTCGCGGCGAGACCTCGCACTACGATATCGTTTGCAACAACGCCAACCACTGGCTGATGGATGTGGCGATCAAGCATGCCGTGCCGCTCGGCAACGGCATTCTGACCGTCGATACTGAGGCACAGGCACTGGCGCGCGCACGCGGCGGCGCCGACGGCAAGGGCGGAGATGCGGCGCGCGCCTGCCTGCGGCTGATCGAGCTGCAACGCGCGTTCGAGGGGCAGAGCGCATGACGACGACGAGCAAAGCCACGCCGACACCGGGCAAGATCGCCTTGCCGCCGCGCACGGCGGCGCGCGTGGCCGCCGTGCAGGCGCTCTACCAGATGGATCTTGCCGGCACCGACCTCAACGACGTCATCGACGAGTTCACGCTGCTGCGCTTTCCACGCGCGCCGGGCGACGAGGCGGCCGCCGGCGCCGATCCGGCGTTCTTCGCCGACCTGCTGCGGGGCGTCGTGCGCCGCCAGCGCGACATCGATCCGCTCGTCGATCACCAGCTGGCCGAGGGCTGGCGGCTGGTGCGCATCGACGCCATCCTGCGCGCCATCCTGCGCGCCGGCGTGTTCGAGCTGATGGAGCGCCCCGACGTGCCGGCGCGCGTCGTCATCAACGAGTACATCAACGTCGCGCACTCGTTCTTCTCCGAGGACGAGCCGAAGGTCGTCAACGGCGTGCTCGACAAGCTGGCGCGGCAGTTGCGCGCCGCCGAGTTCGAACGCGATGCCAAGCGACAAAAATGAGCCTGGCGCGACGCGTCGGCGGCGAAGAAGCGCTGATCGCCGAGTATCTGGGCGCCGCTGGCGGCCGAGCTTTCCCGGCGCCTTCGGTCTCAAGGACGACTGCGCGGTGATCGCGCCGACGCCCGGGTGACGACCTCGTCGTCACGACGGACGCGGTCATCGCCGGCGTGCATTTCTTCCCCGGCGAGGGCGCGAACGACGATCGCCTGGAAGGCGCTGGCGGTCAACGTGTCCGATCTCGTCGCCAAGGGCGCGACGCCCGCTCGCCTACCTGATGTCGCTCGCCCTGCCGGAGGCGCCGGAGCACGCTTGGCTCGCAGGCTTTGCGCCAAGGGGCTGAGACTTGCCGCAAGACATGTTCGGCTGTCATCTTGATCGGCGGCGACACCGACCGCACGCCCGGGCCCGCTCAGCGTCACCATCACGGCCATTCGGCAGCGTGCCCGGCCGGCGGCATGGTGCGCCGCTCGACCGCGCGCGCCGGGCGACCTGGTCTACGTGTCCGGCACCATCGGCGATGCCGCCGCTCGGCCTCGCACTTGCGGCGCGACGCGGCGCTGGCGGCGCGCTGCGGCCTCGGACGCACGGAGCGCGCGCGCGCCTCGACGCGAGATTCTGCGCGCCGCTGCCGCCGCTCGCGCTTGCGCCCGTCGCTGCGCGACGTGGCCGCGGCGGCGATGGACATCTCCGACGGCCTCGTCAAGGACTTCGACCGGCTGTGCCGCGCCTCGGGCGTCGGCGGCCGCATCGAGGCGCAGCGCGTGCCGCTGTCGGACGCGGCACGCGCCGTCGTTGCCGCTGGGAGCGCGACGCTCGACCGATCTGATCACGGGCGGCGAGGACTACGAGGTGCTGGCGACGGTCCGGCCGCAGCGCGCCGCCGAGTTCGAGCGCCTCGCCGCCGCGGCCGGAACTTGCCGTGACGCGCATCGGCACCATCGAGGCGCACCGGCGACGGCGTCGTCGTCATCGATGCGGCCGGGCGCGCCGATGGCCTATCGCGCGTACGGGCTGGGATCACTTTCCGCCGCCCGATGTGACTTGAACTCTAGGCTCACTGCGACCAAATCCCACCGGGCCACCGCGTGTTCAAGGCCAGTACAGATTCAACGGCATCCAGTCGTCTTGGTTTGGCCATATCCTGGCGGCTATTGAGGCATTGTCTGAGAGACGTCGGGGAATGCGCGCAGACCGGCGCGCTGTTCCTGGCAGCTGGGGTTTGCGGTCGTCGCAGTAAAAATCGGGACGGATTCATGCTGGCATATCGCGCGTCTGCGCGGCTCTTCGGTTCGCACCTGGTGACGAAGCTTGGTGCCGAGACCTACAGCCTAGCCGTATGCGCCGCTGCCGGCCTGCTTCAGTCTGATGGTGCTCGGCGCGCCGGCGCACGGGCAGTCGGCGCAGGCCAACTGGTGGGAGAGCCTCACCGGGTCGGGCGCGCCCGACTACACCGGCCGCCGCCAGGCTGACGGCGCGCGCGATCGGGCTGCGCAGCAAGGCGACGTCGCTGGACGACCTGCGCCCCGACGCCATGCCGATGCGCAGCGACGAGATGATCGCCGCCATGGATGCCGCGATCGCCAAATATCAGCGGATCGCCGACAACGGCGGGTGGCCGGTCATCCCGGCCGGGCGCATGATGCGCGAGGGCGAGGACGACGAGCGCGTGCCGCTGCTGCGCCGCCGCCTGCAGATGAGCGGAGACTTCTCGCCGCGCACCCCGACCTACAACTCGAACACCTTCGACAGCGATCTCGCCGACGCCGTGCGCCGCTTCCAGCGCCGCAACGGCCTGCGCCCGACCGGCCGCGTCGAGCGCTCGACCTATCCCGCGCTGAACATGACGGTCGACCAGCGCATCGCGCAGCTGCGCATGAACCTCGGACGCGTGCGCGAGCTGATGCAAACGCCGCGTTGAAGAGCGCTATGTACTCGTCAATGTACCCGCATTTCAGCTCGAGGCCGTCGCCAAGTACGAAGTACAGCAGCGCCACCGCGTCATCGTCGGGCGCACCGAGCGCCAGTCGCCGTCGGTGAAAGCGACCATCCGCGCCCTCAACTTCTTCCCCTACTGGCGCGTGCCCGACAGCGTCGCGCATCTCGATCTCATCCCGCGCCTGCTGAAGGAGCCGGAGTACCTGCAGAACGAGAAGATCCGCGTGCTCGATCCCGCCGGCAATCGCGAGCTTGATCCGCAGGCGGTCGACTGGAACGCGCCCGAGGCGCAGAAGCTGAAATTCCGCCAGGACCCGGGGCCGCAGAACGCGCTCGGGTCTCGTGCGCATCGACATGGCGAACGAGCACGGCGTCTATATGCACGACACGCCGATGAAGCCGCTGTTCAAGCAGCGCTCGCGCGCCTTCAGCGCCGGCTGCGTCCGCGTGAGGGCGTGTTCGATCTGGTCGACTGGCTGGCGCAGCTACGAGCAGGGCTACGGGCAGCCGGGCCGCGCGCAGCAGATCGTCGAAGGCGGGCAAGCGGTCGACGTCAACCTGACGCGTCCGGTGCCGGTGTACTTCGTCTACATCACCGCCTGGGCCGAGCGCGACGGCGACGTCGAGTTCCGCCCCGACATCTACGGCCGCGACGGCAACGTCGATCAGATCGCCGAGATGGACCGCGATCCCAACGAGCCGGCACCGACGATTACGCTGGCGCCCTGATCGGCGCGCGGCCACGACGATGTATGTGCGTTGGAGAGGTGCGCCGGGGGGGAAGGCTGGCTCCGCGGGTAGGGCTCGAACCTACGACCGTCCGATTAACAGTCGGATGCTCTACCACTGAGCTACCGCGGAATAACCTCGTCTGTCGGGCGTGGCGCCTCTTAGCAGAAAGCGCCGGAGCGGGCCAGCGCTTTGCGCGGTCCGCCGCAGCCGTCGAGCGGGCGTCTGCATTCCCACACTCGCGGCGCTAAATCAAGGGCTTCCGGCCCCCGTGTGCGGGCCCGAACGTGAGACCGGGCGCCGCGCCTTATCCGCCCGTGTAGGTCCAGGGGTTGTAGTCCCCGAGGTTCCAAAGGTGGCCCTCGGGATCGCGGCATGAAAAGCCGCGCCCGTAGCTCTGCTGGCGGATATCGCCGATCATCTCGGCGCCCGCAGCCTTGGCCCGCGCGTAGGCTGCGTCGGCGTCGGCAACGACGATATACGGGCTCTGCGTCGTCCCGCCGAGTACGGCAGGCGTTGACTGCAGCTTGCCGAAGTCGTCGTCGCGTGCCGAGCCCAGCATGATCATGCCGTCGCCGAACGTCAGCTCGGCATGCGCGATGCCGCCGCTTCCATCGTCGATGACCATGCGGCGCTCGAACCCGAACGCAGCGCACAGCCAGTCGATCATCTGACCGGCGTCCCGATAGCGCATCGTTGGAATGACGGCTGAGGGCATGGCGGTTGGCTCCATCTGTCGCCCCGCGCCGCTGCTATAAGGATTTGGAGGCCACGCCCGGAATCGAACCGGGGTGCGCGGATTTGCAGTCCGCTACGTAACCACTCCGCCACGTGGCCAATCCACCCGCGCCTGCCGAAGCGCGCAAGGAATGCGCCGTGTATCATACGGATCGTGGCCTGGAAAGTGTGCCCCATCACGGGGAAAAATTGCGTAGTGCGGCCCCCGGGGCGGTACGTCCCGTCGCGATTCCCCGTGCGCTCGGTTAAGGTGCCTTGAACACGCTTCCGCGTAGCCGAGAGGAAACGATGGTCGACGCCGCCACGCAGCGCCTGAACATGGTCGAAAGCCAGGTCCTCACCAGCGACGTGACCGACCGGCGCATTCTGCGGGCCATGCGCGAGCTGCCGCGCGAGGTGTTCGTTCCCGCGCCCATGGCGGCGCTCGCCTACATGGACGAGCCGGTTCCGCTCACGCCGCCCGGACCGGGCCGCCGCTGGCTGCTGGCCCCGCGCCTGCAGGCCAAGCTATTGCAACTCGCCGCCATCGACGACGGGGACTGCGTGCTCGATATCGGCTGTGCCAGCGGATATTCGTCGGCCGTGCTCGCCGGAATGGCGAAGACCGTGGTGGCGCTCGAGAGCGACATCAGGCTGGCGGAGCAGGCACGCACGAACCTTGCGGCGCGCGGCCTCGACAACGTCGACGTGGTCGTAGGCGAATTGACGGCCGGGTGGGCCGCCAAGGCCCCCTTCGATGCCATCGTCATCGAAGGCGCCGTGCCGGCGGTGCCCGAGATGCTGTTCGATCAGTTGAAGGACGGCGGGTGTCTCGTCGCCATCGTCAGCCAGGATGGCTTGGGCAAAGCCACGATCTGGCGCCGCCTGGCGCGGTCAGTTGATTCGTGGATGGCCTTCGATGCCACCACGCCGGCGCTCCCCGGGTTCGAGCGTGCGGCGGTGTTCGTCCTCTAACAACTTGCGCAGCGAAACGGACTCTCCCGAAGCGCTTGCAACTTTCTTCCCGGAATTCGCGGGCAGTTTCGGCGTGTTGGCTTGCCATCCTGCGTCGGCGTGCCGCGACTGGGTGTGGGATTGCAGCAACGCCAACACAAGCCTTTTCCACCAACCGTCCACTGGCACTACACAAATCAACACCGAGTGCCCAAACTCAGCGTCGACCTGCGATTCATAAGATGGGCTCGGGGCAAGCCTGCGCGGGTGTGGCTGGGGGAAGTAATGCGGACGGCCATCCAAAAATTGTGTCAACGGAAATGGGTTCGCCACTTGGGTAACTCGTCGGCATCTCGCCTGGATCGCCCGCACCGTGCGCGGCGAGCCGCAGGCGTTCTCGCGATCGGCCTGGTGCTGGGCCTCGCGGGCATGCAGCCGGCGTCGGCGGAATCCCTGAAGGACGCGCTGTCGGCGGCGTACGGCTACAACCCGCGCCTTGATGCGCAGCGGGCGTTCCAGCGGGCCACCGACGAGGACGTGGCGCGCGCCATGTCCGGCTACCGGCCCACCGTCACCGGCAACGCCGACATCGGCATCGAGCGCACCGACCAGCGCCCGTCCAACTTCCTC
Source organism: uncultured Alphaproteobacteria bacterium (assembly GCA_963722495.1). Taxonomy (GTDB): domain Bacteria; phylum Pseudomonadota; class Alphaproteobacteria; order Rhizobiales; family Hyphomicrobiaceae; genus Hyphomicrobium_A. The sequence goes on along the minus strand of CAVRND010000028.1, from coordinate 50,634 downwards.
GACGGCGTCACCAAGCCGCGCGGCTACGGCATCGACGCCGTGCAGCCGATCTTTTCCGGGTTTCGCACCTACAACGCGGTGAACGCCGCGGAGGCCAACGTGCGCGCCGAGCGCTCGGTGCTGCGCGACGTCGAACGCAGCGTGCTGCTGCAGGCCGTCACCGCCTACATGGACGTGGTGCGCGACCAGGAGCTGGTGCGGCTCAACGAGAACAACGTCAACGTACTTGTCGCGCGAATTGAAGGCGGCGCAGGACCGCTTCGCCGTCGGCGAGGTGACGCGCACCGACGTGGCGCAGGCCGAAGCCCGCCGCGCCGACGCCGTCTCCCGTCTCGATGCGGCGCGCGCCAACCTGCGCACCAGCCGCGGCAGCTACCAGCTGGTCATCGGCCATCCGCCGAGCGGCCTCGCCTGGCCGGGGGCGCCCGAGACGTTCCTGCCGCGCTCGCTGAACGACGCCATCGGCGTCAGCAACAACGAGGACCCGCTGGTGGTCGCGGCGCTGTTCCGCGAGCAGGCCGCCAAATACACCGTCGAGCAGATCCGCGGCGAGCTGCTGCCGACGGTGCAGCTGGAAGCCAGCTACGACGACCGCTTCGGCTCATCGAAGCTGACGGACGAGGTCGAGACAGGCACGGTGGTCGGCCGCGCCATCATCCCGATCTACGAAGCGGGCGACGTCTACGCGCGGGTGCGCCAGGCCAAGCAGAACCACCTCGGCATCCTGCAGCAGATCGAGCAGGTGCGCACCGAGCAGACGCAGAACGTCGTCGCCGCCTGGTCGCAGCTGGAGGCGGCGCGGGCGCAGCTGCAATCCGATCGCGTGGCGGTGGAATCCAACAAGGTGGCGCTGCAGGGCGTGCGCGAGGAGGAGAAGGTCGGCCAGCGCACGCTGCTCGACGTGCTCAACGCCGAGCTCGAGTATCTCAACTCGCAGGTCAACCTCGAGACGACGCGCCGCAACCTGGTGGTGGCGGCCTATAGCGTCATCGGCTCGATGGGCCGGCTCGATGCCGAGTGGATCGGCGCCGCGGCCTACGTCTACGATCCCAACGTCCACTACAAGGAAGTGCGGCGCAAGTGGATCGGCCTCTCCATCAAATACGGCGATGGCCGCGAGGAGACGTTCGAGGCCCAGCCGCAGACCACCGAGCAGGGCTGGGACCCGGTTAAGTAGGTCTGGCCGAAATAACTACGTCGAAAATATGCGCGGCGCGGCGTCGCGCCACAGAGCTGCCAAGGATGGCGGCTAGCCATGTCCCCTTGACGTAGCGGAATGCCCGCCGGGGCGGGGCCTTGCACCCCAGGGTGTGTGGAGCCCGGGCTGCTCAGGTTGCGTAGCCTTATTGATGGGCGGGCACTGCCGTTGTACGACCGGGGATGCGCAGAGGCCCGCGAGCGGGCGGTGCCTGATGCGCGCGTAGAGGATGGCACCTCATGAGTAAGCCGCAGTTGGCGTCTGAGCCGAGCATGGAGGACATTCTAGCCTCCATCCGTAAGATGATCTCGGACGACAGGCCGGGCCCGAGCCCGATGCCCGACCAGATGGGCCGGACACCCTTCGGCGAGTCGCGCACTGGGGCGCCGGCCGACCACAACACCCAGCCGCGCCAAGCTGCTGCCGGCCCGTCCCAGCAGGGCGAGGCCCCGGCTTCGAATTTCAACAGTCTTGCCGATGCTCTCAAGGTGGCGACCGCGCTGTCCGATCAGCGCCGCTCGCTGCAGCAGGAGATCGCCAGCGTGCTCGAGAAGGGCCCGCACCGCGCAGATCCGCTTCCGGTCGCGCCCAAAGCCGATGCACGCGCTCTTCCTGGCGCCGGTGCGAAGCCGGCCGCCGATAGTGGCGCCCGCCTGCCGAATTTCCCCGATTGGCGCGCCGAACAGGCGGCCGCGCAGGCCGATGCCAAGCGCGAGCTGATGTCCTTCGATTTCGGCACCGTCGTGCCGCAACGCGAGGACGCCTCCGCCAAGGCACCGTCCGCCGAAGCAAAGCCTGCCGCCGAGGCGGCTGGCGCCGAAGGTCGATGCCGACAAGCCCGAGACGGCCGAGGAGTCGCGCGTATTGCCGTTGCGCGCCGGATTGAACGGCGGCGCCGCACACGGTCTCAATGGTGCCGCAGCGCCCAACGTCGCCGCTTTCCCGCGGTCGCTGCGCGAGCCGGCCAAGCCGGCTCGCCGATGTAGTTGCGCCGACTGTTGAAAAGACGCCGGAGACGCCGGCCAAGATCGAGACGCCGGCGCACCGAGCCGCCGGCCGTCGCCGCCGAGACCGCTCAGCCCGAGCGAGGCCGCTTCGGCGCATACGGAAGCGCTGCTCGACGCCGTTGTCGACATGGTGCAGCAGCAGCCGGACACGCTGTCGGTGTTCACCTCCGGCGCCTCCTTCATCGGCGGCATCGGCGCCAAGAAAGCCGTGGCCGCCGCCATTGCCTCGGCAAGCGCCTCCGTCAGTGCCGACAAGGCCGATGCGTCGAGTGTACCCGGTGGTGCGCCGCCAAAAATGGACCGCGCCGCCGCCGAGCTGCTGCGGCCGATGCTGCGCCAATGGCTCGCCGAGAACATGCCGCGCATTGTCGAGGATGCACTGCGCAGCGAGTTGACGGACACGCAGGGCGACGGCAAGGGGCCGGCGAAGACCTGACGCGCGCGGCCGATCCGCATACCGGCGCGCCGCCTCGGCGGCGCCAGCCCGTTCCCGTTGACAGTGCGGGAACGGAGAGCGTAGGACCGCTGGTCTCGCTCGCCCCCAGAGATTTCCACCCAAATGCTTGAGAAGACCTACCAGCCCGCCGAAATCGAGCCGCGCATCCGTGCGGAATGGGAGCGCGCCGACGCCTTCAAGGCCGGCCGGCCGGATCGCGCCAATGCGCAGCCCTACTGCATCGTCATCCCGCCGCCGAACGTGACCGGCTCGCTGCACATGGGGCACGCGCTCAACAACACGCTGCAGGACGTGCTGTGCCGCTTCGAGCGCCTGCGCGGCAAGGACGTGCTCTGGCAGCCGGGCACCGATCACGCCGGCATCGCCACGCAGATGGTGGTCGAGCGGCAGATGATGGAGCGGCAGGAGCCTGACCGGCGCACCATCGGGCGCGAGAAGTTCGTCGAGAAGGTGTGGGCCTGGAAGGAAGAGAGCGGCTCGACCATCACCAATCAGCTGAAGCGTCTCGGCGCCTCGTGCGATTGGAGCCGCGAGCGCTTCACCATGGACGAGGGCCTGTCGAAGGCCGTCCTCAAGGTGTTCGTCTCTCTCTACGAGGCGGGCCTGATCTACAAGGACAAGCGCCTCGTCAACTGGGACCCGAAATTCCAGACGGCGATCTCCGACCTCGAGGTCGTGCAGGTCGAGGCGCGCGGCACGTTCGAGTGGATCCTGCCGGAGGCAGGCAAGAAATGAAGATGACCCGGAAAAGCCGCTCGATGTCGAAGCGCTCGGCAAGGCGCTGGCGCGCAATCCGTCCGGCCACATGTATTACTTCCGCTATCCGCTTGGCGGCGAAGGTGCCGGGCTACGACAAGGACTACATCGTCGTCGCCACGACGCGGCCCGAGACCATGCTCGGCGACACCGGCGTTGCCGTGCATCCCGGACGACGCGCGCTATGCGGCGCTGATCAAGGCGGGCGCCAAGGTGAAGCTGCCGCTGGTCGGCCGCGAGATTCCGATCTTCGCCGACGAATACTCCGACCCGGAGAAGGGCACCGGCGCGGTGAAGATCACGCCGGCGCACGACTTCAACGACTTCGAGGTCGGCAAGCGGCACGGGCTCGAGCAGATCAACGTGCTGGACGACCGCGGGCGCATCAACAACGTGCCGCCGCCGGAGTACCGCACGCTCGATCGCTTCGAGGCGAGGAAGCGCGTCGTCGCCGACATCAATGCGCTGGGCCTGCTCGAGAAGATCGAGCCGACGACGCACACCGTGCCGCACGGCGACCGCTCCAACGTCGTCATCGAGCCGTGGCTGACCGACCAGTGGTACGTCAACGCCGCCGAGCTGGCCAAGCCCGCCATCGCCATGGTCGAGCGCGGCAAGGCTTCGTTCGTGCCGAAGAACTGGGAGAAGACCTACTTCGAGTGGATGCGCAACATCCAGCCGTGGTGCATCTCGCGCCAGCTGTGGTGGGGGCATCAGATCCCGGCCTGGTACGGCCCCGACGGTCATGTGTTCGTCGCCGAGACGGAGGCTGCCGCGCAGGCGAAGGCCGACGCGCACTACGGCAAGGCGACGCGCGCTGAAGCGCGACGAGGACGTGCTCGACACGTGGTTCTCCTCGGGCCTGTGGCCGTTCTCGACGCTCGGCTGGCCGGACAAGACGCCGGAGCTTGCCCGCTACTATCCGACCAGCGTGCTCGTCACCGGCTTCGACATCATCTTCTTCTGGATCGCCCGCATGATGATGCTGGGCCTGCACTTCATGGAGGAAGTGCCGTTCCGCGACATCTACATCCATGCCCTCGTGCGCGACGAGAAGGGGCAGAAGATGTCGAAGTCGAAGGGCAACGTCATGGACCCGCTGAGCGTCATCGACACCTACGGCGCCGACGCGCTGCGCTTCACGCTCGCCGCCATGGCGGCGCAAGGCCGCGACATCAAGCTGTCGACGCAGCGCGTCGAGGGCTACCGCAACTTCGCGACCAAGCTGTGGAACGCGGCGCGCTTTGCCGAGATGAACGAGTGCGTGCGCCGCCGCGACTTCGATCCCTCGAAGGTGAAGGAGACCGTCAACCGCTGGATCGCCGGCGAGACCGAGCGCGCCGCGCGCGCCGTCACCGAAAACCTCGAAGCCTACAAGTTCAACGAGGCGGCGGCGGCCATCTACGAGTTCGTGTGGGGCGAGTTCTGCGACTGGTACCTGGAGCTGATCAAGCCGATCCTGTCGGGTGACGACGAAGCCGCGATGGCGGAGACGCGCGCCACCGTCGCCTGGACGCTCGACCAGATCCTCAAGCTGCTGCACCCGTTCATGCCCTACATCACCGAGGAGCTGTGGGCGCACGCCGTCGAGCACGGCGAAAAACGCGAGAACCTTCTGGCGCTGAGCCAGTGGCCGGTGTTCTCCGGCCTCGTCGACGCCGAGGTCGACGAGGAAATGGGCTGGGTCGTGCGGCTCATCTCGGAAATCCGCTCGGTGCGGACGGAAATGAACGTCCCCGTCGCCGCCAAGCTGCCGCTGGCGCTGCCCAACGCCTCGCCCGCGCTGCGCGAGCGCGCCAAGCGCCACGAGGACACGATCAGCCGCCTTGCCCGCCTCGACAGCATCACCTTCCCCAAGGCGACCCCCAAGGGCGCCGCGGTGATCGTCGTCGGCGACACCACCGCCGCCTTGCCGCTGGGCGGGGTCATCGACGCTGCGGCCGAGACTGCGCGCCTTGGTCGCGAGATCGAAAAGGCGGAAAGCGACCTCGGAAAGATGGACGCCAAGCTCTCCAATCCCCAATTCATGGCCAAGGCCAAGGAAGAGGCGGTGGAGGAGGCGCGCGATCGCAAGGCGGAGCTGGAAGGCGCGATCAAGCGCTTGAAGGCGGCTATCAAGCGGCTCGAATCCGTAAGTTGAGCCGCATTTTCGCGGCCCCGTTCGATGACGGTTAACGCTCATCTGTGAGATGTGGCGAACGGGCCACGATTTGGGCGATCACTGCCGCCGTTGCGCCACAATACGGCGCCAGCCTTCAGGCTAGGAAAGAGCGCGGAAGCGTGAAGTGGCGGCGGGTGGCCGTTCGCTTCGCGAGCTTTTCAGACACAGAGGCGTTGGCAGCCTGCATCCGAATTCGCGCGATTCCTCGCTACGAGGCTATCGCTACTTGTCGCTTACCTGTTGTGCACGGACCAATAAGAAGTATGGACGCGAAAACGTTCGATAAATCAAAGCTGCCGAGCCGTCACGTGACGGAAGGTCCGACGCGCGCGCCGCATCGGTCCTACTACTACGCCATGGGCCTCGAAGAGGAGCACATCCATCGCCCGTTCGTCGGCGTGGTGTCGTGCTGGAACGAGGCGGCCCCATGCAACATCTCGCTGATGCGCCAGGCGCAGTCCGCCAAGTTGGGCGTCGACGAGGCCGGCGGCACGCCGCGTGAATTCTGCACCATCACCGTGACCGACGGCATCGCCATGGGCCACCAGGGCATGAAGTCGTCGCTCGTCTCGCGCGAGGTCATCGCCGATTCGATCGAGCTGACCATGCGCGGCCACTGCTACGACGCGATCGTCGGCATCGCCGGCTGCGACAAGTCGCTGCCCGGCATCATGATGGCCATGCTGCGCCTCAACGTGCCGTCCGTGTTTCTCTATGGCGGCTCGATCCTGCCCGGCAAGTTCAAGGGCCGCGACGTCACCGTCGTCGACGTGTTCGAAGGCGTCGGCATGCATTCGGCCGGCCGCATGACGGACGAGGAGCTGCACGAGCTCGAGTGCGTCGCCTGCCCGTCCGCGGGCTCGTGCGGCGGCCAGTTCACCGCCAACACCATGGCCTGCGTGTCCGAGGCGATCGGCCTGGCGCTGCCCGGCTCGGCCGGCGCGCCGGCGCCGTACGAGAGCCGCGACGCCTATGCGCGTCGAGAGCGGCAAGGCGGTCATGCACCTCCTCGCGCGCGGCATCCGCCCGCGCGACATCTGCACGCGCGAAGCCTTCGAGAACGCCGCCGTCATCGTCGCCGCCACCGGCGGCTCGACCAACGCGGCGCTGCATCTGCCGGCCATGGCGCACGAGGCCGGCATCGACTTCGACCTGTTCGCGGTCGCCGAGATCTTCAAGCGCACGCCGTACATCGCCGACCTGAAGCCGGGCGGCAAGTACGTCGCCAAGGACGTGTTCGACATCGGCGGCGTGCCGCAGATCTTGAAGGCGCTGTTCGACGGCGGGCTGCTGCACGGCGACTGCCTGACCGTCACCGGCCGCACGCTGAAGCAGAACCTCGAGAAGGTGAAGTTCAACACCGACCAGAAGGTCGTCTATCCGGTCTCGACCCCGATCACCCCGACCGGCGGCGTCGTCGGCCTGCGCGGCACGCTCGCCCCCGAGGGCGCCATCGTGAAGGTGGCCGGCCTCAAGAAGCACCAGTTCCGCGGCCCGGCGCGCGTGTTCGACTGCGAGGAAGACGCGTTCGCGGCGGTCGATGCCGGCCAGTACAACGAAGGCGACGTCATCGTCATTCGCTACGAGGGCCCCATCGGCGGCCCCGGCATGCGCGAGATGCTGTCGACCACGGCGGCGCTTTACGGACAGGGCGCCGGCGAGAAGGTCGCGCTGATCACCGACGGACGCTTCTCCGGCGGCACGCGCGGCTTCTGCATCGGCCACGTCGGGCCCGAAGCGGCGGTCGGCGGCCCGATCGGCCTGCTGAAGGACGGCGACATCATTTCGATTGATGCGGAGAAGGGCACGCTCGACGTCGAACTCGACGCGGCCGAGCTCGCCGACGCGCAAGAAGAATTGGAAGGCCCCGGACAATCCCTACCAGAGCGGCGCGCTGCGCAAGTACGCCAAGCTGGTCGGGCCTGCCTACAAGGGCGCGGTTACTCATGAAGGCGGCAAAGCGGAAGTGGTCTGCTATGCGGATATTTGATCGAACAGTTCGCGTGTTTCTGGCTGGGCTATTGCTCTGTCTGGGCATCCATCGGTGCGTCGGCTGCGGCCGCCAAATACCGATCGGCGCAGGACGCGCTCGACCAGGGTATCGGCGCCTTCAACGGCGGCTACTACGAGATCGCCGTTCCGGCGCTCGAGTACGCGGCCGAGGCGCACCTCTTCCTCGCGCCCTACTACCTGGCGCGCATCTACTCGGACAACAACGGCTCGCGCACCGACCACGCCAAGGCGTACGAGCTCTACCTGAAGATCGCCGAGGAGCACACCGACGTCGACCCCGATGACGACCAGCGGGCGCCGTACGTCGCCAAGGCGATGACGCGCATCGCCGGCTATCTGCTCAACGGCCTGCCGGAGGTGAACCTCAAGCCGAACCCGACGATCGCCATGGAGTATCTGCGCGAGGCCGCGCAGTTCTTCCGCGACGAGGACGCCCAGTTCGAGCTGGCCAAGCTCTATCTGCACGGCGACGGCATCGAGAGCGACGTTCCCTACGCCAAGCACTGGCTGTCGGTGCTGAGCCAGAAGGGCCACTCCGCGGCGCAGGCGTTCCTCGCCGACCTGCTGTGGCGCGGCAAGTACATGCCGGCCGATCCGGTGAAGGCACTGGCCCTCATCTCGGTCGCGGTGGCCAACTCGCCGGCCTACGAGCGGGTGTGGATCGAGGACATCTACCAGAACATCTACTGCGGCGCGGCGACGGGCGTCCGCAAGCAGGCGACCGGCATCGTCGCCGATTGGCGCACGCGCTACGGCCGCAAGCCCGACGCGCAGGACGACACCGGCCTCAGCCCGCTCAACGTGCAAGCGCCGCGCACGTGCGGCAACGGCGAGCCGGTGCTGTACGACATGGGCAATGCCGCTGCGGCGGCGGCACCGGCGGCACGGCGCCTCGGCGTCCGTGCCTGCCGCGATCCCGGCCCAGCCCGGTGCGGGCGGCTCCTTCGTCAAGGGCTCCTCGGCTGTGGGGCTGCGCGATATCGGCGCCAGCGCCGCCGCGCCGTCACCCTGACGGGCTGCCAAGCCAAGAATATCTCGAACGAGAAAAAGCCGGTGCGCGACCTAGGTCACGCACCGGCTTCGTTTTGATCGACCGCGCTGAAACGATCAGCGGCGCGACAGGTTGAGCTGAGCGGAAGCGCCGTCACCCGACAGGCTGACGCTCTGGCTCTTGCCGTGCACGACGACGCGGATGGAGCCGCGGACGTTGTACTGCGAGTTCACGAAGCTGCCGCGTAGGGCTGCCGCTGACCTTGTAGACCGTGGCGGTCTGCGAGGCCTTGCCGGAAGCCGTGGCGCAGGTCGCGCTCACGGTGTAGCTGCCGCCGCCGCCCGTATAGCGGGCGTGGCAACGGGCCTTCTCCTTCGAGCCGCTGGCGAACGAAACCCAGCCGCCGCCGCTCCACGAGCCGGCGAGGCCGGCACCCGGTTCCGCGGCGCTCGGTCCGATGAAACCGACGACCGGGAGTGCGGCCAGGGAAAGCATGCCTGCGCGGCGCGCAAGGCGATTGAATATCTGCATGTTCATGACTGGACCTTGCGAATGAGCCTGTTTGTCCACGGGGCAGACGAGGGACAGACTATACGAATTTGGCGCCCCACACAGTACCGAGAAGCGATGTGTTCCGGGTGCAGACATTGCCCGACAAACGTAACAAAGCGCTGAATGGCTGCCGGGCGGAACGACCGCACACTGCAGCCATGTGGGGATTGTTCTTAACCTGTGAAAGGGCGGCTGTTCCGTGCGGAACAGTACGCCGCAGCGCCCCCTGGTAACCAGTGGTGATCGGCCGCTCGGGTGAGCGGCGATCCTTGCTGATGGCTAACGATCTCGCTCCTTGGGAGGCGAAAATGTTGCGCGGCTATTTTGTTTTGATTGGTGGTTTGCTGACCGGCTGCTTCCTGCTCGCCGCCCTGATGGCGACCACGGCTTCGGCCGGGATGAGCGACGACCTGTCGAGTTGCACTGCAGCAAAGAACCGCGCCGCCGCGGCGGCATGCACGCGGGTGATGGACAGCGGCCGGCTGCCGCGCGAGCAGATGTACATCGGCTATTTCAACCGCGGCAGCGCGCACCGCCGCGCCGGCGATTTCGCCAAGGCTGTTGCTGATTTCACCAAGGTGCTCGAGTTGAAGCCTGGCTTCGCCCGCGCCTACGAGGCCCGCGGCCTGGCGCAGGACGACCTCGGCAACCGGGATAAGGCGCTTGCCGACCTCGACGAGGCGATCAAGCAGGACGGCAAGGCTTGGCAGCTGGTGTACAGCCGCGCCGTCGTGCGGCGCGCCGACGGCGACACCGAGGGCGCCCTGCGCGACCTCGATGTGGCCGGCGATCTGAAGGCCGATGCAACCAATGTTCCCTTGATGCGCGCGCTCATCCTGGCCGACCAGGGCTCCTACGAGGCGGCGCGCGCCGAGATCAACCGCGTGCTGTCCGGCGGGCGCGGCGGCGCCTCGGCCCACTATGCGCGAGCCGCCGTCGCCTTCGAGGAAGGCCGCATCGATGCGGCCGAGGACGACGTCGATCACGCGCTCGATTTGGACAGCGACTTTGCCGCCGCGCATATGCTCAAGGGCCGCATCCTCGAGGAACGCGGAGAAAAGTCGGCGGCGCGTGCGCGCTTCGACAAGGCGCTCGCGACGCGCGTCCGATTCATTCGATGGGCGCACCACGCGCCGCGTGGCCAAGCAGCGTCTGGCCGTGCTCGGCACTTCCGGCAACATCTCAGGACAAACACAACGACGATGTCGCCGACGTGTCGTTCAAGAAGCGTGGGCCGCTCGACTGCAAGGTGTTCTTGCCGGCAACGGGAAGCGTCGTAACCGCAAAGTGCAATCAGTAGCGCGATCTAGACGTCGAGTTCGACCCAGACCGGCACGTGGTCGGAGGGCTTCTCCCAGGCGCGCGTGAAGCGGTCGACGCCGGCGGCGACGAGCCGGTCGGCCGCCTGCGGCGACAGCAGCAGATGATCGATGCGGATGCCGTCGTCCTTCTGGAAGGCGCCGGCCTGATAGTCCCAGAACGTGTAGACGCCGGGCCCGGGATGGCAGAGCACGCAGCGCGTCGGTGAGGCCGTCGCTGAGAATGGCGCGGTAGGCGGCGCGCGCTCTCGGGCTGGAACAGCGCGTCGTTGGTCCAGGCGTCGGGACGCTTGGCATCGATCGGCTCGGGGATGACGTTGTAGTCGCCGGCCAGGACGAACGGGATCTCTTCGGCGAGCAGCCGTCGGAATGCGCGCGCAGGCGCCCCAGCCAGGCGAGCTTGTAGGTGAAACTTCTCGGTGTCGATCGGATTGCCGTTGGGCGGTAGATCGAGGCGACCTTGACGATGCCCGACGGCACCGAGATCACCGCCTCGATGAAGCGTGACTGGTCGTCGGCGTCGTTGCCCGGCAGGCCGCGTGCGCAACTCTTCCAGCGGCAGCTTCGACAGGATGGCGACGCCGTTGAAGCCCTTCTGGCCGTGCACGGCGACATTGGTAGCCGAGCTCCTCGAACGCGGCGGCGGGAAAGCCCTCCGTCGACGCTCTTGATCTCCTGCAGGCAGATGACGTCGGGCGAGGCCTGGCGCAGATAGGCGAGCGCCGATTCAAGGCGCGCCTTGACGCCGTTGATGTTCCAGGTGGTGATCTTCATGGGCGGAAGGGGTAGTCGAGAATCGAATGTCTGGCCAGCGCGCCGGGCTGCAGATCGAGTGCGGCTCAGAGCGAGAAGCTGGTGCCGCAGCCGCAGGAGGCCGTCGCCTTCGGGTTGGTCACCCGGAACGAGGCGCCGATCAGGTCGTCGACGAAATCGATCTCCGAGCCGGCGAGGTAGCCGAGCGAAACCTGGTCGATCACGCACCTTGGCGCCGGACCGCTCGAGCACCACGTCGTCGGCGGCGGCGCCCGGAACGAGGTCGAACTTGTACTGGAAGCCCGAGCAGCCGCCGCCCTCGACGCTGACGCGCAGCGCCCGCGCGGCGGCCTCGCCGGCGACGATCTCGGCGATGCGCTTGGCGGCGCGCTCGGTGACGGTGACGGCTTCGCTCATCGATGGCCTCGAAGATTGGGCCCGCAGCGGCGTAGGTTGCGGTTCAAGGGAATCTCTCCCTACGCAAGATAAGCGCGATGGCTGGGAATTCAAAGCCCGCTCGAAGCCGCGGGCAGGAGCCGAATTGGCCTTGAAAACGGCAGCCAACGCAGAATGACGCGGCCGAGCTTCGGGGCGCGGCTCCTGCGCCCGGGGAGCGGTCGCCCGGCCGCCTATGCCGCGGGCGCGGTCCCGAGCCGCGGGCGCCTCGAGCCGGAGCCCGAGTGCACGACCCGCAGCCCCTTTCAGCGCGACCGCGACCGCATCCTGCATTCCACCGCCTTCCGGCGGCTTACCTACAAGACGCAGGTGTTCGTCTTCCACGAGGGCGATCACTACCGCACGCGGCTGACGCACTCGCTCGAGGTGGCGCAGATCGCGCGCACCGTGGCGCGCCAGTTGCGGCTCGATGAGGACCTCGCCGAGGCGATCGCGCTGGCCCACGACCTCGGCCACCCGCCGTTCGGGCACGCCGGCGAGCGCGCGCTCGACGAGGCGATGCGCGACTTCGGCGGCTTCGATCACAACGCGCAGAGCCTGCGCGTCGTCACCGCGCTGGAGCGCAAGTACGCGCAGTTCGACGGGCTCAATCTGACGTGGGAGACGCTCGAGGGTCTCGCCAAGCACAACGGGCCGGTGGCGGCCGGATGAGCGCCGTCGCCAAGGTGGCGCGCGCGCTTCGAGAGCTGGCGAGCCTCGAGCTCGGCGCCTGGCCTCGGCCGAGGCGCAGGTCGCGGCGCTGGCCGACGACATCGCCTATGTCGCGCACGACATCGACGACGGCCTGCGCGCCGCACCTGATCACGCTGGCCGATCTCGACGGCCAGCCGCTGGCCGGAGCGGCCATCGCGCAGCCGGCGCGCCGGCGGCAAGGGCGACGAGGCGCGCGCGCGTCTACGAGCTGACGCGGCGGCATGATCACCGCAGATGATCGCCGACCTCGTCGCCGAAACGCGGCGGCGCCTCGCCGAGCTGCGGCCACGCATCGCCCGACGACATCCGCGCCGCGCCGGGTGCGACGGTCGCCTTCTCGCCGGCTCTGGCCGCCGACATCGCGCAGCTCAAGGCGTTCCTGTTCGCAGCGCGTCTACCGGCACGAGCGCGTCATGAGCGTCATGAGCGACGCCGAGCGCATCGTGCGCGACCTGTTCGCGCGCTATCTGGCCGAGCCGGCGGCCATGGCGCCGAGGCCTGGCACGCCGCCGCGCACGGTCTCGATGAGCGCCGCCGCGCCCGGCTCATCGCCGATTTCGTCGCCGGCATGACCGACCGCTACGCCATCGCCGAGCACCGCCGGCTGTTTGACGCCACCCCCGATTTGCGTTAGCCGGGCGCGCGACTTTCGCCGCACGTTTATTCAGCCCTCAGGATCGCCTGCCGTGGACGTGTTCGCACACGATCGAAACTCGCGTTGCGGCAGCGCTCGAGGCGTTGAAGGCGGAGGGCGCGCTGCCCGCCGATCTGCCGATCGTCCGGCATCGAGGTCGAGACGCCGCGCGATCCGACCCACGGCGATCTCGCCACCAATGCGGCGATGGTGCTGGCCAAGCCGGCGCGCATGAAGCCGCGCGATATCGCCGAGCAAGCTGCAGGCGAAGCTCGCGGGCGATCCGAAGTGCGTCGAGGCGGTCTCGGTCGCCGGGCCGGGCTTCCTCAACCTCACGCTCAAGCCCGAGGTCTGGCAGGGCCTCGTGCGCGCCATCCTCGATGCAGGCGCCCGCCTACGGCCGCTCGAACGTCGGCAACGGCAAGACGCGTCAACGTCGAGTACGTCTCGGCCAACCCGACCGGCCCGATGCACGTCGGCCATTGCCGCGGCGCGGTGTTCGGCGATGTGCTCGCCAACCTGCTGGTGTTCGCCGGCTTCGATGTGACGCGCGAATACTACGTCAACGACGCGGGCGGGCAGGTGGACGTGCTCGCGCGCTCGGTGTTCCTGCGCTACCGCGAGGCGCTGGGCGAGGACATCGGCGAGATTCCGCAGGGCCTCTATCCCGGCGACTACCTGAAGCCCGTCGGCGCGGCGCTGGCCAAGGAGCACGGCCGCGTCGCTCATCAACATGCCCGAGGAGCGCTGGCTGCCGATCGTGCGCGACGTTCGCCATCGAGCCAGATGATGCCGATGATCAAGGACGATCTCGCGGCGCTCAACATCAAGCACGACGTGTTCTTCTCCGAGGCCTCGCTGACCCGGGCGGCACCGACAAGATCAAGGCGGCGATCGAGGCGCTGCGCGCCAAGGGCCTCATCTACGAGGGGCGGCTGGAGAAGCCGAAGGGCCACGAGGACGAGGAGTGGGAGGACCGCGAGCAGACGCTGTTCAAGTCGACCGAGTTCGGCGACGAGGCCGACCGCGCGCTGATGAAGTCGGACGGCAGCTACACCTATTTCGCCGGCGACGTCGCCTATCACTACGACAAGCTGCAGCGCGGCTATCAGCACCTCGTCAACGTCTTCGGCGCCGATCACATCGGCTACATCCCGCGCATGCTGGCGGTGGTGGCCGCCTTCACCGGCGGCACCGTCGAGCGCGATGCCAAGGGCAAGCTCAAGTACTGGCACACGCAAGGCGGCTCGGCCGACCTCGCCATCAAGGTCGTCAATCTCGTCAAGCTGTTCAAGAACGGCGAGCCCTACAAGATGTCGAAGCGGGCCGGCACGTTCGTGACGCTGCGCGACGTCGTCGACGAGGTCGGCCGCGATCCCGTCCGCTTCATGATGCTCTACCGCAAGGAGCTGGAGCCGCTCGACTTCGACTTCGCCAAGGTGATGGAGCAGTCGAAGGACAACCCGGTTTTCTACGTGCAGTACGCGCACGCGCGCGCCGCATCGGTCTTCCGCAATGCGCAGGAGGTGTTTCCGGAGCTCGCGCCGCGGCAGCCGCGCCGTGCGCGACGCCGACCTCACGAAGCTGACGGATGCCGGCGAAATCGAGCTGATCAAGAAGCTGGCGTATTTCCCGCGTTTGATCGCCGGAGCGGCGCGCGCCGAGGAGCCGCATCGGCTCGCCTTCTATCTTTATGACCTCGCCTCGGCACTGCATGGCCAATGGAGCCGAGGCAATGATTTGCCACATTTGCGATTTATTCAGGCAGATGACGGGGTTATGACCGCGGCGCGACTCGCACTTATTGCTGCCGTCCAACAGGTGATATCCTCGGGACTTTCAGTCCTCGGCGTCGAGGCTCCGGATTCTATGCGGTAGACTCCGATTCGACGCTCACGACTGGAACAGCGCTTCGAGGGGTTACCAAGATGTCTCGCTCCCAAGGTGCCGCGAATGGCGGAGGGCAGCAGCAGCGCCATCCCGCGGGCGAGGCCGACCCTCGCACGGGGGGCCGCCCCGCGCAGCAGCATCCGCAGGCGCCCCAGTACGCGCCGCCTCCCCAGGCGCAGCAGAGCGCTCCGTATCCGCAGCAGGGCTACGCCGAGCCGCAGCAGGGTCAGCCGCCGGCCTACCATTATCCGCAGCCGCCGCAGTATGCCGGACAGGCTCCCGCTGCCCGCCGACCAACCGTCAGGGGCTGAGCAGCCTCGACAGTGCGCGCAATGCGCAGCCGACCCACGACTTTGACAATTATCCGCGCACGCAGCCGCCGGCCTATGCGCAGCAGCGCCCGCAGGCGCCGCAGCGCGCCCAGGTGGCGCCGCCTGCCGATCGCGATCCGATCCATGCCGCCGGTGGATATCGCCAGATGCCGCCGCCGGCGGCGCATCAAGGGGCGCCTCAGTACGCATCGCGCCCGGCGCAGCGTGATGCCACCAACTTTGGCGCTGCCCCCAGCTACGATCAATGGCCGGCGCCCGCACAGCCGATCCCTACGGGCAGGATCTCCGGCACGCCGTTCCCCGCCAACAGCAATTACCCGGGCGGCGATCCGCTGCAGCAGGCGGACTGGGCCATGCCCGCCGCCAGCTACGGCGATCCTTCGCTCGAGCAGGGCTACGGTCGCGGCCAGCAGGGCTACGACCAGCAGCACGGCGGCGCCCTCGAGCCGACCTACGGCGGCCAGGACGAGGCCGGCGGCTACGAAGTGGATGAGCCGCGACGCGTCAGCTGGACGATGCGCATTGCCGGCGCCGTGGTCGTTGCCATCGGTCTCGGCTACGGCCTGGCTCAGGCTTACAAGTCGGTTCTCGGCGGCCCGGCGCCCGACGGCGCGACGCCGGTCGTCTCGAGCGAGGCCACCCCCGCCAAGGAGAAGCCACTCGATCCGGGCGGCAAGCAGTTCTCGCACACCGACAGCAAGGTGCTCGGCCGGCTCGGCGATGGCGGTTCCGCCACAGAAGAGCAGCCCGGCGGCCTATCGGAATCCGACGCCAGCAACGGCTCGAAGAAGGTGACGACCCTTGTGGTCGGCCGCGACGGTTCGATTGCGCCGCCTGAGGCGGGCGCTGCCGAACCGGCGCCACCTCCGGCCGAACCGGAATCCAGCGTGTCCGTTCCCGGCCTCACCGTCGTCGACGCTTTCGGCAGCGCCGCCGCCCACGCTCCGCCGCAGCGCTCGGCTCCGGCAGCGCCCCCGCAACAGCAGGCCGAGGCGCCGCCGGTGGTCGTCAACGCGCCGCCCAAGGCACGCGTCAACGTCAAGTCTACGAAAGTCATACCGCCATCGACGGCGAGCATTCCGGACGATGAGCCGGCCGCACCCGTCGCGCCCAAGAAGCAGAAGGTCGCCGCCGCCGCGCCGGCCGCCTCCAACGAGGGCGCCACCAGCGCTACTACCGCTACTGCAGCTACCGGCGCCAACGGCTACGTCGTGGTCCTGGCTTCGGTCCCGGCTTCGGGCTCAAGCCGCCTCGACGCCCTGCGCAAGTTTGCCGATATGCAGCAGCAGTACGGCCCGGTGCTCGCCAACAAGACGCCGGACGTGCGCGAGACCACGTTGGCCGGCAAGGGCGCCTACCATCGCCTCCTGGTCGGGCCGCCCGGCTCGCGCTCGCAGGCGAGCGAACTCTGCACGCAGCTCAAGGCCTCGGGCTACAAGGACTGCTGGGTTACGGCTTACTAAGCAGCCTGATCCGGGCGCGCTCGACGGGCGCGCCCAGCGATGCTATCCGGCCCCACCTGAAACCTTCATCGGATAGGTGATGCGCACCGCTCTCATCGTCGGTGTCGCGGGCACGCAGCTGTCGCGCGACGAAGCCCAATTCCTCAAGGACGCGCGCCCCGCGGGGTTCATCCTCTTCGCGCGCAATCTCAAGGACCACGCGCAGATCCGCGCGCTGATCGCCGACGTGCGCGCGGCCGTCGGCGCCGACGATATGCTCGTCCTCATCGATCAGGAAGGCGGCCGCGTGCAGCGGTTGCGCCCGCCCCTTGGACGCGCTCTGCCGCCGGCCGCCGACTACGGCCGGCTGTACGCGGTCGATCACGCGGCGGCGGTGATGGCGGCGTACGAGGCGACGCGCCTTCTCGCCGCCGATCTTACCGAGCTCGGCATCAACACCGACTGCGCGCCGGTGCTCGACCTGCCGGTGGCGGGCGCGCACGACATCATCGGCGACCGCGCCTACGGACGCAGCGTCGATCAGGTCGTCGCGCTCGCCAAGGCGGTCGGCGAAGGCTTCATCGCGGGCGGCGTCGTGCCGGTGATCAAGCACATCCCCGGGCATGGACGCGCCACGGCCGACAGCCATCTGTCGCTCCCCGTCGTCACCGAGAGCCACGCAGAGCTGTCGGCGACGCGACTTTGCGCCGTTCAAGGCGCTCAATCACATGCCGACGGCGATGACGGCACATGTCGTGTTCCGCGACATCGATGCCGGCGCGCCGGCCAGCACGTCGGCCATCGTCACGCGCGACATCATCCGCGGCGAGATCGGCTTTGACGGGCTTTTGATGAGCGACGATCTCACCATGAAGGCGCTAACCGGGCCGATGCGCGCGCGCGCCGAATCGCGTCATTGCGGCGGGCTCCGACCTCGCGCTTCATTGCAGCGGCGATCTGGCCGAAATGCGTGAAGCGGCAGCGGGTTCGGGCACGCTCGCGGGCCGCGCGCAGCAGCGCTTTGAAACAGCCGTTAAGATAACGAAAGCCACGCGGCCGTTCGATTCTGCTGCGGCCGAGGCGCAACTGGCCAAGGTCCTTGCTATTACAGCCGGCCGTGCTGAATCAGTGTAAACTCAACACTATATGATTGCAGAATCAAACGCGGGTCCGCGAGGCGGACTCCCAATCGTGTGAGCCGTCAAGCGCGATGACCACCGAGCCGCAACAGGAAAACGAAGCCGTATCGGCGTGGGAGGAGCCCGTCGTCGGCGCGCACTTCGATGACGAGGACGCGCTCATCGTCGACGTTGCCGGCTATGAGGGCCCGCTCGATCTGCTGCTGGCGCTGGCGCGCACGCAGAAGGTCGACCTGTCGAAAATCTCCGTGCTGGCGCTGGCCGACCAGTACCTCGGGTTCATCGGCGAAGCGCAGAAGCTGCGGCTCGAGCTGGCGGCCGACTATCTCGTCATGGCGGCGTGGCTGACGTTCCTCAAGTCGCGCCTGCTGCTGCCGCGCGAGGCGGTCAAGGGCGACGAGGCGAGCGCCGAGGAACTGGCCCGGCGCCTGTCGTTCCGCCTGATGCGGCTGGAAGCCATGCGCGAAGCCGCCGCACAATTGATGACCCGCATGCGCCTCGGCCGCGACGTGTTCCCGCGCGGCATGCCGGAGGGCACCAAGACCGTCCGCGAGACCGAATTCACGGCGAAGATCTACGACCTGTTGCACGCCTACGCCGACCAGCGCCGCCGCACCATCAAGGTCGGCCACGTCATCAAGGTGCGCCCGGTGTGGTCGATCAAGGACGCGCGCGTGCGCCTCGAACGCCTGCTTGGCGAGTCGCCATCGCCGAACGAATGGCTCGCCTTCGAGCGCTGCATGCAGGAATTTGCCGCCGCGCACGACAACTCCAAGACCGTGATGGCGAGCTCGTTCGGCGCCACGCTCGAGATGGCCCGCGACGGCAGCATCGAGCTGCGTCAGGAGGGCCCGTTCGAGCCGATCTACATGCGTCCACGCAAGTCCGATGCTGCCCAGCCCGATGCGGAATGGCAGCGAGTTGTCTAGTTGGTGAAACCGTGTGCGTGCTGGATAGCCAATGACGAAAGAGAAGCGCATGGAGCCGCCACGTCTGAGCCTGGTCCCATCGAGCCAGGAGAACAACGACAACGGCCGCGACGAGCGGGCGATGAGCCCGTGCGCGCCGGCGCCCTGCCGCGCAACGTGGCCGCGCTGCCGTTTGCCGACCATCGCGAGAAGCTGCGCATCCTCGAAGCGCTGCTGTTCGCCGCCTCCGAGCCGCTCGATGAGGCCAAGCTCGCCGCTCACCTGGCCGACGCCGGGGAGATCGGCGCGCTGATCGAGGAGCTGCGCGCGCTTCTACGCCGGCCGCGGCGTCAACCTCGTCAAGGTGGCCGGCAAGTGGGCCTTCCGCACCGCCGAGGATCTCGCCTATCTGCTGGAGCGCTACGCCACGCAGGAGCGGCGGCTGTCGAAGGCCGCGCTCGAGACGCTGTCGATCGTCGCCTACCACCAGCCGGTGACGCGCGCCGAGATCGAAGAGATCCGCGGCGTGACGACATCGGCCGGCACTCTCGACATCCTCTTGGAAACCGGATGGGTGCGTCTGCGCGGCCGCCGCCGCGCGCCCGGCCGCCCCGTCACGTATGGCACCACCGATTCGTTCCTCTCCCACTTCGGTCTCGAAGGCATCAAGGATCTGCCCGGTCTCGCCGAGTTGCGCGCCTCCGGGCTGCTCGACGGCAATCTGCCGCCCGACTTCACCGTCCCCGACCCAACCGACCTTGCCTCCCTGATGCCCGACGAGCTGCCGCTCGAAGCCGGCGAGGATGAGGACGAGGAGGAGCCGGACGACAGTGAGGACGACGAGCAGGAGGATGGCGCGGACGGGGAAGCCTTGCCTGTCGGTGAGGACCCCGATAAGCCGTGACGGCTTGCTCGCCGCGTAACAAGGTGCCCGTCCGTTGTCGTCGTTGATTCAGCCCACGTCCCGCGTGCCCGCTGCCGAGCCGGGCACCTCCAATGGGAACGGCAACGGAAAGGGGCGCGCCGCCGCCACCTTCGCCGCGCAGCTCACCTTCGAGAACGTCACCCGCGACTACGACCAGACGCAGGCGCTGGCCGGCGTCGATCTCGACGTCGCACCGGCGGAAGTCGTTTGCCTGCTCGGGCCGTCGGGCTGCGGAAAGACGACGCTGTTGCGCATCGCCGCCGGCATCGAGAAGCCGACCGCCGGACGGGTGCTGATCAACGGGCTCGAGGTGGCGGGGCCGTCGCGCTTCGTCGCCCCGGAGGCGCGCGGCGTCGGCCTGATGTTCCAGGATTTCGCGCTCTTCCCGCACCTGACGATCCTCGGCAACGTCGCCTTCGGCCTCAAGTCGCTGCCCAAGGCTGACGCGGCGCGCGAGGCGTTGGCGGCGCTGAAGCGCGTCGGGCTGGCGAACCTCGCCGACGAATACCCGCACATCCTTTCCGGCGGCCAGCAGCAGCGCGTGGCGCTCGCCCGCGCCATCGTCCCGCGCCCGGCGGTGATGCTCATGGACGAGCCGTTCTCCGGCCTCGACGTGCAGTTGCGCGAGTTGATGCAGGAGGAAACGCTGTCGCTGCTGCGCGAGACGCGCGCCACCTCCGTCATCGTCACGCACAATCCGGAAGAGGCCATGCGCATCGGCGACCGCATCGCCGTGATGCGTGCCGGACGTCTCGTGCAGGCCGGCGGCGCCGAGGCGCTGTACCACCAGCCGGCCGACCTGTTCGTGGCGCGGCTGTTCTCCGAGATCAACGAGATCGGCTACCGCGTCGCCGGCGGTGGCATCGACACCCCGATCGGCAAGCTTCCGGCGCACGGACTGGCCGACGGAAGCCGCGCCGTCGTCTGCATCCGCGAGCGCGGCATCCGCCTGTCGCCCGACGGGGAGGGCCTTGCCGGCCGCGTGCTGGACGTGAAATTCCTCGGCGACGTGGCGCGCCTGGAAGTCGGTCGTCGAAGGTTTCGACAAGCCGCTGAAAGTGCGCGTGCGCGAGAGCGCCGGGTGGGCGCGCGGCGGCGAGGTGCGTGTGCAAATCGATCCCGCGCGCGTCCTCGTGTTTGCTGCGGAAAGCCAAAAGTGAAGCTTTCGTAAGCTGTTAGCGCTAAGCAGTAGGGTTGGCGCCCTTGCGGGCCCATATCCTTTCTGCAATATCACGTTGCAACACTGGCAATTCGGCACAGGAGCGAACGACGATGGGCCTGAGCGGCTGGCATTTGCTCATCCTGGCGCTTGTCGCGCTGCTGTTTTTCGGCGGCGGCGGACGCATCTCGTCCATCATGGGCGACATGGCCAAGGGCATCAAAAGCTTCAAGAAGGGCTTGTCCGATGACGACGAGGACGAGCGCAACGAGGCGCGCCCGGCCGATCCGCGCGTCATCGACCAGCGCGCCGTGAAGTCGACCGAGCGCGACACCACCAAGACGGGCTGAGCTGCGGTGCGGCGCACATCGATGCCGCGGCCGCGCCCCGCGCTCGTAGCCCTTGAGCGCGTCGGCAACCGGAACGACGCATGTTCGACATCACCTCCAGCAAGCTGCTGATCCTTGCCGTCGTGGCGCTGATCGTCGTGGGTCCCAAGGACCTGCCGATCCTGCTGCGCACGCTCGGCAAGTATCTCGGCGTCATCCGCCGCCACGCCGCCGAGTTCCGCGGTCAGTTCGACGAGGCGATGCGCGAAGCCGAGCTCGACGGCCTCAAGAAGGAATTCGAGGCGGTGAGCCGCGAGGTACGCTCGACCATCGACATCGGCTCGCGCGCCATCGACACGCAGATCGAGGCGGCGCGCGTCGACGTCGAGGCGCCGAAGGTCGGATTGAGCGCCGCGCCGGCGGCCGATCCGCTGCGCCGGAAGTCCCCGATGAGAAAGCGCTGCCGGCACCGTCAGATCCGGCGAAAGAGCCGGCCAAAGAGCCGGACAGGGGCGCGGCATGAGCGACGTCATCGAGCGTCCCGGCCAGGACGACATCGACGCCTCGAAAGCCCCGCTCATCGATCATCTCGTCGAGCTGCGCCAACGGCTGATCTCATCGCTGATCGCGCTCGGCGTCTCGTTCGTCATTTGCTTCATCTTCGCCAAGCAGATCTACAACCTGCTGGTCCTGCCGTACCTGTGGGCGAACGGCGGCGCCGCCAGCGGCCCGATCGAGATGATCTACACGGCGCCGCAGGAGTTCCTGTTCACGCAGATGAAGCTGGCGCTGTTCGGCGCCTTCTGCATCTCGTTCCCCATCATCGCCAACCAGATCTACAAGTTCGTCGCCCCCGGCCTCTACAAGAACGAGCGGCGCGCCTTCCGGCCCTATCTGGTGGCGACGCCGGTGCTGTTCGTGCTCGGCGCGCTGGTCGTCTACTTCCTCGTCATGCCGATGGCGATGCGCTTCTTCCTGTCCATGCAGCAGACGGGCGGACCGGTGGAGATCCACCTGCAGGCGCGGGTGTCGGAATACCTCGCGCTGATCATGAACCTGATCATCGGCTTCGGCATCTGCTTCCAGCTGCCCGTGGTGCTGACGCTGCTTGCCCGCGCCGGCCTCGTCACGGCGCCCACCCTGCGCAAGGGACGGCGCTATGCCATCCTCGGCATCACCGCCGTTGCCGCCTTCCTGTCGCCGCCCGACCCGTTCAGCATGATCGCCATGATGCTGCCGACGATCCTCTTGTACGAGTTCTCGATCTGGGCCGTGGCGCGTATCGAACGCCAGCAAGCCGCCAAGCAGGCGGCCACTTAGGCCAAGGCTGGACCAGTCGCCGCCCGGCCACTATACCGTCCGACGAAACGTCCCAACCGTGCCGCGCTACTAACGTCATGGCCGCGCAGGCGGGCATCCACGCAAGTCTCCGCAACCTCTCTTGATGCGTTCGATTGGATGTGATCCTCGGCATCGCGATCGCGGCAACTTGCGTGGATGGCCGCCTGCGCGGCCATGACGGTGGGACAGACCGAGCAGCCGAAAATTGGAAGGCCGAAGTGTTCGATATCAGGTGGATCAGGGACAACCCCGCAGCGTTCGACGCCGGGCTCAAGAAGCGCGGGCTCGCGCCGTTGTCGGCCGAGCTGATCGCGCTCGACGAGGCGCGCCGCACCCACGTGACGAAGCTGCAGGAGGCGCAGGCGCGCCGCAACGCGGCATCCAAGGAGATCGGCGCGGCCAAGGCGGCCAAGGACGAGGCCAAGGCGAACGCGCTGATGGCCGAGGTGGCGGCGCTGAAGGAGCAACTCGCCAAGGGCGAGGAAGCCGAGCGCGAGCTGGACGGCAAGCTGCGCGATGCGCTGTCCGTCATTCCAAACCTGCCGCTCGACGATGTGCCGCTCGGCAAGGACGAGAAGGACAACGTCGAGGTGCGCAAGCGTCGGCGAGCCGCCGAAGCTCGCCGGCATCAACAAGCCGCTGCAGCACTTCGAGATCGGCGAGCGGCTGGGCCTGATGGACTTCGCCACGGCGGCGAAGATTTCCGGCGCGCGCTTCGTGGTGCTGAAGGGCGCGCTGGCGCGGCTGGAACGGGCGCTCGGCGCCTTCATGCTCGACCTGCACACGACCGAGTTCGGCTACACCGAGAATGATCGTGCCGCTGTCTGGTCAAGGATCACGCCGCCTACGGCACCGGCAACCTGCCGAAGTTCGCCGAGGACCTGTTCCAGACGGTCAACGGGCTTCTGGCTCATTCCGACGGCCGAGGTGTCGCTGACCAACTTCGTGCGCGAGGAAATACTCGACGAGGCCAAGCTGCCGATGCGCCTCACGGCGTGGACGCCGTGCTTCCGCTCGGAGGCGGGCGCCGCCGGCAAGGACACGCGCGGCATGATCCGCCAGCACCAGTTCTCCAAGGTCGAGCTCGTCTCCATCACCACGCCGGAGGAAAGCCTCGCCGAGCACGAGCGCATGACCGCCTGCGCCGAGGAAGTGCTGAAGCGCCTCGGGCTGCCGTTCCGCACCATCCTGCTGTGCACCGGCGACATGGGCTTTGCCTCGCAGAAGACCTACGACATCGAGGTGTGGCTGCCGGGCGAGAACACCTACCGCGAGATTTCCTCCTGCTCGGTGTGCGGCGACTTCCAGGCGCGGCGCATGAACGCGCGCTACAAGCCGAAGGGCGCCAAGGACACGCGCTTCGTGCACACGCTGAACGGCTCGGGCCTCGCGGTCGGGCGCACGCTCATCGCCGTGCTGGAGAACTACCAGCAGGCCGACGGCTCGGTCGTCATCCCCGAGGTGCTGCGCCCGTACATGGGCGGCCTCGCCAAGATCGAGAAGGCCGCCTGATGCGCATCCTCGTCACCAACGACGACGGCATCGGCGCCGAAGGCATGGACGTCCTGCGCCGCATCGCCGAGGAGATTTCCTCCGACGTGTGGGTCGTGGCACCGGAGAAGAACCAGTCCGGCGCCTCGCACTCGATGACGCTGCACGAGCCGCTGCGCGTGCGCCAGACCAACGAGCGCACATTCGTCTTGCGCGGCACGCCCGACCGACTGCGTGATCATGGCGGTGCGCCATTTCATGCTCGACCAGCCGCCCGATCTCGTCCTGTCGGGCATCAATCACGGGTCCAATCTCGGCGAGGACGTGACGTATTCCGGCACGATCGCCGCCGCCATCGAAGGCACGATGCTGGGCATCCGCTCGATCGCCATGAGCCAGGTCGGCGGCTCGCTCGAGGAAGGCAAGATCCACTGGGAGACGCCGCTGACGCACGGGCCGGGCCTGCTGGCGCGCCTGCTGGAGGCCGGCTGGCCGAAGGACATCGTGGTCAACATCAACTACCCGCCGTGCCCGCCCGACGCCGTCACCGGCATCGAGGTGACGCGGCAGGGTCGGCGCGACCAGGCTTCGCTGCGCATCGACCAGCGCAGCGACCCGTGGGGGATGCCGTATTTCTGGTTCAATTTCGAGCGTCCGCCGTCGACCATGGTGCAGGGCACCGACCTTGCCGCCATCGACGCGCGGCGCATCTCCGTGACGCCGCTGTCCCTCGACCTCACGCACGAGACAGACATGCCGGGCGCTGGAGCGCGCCTTCGATCCGGCGCTCGCCCGCAAGCGCGCCGCGGGCGGCGACAGTCTCTGAACACTCCCTTAGCGTTCATCTGGCGTTCAGCCATTCGCCATCGCGCCGCCGCGGTGTCGACGCTGCGACGTCCTTAACAAAGCACAATGGCTGCGTAGCTTGGACGCTTCATGCAGGGTCGCGTCGCGCGATCCTGATGCCGTCCAGCGAGCACCTCAGATGCGATTTCACCAGCCCACGCTGCCGCCCGTTAAGGCTCCATTAACTCCTTAAGGATTAATGAGAGGTTGGCAGTAAAGGTGCGTATCATGATGCGTTTTAAGCGTTTCAGTCGCCAAAGAGCGGCAACCGCCCAGCCAGTGGGCCGTGCCGCCGCCCTCCTTTTCGCCGGCCTCGCCGGCGGATGCAGCGCCCCAGTTTCGGGCTTCGAATTTCCCGAGCTTCAGCCTCAACGACGACCCCAAGCAGCAGCAGACCGCTTCTGCCGCGCGCGCGGCAATCCGAGCTATCTGAGCAATGAGGTACGCAGCGGCGGCGGATACAACGCGCCGCGCACGTACCGTGAGAGCAGCGTCAGCTCGCAGAGCCTGCCGGACGCCTCGCCGCCGCCCAGCAACTACGCAGCGAACGACCGCCGCTATGACCAGGGCGGCGCGTCTAACGGCTATGCCGCCAACGGGCGCTACGACAACACGGCCAACAACAGCTATGCCAACCGCCGCTACGACACGGCGGCGACGACCACGGCGTCTACCAACCGCTACGATCCGCAGCCGCAGCCTTCGCTGGCCAACCCCGGCGACATGATCGAGGTGCAGCCGGGCGACACGCTGTATGGCCTGTCGCGCCGCCACCGCGTCGGCGTCGCCGAGCTGATGCAGGTGAACAGCCTGACCAACCCGAACCTGCATCCGGGCCAGAAGCTGTACCTGCCGCAGGGCTACGCCGCCAACCGTTCGCAGCCGGCACCGGTGCAGACGGCCAGCGTGCAGCAGCCCGCGCCGGTGAGCGTGCCGGCCGATCTCGACGCCAAGTATCGCGGCTCCTACACGATGCGGCCGGGCGATTCGCTCTACGGCATCTCGCGCTCGTACGGCGTGCCCGTCGCCGAGCTGCAGCAGGCCAACGGCATTACCGACGCGCGCGGCCTAAAGGCCGGCGCCGTGCTGCGCGTGCCGGACACGGCCGGCGGCGCCCCGGGGCAACCGCTGCAGCAGATTGCGGTCAATCCGCCGCCGGTCGCAGCCGCAGTCGCTACCAACAGCCGAGCAACATTCCCTCGACGACCCAGCCGACCATCATCAACGGCCAGGGCCCCAGCGGGAACGGCAGCAGCCAGTACACGCAGATTGCGACGCGCAACACGACGTCCACGTCGACGGGCGCCATCGCCCCGCCGGCGCAGCCGCAGCAGTCGGTCGCGCGCGGCAACGACAAGCTGCGCTGGCCGGCGAGCGGTCGCATCATCACCGGCTTCGGCCAGCGGAGCGACGGCACGCACAACGACGGCATCAATCTGTCGGTGCCGCTCGGAACCTCGGTGCACGCGGCCGAAGGCGGCACCGTCGCCTACGCCGGCTCGGAGCTGAAGGGCTACGGCAATTTGATCCTGCTGCGCCACGACAACGGCTGGGTGACGGCCTACGCGCACAACGACCAGCTGAACGTCAAGCGCGGCGACAAGGTGCAGCGCGGTCAGGTGATCGCTACGGCCGGACGCACCGGCTCCGTCGACCAGCCGCAGGTGCACTTCGAGCTGCGTCAAGGCTCCAAACCGGTCGATCCGGTGCCGTTCCTCGAGCGACTCTAAATCGCGCATGTCAGAAAAAAGAATGGTGTCAGACCGCGAGGGTCTGACACCGTTGCGGCGCTTGTGGCCGTCTGACCGGCTGGACCGGTACGACGTTTAGATCAGAGTCGCGCACGCGTTTGAAGCGCAAAGTGACGCCCGGCGAACGCGGCCGTTCCGCTATTTGCGCACGCGCTCCATCAGCGCCATCGCCGCGTGCGGTGCGCGCACCTTGCCTTCATGGATGAAGTAGACGAACGCATCGCGCGGCTGCTTGGCCGGCTTGTGCTTCGCGTCGATCACATTCAAGTCGGCCGGCACGCCGCCCTCGGACCATGTCGCAAAGCGCTTGGCCCATGCGTCGAGCGCCTTCGGTGCGTAACCGGTCTTCACCTCGTCCTGACCCTTCTGCAGCCGCGCGTAGATGAACTCGCCGGTGACGTCGGGGATGGCGGGATAGGTCGCGTGCTCGGCGAAGACGATTGGCACGTTGTGGTCGCGCGCGAGCTTGATGAACTCGGGCGTGCAGAAACTATCGTGCCGCACCTCGACGACGTGGCGCAGCTTGGTGCTGCCCACCTTGTGCGGCAGCAGCGCGAGGAAGGCGCCGAAGTCGGCCGCGTCGAACTTCTTCGTAGCCGCGAACTGCCACAACATCGGCCCCAGCTTGTCGCCCAGCTCAAGCGGACCGGAGTTGACGAAGCGCTTGATGGAATCTCCCGCCTCGGCGAGCACGCGCCGGTTGACGGCGTAGCGCGGCCCTTTGAGCGCGAACACGAAGCCCTCCGGCGTCTCGCTCGCCCACTTGGCGAACGTCGCCGGCGTCTGCGTGCGATAGAAGGTGCCGTTCACCTCGATGGTCGGCACGTGCTCGGCGGCGTAGGTCAGCTCTTTGGCGTGCGCCAGCTTGTCGGGATAGAACGTGCCGCGCCACGGCTCGAACGTCCATCCGCCCATCCCGGCGCGTATCGTACCGCTTTTGGCCATGCAACCTCCGCAACCTCGACGTCCGCGGCGCCCGCAAAGCTCCGCGCCGTTGACCGATGCTATGCCGCTACATTGCGGTCAAGGTGGGAATGGCGGCGCGATGTGCGCATTTCGAAGCGAATCCGGACGGACTACGCAACAGCCCTCCAACCACGAAAGCCGGTCGGCATTGCTACCGGCAACGCCGCTCCTAGTGTTCGCGCTCAACCCAAAAGGAGCCGAGCATGATCCCCGCATCCGATGCACACGTGAAGGTCGGTCCGGCCAAGCGCGTCGCCAAGGCAGCGCGCACCAATAGCCCCGTCGTCGATACCAACAAACAAGAGCGCATCAAGGTCGGCAGCGTCGACGATAAGACGGTGGACTGGTTGGCGTCATTCGCCAGCTACGGCGGTCACAACGCGGAGCAGTCATCGACCATCGTCTACGAGATCGCCCCCGGCGGCCACCTCGGATGGCACACCGACGCAACCGAGGAGACGCAGTACATCATCGCCGGCACCGGCGAGCTGCGCATGGAGTCCGGCAAGTACCCGGTGGGGCCCGGCAGCGTGTTCGTGCTGCCGACCAACGTGCGGCACGATCTCGCCAACACCGGCAAGGAGCCGCTGCGCGCGGTCGCCTTCTTTGCCGCGGCGATGTTCACGCAAGACTTCGACAGCGTGATGCTGCCACCCAAGTCGCACATTCTCGGCACGCCAAACCGCGAGGGTTAGGCCGGAGCTTCAAGTTCCTTCGTCGGGGATCTGCAGGATGGTGCCGCAGGCCTTGCAGTGCACGGCATCGGCATCGTGGCGCAGGAGCGCGCAGGTCGGGCAGCGGAAGCGGACCTTGGTCGGCTGCAGCAGCACGCGGACCAGCATCAAGAACAGCGTGACGCCGAGGATCATGATGACGATGGATATGAAGCGTCCGAATGTGCCCTGCAGCGTGATGTCGCCGAAGCCGGTCGTGGTCAGCGCCGTCACCGTGAAGTAGAGGGCGTCGACGTAATTGTTGATACCCGGGTTGCGGCCGTATTGGCTGGCGTAGACGATGCCGCTCATGACGAACAGGAATACGAACAGGTTCACCGTCGCCAGAATGACGTCCTCGTGGCGGCGGAACCAGACGCTGTCCTGGCGCAGGCGCGCCAGCAGTTGATAGGTGTGCAGCAAGCGCACGGTACGCAGGATACGCAGGAAGCCGGCCGCCTCGCCGGCGATCGGGGCGAGGAACGATACGATCGCCGCCATATCCGCCCACGACGCCGGATGCGCGAGCTCGCGAAGGCGATGGCGGCTGATGGCAAGGCGGGCAAGGAAGTCCATCAGGATCAACACGCCGAAGGCGACATCGAGCCATTCGAGTGTTGAGTTGCCGGGGCTGAATGACGTGAAGACGATGAACAGGACCGTGAAGATGTCGAAGGCGAGGAGGCCGTAGCGAAATCGCTGGGCGGCGCGCGCATCGGACTCATAGAGGTAGCGCAGCGCATCGATGATGCCTTTGCGCTTGGGGTTCTGCTTCAGCATGCGCCTATCGCCTGTGGTCGCGCTCCTGGCCAGCCCACAACGGACTTGTCACCATCCGCGTTCCAAGGCGGCAAAGCTATTTGTTGCGGCCGCTACCGCTATTTGGCGAGGGCGCCGACGCCGCGCCACAGGCTGCCGTCGATGGCTTCCAACACGAGAATGCGTGCGTCTCCGCTGGCCGGCCCCGTGGCGACGGGCGGCAGCGTGATCGTCGCGCGTGCGCCCGTCTGTCCGCTGAAGCCGATGCGCTGCGTCTTGAATTGCGCGGCCCACTCGTAGGGATAGGCGTTCCGGATGGCGTCAGGCGTCAGCGCAGCAAGGGCGGCGCCGTCCCACTGCGCGAGCTTCTGTCCCGAGCCGTCGAGAAGCGTGGCGGCGATAATATATGCCGCGCCGGTGTCCGGGCCCGCGTCGACGTAGGCGTCGAACGTAACCCGGCCGTCGACTGCAACCTGCGGTGCCGACAGCGCGATGTCGTGGCGGTGGAAGTTCGTGCGCGAGTGTAGCGGCGACACCACGGCGCCAAACAGGATGTGGTAGGAGAGGACCGTGAACACCGCGCAGGCGATGCCGAGCCACAGGGCCAGCTTGCGCAGCGTTGCCTCGGGTAGCGGCCCGCTGAAGATCCAGCGCCTCCATGCGTTGCCCGATGCACCCGCCGCCGGAGCGAGGTAGCGCTCGTCCAGCGAGAACGCGCCGCCGCCGGCAAGAAATACGGCCGAACTCATCGCCACGCCCGACACCGCCATGGTCCACTCATCGAGGCAGGTCGAGCCCATCCAGCCGAAGATCAGCATCAGCGTCACGTTGAGCCAGATGCTGGCGAAGGCGGATAGGCGCGTCGCCAGCCCCAGCATCAACCCGAGACCCACGCCGAGTTCGGCGAATGTCCACATCCACACCGAGGCGACAATGAGATCGGGATGGCGCAGCGTCCATTCGATCGGCGCTTGGATCCACAGGGCGCCCGGTAGCGCATGCGTGAGCTTGGCGGCGACAAAGCCGGGCCCGTTAAAATCGAGCTTCACTGCCTGATCGATGCCCGCGACCTCGTGAAAGTCGTAGATCAGCCGCCGGCTGGCGCCGCCCCAGAATATGAAGCCCTGCACGAAGCGCACGCCGAAGAGGATCAGCGCCGCCAGTGAAAGACTGCCGGCGGCGGACGCTCCGTTCCGCTCGATTTGCTGCGCATGCGCCATGCAACTGCTCCCGCTTCTCGTCCACGATGCCGGTGCAAGGTAGCGCTGGATGCGCTAAGACCGGCATACACCCCACCGATAGTTTACGGCGATGGATTGGGCCATGAGCACAGACGCCAACCGCACCATGGGCAGCTTTAACATCTCCGACATCGCCGCGTCGCTGCCGGAGACGGCGACGACGCTGCTCGTCGATCGCTACCTCACCGATTGCCCTTCCGCCAGCGCGCGCGTTTTCCGCGTCTACAGGCCGACCCCACCGCACTATCACGCCCAGTGCGATGAGTACCTCTACGTGTTCTCGGGGCGCGGCACGTTCTGGATGGGCGATGCTTCGCGCACGGCAGCGTTCGGCCCCGGCGAGCTGTTGCACTTCGAGCGCGGCGTCGTCCACGCGCTGCCCGATATCCTGGAGGAGCCGCTGGTGTTTCTGTCGATCGATACGCCGCGCCGCGACCCCAAAGACGTCATCTTCGTCGATCCGGCCGACGGCACGCCGGAGAGCTTCATCCAGCAGAGCGGTGGCTACTGACGACATTGGGGGCATGACGTGGGACTGCTGATCCGGACGGTGCAGCGTATCGCCATCTTTACGATTGGCGTCGTCAGCGTATGGCTGATCGTGTTCGTCGTCTTCGATTTCGCCGACAAGGAGCTGCCGGTCTACTTTGCGCTCCTGGCGACGTACGCCATCGGCGCCTATGTCATCCTGCCCTATGCAGTGCGCATGGGGATGAAGGTTTCGCAGCGGCGGCACGTGCCGAGCTTCACGGTGGCCGCCGACGGTCTTCCCGCCGATCCGGTCAACCTCGTGCTCGTCGGCACGCTGGACCAGCTGCGCGCCGCGTTCGCCGCCATCGGCTGGGTGGAGGCCGAAAAGCTGAACCTTGGCAGCTCATGGCGCATGGTGAAGGCGTTCGTGCTCGATCGCCCCTATCCGGCGGCGCCGTTCTCAACGCTGTTTCTGTTCGGCCGCGGCCAGGACGTCGGCTTTGAGAAGGCGATCGGCGACAGCCCGCGCAAACGCCACCATGTTCGCTTCTGGGGGCGCAGCCTGAAGCACTTCGAGGATGTCGATACGGCGAGCTTCTGGCTCAACACCGACGTGCCGCCGCCGGGAGCCGACGTGCCGTGGGTGGGCGCTGGGACGCGCGACACCGGGTTCGGGCTGGCGAGCCTGACGTTCCAAGTTACGCACGCAACCGACAAGGACACGAACGCCGAGCGCGACTACATCATGGGCGAGCTGCGCCGGGCGGGCGTCATCGGCGAAGCGGTGTGGCAGAACACCGGCGACTGCGTCGACGGCAAGCACGTCAATCGCTACATCACCGACGGCGACGTCGCCGTTGCGGCGCTGGGAAGCGGCGCGGTGCTGCCTAAAGGGTGAGTCAGCCCTGCGTCACCGATTTCACGTCGATGAACTTGATGTCGGGATTACGCTCGGCGACCCAGCCGAGACTGAATACCGACGCCGCCATGTAGACGTAGTCACCTTCCGAATCCTTGGCGATCGCCGAGCGGTTCGCCTCGATGAACCGGGTCAGCTTCACCGGATCATCGGCGGTGATCCAGCGCATCACCTCGCACGGCGCCGTCTCGAAACCGATCGGCAGCCCGTATTCGTGCGTCAGCCGGTCGCCGAGCACATCGAGCTGCAGCGCGCCGATGACGCCGACGATGGGCTGCGTGCCGTCGATCGGCGAGAACAGCTGCACGACGCCTTCCTCGGCCATCTCCTTCAGCGCGTCCTTCAGCTTCTTGGCGCGGATGGCATCCTCCAGCCGGATGCGGCGCAGGATCTCGGGCGCAAAGCTGGGGATGCCGAGGAACTGCACGTTCTCGCCCTCGGTCAGCGCGTCGCCGATGCGCAGCGTGCCGCGGTTCGGAATGCCGACGACGTCGCCGGCGAACGCCTCCTCGGCCAGCGAGCGGTCCTGCGCGAAGAAGAACTGCGGCGCCGTCAGGGCCATGATCTTGTCGGTGCGCACGTGCTTCACCTTCATGCCGCGCGTCAGCCGCCCCGAGCACAGCCGCATGAACGCCATGCGGTCGCGGTGCTGAGGATCCATGTTCGCCTGGATCTTGAAGATGATGCCGGTCATCGCCGGCTCGGTCGCCTCGATGGTGCGCGTCGCGGCCTTGCGGCTGAGAGGCGGCGGCGCGTAGGCGATCAGAGCGTCGAGCAGATCGCGCACGCCGAAGTTCCGCAGCGCACTGCCGAAGTAGACCGGTGACAGCGTCCCCTCGCGGAAGGCCTTGAGATCGAAGCGCCCGCACGCGTCGCGCACGAGGGCGATCTCCTCGCGCCAGCGCGCCAGCTCGTCGGGCTCCAGCAGCGTCTCGAAAACGGGGTCGTCCGGCCCCGAGACCGGCAAGCCCTCGGGCGCCTCGTCGATGCGCCGGATGCGCGGA
Organism: uncultured Alphaproteobacteria bacterium; assembly: GCA_963722495.1. Classification (GTDB taxonomy): domain Bacteria; phylum Pseudomonadota; class Alphaproteobacteria; order Rhizobiales; family Hyphomicrobiaceae; genus Hyphomicrobium_A. The sequence goes on along the minus strand of CAVRND010000028.1, from coordinate 18,018 downwards.
TTGGCGAGATCGTAGGTGCCGCGGAAGCCGCGACCCTTGCCGATCGGCCACACCATCGGTGCGGTATCGAGCGCCAGCACTTTCTCGATCTCGTCGAGCAGCTCGAGCGGCTCGCGCGCCTCGCGGTCGAGCTTGTTGATGAAGGTGATGATCGGGATGTCGCGCAGGCGGCACACTTCGAACAACTTGCGCGTGCGCGCCTCGATGCCCTTCGCCGCGTCGATCACCATGATGGCGCTGTCGACGGCGGTGAGCGTGCGGTAGGTGTGGTCGGAGAAGTCCTCGTGGCCCGGCGTATCGAGCAGGTTGAAGACGGCCCCCTCGTACTCGAACGTCATCACCGACGTGACGACCGAGATGCCGCGCGCCTTCTCGATGGCCATCCAGTCCGAGCGCGTGTTGCGGCCGTCCCGCTTGGCCTTCACCTGGCCGGCAAGCTGAATGGCGCCGCCGAACAGCAGCAGCTTCTCGGTGAGCGTCGTCTTGCCGGCGTCGGGATGCGAGATGATGGCGAACGTGCGGCGCCTGCGGATTTCGGCGGCCAGCTTGCTCGGCGCACCCCCGCTCGATGCGGGCGCGGATGGCGCAATGTCGTTCGGCATTTTCTTGGTTTCGATGCCTTGCAGAAAGGGGGTCGGGAGCGGTGCCCTTAGCACCGTTCATGCGGCCCGTCGATGCTTGTGCTCCCGGATTTGCTTCGCTTTTCGGGCGGATGCGGCCATAACGCCTGCAACCGATCCGTTCTGCAGGGAGAGAGACGACGTGATCCATTGGAAGCAGATCGCCGAATACATCGAGCCGAACTGGGAGAAGGTCAATTCGGAGCGCAGCCCGGCGGTCCTATTCTGGCGCGGTGCCAAGGGCGCGGTGTTCGGCCATATCCGCGACGGCGAGCTGTTCGACCACAAATGGGTGTACGTCTGCGACAGCAACAAGGTGACGCACTTCTCCGAGATCAACGGCCCGGAAAGCAATATCGTCGAGATGTCCGACTTTCGCTCCTGAGGACATCGGCCCGAGCATACGGCACGGCGTTGCGCGGCGAATAAACGCCGCGCATTTTCCGGCGATCAGGCGCGAACGTCCTGCGGACTTACTTGTCCGCGGGGGGCGTCATCTCCGGCACGGCGCCACTCATGTTCTTGGTCGCCGGCAACTTGCCTTCGTCTCCCATCCGCTTGGGAGGGCCCTTCGGCCCGGAGGCGCCTGAGCTTTCGTCCGTTGCCGGGGTTGCCGCCGTGCTCGGGCCGGTCATATCCGGCACGGCGCCGCTCATGGTGTCCGTCGCCGGCAGCTTGCCGGAATCGCCCATCGATTTCTCGGGCGCCTTGAGCGTGCGTTCGTTCGCCGTCTCGGCGAATGCCGGAACGGCAGCCGCGGCGAATGCCACGGCGGTCGCCATCGCGAGCAGATGTTTCATGGGGTCCACTCCTTTGGGTTGGTGGAACCCTCCCGGTTAGGCCTCGCCGATTGCCGAAGGCTTGCCGAAGCGTTGAGAATTCGCCGCAACTGCGATGCGAGCCGCCGGCAAAGCGGCGGCGGCGCAGCCGAGGCATTGATTGAATGCCGTTCGGCCGCGCCGCTGCGCCGTTAGTTGCTGAGCTTGATGTTCAAAGCCGCCCGCGCCACGTCGATGTTGTCGAAGGCGATGTGGTCGCCGCTGTCCTGGTCGGGGAAGTTGTTGGGGACGAGTGTGCTCGTGCCGAGATCGTAGCGCAAATACTCGGCGCGCACCGAAACGCCATAGGCCAGCATCCATTCGACGCCGCCGCCGTAGACGAGACCGGAATTGTCCAGCGTAACTTTGCCGATGAAGTCGTCGCCCGGATCACTCTCGGTGAATTCGAACCGCGAGAAGCCCCATCCGACGCTGCCGTACAGCAGCCAATTGTTGATCGCCCAGCCGAGCCGGCCGCGAATGCTGGCGAGGTACGACATGTCGGCGCCAAGCGTTTCGGCCCCAAGTCCGGGATCGTTGACGACGTGATCGCCGCCGCCGGCGAGCGTCGATGCGTCGCCCTCGATGCCGAGCAGGAACTGGCCACTCTGCCAATTGTAGCCGAGCTGGCCACCAACGATGGCGCCGTTGAGGTCGATCCCCGATAGGTTGGTCGCGTCGCCGTTGCTATCGAATATGCCGTTGACGTCCTGCCACGCGTAGCCTCCGTGGAGACCCACGTAGAGCCCGTTCCATGGGTTCTGCACCTGGGCGTGTGCGGGTGCCGCGATCCCGGCGGCGGCCCCGATCAACACTGATGCCGCAAGATAAAACTGTTTCAAGCCACGTACTCCCTCGTCGATTATTCCCTTCCCTCCTACGCGGGCTACGCAACTGGGCTACGCAATGTGCCTACGGGCTAACATGGCTTTGCCGGCGGCGATTGTTGCCGGGCGCGCGTTGTGCACACAGGTGCCCACTTTTTAAACAGCAGATGAATAACTTCTCGGAGCGCCCCATTTGGCGGTGCTGATCGCCGCCATCGCCAACACGCGCGCGCCCATCGCTTCTACGAGCAGCATCGGTTCGAGCGCATCGATCGCCGCATGTTCGGCGGCACGCCTGCCAACGCGCCGCACCACGGTGTTCCGCGCGGAACAGTCGCCGGGCGACCGATCACGCACAAGGGCGGCCCACCCGCTGCGCCGCCGCGGCGCTTCCCTCCGGTGACGTTCACCTCACGCCGCCGCTGGGGGGACGCAGCTCCGGTGTGCGCAGCGGGTACGACGAACGATCAAAACAAAACGCAACACATCGGAGTGTCTGAGAATGTCGAAGACGAAACTGATCTCCACCATCCGCTTCCTGTCGCTCGCCACCGCGGCGCTGGTCACCGGGCCGGCCGCCACCTACGCCGCCATGGATCCGCCCGCGCCGAAGCTCGACTGCTCCGCTGCCGAGAACGCCGGCAAGGCGGCATGCGCCGCGCAGAACCACCCGACCGCCGACGACAAGGCCTACGAGGCCGCTTACTGGAAGGCGAAGAACGGCGACTACGCCGGCGCGCTCGAGATGGCGGCGACGGCCGAGAACAAGAACGACCCGCGCATCCTGCGCGTCACCGGCTATGCGACGCGCAAGCTCGGCGATGTCGATGGCGGCATGGCCTATTACCGCCGCGCGCTGGCCATCAATCCGGCCGACACGCGCACGCGCCAGTACATGGGCGAAGCGTTCCTCACCAAGGGCGACATGAAGGGCGCCGTCGAGCAGCTCGGCGAGATCGCCAAGGCGTGCGGCAACTGCGAGGACTACCAGAAGCTGGCGCAGGCCATCACCGTCTACCAGGGCAACGGCTAAGTCGTAGCGGAGGGCCGCGGCGGGCACGTTGTCCGCCGCGGCGTTGTTTCATGTTGCGCTATTCCCGATGAAACAGCGCTCGACGTGCACAGCGTTTACCCCGGAGACTACGCCAACAACCCTCGTGGAGATGCACCATGACTGACCGCGCGCACGCCTGGCGCAACGCGCTTATCGCCGGCACCTTTTTCGGCCTCGCCTTCGGTCTCATCAATTCGTACTTGAACGGCTGGCTGCCGCCCGCGACGCCCGGACAGGCGGCGGCGATCGTCACGCAGATTGTCGCCAGCGGCAGCATCTTCGCGCTGCTGATGGGACTGTTCGCCTCCTCGCGCATCGTGCCGTCGGCCGTCGACGTGCCGCTCGCCCCCGGCGACAACATCTGTGCATACGGGCTTCGCCAATCACTTCCTCAACTTCGAGGGTCGCGGCGGACGCCTGGCGCTGACCAAGACCGAGCTCGTCTTCGTGCCGCACGCCGTCAACGTGCAGCGTGGCGATCTGCACATTCCGCGTTCTGAAATTGCCAGCGTAGCAGCGGTGCGCACGTGGGGGATTGTTCCCAACGGCCTCGCCGTGACGCTCAAGTCGGGCAAGGTCGAGCGCTTCGTCGTCAACGACCGCAACGGCTGGGTGGCGGCGCTGCGCGCTGCAATAGTCGGTCGAAGCGCTACGGCGCTCCGGGTTAGGCGGCCGTCAGCCGGCGCAGCTCCTCCGCGGCGATCTCGACGGTGCTTTCGATCTGCTCGGGCGTATGTGAGCTGGTGATGAAAAAGCGCAGCCGCGCCGCCTTCAACGGCACGGCCGGATAAATGATCGGCAGCACGTTGATGCCGCGCGCCAGCATGCGGTCGGTCATGCGGCCGGCCTTGATGATGTCGCCCACCATGATCGGCACGATGGCAAAGCCCTGGCTCGTCACGGTGTCGAGGCCGCGCGCCTTGGCGGCGTGCAGGAAGGCGTCGCCGTTGGCGCGCACGCGCGTCACGCGCTCGGGCTCGGCCTTCATGAGCTGCAGCGCGGCGAGCGCGGCAGCGGCCACCGGCGGCGACATGCCGACCGAATACACCTGGCCGCTGGCGCGGAACTTCAGCGCCTCGACGAGGGCGTGGCTGCCGCAGATGTAGCCGCCGCAGCCGGCCAGCGCCTTGCTGAGCGTGCCCATCCAGATGTCGACGCGCTTGGGATCGATGCCGTAGTGCTCGGCGAGGCCCTTGCCCTGGGCGCCGAGGACGCCCAACGCGTGCGCCTCATCGACCATCAGCCAGGCGCCGTAGCGCTCCTTCAGCTCGACCAGCTTCGGCAGGTCGGCGACGTCGCCGTCCATCGAGTACAGCCCCTCGACGACGACGAGGGCGTTGCGGCTGGCGCGCCGGTGCGTGCGCAGCAGGCGCTCCAGATGCTCGAGGTCGTTGTGGCGGAAGGCGAACGCCTTGGCGTTCGACAGCTTGATGCCGGTGAGCAGGCTGTTGTGCGCCAGCTCGTCGTAGAGAATGAGGTCGTCGGAATCGAGCAGCGTGCTGATGGCGGAGACGTTGGTGGCGTGGCCGCTGACGAAGGCGACGGCGGTCTCGGTCTCGTAGAGGTCGGCCAGCGCGGCTTCGAGCTGGCGATGCAGCGGCCGCTCGCCGGCGACGATGCGGCTCGCCGACACCGACGTCCCGTGCTCGTCGATCGCCGCCTTGGCCGCGGCGACGACGTCCGGATGGCCGTTGAGCCCGAGATAGTCGTAGGAGGCGAAGTTGACGTACTCGCGCCCGTCGATGGTCGTCAGCGAGCCGCGGCTGCGGTCATGGCAGCGATAGAACGGGTCGGTGAAGTTGAAGCGGTCGGCGACGGCGCGGTGCTTGATGATCGAGGTGTAGACCGGCAGGTCGGAGAACTGCTGCGAAGCCGGGAACGGCCCCGTCTCGGTATCCTCGAGCCGCCGGCGCGCCCACGCGCCCGTCAGCGCCGCCAGCATATCGCCGACCATCCATTTGACGCTCAGACCGGCGAGGATGAGGGCCCTGGTGACGGCGTTCTCGGTTTGATGCTCGCTAGTGTCAACGCCCGACTGACGAACATCCAAGATCGATACTCCATCTGCCGCATCCCTAGCTCACGACACTTAGAGCATTGGGCGAAGACCGCATAGATCGGATGATGTCCCGGAGAAAGATGGCGCGCGCGACCGTCCCCGAGGCAGGCACACCCCGGGCTAAGTCTCGCGCACGGCATTATCTCGCCGAAAGCGGCTCATGGGGTTTTATCCCGCGAGGCACCGCCTCCGGGTCTGAGATGAAGGGGCTGCGGAGCGGGAAACGCCGCGAAGCTATTTGTTTTTTGAGCGGCAGTTGCCGCCCCGCGGCAGGATTTTGGGCATACCCATGGCGTTTCAGGGGGTTCCGCCTCCCGGACTCTCACCGGGTGGGCGTGGCGAGCCTCAGGTCGTGGCGAAGCCGCGCAAGTAATCGGCGACCCACACGTCATCGGCGTGTACCCGCCTGCAGGCCGCCCTCGATACAGGAACGTCTGGCGATCGCCCCCTTCAGCGGGGCGGGATGGGGAGAGCTTACGCGCGAGCTTGCGGGCTGGGATTAGTTTTGCGCGGGCCGCCTTCGTTCGCGCTGCCCGCGGTCGTCTTGCGTCAGCTGCAGGCCAGGGGCCGCAGCAGCGGCATAATTCGCGTGCCGTCCGTGCACCGGTCGTCGCGGTTCTATAGTCCGAGTGAATTGTCATTGCGCAGAAGAGCCGCCGGAATTGTTTTGGAGGGCCTGAAGGATGTTCTTCAACAGCTGCCCCTCCGGGGTCGCGCAGGAGCGCCGATCAGCTCGAGGGCGCGTCGAGCTTGCGCGTCAGGTTCTCGAACTCCTGGCGCAGCTCCTCGTTCTTGAAGATCTGGTCGAAGGTCGGCGCCTCGAGCTTCTGGATCGCCTCGAACGAGGCGGAGCTGTCGCGCATCAGGTTCCGCAGCTGGAAGCTCGCTTCCACCGTCTCGTAGGTGTTGTCGGCGATGCGCAGGTCGTGGGTGGCGCGCGAGCGCGCCTTGGCGATCTGCTCGCGCTGCTGCTGCAGATAGCGGCGATAGCCCTTGGCGGCTTCGGCCGCCACCTTCTGCGCTTCGCGGTTGGCTTCCAGCGCGCGCATCTGGTCGGGGCGGTTCTCGGCCTGCAGCAGCTCGCCGTCTTGGCCTTGGCGCCGGTGATGTCCTTCAGGATGGCGTCGAGCTTCGGCATGTAGCCGGTGTCGATCTTCTCGATGGCCGAATCCTGCGCGTGCACCAGCATGGCGAACAGCGCCGCGTGCATGGCGAAATACTTGCGCGCCGCGTTCATGTTGTCGCCGGCGGCGGTCATCAGCTTGCCGAGCTGCCCGTCGATCACCTTGGCGGCGTTGAAGACGGCGACGAGGCGCACGAGGTCGCCGGACAGCACGCTGTCGAGCAGCAGGTCGACCTGATCGGGCGTCAGCTCGACGCCGGACTTCGCCAGCGCGGCGGCGATCTCCGCCTTGGTCTTGGCGATCTCGTCCTGGTTCTTGACGATGCGCTGCTCGGCTCGGTGATGTTGCCTGCGAGGCTGTCGACCGTGTCGTTCAGCACGCCGGGCAGCATGGCGTCCTTCGGCGCGGTGAGCTGCTTTTCCTTCAGCGCCGCGATCTGGTCTTCGATCTCGCGGATGTTGTGGCGCAGCCCCTCGACCTTCTTCTGCATTTCGACGACGGGCACGTCGGTGACGATGCCGAGGGCGGAATCGAGCAGATTGCGGATCTCGCTCTCGCGGTCCTCGCGCGTCTCGGTCCACATCGGCGTGAGGATGAACTCGTCGCGCCCGGGCAGCTTCTGGCCTGGCTGCGCTGCTCGGCGGTGTCCTTCAGGATGGCGTCGATGGCGAGCATCAGCTGGCGCGCCTGCTCGTAGGCTTCATCGCCCTCGCGCGGATCCTTGGCAGTGGCGCAGCGGCCTGCGGCGCGGCGTCCGGGCGCGGGCGGTCCGACGACGGCGGGCTTGGCGCCGGGAACGTCGTCTCGGCGACCTTCTCGGCTTTGGCTTCGCGCGCCGACTTGGAATCAGATCGGCGATGCCGTCGCGGTGGGCGGTCTGCGCGCTGGCGGAAATGCGATGATGCAAAAAACGCCGCAAGCGCCAGCGCGACGGTAGGCCAACTAACGTCGGCAGCCATGGCCAAAGCCTCCCAAACACACCGCGCACGGAGCCGCAGAATTCCGGCTATTCGATGGTTCGTTCTCAGCCGCTCAGCTTGGCGTGGGCGACGAGGTCCATCAAACGCTGGTCGACCTGCCGCGCGTCCGTCAGCACCAGCATGTGGGAGAGCGCCTCCGCCTTGCCAAGGCCGCCGCCCGGCTGTCCTTTTTTGACGACCTCGTCAAAGGGATGCTCACCAAGCGCCAGGTGCAGGCGCAGCTCCTTGGCGCAGATGCCGAGCGCGGCGAACACGTTCGGGTCGGCGATGGCGATGGCGCTTTCGCGCGCCGCGAAGCTGGCGTCAGGGCGCAGCGATTTTGATCTGCGCGAGGAGGTGCTGCGCCAGCGGGCGATAGGCCTTGGCCTTGGCGAGCAGGGCCTCGAGATCGCTCGCCGGCGGCGCCGCAGCGGCGGGGCGGCACGCAGGCGCCGGTGCGGCGCAGAGCGGAGCGGTGGCGGCGAGGTGGCCGGCAGACTTGTTGCCAGCAGCCGTCGCGCCGTCGCGGCGGGCGCGCCGGCGCGGCTTCCTTCGGCGCGCCGGCGTAGATCGGCTTGCCGCCGTTGTGGTGGATGCGCTCCAGCCACGACGCCTTGGAGAACATGAAGCCCTGTGGCGCAGCCAGTCGATGATGTCGTTGCGGTGGGGCAGGCCTGCCGCCGCGATCGCCTGCATCCACTCGCCGAGATCGCGGCCGGTGTTCTCCTTGAACCCGTCGATGAAGGCGCGTTCCTTCTCGCCGTAGTCGGTCGCCATCGCTCTCCTCAAATCCAGCGGCGCGACGTCGCCTTGTAGTCGAGATAGGCCTTGCCGAAGCGCTCTCGAGGTGGCGCTCCTCGGGCAGGATCGCGAGCCAGGTGACGAGCACGGCGAAGGCGACGGCGGCGGCGACGAACCAGACGTTCTTGGTCAGCTCGGCGACGCCCAGCAGGATCAGCGCGTCGGCCAGGTAGATCGGATTGCGGTAGCGCCAGTAGGGGCCGTCGGTGACCAGCGCCGTCGCGCCGACGTCGGGCAGCACGGTCGTGCCGTGCCGGCGCAGCGTCATGATCGCCCAGACGAGCAGGACGACGCCGGCTGCCCCGATGCCGAGGCCGATGTAGCGGGCAGGCGTATCGTCGACGCCGGGCCAACCGAGCGGCGCCAGGTAGCCGAGCGCCACGGCCGCCACGGCGACGCCCGCCAAGCAACGGGCGGCCACGGTACGGGCTGGGGCGATCGGCGGGTTCGCTGCTGGGTTCGGACATGGCGCTCCGATGTTGCTCTACGCGCATCTACACCAGAACTCGCGGCGGGCCGGAAATACCGCTTCGGCGGCCGCCGGCACGCCGCGACTTATTGCGGCCCGTAGCGCGGCGTCGGCGTCGAGTCCCCCGTCGCGCTCAGCTCGGCGTCGAGATCGAACGTCTTGCACTTCTGGAAGGCCAGCTGCCGATTGTAGGCCTCAAGCATCGCGAGGTCTTTGCGGTACTGCGCGTCGGGGTCGACGCCTTCCTTGGTGCCGCCACAGATCGGCGTCGTCAGCGCTTGCACGCCGCGCGCCGCGGCGGAGGTTTTTGCTGGGATCATAGTCGCGGATCTGCAGGATGCGGATCTGCATCAGTCCGGTGAGCTTCTTGCAGTCGTACTTCTGCTCCTCCTCGGAGAGCTGATAGCCCGCGGCGGGAGCGCGCCGGTGACGACGCCGGTCTCGGCAGCAGGCGGGATATCGTTAACGAGGTTGGGCTTGGTGTCGGCCGGCGCTCCGGCGCAGCCGCACACCACGGCGCCCGCTATAGCCGCGCAGATCATGAGCCCGGAAACGGACCATTGATTCGTCATCCCACTCGGATGCGCTAACGAGCCCTCAAACGGGGCGGATTGAAGGCGCCGCGAAGCGGCGCTGGGCCGCGGAAGGCGGACTTTGCGAAAGGTTGCGCCGGGGGCTCCCGCGGTTCAATGGCGGCAGGCACGCGGTCGCCTCCGGGGAAGCGTATATGCACATCAAATGGTCGCCATTCTCGGCTCTGCGCTGCTTGCGTTCGCCGCTCTCTGCGGCGCGTGCCGAGGATGCAGGATGAGCCGAAAGGCTACAGCTGCTCCTTCACGACCGGCACCTCCTGGAGCTTCAAGGACGGCGTCTTCACCAGCAAGGCGCCGGAGCCGCTCAGCTTCACCATCACCGACATCGATCTCGACAAGCAGACGGCGCAGCTCAATCCCGAGGGCAGCAGCAAGCCCGGCAAGCTCACGATCGTGCGCGCCATCAACGCCAACCACTTTCTCGAGGTGGTCAACGAGGGCTTCCTCAATCTGACGACGGTCTACGACAAGGACGCCACCACCGGCATCTACCCGGCCGTGCACTCGCGCCACTTCGGCGTCCTCGGCCAGCCGGTCTTCGCGCAGTACACCGGCTCCTGCACGGCGAAGTAGCGCGCGACAAGCTGTGGATGCCGCGCCGTTTGCGCTCGCGAGCCGCGGCGCTGCGGGCCATCCTCATGCCGCGCGATGCAGTTGGGGAGAGAGCCATGACGCTGCACCTCATCAAGCTCTGCGTCGGCGCCGCCTCCATCGAGGATCTGGCGGACTGGCAGAACGAGCGCGCCGCCGACGCAGAAGAAGGCCGGCGAGAAGCCGCGCCTGTTCCACACGACCTTCCAGACGCCGAAGCGCCAGGCCGAGCTGCTCGACGGCGGCTCGCTCTACTGGGTGATCAAGGGCATCATGCAGGTGCGCCAGCGCCTGGTCGGGTTCGAGCGAGGGCAAGAAGGACGACGGCTCGCCCTGCTGCCTGCTGCTGCTCGATCGCCGCGCTCGTGCCCGTGCGCCCGGTGCCGCGCCGCGCCTTCCAGGGCTGGCGCTACCTCGACGCCGACGACGCGCCCGCCGATCTCGGCCGCGGCGACGAGGCAGCTCGCCGCAGCTGCCGCCCGAAGATGCGCCGCGAGCTGCGCCGACTCGGCCTGATCTAGACTCGATCTGGCGCAGCTTGACCGGCCATCGCGCAGCCCGGCGCGTCAGACCCGATCCGCATGTCGCGCCCGCGCTTCACCGCATTGTCGACAGCCTGCCCGCGTTCGTGCCGTTCGTCGGGCCGGAGGCGCAGGAGCGCGCGCGCGGCCGGCCGTTCCGCGCCCGGCTCGGCGCCAACGAAAGCCTGTTCGGCCCGTCGCCCAGGCGCTGGCCGCCATGCGCGCGGCCGCCGCCGGCAACTGGATGTATGCCGACCCGGAGAGCTACGAGCTGCGCGCCGCGATCGCGCGCTTCCATGGCGTCGGCCCCGACAACGTCGTCATCGGCGAGGGCATCGACGGGCTGCTGGGCCTTGCCGTGAAGCTCGCGTCGAGCCCGGCGCGGCCGTCGTCACGTCCGACGGCGCCTATCCGACCTTCAATTTCCACGTGCCGGCGGCGGCGGACGCCTCGTGAACGTGCCCTTCCGCGACGACCGCGAGGATCTCGAGGCGCTGCTCGACGGCCGCGCGGCGCGAAGACGCGCGCATCCTCTACGTCTCCAATCCCAACAATCCGATGGGCTCGTGCTGGGGCGCCGATGCGTTGCGCGCGCTCATCGCCGCGCCTGCCCGACGGCGTGCTGCTGCTGCTCGACGAGGCCTATTGCGATACCGCGCCCGCGGCGGAGCTGCTGCCGGTCGACGTCGGCAACCCGCAGGTGCTGCGCTTCCGCACCTTCTCCAAGGCCTACGGGCTTGCCGGCGCGCGCATCGGCTATTGCCTCGGCGAGGCGCGGCGTCATCCGCGCGTTCGAGAAGATCCGCAATCACTACGGCATCAACCGCGTCGGCCAGATCGGCGCGCTGGCCGCGCTGCGAGGACCAGGCCTATCTCGCCGAGGCCGTCGGCCAGCATCGCGCGCGCGCGCGAGCATCATCGCCGCGATCGCCCGCGCCAACGGCCTTGCGCCGCTCGCCTCGGCCGCCAACTTCGTCACCATCGATTGCGGCCGCGACGGCGCCTTCGCCAGGCGCGTGCTGGACGGCCTGCTGGCGCGCGACGTGTTCGCGCGCAAGCCGGCGGTTGCGCCGCTCGACCGCTGCATCCGTGTCAGCTGCGGCCGCGACGAGGATCTCGCGATCTTCGCCGATGCGGTGCCGCTCGCCCTTGCCGCGGCCGGCTGAGCAGGTGGCGCAGCAACACGAGTGAGGCTGCGGATTGGCATTCCGTTAAGCCGCGTCGCCAATATGGCGCCGCCGTTCCATCCGACTGCGAGGCAGGATCAATGTCAGACGCTCTCCTCGACTATTCGTCCTGGTCCTTCCAGCTCATCTTCTTCCTCGCAATGCTGTACCTCGTGTTCGGGCTCGCCAAACCGAGCTGGGTGCTGGCAACGAAGCGCAGCACCGTCGCCATCGTGGCGGCCGTCGTTATGCTGGTGGCGGGGACCCTTTTTATCTGGCGATCCGGCCGCTGCCCGATGCCCTGGAGGCTCCGGCTGAGATCGGCACCGAGCCGCCTGTGCCACAGTCGACCCCCGCGCAGCCCTAACCGCACGTCCGGCAAGCAAAAAGCCATTGACCGCCCCGCCTGCGGCATGCCTCAAAGTGGGCGGCCGCGGAGCTTGCGCGCGCCGGCTTGGTTTCGGTGAGGGGGACGCGCGATGTACGACACGATGATCGAGAACTCGCAGCTCGCCGCCACCGTGATCGTCGGCCTGGCGCTGCTCTATCTTTTTGCTGGGCTCGCCAGCCCTTCGTGGGCCTTCGCGTCGGGGCGCGGCTCCGTGGTGCTGCGCGCCTGCCTGGCGATGGTCTTTGCCGCTGCCTTGTTCATCGGCGTCATCGCGTATACGCATTCGCAGCCCGATGGTCCGCACGCGGCCGAGGGCTACATCAACGACTATTTCGCGGAGCAGGGGGCGCCGCCGGCACAACCCGCGCCGTAGTTCACGCGTCATCGTTCAAGAACAGGCCGGCTGGTTCGCCGGCAGCTTAGGGAGTGAAAGAATGCGTGGTGGTTTCGGAGTGCTGGTTGGCATCCTCCTGTTCACCGTCGGCCTGCTCGGCCTCGGCTTCGCGCTCAATCAGATGATGACGCACGCCGATCCGGACGCGGGATTGAAGGCCCTCGCCGGCCTCGGCACGTTCATCGTCGTGTGCTTGGCCTCGGTCGGCCTCATCAGCTACTGAGCCGGGTTGCCTTCAAGGCCAACGGCGTAAGGCGTCGGCGGGGAACGTCCACTCGGGCGTGACGAGCTCTCCGTCAAACGCTGCCGGATACCACGGCGAGCCGTCGGCGGCGGCCGGGTTCTTGAGGACGTGCATCTGCTGCGCGGGCATGTAGCTCTGCACCAGCAGAAAGCGCTTCTCGCCCGTGTTGCGTTCTCGGCGACGTCGGCGACGAGCACGGCGTGGCCGGGAAAGCCGCCCTTGATGAACACGTCGCCGATCTGCAGTGAAGCCAGCGGCACCGGCTTCAGCTCGCGCTCGAGCGAGTAGGTGCCGGCATAGGCGAACACGTAGTCCATGTACTTGCGGAACGCGGCGTAGTCGGTGTCGCGACGAGAGGCGAAGCTCAGTCGCTTGCCCTCCGTATAGTTGAAGCGGATGTCGGCCTTGCGGTCGGACGGCGAACAGCCATTCGGCGCGCAGCCGCATGATGGCGTCGGCGCACTGCTGCAGGTCGCGCTTGCCGACGTCGATATCGATGACCGCGGCATGCACGTCCTGCCGCCACTTCGGCGCGCCCGTGTAGATCAGCACCGGCGCATTCGCCGGCCGCATCGGCAGGCCGCGCAGCCATGCCGCCCAGGTTCCCGGACCGCGGCGGTGCGCGTGAATCCGGGCGGCGGCGCGATGCGCTGCTCGAGAGTCTCGTCAACGGAGGCGTATTGCCAGGCATAGCCTGGCGCTGCCCGCGCAGCGGCGGGGGCGGAGAGCAAAACGAATGCGGAGAACGCGAGTGCAAGGCGTTGTGCATCGCGAGAGCATGCGCAGCGCGTGTGTCGCGGCGATGGCGCGCCCCCGGAGGCCAGCTTTACTGCGTGTAGGAGAACGCCTTGGTCTGCCAGGGCGTGACGAACATCTGCTGCGCCCACTTGGGCGACCTTTGCGGCGGTCGGCAAGCGACTTCTTCGATTTGCCGCGCAATGTCGTCGGCGTGCGATAGGCGCGCGTTAAGCGCTTCTTCGCAGAGCGGCTTTTGGCCACCGGACCGCTTTCATTGTCGTTCGCAGTGGCGTCGCTGGCGGGCGGTGTTGCAACGTCGATAGCTGGCAGCGCCGGCGGCACGTCGATCTCGATGTTGGAGGCAGTCGCCAGTCTGACCGGCTCGGGCCGCGCGTCGGCGACCTCCTCGACCTTGACAGGCAGGCGCCCGGCGCTCGTTACGGGGACGTCGTCGCTCTTTACGGTCGGCACGTCGCGCAGCGGCTCCAGCGCCGACGTGCTGATCGGCGATACGCCGGAGATTTCGCGCTCCGGCTCGACGAGCGCGGTGGCGGAAAGCGGCGGCAGATCGGCGGCCGCGGCAGTTTCGAATTCATGTTCGGTAATCATGCGGGCGTTCTGCACGTAGCCGAGACGCTCCAACGAGGATTGTTCGGCGACAGCGTAGGGGCTCGTGCACGGGCAGTTCGCCGGGCCAGCAAGCACCGCGAGACCGAGGCCGCCGATGAACAACACCGACAGCGATCCTGTCCAGCGCACGCGCGTACCGGCGCGTTTGGCACGCGTGGGCGCGGGCAAGGACGTGCGAAAGGTTTGGCGCTGTGAGGCACGCTGCGAGGACAGCACGCGGTAGCCGCCGACGCCGGCGCGTCGCTCGAATAGCTGCCGAGCGCGGCGAATTGATCGAGCACCCGAACGAAGTTGTCCGTCGGGTTGGGGCTGTCGGTAGCGGACGTCACGGCGCGCATGGCGCGGCTCCACTGGCTTCATCGGCCCTTGCGCCAATCAAGTGCTACGCCGGATGAGGCGAAGAGCGCAGGACCTTAAAAAAGCGAGCCTAATCGGCTCCGTTCATCGGCGAACGTGCCATGCATATGGTGAATTTCGACAGATATTCTTGGGAGGTGAAGTTGTGTGTTGCGTCAGATGCATAGGCCCGAAACGGGAGGAACCCGGAACGGTTGCGCTGTCCGGTTTTCCTCGGGCTCATCTGATTCGAGCGGTGCGCCTAAGGCTGCAATCCCGGCTCTGTTGGAAGGCCCTGCCCGTCCTGGTCGGGCTAGTCGCGGATGTTGATACAATCCGCGATGGTCCATTCTGATTTTCGGATGGCCGCTCGCCGTAACGTCCGTTCAGGCAAGACGTCGCGACTGCAGCGGCATAAGCTGATCGGGTGGCCACATTTTCTTAGACCTCCTTTGCCGTGGAAGGTCATACAACCTGCGCCCGTATGCCTAACGTGTCAACCTGCGCAGCGTTGCAGCCGCGGGCATGCGGGCCATGGTTAAGGGCTTGTTGAAAGCGCCGGTGTACTTTCCGCCGGACTATTGCCCGTTCCTGGAGCCGTGATGCGAGCCGTTGTGAGCTTCTTCTGGATGCTCGCTCTGGGGTTGATGATCGCCGCCGGTTTCTGGGGCGCCGCGGTCGACGGCACGATCACGAACACGGACGGTCCTTCCGCGTCGGTGCTTAGCGCTGGATTACATGTCGGTCGCAGCCGGGCTCGGCATCGGCCTGGCACTCGCGCTGCTGACCCATATCTCGTGGTCGCCAGCTGCCTTCCCGCGCCCTGCAGGGGCTGTTTGGCGTACGCGCGCCGCTGGAGCCTGCTCGGCTGGCTGTCGTATTCGCGGCGGTGCTCGTCTACCTGTGAGGCAAATCGCCCTGCAAACGGCGACGGCCCGGGATCGCTCCCGGCGGCGCCCGTCGCTCAGCGTGGGTGCCTCTCGATCAGACCGAGTAGTACATGTCGAACTCGACGGGATGCGGCGTCATCTCGTAGCGCATGTCCTCCGCCATGCTCAGCTCGATGTAGGCGTCGATCATGTCGTCGGTCATCACGCCGCCCATCTTGAGGAAGGCGCGATCCTTGTCGAGGCTGTCGAGCGCCTCGCGCAAGCTGCCGCAGACGGTCGGGATCTTGGCCAGCTCCGCCGGCGGCAGGTCGTAGAGGTTCTTGTCCATCGGCGTCGCCGGGATCGATCTTGTTCTCGATGCCGTCGAGGCCGGCCATCAGCATGGCCGCGAAGGCGAGATACGGGTTGGCGGCCGGATCGGGGAAGCGAACCTCGACGCGCTTGGCCTTCGGGCTCGATCACGTGCGGGATGCGGCACGAGGCCGAGCGGTTGCGCGCCGAGTAGGCCAGCAGCACCGGCGCCTCGTAGCCCGGCACCAGACGCTTGTAGGAGTTGGTCGTCGGGTTGGTGAAGGCGTTGATCGCCTTGGCGTGCTTGAGGATGCCGCCGATGTAGTAGAGGCACATTTCCGACAGGTCGGCGTACTTGTTGCCGGCGAACACCGGCTTGCCGCCCTTCCAGATCGACTGGTGGACGTGCATGCCCGAGCCGTTGTCGCCGAACACCGGCTTCGGCATGAAGGTTGGCCGTCTTGCCGTAGGCCTGCGCGACGTTGTGGACGACATACTTGTAGATCTGCATGTGGTCGGCCATGCGTGACCATCGGGCCGAACTTGATGCCGAGTTCGTGCTGGGCGGCGGCGACCTCGTGGTGGTGCTTCTCGACGGCGACGCCCATTTCGGCCATCACGGACAGCATCTCGGAGCGGATGTCCTGGCAGCTGTCGATCGGCGGCACGGGGAAGTAGCCGCCCTTGGTGCGCGGGCGGTGGCCGAGGTTGCCCATCTCGTATTCGGTGCCGGTGTTGGTCGGCAGCTCGGTCGAGTCGATGCGGAAGCCGGTGTTGTACGGATCGGCGGAGAAGCGCACGTCGTCGAAGATGAAGAACTCGGCTTCGGGGCCGAAGTAGACGCGTGTCGCCGATGCCGAGCGACTTCATGTAGGCTTCGGCCTTCTTGGCGATGCCGCGCGGATCGCGCTCGTAGGGCTCGCCGGTGGTGGGCTCGAGGACGTCGCAGAAGATGGCGATCGTCGTCTGCGCGAAGAACGGATCGATGTGCGCCGACGGCGGGTCCGGCTTCAGCATCATGTCGGAGGCTTCGATGGCCTTCCAGCCGGCGATCGAGGAGCCATCGAACGCGTAGCCGTCTGAAACTCCTTCGTCGACGCAGCTCACATCCGCGGTCACGTGCTGCATCTTGCCCTTGGTGTCCGTGAAGCGGAAATCGACGTACTTGACGTCCTTGTCCTTGATGGTCTTCAGGACATCGCTGACGTTCTTCATGAGACTCCCCGTTACTGTTGTAGCTTGGCGGCATTCTTTTCCGGAATAAAGGGCCTTACGCAGTCCCTCTGAAGCGAACGGATTGGCAGCGATCAGCTTAGATCGCGTCCGCGCCGGTCTCTCCGGTGCGGATGCGGATTGCTTCCTCGATCGCGGAGATGAAGATCTTGCCGTCGCCGATCCGGCCGGTCTTGGCGGCCTTTTGAATGGCTTCGACGGCCTTATCGACCATGTCGTCGGCGAGCACCACTTCGATTTTCACCTTCGGCAGGAAATCGACGACGTATTCCGCGCCGCGATAAAGCTCGGTGTGGCCCTTCTGGCGGCCGAAGCCTTTTGCTTCGATCACCGTGATGCCCTGCAGGCCGATTTCCTGCAGGGCTTCCTTCACCTCATCGAGCTTGAACGGCTTGATGATGGCTTCGATCTTTTTCATGAGCCCGTGGGCCTCCAGCTTATGAGTTTTTTTACCGATATGCGCCGGACGGGCCAACGGTTAGCATGGCCTATGCCAAAACGTGAGCCTAATGAAACCTCGCGGTTTCAATTCTCTTGTGGATTGAGTCCGCAGTAGTGCGCGGCGTGAGGCGTCCGGGGTGCATAGAAGCTAAGCACTATGCCACAAGAATGGGCATGCGAAACAGGCTCCTTTCGGTTCATCGAGTACCCGCAGGTCATCGTTAATCCTGATCATGCGAGGTGGGTGGAGAACATGACGAGCAGCAAGGTGGCGCCGGGGTCTGGGCTCGAACTGTTAACCGCGATGGAAATGGCGCGAGGCCGACCGTGCCGCTGGCCGGGCTCGGGGTCGCAAGCCTGACACTGATGGAGCACGCGGGTCGCGCGGTTGCCGACAGCGCGAAGGACATGGCGGCGAGCGGATCGCGCGTCGTCGTCGCGTGCGGTCCTGGCAACAACGGCGGCGACGGTTTCGTCGCGGCGCGGCTTCTCGCGCAATCCGGCTATGCCGTGCGGCTCATTCTTTTGGGGTCGCGCGACGCGCTCAAGGCCGACACGGCGGCCATGGCGCAGCGCTGGGAGGGTGCAGTCGAGCGCGCCGATCCGATTGCACTACGGGAAGTCGATCTGGTCATTGACGCGTGTTCGGAGCAGGGCTCAGCCGTCCGCTGGAAGGAGATGCCGCGCTCCTGGCGGAGACAATGAATATTGGCTCCGTGCCGGTCCTTGCCGTCGACGTGCCGAGCGGCCTCGACGGCTCCGACGGGCGCAGCGCGCCGGCCCGGTCGGTGCAGGCGAGCCGCACCGTCACGTTCTTCCGTCGCAAGC
>CAVRND010000027.1:0-264027 GCA_963722495.1 uncultured Alphaproteobacteria bacterium | reverse complement strand
GCGCGGTTGGCGTCATCGTTCTCGAGGAACGGGATGAGCGCAGCAGCGACCGACACGAGCTGTTTCGGCGACACGTCGATGTAGTCGACCTTGTCCTGCGTCACGAGTAGCACGTCACCCTGATAGCGGCAGGTGATGAGCTCGTCGGTCAGCTTGCCCTTGGCATCGACTTCGGCATTGGCCTGCGCGACGTGGTGGCGCATCTCCTCCATCGCCGACAGGTAGACCACCTGGTCGGTAAGCTTGCCGCCAACGACCTTGCGGTACGGGCTCTCGATGAAGCCGTACTTGTTGACGCGCGCGAACGTCGCCAGCGAGTTGATCAGACCGATGTTCGGGCCTTCCGGCGTTTCGATCGGGCAGATGCGGCCGTAGTGCGTCGGATGCACGTCGCGCACCTCGAAGCCGGCGCGCTCGCGGGTCAGACCACCCGGGCCAAGCGCCGACAGGCGGCGCTTGTGGGTGATCTCCGACAGCGGGTTCGTCTGGTCCATGAACTGGCTTAGCTGCGAAGACCCGAAGAACTCGCGCACGGCAGCGGCCGCCGGCTTGGCGTTGATCAGGTCCTGCGGCATGACCGTGTCGATGTCGACCGAGGACATACGCTCCTTGATGGCGCGCTCCATGCGGAGCAGGCCGACGCGGTACTGGTTCTCCATCAGCTCGCCGACCGAGCGGACGCGCCGGTTGCCGAGGTGATCGATGTCGTCGATCTCGCCCTTGCCGTCGCGCAGGTCGACCAGCGTCTTGATGACCGCGAGGATGTCCTCGCGGCGCAGCACGCGCATGGTGTCGGGCGCGTCGAGCTCGAGACGCATGTTCATCTTCACGCGGCCGACGGCCGAGAGGTCATAGCGTTCTAAGTCGAAGAACAGCGAATGGAACAGGTTGGTCGCCGCCTCAATCGTCGGCGGCTCGCCCGGACGCATAACGCGATAGACGTCCATCAGCGCTTCCTGCTGATTGGCGTTCTTGTCGATGTTGAGCGTGTTGCGAATGAACGGACCGATGTTGACGTGGTCGATGTCGAGGATCGGGAATTCCTTGACCTTCTGGTCCTTCAATTCAGCCAGCAGCTCGGCGTCGAGTTCATCGCCGGCCTCGGCGAAGATCGTACCCGTCTCCAAGTCGACGATGTCGGTGGCGATGTAGCGCCCCGCGAGATCGTCGGACGAAACGAGCACCTCCTTGAGGCCGCCTTCGGCAAGCTCGCGCGCCTTGCGGGCGGTGAGCTTCTCGCCAGCCTTGATGACGACTTCGCCCGTCTTGGCATCGGCAAGGTCGGCCGTCGGCGTCATGCCGCGCATCTTCTCGGGCACGAACGGCATCTTCCAGCCGCGCTTGGATTCCTTGATCGGGATGTGCTTGTAGAAGACGCTAAGGATCTCTTCGTCATCGAGACCAAGCGCGTACAGCAACGTCGTCACCGGCAGCTTGCGGCGGCGATCGATGCGCACGTAGACGATGTCCTTGGCGTCGAACTCGAAGTCGAGCCAGGAACCGCGATAGGGAATGATGCGCGCGGCGAACAGGAGCTTGCCCGAGGCATGCGTGCGCCCGCGGTCGTGATCGAAGAACACGCCCGGCGAACGATGCATCTGCGAGACGATAACGCGCTCGGTGCCGTTGATGACGAAGGTGCCATTCGACGTCATGAGCGGCATGTCGCCCATGTAGACGTCCTGCTCCTTGACGTCTTTGATCGACTTGGAGCCCGTCTCCTCGTTCACATCGAACACGATCAGGCGCAGCTTCACCTTCAGCGGCGCCGAGAAGGTCATATCGCGCTGCATGCACTCGTCGACGTCGTACTTCGGCGGCTCGAACTCGTAGCGCACGAATTCAAGCGTCGCGCGACCCGAAAAGTCCGAGATCGGAAACACGGACTTGAATACCGACTGGAGTCCGTGATCGTCTGAACGGCCGCCGGGAGGCTCCTTCACCATCAGGAAGTCGTCGTAAGAGCTCTTCTGAACCTCGATGAGGTTCGGCATCTCTGCGACTTCGCGAATGGATCCGAATTTCTTCCGGATGCGCTTGCGGCCGTTGAACGTCTCAGCCATGTCCGCTCCTTGTAAAGCGCGCGAGGGACGAGCCCGCGCTTTGCTGCTCTGCGTGGCAAGGGCCGCCAACCCCTGCTAGCCTTTAAACGGCTCACCGGAAGGTCCGTTTGAGAGTTGCATGACCCTCAAAAGACCCTCCGGAGAGACGTTCTGATGCCTGCCCTTTTCAAGCAGGCGGAGGCAGGCAACCGACACCGAAGTGCCGGCCGCCTGCCGCCTCGACTACTTCACTTCGACGGTCGCGCCCTGGTCTTCGAGCTGCTTCTTCAGCTTGGCAGCCTCGTCCTTGGTCACGCCTTCCTTCACGGCCTTGCCGCCGGCCTCGACGAGATCCTTGGCTTCCTTGAGGCCAAGACCCGTGATGGCGCGGACTTCCTTAATGACGTTAATCTTCTTCTCGCCACCGGCCTTCAGGATGACCGTGAACTCGGTCTGCTCCTCGACCGGGGCAGCAGCAGCGCCCGGAGCAGCGGCAACGGCGACGGCAGCAGCCGCCGACACGCCCCACTTTTCCTCGAGCAGCTTGGCAAGCTCAGCCGCCTGCAGGACGGTGAGGCTAGAGAGATCGTCAACGATCTTCGATAGATCGGCCATTTTGTTACTTCCTTCGGTTTGAACCTAATGACTGTGCAGTCTTGAACTGCGCTTTCCGATGTCGTGGCGCCTTGCGGCGCCGCCCGTGCCGTTATGCGGCTTCGCCTTGCGATGCCTTCGCCTGAATGACGCGCGCGAGCTGTGCACCCGGCTCTGCAATCGTGCGGGCGATCTTCGTCGCCGGCGCGTTGAGGAGACCGATGAGCTTGGCTCTGAGCTCGTCCAGCGAGGGCAGTTCGGCGAGCGCTTTGACGGCGTTCGCGTCGAGGACCGTCGAGCCCATGGCGCCACCGAGAATGACAAGCTTCTCATTCCCCTTGGCGTATGCGACCGACGCCTTCGCCGCCGCGATCGGATCCTGCGAGTAGGCAACGCATGTTTGCCCCTTGAAGAGATCGGAGATCGGTTCGTACGAAGTGTCCTTCAGCGCGAGCTTCGCCAGCCGGTTTTTGGCTACCTTGACCTTGCCGCCAGCCTCTTTAACGCGCTTGCGGTAGTCGGTCAGTTGGGCGACCGTCATGCCGGCATAGTGGGCGACAACGACCAACCCCGTGTCTTTCAACACGGTGTTGAGCGACGTCACGAGCTCACGTTTCGCGGCTCTATCCACCTGCTCACTCCAGATTACGGATCAGCTTCGCTAAAGCTGGTCCGCGGGTTGCACCTTGCCGCCATGGCGGGAGACCCGCTTCCGGCGACGCTTTGTCTGTCCAACCGCGCGCTGTAAGGCGGCACGGTGCTGACCCAGGTTCAAACCGGCTCTGCTCTCTTGTGGAGAGCGTAAAACCGGGTTCGCTCCTGTCTCATGCGGGCCCTGATTGAGGCTTAAGCTGTCAGCATCCCGGAAGATCTGACGGCACCCACAGTCTCGGACAGTCTCCGAAAGGCGAGCCGAAGCTCATCTTCCGGACATCGCGTGCCGCTCCTTGCGAAGCGGCGCGCGAATTCCGTATCCCCCTTAAGTGAGGGCCTGCCCGCCGTTGAGGCTGGCGCTGTCAATCTTGACGCCGGGTCCCATCGTCGAGCTGATCGAAACCTTCTTTACGTACGTGCCCTTGGCACCCGCCGGCTTCGCCTTCACCACGGCGTCGACGAACGCCTTAATGTTCTCGGCGAGCGCGTTCTCCGTGAAGCTCGCTTTGCCGACGCCGGCGTGAATGATGCCGGCCTTCTCGACGCGGAACTCCACCGAGCCACCCTTGGCGCCCTTGACGGCGGTGACGACGTCCATGGTAACCGTGCCAACGCGCGGGTTCGGCATCAGGCCGCGCGGGCCGAGCACCTTACCGAGACGGCCGACGAGGCCCATCATGTCGGGCGTCGCGATGCAGCGATCGAAGTTGATCGTGCCCTTCGACACCTGCTCGACGAGATCCTCCGCGCCGACAACGTCGGCACCGGCGGCTTTCGCCTCTTCGGCCTTGGCGCCGCGAGCGAACACGGCAACGCGCGCCGTACGGCCGGAGCCGTTCGGCAGATTGCACACGCCGCGCACGAGCTGGTCGGCGTGCTTGGGATCGACGCCGAGGTTCATCGCCACCTCGACCGTCTCGTCGAACTTCGCCTTCGCGCGCTCCTTCACGAGCTTCACGGCGTCCTCGATCGAATAGGCCTTGTCGCGGTCGAGGCCTTTGCCCGCCGCCACCATGCGCTTGCCACCGGCAAGACGCGTCTCTTTGATTGCCTCTGGGCTGAGTTTCGCTGCCATCGCCGTTACTCCTTCACCTGCAGGCCCATCGAACGGGCGGAGCCGGCGATCGTCTTGGCGGCAGCCTCGACGTCGTCCGTGTTGAGGTCTTTCATCTTCAGCTTCGCGATGTCGCGCACCTGCTCCATCGTCACGCTGCCGGCAACGTCGCGGCCAGTGGCCTTCGAGCCGGAGGTGATCTTCGCCGCCTTCTTGAGGAAGAAGGACGCCGGCGGTGTGCGCATTTCGAACGTGAACGAGCGATCGGAGAAGACCGTGATCTTCACCGGGATGGGCGTGCCCTGCTCGATGTCCTTCGTCTTGGCGTTGAACGACTTGCAGAACTCCATGATGTTGACGCCGCGCTGACCCAGCGCGGGGCCGATAGGCGGCGAGGGATTGGCCGCCCCCGCCGGCACCTGCAAGTTGATGTAACCGTCAATTTTCTTTGCCATGGTCTCCCCTTAGCACTTGACGGGAAGGGGCTTTCCTTCCCAGGGTTAGCGGTCCAACGGGCTCACAGGGCCCTCCCGCGGATTTCCGCAGGGAGGCCTCGTGAGAGGCTGTCCTTGCGGGGTTGGCATGCAGACGAGCGTCAGCCCGGCTGCAAGTTCGTTGTGGTCTTAGTGACCTCCGGGCTTTATCCCGGCACCTTCTCCACCTGGCCGAACTCCAGCTCGACCGGCGTCGGTCGACCGAAGATCGACACGGCCACCTTGAGCCGCGAACGTTCCTCGTCGACCTCTTCCACGTGGCCCTGGAAGGAGGCGAACGGACCATCGGCGACCTTCACCTGCTCGCCCACCTCGAAGGTGATCGACGGCTTCGGTCGCTCGACGCCCTCCGTAACCTGACGGAGGATGCGCATCGCCTCGTCTTCCGAGATCGGCATCGGTTTGTTTTCCGCGCCGAGAAACCCGGTAACCTTCGGAGTGTTCTTGATCAGCAGGAACGCTGGATCGGTCATCTCCATCTTCACGAGCACGTAGCCGGGCAAAAACTTGCGTTCCGACTGCACCTTGCGGCCGCGCTTCACCTCGACCACTTCCTCGGTCGGCACCAGCACTTCCTCGAACAGATCCTCGAGGCCGGCAGCCTTGGCGCGTTCCTTGATGGCGTCGGCCACCTTGCGCTCGAAGTTCGTGTAGGCGTGCACAATATACCAGCGCTTCGCCATTGCCGCTCTTTCGGGGCGCGTCTGCGCGACTTGGGTGGCCACTAAATTAGCTCCGGTTCAGCGGTTCGCGCCCAGCACCAGGCGGACGAGGTATCCGAGCGCTTGGTCTGTGACGAGGAAAAATACTGAGGCAACGCTGACCATGATTAGAACCATGAGGGTGGTGATCCACACCTCTTTCCAGGTTGGCCAAGTAACCTTGGAGACTTCCTGGCGGACCTCCTGGATAAACTCGACCGGGTTGTATTTGGTCATTAATTTGACTTTCCCGGGCGCCATGCGACAATCTGACGCATCCCAAGCGCCGATTGCTGGCACATCCGGCGCCCTCGCAACGGATGCATCCAAACGTGTTTGGCAGGGGCGGAGGGTCTCGAACCCCCAACCTTCGGTTTTGGAGACCGACGCTCTACCAATTGAGCTACACCCCTTTCGCGTGGTAGCGCGCGCTTTCCTCCGCGGGGGCGGCATACTTAGCGGAACTTTTCCCCCTTGTCACTTGCTAGTGACGAAATTGTCGCGAGCGAAGAATCAGGGTGCCGGTTCGACCACCACCGCTGTTCCGTAAGCCAGAACCTCTGTCACCGCTGATGCGATCTCGTTGGCGTCGTAGCGCATGGCTAAAACGGCATTGGCGCCCATGGCTTGCGCGTGCTCGACGAGCAAATCGAAGGCATCCCGGCGGGCCTCCTCGGCCAGCCTTGTATATAGAGTAATATTGCCGCCAAAGAAGATCTGCACAGCAGCGCCAATGTTTCCGATGACGCTGCGCGACCGCACAGTCAGCCCACGCACCACGCCGAGGTGCTTCACCACCCGGTAGCCGGACAGATCGTTGGTCGTCACCACAAGCATTCAGCATCCCCTGGCGGAAAGGCCCCCTCAGCCGCCGAGCCACTCTAGGCCTTGAGCAGCCACTGTCGATATTGGGTGGCGTAATTCATGATCACACGATCATACAGATCGTCCGAGCTCAACTGATCGAAAAGAACACCGGCGACCCCGTTGCCTGCCGCCGCGATAGCCAAGAGTTTCGGGTAGGTCACGATCACCTTGCCTGTCCGGGCATCGACCAGCGTCGCACTGGCTAGCATCGCCGGGGCACCACCAATTACCACCCGTTGCGCCGCAGAGGGGATGGTCAGCTCATGGATCACCACCTCCAGCCGCACAGCCTGGCTACCGCGCAGCTCGGGGCCGACGTAGCCTACGAGCGCTGCTTCCAGACGGCGCGAAGCCTGGTCTCGCTGATATTGCTTACATTGCAGCGAGTTGTTGATCGCCTCCTTGGCGCTGGCCTCGATCGCCTCCCTGCCCTCCTTCGTGCTTCGCAGCTCGGTGAGGACCCTTTCGCCATGTTTCTCAGCGAACTCCCGCTCCGCGTTGCCCCACCAGATATGAGCATCCGGCGGAACAGACACCGCGACCGTTTCAAGCTTGTAGGAAGCGATCTCATTCACGGCCAAAGTGTTGGCCGGTAAGGCGGCGCACGCCGCCAAAAAGCAGCACAGTGCGCCCATCAAGCACACGCGAAACATGACTCTCCCCCACCCTGCTTCTCACGGCAGGCGCCCTACTCAACGCAGAGTAGCAGAACGGCGTTTAGAGGCAAGGAAGGGGAGTGGAGCGGGTGAAGGGAATCGAACCCTCGTATTCAGCTTGGAAGGCTGCTGCTCTACCATTGAGCTACACCCGCGCCGCCCGCCCCTCGATCAATTCCGGGGTCGGGCGCAGACGTTCGCTTAGCGGATTTTCGCGCCGGACTCTAGACGCCACCGCCGCGCAGGGTTCAGTCGTCGTGTTTCTTCACCAGCTGCAGGTCGACCGGGTTGTAGAACAGCTCGAACTTCTTGCCGTCCTTATCCTTGGCGTAGACCTCGTAGCAGGAGCCCTCGACCTTGGATTTGGTCACCGTATAGCCCGCGGCGGTCGCGGCAGCCTCGGCCTCCGCCTGCGGCTTCCACTTGTCCTTCGCCTCCTTGGTGCAGTCGTCGAACCCGTGCGCCATGGCTGGACCGGCGACGGCAGCGGCGACGAGAACGAAAACGACGCCTTTGATCAGCGCTTCGAGCTTCATCTGTTTCCTCGTTCGAAAAGTTGGCTACGAGTTGGGCCCCCGCACGGAGCCAGCGACCGCCTATGACATGGTAACGCTACTTTGACGGTCAAATGACGACCGCCAATCTTTTACCCAACTGCCGGAGGCTTGACGCAGCCGGAGCGGCGGGCTTTGGTGAGGGCGTGCGTAGCATCGTCAAACACATCGTGATCGCAGCCCTGTTCGCCGTTGCCATGCTCGGCGGCGGCGAGGTGCCGATCCTGCATGCGCCCCAGTTCGCGCATGCGCACGATCTCGTGCACGCGCAAATGGATCAGGCCAAGCCCGGTCACACGCATCACGATCGTGCGGTCGACTCTGCGGTCGCCGATCAAGACGACCCCGGAAGTTCGGGCGGCAGCGATCGGGGTTGCACACATGCCCACGCACACTGCTGCGCGGCCACCGCGATCCTGACGGCCAACGCGGCGCAGGCGCCGATCGTTACGCTTGCCGTGCTGCACCGGGAGCACGGAGCCGCCCTCCCCTACGGCCAGCTGTCCAATCCGCCCCTCCGTCCTCCACGTCACATCGCCTGAGACGGCGCACGCCGCTTTGTCGCGTGCGCCTCAACGATCAGCACGGGCGATGCCTGGGGTCGACGCGCCTGCGCGCGACCAAGGCAGAGTGAGCGGCATGAAGCCGTGAGCGCGTCCGGGCTGAGAATACTGCTTCTCAAGCTTCGGGACGGTTCACCATGACGCGTTTCATTGCGCTCGCACTTTTCCTGCTGTTGTCCACGAGCATGGCGCTCGCTCACGGGGGCGACGATCACGCCCATGATGACGCGCCCGCTGCCGCCACTCTCACGGCAGGCTCGGCTCCACGTCTCGAGGCGGTGGGGCCCGACATCGAGCTAGTCGCCGTAGTCGCCGACCGCCAGCTCAAGATTTACCTCGATAGCGTGGCGACAAACGATCCTGATCAACGGCGCCGCCATTGCAGTAACGGCCGACGGCATTGCCGCCGGCAGAGCGAAGGCGCTCGGCGACGGCACCTATGTGCTTGCTGCGCCGTGGGCCGACGAGCCGGGTGTGAAGGCGCTGAAATTCAGCATCACTGCCGGTGCAGACACCAGCGTGTTGGACGGCAAGTTGGACGTCGCGGCGGCGGCGCATGCAGAGCATGCTGCAGCCATGTCGTGGCAGACATTGCTCTCACAGCCGCTGACATGGGCGCTGGCCGGTATCGCGGCGATACTTGGGTTCGTCGGCGCCTTCGCATTCCGCCCCACGCGCTCCACCTCGCCGCTCATTCTCGCTATCGCTGCGGCGCTCGCGCTGCACGCGGACCCGGCCGCAGCACACGAGGGACACGATCACGCAGACGAGACACCCGCTGCAGCCGTGGCGCAGACGGATGCGCCGCGGCGCCTACCGGACGGCGATGTATTCCTTCCCAAACCTTCGCAGCGCTTGCTGCACGTACGCACGCTGATTGCCAAGCCGGAAGCTGCGCGGCAGAGCCGTGAGCTGATCGGTGCGGTCATCCCCGATCCCTCCACGTTCGGTCAGGTTCAGGCGCCCATGGACGGACGCATCGAGCTCCCCGAACGCGGCATCTCGAATGTCGGTCAGCACGTCAAGGAGGGCGAGGTGTTGGCATATCTGTCGCCCAGCATTCCCATCGCCGACCTCGGCACCATGCAGCAGCTTACGGCTGAGGTAGCGGGCAAGCTTAAGATCGCCGAGCAGAAGCTGGCGCGCCTGACCCGCATCTCAAGCGTTGTGGCGCAGAAGGATATCGAGGATACGCGCACCGAGCTCGATGCGCTGCGCGAGCAACAGCGCGTCTTGGCACCGAAGGATGCCGAGCGCATTTCGCTCAAGGCGCCGGTGAGCGGCATCATCTCGGTCGCCAATGTGCGCGCCGGCCAGGTCGTCACCACGCGCGACACGCTGTTCGAGATTGTCGACCCGAACCGCCTGTGGATCGAAGCCATCGGCGTTGCCGCGCACGCCGCCCCCGACATTACCGCCGCCCACGCGACCGATCCGGACGGGCACTCGATCAAGCTCTCCTACGTCGGCCGCGCGCCGTCGCTGCGGCAGCAGGCGCAGCCGCTGCAGTTCAAGGTCGAGGAGATCCACGAAGGACTGATCATCGGTTCGGCCGTCAAGGTGTACGTGCAGCAGGGCGAGCCAGTAGACGGCATCGTCGTGCCGGATGCCGCGGTCGTGCGCAGTGCCAACGGGCTGCCGCGGGTATGGGTGAAGACCTCCGCGGAGCACTTCCGGCCGGTCCCCGTACGCGTGGCTCCCCTCGACGGCATCAACGTGATCGTGCTCGACGGCCTCGAACCGGGCAACCGCGTCGTCGTCGAAGGCGCCGAGCTCCTCAACCAAGTCCGCTGAGGCTGTCCATGTTCGATGCCATCATTCGCGCCAGCCTTTCCCACCGTCTGTTCGTCGTCATCGGCGCGCTGGCGCTGACGTTCTACGGCCTGATGACGCTGCGGCAGCTCCCCGTCGACGTCTTCCCCGACCTCAACCGGCCGACCGTCACGCTGATGGCGGAGGTCGAGGGCCTCGCGCCGGAGGAGGTCGAGCTGCTCGTCACCTTCCCCATCGAGACGGCGATGAACGGCATGCCCGGCGTCACGCGCGTGCGCTCGGTGTCCGGCGTGGGCCTTTCGGTCGTCTACGTGGAGTTCGACTGGTCGGTGGAGATCTACCGCGCGCGTCAGCAGGTCGCCGAGCGCCTGCAGCTCGTGCGCGAGCAGCTCCCCAAGAACGTCGCGGCGCAGATGGGTCCGATCTCGTCGGTCATGGGCGAGATCATGCTCATCGCCATGTCGAGCACGACGGTCGATCCCATGACGCTGCGCGAGCTCGCGGACTTCACCGTGCGCCCGCAGCTTCTCACCGTGCCGGGCGTCGCGCAGGTCATCCCGATCGGCGGCGAGGTGCGCCAGTACCGCGTCGTTCCCGATCCGCGCCGCATGGCCAGCCTCGATGTGAACTTCGAGGCGATCGAGAACGCGATCAAGCAGTTCGGCGCCAACACCGGCGGCGGCTTCGTCGACCTGAAGGCGCGCGAAGTCCTTATCCGCAACATCGGCCGCACGACGAAGATCGAAGACCTCCGCAACCTCGTGGTCGCCTATCGCGACGGCCACGTCGTCTCGCTCGGGTCAGGTTGCGGACGTCGATTTCGCGCGCCCGCACCAAGCGGGGCGATGCCGGCTTCAACGGCAAGCCGGGTGTCATCCTGGCTGTGCAGAAGCAGCCGGAGGCCGACACCGTCAGCATTACGCGCCGGATCGAGGCGATGCTGCCCGAGTTGCAGAAGGTGATGCCGGAGGGCGTGCGCACCACCGATATCCAGTTCCGCCAGGCGGGCTTCATCGAGACCTCCATCGCCAACCTGTTGCGCGTGCTGGTCGAAGCGCTGGTCTGCGTCGCCATCGTGCTGTTCGTGTTCCTGCTCAACTGGCAGACGACGTTCATCTCGCTGGTCGCCATCCCGCTGTCGGTGCTGAGCACGCTGGTGGTGTTCCAGCTGATGGGGCTGTCGATCAACACCATGACGCTCGGCGGGCTTGCCATCGCCATCGGCGCGCTGGTCGACGACGCTGTGGTCGACGTGGAGAATATCTATCGTCGCCTCGGCTTGCACCGGGCGGCCGAGGGCCGCGACAGGCGCAGCGTGATCGAGGTCATTGCGGCTGCCGCCACAGAGGTGCGCTCCGGCATCGTCTACGCGACGATCGTCATCGTGCTCGTGTTCCTGCCGGTGTTCGCGCTGTCGGGCATCGAGGGGCGGCTGTTCACGCCGCTCGGCATCGCATTCATCGTCTCGATCCTCGCCAGCCTCGTCGTCTCGCTGACGGTGACGCCGGTGCTCTGCTACTGGCTGCTGCCGCGCATGCGCAAGCTGACCGAGCATGACACCGGCCTCGTGCGACTTCTGAAACGCTGGCAGAAGGCGGGGCTCGAATGGTGCTTCGCGCGGCCGGCATTCGTTATCGGCCTGCCCGCCGTCGCCGTCTGCATCGCAGTCCTAGCCGGCCTGCCGCTGCCGCGCGCCTTCCTGCCGACGTTCAACGAGGGCACGGTGCTGGTCAGCGTCGTGCTGCAGCCCGGCATCAGCCTGGCCGAATCCGATCGCATCGGCCGCCTCGCCGAGCAGATTGTCGCCGACGTGCCGGAGGTGCGCTCGGTCGGCCGCCGCACCGGCCGCGCCGAGCTCGACGAGCACGCCGAGGGCGTCCACAACAGCGAGCTCGATGTCGACCTGCGCAAGTCGGCGCGCAGCCGCGAAGAGGTGCTGGCCGACATCCGCACGCGCCTGTCCGTGCTGCCGGCAAGCATCACCGTCGGGCAGCCGATCGCGCATCGCCTCGATCACATGCTGTCGGGCGTGCGCGCGCAGATCGCGCTCAAGATCTACGGCGACGACTACGACACCTTGCGCGGCCTCGCCGCCGACCTCGAAGACCGCCTCAAGTCCGATCCCCGGCATCGTCGATCTGCAGACCGAGAAGCAGGTGCGCATTCCGCAGCTGCAGGTTCGCGTCGACTACGCCAAGGCCGCGCTCTACGGCCTCAACCCGAGCAACGTCACCGAAGCGTTGGAGGCGCTGTCGAACGGCAAGGTCGTGTCGCAGATCATCGACCAGTCGAAGCGTTTCGATGTCGTCCTGCGCCTCTCCGATGCCGACCGCAGCACGCGGGCGCTCGGCGAGATGCTGATCGAGAGCCCGGCCGGGCGCATCCCGCTCGGCACCATCGCCGACGTGATCGAAACCGACGGGCCCAACCAGATCCAGCGCGAGAACGGCCGGCGGCGCATCGCCGTGTTCGCCAACACCGACGGCTCGGACATGGCCCGCATCGTCGCCGACATCCGCGCCGAGGTCGCGGAGACGAAATTCCCGCAGGGCTACTTTGCCAACCTCGAAGGGCAATTCCAGGCGCAGGAGGAAGCCTCGCGCATGATGGCCCTGCTGTCGGCCGTCTCGCTGCTGCTGATCTTCGTCGTGCTGTACACGCGCTACCGCTCGGGCGTTCTGGCGCTCATCATCATGGGCAACGTGCCCCTGGCGCTGATCGGCAGCGTCGCGGCGCTATGGATCGCCGGCCAGCCGTTCTCGGTCGCCAGCGCCATCGGCTTCATCACGCTCGCCGGCATCGCCACCCGCAACGGCATCCTGAAGATCAGCCACTACCTCAATCTGGCGCTGTTCGAAGGCGAGAGCTTCGGGCGCCAGCTGGTCGTGCGCGGCACGCTCGAGCGGCTGACCCCGGTGCTGATGACGGCGCTCGCCGCTGGAATTGCGCTCGTCCCACTGCTGATCGGCGCCGACGAGCCGGGCAAGGAAATCCTGCATCCCGTCGCCGTGACGATCATCGGCGGGCTCATCTCGGCGACGCTGCTCGACGCCTTCCTGACGCCGACGCCTGTTCCTGCTCTTCGGCCGCAAGGCGCTGGAACGGCTGCAAACGGAGGGGCCCGCAACCGCCGTTCGCGAAGCTTTCTAAGCCACTTGGGCAGCACGCAGCTGGCCGCCCAATGGCGCAACTCATGCGCGGTTTGTCACGCTGGGGGCCGAATGAGGTCTCGGCGCCCTTCGATTTTGCACCCGCCGCGGCCCGGAATCCGCCGCTTTTTGGTTAACACATAGCCGGAATGCGAGCGGGGCAGACGTAGTGCATCTCAGACAACAACTGGCGCGTAATGACAGTCGTAGTCGCGTTCGTTAGCCGCAAAGGCGGCGTTGGAAAATCGACCTTCGCCCGTGCGCTCGCCGCCGTGGCAGCCCGCCGTGGGCTCGTCACGACGTTGGCCGATCTCGACAAGGACCAGCAGACGTCGTCCCGCTGGCAGCGCCTGCGGGAGAAGCATCATGTCTTCCCGCCGCTGACGGTCGAAGCCTATGCCAACGTCGACGCGGCCATCGCCAGCGAGCCGGATGCGGATCTTTTGATCGTCGATGCGCCCGGCAATGCGCCGGGGCCGACGATGGAAATCGCCAGCGTCGCGCACTTTGTCGTCCAGCCGTCGGGCGCGTGCTTCGACGATCTGCAGCCGGCGGTCGAGCTGTTCTATGAGCTCAAGTCGGCCGGCATCCCCAAATCGCGTCTTTACGTGGCGCTGTCGCGCATGCTCGATCCCGACGAGGAGGAAGCGGCGCGCGCCTACATTGAGGTTGCCGACTTCAATCTGCTGCCCGGCGCCGTCGTCGAGCGGGCGCGGTATCGCGAGGCCCACAATCGCGGGCTCGCCTTCATCGAAAGCCCCGGGGAGGACCTGGCCGCTTCGGCGGGCGTCGCCTTAAGCGCGCTGCTGACGAAGGTGATGCGCAAGCACCGGGCATTGCGCCCGAGGCAGATCACGAGCGAGCAGGTTCCGCAGCTGACATAGCGGCAGGGACCCGCACGCCATTCTTGGCGAGCAGCGCGGCATACGCATCGACCATCGTATCCAGCGCGTACTTATCGCGCAGGCGTCCTCCGCGTTCGATCAGCGTTGCAGCCAGCACCGGATCGCCGAGCACATCGCGCACGGCCGCCTGCAGCGCCGGCAGGTCTGTTCGCGTCCGCGAAGCGGGCGCATGGGCCCCCTTCCACCGAGAGCACCTCTCGCATGACGTCGAGATCGTGGCTCACCACGGGGATGCCGTTGTTGGCGGCCTCGACCGCGGCGAGCCCGAACGTTTCGTGCAGCGAGGTGAACACGAAAACGTCGAGCGCCTTGAGAAACGCGCCGACCTGATCGGGCGGCAGCTCACCGACGAAGTGCACCCTATCCAGACATCCGAGCTGGCGCGCCCTCGCCTGCAGAGCTTCCAAGCGACCTGCCCTGCCCCGCGAGCGCGACATGCCAATCGGGATTGGCAGGCAGCAGTGCGATCAGCGCCTGCTGGTTCTTCTGCGGATGCAGGCGTCCGACGTTCCCGAGCAGGATTGCATCGCGCGGAAGCGAGAGCTGCTCGCGCGCCGCTGATTTCGATAGCGCGCTGAGCTTCGGCTCGAAGCCATGATCGATGCGAACCAGCGGCTGCCGAACGGCGGCGGCAGGGCGCGAAACTCCGCTTCCGTGACTCGCCGAGTTGGCAATCGCGCACGTGTAAATTCCGGTTGCCGATAGCAGCCAGTCGGCGCCCGCCGACCCAGAACGGAAGCGCCTTCAGCGTCGAATTGAGATTGGCAAGCACGGTCCGCGCCCCCGCCGCACGGGCAAGGGGCGCGCCGAAGATGTTGCCGTAGTGCTGGAACGTCAGCACGGCATCAGGCTGCAAATCTCGGATGCGGCGGCGGATGCGCGACGCCATTGCGGGCAACGCTGATCGGGCCAGTCGGGCGATGATCGGCGCCGAAGAACACGCCCGGCGCGCGTTGTCATAGCCGGCCGTGCGGCGAAAAAAGAACCCGAAGTGTACGTCGAAGCCACGCGCCTGGAGCCCGTGACCCAGGATGCGCGCGATCTCCTGCGCGCCGGCGTTCTCAGCTTGCGTCTGCAGCAGAACGATGCGCGGGCGCTTTGAGGGGTCGGGCTTCATGCGCGCTCCGCCTGCTCGAGATCAGTGCGAGCGATGAGACAGCCGACGGAAGGGTCAATGCCAAGACGCGTGCGGCAGACGGCGTTGAGTACGACGCAGCTCCCGAGCGAGACGAGCGTAAAGGCCAACGCCGCACCGAGCGTGCCAAGGATCGGCGTCAGCACAAAGAATAGAGCATAGTCGCGCGGCGAGAGCGCGCGGCAACGGTGCGCGTGTAGAGCGCTCTCGTGCCCGGTATGGAGCAGCATGTACGGGAGCCGGCCCGCACAGCGCGACCGTGGCGGTGCCGATCGACAGCACCATGAGGGTCCAGAACTCGTCGGCATACGTGGCGCCGAAAATCGACAGCAGCGACGTGCCGAGCACGAAGAGCGCCGCCAGCCCTGCGAAAACCAGACCGGCCGTCGACAGCGCAAGCGAGCGGACGAAGTCGAGCAACTCGGCGCGCGGGCGATTGAAATAGAGCAGAGAGACGCGGCTGGCCGCGAGGTTCGAGGTCGCCAGCGTCACCTTGGCGAAGGCATTCGAGATGCGGTTGGCGGCGAAATATCCGCCGGCCGCCACCGGGATCGATGAGCAACGCGATGAGAGACGACGTCGACGTATTGGTTCGTGGCTTCGAGAATTGCGGCGCCCCACATGGGCACGCAACGCTTGAGCCAGGCCCTGGGCTCGAACGCCAAGGCCGACCAATCGATACCTTTCGGAAGCTCGCGGTACGACAGCACCGCCTGCATTGCGACCGCCAGCGCGGTTCCGCCGGCGAGAAGCAGCAGTAAGCCTTCATCGCTGATCTCGTGCGCCAACGCGATGGCCACCAGCACGCCGACGATCGTCGCGAGACGCCACGTTACTTCGAAGCCGCTCGTCGCGGCGAACACCCCGGCGAGCGGCCGGCTCGCGCTCGTGCTGAAGGCGAGCAGCGTCTGGAACACCACCAGCGCCGCCGCCGCCAGCGCCAGCTTGCCGGTGAGGCCGAACCACGGGCCAACCGTGACCACGAGTAGCCGCCAGCCAGCAAGAGCGCCGATCAGAACGTTGCGGATGCCGAACACGAGCGCACCGCCGGCGAGATCGTAGCGGCCACGTCCGGCATACTCGTTCCACGATCGCCCGATCAGCGTCTCCTGCCCGAGCGCGGCCACCACGGCCAGGAACGACACGGCATTGAAGATGGCGGCGAAATGACCGAAGCGCTCCGGGCCGATATCGCGCGCAATCACCGCGAACATCGCGAACGCCAGCACCGCCCCGAAAAGGACGACGCCGAGCAGAAGCACGTTGGAGCGGATTTGCCGATCGGCGCCCTGCTGGCGGCCGAACTCGATCAGGCTTCGCATCGTCACGCGCGGCAAGACAGGCTACCTGAGTATGCTTTCCACATGGCAGCGACGGCGTTCGCCCCGCTGCAATCCCCAGCCCGGTAAGCATGCCGGGCACTACGCGTCGCCTCCAAGGCTCTAACAGGTTACGGGTTTGCGTGTCTGGCGACGCCGATCACTAAAGCTAACGGCCAGATCGGCCGGCCACTCGACCGGGCGTCCAATAGGGACAATGCGACGCGGATGCGGCTGCACGTAAGGATCGACCCGTCGCATGCGCGCCGCTGGCTTATCGACCTGCGCGATCGTCTGCAGCGTGACGGTCATGTGTGCGACTTTGTCGCCGGGCCCGTGACGCCGGAGCCGTCAGCAGTCGGACTGCTCTTCCAGCTCGAAAGTCTGATCTATCGCCGGCGTGGTCCCCGACCGAGCGACCCGATCGACTGGGACGAGCTGAAGCGGTGCAACAGCGGCGGACTCGCAGGCCGCCCGACCTTGTCATCGATCTCGCCGCGGCGCCGGCCGCATGCTGCGAAACGTCCCCGCGCCTCGTGGTTCTCTATGACGGGCAGGCCGGCCTGCCGGCGATTGCTGGCGCCTCTGCTCGAGGGCCGCATGTCCACCGTCAGCGTCGCTGACGCGGCCACGGGCGCCGTCGTCGTCGAGGGCGTGCCGGGCACGGACAATGCGGAGACGGTAAGCGAGGCGATGGAGTTCGCCCTCGCGCGTGTCGTCACGCTCGTCGCCGTGGCCGTCGCACGTTACCCGAACGGCGCGGCTGACGCCCGGCGAGGCGATCAAAGCGCGGCCGCGCCCGCATGTCAGCTACGCCCGTCAGCCATCTCGTTCCTGTTGCGCGCGATCGCCTTCTCCGCCGTGCGGCGCCTCTACAAGCTCTGCTATTACGCGCCGCATTGGCGCATCGGCTGGCGCTTCATCGAGAAAGGCGCGCCGGGCATCTACGAGTCCCTCAGCCTCGATGGCGCGCAGTGGAACATCCTGCCCGATCCTGGCGTGCGGTTCTTCGCCGATCCGTTTCCGATCAGCGTCAATGGCCGCCACTACATCTTCTTCGAGGAGCTCGATCATCGGGCGCCGAAGGGCGTCATCTCCTACGTCGAGGTCGACCGCGGCGGAGGCGTCAGCCCGGTACGGCGGGCACTCGAAGAGCCCTGGCATCTTTCCTATCCCTTCCTCTTCGAGGACGACGGGCAGATCTGGATGATCCCCGAGAGCTCGGCCAATCGGACCGTCGACCTCTACCGGGCTGACCCTTTCCCGCAGAGCTGGACGAAAGTGGCGACGCTGCTTTCGGGCATCGAGGTCTCGGACGCCACCTTGGTGCGTCACAACGGGCGCTTGTGGATGTTCGCGGCCACGCGCGACGGACAGGGCTCCTACTCCGACACGCTGTCCCTGTTCTCAGCGCCGAAGCTGACCGGCCCGTGGACGCCCCACCCGGCCAATCCGGTCCTCGTCGATCAGCGCGCCGCGCGCCCTGCCGGCGGGTTTTTCATGCGCGACGATCGGCTATGGCGCCCGGTGCAGGATTGCGAACGCGGCTACGGGACCGGAATCGGACTGGCGGAGGTCGTACGTCTCGACGAAACCGCCTTCGAACAGCGCGTGCATACTGTTCTGCGCACGCCTCCGGGCTGGACAGGGCGCCGGCTGCACACGCTGACGCGATATGGGCAGCTCGAGTGCATCGACGGTTCGGCCCATTCGCCGAAGATGCCGGCCCTACTCGGTACCGCTCGACCGCCCCTTGCGCAAGCGGTCGCGTCGTCGCGCCGTTCGCCGCCCGATAGCGCGCCGAGCGACAGCCCGGTCAGCATCAAGCAAAGCCCGAGCGCCAAGGGAGCGAAGAACGCCTCCTCCTGGAAGACCGCGTTGGCGCAGATGGTCGAGATGGCGACGAAGGCGAACAGGAACAGCGGCTCGCGGGAGGCCAGGTATGCCTTGCGGAAGCGCCGCGCGAGCATGACCAGCAACCCGACGAAAACGGCGGCGCCGATGCCGAGCTGATAGAGCAGCACGGCGATAGCGCTCTCGACCGGAATTTCGGTGGCGCCTGTTCCCTGCGCGTTGATCCAGTTCACCATCGAGCCGGCTTCCGACAGAACGCCGCCGCTGCCGACGCCATGGCCGAGCGGATTGGCGAGGAAATCGCGTATGCCCGCCATCAGGCCGAGGACGTGATAGTCCCCTACCCGCAAACCGAGCCAGACAACCGCCGCGACGTAGAGGCCCAGCACGACGAGGAACGCCGCCATCGCGACGCGCGCCGGCAGCAGCCGCATCGCCAGCAGCATGAAGAAGAACAGCAGGAAGAGCACGATGGCGCCCTTCGATCCGACGAAGATGAGCAGCGGCAGCGCCAGGATGGCAACCCAGCGGACGCGATTGGCGAACAGCCATGCCGACAGCAGCGCCAGCGCATAGCCGAAGCTGATGGGATGGAAGTTGGGACCGCTCAACCGGAAGATCTTGATAGCGTCGTGGTCGGAGCCCGAGAGGTTGAACAGCGACACCCGCATCATGTCGTCGATGCCGCGCAGAACGAAGCCCGTCTCCTCCATCAGGCGCGTATAGACACCCCGCACGATGTCGTCCTGCATCTTCAGCCACAGATAGCGGTCGCCGTTAAAGAGGCTGAGGAACCTCGTCTCGAACATCAGCTCGCAGTAGCCGTAGACGATGATCAGCAGCGTTGCGACCAGCAGCGCCGGCGCCAGCGGAACGCGAAAGCGCGCGCCGCAAACGAGCGCGATCTGCAGGCACATCAGCGGCACGACCATGCCGCGCAGGTAGATGATCGCATCCTTGCCGTTGCCCAACGCCAGCCCTAGCGCGAAGTAGAGTCCGACCACGGCGAAGACGAGCCAGGTGGCGTTGACCCAAGGCCGCACGCCGCGCGGCAGCACGCGCGCGCTGAATTGGCCGGTGACCAGAAAGCAAGTGAACACCGCCGCCAGCATGATGACGTTCAAGGCCCGCATCTGATCGAGCACGTCTGTGCTCTTGACCCACGTGGCGGTGAAGGCGACGAACGTGTTTTGAAACAGGAACGCGAATATCAGCAGGAACGGCGTCGTGCCGGGCAACAGCATCGTGACGCCGAACATGGCGGCGAAGGTGAACGCGTAGGCGAGATAGAGATTGCCCAGCGCGAGCCCGACTCCGGTACCGAGGATGGCGACCCCCAGCGCAAATTGCAGCAGCGTGTCCGGGGCAAAGATGCGCGCGATGCCGATGGCTGGTGCCAGCGTGCGGGGATTGCGGCGACGCTCATATCAGTTCCGCGCCTCGTCGGTGCCGAGCAGCGCCGTCAGCACGGGCTCATCGATCAAGCTCGCGTCCTCGCGCGACAGGGTGAAGCCGAACCCCTGATCGAACTCCCAATGGCACCAGCCGAAGCCGTTGCTTTCGGCGGCACGGCGCACGGCACCAAGCCAGCGCACACGGTCGCCTTCCAGGGCATAGTCGCGATAGACGCCGAACTCGTTGACGATGACCGGACGGCCACTCGTCTTTGCCCAGGCGCCCAACGCGGCGAAGTCTTTTTCAATGCGCGCCGCCGTCCACGGTGCCTGGGTTGCCGCATTGAGCTCCGCCAGGCTATCGGCGCGGCCATCAGCCCGTAGCCGTGCGGCAATTGCCATCACTTGCGGGTCGCCAGCATCGAGCGGGAACGGCAGCTGGCGTATGGGCTCATACGGCGAATTGCCCCAACTCTGGCCCTGATGCGTGAACACCATCGGATAGTAGTAGTGCACGGCTGCGATCGCGTTCGCGTCGTCGGGCCCGGGGTCGGCGATCGTCTCCTCGATGGTTTGGTTCTGTGCCGCGCCCCAGGCGAGCGTGTGATCCGGAGCGATCTCGCGGATCTGGCCGACGAGACGGCCACGCAGGACGCGCCAATCCTCGGTGGCAAGCGGCGGCTCGTTCAACAGCTCGAGCGCCACGCGATCGGGCGGAAGCTCAGCGGAGACTCTTGCCAGCCAGCGCCAAGCCGCAACGATCAGCTCGCCCCCTTTTGCGGCGTCGTCACGCAGCAAAGTGCCCGCCTCGGCGCCGGGATGCATGTCGAGGATGAGAGACAATCCCGATCCAAGAATGCGCTTTTGAGCATCATCGAGCGCGCTTCGGAACTGGGCGTCTCCGTCGGCGCACAGCTGCGGGTCGACCGGCAGACGGATGGAACGGAAGCCGCGCTTGGCCAGGTAGCCGAGCAGCTCCCCGCTAGGCAGGCGCGCCTCGCCGGGCGGTACATCGCAGACGCCGGGCAGGTTAAAGCCAGTCGCGAAGGCATGCATGCGCGCGGCCGCCCGCGAGGGTGCCGTTCCCCGCGCAGTCGCGTTCAGCGGTGCCAGCGTTGCCGTCGCCAATCCAGCCAACAGCGTACGCCGGTCAATGAGATGAGCCCGTTGCGCTTGCGCGGTATTCGCTTTCGAATTGTCTGCCGCCATGGACCCGTTCGACACAATGGGCGTGCCGCGCGACGCGAGGCAGTGCGCACATTAGGTAGTCGGGTCGGGGATTGGGTCGGCGTGTCCGCTTAACGTTAAGCGTGGGAAATGGCCGCGGCAAAAAAAGACCGCCCCCACCTCTGGGGTGGTGGGGGCGGTTGCAACGTGCTCACGCACGCGCGTCAGTAACTTTCTCAGAACTTGTACTTGAAGCCCGTCCAGACGGTGCGGCCCAAGCCGGGCTTCATGCCGTCCTCGCGGTCGGAGATGTAGAGCTTGTCGAGCAGGTTATCGCCGGCAACGAACACGCTGGCGCCGGTATCGCCGAGGTCCATGTTGAAGCGCGCCGACAGCAGCCAGATGGAGGGCACCTGACCGTCCTCACCGGCTTCCTCGATCTCGCACTCGTATTCGCCCGGGTCGCGGGGTCCTCTTCCTCGCACTCTGCTTCGTAGATGCCGTACCCAGTGTTGCCTTCGTCCGTGTAGAAGGAGCCGCGGTAGGTCCAAGTGGCGCTTGCGTTCCAGCGCCAGCCCGTGCGTCCCTCGACGCCCAACGTCAATGCCGCCACATGGAACGGCACCTCAGGTAGGTGATTGCCATTGAAGCTGCCGACGATGTTGCCGTCTTCGTCGAGCGCGGGCGCATCGGTAAAGGTGCCGCGCGCATAGGTGTAGTTGCTCTCAGCGAAGAAGTTGAGCGGGCCACCGGTAAAGGGATGCGAGTTCAGTCGACCGGCGAGCTCGACGCCGCTGATCTCGACCTCATTGGCCCGACCGTAGGACCGATCGCCTGCGTCGGAGAACGACGCGCCGAACTGGTAGTCCTGGATCAGCTGATAGAAGCCGGCGACCTCATAGTCGAAGCCCTTGATGGCCGAGCTGCGGAAGCCGAGGTTGAAGTTGTCGCCGATCTCGTCCGGCGCCGGGAAGTCCTCGTTGCGCAGGACGCCCGTCGACATGCCGCGGTGGTAGCCGCCGAATACCGTCGAACGGTAGAGGCCCGTGTAGGCGAAAGCGATGCCGGGCAACGCATTGAAGTTCGAGT
The DNA here is from genome assembly GCA_963722495.1 of uncultured Alphaproteobacteria bacterium. Taxonomy (GTDB): domain Bacteria; phylum Pseudomonadota; class Alphaproteobacteria; order Rhizobiales; family Hyphomicrobiaceae; genus Hyphomicrobium_A. The sequence goes on along the minus strand of CAVRND010000027.1, from coordinate 242,063 downwards.
AGCTCTCGCTCGGACGATCAGGGTTGAAGTTTATCCCGCCAATCGCCAGGCAGTCTTCGGTCCCAAATGCGTTGTCGCATTCATCCTCATCACCCCCTTCCGCTTCGCTCTCCTCTTCGGCAATCACCCGGTTCTGGCGGCTGATATCGTACCACTCGAAGCGGATGCCGGGCAGAACGTTGAAGTCCCTGGCAACGGCAATGTTGGTCTGTAGGAAGGCCGAGACCGTATTGGCCTTCAGCGAACGGTCGAACAGCGTGGCGCCACTCTCGTCTCCATCGTCCAGGATCTGTCCATTGGTGCCAAGGAAGTTGCGGTTGGTCATGTCCTGGTATTCGTAGCGAATGCCTGCCTGGATATCCTGGCTGAACCCGAACAGTTGGCGGTTGGCCCATTCGGTACGCAGTTCGCCTCCGAGGTGCCGGAAGGTGCGCAGACGGCCGAACATCGTATCTTCACCAAAAAGGTATCCGTCGGCGGTCTGAACCGGCGTGTCACCGGACGTACCATCTGGATTGGACCCGGGCGTGATGAGCTGATAGCGATCGCGACGGTGCTCACCCGCATACACGCGGCTGGTGACCGTCGTGTCGTCGTCCAGATAGGCATTGTGTACGATCTGACCGCGCCAGACATCGCCGTTGTACGTGTTCAGGCCCGAAGCAGGTGCGAAACAGGTCTTGCAGTGGCCTGTGCCGAAAAAGGCCTGCTCAGCCCCACCGCGATATGACTCTGCCAGCTGCTCTGCAAATTCATCTGCTTCATCGTCATTCGCGAAATCTTCCTCAACCTCAATGCCGCCGAGGAAGTTCTGCTCGTCGTAATTATCGCGCTGGCGGGCGTAGGTGACAGAGACCGTCAGATCGTCGTCGACGCCCTTCCAGCCGAGCGCGCCGTGGAAGTCATGGAAGCGCAGGCGCTCCGTATCCCAGACACCCTGAACATCGGCGCCGGTGTACGACAGAACGAGGCCGACGTTCTCGGCGTGCTGCCGGGTATGTACGTGCCAGCGGTAGGATTCTTCGGTGGAGTCGCCCTTGCAGACCTGATCTCCACCTTCACCGGCGCAGCCGCCGCGCAGCTGGGTCCATCCCATGGCGGCGCTAACGACCGTCTCGTCGGGCCCGAACGGCGACAGATTGCGCGCGTTGATAACGCCAAAATTGTTGTTGGGGCCGTGCGTGATGATCGTGCCGCGGATAACTTCGAGGCTCTCGATGCGGTCGGCCGGCGCCCAGTAGTGCACCGACGGGTCGAGCCACAGCGCCAGGTTGGACGTGTGGCCGTCTTCCATGACGAGCATCTTGCGTGACCGGCGCGCGGGTGAGCCGCGCATGCCGATGCCGCCGTGGTGGCCGGCGCCGTCATCGTTGATCACGATGACGCCGGGAACGCGCGTCAGCGCCTCGTTGAGATTGCGCGGCTGGCGCTCCGTCAGCTCCGCCGGCGTAATGTTCGTCGCCGAGCTGGAGAAGCCTTGCAGGTTCGTCGGCGTGAGCTGCTGCGGGTTGACCGGCGTGATGGCGCTCTCGTAAGCGCGCTCTGCTGCCCCAGTGCTGCCGGCGGCGCCATAGACGGAATTGGGATTTTGCGTCGCCGGGTCGCGCTCGGCGACCGAGGCAGGCGGCTGCGGAGCAGGAGAAACGGGCGCCTGCTTCTTCTTGGCGGCGGATTTCTTCTTGGCGGCAGGCGCTGGCGTCGGCTGCTTCTGGATCACCTCGACCGGCGGAAGCTGCTCGGCTGCCGGCGTCGGGCGCGGTTTGGGCGACGGCGGCAGTGGACGCAACGGCAAGTACGCCTGCGACGAGCGCAGGCATGGCGCGACAACGCATTACTCTTACTCCCCCCGCTACCGCGCCGCGCAGACGGTAGCTACTCAGACTCTACTGGAGCAGGCGGTTCGCGATGGACAATCGCGCCGCTTTTTTTTGCTCCGAGCGTCTAGAAGTATCCGGGAGGTTAAGCCGGTTGAATTTCATTGATTGAGAAAACGCGCTCCAAACTTGAGCACGCTGTCAGGCCACTCTAACGTTGCCATGTGTCGCCCTCGCAACATTAGATCGCCACCGTCGGTACCGGAATCCACGCGTTGAGCGCTGCACCGCCGCCAGGGCGGTTGCTCAGCCGCATCTCTCCGCCCGTCGCCCATACGCGTTCGTTCATCCCGGAAATCCCGTAGCTCGGCTTCACGCCGTCGGGAAATCCACGTCCGTTGTCGGCAACGATGACGTGGACCACCGGATCCTTCAGATCCTTGATGGCCGGCGGGGCCTCGTCGCGCACAGCCGGGCCAACGGTAATATCGACGACCGTTGCATCGGAATGACGGAAGGCGTTGGTCAGCCCCTCCTGGACGAGCCGGTAGATGGTGAGCTTGCTGGTCTCGTCGCAAGCCGGCAGGTCGTCGTCGACCGCAAGGTTGATCTGCACCTGGGCATGGCTATCACGCAGCAGGGCGAGCAACGATTTAAGCTTCGCCTTCAAGCCGTACTCTTCCAGACCCATCGGTCGCAGCTTCTGCAGCACACCGCGGTTCATGCGCTGGATCGTCTCGATCTGCTCGATGAGCGTGTCGCACGTCCGCAACATCTTGGCGCGGTCGCCGGCACCCCGCTGCACCTCGGCCTTTTGCGCGATAACGGCGGCGCGAATGGCGAACAGATACGGTCCAAGCTCGTCGTGCAGCTCACGCGCTAGATCTTTGCGCTCCTCGTCCTGCACACAGATGATGCGCTCAGCCAGCCGCCTGTTCTCGGAGATGGTGGTTTCGAGTGTCGCCGCGAGACGGTTCAGCTTGCGGCAGATGTCGGAGATCTCTGGCGGGCCCGCCTCCGGCACCGCGACATCGTACTTGCCAGCCTCGAGCGTCAGCAGCGCGTCCCCGACGTTCCTGATCGGCTTGACGAGGTGGGCGACGATCAAGCTCTTGAGAATGACGGCGATGATGGTGAGGAAAATGCCGCCGAGCGTGAAATTAACGATCTCCGCCCAGATGTCGGCCGCCTCGTCCGACACGCGCGGAGCGATGATGAGCGTGCCGTAATCCTTTCCGTTGACGAGCACGGGAACCTCGAGCGGCGGGGACGATAAGCCCGAGACGGGCGAGCCACGCCGGCACCGCATCGGAAAGGGGCTCTTCCGGCGGCACCGGCGGGCGGTCGTCCATGCGGTAAATGTGTACGTGGCGCAGCTCCTTCAGACCGTCGAGCAGCACATTGAGTTGGGCGCCAGGGTCGCGGGTGCCCTGCAGGCTGGCGATCGTCGTCTCGACGAACTCCTTGGCGAGGCGCATGGTGCTGTCGTTCTCGGCACGGATACGCGGTCCGGCGCTGAGGACCATGGCGGCGATGAACGCCAGCAGGCCAACGCTCGCCAGCGCTACAATCAGGAGGGTGAGCCGGAAGCGTATGGACATTGGCCGTACCTATCGATGGACTGCGTTGTCAGCGACGCCGGGCTTGATCCGCGGCGCCGCCTCGCTGGGCAAGTGACGGCATTTTGCCTATTTTGCGCCGGCATTTGACTGAGCGCGCGCCAGGTGGCTATCTGTTACGTTATACAATGGCTTGGGCCCAGATGTACGCTGTCAAAGTTCTTATCGTCGACGACCACCCCATCGTCCTGTCGGGCTGCCGCGCGCTCATTGCCGAGGCCGCCGACATGACCATGCTGGAGGCGCGCGATGCCGCTTCGGCACAGGACGTGTTCGCTGCCGAGAAGCCGGATATCACGGTCATCGATATCAACCTGCCCGACATCTCCGGCTTCGAGCTTGCGCGCAGACTACAGGTTCGCGACCCCGACGCTCGGATCCTGATGTTCAGCATGAACGATGACCCGATGTTCGCTGCTCAGGCGATCGAGGGCGGCGCCAAGGGGTACGTCAGCAAGAGCGACGATCCTGAATCGTTCCTGACCGCCATCCGCGAGGTTTATGCCGGCCGCCACTCACTCCCGAAGGATATGGCGCAGAAGATCGCCTTCATGCGCAACGCGGGCGAGTCTGTGCCGCTGTCTTCCCGCGAGCGCGAGGTTCTGCGGCTGCTCGCCAAAGGCAAAAGCATGTCGGAGATCGCTGCCCTGATCAACGTCTCCTACAAGACGGTGGCGACCACGTGCGCTGCGCTGCGCGCCAAGTTCAGCGCCCGCACGCCGATGCAGCTGATCCGCATCGCTGTCGAGCAGAAGATCGTCTGATCCCTATCTCTGTTGTACCCGGGCACGCCCGTCTTGTGGGCCGGCGCACTGCCGCCATTTCGCGTGCGACATCAGGGCCTCTACGGGGATTTGCTCCGATAGGAGATTAAGTTTAATGAACCGTTCAGCTATGGTGCCGTTAAGGGATGAGTTACGTCCGTTCAGAGACAGTTTATCAGGTGGCGAACATCCAGTTTCACGACAACAGTGATCGCTGTTCACCCAGTGGGCGGCGGGCGCACCTGATCGCGGACATTCGTGCCGGCGCTGCAGGCTCCGGAAGTACCGCACCGACGCGTCTCGAGTTGGTCGCCGACTCCCGGCTGCGCGACTATCAGACGGATATCGAACGGGCCTCCGCCCTGCTCTGCAAAGTTCAACCAGATCTGGTCGCCGGCGAGAATCGTGCCCATCAAGGAGCCTGGAGCTCGGCCGCTCCCGCTGGCCCTTCGTCTTCACCATCTGCGCCTCCGGCCTGTTCTGGATCGGCATCGGCTGGGCCTTCGCCGCGATCATCTAATCCGGACGGCAACTTCAGGGCGCGTCAGTACGCGTTGCGATAGGCAGTCCGTGAGACGACCGTCCACGCCAGAATGACGAAGTCGCGGCCAAGCGACCAGTTCTCGATGTAGAACAGGTCGTACTCGACCCGTTTCTGCATTTTTCCGGGTGTGTCGGTCTCGCCGCGAATGCCGTGCACCTGCGCCCATCCGGTGATGCCCGGCTTGACGTTGTGGCGTCGCGCGTAGCGGGCGATGATGTGCTCGTACTCGCGGTTGTGCGACAGCGCGTGCGGGCGCGGGCCGACGAGAGACATCTCACCCTTCATCACGTTGATCAGCTGCGGCAGCTCGTCGAGATTCCATCTCCGCAACCAGCGCCCCACCCGCGTGACGCGGGGATCACCCTGCGTTGCCTGCCGGATCGCAGGGCCGTCGTCCATCGTCACCATGGTGCGAAACTTGACGATGCGGAACGGCTTCTGGTTGAAGCCGTAACGGCGTTGATGGAAGAACACCGGACCGGGACTGTCCAGCTTCACGAACAAGGCAACGATAGCCAGCAACGGCGCCAGCACGACGAGCCCCAGGGTCGAGAGTAGGACGTCGAAGGCGCGCTTTTGAACGCGCTCGAAACGCGACAACGGCAGGCGGACGAGCTGCAGGCTGGGGATCGGCCCTAGCCGTGCAAGTTGGGCGTTGCTGTACTTCTGCAGCGCATACCCCGGCCCGAGATGTATCTCCGCCGGCAGCGTCAATAGAGACTCGATGCAGCCGTCGATGGCCGCCTGATCGGCCCACGAGGCGATGATGAAAATCGCATCCGGCTCCAGCTGCCGGATGCTCGGCAGCACGCCGCCGAGCTCCCGCTGCAGTGCCTTTTGCCGTTCCTGCAGCGAACCGTTCTGCGTGGTTTCGCTCAGGAAGCGGCAGCCGACGATGTCGACGCCGCCCATCCTCGGCTCGTAGTTGGCGAGGAAGTGTTCGATCTCGCCGGCGTTGCCGATGAGGAAAACGCGCTTGGTCGCAATCAGGCGCGCGACCGTCGATCGGTGCACGATCTGCACCGCGACGTAACGCAGCGCCAACAACGCCAGCAGTCCGGAGACGTAATAGAGCACGATCCAGCCGCGCGAGTAGACCTCCGTGACCTTGCCAACGAATCCCATGACGAGAAGGCAGACGAAGGTCACGTTCCACAAATGCGCGGTACGTCGTGCATGCGGCATCAGGCTGAGGAAGTTGCTGAGCTGATATTCGGCCCGAAACAGATTGGATATGACGACCACCGCCGCAATAACCGCACCGACCCGCAGGAACGACATGAGGTCGCCGACCTCGCCATAGGCCACTTGGTGGTAGGCGATGCCGCTCAGCACAGACATGGCCATGATGGCAACCGCGTCGCCGACCACGATCGCAATCGAAATAGCTTCGCCGGTGAGCTTCTTGCGGCTGCGCTGGACGCGATCCGCGCCGGAGCGGGAGATGAGCGTGTGACTCATGTGCGGGTAATCGACACTCGCATTTACTTTTGGGCCGGACGGCTAGGTCAAGGCTTGCCAAATCCGTGCCATTGCCCACTCCGGCGGGCCCCGCACCGACGGCGGAACGCTACGCTACCTCGTCACCGAACGCGTCCCTCCAGCGCGGCTTTTGGCGCCGCGTCGGGTTGTAAGGTTAACGAGTGGATCATATTGAACCGCTCTCACCAAAATTGAACCTTGCCCCCGCGCCTTAAGGGGGTCGCGCAAATGTTGATGCGCATAAATGCGAACGCACGCGGCGCTGCACCGGGGTTGCCCAATCGCCCATCGACGGTCAATGAGGCCGGCATTGCCGGGACGTTGGATCTAAAGCCGCTCGTGCGGCTGCTGCGCTGGCGTGCCGGCTCGATCACAACGACGGTGCTCGCTGCTCTCGTGCTCGCCGCAGCGTTGATCGCTCTGCTTCCGTCCAAATACACCGCGACAGCCGTCGTGCTGCTCGATCCGCGCGAGACGCGCGTGACGGCATCGGAATCCGTCATCTCGGGCATCGGTAGCGATGCAGCGGCAGTCGAAAGCCAAGTCGAAGTGTTTCAATCGCCGGTGCTGGCGCGGCGCGTCATCGAGCAGCTGAAGCTCGATGAAGATCCCCAATTCACCGCGCCCGGCCTCCTGGAAAAGATCGCCGCCTCTTTCGGTTTTGCGCAACACGATACGCCCGAGCGGCGCATGACGCGCATCATCGACAAGTTCTCCAAGGCGCTGCACGTCAGCCGACGCGGCCTCAGCTACATTCTCGAAGTGAACTTCACGGCCGGCGCACCCGAGAAGGCGGCCCAGATCGCCAATGCCGTAGGCATTGCTTACATCGCCGAGCAGCAGGCCTTGCGCAGCGCGTTGACGCAAAATGCCTCGACTTGGCTCGACGAGCGCATCGATTCCATCCGCCAGCGGCTCAGCAAATCCGAGCAGGCCGTCGCCGACTACAAGACAACACACAGCGTCGTCGACGTGTTGCAGGGCGGCCGGCTGATCCAGCGCCGCATGGAGGACGTATCGCGCGAGCTGGCGACGGCGCAGCTCCGCAGGGCCGAGATCGGCGGGCGCCTGCAGCAGATCGAAGTCGCGCGCACCCAGAAGCCCGGCACCGACGCTCTGGCGGAGCTCCTCCAATCGCAAACGATCGGCGCGCTACGCACCCGCTACTCGGATGCAGCCGGCCAGGTCGCGCGCCTAAGCAGCCAGTACGGCGACAAGCATCCGGCGCTCATCGCAGCGCGCGCCCAGCTCGGCGAATTGCGGGCTCAGATCGACCTGCAGCTCGCCCGCGGTATTGCCGGCCTGCGCGAAGACTATGCGGCAGCGACCAAGCAGCAGTCCGCACTCGAGGCTGAGATGACCGGCCTCAAGGGGCAGGCCGAGGGCCAGGAACAGGTCAGCGTCCAGCTCGCCGCGCTGACGCGCGAGGCAGAGGCCGATCGCGCTCTATTCAACCAGTACCTAGGTCGCCTCAAGGAAACCAACCAGGAGCAGACGCTGCGCTTCGACAATGCGCGCATCGTCTCCCCCGCGCTGGCACCGCTGAAGCCGAGCGGGCCAGGACCTCTGGTCCTGCTGCTAGCTGCTGGCCTTGGCGGCCTGATGCTTGGCGCCGGCGGTGCCGTGTTCTCGGAAAACGTGCGCGCTGGACTGCGTACCGGCGAAGATGTCGAGGAGAGCCTCGGCGTCCCGTGCCTGGGTATCGTCCCGGAGGCGCGGCGCCTGAGCCGCCGCCGTTCGGCGGCCGATACCTGGAGCAAATCCTCACCGGAGTACAGGCGCAGCGTCTCGGCCATCGCCACTCGCCTGAAGCGCTCGGGCGAACAGGCCGGCGAAGTGCTGGTGGTCACGGCCGCCCTCGCCGGCGAGGGTAAGTCGCGTTTTGCGTGCGATCTGTCGTTCGCCTCCGCCGCCTCCGGAGCGAGGTCGCTGCTCATCGACGGCGACGACTATGCGGGAAACGTGACGCGAAGCCTCTTGTTGAAGGCGGCGCCCACTGGGGAAACCGGCGACGGCGAACCGCAGGTGACCAAGATCTCCGTCGCCGGCGATCTCTACGCCGTCGGACTTCCCGACCCATCTGCCTCCGGCACGGCGATCCCGAAGCAGATTGCCGACTTCCTGATCAAGCAACGGCAAGCGTTCGACGTAACCGTCGTCGATACCCCGCCAATCGTCCCCACCGGCGGCGGCAGACTGCTGGATAGCGCCGACCGTGTGGTGCTCGTTGCCAAGTGGAACGCCACCGACCGCTCCGCCATCGCCGATGCGATCGCCATGCTCGAGCCGCACGACCGCAAGCTTGCCGGCATCGTGCTGACCGAGGCCTCGCCCCGTTGGTACCGCTTCTACGTGCAGGGCAAGTACAAGGCCGCCGGGCGCAAGAGAGCCGAGGGATGAGCGACCGTACCGGGTTTAGTGGGAGCAACGGGATCGCCCTTGCTCGCATCGGCGGCTTGCCCATCGCCGTCATCAACCGCGAGGCCTCCGCCGAGCTCATGGTCCGCGCGGCCCTCGCCGCCCGGGGCAACACCCAACCGGCGCTGTTCATCACCTCGGCCAATGGCCAGGTCATTTCGGACTGCGCCCGCGACCCGCAGCTGCGCGCGCAGTTCCTGACGGCCGACCTTATCCACGCCGACGGCATGCCGCTGGTGTTCGCTTCGCGCATCAAGGGGCGCCATCCTCTTCCCGAGCGCGTTGCAACCACCGATCTCTTTCACGACGTGGCGCACCGAGCCGAGAGCGCGGGCGCCAGCTTCTACCTGCTCGGCGCCAGCGCCGAGGTGATGGAGCGCACCGTGGCGCGCGTGCGCGCGATGTATCCCCGGTTGAACATCGCCGGATACCGCAACGGCTACATGGCGCCCGGCGAAGAGGATGCAGTCATCGACGAGATCAACGCCGCCGCGCCCGACATTCTGTGGATCGGGATGGGCGTGCCGCGCGAGATCTTCTTCTCGACGCACCATCGCAGCAGGCTCACCAACGTCGGTCTCATCAAGACCTCGGGCGGGCTGTTTGATTTCATCTCCGGCAAGAACTCGCGCGCGCCGGCATGGATGCAGGTGACCGGTTTGGAATGGTCGTACCGGCTGTCGCTGGAGCCCAGGCGCCTCTTCCGGCGCTATGCCAACACCAACCTGCACGCGGCGTATCTCCTCCTCTTCGCCCCCTCTGAGACGATAATCCAGCAGCCGGCGGGCGAGGCGTAGCTTACAAGCGCACGCCACCGCGCTATCATCTGCCGGCATCGATGCTGACGGAGAGGCCCCGTGTATCAAACGGCGTGGCGGCAGACCGCGTACCGGTTCGCCGATCTCAAGGAGCTGATGGCGAAGGCGACGCCGCTGCGCTCCGGCGACGTGCTGGCCGGCGTTGCGGCGAAGAGCGCCGAGGAGAACGTCGCCGCCAAGATGGCGTTGGCCGACGTGCCGCTGAAGCGGTTCCTCGACGAGCTGGTGGTGCCCTACGAGGACGACGACGTCAGCCGCCTCATCATCGACAGCCACGATCAGGCGGCATTCGCGCCCGTTTCGCATATGACGGTCGGCGCCTTTCGCGACTGGCTGCTGTCCGAGGCGGCAACGACCGAGGTGCTGGCGCGCTTGGCGCCCGGCATCACGCCAGAAATGGCGGCTGCGACCTCCAAGATCATGCGCAACCAAGACCTCATCCTCGCCGCCCACAAGGTGGAGGTCGTGACGCGTTTTCGCGACACCATCGGCCTCAAGGGGCGCATGTCCGTGCGCCTGCAGCCGAACCATCCCACCGACGACAGGCGCGGCATTGCGGCGTCCATTGTCGATGGCCTGATGCTCGGCTGCGGCGACGCAGTTATCGGCATCAACCCGGCGGGCGACAACACGGCCACCATCCTCGACCTGCTCGCCATGCTGGACGACATCATTCGCCGCTTCGACATCCCGACGCAGAGCTGCGTGCTGACCCACGTCACGACCTCCATCGAGGCCATCGCGCGCGGCGCACCGGTGGACCTTGTTTTCCAGTCCATCGGCGGGACTGAAGCGGTCAACGACTCGTTCGGCGTGACCCTCGCCATGCTCAAGGAAGGACGCGAGGCGGCGCTGTCGCTGAAACGCGGAACGATCGGCGACAACGTCATGTACTTCGAGACCGGCCAAGGCTCGGCATTGTCGGCCGATGCGCACCATGGCGTCGATCAGCAGACGCTCGAGGCGCGCGCCTACGCCGTTGCCCGCACCTACAAACCGCTGCTGGTCAATTCTGTCGTCGGCTTCATCGGCCCCGAGTACCTCTACAATGGCAAGGAGATCATCCGCGCCGGGCTAGAGGACCATTTCTGCGGCAAGCTCATGGGGCTGCCGATGGGCTGCGACGTCTGCTACACGAACCACGCCGAAGCCGATCAAGACGACATGGACGTATTGCTGATGCTGCTCGGCACCGCTGGCGTCACCTTCGTCATGGGCGTCCCCGGCGCCGACGACATCATGCTCAACTACCAGTCGACCTCGTTCCACGACGCGCTTTACGTGCGCGAAGCGCTCGGCCTGCGGCGCGCGCCCGAGTTCGAGACGTGGCTGGCCCGCGTCGGCCTCGCCGACGACCGAGGCAAGCTGCTGGCGGAGCCGGCACAGGCGCTGCTCGATCACGTGAAGGGATTGGCGGCATGAGCACCGAGGCGCCCTGGCCAGCCCTGCGCCGCTTCACCGAGGCCCGGATCGGGCTCGGCCGTGCCGGCTCGGCGCTGCCGATCAAGGAGGTGCTGAGCTTTGCCATGGCGCACGCACAGGCGCGCGACGCCGTGATCACGCCGATTGACTGGGCGCCGATCGAGAGGGACCTCGCCGGGTTGGGGCAGAAGACGGTGCGCGTCGATAGCGCCGCGCCGGATCGGGATACCTACCTCCGCCGCCCCGATCTTGGCCGACGATTGAGCGCCAAATCGCGTGAGCGACTGGCGGCCGCGGCTCGTCCGACTCCCGATCTGCTCATCATGGCCGCCGACGGATTGTCCTCGACAGGTGTCGCAGCCAACGCCGTCGCCGTAATTGCCGCCCTGCTGCCGCTGGCGCGCAAGAGCGGTTGGATGCTCGGTCCGGTGGTCTTGGCGAGCCAGGGCCGCGTCGCGCTCGGCGACGATGCCGGCGAGATCTTCGGCGCGCGCGCCGTGCTGGTGCTGATCGGAGAGCGGCCGGGGCTATCGTCTCCCGACAGCCTCGGCGCCTATCTCACCTACGCGCCGCGCGTCGGCCGCAAGGACGGCGAGCGCAACTGCGTCTCGAACATCCGGCGCGGCGGGCTCGGCGCCGACGAAGCTGCCTTCAAAATCCACTGGCTGCTGCGTGAAGCATTCCGCCGTTCACTGACCGGCGTCCTGCTCAAGGATGAGAGCAGCTATCTGCTCGAGGGCGCTGCCACTCGCGCGGAGCTGTCCGAGCCGCGGCCATCCGAAAATACGAAAGGGTGACCGCAGGGAGCTACGGTCACCCTCGTTTCCACACATCCGTCGCGGCCCTCGCCGGCTCAGTGATGCTTCTTCTTGTGGAACCGGTGATGATGGTGGTGATGCTTCTTCTTGTGGGCCTTCTTCCACTTCTTCTTGTGGTGATGCCCGTGGCCCGTCTTGAGCACGATCTGCTCGGCCGAAGCGCCGTGATGCACGGCAGCAGCGCCGGCGGCGGCACTGGCCGCCTGCGGGGCTAGTGCAAGCGCGATGAGGGCGGCGCCGAGCGCCAGAATTCCGGTGCGTCGCATTCTTGGTCTCCTGACAAAATTAGTTCCTCTCCGCGCGGGCGCGGCCGCGCGGCCGTCGTCAAAGCACCGGGACTTGTCGCGTTGATCGCCCCCCGGGGCGTAGTCATTTCATACGTTCAATGTGACCGGCGTCTAACGAAGAATATTTGCTATCGTTCGCAGGCCGCGCCCGCGACCAAACGCCCGCCTCGCCGCCGTCCGCTTCTTGCAATTGCTTATTTCCCGGAACTGCCGTTATTCGAGCGGCGCGCCGCTGTTGCACGCACGGGCACGCCAACGAACCCGGGGGACAACAAAGGCGCCATGGCAGTCGAAGCACCCGTTGAACGCCGCCGCGCCCTGACGCGTGAAGAGCGCAAGGTCATCATCGCCTCCTCCGCCGGCACCGTGTTCGAGTGGTACGATTTCTATCTCTACGGCGCGCTGGCCACGATCATCGGCGCGCAGTTCTTCGCCGCCTACAGCGAGACGCAGCAGGCCATCTTCGCGCTGCTGACGTTCGCCGCCGGCTTCATCGTGCGGCCGTTCGGCGCCATCATCTTCGGCGCGCCTGGGTGACATCGTCGGACGCAAGTACACGTTCGTCGTCACCGTCGTTCTGATGGGTGCGGCGACCTTCCTCGTCGGCCTGCTGCCGAGCTATCACACCATCGGCGTCGCAGCTCCCATCGCGCTCATCGTGCTGCGCATGCTGCAGGGCCTCGCCGTCGGCGGCGAGTATGGCGGCGCCGCCGTCTACGTCGCGGAGCACGCGCCGCAGAACCAGCGCGGCTTCTTCACCAGTTGGGTCAATACGACGCCGACGCTGGCGCTGCTGCTGTCGCTCATCGTCATCATGTTCACGCAGATTGCGCTCGACGCCTCGTTCCCGCCCGTGGTGCAGCCGGACGGCACCAGCGTCAGCGCCTTCAAGTCCTGGGGTTGGCGCATCCCGTTCCTGTTGTCCGCCATCCTGCTCATCATCTCGCTCTACGTGCGCCTGCAGATGCAGGAGAGCCCGGCCTTCCAGCGCATGAAGGCGGAGGGCGCGGCATCGAAGGCGCCGCTGCGCGAGGCGTTCGGCGAGTGGCGCAACATCAAGATCGGCCTCATCGCCCTGTTCGGGCTCGTCGCCGGGCAGGCCGTCGTCTGGTACACGGCGCACTTCTACGCGCTGTTCTTCATCCAGAACATTCTGCAGGTCGATCAGTTCACCACCAACGTGCTCGTCGCCTGGGCGCTGATCGCGGGCGTCGGCTTCGTCGTCGCCTTCGCCAGCTTGTCGGACAGAGTCGGCCGCAAGCCGCTGATCCTCGGCGGTTGCGCGCTGGCGGTGCTCACCTATTTCCCGTTGTTCGAGCACCTGACGCGCACCGCCAACCCGGCGCTCTATCGCGCGCAGAGCGCTACCGTTGTGACAGTCGCCGCCGACCCGGCCGACTGCTCGTTCCAGTTCAACCCGACCGGCAGCGTCAAATTCTCGACCTCGTGCGACATCGCCAAGTCGCAGCTGGCCAAGCGCGCCGTCCATTACCGCAACGAGAACGCTCCGGCCGGCAGCGTCGCTCTGCGTGCGCATCGGCAAGGCCGAGCCGCTGGTCGCCAACGCTGCGGACTTCTCCGTCAAGCTTGCCGCCGCGTTGAAGGCGGAGGGCTATCCGACGCCCGGACACCCCGAGACAGTGAAAATTCCCATCGACCCGGCCGCAGGCCTCGCCAACGTCGCACGCGTGTTCGACATCTGGAGCGCGCAGAAGCTGACGATCATCGGCATTTTGATGCTGCTGATCATGTTCGCGGCGATGACGTACGGGCCGATCGCTTCGGCGCTCGTCGAGCTGTTCCCGACGCGCATCCGCTACTCAGGCATGTCGCTGCCCTATCACATCGGCAACGGATGGTTCGGCGGGCTGCTGCCGGCGACGTCGTTCGCCATCGTCGCATCGACCGGCGACATCTATTCCGGGCTCTGGTATCCCGTCATCATCGCCGCGGCGACGGTCGTCATCGGCGTGCTGATTCGTGCCAGAGACACACAAGCGCGTCGACGAGTACTCCGACGCGGGACTGATCGTCAGGCCGCGGCCTTGAGCGCAGCGGCAACGGTGGCGAGAATGGTCGGGGCGAAGTACGGCTTGTCGACGCGCAACTGCTCGCGGTCGGAGCTGCGCAAGCCCATCTCGCCGTAGCCCGTCGCGAAGATGAAGGGCGTGCCAGAACCTTTCAAGGAGTCGGCGATGGAAGCCGATGTATGGCCGGACCCGAGGTTGACGTCGAGGACGGCCACGTCGATCTCACTCTCGGCGATCAACTTCGCCGCCTGAATGGCATCGTGCGCCGGACCGACCACGGTGCAGCCGGCCTCCTCTAGGATATCAACCAGAACCATCGCGATAAGCGGCTCGTCCTCGAGGACCAGCACGCGCTTGCCTGTCAGCGCTTCTGTCATGCTCTTTTCTCTAATGGGAGCGCCAGCTCGCATTTAAAGCCGGTGCTCGGGTACTCGCACGAATAGGCCGCTCCCGATTGCGCTGCCAGCGAGCTGAGCAAACGCGATCCGAAGCCTTTGTGTTTTGGTGCCGTTACCGGTGGGCCGCCCTCCTCGCTCCAAGCCAGATGCAGCTTGGCGGCGGAGGGGGACGGCTCGACCTTCCATGAAAGCTGGATGCGGCCTTCGCCGTTGGCGAAAGCGCCGTGCTTGACGGCGTTGGTGACCAGCTCGTGCAGCGCCAGCGTCACCGACAGCGCATCGCGCGACGACAGTAGCGTATCCTGGCCCGTCAGCGAGATGCGGGCGGCGGCCTGCTGGTTGTGATGCGGCGCGAAGGTGCTGTCGAGGATATCGCGCAGATGCGCGCCCTCCCAGCTACTGCGCGTAAGCAGATTATGACAAGTCGCCAACGCGTGTATGCGTGAAAGAAAACGCTCCTTATCCGCGCCACGTGGTCCGTTGAGGCTCTGCAGAGCGATCGCCTGCACCGTCGTCAGCATGTTCTTGACGCGGTGATTGAGCTCCTGAATGAGCAGCGACTGTGCCTCCTCGGCCTTCTTGCGCTCGGTGATGTCGAGCGTAAGGCCGGCCAGGAAGTTCGGCTGGCCGTTTTCACCAGCAACGAAGCGGCCTTGATCGCGCACCCAGCGGATGGCGCCGTCGCGACGCTTGATGCGGAACTCCGCTTCGTAGACGCCCCGCGCTTCAACCGCCTGCATCCAGGCATCGGCTGCGGCGTCGCGGTCCTCGGGATGTATCTCCTCCAGCCGCTCCGTCACCGAGGTCGTGGAATTCGACCGCCGGCAATCCCATGATGGCGTTGAAGTTGGCGTCGCGCTGGCTGACCTGGGTCTCGAGATTGCGGCGCCAGGTGCCCATGCTTGCGGCGGTCAGCGCTTGTCGTAGCCGCTCCTCGCTTTCCTGCAGCCGGGCATTGGACCTCTCGAGCTCGCCGGTGCGCTCGGCGACACGCCGCTCCAAATCTGCCGCGAGCTCTTCGAGCTGCCGGTTCTTACGGTACAGCTCCGTGAAGATGCGTACCTTGGCGCGCAGGATCTCCGGGATCACCGGCACCGGCACGTAATCGACGGCGCCCGACTTGTAGCCGCGAATGCGGTCGAGGTCGGTGACCTGGATAGCCGAGATGAAGATGATCGCGGTCTTCTCGTAGCGCGGATGCCCGCGGATCATCTCCGCCAGCTGGAAGCCGTCGAGATCGGGCATGCATACGTCGACGAGCACAACTGCAACGTCAGTCTTCAGCAGCGCACCCAGCGCTTCGCTGGCGTTGTTCGCCTTAATGAGGTTCTCGCCGAGCTCGCCGAGGATCACCTCGTAGCTCAACAGCTTCGCCGGCTGATCGTCGACGAGAAGGATGTTGACTGGTTCGCGCATGCTCACCCCCGCCAGCCCTACCGGTGCAGCCACATGCGCAGCGCGGCGAGCAACTGTTCGGTGTTCACCGGCTTCGCCAAGTAATCGGATGCGCCCGCTTGCAGACACTTTTCGCGGTCCCCCTTCATGGCCTTCGCGGTCAGCGCGATGATCGGCAACCGCCGCCATTTCCCCTCTTCGCGGATGACCTGCATGGTCTGGTAGCCATCCATCTCCGGCATCATGATGTCCATCAGCACAATGGCGACATCGGGCGTCTTCGCAAGGCTCTCGATCGCCTCCTTACCCGTCGTGGCCGTGACCACATTCATGCCGCGGCGTTCCAGAACGCTGCTCAGCGCAAAGATATTCCGCGCGTCGTCGTCCACAAGCAGCACAGTCTGACCGACGATGTCCTCGTCGGATTCATGCAGGCGCTCCAGCATGCGCTGCTTTTCTTGTGGAAGATCGCCGACGACGCGGTGCAGGAACAGCGCCGTCTCATCCAACAACCGTTCCGGCAACTCGACGCCCTTGACGACGACGCTGCGCGCCATGGTGTGCAGGCGCGCATCCTCCTCGGCGGAAAGCTCGCGCCCCGTAAACACCACGACCGGAATATCGGACAACGCCTCATCCCTGCTCAGCTGTGCCAGCACATCGAAGCCCGACATGTCCGGAAGCTTGAGATCGAGCACGACGCAGTCGCACGTGTTGTTGCGCAGGAATTCGAGTGCTTCCGCACCCCCCGACGCCGTCGAGATGTCGATATCGTCATGATACAGAAGCTCGCGGATGCCGAGCTGCTCGGCGGGATTGTCCTCGACGACGAGCAACTGCTTGCGCCGCGGAACGCTGAAATCCTTGATGCGCGTCAACGCCTCGCGCAGGCCGTCGACCGTCGTCGGTTTGGTCAGGAACGAGAACGCGCCCTGTGCGAGGCCATGCTGGCGGTCTTCGTCCAGCGTGATCATTTGCACCGGGATGTGGCGCGTCAGCGGATTCTGTTTCAATTGGCTAAGGACGCTCCAGCCGAGCATGTCAGGCAGGAAGACGTCGAGCGACACGGCGTTCGGGTTGAACTCGGTCGCCAGCGCCAGCGCCTCTGCACCGCGCTGCGCGATCAGCGCCTTGAAGCCGTTGTCGTGCGCCAGATCCAAGAGGATGCGCGCGTAGTGCGGGTCGTCCTCGACGATCAGGAGCACGGACTCGCCCGGATTGAGGTTGTCGCGGTCGTCAGCGATGGATTCGACCGTACGCTCGGGCGCGCGCAGTTGAGCTTCGAACGATCTCTGCCGCGCACTCGGCTCCAAGTCGACTGCCGCCGTCGACGGCCCGATATAGTTCTGCGGCAGGAACAGCGTGAACGTCGAACCCATACCCGGTGTCGAGCGAAGCTGGATCTCGCCGCCGAGCAGCGTCGCCAGCTCGCGGCTAATGGCCAGGCCAAGGCCTGTGCCGCCGTACTTGCGGCTGGTCGAAGCATCCGCCTGCTGGAACGCCTCGAAAATGATCTTCTGCTTTTCGGGCAGGATGCCGATGCCGCTATCGGCCACCTCGAAGGCGATTACGCTCGAAGCGTTGCTGAGAACTGGATGTTCCGGATTCCAACCGGCAGCAGCGGCCGATGCGGTGAGGCGAACGCCGCCGTTCTCCGTGAACTTGAAGGCGTTGGAGAGTAGGTTCTTCAGCACCTGCTGCAAGCGCTTGCTGTCGGTGACGATGCTGCGGCCCAAGCTCGGATCGAGCTCGAGCTCGAACGACAGGTTGCGCCCTTCGGCCTCGTGCCGGAACGGCCGCGCCACCGTATCCAGCAGGTTCGACAGGTAGAGCTCCTCGGCGTCCACCGAGACGGTACCGGATTCGATCTTAGACAGATCGAGGATGTCGCTGATGAGGTTCAAGAGGTCGCTCCCGGCGCCGTGGATGGTGCGGGCGAACTCAACTTGCTTGTCCGACAGATTTCGGTCGGCGTTCTCGCTCAGCTGCTGACCGAGGATGAGGATCGAGTTGAGCGGCGTGCGCAGCTCGTGGGACATGTTGGCGAGAAATTCCGACTTGTACTTCGAAGTCAGCGCCAGCTCCGTCGCCTTCTCCTCTAGGGCGCGGCGGGCGTGCTCGATCTCCTGGTTCTTGGCTTCCACTTCGACATTGCGTTCGGCGAGCTGCTGCGCCTTCTGCTCCAGCTGCTCGTTCGTTTTCTGCAGCTCTTTCTGCTGCACCTGAAGCTCGCCGGCGAGTTCCTGGCTCTGCTTCAACAGGCCTTCGGTCTGCATCGTCGCCTCGATAGAGTTCAAGACGATGCCGATGCTGGCCGTGAGCTGCTCAAGGAAGCTCAGGTGTGCCTGGTCGAAGTCGTGCAGCGAGGCAACGGCGATCACCGCCTTCAGGTGCTCCTCGAAGATGATCGGCAGTACGACAATGTTGCGCGGCAGCGCTTCGACTAGAGCGGGCCCGACCCGGACCGAGTTGGCGGGAATATCGGTGATGAGGATGCGGCGTTTCTCGATGGCGCATTGGCCGATGAAACCGTCGCCGAGGCCAATCGCGGCGGGATAGCCGCGCTCAGGGTGATCAGCGTACTTCCCCAGCAGCTTCAGGTGGGCGCTGCCTCCCTCCGTCACCATCTGATAGATGACACCCTGGTGGCCGCGTACGAGCGGCACCAGCTCCGACAACAGCACGCTGCCGACCGTCGCCAGATCGCGCTGGCCTTGCAGCATGCCCGTGAAACGCGCCAAGTTCGTCTTCAGCCAATCCTGATCGGTGTTTCGGTCCGTCGTGAGACGCAAGTTGCCGATCATGGTGTTGATGTAGTCTTTGAGCTCGGCGACCTCGCCGCGTGCGTCCACCTGAATAGAGCGCGTCAAGTCGCCCTTGGTCACGGCCGTCGTCACTTCGGCGATGGCACGCACCTGGTTGGTGAGGTTGTCGGCCAGCAGGTTGACGTTGCCGGTGAGATCTTTCCACGTACCCGCCGCGCCCGGCACGTTGGCCTGACCACCGAGGCGACCTTCGACGCCCACCTCGCGCGCCACCGTCGTCACCTGATCGGCAAAGATGGCGAGCGTGTCGGTCATGTCGTTGATGGTCTCGGCGAGCGCCGCAACCTCGCCCTTCGACTTCACGGTCAGCTTCTGCTTGAGGTCGCCCTCGGCGACGGCAGTCACAACCTTCACGATGCCGCGCACCTGCTCCGTGAGATTGGCGGCCATGACGTTCACGGTATCGGTCAGGTCCTTCCACGTGCCGGCGACGCCGGGCACCTGCGCTTGGCCGCCGAGCTTGCCTTCCGTGCCCACCTCGCGGGCGACGCGCGTCACCTCGCCGGCGAAGCCGTTGAGCTGATCGACCATCGTGTTGATGGTGTTCTTCAGCTCGAGGATCTCGCCCTTCACGTCCACCGTGATCTTGCGCGAAAGGTCGCCGCGGGCGACGGCCGTCGTCACCTCGGCGATGTTGCGCACCTGACCGGTGAGATTGCCGGCCATCGAGTTGACCGAGTCCGTGAGGTCCTTCCAAGTACCGGCGACGACGCCTGGCACCACGGCCTGGCCGCCGAGCTTGCCCTCTGTGCCCACCTCGCGGGCGACGCGTGTCACCTCGGCGGCGAACGAGCGCAACTGCTCGACCATGGTGTTCAGGGTTTCTTTGAGCAGCAGGATCTCGCCGCGCACGTCGACTGTGATCTTCTTCGACAGGTCGCCGCCGGCGATGGCGGTGGCCACCTCCGCGATGTTGCGCACCTGGGCAGTCAGGTTCGAGGCCATGAAGTTGACGTTGTCGGTGAGGTCCTTCCACGTACCGGCGACGCCCGGCACCTGCGCCTGGCCGCCGAGCTTGCCCTCCGTACCGACCTCGCGCGCCACGCGCGTCACTTCGGAAGCAAAGCCGTTGAGCTGATCGACCATCGTGTTGATGGTCGCCTTCAGCTCGAGAATCTCGCCCTTCACGTCGACGGTGATGCGTTTCGACAAGTCGCCGCGGGCAACGGCCGTGGTCACGTCCGCGATGTTGCGCACCTGGGTCGTGAGGTTGCCGGCGAGCAGGTTGACGTTGTCGGTGAGGTCCTTCCATGTGCCGGCGACGCCCGGCACGTTGGCCTGGCCGCCCAGACGCCCTTCGGTGCCGACCTCGCGCGCCACGCGCGTCACCTCGCCCGCGAAGCGGTTGAGCTGATCGACCATCGTGTTCAGCGTTTCCTTCAGCTGCAGGATCTCGCCGCGCACGTCGACGGTGATCTTGCGCGAAAGGTCTCCGCCGGCGATGGCGGTCGCCACCTCGGCGATGTTGCGCACCTGGTCGGTGAGGTTGCCGGCCATCGAGTTGACCGAGTCCGTCAAATCCTTCCACGTGCCGGCGACACCCGGCACCTGCGCCTGGCCGCCCAGCTTACCTTCCGTACCGACCTCGCGCGCCACGCGGGTCACCTCGGCGGCAAAGGCGTTGAGCTGATCGACCATGGTGTTGATGGTCTCCTTCAGCTGCAGAATTTCGCCGCTGACGTTGACCGACACCTTCTTCGACAAGTCGCCCAAGGCGACGGCGGTCGCCACCTCGGCGATGTTACGCACCTGGCCGGTGAGGTTCGAAGCCATCGAGTTGACGCTGTCGGTGAGGTCCTTCCACGTGCCGGCAACGCCGCGCACCACGGCCTGGCCGCCGAGCTTGCCTTCGGTGCCAACTTCGCGCGCGACGCGCGTCACCTCGCCGGCGAAGGCGTTGAGCTGATCGACCATGGTGTTGATGGTCTCTTTCAGCTCCAGCACCTCGCCGCGCACATCGACGGCGATCTTCTTCGACAAGTCGCCGTTGGCGATGGCGGTCGACACTTCGGCGATGTTGCGAACCTGGGTGGTGAGGTTCGACGCCATCGAGTTCACCGAGTCGGTCGAGGTCCTTCCACGTGCCGGCAACGCCGCGCACCACGGCCTGGCCGCCGAGGCGCCCTTCGGTGCCCACCTCGCGGGCAACGCGCGTCACTTCCGAGGCAAAGCCGTTGAGCTGATCGACCATCGTGTTGATGGTCTCCTTCAGCTGCAGGATTTCGCCGCTGACGTTGACGGTGATCTTCTTCGACAAGTCGCCGCCGGCTATGGCGGTCGCCACCTCGGCGATGTTGCGCACCTGGTTGGTCAGGTTCGACGCCATCGAGTTGACGTTGTCGGTCAAATCTTTCCACGTGCCGGCGACGCCCGGCACCTGCGCTTGGCCGCCGAGCTTGCCTTCCGTGCCGACCTCGCGCGCAACGCGCGTCACCTCGCCGGCAAAGCCGTTGAGCTGATCGACCATGGTGTTGATAGTGTTCTTCAGCTCGAGGATTTCGCCCTTCACGTCCACGGTGATCTTGCGCGAAAGGTCGCCGCGGGCGACGGCGGTCGTCACCTCGGCGATGTTGCGCACCTGGGTGGTGAGGTTCGCCGCGAGCAGGTTGACGTTGTCGGTCAAGTCCTTCCACGTGCCGGCGACGCCCGGCACGACGGCCTGGCCGCCGAGGCGGCCTTCGGTGCCGACCTCGCGCGCCACGCGCGTCACCTCGGCGGCGAACGAGCGCAGCTGATCCACCATCGTGTTGATGGCTTCCTTCAGCTGCAGGATCTCGCCGCGCACGTCGACGGTGATCTTCTTCGACAAGTCGCCCATGGCGACCGCGATGGTCACCTCGGCGATGTTGCGCACCTGAGCGGTCAGGTTGTTGGCCATCGAGTTGACGCTCTCGGTGAGGTCTTTCCAGACGCCCGTCACCTCGCTGATCTGCGCCTGGCCGCCGAGCTTGCCGTCGGTGCCGACCTCGCGCGCGACGCGCGTCACCTCGGATGTGAACACGGAGAGCTGCTTGATCATCGTGTTAACGATCGTGGCGGAGCGGAGGAACTCGCCTTCGAGTGGGCGGCCGTCGACGTCGAGACGCATGGTCTGCAGAAGGTCGCCCTGGGCGACGGCGCGGATTGTGCGGGTGACTTCCGTGGTCGGCCACAGGAGATCGTCGATCAGCTGGTTGATCGAGGTCTCCATGCCGCCCCAGGCCCCGGCGGCGGAACCGATGCGGACGCGCTGCTTGGTCTTGCCTTCGCGGCCGACGACCTGCCCGACACGGTCCAGTTGCTGCGACATCCGCTCGTTGGAAGCGACGATGTCATTGAAGGTATCGGCGACTTTGCCCCAAAGGCCGTCCCAGTCCGCCGGCAAGCGGACGGAAAAATCGCCGCCCCGCACGGCGCCCAGAATGGCCAGAAGCTCGCGCAACTCGGCGCCTTCGGCAGATCCGTTTTGGTGTGGGTGGGCGGCCGGTTCCGCGTGTGCCTCGTCACGTACGGAATTGATCACTTCGTCTTCCATTGAGCCCCTCCCAGAGCAACGGCGGATCGGGCTTGGCGCCGAAGAACGCCCACTCACCCGGCACCAAAACGGGCGTGACCTCGATCCGTTCCACGGGTTAAGAAAAATGATGGTTGATGCGACTATACCAGCCCAAGCAAGGCACTAGTCTGGCGGCCGGAGACGAAAAGCGGGGCCATGGATCTCTTCCGGCTTTATAGACGCGCGCTCGGCATGCTGGCGGCCGAGCGGGGCTTGGCAAGCGTCCTGGCGCTCGCCTCCGTGACCATCGGCATTATTCAGCTGGCCGAGCCTATCCTCTTTGGCCGGGTCGTCGATACGCTGTCGCGCGGCGAGGCGGCCTTTCCCTATATCGCCCTCTGGGCTTTTCTGGGCCTGTTTGGGATTCTGGCCGGGGCCGGCGTCGCGGTCTTCGCCGATCGGCTCGCCCACCGCCGCCATCTCGCCGCCATGGCCGACGCCTTCGAGCGCGCCATGACGCTCCCCGCCGGCTATCACGCCGAGCGCGGGTCCGGCGCCGTCGTCCGCTCGATCCTGCAGGGCACCGACGGATTGTTCTGGCTGTGGCTCGGGGCCATGCGCGAACAACTCACCGCGCTCGTTGGCATCGTGCTGCTGGTGCCGACCGCGATCAGCATGGACGCGCGCATGGCGGGCATCCTTGGGCTGCTCGCCGCCGCCTATGTCGTCATGAACGCCGTCGTCATGCGCAAGACTCGCAGCGGGCAGGCCAACGTCGAGCGCTACAATTCCGCCGTCTACGGCCGCGTCGGCGACGTCATTTCCAACGTCACGGTGGTGCAGAGCTTCACGCGGCTGAAGCTGGAATCCGATGCGATGCGCACGGTGATGAGCGATTTGCTGGCCGCACAGTATCCCGTGCTCACCTGGTGGGGCCTCCTCACCGTGCTGCAGCGTTCAGCCGCCACCATCACCATGGTCGCCGTGCTGGCGACAGGCGCAGTGCTCGCGGGCCGCGGCGAGCTGACTGTCGGCGAGATCGTCTCCTTTGTCGCCTTCGCCGGCCTGCTCATCGGCAAGCTCGATCAAGTGACTGGCTTCGTCACCGCCATCCATCGCCGCGCGCCGCTGCTCCAGGGCTACTTCGATCTCATCGATGAGTCCGAGGCCGTCGTCGAGAAGCCGGACGCACAAGCGCTGCCAGCAGTCAAAGGCGCCGTCCGCTACGCCGACGTCAGCTTCCAGTTTCCCGGAACCGCCCAAGGCATCTTCGATCTCACGTTCGAAGCCAAACCGGGCCGCACGGTGGCGCTGGTCGGCCCCACCGGATCCGGCAAGACGACGACGCTGTCCCTGCTGCAAAGGCTGCGCGTGCCGGACAAGGGGCAGGTTTTCGTCGACGGACACGACATCGCCGACGTGACGCTCGCCTCCCTTCGCCACTCGATCGCCGTCGTCTTCCAGGACGCGGGCCTATTCAACCGGTCTATCGGCGACAACATCGCCATCGGCCGCCCCGGCGCGACCCTCGCGGAAGTCGAGCAGGCCGCGCGCCTCGCCGAAGCGCACGATTTCATCTCGCGCAAACCCGGCGGCTACGACTTCGTCATCGGCGAGCGCGGCGCCTCGCTGTCGGGCGGAGAACGCCAGCGCATCGCCGTCGCCCGCGCCATCCTCAAGGATGCGCCGATCCTGATTCTCGATGAGGCAACGAGCGCGCTCGACGCCTCGACCGAGGCGCGCATCAAGCGGGCGCTCGACCGGCTGCGCGAGGGACGCACGACCTTCATCATCGCCCACCGCCTTTCGACCGTCGCCGACGCGGACGAGATCCTGGTCTTCGACAATGGACGCATCGTCGAGCGCGGCCGCTTCGAGGCCCTTGCCCGCGGCACCGGAGTATTCTCGCGCATGGTCGCCGAAGGCGGCTTCACCGTGCCGCAAGAAGCCGAAGAAGTCTGACGTCAGCCAACCGTCAGCGGCAGCCCCTTAACCTCTATGCAACACGGCTCGCCCGAACGCGGCGCGCTGCCGATAAGCGCTTGCCATCCCAGCAATAACGTTACTTAGTTGCGTCCACAAACAGAGCCCCGCAATGGGGCCGGACTAGAGCGTGGCATGAAGTCTGTACCCAAGGGGCGGAGCCTATTGCTGGCTCTCGTCGGCGTTGCGTTAGTCTGCGGCGTCACCGCCGTGGTCGTCGGCGGTTTCGTCGAAGGGCGCGAGGAGGCCGCGCAGGAAGCCGAGCGCGAAGAGCCAATCAAGCCGCCGCTGCGCGTGAAAATGCCCGAGCGGGGCGAGCCCATCATCACCCTCGACGAAGAAGCGCAGCACGCGATCGGGCTGCAGATGGTGGATCTGCACCCGGCCAAGTATCAAGACCAGGTCCGCGCTTACGGCGCCGTCCTTGACCTTGCCACGCTGACCACGCTCAACACGAACTACGTCGCCGCCGTCTCGCAGCTCAACACGGCGCGCGCCAGGCTCGCCGCCTCGCAGCCGGCCTTCACGCGTGCGCAAGCTCTCTATGCCAAGAGCATCGGCAATCTCGTGCAGGTGCAGACGACCGAAGCCGCGGTGATCGCGGACCGGGCTGCCGTCGAGGCTGCGCAGTCGATGGTGCGCACATTGCGCGCCACCGCCATGCAGGAGTGGGGACCGGTCATCGGCAATTCGATGGTGGTCGACGGCGGATTGATCACGCGGCTGATCGAGCGCACCGAGTTCCTGCTGCAGATTACACTGCCGCCGGGCGTCCACCTCGATCAAGTTCCCAACGAGGCCTCCGTCGAGGTCGCGGGCAGCTCGCGGCGCGCCGAGGTGAGGTATATCTCGCCTGCCACGCGTGCAGATCCGCGCATCCAAGGCATTAGCTTTTTTTACGCCGCCGGCGCCAGCAGCGGCGTGCTGCCGGGAATGAACGTCCGCGCATTTCTCGCCAATGGCGCTCCTGTTGACGGCGTGATCGTGCCCCCCGCAGCGGTGGTCTGGTGGGCGGGCCGCGCCTGGGTTTACCGCCGGCTCACTGAGGACAGCTTCAGCCGGCACGAGATTCCAACCGACATGCCGGCCGAGAAGGAAGCCGGATTCGTCGTTCCGGCGAACCTGTTCAACGCGGGCGAGCAGCATCGTCACTACCGGGGCGCAGCTCCTCTTGTCGGAGGAGTTTCGCTCGCAAATCCAGGTCGGCGGAGACGATTGATGCCGCCGCCGCAAGACGTGCCCGATGCGCACCGCGGCATTCAGGCCGCCGTCATCCGCTTTGCCGTCCGCTTCCGTGGCGTCGTCGTAGCGCTCGCATTCCTGCTGCTCGGCTACGGCGCCATCTCGCTCATGCAGGCGAAGTACGATGTTTTTCCCGAGTTCGCACCGCCGCAGGTTGGCATCCAGGCGGAGGCGCCGGGGCTGACGGCTGAGCAGGTCGAAGTGCTGGTCACGCAACCGATCGAGAACGCCGTCAACGGCGTGCCGGGCGTGGAAACTCTTCGCTCGGTGTCGATCCAGGGCCTGTCGGTCATCACCATCATCTTCCAGGCCCACACAGATATCTACCGCGATCGCCAAGTGGTTTCCGAGCGACTGGCGGAAGCGGCCCAGGAGCTGCCGGCCAACATCCCGCCGCCCACCATTACCCCGCTGACCTCCTCATCGAGCACTGTGCTGGTCCTCGGACTGACGTCGCAGACGCGATCGCTGATGGATATGCGCACCATCGCCGACTGGACGCTGCGCCAGCGCCTGCTCGCCGTGCCGGGCGTCGCCAAGGTCGCCGTGTTCGGCAGCGACATCCGCTCGCTGCAAATCCAGATCCGCCCCGACCAGCTGTTGCGCTTCAGCCTATCGATGGAGGACGTGCTGGCCGCGGCGCGCAAGGCCACCGCCATCACCGGCGCCGGCTTCATCGAGACCGCCAACCAGCGCATCGTCTTCCAGTCCGAAGGCCAGTCGATCGACCCGGCCGACATCGCGCGCACGGTGGTGACGAGCGCCAACGGCTCGAGCGTTCTGCTAAAGGATGTGGCCGACGTCCTCAACGCGCCCGAGCCGCCAATCGGCGGCGCCACCATCATGGGCAAGCCGGGCGTCGTGTTGCTCGTGTCCGGCCAGCTCGGCGCCAACACCATCGACGTTACCGAGGGCATCGAGCGGGTGCTGGCGAACTTGCGGCCGTCGATCGAAAAGGAAGGCGTCGAGATGCGCGCCGACCTGTTCCGGCCAGCCGACTTCATCGCCATCTCGACTCGCAACGTGCAGCAGTCGCTGCTGCTCGGCGGCGTGCTCGTCGTCGTCGTGCTGTTCCTTTTCCTCTACGACCTGCGGACGGCAACCATCTCATCGGTCGCCATCCCGCTGTCGCTGCTGGCAGCGGTCGTCGTTCTGAATGCGCTCGGCGCAACGCTCAACGCAATGACGCTCGGCGGCCTTGCCATCGCCATCGGCGAGGTGGTCGACGACGCCGTCATCGACGTCGAGAACATCTCCCGGCGCCTGCGCGAGAACCGTCGCAGCGCCAATCCGCTTCCCATCGGCCAGGTTATCGTCGACGCCTCGCTCGAGGTGCGCGGCTCCGTCGTCTACGCGACCTTCGCCGTCATTCTCGTGTTTTTGCCGGTCGTCATGCTGCCGGGGCTCGCCGGGCGCTTCTTCGCCCCGCTCGGCCTCGCCTACGTGCTCGCCATCCTCGCCTCGCTCGCCGTGGCGATGATCGTCACGCCGGCGCTATGCATGCTGCTCTTCCCGAAGAACCCGACCGCCGCGGACGATCGGGCAGCGGCCGACCCGCCGGTCACGCGCTGGCTGCGCGGCCATTACGAGACGCATGCTGACGAAGATCGTCGCGCACCCGCGTACGACATTAGCTGCCGCCTTCCTGTTCACCGTCGTCGGCTGTTCGGCGGTCCCGTTCTTCGGCGCCGGATTCCTGCCCGAGCTGAAGGAAGGCCACTTCACGCTGCATATGGCGGCCGTGCCCGGCACCTCGATCGCCGAGTCCCAGCGCATCGGCACGCTCGTCACCGAGGCGCTGCTCAAATTGCCGTTCGTCAGCGTCGTCTCGCAGCGCATCGGCCGCGCCGAGCAGGCCGACGATACCTGGGGCACGCACTACAGCGAGTTCGAGGTCGACCTGACGCGCGGGCTCTCCGGCGCGCAGTCCGAGGAGGCGCAAATCGAGATGCGCAAGGTGCTGGCCGGCTTCCCGGGCGTCAACTTCGCGCTGAAGCCGTTTCTCACCGAGCGCGTCGAGGAATCCCTGTCCGGCTACACCGCCTCGGTCATCGTCAACATCTACGGCAACGACCTCAACGAGCTCGACGCCACGGCGAAGGAGGTGGCGCAGGAGCTGAACGGAATCGAAGGCGCCACGGAAGTGCAGCTGCAGTCGCCGCCCGGCCTGCCGCAGCTCACCATCCGCCCGCGCAAGGCCGACCTCGAACGCTGGGGCCTCGATACGGTCGAGGTGCTGAACGTGCTGCGCACCGCCTACCAGGGCGACATCGTCGGGCAGACCTACGAAGGCAGCCGCGTCTTCAACGTCATCGCCATCCTCGACAAGGAAAGCCGCGAGAACGTCGCCAACGTCGCCAATCTTCCGCTTGCGCACGCGCGCCGGCAACTTCGTGCTGCTGAAGCAGATCGCCGACGTGTTCCAGACGGCCGGGCGCTATCAGGTCGACCATCTCGGCGGCCAACGCCTGCAGGCCGTGACCTCCAACGTCATCGGACGCGATGTCAGCTCGTTCGTCGCCGAGGCCGAGGAGACGCTGAACAAGAAGTTGCAGCTCCCTTCCGGCGTGCATCTCGAGTTCGCCGGCTCGGCGCAGGCCCAAGCCCAGGCGCAGCGCGACCTGTCATGAACTCGCTCGTCGCCGGGCTCGGCATCCTGATCCTGCTCATCGTCGTGACCGGGAGCCCGCGCAACGTTCTGCTGGTGCTCGCCAACATGCCCTTCGCCATGGTTGGCGGCGTGCTAGCCGTGTTCGCCACCGGCGGCGTGCTGACGCTCGGCTCGATGGTCGGCTTCGTCACGCTGTTCGGCATCACGCTGCGCAACTCGATCATGATGATCTCGCACTACGAGCACATGGTCGGCGTCGACGGCACGCCGTGGGGGCCGCAAGCGGCTATCGCCGGCGCCGGCGACCGTCTGGCGCCGATCCTCATGACGTCGATCGTGACAGCGCTCGGCCTGTTGCCGCTGGCCGTCGGCATGAATGAGCCGGGGCGCGAGATCGAGGGTCCGATGGCGCTCGTCATCGTCGGCGGGCTCGCCACGTCGATGGCGCTCAACCTGCTGGTGTTGCCGACACTCGCCTTGCAGTTCGGCAAGTTCGGGCAAAGCGACGCCGATGCGTTGGTGGCCCCGAAGACATCGGACGTCCCCGCCCCTTGACCGCCTTCGCGCTCTACTCAGCGGCTATGCGCACGACCTGCGGCTTCTGAAATAGCCTCTGGCGCACGAGTTCGATGTGCAGCCGCAGATGATAGAATTGATCCGAGAAGTTGAGCGGATAGCGGATGCGCCGCACGCCTGCGTCGATACGTTCGATCTCCGCCTGAAAGGCGGATAGTTCGCCCTGTTGCGCCGGATGGTCGAGGTTTTTCTCTAGCGCCTTGAGATGGCGGTACCAGTAGAGCAACCGCCGGCGCACCGACCACGAGTAGACGCTTGGTATGATCCTCAGCATCGGCAAGAGGATCACCAGCGACGGGATCAGCAACAGCACGGTCTGGGCGCCGTGATCGGCGATGAAGCCGGTGACAGAATACGGGAACCCTGCCTCGTGCACGGCAGGCGCGATGGAGCGCAACGCGATGGGCAGCTCACCGGTCTTGAAGAGCTGGCGAGTTTCCTCGGCGACCCTGTACTCGGGGTCGCTGATGTGCGGGAAGGTGCCGGGGCGGAAGAACAGCACCGGGTCGCCCGCTTTATCGAAGGCGGAGCGCGGATTGTTCATCACCGCAAACGACAGCAGCGTCAGCAGCGACGGCTCGAGGTCCGCACGTGTCACCAGCGCAACGCTGGTCGACAGCAGCGTAATGTCCTCGGCCGGGGTCAGCGGATCGAATTCGACGGCGCCGCGGTTGAGCATCACCTTGGTCAGCGCCGGAAAGCGATTGGCGTAGGCGTCGGCCTCGGTTGCAAAGTTCATCAGCCGGATGCCGGGCGTGTGCAGCAGGCTTTGGATTCGCTCGGCATCGGCCGGCTGGATGAGGAATGCCGCATCGGCTTTTCCGGCGACGAGCTGATTGCCATCCGGCGCCAGGTCCTCCTCGATGAAGAGGGGGTCATCCTTCGAGACTTCGATGCCGTTGGCACGCAACAGCTGCGAGGCGATGCGCCGTGTGCCGCTCTCGCGGGTGCCGGTGAGGACGCGCTTTCCCTTGAGGTCGCGCAGGCTCTGGGCCGGCACGTCGGTGCGCACGAACACCCAGACCGGCTCGTAGAAGAGCCGACCCACCGAGCGCAGCTTGCCGAGTTCCTTGCTCTGCCACTCCTGCGCTTTGCTGCGGGCGAGGCGCCCTTGCATGCTGCCGACGAGGCCGCCCTTGACGAACCCGGCGTCGATCGCCGGGTTCTCGGCGACCAATCCTTTGAGCGTGGCGAAACCTTCCGCCGACGGCTTCAGGATGATCTTCACGCCAAACGGCTCGAGCGCCTTCTGATAGGCAGCGCCCAATTCCTGGTAGTGCGGCAGCCCGCCCGTCGCGATGACGATCTCGCCGTCGGAGCCCTTCTGGCCCGTAAGCGCGTAGTAGCCCGCGGACATCGCCCCTACGACGCCAAGCGCGATGATCGTGACAACCCTCGGCAGGTTCGACATTGAGGCCCCTCGTGCGCACATCCCAAGCCGCTGTTCTAGCAGCCGGACGGAACGATGGGCTCATCCTTCGATGGCAACTCCGTGACAAGCGTTGGAGAACGACGGTTACATTCGGGGCCGCCGGGCAGATGGCGACGCCTATGCACGTTGGTGGTCAGCGCGCCGACGGGAGTTGCGGCGCTTTAGCTGTGCGTCCGCATCACACCCGGCCGCAAACGCCGGCGCCGCCAGGAACTTTCTTACAGCACCGGTGGTTGCCTAGGCGTGAGTATCGAACCCAGCAGGACGGCATGCAACGGAAGGATAGCGCGAAGGACGCGGACCCCCGCGCCACCTTCGAGGAGTTCACGGCGGGCGCGGCGTGGCGCGCGCTGCCGCTGAAGATCAAGCTGAAGGTGATGAGCCTGTGGCGGTCGGAGCGCGACGTTCCGGCCCAACCGCCGCGCCAACAGCCTAAAAGTTGACGCCGAACTTAACGCCGCACGCGTGGCGCTGCCGACCGCGCTCAGCGTGCGCGTGTCAGGGCTAACAGCACTTGATCGGAAGACGCGCCGGCACTGGGCACGTCGTTGTCGGGCGCCGATGCCAGCACGCTCTCCAAGCCATCGAATTCGGCATCGAGCCGGGCGAGGGGCAGCAGGACCTTCCGCGCGGCCACATAGTCGGCAAAGAGGGTCGGATCGCGCAAACCCGATCGTGCCAGCTCTAAACGCAGCAGCGCAGTAAGGTCGGCGGCGATCAGCTTCACCTTGCGCGGCGTAAGCTTCGGCGGCCGGAGGAGGCGTCCGTGCCCGGCATCGACCGCGATGGGCCAGCCGTTGCGGCGCTCGATGCTGCCGGGGCGGGCCAGCTCCACGGATTGCGCGAACCGCCGCAGCAGCTCGCGCATGGCGTTGGCGGGGTCGCTCTGCCGACTGCCCATACCGTCGAGCAGCCGCGCACGGTCAGTCTCCCATTCCCTGAGGATCTTGGCCTCAGCCGACTTCAGCGAGGCGCGTGCCAATTGATGGAAGGTCAGGCGCGCGATCCGCCGCACGATCCTTTCCGCCTTGCGCGCCCGCCGCTCACGGATCTCGGCGGCCCAAACGCGAACTTGTCCGAGCAGGGTGATGGCGCTGGCATCGGACGGGCGCCCGTTGGTGCGCCGCGACTGCGCAGCGTCGGTCGCCGACACCAGCATGATGTCGCGGAACATGTTCCCGGCCGCGGCGCGCAGGCGCCACTCGATTTTTGTCGCGTCGCCGGCATCCTCAAGGGCGTCCTTGTGGGTGGCGACGAGAAGCGCGTTACGCCAGCTGCGGGGGGGAGCGCGGACCAGAAGGCGCGCTCGCTCTCCGTCCAGGCCCGCGTCGCCACCGTGCACCAAATGCGGATGTCGCCTTCGACGCTCACGCCGGCGGAATCCGACCGCGCCGGTGTGTCGAGAATCTCGAATTCCGTCAAACGTTCGCTGGGCAGGCCGATTTCGAGCGCCTTCAACTCCCTGCCCGCCGGTAGCCGGTCGAGATCTTCGTCCGTGAGCAACCAACGTGCGTCGCTGCCGACGGCGTAGAGCGCCGTCGCCTTCGCATAGCGAATGAGAACCGGTAGCCGTGTGTTGGCAACGACGCTGGAAGGCAGCAGTCCGACACCGAGCAGGAGATCGGCGACCGAGGTCTTTCCCGAGTTGACCTCGCCGAGGATGACGACGCGCGGCGGCCGCGCCAGAACGCCCTCCATGCGCGCCAAGCCGGCGGCGCAGGCCGCAAGCGCACGATCGTAATGGCGCAAGCTTTCCAGTTGCTCGCGTGCGTCTCGCAATGTCGTCAAAAACTCACGCGCGCTGCCACTCATTGTGCCATCTCCGGCTGCCGCTGCAGGCGCGTGCCGAGATCATGCACGATGATCTCAAATTGATGGTTCAAGGCGCCACAGCGCTTCAGCCGATCCGATAAGGTCTGCACCTGTTGCTTGCGCTCGGGCGCCGGATCGCCGCTCCCGGCGGCAGGCATGCGCTCATCGCCGCCGAGCTTGCCGATCAACTGCACGCGCCGCCGTGTGACGGCCTGAATGATGTTGACGCAAAGGCCGAACGACCATTTCGACGAGGTCATCGCGTATGTAGTCAATACGCGCTCAGCGGTTTCGGCGAGACCGTCGGCGACGGGCTGGAACTCGGTTTTGATCAGATTTTCGATCTGCTCCCCGTAGGCGCTGACGGAGGTGCGGCCCTTCCACAGCGAGGTCCACCACGAATTCCTCGATGTCCAAGGCGACGAACCGGCTGAGCGCCGCCATCGACGGAGGCGGAATGAGCAGCAAGCCGCTTCTCGGGCTCGGCCGGCATCGCCATCTCCGGCGCGATCAGGCTCATGAGCCGCGCCAGCTCGGGCGCCACCTTGCCCTGCAGCTCAAGCACGCGCGTCGCCGCGACGTCGAAGCAATCCTTGAACTCCGCCGCCATCGCGCGCCGCAGTGCGACGCCTTCGAGCGTCCACGTGGGCGGCGCCCGCCCTGCTTCGAGGGTCGCGATAAGAACGTCACGCTCCTTGGCGGCATGGAAGTCGACGACGGCCTGCAATGCGCGACGCAGCGCGATCATTTCCTCGCCAATGATGGCAGAGAATTGCGTCTCGATGTGCTTGGCCGATCGCTCAACGTTCGCGGCGACCTCGTCGAGCACGCTCGTCTCGCGCTCGAGCGCGATGCGTTTGTCGGCGACCGCGCATCGCGTCCGCGGGCACCTCGGAGCGCGAAGATTCCAACTCGAAGTTCGCGGCCTTCGCACTAGCGCTTGCCATGTCGCCGAACCAGCGCGCCGTTTGCATCTGGGTGAGCGCCGCCTGACTGGAGCCCATGCACTCGGCGACGACGCGATACATCGCCGGAAGGCCAGACGCGGCGTAAAACGCGCCGCGCAGCCGCTCGCGGACGCCGGGCTCGCCCAGCGCCTCCGGTTGCAAATCGCGCGGTTGCACGAGCCCCATATCCGAGAGGTATTTCGAAGAGGAACGCTGCACCAGCCGGTGGAGCGTTTCATCGTCCCCTTTGAGCGCGCCGTTGGCCCACGCGGCGCTGCCGGCGATGATTGGGATGCGCGCGCCCGGGAAGTTGGCCTCCAGCTTCTGCTCGACGTACATCAACACTTCGGCGAGGTCGTAACCGACGTCGGCGAAGTCATCGACGCGGTTGACGAAGCACGATGATGCGGTCGCTGTTCAGGCCGTGCATGAGGCGCATGAGATTGACGTCCGCATCCGACAGCGGCTGGCGCGCGGTGAGCACGACGATGTAGAGGTCGGCGCATTCGAGGCTGCGGCGGGTGATCTCGTCGCGAATGAGGAACGGATCGTTGGTGCCCGGCGTGTCGGTGAGGGTGACGGGAAAGGCAAACGGCCCCTGGTCGAAATAGAGATCTGCCTGCTTGGTGATGTCGGCATACTGGCCGAGCTGTCGACTTGCCGGCGAAGTCGCCCGAGCACACGTAGCGCGCCAGCAACTCCGTGTTGAAGGTCTCGAAGCTGTGCGCGCTGCCGAGCAGTTCGGCGAAATCGGCGCCCAGCCGCATGACGGCGCGCTGCTTCATCGCTTCGACGTGGCGGCGCAGCAGATCCGGCTCGAAGTTCGGATCCAGGCGCTGCACCAGCTCGCGCACGCGCCGGTCGCCGTTGGCGAGATCGTGCCATTCGGCGGCGGAGAAGAACTGGAACGAGGCCGCGCTGATCCCGGCGCCGCCTCTCCGAAGTGCAGGTGCGTGACGGTGGTCGTCCACGGCGTCACGTCGGTCGGCAGCAGCCGCGGCTGGCGCACGAAGGCATTGATGAACGAGCTTTTGCCGGACTTGATCTGCCCGACGACGGCGACGCGGAACACCTGCTGGTCGAGGCGGTTGATCGCCTCGCCGATGAGTGCCTGGCCGGCCGGCTCGACGAGACCGGCGAGCGAGCGCCCGCAGTTGACGATCTGCTTCTGCGCCGACGCCAGCGCGGCGCCCACGCCCTCGGGCTCGAGCGGCCGAGGCACGCGCACCGCCGGCCCGAGGCCAAGCGCACGCGCGCCGTTCATGTAACCTTCCCCCATGCGCCAACTCCGAACTAATGGCGTTAACTATGTGATCGGGCCGATCCGTCCCCGCGGCCCGATCACCCCGACTGCGTCATCGCGCGGCGAGTTCCGCCAAGCGGTCGTTTGCCTCGGCGACGCCGAGATCCTTGGCGCGCTCGTACCAGACACGCGCGATCGTCGGATCGGCTTTAAGCCCGAGATTGGTGAATTGGGTGGCACGGCCCGGATCGTACATGGCGCCGAGCGTCAGGGCGGCGACGCCCGAGCCGAGCTGCGCGGCCTGCTCCAGCACGACCCGCGCCTCGCCGGGCTTGCCGCTGCGCAGGTAGACGTCGGCGCGCTGCAACAGCGCCTGTGCATTCGTCGGCGGCGACGTATCCGTGCTGGGCCGAACCGCCGGGCGCAGCCGCCCTCGGGCTCGGGACGTTGCGTTCGAGCCGGCTCGGACGGCGCGTAGAAGGTCAGCCGGCGCTCGCCGTCGCTCTGCTGGCCGCCGTTGGTCCACAGCACCAGTCCGGCAACGATGACCGACGACACCGCGGCCGCCGTCGCTGCACCGATGACGATTGCCGAGGTGCTCGACGAGTCGCCCGCTCTTCTCGGCTGGCGGCTGGTGTCTCGTGCGCCCGATACGGACGCGCATCGTATGCACGATCCGCTGCGGCCATCGGAGATCTTGGCGGGCGCGGCGCCGCGCAATGCGCCGACATATTCGGGCTGCGGCTGCGCCTCGTCCGGCTCCGGCTTTGCGCGCACTCTCGTGCTTGGGCGCAGACCTCCATCGTCTCGAGGCGCCGCAGCAGCTTCGAAAGCTCGTCTAGTTCTGGCTCGTCACGGCGCCCCATGCCGTTTGTCCCATCAGCGCGTCGCAAAAATCGCAGACGACGTTTCCCACTACGAATGGTGCAATCGAAATCAGTAACGAAAAACGTTCTCGCATGTGCAAAACTATTCGTAGGTGCGATTTGTGGCCGCGGTAAGTTGCTGTGCTGACTTCATTTAAAGCAGCGTGCTCAAATGCGAGCAGTGGTGGGTGTCGTTTCTGTTCGCGCACGCAGCTAATGTCAGCGCGACAGATCGCGCCTCGGGGGAGACGAAGATGATGCTGCGGGTCAACGCATCGTCCGCGACAAGCTTGCCGTTGAGCGTTGCACTCGCGCTCGCGCCGACGGCGGCGCTGGCAGCGCCCGACAAGGGCGACACGGCTTCCTGATGCTGTCGACCGTGCTGGTCCTGCTGATGACCATCCCGGGCCTGGCGCTGTTCTACTGCGGCCTCGTGCGCACCAAGAACGCCATCAGCATGCTGATGCAGGTGTTCACGATCGTCTGCCTCGTGTGCGTCCTCTGGATGCTCTACGGCTACAGCCTCACGTTCACCAACGGCGGCCAGTTCAACGACTGGATCGGCGGGCTGTCGAAGGCATTCCTGCGCGGCGTGACGCCGAGCTCGGAAGCGGCGACGTTCTCCAACGGCGTCTATGTGCCCGAGTACGCCTACGTCTGGTTCCAGATGACTTTCGCCGCCATCACGCCGGCGCTGATCGTCGGCGCCTTCGCCGAGCGCATGAAGTTCTCCGCGCTGATCGTCTTCATGATCCTCTGGGTGACGTTCGTCTATTTCCCCATCGCGCACATGGTCTGGTACTGGGCGGGCCCCGATGCCATCGCCAACGCCGCGCGCGAGGTGGCGCAGACCTCGCGGCCTCGCCAAGATCGACGCGCAGAGCCACCTCGGCGCAGGTCCTGCGCGATGCCGGCCTCGCCTTCCAATGGGGCGCCATCGACTTCGCCGGCGGCACCGTCGTGCACACCAATGCCGGCATCGCCGCGCTCGTCGGCGCGCTGATCCTCGGGCCCGCGCGTGGGCTACGGGCGCGAGCCCATGCCGCCGCATTCCCTGACGTCTGGCGATGGTCGGCGCCTCGCTGCTGTGGGTCGGCTGGTTCGGCTTCAACTGCGGCTCGAACCTCGAGGCCAACGGCACGGCGGCGCTGGCCATGGGCAACACGTTCGGCGCCACGGCGACGTCGGCGCTCTCCTGGATGTTCGCCGAGTGGGCCACCAAAGGTAAGCCGACGCTGCTCGGGCTCACCACCGGCGCCGTCGCCGGCCTGGTGGCGGTGACGCCCGCCTCCGGATTCGCCGGGCCGATGGGCGCGCTGGCGCTCGGCGTCGTCACCGGCGTCGTCTGCTTCTTCTTCTGCACCGCTGTGAAGAGCGCGCTCGGCTACGACGACAGCCTCGATGTGTTCGGCGTCCATTGCATCGGCGGCATCATCGGCGCGCTCGGCACCGGCCTGCTGGTCAACCCGCACCTCGGCGGCACGGGCGTCGCCGACTATGTGACGCGGCCGGGCGAGGCGGTGGCCACCTACGACATGGCCACGCAGATGATCGCGCAGTGCAAGGCCATCCTGCTGACGCTGGTGTGGTCCGGCTTCGGCTCGGCCATCATCTACCTGGTGCTCGACCTGACCATCGGCCTGCGCCCGACCTACGACGGCGAGCGCATCGGCCTCGACCTGACCGACCACGGCGAGCGCGCCTACAACGACGCTTAGAGGCCTAAGGGGGGATGGTGGAGAGGGCTGGATTCGAACCAGCGTAGGCGAAGCCAACGGATTTACAGTCCGTCCCCTTTAGCCACTCGGGCACCTCTCCCCGCACCAGAATTTCACTCCGGGGCTTCCCTAGCCCCTAAATGAAATCGCCCCGCGCATGAGAGCGGCAGGGCGGACGCGTTTATCCTCACGGACCCCTTGGATGTCAAATGGAAAAGCGGCAGGATGCGCGCCCTTGCACCGAGCCGCAGCTCCCATCCCAGCCCCGCACCCTAAAGCCCATGAAACCGACATCCCCACGCCGGCACTACGGTCAGCGGCCACCCGGCGGCCGTGATGGCGCCCCAGGCAGCCGTGAGGGCGGCCGCGGCGAGCGCGGCCCAGCGCGCCCGCAACGCCCCGAGCGACGCCCGTTCGATGAGGGCCGCGTCGAGCTTTTCGGCGTCCATGCCGTCGAGGCGGCGCTGCGCAACGAGCGCCGCAAGGTCGTGCGCCTGCAAGATGACCGAGAACGCCGAAAACCGGCTCAGCGAGGCCGTCACCGCGCGCCAGCTGGCCCCTGAGCGCGTCTCGCCGCGCGATCTCGACCGCCTGCTGGGCGAGGACACCGTCCACCAGGGCGTGCTGCTCGAGACCGAGCCGCTGGACGAGCCCGACATCGCCGACCTCGCCGAACGCGCCGAACGCCGGCCCGCTCATCGTCCTCGACCAGGTGACCGACCCTCACAACGTCGGCGCCATCCTGCGCTCGGCCGCAGTATTCGGCGCCGCGGGCCTCATCATGACGCGCCGCCACAGCCCGCCGCTCGACGGCGCCCTGGCCAAATCCGCCTCGGGGGCGCTGGAGCTGGTCCCCGTCGCGCTGGTGCAGAACCTGGCGCGCGCCATCGCCGAGTTGAAGGAGCACTTCTGCACCATCCTCGGCCTCGACGGCGAAGCCCAGCACCTGATCGAGAACGAGCCGCTGACGGGCCGCTTCGCGCTGCTGCTCGGCGCCGAGGGCAAGGGCCTGCGCGAATTATCGCGCAACAGCTGCGACCGCCTCGTGCCGCATCGCCACCAGCGGCCCCATCGGCAGCCTCAACGTGTCGAACGCGGCCGCCATCAGCCTGCATCACGCCGCCTGGAAGCGCGCCCAGCGCTAGCGCAAACGCACGAGGGCGACGGACCTTCGTCCATCGCCCTCGTCATCGTGCAACGCTCGCCAGTCCAGTCGCAGGGTCCTGATCCGCCGAGCTTTGCGGATGGCTTACTTCAGGTAACCGCCGGCGCAGCAGCCAGGAGCGGGAGCCGCCACCGGATAAGCGACGACAGCCGGGCCATAGGCACGCCGCGGCCGCCAGTAGCGGCGCGCGTACTGTCCGTACGGGCGATAGTAGCGCTGGTCGTAGCCGTACGGCATGTAGCGGTAGGCGCCCGGATAAGGGACGAGCGTCGCGTACTGATAAACGTTGGAGTAGCGGGGGTAGTAGATGAAGTGGCTGACGGGCTGAGGCCCGCACCAGCCGGCCGGAGCGCCCCGGCACCAGCCACGGGCTTCGGCGGGAACGCAGACGGCGAAGGCCATGAGCACGGCCACGCCGACGGCGGCGAACAAAGTCTTCAAACGCATGCGCAACCTCGACTTGATGAACTGACGCAACTGCGTTCACCCTGTCAGGATATGGATAAAGAAGGGCTAACCGGCGCCCCGTCGCGACGCGTTCGCGCATGTTGTGTCGGGTGTGGCCGTCGCCCGCGGACCGCGATATAAGGCACCCCCGCGTCGCGGCAGCCGGCTTAGCTCAGTTGGTAGAGCACCTGATTTGTAATCAGGGGGTCGCAGGTTCAAATC
The DNA here is from genome assembly GCA_963722495.1 of uncultured Alphaproteobacteria bacterium. Taxonomy (GTDB): domain Bacteria; phylum Pseudomonadota; class Alphaproteobacteria; order Rhizobiales; family Hyphomicrobiaceae; genus Hyphomicrobium_A. The sequence continues at coordinate 203,690 of CAVRND010000027.1, read as the reverse complement.
CTGCAGCCGGCACCAATTCTCTAGCGCCTTTTTCCAACACCTCCAGGATAGAGGCTGGGGTAGCGGACGGCCTTTCAGTAGGGACGAGCCAAGGAAAAAATTGACAAGCCCTCAGGACCTAGGATGTTGGGTGGCCAACCTACATATTAAGTCCAGAGATTTGTAGCCATCTATGGCCGATGAACGTCCGCTCCCCCGAGTTCCAGCACCCCCGATTTCAGGAGGTTGGGCTTCTCCCCTCCAGTTCTTCCCGCTGGAGAAATGGAGGCTTCCGCATGCCGGCCTCTTCTGGAGCGCGATCAAGGATCAGTACCCCAATACGGAAGTCCAAACACCTCTCCAGGAGCAGACGGAGAAATACGGCGAGGAATTTTGGGTCACTCCCGGCGTCCAAATACAGGTGCTCAATCCTGACGTGACCCGTTTTTGGTTCTTGGACAAGGAGAACCTCAATCTCATCCAAATTCAGCGCGATCGCTTCATCGTAAACTGGCGAAAATTGGACAGTGGGAAGGACTACCCTCAATACGAGAAGACCCTGCGTCCCCGCCTACAAAAGGAGTGGAGCGCGTTCAAGGCATTCTTGAAGGAACAGAACATCGACGAACCTCGCGTGAACCAATGCGAAGTCACTTACGTCAATGACATTCCTATTGGGCAAGAACCCGACGCGTTCGGCAAATCCCTCGACTTGTTCAGCTCCGTGGTGGAGCAAGGGGACCGATGGGTTTTTGTCATTACCCGAGACGCTTCAGCTCTCGGGTTCCTTCCTGATGGGTAACTCGCTTGGCCGTCTTCACTTCGCAAGTAGGCAGGCAAGGAACACGAAAACGAATGATAACTTAGTACAGCTGGCGTTAACTGCGCGCGGTAAGCCCGCTTCAGGCGACGACGTAGACATCCTAAAGTGGATGGACGCTGGTCGAGAATGGGTCGTTAGAAGCTTTGCGGACTTGACCTCGAAGCAAGCTCACGAATTATGGAAGCGCACACGATGACCGCCGCGACTGCCTACGTCACCGACACAGCGCCTTTGGGCCCAACGCCGGGGGATGTCCTCGGCGATTACACATATGGCCGCCGACGCTTCGGCCTACATCATTCCTTCTGCGAACGATGATGCCTTTCCTTTTTTTCACCGCCCTCCGTGAGAGAACGCGAGCAGGTAACTACGACGCCAAGCGTATCGCTGAGCTTCTGCTAGGACAGCTGCGAGCGATCTCGCCACTATCCCAGCAGGTGGCGGAACTCGTCGTAGCCGTAGGCGCGCAGCACGCGATAGCTGCCGTCCTCGTCGAGCATGGCGAGATCGGGCCGCGGCGTGCCGTTGAACACGGTGCTCTTGACGAAGCTGTACTGCATCATGTCGGTGAACACGAGGCGGCTGCCGACCTGCAGCGGCTCGGCGAACGAGTACTCGCCGATGATGTCGCCGGTCATGCACGTCTTGCCGCCGAGGATGTAGTCGTGCGCGAGAACGCCCGGCTTGTCGGCGCCGATGACGACGGGCGTGTACGGCACCTCGATCACGTCCGGCATGTGGCAGCTGGCCGAGGTGTCGAGGATGGCGATGTTCTTCTCGTTCCAGTGCAGGCCAATGACCGTCGCGACCAGATAGCCGGCGTCGACGACGATGCCGCCGCCCGGCTCGAGGATGACCTCGACGCCGAACTCGGCGCGGAAGGCTTTGATGGCGGCGATGAGCTTGCCGGCGTCGTAGCCGGGCTTGTTGATGAAGTGGCCGCCGCCGAAGTTCACCGCCTTCACTTGGCGGATGTACGGCGCGAACTCGCGTGCGACGTGCTCGATCAGCCCCACCGAGCCGTCCGCCAGGCTCTCGCACAAGGCGTGGACGTGGAAGATGTCGATGTCGCCCCACGGCAGCGTGTCGATCTGCGCCCGCGTGGTGCCGAAGCGCGAGCAGGGCGCGCATGGATCGTAGAGCGGGCCGCCGAGCGTCGCGTTCGAATAGCCGGGATTGATGCGCGCGCCGATCTGGGCGCCGGCCGCCTTGGCGATGGGGCCGAAGCGCGCGATCTGCTCGGGCGAATTGAAATAGATGTGGTCGGCAAGCTGCGTCAGCCGCTCGACCTCGCCGGGCGAGTAGGCGGGCGCATAAACGTGCACCTCCTTGCCGAACTCCTCGCGGCCGAGGCGCGCCTCGTATTCGCCGCTGGCGGTCGAGCCGTCGAGCACTTCGCGCATCAGGGGGAACGCCACCGGCATCGCCCACGCCTTGGTCGCCAGCAGGATCTTGCAGCCGGCTTCGCGCTTGATGCGCGCGACGGTTTCGAGGTTGCGCTTCAGCGCCGCCATGTCGAGGACATAGGCCGGCGTCTGCATGTCGGCGGGAAATTTCGGCGCCATTGGCGACAACCCTCAAGCATTCGATCGCAGGGCCCCCTCACCCGGAGGCAATCTCCGATCGCCTCCGACCTCTCCCCACCGGGGAGAGGTTAAGGACCGGTCTGGTTCAACCGAGACGTCACTTCGCCGCCGAAGGCGGCCAGGGCCCAAGGGGCCCCGCGCCCGAGGCGCGGCCATCAGCTCGCGCTACGTCCGCCGCATACAAAGCTTCTGTCCACTCGCGTCAGAAAAACTACGTCTTCACCGCAAAGAGTTCGGCTTGCTCGTCCGCCTTCAGCTCGCGCATGTGCCAGGGCAGGCCCTGCTTGCCGATCTCGTCCATGAACGGCTTGGAAGGCAGCTGCTCGACGTTGTAGACGCCGCCCGGCTTCTTCCACGAGCCATTGAACAGCATCATGGCGCCGACGACGGGCGGCACGCCGGTGGTGTAGGAGACCGCCTGCGCGCCGGTCTCCTTGTAGGCGTGCGTGTGCTCGCAAACGTTGTAGATGATGGCGCGCTTGGGCTTGCCGTCCTTGGTGCCGGTGAAGATGCAGCCGATCGAGGTGCGGCCGGTGTAGCCCTCGCCCAGCGACGACGGCGGCGGCAGCAGCTCCTTCAGGAACTCCATCGGGATGACCGGGTTGCCCTTGTACATCACGGGGTCGATGCGCGTCATGCCGACGTTCTGCAGCACGTCGAGATGCTTGATGTAGTTGTCGGAGAAGGTCATCCAGAAGCGGATCTGCTTCAGGCCGCGGATGTTCTCGACGAGGCTCTCCTCCTCCTCGTGATAGATGAGGTAGGACTTGCGCGGGCCGACTTCCGGATAGTCGATCATGGTCGAGATCGACAGCGCATCGATGTCGATCCACTTGCCGTCCTTCCAATACTTGCCGCGCTGCGTGACCTCGCGCAGGTTGATCTCCGGATTGAAGTTGGTGGCGAAGGCCTTGCCGTGGCTGCCGTCGTTGCAGTCGACGATGTCGATGGTCTCGATGGTGTCGAACAGGAACTCCTGCGCGTAGGCGCAGTAGATGTTCGACTGGCCGGGATCGAACCCGCAGCCGAGGATGGCCATGATGCCCTTGGCCTTGTAGCGGTCCTGATACTTCCACTGCCAGGAGTACTCGAACTTGGCGAGATCGCGCGGCTCGTAGTTGGCGGTGTCGAGGTAGTGCACGCCCGTCTCCAGGCACGCGTCCATGATCGGCAGATCCTGATAGGGAAGCGCCATGTTGATGACGAGGTCGGGCTTGACCTTGTTGATCAAGGCGACCGTCTCGGCGACGTTGTCGGCGTCGACCTGGCTGATCTCGATCGGCGTCACGCAGCGCTTGGCCACCGCCTCGCAGCTTACCAAGCGACGCGAAGCCAGGTGCACGCGCTTGAACGTGTCGCGGTTCATCGCGCACTTCTGCGCGGTGACGGATCCAGCGGCACCGGCGCCGATGATGAGGACACTTTCCAAGTGCGTCTCCTGCGGACAAGCGTGAAATTTCAGGGCAGGCCGCAAAGTGATAGTGATGACCGGCAGGCCTGTCGCGTCGGATTAGTGCAGCCGCCCTCGAAGCACAATACCTCTCGGGCCTAAACGGCTTTTGTGACAAGATTGTCCGACCTCGGGACGGCGACCCGACCCACCGTCTCTCGCTAGATCGGCTCAGACGGGCGTCACCGGGCGTGGACGGAAACGCAGATTTCCACGCAGATGGCGTTCTAAATTGTCGAGCAGCGTGTCAAAGCGCGGCGCGGCGCCGTCGTCAGTGCCAGCACCGTTAAGGCGGACGATCTGTGCCGTCACCTTCAGCTGTGCGCGCTCACCCATCGGCGTGAATTCGATAGCGTCGTTGCGGCTACCCAAAGCCGCACCTCGCCATCGCAGACAATCTCAGTGGATACGATCCGCCGTTCGGGCACGATGTCGTGATAGATGGATTGGCGGCGGAACCGCGGGTTGCCGCCACGGCCGAACTTGAAAACGTCGTGCCCTCCCACGCTCAGGTCGGCCTGCTCGACGACGACCGTCACCTGGCCGCCTGCGCCGTGGATTTGCATGCGCTCGGCAGGATCGGAAATGGCGGCAAAGACGCGAGCAACGGGAGCGTCGTAGGTTCGCAGCACGACGATGGTGCTGTGCTCCGCGGAATTATTGCTCATGTCTCGTTCCAGTAAAGTCAGTCGGCGCTAGCTCCCACGGAGGTAACACTACCTATGCCGAGCAGACGTTCCAAATCGAACGAGCGCGCGCCAAGACCGCTGCTGACGTTCGATCCCCATTTCGTTCCCGGGGGATCCCTCCAGGTCTACCTGTGGGCCGAGCACCAGTCGCGCTCAAGAATCCGCTTTGAGATCGGCCCGGACGTGTTGAGCGACATGCTAGGCGGCGGCAACCCGGTGACGATGCTGAGAATGTTGCGCTGTGCCAGCGGGAGCGGCTTCGCATCACAGCCGCCTGCAGCAACGCGCTCCGCCGCTCGGCACTGAATGAAATTCGGCTCGACCCGCGCGACTTCGATTGAAGCCATCGACGCTGGATCAGCCGCCGGGCGCCAACCCGCAGATGGGCATGACGGACGCGGCGCCTTTGCAGTCATCCGGGCATGATGGGTAGCTCACCGTGTTGCTCGGGAACACGATCTCGGGAGACGACGCGCCGTTGACGTAGGCGAGGCGCCCTTTGACATCGAAGCCGCAGTTGTTCTTGACCTTCATCGACCACGTGAGCGTCCGCCGGCCGTGGTGATTGATGATGTTGTCGCTCGGCCCTGCCAGCTCCAGGCACTTTGCGATCGCCGGGCTGTTCACGCAGTCCTCTGCCGGCGACGGCTGCGCGAGCAGAGCCAGCAACACTGTGGCGAGGAGCATACGCCGATGACGCATCGATGCCTCCCGAACGAAATGAGCTCGCGTGCCGCGCGTTGTCCGATACTGGATGAGGGCCGCATGGGTGTCCACCACCACCCCAGGGTTCCAGGACCGGCATGGCGCCTGCAGCCAAAGAACACCGTCAATCCTCGGTGTCGTGATCAAGGCGCCATAATCGCCTGCTCAGGTGCCCCGGTCATATCAACCGAGGACCATTTATGATGCGTATTTCTCCCACCAGCCTAGTAGTCCTACTCCTTGTCCTCGTGACCGGCGCGGCCGCTGCCCAAACGCTGCGCCTCGACCGCGACGGCGGCTTCTCGTTTCGCTTTGGCCGCGACGACCGGCGCGGCGACGTCGAAGGCAAGCGCGCTTCGTGCGAGGTCTATGCCCGCATCGCGGTCGTGCAGGCCGACGCCAACGCCCGCTTTCGCTGCGGTCTGCGCGGCCCCGCCTGGGTGAGCGATCCGGCGCCGCACTTCCGCTGGTGCCGGTTCGTGCCGCGTGGCCGCATTGCCCAGGAGCAGCGCAGCCGCGCCGATGAGCTGCAGCGCTGTTTCGACCGGCTCGGCGATTTCGACGACGACGACCGTGGGAGGCGCTGAGTAGCGCCGACGACGCAGGGCGGCCTAGTGCTGCCCTGCGCCCTTCCGGCCGACGGCTACTCGCGCGGCAGATCAGATTTCCAATAAGACGTTGCGGTTCGGATCACTCGGCCGGCACAACGGACTGTGGGTATTGGCCGCCCGCAGCAGATAGCGCGGGCCGTAAACGCCGCTCACGCCACTTGGCTGCGAGGTACGCCGCACCGAGGGCGGCGCCGATAGCGACGGTCGGCAATGACGTCAGCTGATAGCGCGGCGGGTTCAAACTGAGCAGCGCATAGAACACCATCCCGAACAAGCCGGGCGACAGGACGATCAGCAGCTCCCACTGCCTTCGCCGGACGGCGTGCACGACGGCGAACATCAGCAGCGGGAAACCGAGAACGATAAACTCGTCGATCCAGATGCCGCGGTAGATGAATAGCAGTGTGGATGTGGCGTGCTGCAACGGCTGCGAAATCGCCTCCCGCGCCAGCTCACCAGTCACCGCGTTCTCACCTGCCCGCTCATCTCGCTGGCTCGCGGCCGAAGCCTCCTTCACCCGCCGATGGATCGCCGCCACCGAAACTTCGTAGTGGTTGTTCGGCTTGGACCAATCGAAGGGGGCCCGGGCCTCCTCCTCGAACAGCCGTTTCGCCAGCGCGTCACCGAAGCCGCGGGTCCACCAGAAGATGCCGGCGACGAATTGCCGGGGCGTCAGGTCATTGAACGCCACGCGCAGGCCGAGCGTCTCCGATCCGCGGCCTTCGGTGAGGCAATATTGGCCGAGAACGACGCCGTTGCGCACGCTCCAGGCGCCGACAAGCGGCAGGTAGCCGATGGCCAGCGCCAACGCGATTGTCAGGATCCTCTTCGACCCCGATCGCCATAGAAGCAGCAGGCCCGCGAGCGCGAGAAACACCAGCCCCGAGACCGCGAAATAGAGAAACGCCACCTTTGTCAAAGTCAGCAGCGCCGCCGCGATGCCCGGGAGCACCCAAAGAGCCGGCCTACCACCTCGCAGCGCGCGCGCGGCGGCAAGCGCAAACAAAGCTGCCAAAGCCATGGCAAGGTAGTCGGACATGACCCATTCAATTTCCGAGGCGGCCTGAAAGTTCAGGAGCACGTAGGCGAAGGCGAACCATCCCGCCCACGTTGGCGCGCCAAGACTGAGAACCGCCGCGGCCGTTGCGACAGCCGCCATAGCGAACAAGGCAGCGTTGAGCGTCGTGAAGAGCGGCAGCCCCTCCCCGCAATCATCACCCCGCGCGTTCGAGCACGACACTTTGATACCGAGCGCTTTCTCGAGATACAGCACACCGGCGAGCAGCGTCGGATAGAGAGGCTCGCGCGGAGCCAGGGCCCCTGGCCGCGCTTCCTCGACCTTGTACGCGAAGACCTGATGGTCGACGATCGAATGCGCGAGCCGCAGGTACTGAAGGGGGTCGCCGTCGATAACGCGCGAAGGCGTCCATATAGTGTGCACCGCAACAAATAGAATTGAGAATAGAAACATCGCCGCGAAGTGGCGCCGTAGTGGCCACCTTCGGAGCTGCAATATCTCGAGCCATTTATGAATTCAAAACACAGGCCGATAACTTTTTTGTTTATCTACGGACTGTTACGCAATTCTGTGCATGTGGCCAATTGTTTTCGGCCCGGCACACCAATTGCCGGACCTCATATGTTGCTGCTGAATTACAGTCTGATTTCAACGAACGGATGGTCCGTTCTCGCCGTACAAGCCCTACTCTGCCGCTGTGCGCGCCACCTCGACCGCCGCGTGCGCCTCGTCCGCGCTCTCGAAGATGTGCGGCTGTAGTCCGCGCTTGGAGAGCGCTTCGCCCATTTTCAGGCGCATGAACGAGCTCGTCGAATAACGCGCCGTCGTCTTGTAGTAGTGTTTCATCATGTACTGGATCATGTCGGCATAGTCGTCGTACAGATCCTCGGCGATGCGGCAGCCGTCGTGGTTGACGACGGCATTGACGCGCCTGCCCGCCTTGACGCAAGCGTCGACGAGCACCTTCTGCAGGTCGACGATGTCGCTCTTCTTGCGCACGCTCCATCCCTCGAGGTTGAGGAATAGGATGTTGCGATACGAATGGTATGAGACGCGATCGCAGAGCTTGAGATTGGTCAGCTCATCCATCAGCTCCATGGGCTCGTCGCGGAAGATGCGCGCGTCCATCGGCACAGGCTTGTTGATGGTCGGGCGGAAGTCCATGTGGGCGAGGATGTCGCGCTCGATGTCGATGCCCGGCGCGACCTCGATCAGCTCCAGGCCGCCGAGGGTGAGCTGGAACACGCAGCGCTCCGTCACGTAGATGACGGGCTGCGACTTGGAAGCGGCATAGGGACCCGAGAAGGTGATCTGCTCGACCGCCTTCACGAACTTGCGGGCGCGCCCTTCCTGGACGATGCGCAGATTGCCGTCCTCGATCGCGATCTTCAGGCCGCCGGCGGTGAATGTGCCCGCGAAGACCACCGCGCGCGAGTTCTGCGAGATGTCGATAAAGCCGCCGCAGCCGTTGAGGCGGCCGCCGAACTTGCTGGTGTTGACGTTGCCGTGCTCGTCGACCTCGGCCACGCCGAGACACGTCAGGTCGAGGCCGCCGCCATGGTAGAAATCGAACATCTGGTTCTGGTCGATGACGCCGTCGGCGTTCGCCGATGAACCGAAGCTGGAGCCGCTGGCCAGCACGCCGCCGATGGCGCCCGCTTCCGTCGTCATGGTGAGGAAGGGCGTCACCTGTTCCTCCGACGCCACCGAGGCAACACCATCCGGCGCGCCGACGCCGAGATTGATGGCGCCGTTGAGCGGCAGCTCGAACGCCGCGCGCCGGGCGATGATCTTGCGCTCGTCCAGCTCCATGCGCGGCATGTGCTCGACGGGCACGCGGATGGCGCCGGAGAGCGCCGGGTTGTAGTGCACACCGTAGTTCATGCGGTGCATCTCGGGCGGATCGGCAATGACGACGCAGTCGACCAGGATGCCGGGAACGCGCACATCCTTGGGTTTCAGCGATCCATGCGCGACGACCCGCTCGACCTGCGCGATGACGATGCCGCCGTTGTTGTGGGCAGCCATCGCCTGGGCGAGGCAGTCGAGGGTGAGCGCCTCCTTCTCCATGGTGAGGTTGCCCGACGGATCGGCGCTGGTGGCGCGGATCAGCGCCACGTTGATCGGCGTCGCCTTGTAGAACAGCCACTCCTCGCCATCGATCTGGAGCAGCTTGACGATCTCATCCTTCGTCACCTCGTTCACCTTGCCGCCGCCGAGGCGCGGATCGACGTAGGTGTGGAGACCGACCTTGGAGACGACTCCTTGCTCGCCTGCCGCGCAGGTGCGGTAGAGCTTCGAGATGATGCCCTGCGGCAGGTTATAGCCCTGGATCTTGTTGTTCTGCGCAGCCGCGGCGACCTTTGGCATGCGTCCGAAATTGGCTGCGATGACGCGCGCCAGAAGTCCCTCGTGATGCAGGCGGCCGGTGCCCAACCCTTTGCTGTCGCCGGCGCCGGCGCACATGATGAGAGTGAGGCCCTTTGGCTCCTGGCTCTCGACGTAGCGCTTTTCCAGTGCGGCGTGCAGCATCTCGGGAACGCAGCTCTGCACGAAGCCAGTGGTGCAAACGACGTCGCCGTCATTGATAAGCGCGATGGCCTGCTCGGCCGTGATCACCTTGTTCTTGAGCATGGATTTAGTGCTTTTCCTTAGGGCGTCCTTTGGGGCGCTGCCGGCGGTCCGGAGCGCGCCCTCTTGAGGAGCTCGTTATTGAGCCGCCGAACCTAATCGGACCCGCACGCCCCTGCAACGGCCGTCAGTTGCCGCCCCCCGCAGCCCGTACCGGCTCTCCCCGGTGGCGCCCTGTCCCACCACTTGCCCCCCGCAGCCCGATGTGGCACTCGGTGAGCGCCGGACCCGGCCCGCATATTCCGGCAGGAGCTGCACAATGGACGCCAAGACCCTACTCATCGCCGTTCTGGCCGTCGCTGTCGCCGTGCTCGGCTACCTCTATTACGAGAACTCCAAGCACGGCCTCGTCATCGACACGCCCGGCGTGAAGATCGAGGCGAAGTAAGCGCCTTTTGAGTTCACCGCCCCACGCTCAGTCGGCGGGGCTGCCTCGCCGCGCGAGCATGCGGCCGAAGCCAACCAGCGCCGCCTGCAGGATGAGGAAGGCGAGCACCAGCCCGGCGATGTTTATCAGCGCCTGCGGGTATCCCAGATCGGCGACATCGACAAAGGGATACGGGTACCAGCCGGTGACGGCACCGTGGAGCAGCGTCCAGATCAGGTAGACCAGCGGGTACCACAACGAGCCGATCACGACGCGCCTATCGATATCGCGCTTGTCGACGAACGCCAGCCAGTCGACGACGAACAGCGGCGGCGTTACGTAGTGCAGCATGTACTCGAAGAATATCTGCCAGCCCTGCCGCTGGCTGAGGCCGCTGAGCAGCAGGTAGTACACCACCCCGACGATGATGATGTAGCCGGTGATAGCGGTGCGAACATTGGGTCGGTTTAGAAACCGCGCGGCCGCGGAGTGCGGGGCGATCAGCGGTAACAACAGCGCCACGGCCGCCAGCAGATTGGTGAGGATCGTGAAGAAGCTGAAGAACTTGACCGAGGACGCCGCCATCGCGGCGAACGTCTCGCCGCGCACCAGCAGCCAATACTGCATGACGACGCAGATGGCTGTGAAGGCACCGGCGGCGGCGCGGTAGGTCGTTTGCAGCATCCCATCGAACTAGGCTGCGCGCCGCCGTTGCGCAAGCGCGGATAGAGCGGCGCCTCAGATGCCCTCGGGATTGTGAGCGTCCCTCTCGCGCTCGATGAGGTGGCCGTCGGTGCGCTCGTTGCCGCGCTCCGGCTCGGCGCGCTCCTCTGCCGTGACCGTGCCCTCGTTGCGCTTGCGCTTGGGGGCGCCCTCGCCTTTCGTCTCGCGGGCGACGGGGCTTTTGGGTGGATCTCTCGGCTCGTCCATGTGGTCTCCTCGGTCTTTTCGGCGATGGCTCGGGGCTGTCACTTGGCATCCGTGACGTCAGAACGTATGGAGACCCCCTCCAGTTCATCCCTCGGCGTCGCCCCCAAGCGTCCCCTTCGAACCCGGTTCCCCCACCCATGAGCCCCCTCCCCCCGCACCCGCCGATCCTGGCGCACGCCGCCGAGCTGCTGTCTGGCTACGACGTCATGTTCTGCGACGTGTGGGGCGTGCTGCATGACGGCCATCGCGCCTTCGAGGCGGCGTGCGATGCGCTGCTGAAATTCCGCGCCCGCGGTGGCACGGTGGTACTGGTCTCCAACGCGCCGGTGCCGGGCGACCGCAGGTGGCCGCCATGCTCGATTCCCGCGCGGTGCCTCGCGAGGCCTACGACGCCATCGTCGCCTCGGGGGAGATCGCACTGCGCCACATCGCCGAGCAGGGCTACGCGCGCCTCTACTGCATCGGTCCCGGAGAACGCGACGCCGCCACCTTCTCGCGGCTGACGGCGGAGCGCGTCGGCATCGATGACGCCGAGGCCATTCTGTGCACCGGGCTCAACGACGACCGGAGCGAAACGGCCGACGACTACCGCCTGGTTCTGGAACAGGCCCGGGCGCGCCGATCTGCCGTTCGTGTGCGCCAATCCCGATCTGGTCGTCGACGTCGGCGGCACGCAGCTCGTCTGTGCTGGCGCCATCGCCGATCTTTACGAGCGCATGGACGGGCAGGTGTTCTGGGCCGGAAAACCGCATGCCAACGCCTATGAGGCGGCCCGTGCCGCCGCCGAACAAGCGCGCGGAGCACGTGTGCCTCTGGACCGGATCATCGCCGTCGGCGACAGCCTGCGCACCGATCTGAAAGGCGCAGAAGCTTTCGGCATCGCAGCGATTTTCGTCGCCTCCGGGATCCACCGCGAGGAGACGATGGGCTCCAAGTCACTGTCGGCGGAAAAGCTGGCACGGCTGTTCGCCCCGCCGGCGCCCCCGGCCATCGCCGTGATGGAGCGCCTCGCCTGGTAGCAGTGCGCCGCAGCGTTGCGGATCAGTCCGACCGCGTCTAGAGTTCGTTGCGGTCAGGGTTGGGGGAGACGATCATGCGCTGCGCTATTGCTTCAGTAGTACTTGCCGCTTTCGCGGCTTCCACGGGTGCCATCGCCGACGACACGGGCTTTGCCTACACGCACGACCTGCGCAAGGAAGGCGGCCGGCTGTGCATGTCGGACCACTATCACTCCGGCTCCGGATCGGGACGCAGCAAGCCTGCCGCGCAAGCGGCCGCTGCACGCTCATGGGCGGACTTCACCAACTTCGAGTACGGCTCGGCATGGGCCCGTTGGTCCGCCGCGCGTAGCAAGTCGGTGCGCTACACCAAGGATGCCAGCGGCTGGAGCGCCGACGTCGACGCACGGCCCTGCCGCGGCTAAGCGGTTGCCGAAGCCAACGAAATAGCCGCTCGTTTACGAAGCGGTTACCTTAACCGTTCATGCTCCTCGGCAGGACGACGAACCCCCGTCTGTCGTCAACAAACCGTCCAAACGTCCTTTCGGCTCGACGCCATGGCGAACCCGTGTCTGCGGGAACAGCGTCGTTGTGCGCGCTCGATAGAATCCGAGCCCAGGACGCTTAGGACCGTCGAATAGGAATGAGTAAGGCAATGACCGCAACGAACATCGGAACCAAGTCCATCGCGTGCCGCACTGCGCTCATCGCCGCCGCCGGATTCGGCGCGGCCGTTCTGTGTGCCTCGCAGGCCGCCGCCGTCAGTCCCCAGGTGCGCTCCGCCTGCGCCGGTGACTACCTCAACAACTGCAGCCGGTTCCAGCCCGAGAGCGCGCAGACCCGCAAATGCATGCGCGCCGTCGGCGCCCGCCTGTCGAAGGGTTGCATCAGCGCGCTGGCGGCCGCCGGTGAACTTTCAAAGTCCGAGATGGCACGCCGCTCGGCGAGTAACCGCCGCTGACCCGAACAACCAGTCTTCACATCGAAAGGCCGTGCACCGTGAGGTGCGCGGCCTTTGTCGTTGCGGTGAGATTAACCAATTGGAAACCGACTCAGGCTGACTGACGTGAGTGCAAGTCGGATGCATGACCGGACACGAACGCGACATGCACAGATGCTGGAGCGCGCCATGACCAGATTCTGTACGACATCGAGGACTATCTCGAGGACGCCGCGAAAACCCCGCGCCTACCCCGCTGGATGCGCCGCATCATGCGGTCGGTCGGGCGCACGGTGGGCGAGGCGGGCGATATGGTCGCCCTGCGCTACGCCCGCTTCTAAAACGCCCACGGACGGCCGCCGGATAACAAGCACCGTTTGTCGCTGGCCCTGCCAGTAGCAGTGCGCCCGCCGACCTGCTAATGAGCGCTCCAAACGCAGCATTTGGAGCCCCCATGAGCGACGCCGAAAGCCAAGCGCGGAGCGAAACCGCCGCTCTCATCCGCCGCTATTACGAAGCCTTCAACGCCGGCGACAGCGCCGGCATGATCGCCTGCCTGACCGATGACGTCATCCACGACGTCAATCAGGGCGAGCGGCGCACGGGCCTCGATAAGTTCAAGGCGTTCAACGCGCGCATGGACCATCACTATCAAGAGAAGCTCGAGAATGTCGTCGTGTTGGTGAGCAAGGACGGCCAGCGCGCCGCCGCCGAGTTCAACGTGCACGGCGTCTACAAGGCCACCGACAGCGGCCTGCCGGAAGCCTCGGGGCAGAAGTACGTGCTTCCCGCCGGCACCTTCTTCGCCATCCGCGACGGCAAGATCGCCCGCGTCACCACATATTATAACCTGACCGACTGGATCGCTCAGGTTACGGGCTAAACCGGCCGTTACAGGATCAAAGCGCAATGCTCGTCACCATGCTGAGGTGCAAGCTGCACCGCGCCACCGTCACCGAATGCGACCTGCACTACCAGGGCTCGCTGAAGATCGACGCCGACCTCATCAAGGCCGCCGGCTTTCTGCCGAACGAGCACATCGAGGTCTACAACATCGATAACGGCGAGCGCTTCACCACCTACGTCATCGAAGGGCGTGCGGGCACCGGGGTGATCGGCCTCAACGGCGCCGCGGCGCGCAAGGCGTGCGTCGGCGATCGCATCATCATCTGCTCCTACGCCGGCGTCGACATGGAAGAGGCCAAGACGCACAAGCCGCGCATCGTCGTGCTGGGCACCTCCAACAAGATCGACCGCATCACCGACAAGCCGACCGTCGAATAGCCGGCCCTTCCGAGGTTCTCCATGGCGCTGGACGTGAAATCTCTGACCGGCGAGGAGATCCGCTCGGTGCTGCCGGCTCTGGCGCGGCTGCGCATGGTCGTGTTTCGCGACTGGCCGTATCTCTACGACGGCACGCTCGAGTACGAGGAGACGTACCTCGCCAAGCTCGCCGCGGCCCCGGGCGCCGTCTGCATCGTCGCCCGCGATGGCGACGAGATCGTCGGCGCCTCGACCGCTGCCCCGATGATCGAGCATGCCGACGAGTTCGCCGAGCCGTTCGAGAAGGCCGGCTTCGACTTGGGCAAGATCTTCTACTGCGGGGAATCCGTGCTGCTGAAGTCGCACCGCGGGCACGGCCTCGGCCACGCCTTCTTCGACGGACGCGAGGCGCACGCCAGAAAGCTCGGCGGCTTCACGCATTCGACCTTCTGCCGCGTCGTCCGCCCCGACGATCATCCGCTGAAGCCGGCCGACTACGTGCCGCTCGACGGGTTCTGGAAGAAGCGCGGCTATGCGCCCGTCGACGGCCTGGTCGCCACCTACGCCTGGAAGGACATCGACCAGGACGCCGAGACCGACCACGCCATGCAGTTCTGGATGAAGCCGCTCGCCGTCACTACTTAAGGTGCCATGAGCCACCGTCAGACCCTCAAGGTCGCTTCCGCGCAGTACCCGATCGATCAGCCCGCCACGCTCGATGCCTGGCGGGACAAGATCGCCCGTTGGGTCGCCGACGGCGCGGCGACCGGCGCCGAAGTGCTGGTATTTCCCGAGTACGCGGCCATCGAGCAGGCGGCGGCGCTCGGCGAGAAGGTGTACGGCAACCTCGACGCGACGCTGCAGGCGGTGGCCGACCTCGAGGCCGACCGCGTCAGTCTTCATCAGGAACTGGCGGCCAAGCACCGCGTACACATCCTCGTCGGCAGCGGGCCGGCGCGTAAGGGCGAAGGCCGCTACGTCAATGCGGCGCAGCTTGTCACGCCCAAGGGCAGCGTCGGCGTGCAGGAAAAGCTCATCATGACGCCGTTCGAGACCGACTGGGGCATCTCGGCCGGCAAGCAGGCGCGCGTGTTCGACACCGTGCTCGGGCTGATCGGCATCAATATTTGCTACGATAGCGAGTTCCCGCTGCTGGCGCGCGCCATGGCCGAGGCCGGCGCCGAGCTGTTGCTCGTGCCCTCGTGCACCGAGCGCGTGTCCGGCTATCACCGCGTCCGCACCGGCTCGCGGGCGCGCGCGCTGGAGAACCAGATCGCCGCCGTGGTCAGCCCGACGGTGGGAGATGCGCTGTGGTCGCCGGCCGTCGACCGCAACACCGGCGCGGCCGGCATCTATGTGCCGTCGGAGCAGACGGTGTCGGACACCGGCATCTTGGCGCAGGGCGAGCTCAACGCGGCGCAGTGGGTGACGGCGGACGTCGACCTCGCGCGCCTGCGCCACCTGCGCACCTCCGGCGAGATGCGCAACTACATCGACTGGCCCAACCAGGCCGGCGCCACCAAGCTCGCCGACAAAGTCGAGATCATCACGCTGGAGTAGCGCCCGTCGATAGTTTGGCTGTGCCGCTTTTGCGCACCACTGTCATCCTTGGGCTTGTCCCGAGGACCCAGGGCGCAACGCTCTCCCGGCGAACAAGGCAAGGTGTATCCGCCCGCCCAATTCCAGCTGGCTTTGACGCGCGCGTCGAGTTAGGTCCTCGGGACAAGCCCAGGATGAAACTTATAGAGGGCTCGCCTCGGTCGATCGAGGCCTCACACTACTTCAACGCCCAGGTGATGGTGACGTTGGCTTCGAGGGTCTCGGTGCCGCGCTCGATCGGAACCGCGTCCGCCTTCATGGCGCGCGCCATCACCATCGGACGCGGGCCCTCGCCGCCGCCTTCCACGATCGTCAACACTTCGCCGACCTCGGCGCCTGCCGCCGTGGCGTAGAGCTTGGCGCGCCGCAGCGCATTGGCGACGGCCTGCTGGCGCGCCTCGTCGAGTAGCGTCTCGGCCTTGCTCACTTCGAAGTTCAACCCCGCCGTCTGGTTGGCTCCGGCAGTGACGAGACGGTCGAGGATGTCGCCCAACTTGTCGAGATCGCGCACCAGCACCTGCACCTCGTTGGTGACGGAGTAGCCGTCGATCTTCGGTGCCTGCCCTTCGATGGGCCGCGTGTAGCGCGGCTCGACGCGGAACGACGCGGTCTGGATGTCCTTGGCGTCGATGCCCGCGCCTTTCAGCTCGGCAATGACCTTCTGCATCGCCGCCGTGTTGGCGGTCAGCGCTTCGCGCGCAGTGGCGCCGTCGGCGGTGACGCCCGACGTGACACGCGCCTGATCCGGCTCGACGGTGACCGTGCCCGACGCCGAGACCGAGACGGCCCGCTTGGGCAAGTCGTCCTCGGCGTAAGCGACGGAAGCAGCGCCGATGATGGCGAGGCCGAGCACGGCAGGACGGAGACGAGAAGTGAGGGAGCGCATGTTCTTGCCTTGGTTGTTGTTTGGCGGGGTGCTGCTGCGGACGCTAGTCCAGCATCGGGGAGGTTTCGCGGCGAAATCGGTGGCTTTCGGCGGCAGGGGCAAGTCTGGTATGAGAGGCCCGCCCTGCCCGCTCATCTTTGAGTCTCGTGGCGGCCGGGCCCGTAGCTCAATGGTTAGAGCTGACGGCTCATAACCGTCTGGTTCCAGGTTCGAGTCCTGGCGGGCCCACCAATATCCCAACCAGCCGAGCTGCGCATTTACGGCAGCTGGTCGGCACCCTGGTACCGGCCAAAGCTTTGCCGCCCGTTGGGTTTGAACAAAGTGACCTCGTATATCTCCGGTGTGCCGCCCATACCCGGCGACCCTGCCGGCATCCCCGGCACGGCGAGGCCGGTGGCTTTCGGTTGTTCGCGCAGCAGGCGCTTGATGGCCGAAACAGGCACGTGACCTTCGAGCACATACGGCCCCACCTCGCCCGTGTGGCAACCCGCAAGGTCTTCTGGAACGCCGAGGCGGGCCTTGATCGATTTGAGGTCCGTCGCCTCGACGATCGTCACCGGAAATCCTGCCGCGCGCACATGGTCGGCCCAACCGGTGCAGCAAGCGCAGGTCGGGTCCTTGCTGACGGTGACCATCGGCAGCGTCTCGGCAAACCCGCGTGGCATCGTCGCGAACGTCGCAGCCGCACCGAGCATGCATAGCGCCTCGCGGCGCGAGCACATCCATCTCATGACACCCTCCTCGTCACGCGCCCTCATGTCAGTGCACTAGATATACGAAATCCGCAGCACGTCGCCATGCCAGCGATGAACTCGACGCGGAGCTGCGATGCAGATTGGCATCAGCAGACTCTCAATCGGCCGTATCGTGAGCAGTGTGTCGGATCGTTAGCCAGAGTTGACCTCTCCTGCCGCGAGCTTGCCCAACCGCGGCTGTTGCCTGCGCTCTCCAAAGCGGAGGGACCCATGAGTAAGAACCACACGGCAGGACAGATTTCGACGGCGGGCGCGCAGCCAGCCTCAGCACAAATCCGCCGGCACCGAAGATTTCCGACTTGTTGGGGCAGACGCGCGTCAAGCCCGAGGACGACGATGCCCTCGCCCTCGCGCTTGCCATGCTGGCCCTTACCGAGGGCGGCGACTTGGGCGGGAACTAGCGCTCGCTTTCTGCTTTGGCATTGAAGGAGACTTCAATGCCAAGGCAGGACACCAAGCCCCGCGTGGGCAACGAATCTCACCACAAAGCTCAAGAAGGCGCGGCAGGGGCCTGCGGAAGTTCTGGCCAACAGCGTTGCTGAGACTGCCAAGAGCGGCGATGCGGGGCAGCGACGACTAAGCCGCAAGCGCCTCGAGATAGGCCATCTCGGTCTTCAGGTCGCGCAGCTCTTCCGCGACCTCATTGGGCGAGACGAGCGTCCTCGTGGCATTCAAACGTTCCAACTCCGCCACACGCTCGCGCACGGCGACGAGGCGCTTCTCAATACGCTGCGGCATCATCAATCCCAGGAACCCGCCCACAACTCCACACTCCTGTCCCGTGGACGGAGTTTCGGGCACCACTCGGACCTCACCAAGGCAATGTTGTGTAATCCACAAGGCATCTGCGGCGACGCGATGGCTGAAGTAAAGGCCAGGAAGCCTGCATTTACGAGCGTTTGCTGATGCGGATCGGGATGGACTTGGCGGCAGGGACCTTGCTGCCCTCGGCGTAGTGCCAAAGCGGCAGGAGCGGATTGCACTCGGGGTAGTAGCCGACGCAGCAGCCACGCGGCAGATCGTAGGTCACCACCCGTAGGCCACGCACGCTACGCGGAACGTTGTCGCCCGCAGCGCCGAGCAGATCGACTTCTTCACCGTCCGCGATGCGCCGCTCGGCCATGTCGTGCGCATTCATGAGCACGACCATCCGCGTTCCGTTGATGCCGCGCAGACGGTCGCTGTAGCCGTAGATGGTGGTGTTGAACTGGTCGTTGCTGCGCACGGTGATGAGCGTTAGTACGCCCTCGCGCACGAGCGGTAGATCCGGGTCCTCCGACAGGCTGCGCGGCGAAATGAAATTGGCCTTGCCGTTCGGCGTCTCCCAGATGCGCTCGCGCGCCGGCAGTGGACGGTCGAAGCCGCTGGGATTTTTGATGCGCTCGTTGAAGTTCGCGAAGATCGCCGGATAGGTGTCGGCGATGGCATCGCGCACGCGTGCGTAGTCCCCGCTCCAGGCATCCCAGTCGAGCTTCGGATTATGCGGCAGGAGAGCCTTGGCAAGCTCGGCGACGATCGCCGGCTCCGACAGCAAGTGCTCGCTCGCCGGCTCCACCTGCCCGTACGAAGCGTGAAAGCGGCCGGTGGTGTCCTCGACGGAGACAGCCTGCACGCCCGTCGCCTGCCGGTCGATTTCGATGCGGCCGAGGCACGGCAGAGATGTAGGCCGCCCTGCCGTGGATCAGGTGGCTGCGATTGAGCTTGGTGACGACCTGCACCGTGAGCCGCATGTGCGCGCCACGCGCGCTCCATGATGTCGGTCTCGGGAACGGCGCGCATGAAGTTGCCGCCGAGGCAGACGAACGCCTTGACGCTGCGGTCGCGCACGCCCTCGCAGGCTTCGACGGTGTTCAGGCCCGTTCGGCGCGGGGGCTCGAAGCCGTACTGCTCCGCAAAGCGTCGAGCGGCACCAGCTCGGGCTTCTCGGTGATGCCGACCGTGCGCTGGCCCTGCACGTTGGAATGGCCGCGCACCGGGCAGATGCCGGCGCCCGGCTTGCCGATGTTGCCGCGCAGGAGCAGCAGGTTGCCCAGCATCTGCACGGTCGAGCACGCCGGAGCGATGCTGCGTCAGGCCCATGCCGTAGAAGGCGATGACGGCCTTGGCGTCGCGATAGACTTTAGCCGCGGCTTCGATGTCGGCGCGCGACAGGCCTGAGCACGCTTCGATGTGCGGGCCATTGGAATCTGACGCATGCTGGCGACGAATGCCTCGAAGCCGCTGGTGTGCGCGGCGATGAAGTCGACGTCGAGGACGCGCTCGCCGCCCGCTGCTTCGCGACTCCTCGTCCATGTCGAGCAGGGCCTTGGACATGCCCATCAGCGCCGCGATGTCGCCGCCTGGATTGAGCTGGTGATACTGCGTGCTGATCTGCGTCTCCGACAGCGTCAGCATCTCGCACGGCGACTGCGGATTGGTGAAGCGCTCGAGGCCGCGCTCGCGCAGCGGATTGAAGGTGATGATCGGCACGCCGCGCTCGCGCATGCCCTGCAGCTGATGCAGCATGCGCGGGCTGTTGACGCCGACGTTCTGGCCGAAGAACAACATGCAGTCGGTGTGCTCGAAGTCGTCGAGCTTCACGGTGCCGACCGGCACGCCGATGGTCTGCGGCAGCGCCACCGACGTGCTCTCGTGGCACATGTTGGAGCTGTCGGGCAGGTTGTTGTTGCCGTACATGCGCGCCAACAGCTGGTACATGTACGAGGCTTCGAGCGAGGCGCGGCCCGAGGCGTAGAAGACGACCGACTTCGGATCGAGCGCGCTGCAGCTCGGCGCCGATCGCGGCGAAGGCCTCGTCCCAGGCGACCGGCACGTATTTGTCGCTCGTCGCGTCCCAGCGCATCGGATGCGTGAGCCGCCCGGCTTCCTCGAGGTCGTAGTCGGACCAGCTCTCGAGCTCGGCGAGCGTGTGCTCGGCGAAGAACTCCGGCGGGCAGCGCTTGTCGGTGATCTCCCACGCCGTCGCCTTGGCGCCGTTCTCGCAGAACTCGAACGGCCCGGGATGGTCGGGCTTGGCCCAGGCGCAGCTGACGCAGGCAAAGCCGCGCGGCTTGTTCTGTTCCCAGAGCACCAATGGGCCCTTCAGCGGAACGGCTTCGCGCAGCAAGATCTCGGCAACGCTTTTCACCGACCCCCAGCCGCCCACCGGGCCCCAGTAAGGCTTGATGCTGACGTCCCTGGTAGGGTCCTTCGACATGCGCACGCTCCGTTCAATGGGATGGAACAGAATGGCGACCGGCTCGACGGGTGGCAGCGGTTCGGGCCGACGCGACCTTGGAACGTAGGGCAAGACCCTCCGCCTTAGTAGTGCAGTGGATGCTCGATGTCCCTGGCGGCGTTGGATGGGGGCTTTCAACTCAATAGCGCGGTTCAACTGTAGACGTTCGGAAACCTTTGCTCCGAATGATGGGTTTCACTTGGCAAGAGGAGGAACCCCATGGCCCTTTACGACAATTCACGCGACCCGATGCCGGGCGACCGCGCACCGATCGATCGGTCTGGCGCCAGATATTTTTGGCTGCTGCTGGCGGCGCTCGCCGCCATCGTGCTGGTGATGTCGATGACGCGCGAGGCGCCGCACACGACCGACATTTCAAAATCCGCACCGTCGGCCGTCGAGGCGGTAACGCCAGCCCCAACTACGCCGGCACCCTCCACCAAACCATAACGGAAAAAGGGCGCCGCTTCGGGGGGTGGAAGCGACGCCCTGCAATACACCATCATCGAGGGAACGAGTGATGGAGTAGGAACTGCCAATTTAGCGCTACTGGAAACGGCGCAACAAGATCATCAGTCGACGTATGTTGCCCAAGACTATTATCCTTTGGGAGGAGAACCCGGCACCTGGCGCGACTACCCCCGGCGGCCCGAGCGGATGAGGTACGTGTCCATGATCCAGCCCTTCGCGGCGCGGCGGGTGCGGCGCACCTCCAGAATTTCGTCCAGCACGTCGGCGATGCGGCCGGAAACGAGCACCTCATCCGGGGTACCGAGGTAGGCGCCCCAGAAAATCTCGCCCTCGCGCCCGGCCAGGGATTGCAACCCGGCGCCATTGTCGAGCAGCACCACGACGCTGTCGGCGCCTACCGGAAACGCCTCGGCCAGTTTGCGCCCCGTCGTCAGCAGCACCGGCTCACCGATGGCGTTGAGCGGGATCCTGTGGCGCGCGGCGAGCAGCTGAATGCTGCTGATGCCGGGGATCACCTCGTATTGGAACGTTTCGCCGCCTTCCGCAGCCAGCACGTCAAGGATGCGCAGCGTGCTGTCATAGAAGGCGGGATCGCCCCACACGAGAAAGGCGCCGCTGCCACCGTCCGGCACCTCGTTGCGAATGAGCGCGCCGACGTTGTCCGCCCGCTCCTTGTGCCATGCAGCGACACCCGCCTTGTAGGTCGGCGCCGAGGCATCGCGCGGCGGGCTCGGTATCCCGATGAGGCGATAGGGCCTGCCGTCGCGATAGCGCTCGCAGATCTCGCGACGCAGCTCGCACAAGGTCGTCCTTCTCTGTCCCCTTGTCGAAGGTGAAGATGACTTCGGCCCGGTTGAGGGCCTCGATCGCCTGCAAGGTGAGCAGGTCCGCACCGCCGGCGCCGATGCCGATGACGAGAATACGCTTCATGGCGTCCGCTTCTTGCTCATGCTCGTGATCATGGGAACCTGCCGCGGGCCAACGTGCGCCACCCGACGACGACGCCCGACACGGAGATGATCAATCCCGGCGATGGAAAGCAACCACACCAGGATGTCGCGTGCCGGCTGATTGCGTAGCAGAACCGGCAAGTCGTAGTCGTGCAGGAAATTGAACAGCCAGCGATAGGTGCGCGCGCTGCGGTCGCTCAGGCCCGCGATCTCTCCCGTTGCGGTGTTGATCATCAGCCAGGTGCTGTTGGGGTCATCGAACTTGATCCTCAGCACCGGCAGCGGTCGCTTGTGGTGGTGCGAGTACCAATAGACGTCCTCCTCGGTCAGCCAATCGACGTTCGTGACACGGCTCTTCGGATAGGCGCCTTCCGCGGCCCGCTGCAGCAGGCCCTGATCAAGAGCGATCGGGAGGCCGGCCGCCGAGAGCACGCTCGGACCTTGCTCGTTTAGAGCCACCATGACCGGCGTGCCGGCGACCCAGGCAAATGCAAGCTCGCTCGGGGCAAGACCGATGGCTGCATGCAAAGCCTCCCTGCTGATACCGAGCGACGACGTCGGCCCGCGAGCTGCGTATGCGACACGCTGCGCATCGGTGATCTGCGTGCGCGCAAACATCTTGAACGGGTTCATCGACAGCCAGCCGCTGGCGATCCATGTCACCAGGAAGAGGCCCCCGATCAGCCCGCCGAGATGATGCCATTTCATCCAGCCTCGATGCGGCGTCATCGACTTGCCCTGCGCGGCGCGGCTGGGACGCAGCCTGAGAATGCCGATCCACATTCCGGCGATTGCGCCGATGGCCATCGGGCCGGACAGCCAGATCACCACCTGATGCCAGAGGTCTGCATCCTTGCGCAGCGGCGCGAAGTAGATCCAGTGAGGGACGGCGCCCAGCCAATTCCAGGCCCGCTCGGCACGGGTGGTGTCCTGCACGATCTCGCCGGTGCGCGACGAGATGTAGACGTTGGTTCCGGCGCCATCAGCCAGCTCAAGGCGATAGAGCGGCCGATGCGGATCGAAACGCCGCGTCACCGTCCATTGATCGTAGTCGATCGATTTGACCCGCTCGATGCGCGACCCCGCCATTGTCATCGCGACCATTGCGCGGGCATCGGCCTCGCTGACGTTGCCTATCGGCGCGCCGGTGACGGCCGAGACGGAGACGTGCTGGGCGCCGGCGACGATACGGTACACAGGGCCGGCCGCACCCATCTCCAGCCGAAAGACGGTGGGCAATGCGGTCAATCCCGATCGCGCCAAAGCCTCGTCGGGCAGCACCTTGACGGCATCGCCGGCGATTGGCGGCAGCGCCTCAATGCGCTGCTCGTCGCTCCACGACGGGAACGGCACGTAGAGCATCACGAGGCCGGACAGGAACCACATGACGCTGAGCAGGCACGTCGTCACGCCGAGCCAGCGGTGGGTATAGAACAGCCACCGCTTGCCGGTTTTCATGGCCCGCCGCACCATACCGGCACGGCGGACCTTCGGCGCAGTGAACGACTGCGCATGGGTGAGATCGTTCATCTCAGTACTTGATGCGGTAGCTGAGCTCAGCCGAGCGCGGCGCCGCCAGTTGCCATTCGGTGGCGCTGCCGCCCGTGGCGTAGACCTCATCGAAGGCGTTGAAGAGCCAGAACGATATCTCGCTGTTCTTGGTTACGTCGTAGTCGAGTCCGAGATTGACGACCGTGGAACGGCGGGCGCTTCACGGTGTTGGCGTCATCGTTGTACATCGTGCCCGACCCACTGCACGCCGACATGGCCTTCCCATTGCGGCATGAATGCCCAGCTCAGCCAGTTGTTGACACCTGCTGGGGAACGTTCGTCGGCCGTTGCCGGAATAGTCGACGAAGACGCCTCGCCGAGCTGTCGTCATTCCGAACTGGTCGTACTGCGCTTCGAGCACCGCCACGTTGCCTTCATAGCGCAGCGTTTCAGTCACCTGCAGGGCCACCGAAGCTTCGATGCCGCGTGACGACTGGGCACCGATCTGACGCATGATGTTCCGTGTCGTTCGGATCGGGCGACAACAAGTTCTGCTTCTCGATGTCGTAGGCGGCGAGCGTCCACTCACCGAGCCCGTTCCAGAACGATTGCTTGACGCCGACCTCGTACTGCCGACCCGTGGCAAGCTCGTAGTTAAGCTGGCGTCTCGCTCAGTGAGATGAGGTTGCCCACGCCGTCCACGCCGGTCGAATACTGGCCATAGAACGCCAAGTCTTTGACCGGGCGTGAACACGGCTCCGACCCGCCACGGCGTGCTCGAATAAGTTCGTTGGGTGGTGACACCAGGCTTCCTCAGGTTGATCCGCTCGATGGTCGGCTCATCGAGGCGTATGCCGGCAACGAGGGACAGCTCTTTCGACAGCGTCAGACGATCTTCGGCAAAAAGCGCGTACTGGAATGTGCGGCTCTCCCAGGCGGGAGTGATGGGCCGCACCAGGACGAACGAACCAGGTGCGGGGTTGAAGGGATCGACGTACGTAATAGGGTTCGCCGGCGTTCCCGGCCGGTCGGTGTTGTTGTTATTGGTATGACGGAACTTGATCTTGTTGACGTCGAACCCGACGACGAGCTCGTTCTTCGTTTCCCCGCCGAGTTTGGTACGAAAAGTGGCATCCAGGCGGTTTCCGAACTGTTCCTCGTCGTGAAAGAGATCTCCGTAGGCGGTGCGCTCGACAAGCCCCGCGTGGGCGCCGCCTTCCTGGTAGTCATACGTCTCCACGTTGCGCCAGTGCCGGTCGCTGCCAAGACGATAAGCAACGTTGCTCAACGAGAACCACTCGTTCGGGGACCACTCGGTCTTAAATTGCGTCCAGTTGTCCACGAAGTTTGTATCGTTGCCATTGACGTTGAAGCTCTTGAACCGAATCTCGTCGGGGATGCGGCCGTTGATGAGCGGCGTACCCCAATAGCTCAGCGGATTCTGATCGGCGTAGTCGTGGGAAAGGGTGAATTTCAGCTCCTTGAGGGGCCGGTAGCTGATAGCTCCCGACAACGCCAGCGAGTTGAACTCGGCGTGCGCGTCCGTCCACCCGTTGGATTGCATGCCACTAACGTCGAGCCGGTAAGAGAACTGATCGTTGACAGGTCCGCCGGCGCCGGCACCAAACCGGCGCATGCCATCGGTGCCGATGGCGACTTCCCCTTCACCCGTGAAATAGTCGGTCGGCTTTTTGGGAACCAAATTGATGACGCCGCCAATAGCTCCCTCGCCGTAAAGTACGGAAGCCGGTCCGCGCAGCACCTCAATGCGCTCGGCGGACCAGGTGTTGATTGGGAACGTAACCGTCCCGGAACCGACGTAGAGCCGCGTCCCATCGTAAAGCTGCATCACTGAGTTGTGGCCGGTGAAGCCGCGTGCCGATAGGCCGGTTCCGCCATTGCCCGGCGATCCGGTCGACGTAAAGCCGGTCGCGTCTTGCGTCACGGCCTGCGTCACCGTCGTCTGCTTGCGTTCCTTAATCGTCGCGCCGGGAATGATCTCGACGCTCGCTGGCGTCTCGAGCGGCGTGATGCCGAGGCGGCTGCCGGTCTCGGTAGGCACGTCGAGATTGAGCCCCGGCTTGCTGCCGCCCTCCCCTGCTGCACCACCCACAGGCGCACTTGCGCTTTGCGCGGACGCAGCGACAGAAGGCGCCGGAGCGGCTTTCTTGGCTGCCGCCTTCGCCTTGACGGTTTTCTTCTTCGGCGCACCGGCCGTCACATCGACCTGCGGCAAGGCAATGGCAGGCGCGGGAGCAGCGGCTTCTTGCGCCACTGCCATTCCGGTGAACGCGGCCAGCGCGAACGCCGAAGCGCTCAGCAGGCGCGTAGACTTGGAGTGAACGATCCCTTCGTTGGAACGCGACGACAAACGCAAATACGATAGACGCAAATACATAATAGTCCCCCGTTACGCGGCTCGGGGGAGCCCGTACAAACGCACATCCACGATGATTCAGGACGACGGCACGCGGGCGCGCAGCGGTACTACCGCCGAGCTAGCGCCGATCGTCGTCTCGAACAGCTAGTGTCTGGGAATGACACCGTAGAATTGCATGCCTGACGTAGCTCCCCTTCGGTTGCACATCAGTCGCCGCTACGGTTTTCCGTTCCACCGCGCGGCCCGCACGTTGGATGGGCGACTTCGCGACGGCAGGTCTCCTGGCTTACGGCTCGAACGTCCCTTCCGACCTTCCCGGCTCTTCGATGCGAAGCGCCAGTGGCATATCCGGAAGCGACTTGCCGTCTACAGTTGCGGGCGCAGCCGCGGCTTCGACAAACGTGTCTGACCGCGTTCCCTATCTGCACATCCGAGGACGTGCAGACTGACCGTCACACGCACATTTGCGCTGTTGAGGCGGCTACGTGTCAACCGGATTCTTTCGTCCGCATGCGCAACTACCGCTACGCGACACCGCGCGACACGCTGTTGCGCATCGACAATTCGAGCCGATGCCACGCCTCGTTTGAATTCGGAATTCCGAAGCGCAGCCACTGCGGATGCGTCGCGAAACGGCGCACGAGAATGCCGTCGCGGCCGAGCGCATCGGCCATGTCGCGCGCGCTGAGGATGCGAGACGAGACGGAACAGATGCGTGCCGCCTTCGAGCTTGCGCTCCGCATGCCGCGAGCAGCGCATCGAGACGCTGGCAATCGCGCTGCGAGCGTGGTGCGGACGCTGCTCCAGCCACTGCGTATCGGCGAGCGCCTTGGCACCGATTGAGAGCGCTGGTCCCGACACGGCCCACGGGCCGAGCGCCGCACGTATCCGATGCGCAATGTCGCCGTGCGCCACCGCAAATCCCAAACGCACCCCGGCGAGACCGTAGGCCTTGCCGAAGGAGCGCAGCACGACGGTTGCCGGCGGCAACTGCGGTACCAGGCTGACGCCCGGCGCGGCGAAGTCGGCAAACGCCTCATCGACGACGAGCAGGCCGCCACGCTGTGCCAGCACCTTCGGCCACGCGTCGCAGATCGCCGGCGTCAACGATGCGGCCGGTGGGGTTGTTCGGATTGACGACGACAACGACGCGCGCCTCGCCTACGTCCGTGAGCGCGGCGACTTCGCGCACGCGGTGCCCGCAACGCGTCCAGGCGGCGGCGTGCTCGGCGTATGTCGGACCGAGCACCGCAACGTCCGCGTCCTCGATCAGACGCGGCACGATCTGAATGAGCGCCTGGCTTCCCGGCGCGGCGACCAGCATGCCGGCGTCCGCGGCGCCGTAGCGCCTTGCTGCGGCTTGCCGCAGGCCCGCTCTGCCGGACGCCTGCGGCAGCCGCTGCCAAGCTTCATTGGCAGGCGGCGCAAACGGATAGGCGTGCGGATTGATGCCGGTCGACAGGTCGATCCATGGCTCCGGCGCCGACGGATAGCGCGCGCGCGCCGCATCGAGGTCGCCGCCGTGGACGATCGTTTCATCGGCGGGGCCGCTCATGCTAGCACCTGGCTTCTTCCTCGGGCTCAGATCGGCGATCCATGTATCCGTTCACAGCTCTCATCGCCCTGGCGCTCGATGCGGCGTGGGGCTACCCGCCATGGGCCTTCGCCGCCGTCGGCCATCCCGTCAGTTGGATCGGGCGGCTGATAGCATGGTGCGAGGCGACGCTGGAACACGCCCGGCGCGCCGTTCGGCCGGCGACGTGCCGGCGGCATTTGCGCGCTGGCGGTGGTGCTCGTGGTTACCGCCGCCGCAGCGATCGCGCTCACCGCCGTGATCAACTGGCTGCTCCCCTGGCCGTTCAAGTCTGCTGCTGATCGGCGTTGCGGCCAGCACGCTGATCGCCCAGCGCAGCCTTTACGACCACGTTGCCGCGGTCGCGCGTCGCCTCGGAGCAGGAAGGCATCGCCGGTGCGCGGCGCGCGGTCGCGCATGATCGTTGGGCGTGATACCGGCGCGCTCGACGAGGCCGCCGTCAGCCGCGCCGCCATCGAAAGCCTAGCCGAGAACTATTCCGACGGCGTCGTGGCGCCGCTGTTCTGGCTCGTCGCCGGCGGACTGCCCGGCGCCGCGCTCTACAAGGCCATCAACACGGCCGACAGCATGATCGGCCATAAGAACGAGCGCTATCTCGCATTCGGTTGGGCGGCGGCGCGCCTCGACGATCTGGTCAATCTGCCGGCCTCGCGCTTGGCCGCGTTGTTCCTCGTGGCGGCCGCGGCGCTGCTCCCAGGCTTCGACGCGGCGGCGCGCCTGGCGCGCCGTCATGCGCGATGCGCGCCACCACCGCTCGCCGAACGCCGGCTGGCCCGAGGCGGCGATGGCGGGCGCGCTCGGTCTGCGGCTCGCCGGCCCGCGCGTCTACGGCGGCGTCCTCGTCGACGACGTCTGGATGGGCGATGGCCGTGCGCGAAGCGAGCGCCGCCGACATCCGCCGCGCGCTGCGGCTCTATCGCATGGCTTGCGTGCTGCAGGCCGGCGTCGTCGCGGCGCTGGCTCTGCTGGTCGCTATGTGAGGCGCGGTGCGCGTGCCGCCGCGAGAAGCGCGTCGCAGTCGAGATGGCGCTCCAGATGCTGCGCCAGCTCGTCGAGCGTCTGCTCGACCAGCGCGTCGTAGTTCAAGTCCGAGCGGCCGGCGCCGAGGCGGCGCAGCCAGAAGCTGCGCTGCGCGTCGTCGGCGAACAGCCCGTGGATGTAGCAGCCGCTGATGCGGCCGTCGGCGCTGGTGGCGCCGTCGTCGCGACCGTCCGAGAACCTGAACATCGGCCGCGCGCAATCGCCGCCCGATGTGCGGCCGACGTGCATCTCGTAGCCGCGGAAGGCGGTGCCGGCCGCGCTGCCGGTGCCGGACACTTCCAGCAGCAGCTTGTCGCCGGTGAGTTGCGTTTCGACGTCGAGCAGCCCCAGCCCTTCGCACGTGGTCGGCGGGCCTTCGATGCCGTCGGGGTCGCGACACGCGCGATCCCAGCATCTGGTAGCCGCCGCAGATGCCGAGCACCATGCCGCCGCGCCGCGCGTGTGCCTTGAGGTCGATCTCCCAGCCGCAGCTGCGCAACGCGTTGAGGTCGGCGATGGTGGCTTTCGAGCCCGGCAGAATGACGAGATCGGCATCGGCGGGAATGGGCTGGCCGAGCGTGAGAAATTCGACCTCGACATTCGGCTCCAGGCGCAGCGGATCGAAGTCGTCGAAGTTGGAGATGCGCGGATAGGCGAGCACGACGATGCGCACGCGTGCCGATGGCGACTTTTCGCGCACCGCCTCGAGCGCCAGCGCGTCCTCGGCCGGCAGCCGGTTGACACCAGCGAAATGCGGCACCAGCCCGAAATCGCGCCAACCGGTCAGTGCCCGCAACTGCGCGCGGCCCTCATCGAACAGCGAAGGATCGCCGCGGAACTTATTGACGATGAAACCCTCGATGAGGCGCGCGTCCGCCGGGTCCAGCACTGCCTTCGTCCCCGCGATGCTGGCGATGACGCCGCCGCGGCTGATGTCACCGATGAGCACGACCGGCACGTCGGCGGTGCGCGCAAAGCCCATGTTGGCGATGTCGCCGCGCCGCAGGTTGATCTCCGACGCCGAGCCGGCCCCTTCGACCAGCACGATGTCCGCCTCGGCGCACAGGCGCCCGAAGCTGTCGCGCACGGCGTCGAGCAGCTGCGGCTTCATGTCTTGGTAGGCCGCGGCCTTGGCGTTGCCGACGACGCGGCCCTGCACGACCACCTGGGCGCCGATCTCGCTCTGCGGTTTCAGCAGCACCGGGTTCATGTGCACGCTCGGAGCCACGCCGGCAGCGCGCGCCTGCAGCGCCTGGGCACGGCCGATCTCGCCGCCGTCCGCCGTTACCGCGGCATTGTTCGACATGTTCTGCGGCTTGAACGGGCGCACGCGCAGGCCGCGTCGCGTAAACAGACGCGCCAGTCCCGCGACAAGCGTCGACTTGCCGACGTCTGAGCCCGTGCCCTGAAACATGAGGGCCTTGGCCGACATTAGAACTCTATGCCTTCCTGCGCCTTCACGCCGGCCGCGAAGTGGTGCTTCACGGGCGACATCTCGGTCACGAGGTCCGCCGCCTCGATCAGCTCTGCTTTGGCGTTGCGCCCGGTGACGACGACGTGCAGGTCGCCGCGCCGCGCAGTGAGCCTAGCCAGCACCTTGGCAAGGTCGAGGTGGTCGTAACGAAGCGAGATGTTGAGCTCATCGAGAATGAGCAGCCGGATGGACGGGTCGGCCATCAGTTCCTCGGCTTTCTCCCAGGCGCGCTCGGCGGCGGCGACATCGCGCGCGCGGTCCTGCGTCTCCCAGGTAAAGCCTTCGCCCAGCGCGTACCACACGACTTGATCGCCGAACCGATCCATGGCGATGCGCTCGCCGGTGTCCCAGGCGCCCTTGCCGAACTGCACGACCCCGACGCGGAAGCCGCGTCCCAACGCCCGCAGCAGCAGACCAAATGCCGCGGTCGACTTGCCCTTCCCCTTGCCGGTGTGCACGATGAGCAGCCCTTTTTCGATGGTCTTTGCGGCCACCTCGGCGTCCTGGGCCGCCTTGCGATTGGCCATCTTGGCCTTGTGACGCTCCGTCTCGTCAGAAGTCGCGACCATAGCGGCACCTCCACACACAGCGCCGCGCGGGGCGCGGCGGCTAATTTCATTGACGAGCGTTAGACGCTAGCCTTATCAAACCAGACGACGGTTCCCCGCAAGGGGATTGAATGGGAATGCGGTGACGTCCCGCCAAGGACAATTCCGCAACTGCCCCCGCAACTGTAATCGGCGAGCTGACGGCGCACACACCACTGGGAAACCGGGAAGGTAGCCGAAGGCAATGAACCGAGAGTCAGGAGACCTGCCGTCCTACGCAACTCGAATGGCCCCGGTGGGCGGGCCAAGGAGATGACATGACGACAGCCTCGACTCAGGGTCTCGACGCACGCGCCACGCAGCGCGCCGACGTCCGCATCGCTGCGGCGATCGCCTTCCTCTTCGGAGTGGCGCTCATCTTCACGACGGGCTTTGCGCACTCCTCCACCATTCACAACGCGGCGCACGACACGCGCCACGCGCTCAGCTTTCCCTGCCACTGAGCCAGCGCAATGATCACCCGCGTTCTTGCAGTCGGCCTCCTGGCCGGGCTGCTCGCTGGGCTTACAGTCTCCGTGCTGCAGGCCTACACCACCACACCGATCATTCTCGAAGCGGAAACGTTCGAGAAGGGCGCTGAACCGGCGCCGGCCGCCGCTCTCGGCGGCTTCGGCGAGGCGCGCCTTATCCTCGTGCACGGCGGCGCGGAGCATGCGCACGGCGGTGAGGAGTGGTCGCCCGGCGACGGCTTGGAGCGCACGCTCTACACCAGCACCGCGACCATCGCGACCTCGATCGGGTTCGCCTTGATCCTGATCGCCGGCATGCTGACTGCAGGCGGACGCATCGACGAGCGGCAGGGCTTGGCCTGGGCGGCGGCGGGCTTTGTCGCCACGGGGCTTGCGCCGGCGATGGGCCTGGCGCCCGAGCTGCCCGGCATGCCCGCGGGCGATCTCGCCGCGCGGCAGGCTGTGGTGGCTGTTCACATGCGCCGCCACGGCCGGCGCGCTGTGGCTGTTCCTACGCACCGAGAATATAGCGCTGCGCATCTTGGCAGTACCGCTCCTGCTGGCGCCACACATCTGGGGCGCGCCGCATCTCATTTCGGAAGCCGCGAGCAGCGTTCCGGCGACACTGGCGGCGCGCTTTGCGGCGACCTCGCTCGCCGTGCAGGCCATCCTGTGGACGCTGACCGGCGTGTTCGTCGGCCTGCTGTGGAACCGCATCGGCGCGGGCGAAAGGCTGGAGGCCGCCGATGTCCGATGAGGTCGAAATCTTCGTGTGCGTCTCGTGCACGAAGCACCCCGATAGCACGGACACCGATCCCAAGCCGGGCCGCGCGCTGGTGTCCGCCATCAGCGAGCGGCTCGCCGAGGCCAACACCAGCGGCATCGCTGTGCGCGGCGTCGAATGCCTCGCCGTCTGCAAGCGCCCCTGCACCATCGCCATGATCGGGCCGGGCAAATGGACCTATGTCATCGGCGATCTCGAACCGGCGCTGCATGTTGGCGACGTGGTCGACGCCGCCGTCGCCTTCCAGCGCGCACCGAACGGCATCGTCCCCTGGGGCGAACGGCCGATCCCGTTCCGCAAGGGCGTCATCTCGCGCATCCCGCCGATGGGATTTGAGCAACCCGAGACGGAGAGCGCATGACCAGCATCGCCAAGGTTCCCTGCACCATCGTCACCGGCTTTCTCGGCGCGGGTAAGACGACGCTGGTGCGCCACATCCTGCAGAACGCGCAAGGCCGCCGCCTGGCGGTGATCGTCAACGAGTTCGGCGATGTCGGCAT
Organism: uncultured Alphaproteobacteria bacterium; assembly: GCA_963722495.1. Taxonomy (GTDB): domain Bacteria; phylum Pseudomonadota; class Alphaproteobacteria; order Rhizobiales; family Hyphomicrobiaceae; genus Hyphomicrobium_A. The sequence goes on along the minus strand of CAVRND010000027.1, from coordinate 171,522 downwards.
CGACGGCGAAATCCTCAAGGGCTGCGGGGTCGAGACCTGCAGCGAGGATCGCATCGTCGAGCTGTCAAATGGTTGCATCTGCTGCACGGTTGCCGATGACTTCGTGCCGGCCTTGGAGAGCCTGCTGGCGCTCGACAATCCGCCCGAGCACATCCTCATCGAGACATCGGGCCTCGCCTTGCCCAAGCCGCTGGTGCAGGCGTTCAACTGGCCGGCGATCGCCTCGCGCGTCACCGTCGACGGCGTCATTGCGGTGGTCGACGGCGCTGCCGTCGCCGCCGGCCGCTTCGCCGACGATCCGGTCGCGCTGGCGGCGCAGAAGGCGAACGATGCCGCGGTCGATCACGACAACCCGCTGGAGGAGGTCTACGAGGACCAGCTCCTGTGCGCCGACCTCATCGTGCTCAACAAGACCGACCTACTCAGCGACGAAGACCGCGAGCGCGTAACAGCCGAGATCAGGGCGGCCGTTCCGCGCGCGGTGAAAGTTGTCGAGGCGGAAGGCGCCAAGCTCGACCCCAAGGTGGTGCTCGGCCTCAAGGCCGCCGCGGAAGGCGATCTCGCCGCGCGGCCCTCGCATCACGATGCCGAGGAAGGTCACGACCACGACGACTTCGAAAGTTTCATCGTCGACATTCCTGCCGTCGCCGAGCCGGCGGAAGTTCTGGCGCGCATCGGCAGCGCCACCGCCGCGCACGACATCCTGCGCATCAAGGGTTTCGCCGACGTGACGGGCAAGCCGATGCGCCTGCTGATCCAGGGCGTCGGTCAGCGGCTGCAGCACCAGTTCGACCGCGCCTGGCGTCCAGGCGAGAGCCGCCAGGGCCAGATCGTCGTCATCGGCCAGAAGGGCCTCGATCGCGACGCCATCGCCCGCGCAATTTCGGGAGCCTGATCGAAGCCGATGCATCTGCTGGCCACCCAGTCCGCGACACTGGACGAGATCGACACCGCCGTCGATCTCGGGCAGTCGGCCGCCGACATGGTGGTGCTGTCGTTCAGCGACAGCGATCTGTCGGCGCTGGCGGCGGCGTGGAAGGCGGAACGGGAGACGCTGCCGAGTTTGCGCCTGGCGAGCCTGAAGCGGCTGCGGCATCCGATGTCGGTCGACCTCTACGTCGAGGCCGTGATCGCCAAGAGCCGGCTGGTCATCGTGCGCAGCCTCGGCGGTCTCGACTACTGGCGCTACGGGTTCGAGCGCGTGGCCGAGGCGTGCCGGCGGCATGGCGTGCTGCTGGTGGCGCTGCCGGGCGACGACCGCCCGGATGCGCGGCTGGCGGCGCTGTCGACGGTGTCGGACGAACATCTGAACCTGTTCGACGCCTACTTCCGCGAAGGCGGCGCGGGGAACATCACCGGCGGCGCTGCGGCTCGCGTCGGCGCTGATACGCGGGCAGACGATCGTCCCCAGTGCGCCAGAGCACCTAGGCCCCGCGATCCTGATGTCGACGGACGGCAATGTCGTCGATGCCGGCCATTGGAGCGACCGTACGGACGGCACCCGCGGCGGCGCGCTCGTCGTCTTCTATCGCTCCAGCCTGCTGGCCAGCGACACGGCGCCGGTCGTCGCGCTCTTGCGCCAGCTCGAGGCGGAAGGTCTCGACGCGGCGGCGGTGGCGCTGACCAGTCTCAAGGATCCCGATGCCGCGGCCTTTCTCGAGACGCTGATCGCCGCACGGCGCCCGGCGGTGATCATCAACACGACGGCGTTCTCGGCCCGGCGCGCCGACGACACGACCGTGCTCGATGCCGCCGACTGCCCGGTGCTGCAGGTGGCGCTGGCCGGCACCAGCCGCGAAGTCCTGGGACGCCACCGACCGCGGGCCTGGCGCCCAGCGACTTGGCCATGAACGTGGTGCTGCCGGAGCTCGACGGGCGCCTGTTCACGCGCGCCATCTCGTTCAAGGCCGAGACGGCGCCCGACGCCGCGCTCGAATACGCCGGTGTGCTGCATGAGCCTGCCGAAGACCGGGTCGCCTTCGTCGCCGGTCTCGCCGGCGCATGGGCGCGCCTCGGCGCAACGCCGCGCGCCGAGCGGCGGCTCGCGATCATGCTGTCGGACTACCCGGCGCGCGGCGGCCGCACGGGCTACGCCTGCGGGCTCGACACGCCGGCGAGCGCGCGCGAAATCCTCGATCTACTGCGTGAAGCCGGATATGCGACCGGCGATGCATCGAGCACGCCTGCCGAAATGCTGGCCGCGCTGACCGGCGACGCCCGCGAATACGTCAAGCTCTCGCTCAGCGCCTATCACGCGCATCTGGCCGGGCTGCCGCCGAGCGTTGGCGCCGCCATCGGCGAAGCCTGGGGGCCGGCCGGCGACGACCCGGCCTGCATCGACGGCACCTTCCGCTTTCCGTGTCTGCGCGCCGGCAACGTCGTCGTCGTGCTGCAGCCGGACAGAGGCGCGCGCGAAGATCGCAAGCACGGCTATCACGACACCTCGTGTCCGCCGCGTCACGGCTACGTCGCGCTCTACGCGGCGTTGCGCCGGCAGGAGCGCATCGACGCGCTGGTGCACCTCGGCACGCACGGCACGCTCGAATGGCTGCCCGGCAAGGCGCTCGCGCTGTCGGAAGCTTGCTTTCCGGAGGCGCTGCTCGGCCCACTGCCGGTCGTCTACCCGTTCATCGTCAACAACCCGGGCGAGGCGGTGCAGGCCAAGCGCCGCATCTGCGCCGTCACCATCGGCCACCTGACGCCGCCGCTGAGCGCCGCCGGACTGCACGGGCCGCTGGCCGAGCTGGAAGGCCTGCTGGAGGAATATGCCGAGGCGGACGGCGTCGACCGCCGCCGGCTGCCGCTGATCGAAGCGGAGATCTTGGAGCGCGCGTGGCGCTCGGGCCTCGCGGCCGACTGCGGCGTGACGCGCGAGGATCCTCCGCGCGCGCCATCGCCAAGCTCGACGCGCAGCTTTGCGACATCAAGGACCTCGCCATCCGCGACAGCCTGCATGTGTTCGGCCGCGCGCCGACAGCAGATGCGCGCGCGGCGCTGGCTCAAAGCCACCTTGCGCAGCATCGACGGCGCGGCGTCGACGCTTGATCGAGCAGCGCGTGGCCCAGCTCATCGACGATTGCGCCGCCGGCGAGCGCGCGGGCCTGCTCGCGGCGCTCGACGGACGGCGCGTGGCGCCGGGACCGGCAGGCGCGCCGACGCGCGGCCGGCTCGACGTGCTGCCGACCGGGCGCAACCTGACGACCATCGATCCGCGCGCCGATCCCGACGCGGACCGCCGCCGCCATCGGCGCGCGCGCGGCAGCCGAGGTGGTGCGCCGGCATCTGCAGGACGAAGGCGAATACCCGCGCGCGATCATGCTCGACCTGTGGGCGTCGGCGTCGCTGCGCACGGGCGGCGACGACCTCGCGCAGGCGCTCGCCTACCTCGGCGCGCGCCCGACCTGGGACACGGGCTCCAACCGCGTCACCGGCGTCGAGATCCTGCCGCATCGCCCTGCTCGACCGGCCGCGCATCGACGTGACGCTGCGCATCTCGGGGCTGTTCCGCGACATTTTCCAGGCGCAGATCGCGCTGTTCGACATGGCCGTCGCGCGCGTTGCCGCGCTCGATGAAGACGATGACTGGAACCCGCTCGCCGCAGCGCGCCGGGCCGGCGGCAACCTCTCGCGCATCTTCGGCGGCGGTGCCAACGTCTACGGCGCCGGCGCGGCCGATGCGGCGCTCGACACCGTGTGGGGCACGCGCGACGACCTGGCGCGAGCCTACCTCGCGGCCTCGACACACGCCTACGGTCCAGCCGACGCCGGCATCGAGGCGACGGCAGCATTCGCCGCAGCGCGTCGCTGCTGCCGACGCGCTCGTGCATCCGCAGGACGACCGCGAGCGCGACCTGCTCGACGGCGACGGCGTGGCCGATTTCGCCGGCGGGTTCGCCGCCGCAGCGCACATGGCGCGGCGCGCGCCGAAGCTCTATCACCTCGACACTAGCCGGCCGGAGGCGCCGGTCGCGCGCACCATCCCCGAGGAGATCGCGCGCATCGTGCGCGGGCCGCCTCACCAATCCGCGCTGGATCGCGGGCATGCTGAGCCACGGCCACCGCGGCGTCGGCGAAATGGCGCAGGCGGTCGACGCGCTCTACGCCTTCTGCCGCGACGGGGGCAGGCGTTCCAGGGCATCTGTTCGATGCCGTGCATGACGCGGTGATCGCCACCGAGCCGGTGATCGCGGCGGTGATCGAAGCCAACCCGGCCGCAGCCGCGGCGATGGCCGCGCGGCTCGAAGACGCCATCGCGCGCGGATTGTGGACGCCGCGCCGCAATGCCGTTCACGCCGAGCTGGCGCGCGTTCGCGCCGCCGCGCGGCCCGCATCGGGTGTCCGCATGACCCGGTCGGCACTCAACCTCGTCCGCTCCGCAGGTGCGCGGCTGGTGCCCGGGCGCACTGCGCCCGATGCTGAGCGGCGACGGCCTGATCGTGCGCGTGCGGCCGCGCGGCCATGCGCTGAGCGCCGGCGATCTCATCGCCATCGCGGCCATGGCAGAAACGTACGGCAACGGGCTGATCGACCTGACGCGCCGCGCCAACATTCAATTGCGCGGCGTCGCCGAGAGCAGCCTGCCGGCCGTGTGGGCGGAGCTGGAGCGCATCGGGCTCCTCGGCGGCCCGCCGGAGGCCGAGGCCGTGCGCAATGTGCTCATCAGTCCGCTGGCCGGCGCCGATCCGTCGGAGATGGTCGATGCGCGGGCGCTGGCGGACGAGCTCGACGCGGCGCTGACGCAGAACGCCGCGCTGTGGATGCTGCCGGCCAAGTTCGCCTTCGTCGTCGACGGCGGCGGCGCGCTGCCGCTCGATGAAGAGCGCGCCGATATCCGCTTGCGTGCCGTCGGGCGTCACGTTCATCGCCGTCGGCATCGACCGGTTGGGCGGCCCGCGCTGGATTGGCACGACGACGCCAGGCGAAGCTATCGCCATCGCCGTCAGCCTGGCAGAGAGCTTCATCGCGCTGAGGCCGAGTTCGCGGTCGCGCATGCGCGACGTAGGCAGACCGAACAGCGGACGAACTGTGCGCATCTGTCTCTGCGCGGCTGCATCCGCTTCCAGAGGCGCCCGGCGAAAGACCGGCGCATCGGCCGCTTGGAGCAATCACGATCGACGGCCGCACGATTGCGGCGGGCTTCGCTGCGCCGTTCGGTCGCCTCGATGCGGCGATGCTGCGCCGGCTTGCCGGAACGCGCGCTCCGCCTTGGCATAGCCGAATTCCGCATCTCGCCGTGGCGCTCACTCTATGCGCTGTGCGACGCGACAACGGCTGCCCGCCATGCTCGACTCGGCCGTCGACGCCGGCCTTATCGTCGATGCCGGCGATCCCCTTCTCGCCGTCGACGCCTGCCCCGGCGGACCGGCCTGCGCCGCGTCGATGGTCGACACGCGCGCGGCGGCCCGCGCAGTTGGCGCCGATGCTCGCGCGAGCTGGGCTTGCGCTCGTGCCACGTGTCGGGCTGCGCCAAGGGCTGCGCGCGCTCGGCCGCCGCCGATCTGACGCTGGTCGGCAGCGACGACTGCTTCGGCGTCGTGCGCTACGACACGACGCGCGCCGCGCCCCTCGCCTTCGTGCGCCCCGACAATCTCGCCGCGCTGCGCCAGATGCTGAAGCCGGCTTAGGAGGCAGCATGGGCGAACCCGCCGACTACATCCGCGACGGCGCCGAGATCTACCGCAACTCGTTCGCCATCATTCGCGCCGAAGCCGATCTGCAGCGGTTCTCCGGCCGCGCCGAGAAGGTTGCCGTACGCATCATCCACGCCTCCGGCATGGTCGAGATCGCGCAGCGACATCGAGCAATCGCCCGGCTTTGCCGATGCGGCGGCGACGGCGCTGCGCAACGGCGCGCCGATCCTGTGCGACGCGCAGATGGTGGCGCACGGCGTGACGCGCAGCCGCCTGCCGGCCGACAACAAGGTTGTATGCACGCTGAGCGACGCTTCCGTTCCCCAGCTCGCGCTATCGCTCGGCACGACGCGCTCGGCGGCGGCGGTCGAGCTGTGGCGCCCGCACCTGGAAGGCGCCGTCGTCGCCATCGGCAACGCCCCAACGGCGCTGTTTCACCTGCTGGACATGATTGCCCGCGGCGCGCCGCACCCGGCCGCCATCGTCGGCGTACCGGTCGGCTTCGTCGGCGCGGCGGAATCGAAAGAGGCGCTGGCGGCCAGCGGGCTGGCGCCGTTCCTCATCGTGCGCGGACGCAAGGGCGGCAGCGCCATCGCGGCTGCCGCCATCAACGCGCTGGCGAGCGACGTAGAATGACACCGCTGGATGCCATCGCAGGCACGGCCCAGGCCGGCACGCTATACGGCATCGGCGTCGGTCCGGGCGACGTGCGCTACATGACGCTGCGCGCCGCCGGGCTCGTCCGCTCGGTCGACGTGGTGGCGTTTTTCGCCAAGCGCGGCCGCGAGGGCAACGCGCGCCGCATCGTGGCGCCGCTGCTCGATACGGCGCGGCGCGAGATGCGGCTCGAATATCCGGTGACCGACGAGATACCGGCGAGCCACCCCGACTACAGGCGCGCCATCGCCGACTTCTACCGCGCCAGCGCCGACGCGCTGGCCGCCGAACTGCGCCAGGGCCGCTCGGTGGGGTTGCTGGCGGAGGGCGATCCGTTCTTCTACGGCTCGTTCATGCACATGTGGCGGCGCCTAGAAAGCGAGTTTCCGTTCGAGGTGGTGCCCGGCGTCACCGGCATGTCGGGCTGCTGGACGCGCGCCAATGCGCCGATCACGTGGGGCGACGACATCCTCACCGTCATGCCGGGCACGCTGGACGAGGCGGTGCTGACCGAGCGCCTCGGCCGCGCCGACGCGAGCGTCATCATGAAGGTGGGGCGCAATCTCGCCAAGGTGCGCCGCGCCGTGGAAGCCGCCGGACTTCTCGACCGCGCCATCTATGTCGAGCGCGGCACAATGAGCGAAGAACGCATCTCGCCGCTGCGCGAGCGTTGCGAGCCGACGGGCGCCTACTTCGCCATGGTGCTGATCCCCGGGCTGGGGCGGCGGCTATGAGCGGCAGCCTCGTCATCGTCGGTCTGGGCCCAGGCTCGCCGGAGCTGACGACGCCGGCCGTGTCGCGCGCCTTGCAGGACGCGACAGACCTCGTCGGCTACGACACGTATCTGGCGCGCGTACCGGAGGTTGCCGGGCAGCGGCGGCATGGCTCGGACAATCGCGTCGAGGTGGACCGCGCGCGCCATGCGTTGACGCTCGCGGCTGAAGGGCGACGCGTTGCCGTGGTGTCGAGCGGCGATCCGGGCGTGTTCGCCATGGCGGCGGCCGTGTTCGAAGCCATCGAAACGGGCGATCCGATATGGCGCGCGCTCGCCGTACGCGTCGAGCCGGGTGTGACGGCGATGCTCGCCGCGGCGGCGCTGGCGGGTGCCCCGCTCGGCGGCGACTTCTGCGCCATCTCGCTGTCGGACAACCTGAAATCGTGGGCGACCATCGAGCGGCGTCTGGAGGCGGCGGCGAAGGGCGACTTCGTCATCGCGCTCTACAATCCCGCCTCGCAGGCGCGGCCGCATCAGCTGGCGCGGGCGTTCGATCTGCTGCGCACATGGAAGGCCGATACGACGGTCGTGCTGTTCGTTCGCGCTGCCGGGACGCCGCGCGCCGCGCTGCAGGTGACGACGCTCGGCGAGGCGGCAAGCGTGGCGGCCGACATGCGCACGCTCGTGCTGATCGGCTCCAGCGCAACGCGGCTGATCGCGCGCGACGGACAGTCGCCGTGGGTCTACACGCCGCGCTCGGAGGCCGTGCAGCCATGAGCGTCCGGAAGCAAAGCGCGCAGCCATTCCAGCGCCGAAGCCACGTCGGGGCGGCACTCACCGGGCGGCAACGCCGGACGTTGGACCATGACCACCGGGAGACCGAGCGCGCGCGCCGCGGCGATCTTGGCGTAGGCGGCATCGCCGCCGGAATTCTTGCTCACCAGCACGTCGATGGCGTGCGACCGCATCAGCGGCGATCTCGTCCTCGAGCGCGAATGGACCGCGTTGCAGGATGATTTCAGTGTGGGGCGGCAGCGCGTCCGGGCGCGGTGCATCGATGGCGCGGGCGAGGTACGCGTGTTGCGGGGCGCGACGGAAGACGCCGAGCTCGGTGCGCCCGATGGCGAGAAACACGCGCCGCGGCTCCGTCGCCCAGCGCCGTCACGGCATCGTCCATGTCGGCGACGTCAATCCAGCGGTCCCCGGCTTCAGGGCGCCAAGCCGGGCGCCGCACGAACAGCAACGGCAGGCGCAGCCGCTGCGCAGCAATGCCGGCGTTGGCGGAAATGCGCGCCGCGAAGGGATGTGTGGCATCGACCACGGCATCGATCTTCTCGACCGCGAGCCAAGCGGCAAGACCGTCGGCTCCGCCAAAGCCGCCGACGCGGCAGGGAACGTCCGGCGTCAGCGGCGCTGCCGTTCGCCCAGCCAGCGAATAGGTCGGCGCGAAGCGCTGATCGCGCGCCAGCTGCTGGCGCCAGCGCGAAGGCTTCGGTCGTCCCTCCAAGAATAAGCACGCGCATGGCAGTCTCTGAAATGGCGGTGAGCGCCCTAGACATCACATCGCGGCCGTGGCTGTCCATCGTCGGCATCGGCGAGGATGGCGTGGACGGCCTATCGCCGGTCGCGCGGCAGCTGGTCGCAAGCGCGGAGCTGGTGGTCGGCGGTGCGCGCCACCTGGCTTTGGCCGACGCGCTGGTTCGCGGCGAGCGGCTGGCATGGCCGAGCCCCATCGACGCCGCGTTGCCGCAGATCCTCGCGCGGCGCGGAACACCCGTGACGGTGCTCGCCTCCGGCGATCCCTTCCATTTCGGCATCGGCAACCGCTTGGCATCGATCGTGGCGGCGGACGAGTTCTTGTGCCTGCCCCAGCCATCGGCCTTTGCACTGGCGGCCGCGCGGCTCGGCTGGGCGTTGCAGGATACACGAACGATCTCGCTGCACGGGCGCGCGCTGCACGGCGTCGTGCGTCACCTGCATCCGGGCGCGCGCATCCTGGCACTGGCGTGGGACGGCGCGACGGCGGGCAAGCTGGCCGCGCTACTCGACGAGTGTGGCTTCGGCGACTCGCGCCTGACGGTGCTGGAGCGCATGGGCGGACCGCACGAGCGCGTGCTGCACACCACTGCTAAGGAGGGTGTGAACGGCGATGTCGATCCACTCAACACTATCGCGCTCGAAATCGTCTCCGGGCCGCGCAGCCGCCTGGCAACGTTCGCATCCGGGCGCAGCGACGACCTTTTCGTTAACGACGGGCAGCTGACCAAACGCGAGGTGCGCGCCGTTACCATTTCCTCGCTTGCCCCGCGCTACGGCGAGCTGCTGTGGGATATCGGGCTCGGCGCCGGATCGGTCGCCATCGAATGGCTGCTGTGCGACCCAAGCTTGCGCGCCATAGGCATCGAGGAGCGCGCCGATCGCGCCGCGAACGCGATCCGCAATGCCGCCGAGCTGGGTGCCACGGATCTTCAGATTATCGGCGGGCACGCGCCGGATGCACTGAGCGGACTTCCCGCGCCCGACGCAGTGTTCATCGGCGGCGGCCTCGGCGACCGCGTACTCGACGCCGCCTGGGCAGCGCTCAAATCCGGCGGCCGCATGGTCGCCAACGCCGTCACCCTCGAAGGCGAGAGTGCGCTGCTGGCGGCGTTTCAGCGCTGCGGCGGCGAGCTATTGCGCATCGACATCGCACGCGCCGACCCGCTCGGCGGCCTGCACGGGTGGCGGCCGGCGAGACCCGTCACCCATTGGCGCGCGGTGAAGCCATGATGGTCGCGGGCATAGGGTGCCGGACGGGCGCGACGGCGGACGCGGTGGTGTCGGCATTCGACCTGGCGATCGAGCGTTACGACATTGAGCGGCCGCAGATTGCGACCCTGGCAACCGCCGCCGACAAGAGCGTCGAGGTCGGCATCGCGGACGCGGCGCGGTCGCTGGGCCTTCACCTGATCTTCCTCACACCCGAACAATTGCAGCTAGCGGGCGCCGGGGCGCTCACTGTTTCGCAACGCGTGTTGGACCTGAAGGGTGTGCCGTCCGTCGCCGAGGCCGCGGCGCTTGCAGCCGCCGGCCCCGGAGCGCGCCTGCTCGGCCCGCGCGTCGCAACACCCACCGTCACCTGCGCCATCGCCGTGGGAGACGCCCCATGACGGTGCACTTCATCGGCGCCGGCCCCGGCGCACCCGACCTCATCACCGTGCGCGGCCGCGACCTGATCGCCGAATGCCCAGTGTGTCTCTACGCCGGATCGCTGGTACCGCAGGCACTGCTCAGCTATTGCCCGGCGGGCGCCCGCATCGTCGACACGGCGCCGCTGTCGCTCGACGAGATCATTGCTGAGATGCAGACCGCAACGAACCGCGGCGAGGACGTTGCGCGGCTGCACTCCGGCGATCTCTCCATCTGGAGCGCGCTCGGCGAGCAGCTGCGGCGCCTCGACGAACTCGGTATCGCCTACACGGTCACGCCTGGCGTTCCCGCCTTTGCGGCGGCGGCAGCAGCGCTGCAACGTGAGCTGACGCTGCCGGGGCTGGCGCAATCGGTTGTGCTCACGCGCACCTCCGGCCGCGCCTCAGCTATGCCGGCCAAGGAGAACCTCGCCGCTTTCGCTGCCACCGGCGCGACGCTGGCTATCCATTTGTCGATCCACGTGCTCGATGCTGTCGTCGCCGAGCTGACGCCGTTCTATGACGCCAACTGCCCTGTAGCCGTTGTCTACCGTGCCAGCTGGCCCGAGGAGCACATCGTGCGCGGCACGCTCGCCAGCATCGGGGCATCGGTTGCCGCGCAGGCGGCGATCGAGCGCACGGCGCTGATCCTCGTCGGGCCCGCCCTCACCGCGGCCGATTTCCGCGACAGCGCGCTCTATGCCGCCGACTACGACCGCCGCTTCCGCGGAGGGCGCACATGAGCGATCTCGTGTTTCCCGAGTTTCTGCCCGGCCAGGTCTGGCTGGTCGGCGCCGGTCCAGGCGATCCGCGGCTGCTGACGCTGATGGCCGTGCACGCGCTGCGCAGCGGCGACGTCATCGTCCACGACGAGCTGATCGATCGGCGCGTGCTGGCGTTCGCCTGCGCCCGGTGCGGAGATCCAGTCCGCCGGCAAGCGCGGGGGCAAGCCGTCGCCGCATCAATCGGACATCAACGAGCGGCTAATCTCGCTGGCGCGCCAGGGCCGCAAGGTGGTTCGCCTCAAGGGCGGCGATCCGTTCGTGTTCGGCCGCGGCGGCGAGGAGGCGCTGTCGCTGGCGCGTGCCGGCATTGCGTTCCGCATCGTCCCCGGCCTCACCTCGGGCCTTGCCGCAACGGCGCTCGCCGGCATCCCGGCGACGACCCGCGAAACCAATCACGCGGTTATCCTGGCGACCGGCCACCGGGCGCTCGACGAGGACGCCAAGCGCGACTGGGCGGCGATGGCGCGCACCGGCCAGCCGATCGTCCTCTACATGGCGATGTCCAACCTGGGCGAGATCGCGCGCACGTTCATCGATGCGGGCATGGCCGCGGATACGCCGGTCGCCATCGTCGCCTCGGCGACCTATGCGGAAGAACGGGTGCTGGAGACAGTGCTGGCGCGCGCTGCGGACGAGGCGAAGGCGAACGGCATCGGCGCGCCGGCGATCGTCGTCGTCGGGCACATCGGCGCGCTGCGGGCAGAGATGCTGCCGCATCTGCTGCGAGCGGCGCCGTAAAAGCGAAAGCCCGCCGCCTTTCGTCGACGGGCCTATTGTTGCATCGAGCCGCTCAGTTGGCCGGCAGCGCGAACTGAAGTCCGCCGTACACGGCCACTCCTGGATTGTTGTAGTTGATCACCGTCGTGTAGTTCTGGTCGAGCAGGTTCTCGCCACGCACGTATGCGATGGCACCCGGCAGGACTTCGTAGCCGACCTTCGCACTCAGCAGGAAGTAGTCGTCGACGTGGACCTCCGGCGATGGGAAGAGGTTGAAGTCCGTATCCAGCGTGTCGGCCACATACTGTCCCGTGACGTTGACGCTCAGCCTGTCGATCGGGTGTGCCGTCACTCCCACAACGAGACTATGGCGCGGCAGACGCGTCAGTCGCGTGCCATCCGGCTCCTTTGAACCGGTATAGGTGTACCCGGCATTCAGCACCGTGGTCGCGGTCAGCTTGGCAAATGCCGTGAGTTCGACGCCATCGGTCTTCGTCACACCTGGAACCTGCACGTAGCTTCCGCAGGGCGGACACGGGGCGAGGAAGTCGCTCACAAACCCGATCTGGTCGGTCATGTCGATCGAGAAGTATGTCGCTCCGACGCCAAGCCGGTTGTTCATGAACCCTTGGTCGACGCCAGCGTCCCAGCTCTCGCTCGTTTCCGGACGCAGATTGGCATTGCCGCCAAATGGACCGTAAAGCTCGTTGAGGCTGGGTGCGCGGAAGCCCGTGCCATAGCTGGCATGGAACTTCGTTTCGGTGTTCGCAATGAGATAAGCCGCGGTCAGCCGGTGCGTATCGTACTCGCCGAACGTGCTGTGGCTGTCGATACGTCCGCCGGCCGTCAGGATCAGCCCGTCGATCGGCTCGACGATAAGTTGCGCATATGGACTAACAACGTCGACCTCATGGCGCACGGGGTCGCCGCTGCTGATCGCCCCGTTGCGTTCCCAATCGGCACCCGCGACGAGTGCCAACTGCTTGTTGAAGCTGAGCACGCCACGATACTCACCCTTGACGCGCTCGCTGTCGAACCAAGTACCGGTGGAGAAGTCGCGCTGCAGCTGCATGCCTTGAATGGCGATGGTGTTGACGAACTGGCCGCTAAACAGTGAGACGTTGGCGCCAACTCGACCGGCTTGCTGCTCGTAGTCGCTGTTGTCGGAGTTGTCTTTGCCGTCGAAATTGTCGAACTCGGTGTGCGCTTCAATTGCCCTGCCGGCGAAGAAAACCGTCACCGCATCCGAGACACGGTATTCGCCGCGGCCCGAGACGGTCATGTTGCGATAGGCATCGTCCTCGGTTCCCAAACTCCCTGCCGAGATGCCGTCGGTGTTGAGGCCCTGCACCGTAAAGGCGACATTGCTGCCGTTCTGCGCCGCGTATCCGGACGAGTACGCGCCGCGCCAGCTGTTGAATGAGCCGTACTCGGCGCCGCCGCTTTGGAAGTATCCCGGCTGCGTCGCATACTTGGTGTCGATGGAAATGACGCCAGCGACCGCATCGCCGCCATAGAGCGTACTTTGCGAGCCCTTCAGCACCTCGATCTGGGCGACGTCACCGACAAGCAGGTGCTCGAACGCGGGCGCCGTCTGGGTGCTGGACGGGTCGCTCATATCCATGCCGTCGACCAGAACCTTGACGTAGTTCTGGCTGAAGCCGCGCAACCTGAATGTCGTCGGGCCCGAACCACCGGCCGTTGAGATGGCAACGCCGGGGACTTGCTGCAGGTAATCCTGCAAGAACGTCTTCGACTGCGCGTTGACGTCCTTCTCAGTAATGACTGAGACGGATGAGCCGACCTTCGCTGCATCGGTGGGCGTTTTGTTGGCCGAGAAAACGACCGGTGCTTCCGGATCGACTGCAGGGACCGTCGCCTGCGTCACCTGTGCCTGCGGCTCCGATGTCGGTCTTTTCTTTGCGGTTTTCTTCTTCTGATCCGTTTCGACGACGAGCGCGGGAAGCTCGCCGTTGCTCGCAGAAGCCGCCTGCTCGGCGGCCGATTGCGCGTGCGCGCCAGTGGCGGATGCGACGGCGATGATGGACGCCGCGGTGACGGCGTGGAGTTGCAAGTAAATGGATCGAGACGATGAACGCTTGGACAAACAAAGATACATGGGTAGCCCCCCGTTACGCTGAACTGAGCCTTGGGGAAGCTCGTAGACACACACTCTGACGCGTTACGCTTTGCGATCGACGCGCGAGCGGGCGCACGCTGGATGCCCGCAACGATCATCGATCTCGAACGATTAGTGTCTGGAGATGACACCGTAGAATGACATGCCTGACGTAGCTCCCCTTCGGTTGCACATCAGCCGCCACTACGGGCTGTCCGTTCCACCGCGCAGCCCGCACGGAGGATGGGCGACTTGTAAGGGCAGGTCTCCTGGCTCACGGCTCTGACGTCTTCTCCGGCCTTCCCGACATCCCAATGCGGGCGTCAGTGGCGTCGTAGGAGAGGACTTGCCGCTTACAGTTGCGGGCGCAGCCCCGGCTTCGACACTTGCAATTCGTGTCTCACCGGGTTCCCATTTTCATCGCCGCGCGCAAACGCGGCGAAACCCTCACCCGTCTAAAGCGCCGTAAGATGGCATTTGAGTCAATCTGAAAGCCCGGTGCATCGGACGGGCCGGAATGAACGGTACCGTTGAGCAACACCCGTCTAAAGCGCGGTTTCGCAGGATTTCCGCGCGCAACCGCCTCCTCGCGAGGCGCATCTCGCGGAAGGCGATTACCGGGCACGGTATCTTAACGCTGCGGCCCCACAACCCTAGTGGAACTCCTCACTAGGCGGAGCGTTACGTCGACACTCTGGGTAGTAAACACCCCAATAAATAACAACAGCACCCTCTGGAAGACGCTGCTGCCGTACCCAGTACGGCAGCATTCTTTTTGTCTGGATCATCGCCGGCGCAGCCCACCGACGAGCAGCAGCAGTACAACGGCACCAAGGGTCGCCGCGATGATGTTGCCGAGCTTGGTCTCGATGCTCATCCCCAACAGCGGCGTGACAAGACCGGCGATGGCCGCGCCGATGATGCCGACGATAATGTTGCCGAGCAGGCCGAACCCATAGCCCTCGACGATGAGGCCGGCCATCCAGCCGGCAATGCCGCCGATAGCGATCCAGGTGACGATCGATCCGAAGTCGAGCACGGCTATCTCCGTTGCAGTATCAGTGGCGTTGAGAAGCGAACGCTATGGCACCCCGGCGCGTTGCTCTGAAAGCCTCGCAACAGCCGCGGACGCCGGATGGACATTCTACTGAAGATTGGCGACCTGTGGGTTCGCCGCCGGGCTGCGCCCGATCCAACGGCCCTGGCTGCCGTGGCAGCACTCACGCCCGCCACCGTCGTCACCGGCGCATCGGAAGGATTGGGGTTTGCGCTGGCGCGTTTGATCGCGCGCGAGGGGCGCACGATCGTCCTGTTGGCGCGCTCGGTCGACATGCTCACCGGGCCGCCGAGACGCTGCGCACGAAATATCCTGCGGCCACCGTCATCGCTGAATCGCTCGACGTCGGCGAACGTGACGCCCCGGCCAAGCTCGATGCGCTGCTGGCCGCGCACGGGCTCTATCTCGACGTCCTCGTCAACAACGCCGGCATCGGCATCGGCGGCAATTTCACCGACCTCGATCAGGAGAAGCTGGACGAGCTGGTGGAGACGAACGTCGCCGCCGTGACGCGGCTGACGCGTCATTATTTGCCAGGGATGCGCGCGCGGGCGCGCGGCGGGATCATGAACCTCGCTTCGCTCGCAGCGTTCATTCCTGGCCCCTGGCAGGCGCCCTATTTCGCCAGCAAGGCCTACGTGCTGTCGCTCACAGCCGCGATCGGCGCCGAGTGCGCCGGCGAGGGTGTGCGCGTGTGCGCCATCGCGAGCGGGCCGGTAGAGACCCGCATCCATCGCAAGATGAATGCTGTGCATACCTACTATCGGACCCTCATGCCCAGTTCCTCGACCGATCGCATGGCGCGGCTGGCGTGGCGGTCCTACCGCATGGGGCGGCGTGTCGTCGTTCCGGGGATCGTCAACAGCTTCGCGGCATGGTCGGCGCGGGCCATGCCTTACGAGTTCCTGCTGCCGCTGGTGAGCTGGCTGATGAAGCCGCGCGCGCGGCACGTGACCGGAACGGCGCCGACCGTTCGGCTGCAGAAGCTCGGCCGCAAGCTGATCCCACGATGAGAGTCACCGCGGCGGACAGCGTTCATCGGCGCAGCGAATTTCGTAGCTTGTAGGCTGGGTTTGCTGCGGGGCCGGTTCGGGCACGATCCAGGCGGCGCCGACGCCGACAACAATGCGCACGAGCCAATCCATGGCCTTCTCCCACGCAGAAGAAGGCTACAACGCAGACCACCGGGTTCGGTTCACACCAAATCTAATGTCCGGTTGGGACGCACGTCTCCGAACTCGTGCCCGTTGACGGAGACGATGGAAATGCCTTCGCCAGCGTGCACCGCGCTCAAGCGACTGACGTCGTCGAGTGCCATCGCCCAGATATTGCACGGGCTTGCCATACGAATTTCGCCGCGGCGGGAAACGGGAGTGGGGCCGAAACCGATTGCGATGGCATCGCCATCCGGCCAGAAGGCAATCTCGCCCGCGTTGACGATGTCGCGAGCGCCGGGCTCTGGATCGGAGCTGACCGGCGCGTTGAAGTACATCTCGCGCCCCCAGATCCTGGCTTCTGCGTGAATGGGGAGAGCGGCCCAGATGCGCTCGGCGGTCGGCGTTTCCAAGAGTCGCGCGCGGATAGCAACCTTCCCCGCGCGGATTACAATCTCCCGCATCGTGCGCCTCCCAATTCGGTCAGTCTCATGCTGCCGTTCCCGCCACTCTCTCATTGGGACGCACCATCATCAATAGCCAGCGAGATAATCCGGCTTCGCCACGGCAGGTTGCAGGCGCATGAACGATTGCTCTCGGGATCGGCGTCTGCCGCCTATCTCGTTCCATAGGCTTGCAAATGTCGGCAAGAGACGACGCCGCATTTGGGGCAGATGCGTGTCGGTTTGTATGCAAAAAGCGCCATGCCTGGCATGGCATGACGCTTCTGAAGGCTGGCGCTTCCCACCGAACTACCGCGTCAGGCGGGTGGCGGACCGAAAATCAGCACCGCGTTGAGGCCGCCGAAGGCGAACGAGTTCGACATCGCATAAGTGACATCAAGGTCGCGGCCGACGTTGGGGATGTAGTCGAGATCGCACTCGGGATCGGGATCGTCGAGGCCGATGGTCGGCGGCACCCAGTTCTCGTTCATCGCCTGGATGCAGGCCACGGCCTCGATGCTGCCGCCGGCGCCGAGGGGATGTCCGTGCATCGACTTGGTCGAGGAGATGGCGAGGTTCTTGGCGTGGTTGCCGAACACCGCCTTGATGGCCCGCGTCTCGTTGGCGTCGTTGATGGTCGTCGCCGTGCCGTGGGCATTGAGATACTGGATGTCGGACGGGGAGAGGTTGGCGTCCTTGAGCGCGCCGCGCATGGCTTCGTTCGGGCCCTCGGTGTCCGGATTGACCATGTCCTTGGCGTCCGAGGACATGCCGTAGCCGACGATCTCGGCGAGGATCTTAGCGCCGCGCGCCTGCGCGTGCTCGAGCGACTCCAGCACCAGAATGCCGGCGCCTTCGCCGAGCACGGTGCCGTTGCGCTTCTTGGCGAACGGGAAGCAGCCCTCGGGCGACAGCACGTGCAGAGCCTGCCAGGCCTTCATGGTGCCGTAGGTGATGACCGATTCCGACGCGCCGGCGATGGCCACGTCGACGACGTTGTTCTTGATGAAGTCGCGGGCGATGCCGATGGCATGCGTCGCCGTCGAGCAGGCGCTGCAGGTCGCGAAGGTCGGGCCCTTGACGCCGAATTCGATGCCGACGTGGGCGCTGGCCGAGGAGCCGATGATGCGCAGCAGCGTCAGCGGGTGGGTGGCGCGCTTGCCCTCGATGAACAGCGCCCGGTAGGAATTCTCGAAGGTGACGAGACCGCCGGCGCCTGACCCGACGATGCACGCCGTGCGATAGGGATCGGCCATCGGGACGGTGAGGCCCGACTGCTTGACCGCCTCGTCGGCCGCCGCAGCGGCGAACCACGAGTAGCGGTCGGCATGCATGACGAGCTTGTCGCGCTGGAAGTGCTTCAACCGCACCTTCGGGTCGAAGTCCTTGATCTGCGCGGCGATGAGGATCTTGAGGTCTTCGAGCGGGAAATCCGCCGAGCTCGGTAACTCCGCACTTGCCGACCTTCATGGAGGCCCAGAAGTCGGGGACGGTGAGACCGATGGGCGTAACGACGCCCATTCCGGTCACCACGACGCGGCGCTCGCCGTTCGCTTTTGCCATCTCTTACCTGCCGGTTATGAGCGCCGCTGCGACGCCGCGACATGATATGAATTGCGAGCCGGCAGATGCCTTGCGGGGGGAGCTCGCGAGATCGGCCCAGGTGCGCAGTCGAATGCGCTCCGGTGCCGTCCGTCATCAAGCCTTGGCGCCGGCCGCTGCGGGACCCTTCGCCATCAAATCCTTCACGCGGTCAACGACGGAGCCGACGGTCTTGAAGTCCTCGACGTCCTCGTTCGCGTTGTAGGGGATCTCGATGCCGAACGTGTCTTCGATATCGAAAACGATCATTGCAAGATCAAGGGATTCAATCTTCAGATCCGTGAGCGGCGTCGACAGCTGGATGTCGTCGCGCGGCTCCTTCATGTGCTTCTTCAGGATCTCGACGATCTTGGTGCCAACTTCGTCCATATCGTTCTCCCACCCCCGCTCAAAAGAAGCCTGGGGCCCGTATTACTTCGTTCCTAGCTAGTGCAAGCCCAGTAGCACAACAAGCTGAGGCGTCACATATCCTTAAACGTCCAGCAAGTCTAGCCGCGAGGGCCTGCGCCGGCCCACCTGGACCGACTGGCAAATCCATAGGTTCGATCCTATGCGTTCGCTGTCCTGTAGGGTACTGCAAAACCTCTTCACAACCCTTGCACTGCCCCGCTGTTTGCCGTCGTCCCGCTATGGCCAGCGCCCAGGAAACGTGTTCAATAACAAGGCAGTTTTCAAGGTCCTATTATCGGATTTGCGCAAAGGGCCCGCAACGGTCCGGCAACGGGCTCGGCGTATACTTAGAGCCCGCCCGGGAGACGCTCTAGGATGACGACGACAGGCCGCCCCACGGCCTCCGGCCAACGCGTCGCAGCCAGGCATGCCCTGGCTCGACCCACTATCCACAGCGGCGTCGACTGGCACATGCCGCTCAAGGTCGCGCCGCTCTATCGGCTTGCTCGACGACGCGGTCGCCGGATACCCGCGATCTGCCCTGCACGACCTTCCTCGGCAAGACGCTAACCTACGCCGACATCGGCGCGCAGGTCGCGCATGCCACGCTCGGGTTGCAGCGGCTCGGCGTGCGAAAGGGGACCAAGGTCGGATTGTTCCTGCCCAACTCGCCGACCTTCATCGTCTACTTCTTCGCCGTGCTGAAGGCCGGCGGCACCATCGTCAACTACAACCCACTCTATACCGTCGCCGAACTCACCTAGCAGGTGAAGGACAGCGACACCGAACTGATGGTGACGCTCGACCTGCAGGTGCTGTTCGGCAAGGTCGAGGCGCTGCTCGCAGGCGGGCTGCCTGAAGCGCGCCGTCGTCTGCTCGTTCCCGGCGCTGCTTGCCGGTGGCCAAGGCCGCGCTCTTCCGCCTGTTCAAGTCGAAGGAGCTGGCGCGGCCGATGGCGTCGCCGGTGCGCGAGAAGATCGTGCTCGAAGCCGAGGTCATGGCCGGCGACGGCCACGCCGAGAAGGTCGCCATCGATCCGATGACCGACGTGGCGGTGCTGCAGTACACGGGCGGCACCACCGGCACGCCGAAGGGCGCCATGCTCACCCATGCCAACTGCTACGTGAACGCGCAGCAGGTCGCGGCGTGGAGGCCCGATCTGGGGTACGGCACCGAGCGGGTGCTCGGCGTGCTGCCGTTCTTCCACGTGTTCGCGCTGACCGTGGTGATGAACGTCGCCATCGCACGGGCGGCCGAGATCATCATCATGCCGCGCTTCTCGCTCGATGAGGCGTCTGAAGCTGATCGACCGGACGCGGCCGACGATCATGCCGTGCGTGCCGACGCTGCTCAACGCCATCATGAGCCACCCGAAGATCAAGAGCTTCGATCTGTCGTCGCTGCAATTCTGCCTGTCGGGCGGCGCGGCGCTGCCCGCTCGAGGTGAAGCAGCAGTTCGAGGCCATCACCGGCTGCAAGGTCGTCGAAGGCTACGGACTGTCGGAAACCTCGCCCGTCGTCACCTGCAATCCGATCGATGGGCCGGTGAAGCCGGGCTCGATCGGCGTGCCGCTCGCCGGCACGGTGATCTCGCTGCGCGACCTGGCCGACCCGACCAAGGAAGTGCCGGTCGGCGAGAAGGGCGAGATCTGCATCAAGGGCCCGCAGGTCATGCGCGGCTACTACAAGCGGCCCGAGGACACGGCCGAGCAGATGGTCGGCGAGTTCCTGCGCACGGGCGATGTGGCGCGCATGGACGCTCGAGGGCTTCTTCTTCATCGAGGACCGCATCAAGGACCTCATCATCTCGTCGGGGTTCAACGTCTATCCGCGCCGCATCGAGGAGGCGATCTACGAGCATCCGGCCGTGGCCGAGGTGACGGTGATCGGCATCAAGGACAAGAAGCGCGGCGAGGCGCCGAAGGCCTTCGTGCGGCTGAAGCCGGGTGCCTCCGTCACTGTGCCGGAACTGTGCGAGCACCTTGCGGCGCGCATCTCCAAGATCGAGATGCCGGCCGAGATCGAGTTCCGCGACGAGCTGCCGAAGACGATGATCGGCAAGCTGTCCAAGAAAGAGCTCAAGGCCGAAGAAGACGCCAAGCAGCGCGCTGGTTGAGAGCAGCGCCGTCTTGTGATCCTCGGGCTCTTCCCGAGGATCACATCTGTGGGACCGCCGCGGCGTCTACCGGTAAAGGTCGGCGCGCGTGGGCGGAATGGCGGGCGGGCGCTTGGCGTTCTTCGACACCAGCGTCTGGAAGATGCGCAGCGTGCCGCGCGAAAACGCCAGCGAGACGCCGGCGAGATACGCAACCCAGATGCGGTACTTCTCCTCGCTGACGTGCTTCAGCGCCTCCTCGCGATTGGCCGTCAGGCGCTCGCACCACAGCTTGCACGTGCGCGCGTAATGCAGGCGCCAGGCCTCGACGTCCTGGATCTCGAAGCCGGCGCGCTCCATGGCGAAGATCGAGTGGCCGATGTCGTCCAGCTCGCCGCCGGGGAAGATGTACTTGGCGATGGCCTTCTGCTCGGGCCGCATGCGCCGCTTGAACCAGCCCTGCTTGGGCGCGCGCCGCGAGATGGCGTGATTGAGGAACAGGCCGTCCTCGGTCAGCAGCTGCTGCATCTTCTGCATGTAGCCGGGGATGTTCTTGAGGCCGATGTGCTCGTACATGCCGATGGAGGCGATCTTGTCGAACGGCGCCCGTCATCATCGAATAGTCTTTCAGCTCGACCGTCACCCTGTCCTCGAGGCCGAGGCGCTTGATCTTCTCCTTGGCGAAGGCGAGCTGCTCCTCCGACAGCGTGATGCCGTGCGCGGTGACGCCGTAGTTCTTCGCCGCGTGGCAGATGAGGCCGCCCCAGCCGCAGCCGATGTCGAGGAAGCGCTCGCCGGGCTTCAGGCGCAGCTTGCGGCAGATCATTTCGAGCTTGTCGCGCTGCGCCTGGGCGACGTCGTTGTTCCAGTCGGTGTAGTAGGCGCAGGAGTAGACCATCTCGGGGTCGAGGAAGAGCGCGTAGAACTCGTTCGACAGGTCGTAGTGGAACTGGATGTAGTCCTTGTTGTCGGCGGTCTTGCGCCGGCGGCCGGTGATCTCGCCCTCGAAGCCCTGGTCGTCGCTGCGGCATCGTCGCTGCGCGCGGTGAGGAACGGATAGAGCTTGGCGCGCGAGGCCCAGCGCGTCGCGGCCCTTCAGCTTCACCGAGCGGCCGCCCTCGGTTGAGCTGCGAGCCCAGATCGATCAGCGTGCCGCCGGAGAAGTCGATGCCCTTGTCGACGTAGTGGCGGATGAAATTGTCGAGCGTCGGCCAGCGCAGCAGCGAGCCGATGACGCCGGCGTCGGCGATGGACATCTCGAAGGGGCCGGTGACGTTCTTGCCGAGCGGCGTCAGCGAGCCGTCCCACAGGCGCAGCGAGGCATTGAGGTCGAGCTTGCTGCCGAGCTCGCGCGAGCTCCCGCGCCGCTTCGAGCTGCCGCGCCGCCTTGTCCTTGCGATGCCATGCATCGCGCCCCGCGTTGCCGATCGTCGTCTGCGTCGCATACCTTGCCGCCCTGTCGAGAGGTGGGCGATCGCGGAGCCACGCACGCGTCATCCCGGCACTGGTTCCGCGGATGCACGTTGCGGCAGCGCTGCACTCGGGATGACTGGACCGGGACCGCCTCGGGATGACGAGGCGTAGCGCTTACGCCGCCTGGTGGAGCTCGGCGGCGTCCTTGGATTCGAGGATGGCGGCGACGCCCATGCCGCCGGCGGTGCAGATGGAGATCAGCCCGCGGCCGCCGATGCTGCGACAGCAGCTTGGCGAGGTTGCCGACGATGCGCGCGCCGGTCGCCGCGAACGGATGCCCGAAGGCGATGGACGAGCCCCTGCACGTTGATCTTCGAGCGGTCGATGGAGCCCAGCGGCTCGGTCCTTGCCGAGCACCTCCTTGCAGTACTCGGGATCTTCCCAGGCCTTCAGCGTCGCCAGCACCTGCGCGGCGAAGGCTTCGTGGATCTCGTAGAAGTCGAAGTCCTGCAGCTGCAGGCCGGCGCGGTCGAGCATCTTGGAGACGGCGATGGTCGGCGCCATCAGCAGGCCCGTCGCCGCCGACGAAGTCGTTGGCCGCCGCCTGCGAGTAGGTGAGATAGGCCTGCACCGGCAGGCCGTGCTTGGTCGCCCATTCCTCGGAGGCGAGCAGCACGCGGCGGCGCCGTCGGTGAGCGGCGTCGAGTTGGCGGCCGTGAGCGTGCCGCGGTCGGACTTGTCGAACGCGGTCTTCAGGGTCGCCAGCTTCTCGAGCCGTCGACGTCCTCGCGCATGTTGTTGTCGCGGTAGACGCCGGCGAACGGCACGATCAGATCGTCCATGTAGCCGGCGCGATAGGCCTCGGCCGCCTTGCGGTGGCTCTCGAACGCGAAGTGCGTCCTGCTCGGCGCGCGTGATGTCCCACTCCTGCGCCATCAGCTCGGCAGTGCTCGCCCATCGACAGGCCGGTGCGCGGCTCGGCGACGGCGGGCGGCTGTGGGCGCCAGCTCGGACGGCGAGAAGCCCTTGAACACCTTCAGCTTGTCCATGAACGTCTTCTGCTGCGCCGAGCTTGGTCGAGGCGCTGCGCCAGCTTCTTCGACACCACGATCGGCGCGTCCGACGTCGTGTCGGAGCCGACGGCGATGGCGCATTCGATCTCGCCGGTGGCGATCTTGGCGGCGCTGCCGATGGCGCGCCTGCAGGCTGGTGCCGCACGCCTGCATCAGGTGATGCCGGGCGTCGAGGCCGCGAGCTTGGTGCCGAGCACGCGCCTCGCGCGTCAGGTTGAAATCCTTCGAGTGCGTGACGACGGCGCCGCCGACGACCTCGTCGATGTGCTGCGCCCTTCAGGTTGTAGCGATCGACGAGGCCGTTGAGCGCGCCGGTCATCATGTCGAGGTTCGACAGGTCGGCATAGAAGCGTGTTCGAGCGGCAGAAGGGAATGCGCGCTCCGCCGATCACCGCGACGCGTCTCAGAAAACGTTGCATCTCGTCCTGCCTCTTTGGCTCGAATGTTACTCTGCGGCGGCGGCTTGCGCGGGCGCGGCCGGCGTCTGCGATGCCTTGTAGTGCAGCGGGCCGCCGCGGAACGGCGCAAAGCCGGTGCCGAAGATGACGCCCGCATCGACGAGGTCGGCGCTCTCGACCACGCGCTCGTCGAGCGCTGCGCTGCGCCTCGGCGATCATCGGCTCGACCAGCTCGCGGCCGAGCCTGCTCCATCTCCGCCTTGTCGAAGGTGCGGCTCGGTCTTCTCCGGCTTGCCGTCCTTCCACACGTAGAAGCCTTCGCCCGTCTTCTTGCCGAGCTTGCCGGCGGCGACGAGCCGATCGAGCTTGCGAGCCGTCGGATGAGATACTTGAGGATCGTGCCGACGTGCGCGCACACGTCGAGGCCGACCGTATCGGCCAGTTCGATCGGCCCCATCGGCATGCCGAACGTGCGCGCCGCTTCGTCGATCTTCTCCTTGTCCTCGCCCTCCTCGCAGGCGCTGCATGGCGCCGAACATGTAGGGCGTCGAGCACGCGGTTGACGAGGAAGCCGGGCACGCTCTTGGTGATGAGCGGGAACTTGTCGATGGCGGCGACGAAGGCGGCGCCGCGCTTCACGTCCTCCTCGCGCGATTGCACGCCGCGCACCACCTCGACCAGCGGCATCTGCGCCACCGGATTGAAGAAGTGCAGGCCGATGAGCCGGCCGGGATCGGGCAGGCCGGCGGCGATGTCCTCGATCATGCAGCGAGGACGTGTTGGTCGCCAGCACGGCGCCCGGCTTCATCTTGCCTCTCGACGTCGCCGCAACACCTTCTGCTTGATCTCGAGGTTCTCGACGATCGCCTCGATGACGACGTCGGCGCGGCGCGATGCCGTCGCCGTTGGGATCGGCGATGAGGCGCGCCTTGGCGGCGTCGCGCAGCGCCTTGGTCTTGAACTTGCGCGCGAACAGCTTGCCCTGCGCGGCGATGCCCTTGGCGATCTGCTCGGCCGACATGTCCTGCAGCGTCACCTCCATGCCGCAGGCGACGCACCAGCCGGCGATGTCGGCGCCCATGGTGCCGGCGCCGATGACGTGCACGCGGCTGCGGCGCCAGCCGAGCTTCTTCGGCGCCTGGCCCTTCAGCAGCTCCGACAGCCAGAACACGCGGCGCAGATTGCGCGACTGTCCGACACCATCAGCGGCGCGAAGGCGCGCGTCTCGGCGGCCTTCATCGCCTCGTCGTTGCCGCCGTAGCGCTCGAACAGATCGATGAGCCGGAAGGGCGCCGGATAGTGATCCTCGCGCGCCTTCTTGCTGACCTCGTGCGCGCATGCGCTTGGCGAGCAGGTCGCGCGCCGGCCACATGGACAGCAGCCGCTTGCAGCGAAGCCGGCCGGCTTCGACTTGCGATTGCGCAGCACGGCCTTGCGCGCCGCCCAGGGCAGCGCGCCGCGGCTGTCGACCAGCTGTCGACGAGGCCCATGCGCGCGTGCCGCCGAAGCCGACAGCATCTTGCCGGTCAGCATCGCCTGCATGGCGGCCGGGGCACCGGCCTGGCGGATCGAGCGCGCCGTGCCGTTGAAGCCGGGGAAGATGCCGAGCTTCACTTCGGGGAAGCCGAGCTTGGTGCCGTCGTCGCGCGTGGCGATGCGGTAGTGGCAGGCGAGCGCCAGCTCGAGCCCGCCGCCGAGGCAGAAGCCGTTGATGGCGCAGACGACCGGCACCGGCAGCCGCTCGATGCGATCGAACAGCGCCGTCACCGGCCGCAGCTTCTCGATCACGTCCGACTTCGGTCTTGAGATCGGCGAACTCGCGGATGTCGGCGCCGACGATGAAGCCGCGTCTCCTTGCCGGAGATGATGACGAGGCCGCGGATCGGACTTGTCGCGCGCGCCCTCCTCCACCTCGGCGACGATCTCGCGCCAGCTCCTCGAGCGGGCGGCGGCCGAGCGAATTCTGGCTCTCGCCCTCGCGATCGAACTCGGCCCAGGCGATGCCCCACTGATCGACGGAGAAGCGCCAGTCCTTGAGGTCGGGCAGCGGACGCGACAACGCCTTGAACATCGCAACTCCTCTCGACGCAAGCGGCGGCGCCTGGGGAGGCGCCGTGCCACCATGCGGTCTGTTCTACTCGGCCGCGGCGCTTTCGATGCCGCGCGAATTGTGCCCACCGGACCGGCGCTCGTCTTGTAGTTGGGCTTCAGCGCGGCGGGATCGAAGTGATCGACGGCGATGACGCGGGCGGTGAGCGCTTCCAACTCGCGCAGCTGCTGGCCTTCGCTCTCGGTCACGATGCCCTGTGCCATCGCTTCGCCGATCCAGTCGATGCCGTGGTAGCGGCGCAGCGTGCCCGCCCGGATGGCGCGTTCAAGCTTCTTTTCCGCTTCCTCGGCGGCGACGGCCTTTTTCAGCGTCACCTCGAGCAGGCCGGTCGGATCGTCGGGATCCTTCGAGACGTAGATGTAGCGCGTCAGGCGATCGCGCACTTCCGGGGCTCGAGCACCAGCTTGACGGCGCGGTGGCCGAGATAGTCGGGCGCCGGGCGATAGGGATTGCCGAGCGGGAAGGCGACGATGCGCATCAGCCCAGCGCGCCGGCGTGACGGGGAAATTGTCGACGACGCCGCGCAGCGCCTCCTGGAAGCGATAGAGGCCGTTCATGGCGGCGAGATCGACGAAGGTGCGGTCGCTCGACAGGCGGCCGTCGTCCTCGAAGCGCTTCAGCACGCAGGCGAGAATGTAGAGCTCGGACAGCGCGTCGGCGAGGCGGCCGGTGAGCTTCTGCTTCGTCTTGAGGCCGCCGCCGAGCGAGGCGACGGTGAGATCGGCGACGAAGGCGAAGCTGCGCGAGCAGCGCGCCAGCTGGCGGTACCACTGCGCCGTATCGCAAGGACTTCTCCGGCGCCGGCGCGAACAGCCCGCCGGTGACGTTGTGGAAGAAGCCGCCGCAGGCGTTCGCCACCGAGAAGGCGACGTGATCGCCGAAGGCGCTGTCGAAGGCGTCGAGGCCGCGCTCGGCGTCGGGGTTCTGCGACCGCCTGGATCTCGCTTGATAGAGGTAGGGATGCGAGCGCAGCGCGCCCTGCGCGAACGTGATCAGCGTGCGCGTCAGGATGTTGGCGCCTTCGACGGTGATGCCGACCGGGACCATCTGATAGGCCGACTGCAGGTAGTTGCCGGGCCCGTCGCAAATGGCGCGGCCGCCGTGGATGTCGAAGGCGTCGTTGACGGCGCGGCGCATGCGCTCGGTCGTCTAGTACTTCATCAGCGCGGAGATGACCGACGGGCGCTCGCCGCGCGACACCATGGCGGCGGTGACGCCGCGCGCGGCTTCGTCGCGTAGGCCGTCTCGACCATGCGCGCCAGCGGCTCCTCGATGCCTTCCATGCGCGCGATCGGCAGGCCGAACTGCTTGCGGATGCGGGCATAGGCGCTCGACACGCGCAGCATCATCTTGGCGCCGGCGGTGGCGGTCGACGGCAGCGAGATGGCGCGGCCGGCGGCGAGGCATTCCATCAGCATGCGCCAGCCCTGGCCGGCCATGGCTTGCGCCGCCGATGACGTAGTCCATCGGGATGAAGACGTCGCGGCCCCAGTTGGGGCCGTTGGGGAACGCGGCGCCGGACGGCAGATGGCGGCGGCCGATCTGCACGCCGGGATGCTTCGCCGGGATCAGGGCGACGGTGATGCCGAGCGTCTCGCCCTTGCCGAGGATGTTGTCGGGATCGAACAGGCGGAAGGCGAGGCCGAGCAGCGTCGCCTTGGGGCCGAGCGTGATGTAGCGCTTGTCCCACGACAGGCGGATGCCGGCTTGCCGTCGGTGCCGCGAATGACGGTGCCGATGTCGCGCATGGTGGCGGCGTCGGAGCCCGAGGTCGGCCCGGTGAGCGAGAAGCAGGGGATCTCCTCGCCCTTGGCGAGGCGCGGCAGATAGTAATGCTTCTGCTGCTCGGTGCCGTATTTCTCGATCAGCTCGCCGGGCCCGAGCGAGTTCGGCACCATGACGATGGTGACGACGTCGGGCGAGCGCGAGGCGATCTTGCCGATGATCAGCGACTGCGCCTGGGCCGAGAAGCCGAGGCCGCCGTGCTCCTTCGAGATGAGCATGCCGAGGAAGCCGTGCGATTTGACGAAGTCCCAGATCTTGTCGGGGATCTCGCGCTGCGCGTGGCGCACCTGCCAGTCGTCGATGAGACCGCACAGCTCTTCGGTCGGGCCGTCGAGGAAGGCCTGCTCCTCGGGGGTGAGGACGATGGGCGCGATGGCGCGCAGCTTGTCCCAGTCGGGCGTGCCGGAGAACAGCTCGGCGTCGAAGCCGACGGTGCCGGCCTCCAGCGCCTGCGCCTCGGTGTCGGAGACCTTCGGCAGCGTGCCTTTGACGAACTTGAAGACGGGCGCGCTGACGTAGTTGCGGCGAATGGCGGGTACGGCGAGCACGGCAAACGCCACGACGAACAGCCACAGCAGGAAGCCGAAGACGCCCGTGTGGCCGTGCACGGCTTCCGTCTGCCAGATCAACGCGGCGACGGCGAGCGCACCTGCCCACGCCCACAGCGGCGCCTTGTACATACCGAGAGCGAGGATGCCGGCCAGCAGCGCGACGCAAAACAGGAGCTCGGCCATGCTCTTATGCCTCCACGGTCGTACATTGGGCGCGCTTCAGACGGACGACAAGCTAGCCTGCGGCCCATTGCGTTGGCGTTAAGCTCAACGCGAGCTTTCAGGACGTGCCAATTGCGGTGAACGGCGCGCGGCAGGCGCCCGTTCCGGCGATCGAAAGCAGCGGGCACTATAGCCCGTTTCCGGCCGGAACAAGACCCCTCCGCGGTCCTTTCTTGCGCTCATGGCTAAGGGTTCCAGGGCCCCTCCGGAAAAAGGGCGTCGGCGAACGGACTACGGCGCGTGCCAGTCGCAGGGCACTTCACGTTCGACATCCCGAGCGAAGGTTTCCTTCGTCGTGTGGCGCTGCATCTCCTGATCCCACGCCGGAAAGGCCATCTTGCCGCGGGCCACGTACGTGAGCTTCTGGCCGTCGAGCTCCAAGACCTGCCGCACCTCTCGGTTGGCGCGTCACATAGCACCGACCGACGCTTATCGAGTTGACGTCTACCATCATCAGCATCCCCGATGAGTTCAGCAGCGGCATTCTAGCGCCTGCATCGTTGTTGCGTCGCAGAAACGCCCGAAGGCCACGCTGCGGCGCACCGAATCCAAACGGTCTTGCCGCCGAGGCCATGTCTGCCCTAATTTCCGCCGGTTACATCTGGGGCAAGCCTGGACATACGTGCGCGCCCCCGCGAGAGCAATCGGAGGATGCAGTGAAAATATTCCCAACCCTAGAAATCCCTGAGAACTCTCGCCGCCGGTCCCGGCCCGGGAAATACGGACCCCCGCGTGCTCGAGCGCTTCGCCAAGACGGGCGTCGCCGATCACATGCAGAAGGACGTCGTGCGCGGCATGCTCGAAGCCAAGGAGATGCTGCGCGATCTGTGGGGCACCAAGAACGTCTACACCTACGGCGTCGCCGGCACCGGCTTCTCCGGCCTCGACTGTCGTGCTGTCGCTGATCCTGCCGGGCGACAAGGTCGTCGCCTTCCCCAACGGCACGTTCTCCGGCATCGACAGCCTGACCATCCGCATGAAGGCGTCGACCGCCGAGGAACTCGCCGCCGACTCGCTCAACCCGAAGCCGGCCAGCGTGACCATCGTCGAGACGCCGCACGGCCAGTCGGTGACGGGCGAGACCGTCGAAAAGGCGCTCGCCGCAGCACAAGCCGCTGTTGGCGTTCATGGCGCACTGGGAGACGGGCTCGGGCCGCATCAACGACCTGAAGGGCTTCTCCGATGCGTGCGTGAAGCACGGCGTGATGGGCATCGTCGATGCCGTGTCGAGCCTCGGCGTCGCCGACTTCAACATCGACGACTATCCGGGCGTCGTCGCCTGGGCCTCGTGTCCGCAGAAGGGCGTGCTGTCGCTGCCGCTCACCTATGCGCCGGTCAGCTTCACCGACAAGGCCATCGAGATGGTCAAGAAGCGCGGCTGCCGCACCTACGTGCATCACCCGATCCTCGATGCGCGCCACTGGGGCATCGTCGACGGCAAGGACGTGCCGAACGCGGTCTACCACCAGACGCATTCGTGCTACGCGGTCGCCGCGTTCCACGAGGCGCTGCGCATCATCCTCGGCTACGGCCGCCGCCGCAAGGCTTCCGACTACGCCTATCACGAGAAGGCGCTGCGGCAGGCCGTCGAGGCCATGGGCTGCGACGTCACCTCCAACATGACGAGCCTTATCGTGCTCAACCTGCCGGGCGCGCTCAAGGGCAAGGAGAAGGACCTCGTTGCCGGCGCGCGCGCCAAGGGCTTCGGCATCTGGCCGACGCTGTCCGAGCCGGTGCAGGTGCGCATCGGCATCCTGAACCAGCTGTCGCCGGAGCAGATCAACGAGATCGCCAGCCGCTTCGCCGACGCCATGCATCGAGATGGGCGCCGAGTTCGACAAGCAGAAGGTGATGGGCGGCCTCAAGAACTACTACGCGCAGGCGGCCTAGCTGCGGCGGGAGGAGCCGCATCGCGGCTCCTCTCAATCCTTCTTCAGGCCCTTCAGGTTTCTGAACTGCCTCTTCACGTCCTTCAGCCTGTCAATCGGCTTGTTGAAAGCCATCTTCTTGCAGTTCGGCGGCCGGCCGATGTAGCCCTTTGGGCAAGTCTTTTGCGTCAGCTTCGTGCAGTTGGGAGCTTTGCCGACAGTAGCCCTTCGGGCATTTTATCGACGGCAGCTTCCGGCAATTTGGCGGCGAGCCGACGTAGCCCTTCGGACACCGCGGCGGCTTCCTGCAATTGGGCGGCTCGCCCACGTAGCCATTCGGGCAGCCCGGGGGTAGCAGCCTCGTGCACTTGGGCGGTTTGCCGACGTAGCCCTTCGGGCACGTGCCGCCGGGGGCGACGCAACCCTTGCGCGTCCACTTCCATCCTTTCTTGAGGCATTCCTTTTTCGGGTCCGACTGCGAGCCGCCCGGAGAACCCTTGCACGCGTATGAATTCTTGCCCGTCCGCTGGCGCGTCGTGCCTTCGGGGCAGACGCAGTTCCAACGCGGCGGCATTGTTGTCAGCATCACGAGCTTGCCGCCCGCGCATTCGGGCTTCGTCGGGGGTGTCGGGTCGCCCGACGGGCGGCGCCACGGGATGCGCGCAGTACAGGACGCGATCGCCGCGCCGGCGCTGCTTCACCCGCCAACCCTTCTCGCTCCAGCCCTGCGGAACCTGCTTCCAGCCGACCCAGCAATGAAGCGGCGGGGGCGGAAGGGATGGTGGCGGGGAAGACGGCGGCGGCGAAGGGGGCGCGGTTCCGCCGCCCTCGTTGGCCTCCTCGACATCATCTTTGCCGCCGTCGGGCACGTCAGGAACGTCGCCGCCGACGATGTCCTCGGGCGTGAATACGGGGTCGGATTCGAACGACGGCGGTGTTACGACGAACGGGAACGCCACATCGAACGGCTGGCCATCCTTCTGCAGACTGGCCCACTTGATGGGATTTCCCACGTCGCCGTCCGGCGTGATGCGAATGAGTTTGCCCGGCTCGTCGTGCAGTCCGCAGTCACCCCGCGCGTTGCAGACTTCGATGGCGCCTTCGATGAGCAGCAGCCACGACATGCCGCTGGACTGCACATAGACATCGAAAATGGTGCCGCGCACGGTGATCGAAGCCGACGGCGTGCGAATGACATATGCGGGCTTGGCGGCGATGCCGGTGATGAACCGAAAGCTGCCCCTGACGAGATTGAGGACGATGGCTCCGCCGGAGATGTCGGGGTTGTAGACGAATTCGTCGAGCAGCAGCCGCGAGCCCGGACCGAGCGCGAGTTGCGTATTGTCGCGCAACCTGATTTCGCCCGTGCCGTCCATGCCGACTTCGATCAACTCGTCTTGGCGGACGTTGTCTCCCGTCGCCAGGCGACGCTGGTCGGTCTCGTATTCAGCCGTAACGACGTTGATGATCCGGAGGGCGGCGCCGATGTCTTCGCCTGGCGCGGCGATCGCCGGCATAGCGCCCCAAAACAGCGCCGTGGCGATCAAACCAAGAAATCTGAGGGGCATGACGAGTGAACCGCCTGCTATCTCCCCCAGTCGTAGCCAAGCTACAATCCTAGCCGGGCCCCAAGTAGAGCGGTGTTCCCTAGGGAACAGTTCGCCAGCCTTTCATATACGCCGACCGAATTAATTCAGCGTTCTGATGATTGCGATGTTTGTACGCTCCATCGCTTGCATTGCTCGGCGCCTTCAACTTGTCGCCGTAGCCCCGGACACCATTGCCATGAAGGCCGCCAGCGCCTTTGCGTCGTGGTACTCCTCGAGGCGCAGGATCCTATCGTCGCGGTAGGTCGCGACCTGGCGATAGCTGGCGGCGAACTGGAGCCCGCTTTTATCGCGGATGTAGAACTCGACGTTGGCCTGCCCAACCCCACTCTCAAGGCGGAAGTTCTGCGGCACGGAGAGGCATTCGAAGTCCTTCCAAGCCATCAAATGCTGGCGAAAAGTGGCCTTGTCGGTAATGGTCATCGGACCGCCGTCGGCGCCGCCAACGTTGGCCCAGAACGTCATGTCATCGACGTAGAGAGCAATCAGCGCCTCGATGTCGCGCTTGTTCCATGCATCATGCGTCGCATACAGAAGCTCGCGCGCACGCTCCTCTCGAATAATCACGTATACGCCCTGACCACACGTAGATTTCCGGGCACGCGTTTTTGCCGCCCGCCTGCAACTCTAGTTATCAATCTTTGCGGCAAAACGCTCTTCAATTAAAATGATGGCCGATCAGCCCTTGTGGGTCAGCGCCGTCTGATCGTTGAAGGCGTCGGAGATGATGGCGTGGTACCAGGCCAGGCTCTCGGCGTAGTTCTTGCGGCGCACGTCGGCCCCCTCTCCCTTCTGCGAAACGAAGGGGTCGTGCGGCGCCAGCAGCGGCTTGCCGTCCTTTTCGCCCGGCGTGTAGTCGGCCCCGATCTTGATCGTGTCCTCGGCGGCGACGAGCGACCAGCAGGTGTTGCGATAGCGGGCAACCGCGGGATCGCCGCCCTTGAGTTCGGCGAGAAGATCGGCAGCGACGACCTTGCCTTGGCTGTTGGCCGAATAGGCCGACTTGGGCATGTCGGCGGCTATGGCGGCATCGCCGATGACGTAGATCCCGTCGACCTTGGCCGACATAAAGTTTTGCGGCTTGATCGGGCACCACGCGCCCTCGGCGCAGCCGGTCTTGACCGCGATGTTGCCGGCGGTCTGCGGCGGGATGACGTTGACGACGGCGCCCTTGAGCTTGATGCCGGATTTGGTCTCGACCTGCATCTCCTTCGTGTCGACGCGCACGACGGCGTAGTTGTCGATCTCGTTGGTCAGGTTCAGATCGATGATGCCGGGATAGTACTTCTCGAAGGCTTCCTCGAATGCCGGCTGCTTGGAGAACGTCGGCTTGGCATCGAAGATGACCAGCTTCGATTTTGGCTTCTTCGTCTTGAGGAAGTGCGCCACCATGCAGGCGCGCTCGTACGGACCCGGTGGGCATCGGTATGGATTGCCCGGCACCGTCATGACGACGACCCCGCCGTCGTCCATGGCTTCCAGCTGCTTCATCAGCAGCAGCGTCTGCGGCCCGGCCTTCCATGCGTGCGGCATGATCTCGGCGGCTGCGGCCGAGTAACCGTCGATGGCGGCGTAGTTGAAGTCGATGCCCGGCGCGAGGACGAGGCGGTCGTAGGGCAGCGACTGACCGCCGGCCAGCGCGACGCTCTTCTTGGCGACGTCGATGGCCGTCGCCGTGTCATTGACGACGTTGATGCCGAGCTTCTTTAGGCCGTCGTAGCTGTGCTCCAGCGACGCGAAGCTCCGGAAGCCGCCGAAGAAATGATTGGAGTTGAAGCACGTCGTGTAGACGGGTCGCGCTTCGATGACGGTGACGTCGAGGTCCGGCGCCTCGGTTTTGAGGACGCGGGCAACGGTGCCACCCCCTGCCCCGCCGCCGACGATGACGACCTTGGCGCCCCCTTTGGCGAGGGCGGGTCGCATAATGAGCGCCGGGCCTGCCGCGACGAGCGCCGCTCCCCCCAGGAGGCGCGCGAATTCCCTGCGATCGATCATGTCTAGTGCCTTGTTGCCGGCCCGTCGTTACCGATATCGTACGATGGGCCGCAAACGCCCGGCAACTTACCCTTTGTTGAGAAGCATATCGGTGCACCGCGGCCAGCCCCCTAACATATTCGACCGGCGGACATTTCTGCTTCGCGGCGGCGCTGCGGCAGGGCTGTTGGCGCTGCTCGTCCGCGTGCCCGGCGTCCACGCCGAGGCGAGCGCGGCGGAAAGCGCCGAGTTCAAGGCGGCGCTCGAGGCGCTGATCGGGAAGGCGAGCCCGCTCTCTAGCGGTCTGTCGCTGGAGCTGCCGGACAGCGTAGAGAACGGCGACTACGTGCCGGTGGCGCTCGGTGTCGACAGCCCGATGACGGCGGAGAACCACGTCAAGGCGATCCATCTGTTGTCGACGGCGAACCCGCGTGCCGCGGTGGCGACGTTCCGTTTTACGACCCTGTCGGGCAAGGCGCGGGTGACGAGCCGCATGCGCCTCGCCAAGACGCAGGACGTCGTCGCCGTCGCCGAGCTGAGCGACGGAACGCTGCTCATGACGCGCCGCAAGGTCGACGTGAAAGTCGGCGGCTGCGGGATCTGAGGAAGGCAATCGCGATGATGAAGAAACCGCCGCGCATCAAGATCCCCGAGGCGATCAACGCCGGCGAGGTGATCGAGATCAAGACGCTGGCGACGCACATCATGGAGACGGGCAACCGCAAAGATCCGTCC
Organism: uncultured Alphaproteobacteria bacterium; assembly: GCA_963722495.1. GTDB lineage: Bacteria > Pseudomonadota > Alphaproteobacteria > Rhizobiales > Hyphomicrobiaceae > Hyphomicrobium_A. The sequence continues at coordinate 137,255 of CAVRND010000027.1, read as the reverse complement.
GGCACTATCGTGCCGCGGGACATCATCCATACCTTCACGGCGAGCTTCGAAGGCCAGGAGGTGTTCTCCGCAACACTCGGTTCTGGCATCGCGGCCAACCCATATATCGCTTTCTACATGCGCGTTTCCGGACCCGGCACGCTGACGCTCACCTGGGCCGATGACGGCGGCACGACGACGGTCGAGAAGGTGCCGCTCAGCGTCGCCTAGGGGCGACGGACCTGCGATCGGGCGGCGGCAGTTGGCGCGGCTCGGTCCGCGCGGGCGGCGAGAAGCGCGCCCACAAATCGCGCGCTGCGAGCTGCACGCGGAAACCGGCGGAGCGCAGCCGGAAGCCGATGGCGCGCAGCTTAGGCGCGAGGTCCCGCCATAGCGTTTCGATCCGCGGGCGCGCTGTGGTCCATACCGAGCGCACATACTGCTTGGCCCGCCATTTGAGCACGCGCCCGTAGCGCCACACCCACGATGAGCGGATGCGCGCGAACAGCGCTTCCTGCCACGGCACGACCACGCCGTAGGTGTAGGCGAACCACGGGATTTGCATCAGCGCCGGCTTGGTAAGCAGGAAGATGCGGGCGATGAGCGCCGTTGAGGCGACTTTGGCCGCGACGATCAATGCGGCCGCGGTGATGAAGTGGCCGGTGGCGAGCAGGTAGACACCTAGCAACTTTGCGGGAACGAGAATGACGCTCGGCACCGCCAGCGTCAGCAGGGCGCCGTATGGCGGCAAGCCCGCGATACCACGCTCTGCCATCGCCCATAGCGGGAAGCGTGCCAGGCGCGCGAGCAGCGCCGATAGCGGCTGCCAGCCCCATTCCTCGAACAGGAGGATGAGCGCGGCGATGATGTTGAATACCAGAACGATGACGGGACGCACGACGTCCCATGCACCGAGCAACACGCGGCCGAGCAACATCGCGCCTTCGCCAATGACTTGGCGAAACTGGCGTGCGGCTGCCTCGAGCGAGGCTCTGAGTTGCTCCGGCATTGTGATGCGCATCCGCGCCTGCGGGACTCCATACCGGCAGGGTCGAACAGCCTACCTTAGAATGTTGTGAAGGTGCCCTAACGACGACCCCTCAGCTGCGCCACGCGGACAATTTGCCTCGCGCCGGCAATCGCTCCTGCATTGACAGGGCAGCTCTTTTATCTATACTTTTTGCGTATAGAAACTTGTGGGGGAACGTCACGATGAGGTTCGCGAAGATCGCCGCACTCGCGGCGCTGGCGCTGGCAACGGCGGGCTCCGCCGCGCTCGCCGCCGAGCACGAGATCAAGATCAAGAACACCAATGGCAAAGGCAAGTTCATGGTGTTCGAGCCCGACTTTTTGAAGGTCGCGCCCGGCGACACGGTGAAGTTCGTGCTCGTCGACAAGAACCACAACGCCGAGGCGATCAAGGAAGTCTGGCCGGAGGGCGTCGAGCCGCTGAAGGGCGAGATGAATCAGCGACGCGGAGTTCGTCGTCGAGAAACCCGGCTACTACGGCATCAAGTGCCTGCCCGCACTACACCATGGGCATGGTGGCGCTGATCGTTGCCGGCGAGCCCACCAACAAGGCCCAGCTCGATGCGTTCAAGGCGGCGGGCGGCGCCAAGAAACGCTGGGACGAACTCGTCGCCCAGACCAAATAGCAGACACCTTTCAATCGGTGCGGGCGGGTCTCCCTGGATGGCACCCGGCTCCCGTCTGCTCCGTGCCGGCCGCCCTCCCGCGGCCGGCTCTTTTTTGCCTACTTCGCCATGAGGCGAATGTCCTCGGCGCGCACGCCGGCGCCTCGGCGTCCTCCAGCGCATGCGCCAATTCCTCGCGCGCCTTCTCCGCCTGGCGCTGCCGCGTCCAGAGGCTGGCGTAGAGACCGCCGGCCGCCATCAGCTCGGCATGCGTGCCCTGCTCGACCAAGCGCCCCTTGTCGAGGACCAGGATGTTGTCGGCGTGCACGATGGTCGACAGGCGATGGGCGATGACCAGCGAGGTGCGATTGCGCGCCACCTGATCGAGCGCGTCCTGGATTTCCTTCTCGGTGTGGCTGTCGAGCGCGCTCGTCGCCTCGTCGAGGATGAGAATGGGCGGGCCTTTGAGGATGGTGCGCGCGATGGCGACGCGCTGCTTCTCGCCGCCCGATAGCTTCAATCCGCGCTCGCCGACCATGGTCTTGTAGCCCAGCGGCAGCGTGCGGATGAAGGCGTCGATCTGGGCCAGGCGCGCGGCGGCGTAGACCTCCTCGTCGCGTGGCGTCGGGGCGGCCGTACTTGATGTTGTAGAAGATGGTGTCGTTGAACAGCACGCTGTCTTGCGGGACGACGCCGATCGCCTGGCGCAAGCTCTTCTGCGTGACGTCGCGGATGTCCTGGCCGTCGATGGTCACCCGGCCGCCCTCGATGTCGTAGAAGCGGAACAGGATGCGGCCGATGGTCGATTTGCCGGCGCCCGAAGGGCCGACGATGGCCACCATCTTGCCGGCCGGCACGTCGAACGAGACGTTCTTCAGCACCTGACGGCCGCCTTCGTCGTAGGAGAAGGTCACGTCGTCGAAGCGGATCTCACCCTTGTCGGCGACCAGCGGCTTGGCGCCCGGGCGGTCCTTGATCTCGGGCCGCTCGTCGAGCAGCGCGAACATGGCTTCGAGATCGACGAGGCCCTGTTTGATCTCGCGATACACCATGCCCATGAAGTTGAGCGGCATGTAGAGCTGCAGCAGCAGCACGTTGATCATCACGAACTCGCCGATCGTGTGACCGCCGGAGACGATGCCGCGCGCGGCCAGCACCATGCACGCCGTCATGCCGACGGTGAAGATCAGCGCCTGGCCGGTGTTGAGCACGCCAAGGGAACGGAAGGTCTTGATCGCCGCCTGCTCGTAGCGCGCCATGGAGACGTCGAAGCGGCGCGCCTCCAACTCCTCGTTGCCGAAGTATTTCACCGTCTCGAAGTTCAACAGGCTGTCGATCGCCTTGGTGTTGGCCTCGGTGTCGCTTTCGTTCATCTCGCGGCGGATGGCGATGCGTCGCTCGGAGGCCGAGAACGTGAACCACATGTAGACGACGACCGTCGCCAGCATGATCGCCACGTAGCGCCAGTCGAAATAGTAGAGCAGCATACCGCAGACCAGCAGCAGCTCGAGCGCCGTCGGCACGACGTTGAGGATGCCCATGCGGATGATGAGCTCGACGCCGCGCGTCGCCCGCTCGATGACGCGCGACAGCCCGCCCGTGCGCCGCTCCAGATGAAAGCGCAGCGATAGGCGGTGCAGGTGCTCGAAGGTGCGGTTGTTGAGCTGGCGGACGGCGTTCTGCCCCACCTCGGTGAAGATGACGTCGCGCACCTGCGTTAGCGCCATCATCAAGACGCGGCCGGTGCCATAGGCGACGATGAGCATGACAATGCCGATCGCCAGGCCGTGTGCCGGATCGGCGCCCGTGCCGGCGGCCGCCGTCAGCACGTCGGTGGCGTCCTTGTAGAAAATCGGCACCGCGACGGTGACGAGCTTGGCGATGAGCAGCACGCCGAAGGCGAGCACAACGCGCGCGCGCAAGTCCGGCCGGTTGGCAGGCCAGACGAGCGGCAGCAATCCGCGGAACACCTCCCAGTGGCTGGCACGGGGGGCGACATAGTCCTCTTCGCGCTCGTCGCTAGGGGCGGCCGGGATCGCGGAAGGAAAGGACATGAGACCTGCTGGGCTGGATCGAGACGTAAGGAGACGGCACGGCTTAGCGGCGCCGGCGATGAGGCGCAAACACCGGGCCTGGTCCACAGCGTTGGCGACACTCAGCACATTTCCGTGCGCGCCTAGCGAATATAGTGGCGTCCGTGGCGATAGGTAAGGCCGCGGCGGTGCTTCAGCGGCCGCACGCGATATGGCCGCTCGCTATACACGCGCGGCGGCGCATACGAGTGCCAAGCTGCGTGGCGGCGTTTGCGCGGCTCGTAGAAGACGCGACCGCAGCGGCAATCGCAGCGGCGCGCGACGTAAGCGACCTCTGCCCCGTAAGCGCGATGTTTGCGGCCGTGTGCCTCGGCATAGCGCGGCTTGCGATGCTTCGCGTTCGCGTACCTGCCTTTCTGGCGATGGGCGCTCGCGTGCTTCTTACCGGGGCGCGCCGCGTATGCGGTGCGCTTGCGGGTTTCCTCTTGGACACGGCCGGGGGCGCCGGTTCGGCTGTGACGGCCTCCTCGCGCGCCTTGGGTGTACCTGCTGCGCCGACGCCGGCGTTGTTGGCTTGTGCTCCGGGACTGAGGGCGCCACGGCGGAATGCTCGTCCGCCGATGAACGCGGCGGCGACGACGAGCCCGCGGCGCGCGCCGTCTTGGCGACGGGCGGCGTCGGCGTGTTGGCCGGTGCCGACGAAGGCGCTTCCGCCTTGTGTTGTGGGACCTGTGGCGTCGGCGGACTGGGCGAGGCCGCCTCGGCGCGGGCCACCTGTTTGGCGCGCGAGGCAGCTTCCGAGCGGCGCGTCGCCTCGGCGTCGATTTCGGCCTGACGCTTGGTCGCCGCCTCGGCTTCGGCGACCGCCTTGCGCTCCGCTGCGTCCGCGGTCTCGGCATCGGCGATGCGCTTGGCCTCTTCGGCCTTGCGCTTGGCCGCCGCCTCGTCGGCGACGCGCTTGGCTTCGTCTGCCTTGCGCTTGGCCGCGGCTTCGGCCGCGATACGCTTTTGGTCTTCGTCGCCTTGCGTCTGGCAGCCGCCTCGTCGGCGACCCGCTTGGCTTCATCGGCCTTGCGCTTGGCCGCCGCCTCGTCGGCTAGACGCTTGTCCTCGTCCGCTTTGCGGTTGGCCTCGGCTTCGGCGTCCGCCTTGCGTTTCGCCTCCGCCTGGGCGGCGAGGCGAGCCTCGTCCTCAGCGTTGCCCTTCGCCTCCGTCTCATGGATGGCGCGCTCGGTGTCGGCGGCTTGCGCCTGACGCTTGATGCGCTCGGCGGCCTGATCGTCCTTGGCAACCTCTGCAGCCGGCGGCGGCGCCATGGGCGCCGGCGCAGTCGGACGGTTGCTCGACCAGCTCGCTTGGCGCGCCCGGCTGCGTCGGCACGAGCAGCGGCTTGACGATCTCGTTGCGATACGAGCGGTTGGCGCGCGCCAGCCAGTCACGCACCATCTCGACGAGGCCGCTCCAACCGCGCAGCTCGCGCTGCGGCTCCGCCTGTGCAAGCTGTGCGGGCATTGGCGCCTGGCGCGGGCGCCGCATCACCGCTGCGCTGCACGATGACGGTCCAACCGTCCTTGTTCTTGAGTTGGGCGATGACGACTTCGTCGTAGGTTTGCGAGGAACGCGCCAGCCACTCCCACACGCGCGAGAATGTGCCGTCGTCTTTGACTCGGTCGCCGGTGTTTCGGGCTCGCGTCTGCGCGACGCGCTTCTCGCCGTCGAGAATTCGCTGAAGCGTGTTAGATGCGGCGCCGGCCAGGTCTTCGGCGCGCTGGCGCAGCTGCGGCGTGACTTGTGGCGGCTCGTTCTCGGCCGCCACTGCCGCGTGCGCGCCGAGCATTGCCAGCACGAAGAGGGAACGCATACCCGTCATCGGCGTTTTCCGCTCCCGATGGTCCTCGCCTCGCCCCGATACGGCGGGGATTTCCTTTGTTTATGGCGGTTCTCTGAGACAGCCGCCTAGCTATCGCTTCCATTAAGCACAACTCCCGCAGTGCGCCAATCTGGCATCGAAAAAGCGGATAACGGAGACGGACGGGTGCTGGCGGTCACGAATCGGCGGTCGCCGCAATTAACGCTCCCGCGCCGCCTAAGCTGCGCTGTCACAAGGGCGGCAGACGATACCCATATTAGACGTCCCCTTGGGGCAACTTGCAGAGAAGAAACGGAAGTTTGAATGAGCAAGAAACGGTTTGAACGGGGCCAGGCTCGGCAGAGCGCCGACGCAATATCTGCGTCTATTGCGGCTCGGGCTGGGGCTCAATCCCGCCTACAAAGAAGCGGCGCACACACTCGGCGAAGCGCTGGCCCGACAACGACATCGGCCTCGTCTACGGCGGCGGCAGCCTCGGCCTCATGGGCGAGGTGGCGCGCGCGACGCTCGACCACGGCGGCCGTGTGACGGGCATCATCCCCGGCTTCCTCGTCGAGAAGGAAGCGATGATGCGCGACGTGCACGAGATGATCGTCACCGAGGACATGCACGAGCGCAAACGGCTGATGTTCGAGCGCTCGGACGCGTTCGTGGCGCTTCCCGGCGGCGTCGGCACGCTCGAGGAGCTGGTCGAGCAGCTGACCTGGGTGCAGCTCGGCCGGCATACCAAGCCGGTCATCGTTGCCAATATCGACGGCTTCTGGACGCCGTTCCTCGCCCTGTTGACCCATATGAAGGCGGATACGTTCATTCGCCCGGGGCTCGACGTCAGCTTCACGGTCGTCGACGACGCCGCCAAGATCGTGCCGGCCATCGCGGGCGCCTGGGACAACCGCCCGGCGCGCATCCGATGAAGCCGTGCTCGCCAAGTTCTAGTTGCAGCAGCTCGTAGCGGACCGGGTCTGCCGGGCAACCGCAAAACCCGCACTCGAGCAGCGCGCTGGCTGCATTGAGCGCGGTGACGCCGATGACGAGCCACACCGCCATGTCATCGAACATGCCCGCGCCGGAGGCTTTCGCCTCCGGCGCGAACTGCTTTGTCGAACGTCAGCATGACGCCGGCGGCGAGGATGGCCGCGACGAAGCACAAGAACGCCCAGGTGTAGAAGTGCAGGCCGAGGAAGGCCGAGCCGAAGCCGGCATCGCCCGGCATGATGTGCAGCAGTATCTGCCGCGCGGCGATGGCGGCCCCCAGCAGCGCGGCGATGATCACCAGCCCATAGTGCGCCTGGCTTGGGACCATGGCGGATGGTGAGGATCGGCCCCACCGCCAGCGCCGTGATGGCAACCCGCTGCAGTAGGCAGAGCGGGCAGGCAGCTCACCGTAGGCGAACTGCCAGTAGAAGGCGAACAGCAGCATCGCCGAGATCGCGTACAGCGCCAAAGCGTTGAGCCGGATCGCGAGCTTAGGGGTCATATCCACCGCTATCACCTAGCTAAAATGACAAGGAGCAGCGCGTCGGTGGCGTGGCGCAGATAAAGTGCGGCCGTGAAAACCAGCCCGGCGAAGAAGACGTAGACGGCCGACGGCGCCTCATGGCGCCACGCAAGCCACATGGCGAGGGCAAAATTGAAGAAGGCGATGAAGAATTCCATGCAACCTCGCCGCCGGTTAGGCTCTGATCGCCCGCATGACCATCGAAGTGGAGAATAATCCGAGTCGGCCCTCTCGAGCGCGGCGCTTCCCTGGCGAACATCGCCCAGGCCGGCGTGCTGCTGGCCGGCTTCGCGGCGCTGCTGGCGCTCATCCTGTGGCCGGAGTTCGGCAATGGCGCGGCTCTTGATCGCCCTTCTCGCCGCCGCCGGGATCGTGCGTCCTCGCTACGCGTGTCGCGCCGTGGACCGTCATGCGCATCTATGGCGCGCGGCCGTACGAGGCCGGCGACCTTGCGCAGTTCGACCGCATCACCTCCGAGCTGGCGCGCCGCGCGGGGCTGCCGCGTGCGCCGCGGCTCTACGTGGTGCCGAGCATGCTGCTCAGCGCTTTCTCGGTCGGATCATCGAAGCGCTTTGCGATCGCCGTCACCGAAGGTCTGCTGCGGCGGCTGACCATGCGCGAGGTCGCCGCCGTGCTCGCGCGCGAGGTGGCGCACGCCCAGCGCGGCGATCTCTTCGTGCTCGGCATCGCCGATATCGTCACCCGCGCGCGCAAGGCGCTTTACTACGTCGGGCTGGCGCTGGCGGCGCTCAACGTCCTGCGCAGCATCTCCGGCGGCGAGCCCGTCCATGGCTCAGCGTGCTGCTCCTGGTCCTTGCCCCGGCCTCATGACGTCGCTGCAGCTCGCGCTGTCGCGCTCGCGCGAAATCGGCGCCGACCGGGCGGCGGCCCTGCTGACCGGCGATCCGCTCGGCGTCGCCTCGGCCATCTCGCGGCTCGATTCCTCGCAGGGCTCGCCGCTCGACGACCTCATTCCGCCGGTGCCGGCGCGCAAGGTGCCGCTACCCTCGATGCTGCGCTTTCCACCGCCCGCCGATCGGCGCATCCCGCGCCTCAACTCGTTCCAGGCGCCGCCCATGCCGCCGCTCGACGTCGCCGAGGGTCCACGCATCTCGCTGATCGGCGTCGGGCCGATCGAGATGCGGCCGCGCTACCGCTGGCCGGGCGTGTGGTTCTGATGGATGCGTTTCGGCTTGTGGGCCCGGGGGACGAGACAGCAAGCCGCGCTTGCGCCACCCTCGCCTTTACGCCTATCTGCCGAGATGGCTGAGACGACGACCTCCGGGGCACGCGAGCGCATAGATACCGACGCGCAAGCCACCGCGCTCGTGCTCAAGATGCGCGCCGGCGAGCGGCGTGCGACCGCGTTGGTCATCACCGAGCTGGAGCGGCTGTCGACGGCGGCGCCGATCCTGCTGCGGGCGATGCAGCCGCACCTCGGGCACGCGCTCGTCGTCGGCTTCACGGGGCCGCCGGGCGCCGGCAAGTCGACGCTGGTCAACGCCGTGATCGCCGACCTGCGCGGCGCCGGCAAGACGGTCGGCGTCATCGCCGTCGATCCTTCGAGCCCCGTGTCGGGCGGCGCCATTCTCGGCGACCGCATCCGCATGACGGCGGCGCTCGACGATGACGGCGTGTTCGTGCGCTCGCTGGCCAGCCGCGGCTATCTCGGCGGCCTGTCGCCCGCGGCGGTGCGCATCATCGACGCGCTGGACGCGGCGGGCCGCGATGTGATCCTGCTGGAGACGGTCGGCACGGGCCAGAGCGAGATCGACGTCGCCGAGGTGGCCGACGTGCGCGTCGTGATCTCCGCGCCTGGGCTCGGCGACGACATCCAGGCGATGAAGTCGGGGCTGCTGGAAATCGCCGATATCATGGTGGTCAACAAGGGCGACCGCCCCGGCGCCGAGCAGACGCTGCAGCAGCTGCTGGGCGCGCTGTCCATTCGCGCCATGCGCAATCAGAAGGTGCCGGTTCTCAAGACGACGGCGACGACGGGCGAAGGCGTGCCCGAGCTGGTTGCTGGCGGTCGCCGAGAAGGGCCGCGCGCTGGATGCGGCGGGCCCGATGGCACGGCGCCGGCGGCGGGCGCGCTATCTCATCGCGCGGGCCGCCTCCGATCTCGTCGCCGAGCGCGTGCGCGCCGGGCGGGCCGGCAGCGCTCGACACGCTCGCCGATGAAGTGCTCAGCGGCGCCATCGGCCCCGAGGAAGCGGCGCGGCGGCTGCTGGGCAAATAGGGGCACTCAAATGCAGAAAGGGCGCCCGCGTGAGCGCCCTCCTGGTCAATGCATCGCTTGCGACTCGCGGCGATCAATCGTTCTTCATCTCCCGGTCGACTTTACCCTCGCCGGAGGTGCCGCGGCCGGAACCTTCCCTTTCCATGCGGTAGCCGCTCTCGGATCTGTGGTCGGCACGCGCGCGGCCGGATTGTCATCGGCCGACGGATCGGACGGCGTCGTCGCATCCGGGCCGGGAATCGTGTTGGCGTTGGAATTGGGATCGTCGGGCAGTCCGTCGGCAGCCAGCGCAGCCGTGCCGAAGCAGCCGAGCGCGAGCACGGCGGCCAGGGCAGAGATGGTCTTGGACTTCATGATCAGACTTCCTTCCTTGAGCACCGCCGTGGTCGCCGGCGGCTGTTGCCTGCTTCCCTAACCAGGTCCGCCTGCGACCGGGTTCGCCGGCGAGATTCTGTCGAGCGCGCCTCAGGGCGCCAACCGCACACGCTTTGCATGGTTGGCGCGCAGTTAATTGACTGCGCGCCATTGTGCGTATTGCGGGATATCAGGCACGCTGAGCACGAGCGACGCGCCTGCAAAGAACGTAACCGGTGGATGCGGCCGTCGTGGCGTTTTCAGTCGTCCTTGACGTCGTGTTCGACGGCGCCGGGACCTTCGGTGCCGTATCGATAGTAGTCCTCGCCGAGCTGATAGACCCCGTCGGGCCGAATGATCCTGACCTGGGCGCGCATGCCGTAGTTGACGAAGGGCACGGCGAGCGTGGCCACACTTGGCAGAGGCAGAGCAGCGGGCGGGCTCGGATTGTGCAACCAATCACGAGCCATGGCCGATGAGGCGAGGCAGCTGAGAACGAATGCTCCTGCACAAGCAGGAACCGAATTGCTCTTCATTCCGCAATGTTCCTTTCGCAAGCGCTTCTGCTGCCGAGCCTACCTGAGTCCCAAGAAACCTCGCCGTGGCACCGACAAAGATGCAGTGGATCAACCAGCCTGCGCGCGAATTCTTTGTGGGTGGTAAAATCGCTTGGCGCTGAGCCGCCCATCGCGGAATGTCGCTAACCAAGAGCAAATACGGGGCAATCGGCGCGATGGCAGCTCAATCCGACAGCAGCGGCACGGCGGGATACGCGCTGTTTGCCGGACAGCCGCGCGGCCTGTCGACGCTGTTCTTCGCCGAGCTGTGGGAGCGCTTCTCCTACTACGGCATGCGCGCGCTGCTGACGCTGTTCATCGTCGCGCCGGTGGCGGCCGGCGGCCTCGGGCTGACGACGGTCGAGGCGGCGCGCATCTACGGCAACTACACGATGGCCGTGTACCTGCTGTCGATCCCCGGCGGCTACATCGCCGACCGCTATCTCGGCGCGCACTGCGCGGTGCTGATCGGCGGCGCGCATCATCGCCTGCGGGCATTTCACGCTGGCGGTGCCGGCGCAGACCGCGTTCTACATCGGCCTGGCGCTGGTCGCGATCGGCACCGGCCTGTTCAAGCCCAACATCAGCGCCATGGTCGGCGGGCTCTATGCGCCCGGCGACGAGCGCCGCGACGCCGGCTTCTCGATCTTCTACATGGGCATCAACGTCGGCGGCTTCCTCGCGCCGCTGGTGACCGGCTTCCTGGCGCAGAGCGATACCTTCAAGGGCTGGCTCAGCGCCGGCGGCTTCGATCCGGCCGATAGCTGGCACTGGGGCTTCGGCGCCGCCGGCGTCGGCATGACGTTCGGGCTCATCGCCTACATGCTGCAGGCCAACACGCCTGGCGCACGTCGGGCGCGCGCCGCGCCGAGCGGAACCGGATCGTGGGTCACGAGCCTGCTCGTCGTCGTCGGCACGCTGGGCGTCATGGCGCTGACCGTGCTGTCGGACGATCCGCGCTTCCACTGGCTGCGCGCCGCTGTTCATCGCTCATGCCCGTCGCCGCGATCGTCTGGTTCGCCATGCGCGGCGACCTCGACGGCCAGCGTCTGGCGGCGGTCTTCGTGTTCTTCATCGCCGCGATGGTGTTCTGGGCCATCTTCGAGCAGGCCGGCATCACCATCGCCCTGTTCGCCGATCGAGCTGACGCGCAACAGCGCCGGCGGCTTCCCCTTCCCTGCCGCGTGGTTCCAGTCGCTCAACTCGCTGTTCGTCATCATGCTGGCGCCGCTGTTCGCTCTCGCCTGGCTGCGCCTCGGCAGGCATCAGCCGTCGAGCCCGGCGAAGTTCGCCTTCGGGCTGTTCTTCCTCGGGCTGTCGTTCCTGCTGATGGTGCCGGCGGCGATGCTGACCGCCGAGGGCCGCGTCAGCCCGCTGTGGCTGGTGGGGCTGTTCTTCCTGCAGACGGTGGGCGAGCTGCTCGCTCAGCCCGGTCGGCCTCAGCACCATGACGCGACTGGCGCCGCCGCACCTCGTCGGCCTCGTGCTCGGCGTGTGGTTCCTCGCCGCCGCGTGGGGCAACAAGCTCGCCGGCATCCTCGGCAGCGGCTACACGGCGACCGATCCGCAGGCGCTGGCCATCTTCTTCCTGCAGCAGGCGGCGATGGTCGGCGTCGCGACGCTGGCGCTGCTGCTGCTGGTGCCGTGGCTGAAGCAGCTGATGGGCGGCGTCCGCTGACGGTCGCCAGAGCGGTGATCACGCCGCCTTGGGCGTTGTCCTTCATCAGCTTGTAGTTGATCGAGTCGAGCAGCGCCTCGAAGCTGGCGTCGATGATGTTGGGCGACACGCCGACGGTGAACCAGCGCTCGCCGCTGACGTCGTGTCGTGGCTCTCGACCAGCACGCGCGTCACGGCCTCGGTGCCGCCCGTCAGGATACGCACCTTGTAGTCGACGAGCTCGACGCCCTCGATGTGCTTCTGGTAGCGGCCGAGGTCCTTGCGCAGCGCGCGGTCGAGCGCGTTGACCGGGCCGTTGCCCTCGCCGACCGACCACAGCGGCTCGTTGTCGCCGTTGACGAACACCTTGACGATCGCCTCCGACACGGTGACGAGCTTGCCGCGCGCGTTGTGGCGCTTCTCGACCATGACGCGGAAGCTGTCGACCGAGAAATAGCGCGGCACGCTCTCCAGCGTGCGCCGGGCCAGCAGCTCGAACGAGGCTTCCGCCGCCTCGTAGGAATAGCCCGACGGCCTCGCGCGTCTTCACCTCGTCGAGCAGCTTGGCGACGCGGCTGTCGTCCTTGCCGACCGGCGATGCCGAGCCGCTCGATGGTGGCGAGGATGCTCGACTTGCCGCGCCTGCTTGGAGACGAGCAGATGGCGCTGGTTGCCGACGCTCTCGGGCGCGACGTGCTCGTAGGTCTCCGGCTCCTTGAGGATCGCCGAGGCGTGGATGCCGGCCTTGGTCGCGAACGCGCTCGTCGCCGACGTAGGGCGCGTGCCGGTCGGGCGCTTGCGGTTCAGCACCTCGTCGAGGATGCGGCTGGCGTGCGTCAGCGTGCGCAGCCGCTCGGGCGTGACGCCGGTCTGCGAAGTGCTCGGCGAACTCGCTCTTCAGCAGCAGCGTCGGGATGATCGAGGTGAGGTTGGCGTTGCCGCAGCGCTCGCCGATGCCGTTGAGCGTGCCCTGGATCTGGCGCACGCCGGCGCGCACCGCCATCAGCGTGTTGGCGACCGCGTTCTCGGTGTCGTTGTGGGTGTGGATGCCGAGGTGCGTGCCGGGCACGACCTTCGCCACCTCGCGCGACGATGCGCTCGACCTCGTGCGGCAGCGTGCCGCCGTTGGTGTCGCACAGCACGACCCAGCGCGCGCCGGCCTCGTAGGCGGTGCGCGCCACGGCGAGCGCGTAGTCGCGGTTGCCCTTGTAGCCGTCGAAGAAGTGCTCGCAGTCGATCATCGCCTCGCGGCCGCGTCTCGACGACCGCGCTGCACCGACTGCTCGCAGCGCCTGCGAGGTTCTCCTCGTTCGAGATGCCGAGCGCGACGCGCACGTGATAGTCCCACGACTTGGTGACGAGGCAGATGGCGTCGGCGCGCGAGCCGAGCACCGCCTGCAAGCCGGGATCGTTCGACACCGAGCGGCCGGCGCGCTTGGTCATGCCGAAGGCGGTGAGCTTCGCCGACTTGAGCTGCGAGGGCTCGCCGAGGAATTGCGTGTCGGTGGCGTTGGCGCCGGGGATAGCCGCCCTCGATGTAGTCGACGCCCAGTTCGTCGAGCACGGCGGCGATGCGGCGCTTGTCCTCCACCGAGAAGTCGACGCCCGTCGTCTGCGCGCCGTCGCGCAGCGTCGTGTCGAACAGGTACAGCCGTTCCTTGCTCATCATGAACTCACACATATCCGAGAGCTGCGCGCCGGCGACGCCAGAAAGCGAACAGCGGCGATGCCGATCTTCACCAGCACGTAGAACAGCCAGTGCCGCGGCTCGGGCGTGTCCTTGTGCCAGTCGTCGCTCATGGCTTGCCTCCTGCCGACGGCGGCCATGTCGTCGTGTCGTGGTCGGGGTGCTGGTTGGAGACAACCGAAGCCAGATAGTTCGCGTATTCCGGGTCGTCATCACCATTGCGCACGGCGATCGCATCGAGCCGCCACAGCCACGGAATACTGCCCGGACATCGCCATCTGCACGACCGGCTCGATCTTGGCCGCCTCGTCGAAGGAGGCGACGGTGACGTCGAGCCAGTGCTCGAATTCCCAGGTCAGCGGCGTGCCGCAGTTCTCGCAGAAGCCGCGCTTGCCGTGTTCGAGAGCTGGCGAAGCGCTTCGCGCTCGCCGCGCGTCCAGGTGATCTTGTCGTAGGCCACCTTGACGAAAAGCCCGAAGGCGCCGCCGGTCGCCTTCTGGCACATGCGGCAATAGCAGACGCTCACCTCGTCGAGCGGTCCCTCGACCTTGTAACGCACGGCGCCGCACTGGCAGCCGCCGCTCCACGTCCGCGCCTGTCACCTGCTCTTGCGTCATCGCGCCAACCTCCCACGTCGTGACGATCTCGCCGGTCGCGGGATCCTTGGCGTCCTTGAGGATGACGCCGCTCGGCCGCCAGCTCGTCGCGGATGCGGTCGGCCTCCTTGAAGTCCTTCGACTTGCGGGCCGCGCCGCGCTGCGCCACCAGCGACTTCACGCGGATGGCAAGGTCGGGGTCGGTGACTTCGACCAGCTCGGCGCTTTGCACGCGCGCGTGCCAGCGCGACACATCGAAGCCGAGGAAGGCGGCGGAGGCGAGCCATTTCTCGCCCGCCGCGTGTCGCCCGCCTTCGCCTCCTTGGCGAGCTCGTGCAGGCGGGCGATGGCGAGCGGCGTGTTGAGATCGTCCTGCAAGGCCTCGACGACGCCGGCGTCGGGCAGCCAGCCCTTGACGAGCGAGCCACCGAGCGGTCGCTGATCTCGCCCCACCGGTCGAGCGTCGCCTGCGATTCCTCGAGGCCCTTCTTCGTCCAGTCGATCGGCTGGCGGTAGTGCGTGCGCAGCATGTTGAAGCGCAACGACCTCGCCCGGCCAATCCTCGCAGCAGGTCATGGATGGTGATGAAGTTGCCGAGCGACTTCGACATCTTCTCGCCTTCGACCTGCAGGAAGCCGTTGTGCAGCCAGTACTTGCGCCATCACCGGCGTCTTGTGCGCGCAGCGCGACTGCGCGATCTCGTTCTCGTGGTGCGGGAAGACGAGGTCGATGCCGCCGCCGTGGATGTCGAACACCGGGCCGAGGTGCTTCTCCGCCATGGCCGAGCACTCGATGTGCCAGCCGGGACGGCCCGGCGCCGCGATGCCGCGCGGGCGATGGCCACGACGGCTCGCCGGGCTTGGACGGCTTCCACAGCACGAAGTCCATCGGGTCGTTCTTGTAGGGCGCCACCTCGACGCGGGCGCCGGCCTCCATCTCGTCGAGCGAGCGGTTCGACAGGCGGCCGTAGTCCGGCATCGAGGGCACGTGGAACAGCACGTGCCCCTCGGCGGCGTAGGCGTTGCCGTTGGCGATCAGCGCCTCGATCAGCGCCTTCATCTCCTCGATGTGCTCGGTGGCGCGCGGCTCGACCGTCGGCGGCAGGACGCCCAGCGCCTTGATGTCGGCGTGGAACTGCTTCGCCGTCCGCTCGGTCAGCTCGCGGATCGACACGCCCTCCTCGGCGGCGCGCGCGTTGATCTTGTCGTCGACGTCGGTGATGTTGCGCACGTAGGTGACGTGCTTGTCGCCGTACATCTGGCGCAGCAGGCGGAACAGCACGTCGAAGACGATGACCGGGCGCGCGTTGCCGATATGCGCGTAGTCGTAGACCGTCGGCCCGCACACGTACATGCGCACGTTCTGCGCATCGAGCGGCACGAACGCCTCCTTGCGGCGCGTCAACGTGTTGTAGAGCATCAATGGATGCGCTTCGGCCATGACGGTCCCTAATATTCCCAGGAGCCGCTGGCGGGGCGTTTCTCTGTCTTCAGGATTTAGGCAAAGAAGCGCGCCACGCGCCAGCGATGATTGCTAGCTCGAAATAATGATAATGCCGCACAGATTGACGGCGCGTGTGGGCAGCTTGCGCTTCATGGCCGCCGTTATGCGCAAGATCGGCTCGCCTCGTCAAGCGCGGGCGCGTTAACTCGGCCCACGGACTTGCGTTTTTCCTCGCGCGATGGCGCGGCACGTCGCCCCAATTGCTCCGCATTGACCCCCTAGCTGCTGGTGTCCATAGTTGCACCGCAACCGGTCCGGCGAAGGGGTTCCGCTGGCCACTACATGCGCCCCCGCTATGCACGACGGCAGGACAGATTGAGAATGCGTAAAGCACGTGCCCGGCGGCATGCCCTCGGCGCTGCCATTGCGGCCGCCGTGATGCTTGCTGCCTCGCCCGGTGATCGCGCAGGGCTGGTGGCCGTGGAGCAATTCCGAGCCTGAGCGGAGCGTGATCGCGCCCCCGTCCCCGACGAGCCGGTCTACCGCGAGCCGCCGCCGGCGCAAGACGAGCCGCCGACGATGCAGCCGCCCGCGGCGCGCGCACCGGGCGCCCAGGAGCCGCCACTGCAGGCCGCCCCTCCCGTCAACTGGTCGACCAAGAACCCCATCTGCCTGCAGCTCGAGCAGCGCCTCGTCCAGGAAGGCAGCCGCTCCAGCCAGACGCGCGACCGGCTCCCGGCGATCGAGGCGGAGCTGCGCCAGGTCGAGCACGCCTACGAGCAGAGCGAATCCGACCTCGAGCGCTACGACTGCTACGAGTATTTCCTGTTCTCCAAGTCGCTGCGCCGCACGCGCGCGTTGCGTCGACCTCGCGCAGCAGCGCGAGGACACCAAGCGCAAGATCGGCGAGCTGGAGGCGCAGCGCCAGCAGATCGCCGCGTCGGGCGGACAGTCCTATCGCGACGACATCGTGCGCGAGCTGGCGCGCAACAACTGCGGCGCCAACTACACGCAGGAGGCGCGCCGCTACGAGCGCAGCGGCGGCGCGACTCTCATCGATCTGGCAGGACGAGGGCGAGAGCAGCTTCTCGGGCCGCTGGACGCCCTTCGGCGGCACGCATTCCGGCGCCACCTACCGCACCGTGTGCGTCCGCCTGTGCGACGGCTATTACTTCCCGGTGAGCTTCTCGACGCTGCCGAGCCACTTCGAGCAGGACGCGGAAGCTTGCCAGTCGAAGTGCGCGGCGCCGGCCGAGCTGTACTACTATCAGAACCCCGGCGCGGCGATGGATCAGTCGATCGCTTTCCGCTCGCAGCAGCCCTACACGAGCCTCAAGACCGCCTTCCGCTACCGCAAGGAGCTGGTGCGCGGCTGCTCTTGCAAGGAGGCCGAATTCCAAGCGCCGGATGCACCGGCTGGAGCCGACAAGCGCGCCGGGCACGGATGCGACGACGGGCTGGGAAGCGCGTTCGGACTTCGACGCGCGAGGACAACAACAATAGGCGGCGCCACGGCGTACGCAGTCGCGTTGAGCAGCGTCCCTTGCTCGGTTGATATTCTGGATAGCCGCCGATGCTCGAACGCCGCCACTCCCGACAGTCTCCTCACCATGCTGGAGGTGCGCGCCTTGAGCGTCGATGACCTGTCGACGGCACGCTATGTCATCGCCACGGCATTCGCGCGCGGCGCCAAGGATCACTACTCGGCCGCCGATGTCGAAGCCTTCGCCGAGTTCGTCCGCAGCCCGCACTATGGCGACCTGCTGCTCGGCAATCGCGCCTTTGGCGCCTGGGTCGGCT
This sequence comes from uncultured Alphaproteobacteria bacterium, assembly GCA_963722495.1. Classification (GTDB taxonomy): domain Bacteria; phylum Pseudomonadota; class Alphaproteobacteria; order Rhizobiales; family Hyphomicrobiaceae; genus Hyphomicrobium_A. Next base: position 119,908 of record CAVRND010000027.1, on the reverse strand, counting down.
CGGAGATGGTCGGCGTCGCCGCCTGGAGCACGGGCGAGGCCGGCAGCCCCACGGCGCGCATTCTTGCCGTGTTCGTGCATCCGCTGTTCGGCGGCAACGGCATCGGCACGCGGCTGACCGAATACCTCGAGGTCGAGGCGCTTGCCGCCGGCTATCGCGCGCTGGAGATGAGCGCGACGCTCAATGCCGCGGGGTTCTTCGAGGAGCTCGGCTTTCTCGAGACGCGGCGCGGCACCTGGGGCCTGCCGTCGGGACGCCAGATGCCCATCGCCTTCATGCGCAAGGTCAGCGCGCGCGGCGACCTCGACAGCATGCACTGACGCGACGTCAGGCCGGCGCGGCCGAGCAGGCGCGCCTCCGCCCGCTCGCGGCCGATCAGCGGCAACAGGAGCTTTGAGCTCGGGGCCATCCTCGCGGCCGGTCAGCGCCAAACGCAGCGGATGGAACAGCGCCCGCCCCTTGCGCCCGCTCGCGACCTTGAGGGCCGCGATCCATGTGTCCCAGGTCGTGTCGTCCCACGGCTCGTCGCGGCAGCAGCGCGGCGGCCTTGTCGGTCAGCTCGCGGTCCTCGATGAGCGGCTGCGTGGCGCCGCTGACGATGCGCCACCAGGTCGCCGGCATCGTCGAGCACGCGATAGATTGCCGCGCACGGCCGACCAGAACGCCGGACCGCCGTCGATGCCGCGCTGCTCAAGGCGCGCGGCGACGCTCTCGTAGGGCAGTTGCATGCAGCAGCTTGGCGTTGAGGGTCTTCAGCTCGTCGGGATCGAAGCGCGCCGGCGCGGTGGAGATCTTGTCGAACGCGAAGAGCTTGGCGAGCTCGTCGAGGCTGGTCATGCGGCTCGATCGCATCCGAGGTGCCGATCAGCGCCGTGTAGCTGGCGACTGCCAACGGCTCGAGCCCGGCTTCGCGCAGGCTCTCGATCGACAGCGCGCCGAGCCGTTTAGACAGCGCGTGCGCCGTCGGCGCCGATGAGCAGGCTGTGATGGCCGAAGGCGGGCGGGTCGGCCTGCAGCGCTTCGAACAGCTGCACCTGCACGCCGGTGTTGGTGACGTGATCCTCGCCGCGGATGACGTGCGTGATGCCGAACTCGGCATCGTCGACGACGCTGGTGAAGGTGTAGAGGAACGAGCCGTCGGCGCGGATGACGACCGGATCGGACAGCGAGCCGACGTCGACGGTCTGATCGCCGCGGATCAGATCGTTCCACGACACGATCGTCGGCAGCGGCGTCAGGCCGTCCTCGGAGTTGGCGAGACGGAAGCGCCAGTGCGGCTTGCGACCCTCAGCCTCCAGGGCAGCGCGCTCGGCCTCGGTGAGCTTGAGGCCGGCGCGGTCGTAGGTCGGCGGCAGGCCGCGGGCGAGCTGGCGCTTGCGCTTGCGATCGAGTTCGTCCTCGGTCTCGTAACAGGCGTAGAGCCGGCCGAGCTGCTTCAGCTTTTCGGCAGCGGCGAGGTAGCGGTCGGTGCGCTCCGACTGGCGCTCCTCGCGCGTCCACGCGAGACCGAGCCATTCGAGGTCGTGGCGGATGCCGTCGGCGAACTCTTCCGTCGATCGCTGCAGATCGGTGTCGTCGAGGCGCAGCCAGAAGGCGCCGCCGGCCTGTCGCGCGAACAGCCAGTTGAGCAGCGCAGTCCTGATGTTGCCGACGTGAAGTCGGCCCGTGGGGCTCGGCGCGAAGCGGACGATGGGGGCCATGGGGCACTATCCGGGGCAACGAATGGGCTGCAACCTATAAGGCCCGGATGCGAGAACTCAAGGTTGGGATAGTCGGGAGATATGTAGCCGCCCTGCTGGGCCGCCCCTGGGGGCCCGGCGATCCGGGCACACCCGGCCGCCTGCGTGGTCAGAATTTTATCACTGCGCCCGACAAGATTCAGATCGAGGTCGTGCCGATGTGGCGCAATCAGCGATGGCCCCGTTAGCTACCGTGCCGTTGAGCTGCCGGAGCTGCAGCTCGCCCTCAACGTGGCGATAGGACAGGTAGAGTATCATCGCCGCGTTATCTATGCTCTGGGCGATGCCGGCACCCATGACATTCACGCCCGTATACCCTCGGCCCAGTGCCGACGCATTGGATGAGGGCGTCGCCGGCTCGGACCGTGCGCCGCGTGCCACCGGCGCCGTCATAGTCATAGTACTCGCCATAGATGGTGGTCTTGCCGAGGTCGTTGAACTTTCGCTCAACGCCGCCGGCCGCAGGAAGAACTGGCCCTCGTCGACGTTGAGTGCCGGAGAAACACTGTCGTGTCGCGGATCAGGTTGTCCACCTTCAAGCCGGGCCGTAATAGGAACAGGCCAGTCGGATCGTGCAGGATCGTCTGAAGCGATGCCGCCCTAGTTGCTGGCAATCTTGGCTTCGAGGTCACGTTGGTGCTCTCCGAGATCGAAGGAGTATCGTCGACTTCCGCGGCGGCGCATACCGCGACCTGCAGACTGCCCGGATCGTTCTCCAGGCATAGCCCACACGCGGGCCTCGAACTTCAAGTCGCCGAAATCCCCCTTGTACTGCAGCATCACGTCGCCGAGAACTCCTTCGGACCGAGCGGCGGCACCGGATGAAACCGTGCAGGGCGGGCGTCTCGTACTTGACCATATCGAAGCCGCGCGCCTTCGCCCGGCTCGATCGCCGCTATCGCCGACGAGCCGTCCGTCCACGAGATTGCCGCTGCTGGTCATCGTTGCGCCCGTTCACGGACGAGCGCAGCAGCATCCGAGGCCCGTGTCTTCGACGTCGAGTACTGGGACGGTTGCGCGTCAGCGTGGGTCGGCATCATCGAGTAATCTTGATCGGTCGCCATGCCGTTCTGAGGCCGACCGACGAGCTTGGCCGCAGGCGCTGCTCCTTCAGGTACCAGTAAATGTCTTGCGCAGGTCGAAGCCGACATCGTCCGGGTTGTCAGTCGGCGCCCTGGAGGGATGTCGTCTGGTCCCAACGGTTGGAGTGTCGCCCTGCGGACACCGATCTCGATCTTGTAGCCGCGCTTCCCAGTCTTTATCGATCTTCGCCTTCCCCTTGAACCTGAAGCGCGTACTGCTGGTCTGACGTTGGTGACCGATCGTAGACGTTCTGCTTCACTTGCCGTCGTCCCAGGCGAAGCAGCGCCTGGTTGACCGAGGCCGTAGATTTCGAGGCTGACCTTGCGGTTGCCCTTGCGTGCAGTTGTCTCCTCGAGCTCGGCGATGCGCGCTTCGAGATCCGCACAGCAATCGTCGGCCAGCGCCGGAGACGAAGCAACAAGCGCACTGAGAAAAGCAAGCGCAGCTGCGCTTACCCCTCGACGTAACCCATCCATCTGCATGCTGCCGGTCCCTGTCTGATGCCGGCATTAAGAGCTGATTCGTGAAATACTATTGTGTCGGAACGGTTTCGCATCGGCGCGCGACGTGTCTGCTAAAGCATACGCCTTGCATCTGCGTCTTTTGCGGTTGTTGTCGCGATGCCATTCGACTGCGAGGGAATTGCGCGCCCGCGCTCTAATGCAGCCGGGCGGGATTCGTTATTACGAACCGGGCTCAGAGCGTCTCGCGAAACTTATTCACGATCGGGTAGCGGCGGTCGCGCCCGAAGTTGCGCGAGGAGATCTTGACGCCGGGAGGCGCCTGCCGCCGCTTGTATTCGGCGAGGTAGAGCAAGCGCTCGATCTTCTTCACTGTTTCGGCCGCGTGCCCGCGCTTGACGATGTCGGCCAGCGGCATCTCCTTCTCGACCAGCGACACGAGGATGTCGTCGAGTGCCTCATAGGGCGGCAGCGAGTCCTGGTCGGTCTGATTGGGGCGCAGCTCCGCCGTCGGCACCTTGGTAATGATGTTCTCCGGGATCACCTCGCCGGCCGGGCCCTTGCCGCCCTTCGGCACGTGCGCATTGCGCCAGCGTGCCAAGCGGTAGACCTCCATCTTGTAGAGGTCCTTGATCGGGTTGTAGCCGCCATTCATGTCGCCGTAGAGCGTGGCGTAGCCGACCGACATCTCCGACTTGTTGCCGGTGGTGACCACCATGCCGCCGAACTTGTTCGACAGCGCCATGAGGATGATGCCGCGGGCGCGCGCCTGGATGTTCTCCTCGGTAGTGTCGGCTTGCGTGCCGGCCAGCGCCGGTTCGAGCGCCTTGGCGAGGCCGAGCACCGCCTCCTCGATCGGCAGCGTCTGGTAGTGGACGCCCAGCGCCTTGGCGCAGGCGTCGGCGTCGCGGACGCTTGCGTCCGAGGTGAAGCGGTACGGCATCATTACTGCGCGCACGCGCGATGGGCCGAGCGCATCGACGGCGATGGCGGCAACGAGCGCACTGTCGATGCCGCCCGACAGCCCGAGGATGACGCCGGGAAAGCCGTTCTTCTCGACGTAGTCGCGCACGCCCAGCACGCAAGCCTGATAGGCCGCCGCCTCCCCGTGCTCCAGGTGCGCGTGCGTGCCGGCGGTACACATCCACCCGTTGTTGCGGCGATGCCATTGGGTGACGGAGAGTTTCTCGTCCCAGGCAGGGAGCTGCGCGGCGAGGCTCTTGTCGGCGTTGAGCACGAACGAGGCGCCGTCGAACACCAGCTCGTCCTGGCCGCCGACCTGGTTGACGTAGATGAGCGGCAGGCCGCTCTCGACGACGCGAGCGACAGCGATGTTCATGCGCACGTCGGGCTTCGTCCAGTCGAAGGGCGAGCCGTTGGGCGAGATGAGGATTTCGGCGCCGGTTTCCGACAGGCATTCGACGACGTCGGGGCCCCAGATGTCCTCGCAGATCGGCACGCCGAGGCGCACGCCGCGGAAGTTGATCGGGCCGGGCATGGGGCCGGGCGTGAAGACGCGCTTTTCGTCGAAGACGCCGTAGTTCGGCAGGTCGACCTTGAAGCGTACCGCTTCGACCTTGCCGTTATCGATCAGCACGACGGCATTGTAGACGTGGCCGTCCTCGGGCCAGACGGTACCCGTGAGGACAGCCGGTCCGGGGCCGAGGTCGGCCGCCAGCGCCTCGACGCGCGCCCGCGCGGTCGCGGGAAACGCCGGCTTGAGGACGAGATCCTCGGGCGGATAGCCGGTGACGAACAGCTCCGAGAAGACGACGAGGTCGGCGCCGAGCGCGGCCGCGCGGTCCCGCATCTCGCGCAGCTTGGCGATATTGCCGTCGATGTCGCCGACGATCGGATTCGCCTGCGCGAGCGCGATCTTCAGATGCGTAGGGGCAGACGTCATGGGCTCCGCTGAGGCTCCGGACGGCGGCGAGGCTGCGATCAGCCGAAGGCGGTGATCGGCGCCGGGTCGCGGCCGGCCTCCTCACGCTCCTGCTTCAGGCGCTCGGCAATCAGGAAAGCGAGCTCCAGCGCCTGGTCGGCGTTGAGACGCGGATCGCACAGCGTATCGTAGCGATCCTTCAGCTGCGCCTCGGAGATGTTGGCCGACGCGCCGCCCGTGCACTCGGTCACCGGAGAGCCCGTCATCTCGACGTGGATGCCGCCGGCGACGGTACCCTCGGCGCGGTGGATGTCGAAGAACGACTCCGCCTCCTTGAGGATGCGGTCGAAGGGGCGCGTCTTGAGGCCGCCGGCGGCGCCGATGGTGTTGCCGTGCATCGGATCGCACGACCAGACGACGACACGCCCGTCGCGCTTCACGGCGCGGATCAGCGCCGGCAGGTGCTTGTCCACCTTGTCGGAGCCGAAGCGGCAGATCAGCGTCAGGCGGCCCGGCTCGTCGGTCGGATTGAGGATGTCGATGAGGCGCAGCAGGCCGTCGGCGTCCAGCGTCGGGCCGACCTTGATGCCGACGGGATTGCGTACGCCGCGCAGGAACTCGACGTGCGCGTGATCGGGCTGGCGCGTGCGGTCGCCGATCCACAGCATGTGACCCGACGTGGCATACGGCGCCTGCGTGCCGCCCGCTTCGTCGCGGCGGACCATCGCCTGCTCGTAGCCGAGCAGCAGCGCCTCGTGGCTCGTGTAGAACGAGGTGCGGCCCAGCGCCGGCACCGTATCGGCCGTCACGCCGCACGAGCGCATGAAGCGCAGCGCGGTTTGGATCTGCTCGCCCATCTCGCGGTACTTCTTGCCGAACGGGCTCTTGTGCTCGAAGTCGAGCAGCCAGCGCAGCACGTTGTCGAGGCTGGCATAGCCGCCCTCGGAGAAGGCGCGCAGCAGGTTGAGCGTCGCCGCCGACTGCCGGTAGGCCTCGAGCTGGCGCTGCGGATCGGGGATGCGGTCGGCCTCGGTGAAGGCGCCGCCGTTGATGATGTCGCCGCGATAGCTCGGCAGCTCCTTGCCGTCGACCTTCTCGGTCGGCGAGGAGCGCGGCTTGGCGAACTGGCCGGCGATGCGGCCGACCTTCACCACCGGCACGCCGCCGGCATAGGTGAGGACGACCGCCATCTGCAGGAAGACGCGGAACAGTTCGCGGATGTGGTTGGCGCCGTGCTCGGCGAAGCTCTCGGCGCAGTCGCCGCCCTGCAGCAGGAAGGCGTTGCCGGCGGCCACGTCGGCAAGGGCGCGCTTCAGCTTGTCGGCCTCGCCGGCGAAGACGAGCGGCGGGTACGAGGCGATCTTGGCCTCGACATCGGCCAGGGCCACCTGGTCGGGGTAGTCCGGCACCTGGACGATGGACTTCGACCGCCAGCTATCCGGGGACCACGCTACCGCCATTTCAACTCTCCTTCGGCGCGCCGTGCGGGGCCGAAAGCGGTCCGGCGCGGTAACGCAAGCGCATCGATTTCAGGGCATTATGCCAGTTGTCGCAGCATATAAGCTACCTCGGTCAGCATGGCCAGCGCCCCGGCGCCAGAAGGTTGCATACACCGAGAGCCGGAAGCCATGAGCGCCAAGGAACCGTCCTTCACCTTCGGGATCGAGGAGGAATACCACCTCGTCGACCTGGAGAGCCGGGGGTTCGCCGCGGCGCCGCCGGAGCTGATGAAGGAGTGCAAGAAGGCGCTCGGCAAGCAGGTGGCGCCGGAGTTCTTCCGCTCCCAGATCGAGGTCGGCACCAGCGTCCATCAGGGACTTCAAGGCCGGCCGCAAGGAGCTGGCGGGGCTGCGCCGCACCATCGCCGACGTTGCTCAAAAATACGCCATCGCGCCGATCGCCGCCTCGACGCACCCGTTCGCCGACCGCTCCACCCTCGAGACGACCCCCAAGGCCCGCTACCAGGCGCTGGCCGAGGACTTCGCCGGCATCGGGCGGCGGCTCGCCATCTGCGGCATGCACGTGCACGTTGCCATCGAGGACGACGAGCTGCGCATCGATCTGATGAACCAGGTGCGCTATTTCCTGCCGCACCTGCTGATGCTGTCGACCTCCTCGCCGTTCTGGCAGGGCGAGGACACCGGGCTCAAGAGCTACCGGCTCGCCGTCTTCCACGAGCTGCCGCGCACCGGGCTGCCGCAGCGCTTCGAGAGCTACGGCGAGTACCAGCGCACGGTCGACGTGCTGGTGCGCAACAAGGTGATCGAGGACGCCACCAAGATCTGGTGGGACCTGCGGCCGTCGGCCAAGTTTCCGACGCTGGAGATGCGCGTCACCGACGTGTGCACGCGCATCGACGACGCGGTTTCGATCGCGGCGCTGTTCGCCTGCACGCTGCGCATGCTGTAGCGGCTGCGCACGTCGAACCAGAAGTGGCGCTCCTACCCGTCGTTCCTCATCGAGGAGAACCGCTGGCGGGCGCAGCGCTACGGCGTGCGCGAGACGCTGTTCGATTTCGGCAAGGGCAAGCTGGTGCCGTTCGCCTCGCTCATCGACGAACTGATCGACCTCATCGCCGAGGATGCGGCCGTGCTCGGCTGCGAGCGCGAGGTGCGGCACGCGCTGAACATCGCCACCGGCGGCACCAGCGCCGACCGGCAGGTGGCGCGCTACAAGAAGCTGCTGGAGGACGGCGCCAGCGCCGATGCCGCGCTCGTCGGCGTCGTCGACCAGCTCATCGCCGAAACCGTCGCCGGCACTTAGCTCCTCTGCCGCCCTATACCGTCATGGCCGCGCAGGCGGCCATCCACGCCACCTGCCACAACACTTTGGCCGTACGCTGAGCACCCGGACCGCTCTGCATGCGCGGGCATGACGTTAGGATAAGCCGCTAGATCAAAGCGTCGCTTGCATGCCGCCGTCGATGGCGAGCTCGGCGCCGGTGATGAAGGCGCTTTCGTCGGAGGCGAAGAACAGCGCCGCGTTGGCGACGTCCTCGGAGGTGCCGAAGCGGCGCAGCGGCGTCTGCTCCAGCAGCGCCTTTGAAAAGGCTTCGATGCGCAGCACGCGCTCGGTCAGCGCCGTCTCGATGAAGCCCGGCGCCAGGGCGTTCACGCGGATGCCGAACGGCGCGTACTCGACCGCGAGGCCGCGCGTCAGCGCCGAGATGGCGCCCTTGGTGGCGCCGTAGGCGGCCAGCGTGCGCATGCCGCGGTGCCCCATGATCGAGGCGAGGTTGATCAGCGAGGCGCGGCCCGACGCCCGCAGCAGCGGGAAGGCGTCGCGGGCGATGCGGATGATGCCGTCGAGGTTCACCTCGCGCAGCCGCGTCCAGTCGGCGTCCGTCATGTGGCGGAAGTCGGTGCGGATATTGATGCCGGCGTTGTTGACGACGATGTCGAGCCGCTTGTGCTTCTGCTCGATGGCGCGCATCAGCGCCGTGACGTCCTGGCCGCGCGAGACGTCGACCGTCATGGCGGTGGCGCCGAGGCCCTTGGCGATCAGCTCCTGCGCCGCCTTCTCCGCAGCCTCGCCGTCGACGTCGGTGATGTAGACGTGGGCGCCCTCGGCGGCGAACAGGTGCGCGGTGGCCAGCCCGATGCCGGCGGCCGAGCCGGTGATGAGCGCAATCTTGTCCTTCAGCCGAGGCATTCAATTCTCCAACGTGTCGGTGTGGTTCAGCAGGCGGCTTCCGTCGGCGCGATCCACTTCTCGCGCATGGTGACGAGCTCCTCGGCCGAGGTCGGGTGCAGCGCCATGGTATTGTCGAAGTCGGCCTTGGTGGCGCCGAGACGCAGGGCGATGGCCGCCATCTGGATGATCTCGGCGGCATCCTCGCCGAGGACGTGACAGCCGACGACCTTGTTGCTCTCGCCGTCGACGATCAGCTTCATGAACATGCGCTCCTCGCGCCCGGCCAGCGTCGCCTTCATCGGGCGGAACGAAGCCTTGAAGATGTCGAGCTTGGTGCAGCGCTCGCGCGCCAGATGCTCGGGCAAGCCGATGCTGGCGACCTCGGGTGTCGAGAACACCGCCGTCGGGATCAGCGTGTGCTCGATCATGCGCGGGTTGTTCGCCGAACTCGGTATCGGCGAAGGCGTGCCCCTCGCGGATGGCGACCGGCGTCAGCGCGACGCGGTCGGTCACGTCGCCGACGGCAAAGATGCTGTCGACGGACGACTTCGAGTACTCGTTGACGACGACGTGGCCGTTCCAGCCGAGCTCGACGCCGACCTTGTCGAGGCCGAGGCCGGCCGTATTCGGCGTGCGGCCGACGGCGAACATGATCTGCTCGGCCTCCAGCGTGCCGCCGCCGGAAAGATGGCCGACGAGACCCGCCGCCGTCTTCTCGATGTGCGTGAAGATGTGGCCGCAGACGATGCGGATGCCCTGCTTGGTGTAGGCCTCGGTCAGGCGGTCGCGCAGATCCTCGTCGAAGCCCGCGCAGGATCTTGTCGCCGCGGTAGATGATCGTCGTCTCGACGCCGAGGCGCGAGAAGATGCCGGCGAACTCCATCGCGATATAGCCGCCACCGGCGACGATGATGCTCTGCGGCAGGCGCGGAAGATCGAAGGCCTCGTTGGAGGTGATGACGTGCTCGAGGCCGGGCCGTGGCTCGGCTAGCCAGGGCTTGCCGCCGGTGGCGATGAGGATCTTGCCGGCCGTGACGGTGCGTCCGGACTTGGTGAGCTTTACCGCGTTTGGTCCGACGACCGTCGCCCGCTCCTCGATGATCTCGACGCCGACCTTGCCGAGCGCCGTGCGGTAGGCCGCTTCGAGGCGGGCCAATTCCTTGTCCTTCGCCGCGATCAGCGTCGGCCAATCGGCGATGACCTCGACGCCGGCATTGCCCAGCGCCGAACGGTAGGCGGCTTCGAGGCGCGCCAGCTCCTTGTCCTTGGCAGCGATGAGCGTTGCCCAGTCAAAGTCGGTTCGGGCACGCTCCAGCCGAAGCCGCGCGCATCCTCGAAATCGTCGGCGAAGCGGCTGGCGTAGACGAGCAGCTTCTTCGGCACGCAGCCGCGGATCACGCAGGTGCCGCCGACGCGATCCTCCTCGGCGATGGCCACCTTGGCACCGTAGCCGGCAGCGATGCGCCCGGCGCGCACGCCGCCGCGAGCCGGCGCCGATCACGAACAGATCGTAGTCGTACTGGGTCATCTGCGATCTCGCTATGCGCAGCGCGATGCGCCGGATTGCGGTCAGCGCTTGCGGCATGCTCGCCCTGCATCGCCTTCTGGCTGTACTTCATTCGATGCTGATCACTTCGTCGCCTTCCTCGGAGCCGATCAGCGTCACGCCGTCGGCGCCGGCGATGATGGCAAGATCGGCAATGCCGATGAACAAGCCGTTCTCGACGACGCCGGGGATCAGCTTCAAGGCCTCGTCCAGCTCTTCGGGCTCGTCGATGCGGCCGAAGTGGCAGTCGAGGATGAGATTGCCGCTGTCGGTGAGGAACGGCTTGCCGCCCGGCAGCACGCGCACTTTGATGTCGCCTTCGCAGCCGACATCGGCGGCAAGCGCGGTGATCATGTTGCGCGTCGCGGTGAGGCCGAACGGCACGACCTCGAGCGGCAGCGGGAAGGCGCCGAGCGTCGCAACTTTCTTGGACGCGTCGGCGATGACGACCATGCGCCCCGAGGCGGTGGCGACGATCTTCTCGCGCAGCAAGGCGCCGCCGCCGCCCTTGATCAGGCGCAGCTCCCCGTCGAGCTCGTCGGCGCCGTCGACGGTGAGATCGAGGAACGGCATCTCGTCCAGCGTCGCCATGCGGATGCCCAGCGCCTCCGCCTGCGCTTGCGTCGCCTGCGAGGTGGCGACGCACACGACGTCGAGGCCGCCGGCGACCTTCTTGCCGAGCAGATCGACGAACTTTGCCGCCGTCGAACCGGTGCCGAGGCCAAGCCGCATGCCGCTCTCGACATATTCGAGCGCGCGCTCGCGCGGCCGCGACCTTCAAGGCATCACTGCTCATGGCTTTCCCCGCCGCTCGCGTCCAATTCCGCTGCCGTACGCGCAAGCCGCAGCGGACGCAAGAGCGAGGTTGCGGGGCCGGCTACAGGCCACCCATCAGCGTGTATTTGGTTTCGAGAAATTCCTCGATGCCGTGGTGCGATCCCTCGCGGCCGATGCCGCTCTCCTTGACAGCCGCCGAAAGGCGCGATCTCGGTGGAGGTGATGCCCTCGTTGACGCCGACGATGCCGTACTCCAGCGCCTCGGCGACGCGCCAGCAGCGGCCGAGATCGCGCGTGAAGAAGTAGGCGGCGAGGCCGAACGGCGTATCGTTGGCCATGCGCACGGCTTCCTCTTCCGTCTTGAAGCGGAACAGGGGCGCCACCGGGCCGAACGTCTCCTCGTGCGCGACCTTCATCTGCGGCGTGACGCCGGTCAGCACGGTCGGCTCGTAGAAGTTGCCGCCCAGATCGGCGATGGCTTGCCGCCGACGACGACCTTGGCGCCGTGCTCGACCGCGTCGGCGACGTGCTCCTCCACCTTCTTGATTGCGGCCTTGTTGATCAGCGGGCCGACCGTGACGCCGCGTCTCGGTGCCGGCGCCGACCTTCAGCTTCTTCACGGCGTCGCGGCGAGCTTCTCGGCGAACGCGTCGTAGACGCCGTCCTGCACCAGGAAGCGGTTGGCGCACACGCACGTCTGCCCGGCGTTGCGGAACTTCGACGCCAGCGCGCCGGCGACGGCGCGATCGAGGTCGGCGTCGTCGAAGACGATGAACGGCGCGTTGCCGCCCAGCTCCATGCCGACGCGCTTCACCGTGCGCGCCGCCTGCTCCATGAGGATCTTGCCGACCTCGGTCGAGCCGGTGAACGTCACCATGCGCACCAGCGGGCTTTCGGTCAGCGCGCGGCCGACCGGCACCGGATCCTTGGCGGTGACGACGTTGAACACGCCCTTCGGCACGCCGGCGCGCTGCGCCAGCTCGGCCAGCGCCAGCGCCGACAGCGGCGTGTCCTCGGCCGGCTTGACGACGACCGTGCAGCCGGCCGCCAGCGCCGGCGAAACCTTGCGCGTGATCATCGCCGAGGGGAAATTCCACGGCGTGATCGCGGCGACGACGCCGATCGGCTGCTTCATGATGACGACGCGGGCGTCGGCCTTGTGGGTCGGGATGGTCTCGCCGTAGACGCGCTTGGCCTCCTCGGCGAACAGCTCGACGAAGGCGGCGCCGTAGATGATCTCGCCCTTGGCCTCGGCCAGCGGCTTGCCCTGCTCCTTGGTGAGCAGCAGCGCCAGCTCGTCGGCGTGCTCGACGATCAGCTCGTACCAGCGGCGGAGGATCTTGGAGCGCTCCTTGGCGAGCAGCTTCGACCAGGCGGGGAACGCCCGATGCGCCGCCTCGATGGCGGCGTTGGTCTCGGCGGCGCCCATGGCGGGAACGCGGGCGATCTCCTCGCCCGTTGCCTTGTCGATGACCGGCATGCGCGGCTCGCCCACCCAGGCCCCATCGATAAAGGCTTGCGTCTTGAGCAGCGTGATGACGTTTTTGTCCATGGCGGCACCGGGTTATGAGGGCTGGCGGCCCAGCCTTTGTCTAAGATGCGCCCCCCTCGGTTTCAAGGTACATAACCCGGGCTGCGGCGCTGCGGCGGCTCTCGCCGCGGCCTGCGATGCGCTATCCGGGAACCCATGCGCGACCTGACCTTAGTCTTCGATCTCGACGGCACGCTCGTCGACACGGCGCCGGACCTCATCGCCTCGACCAACCACGTGCTCGACCATCTCGGTCTGCCGCGGGTCGACGGAGAGACGCTGCGCCCGTTCGTCGGCCATGGCGCCAGGCACATGATCGAGCGCGCGGTCGGCCCGGCGGCCGAGACGATGACCCCGGCCGAGCACGAAAGGCTGCTGGCGCGCTATCTCGACTATTACGGCAGCCACATCGCGGTCGGGAGCCGCCCGTTCGAGCGGTCTCTTGCCGCTGCTGGAGAAATTCCAGGCCGAGGGCGTGAAGCTCGCCGTGTGCACCAACAAGATGGAGTCTCTGTCGCGGTCGCTGCTCGATGCGCTCGACATGAGCCGCTTCTTCGTCGCCGTCGCGGGCCGCGACACGCTCCGCGCTGCCAAGCCCCATCCCGACGCGCTGCTCGGCACCATCGCGCATGGCGGGCGGCGACAAGGCGCGCGCCATCATGATCGGCGACAGCGGCGTCGACGTCGCCACCGGCAAGGCGGCGGGCGTGCCGGTGATCGGCGTCAGCTTCGGCTACACGGAAACGCCGGTGCGCGAGTTCTCGCCCGACGTCGTCATCGACCACTTCAGCGAGCTCGAGCCGGCCATCGCCCGGCTCATGCCGTCCTAACCAGGCGCTCTAGTCCGGATCGCCTGGCTTATGCGGCCACAGCCGCCGCCCGACCATGATCGTCGCCGGCAGGAACACCAGGTCGGCGATCAGCGACGCCAGCAGCGTGAAGCCGCAGACGAGGCCGAACGTGCGCAGCGACGGCAGGTCGGAGAACACCGTCACGCCGAGGCCGAAGGCGAGCACGATGGTCGTCAGGATGATGGCCGGGCCGACCAGCACGCGCGCACGCCGGATGGCATGCTCGGGCGCGTCGCCCACACGTTCCTCCAGCCGCAATCGATTGAGGAAGTGGATCAGCGCGTCGATGCCGAGGCCGAAGACGACCAGCAGCGCCACGACCGAGGCGAACTCGAGCCCGGCCCCTTGCGACCACAGCAGCGCCCCGGAGGCGAGCACCGGAAACAGGCCCGGCAGCAGGCTGACCACCGCGACGAACGGCGAGCGGAACGCCAGGCCGAGCAGGATGCCCGCGAAGGCGACGCAGATCGGAATGCTTTCCTTCAACTGGTCGATCATGCGCGCGCTGTTGCGGGCGGCGACCGCCGGCAGGCCGGTGACCGAAATCGTGATAGCTCGGATTGGCGGCGCGGATGGGATCGAGCGACCGGTCGATCTTCTCGACCACGGGCAGGATGTGGCTGGAATCGACGTCGGGCAGCCGGCCCGGTGACCAGCACGGCGTTCTTCTCCTCGGCGATGAAGCGGCGCACGAGATGGTCCGGCAGGAAGCCGACGAACTTCTCCACCGTCTCGATACGGTCATCGCCCGCCTCGCGCAGCCAGCGCCTGAGGCTTTCGACCGACCACACGTTGCCGAGCCCGGCCTCCTTCTCCAGCGCGTTGTGCACCTGGCCGATGACGTCGAGCGTCTTGGGCGAATAGAGCGGCGTGCCGTCGGTCCATTCGATCATCACGTGCACCGGGTTGGCGCCGGTGAGCTTCTGGTCGATGCGGCTCGTGGCGTCGAGCGCCTGCTCGCGGTCGGGCACCTGGTCGGCGAGGCGATAGCGCGTCGGCAGGTCGACGAAGGCGGCGCCGAACAGGAAGAACAGGACGACGCCAATGGTCGAATAGAGGTACGGCCGGTGCGTAACGCGGTCGACGATCTCGCCGACGATGACGCCGAGGCCGTCCATCAGCTTGTCGGCGGGCGTGCGATCCCTGGCCAGGGTCTCCTCGTTGCGGATGAACATGATGCCGAGGAGCGGCAGCACGAGGATGACGGCGACGAAGGAGATGCACACGGCGATGGAGCCGGCCATGCCGAAGGTGCGGATGAGGCCCGCTTTCGGAGAACAGCAGGGCGAGAAACGCCAGCAGCGCCACGCCGTGCGCCAGCACGCAGGCCGGGCCGACGATTTTGATGGCGAAGCGCACCGCCTGATAGCGGTTGTCGCCCTCGCGCAGCCGGATGCGGATGGCGGACACCATCTGCATGCTGTCGGCAAAGCCCATGACCATGATCAGCGGGGTCATGACGTTGAGGAACAGGTTGAGCTTGAAGCCCATCCACCCGAGGATGCCGAGCGACCAGATCACGGCCAGCACGGGCGGCAGCGCGGCCACCAGCATCAGCGACACGCGGCGGAAGAAGATGACGGCAATGACGGCGCCGAACAGCAGACCAAGGCCGTTGTAGAGAATCTGGTCGCGCTCGACGGCGTTGCGGATCTCCAGCTGCATGACCGGCGCGCCGGTCATCTTGGCCGTCAGCCCCGTGCCCTTCAGCTGCTCGTCGACCGAGGCATTGATCTCGCCGATGACCACCTTGGCGGTCTTCTCCTCCACCACCTTGCGGTCGAGCGCGATGATGATCATCGCCAGCTGGCCGTCGTCGGAGAGGAATTTTCCTTTGACGATGTCGTTCGCCTTGAGCGCCGCGATCATCGCGTCGTAGGCGGGACCGTCCTCGGGCATCTCATCTGGAATAAGCGGCGCGGCGTAACCGCTCGCATCCGGCTTGCCGCGCGCCGACAACATCGAGACGAGGCCCGAGACGCCGTCGACGAGTTGCAGCTCCGTCGTCAGACCCGCGAAGGCCTCGAGCTGCTTGCGCTTGAGGAGGTCGGGTCCCTCGACGACGACGAGCACGTCGTACTCGCTGGAGGGAAAGCGCTTGTCGATCGCCTCGTAGCGGCGGAACTCCTCGGTGTTGGTGCGGAACAGCTCCGAGAGGGAATTGTCGACCTGCAGCTTGAGGATGCCGATAAGGCCGAGGACCGTCGCTATGGCCACGAGGACGGCGACGACGCACAGGAGCCCTCAGGGCGATGAGCCCGAGCCTCTCCAGTCCGAATGAGAACACGAAGTTGCGATGCTGCTCGTCAGCGTTACCCATGGCTCCCCCGTCGGCGCTTTATTGGGCTTTTGCTTAGCAGCTGCCGATACTTCGTCGTTTCACGCAATCCGCCGCGCGCGACGCGGAATCGGCTCATGCGGGCGGATCGTTGCATTTGCCGCGCTGGCTGTGAAGAGGCGAGCATTTTTGCCACTTCCTTGAAGGTTCGTGCGCCCCAATATGGCCGTACGAGAGGGCTCCCTTCGGCCCCGTTTTCAAACCGCCCGCCGGATGATTCCTTCATGCTGTTGCCGATTGCGCCAAAGCCCGAGACGACCGCCGCACGCATAAAGTGGCACATGGGGCTGATCACAGCGGCGATCGCACTTACGGTTGCTATCATCGGCTTCGGCGCGGCGGACCCCGCCTCGGCCACGCCGCAGCAGGCGCCCAACAGCCGCGTCGTCCTCGACCTGCCGCCCGGATACGTGCCCTCCCCGCTGTTCGCCGGATTTCAGAATGACACGACGGGCGTGTCATTCATCATCCTCGAGGCACCGGTCGCCGAGTACGAGAAGATGGCTGCGGGCTTCACGCCCGAGGAACTCGCCAAGCGCGGCATCACCGATGTGACGAAGGGGGAGCTGACGCGTACCGACCCCCACGTCTACATGCGCGCGCATCAGAAATCGGCAGCGGGCGAGTACGCCAAGTTCTTCGTGTTGTTCCGCACCGCCGACCAGACCGTCCTCGTCTCCGTCAATGCGCCGCAGCGGTCGATTGCCGACGGCAGCGTCAAGCCGGCCGACATAGAAGCCGTGTTGCGTACCGCGAAGACGACCGAGAAGGCCGCTGTGCGCGATCTCTATTCACTCACTTATCTTGGCCCCTTCAAGGAGGCGGGCACCCTGGTCGGCACCAGCAAGGTCTATACCCTCGATGGCAGTTTGCAGCCCGAACGCGCCGGCGAGACGCGCTCGGCGTTCATGGTGGCGCCCTCGCTCGACAAGCGGCCGGTGACCGAGCCGAAGAAGCAGTCGGTAGCGCTGCTGGCCAGCCTGCCGGGCTATAAGGACTTTAAGCCCGGCGAGACACACGCGATCAATATCGGCGGCCTCGACGGCATCGAGGTCGAGGGCGAGGCGCTGGATGTGGATGACGATAAGCCGATCCACCTCTATCAGGCGATGCTGATGGGAAAAGACGGCGGCTATTTCCGGCTGATCGGCATTGCCACCCAGGAAGACAAGGCTGCGCTCTCAGGGGAATTTCCGAAGATTGCGCACTCATTTGCGTTGATTCCATAAGGCCCTATACGCTGCTTGCTTGTGGCGGCGACGCAGACGATAGTGCCGCCCATGAGCGAAAATGCAGCAGCGGCCGGATGGGTCGTCCAACTGACCATCCCCGGCGTCCCTAAAGTGCCCGTCGAGGGTGCCAAGTGGCGGCCGGCAGAGACGACAAACCCCACCTTCGAATTCTTCAACGTTGCCATCGGATCGGCCGAAAAGGCCATCGAGGCGGCGCGCAAGAAAGCCGGAGCTTCGGAGGAAGCGGCCCTGCGGGCCGTGCGGTCGCTTTCATCGACCGAAATCGATTCCATCAAGCTGCGTGCAGGCGAAGCCAAGCCGGCTTGAAACGCACGGCGTGACGGGCCTTTCGGGGTGTGTCGCGCCTTGACAGTGACGGGCGGCGCCTCGCATAAGGTCCGCCCGGCGCGACGCGTTTAGGCATTGGTTCGGGCGGTTAGCTCAGCGGTAGAGCACACGCTTCACACGCGTGGGGTCATAGGTTCAATCCCTATACCGCCCACCATCATAATCCTGGCACTTTGCTCGTAATTGATTGCAATACGGCGTGATCGCGCGAGGTCGGGGCGCTGCCGGCGGCTAAATTTCGGGCATGGCGCCAGCTCTTTTGGGGCCGGCACCGAGATAGCCGAGGCGATCAATGGGGATTTACTTGCGGGATACGATCCGCACCAGTACAGCTACCCGCGCAAAACTTGACGATCCGTGCTAGTAGCACGGCCTGCAACACTTAGATGACGAAGAGGACTCCCTCGTGGCTCAAGGCACAGTGAAGTGGTTTAACGGTCAAAAAGGCTTCGGCTTTATCCAGCCGGACGGCGGCGGCAACGACGTGTTCGTGCACATCAGCGCAGTCGAGCGCGCCGGTCTGAGCAACCTCAACGAGGGCCAGAAGGTCTCGTTCGAGACGGAGACGGGCCGCAATGGCAAGGCGTCGGCCGTGAACTTGAAGGTCCTCTAATACAGAGACGAGGACCGGGCCACCGTACGTCGCGAACCCCGGGCACCTACTTTGCCGTGGGGCAACAACGGCTCGCTGGATTGAGTCCTGAACAATGAAGCTGAGCGCCGGACTGCGATGAGCAGGCCGGCGCTGGCTAAGATCGCGCCGGAGTGTTGACTCTGCGACGTGGCTAGCGACGGTTGCTCCGATAAGGAGCCTGCGCCTCAGCTCAGTCCTGCGATAGCCGTTTTGTGGGCCGGTCGTATTTCGAGCCCGTCCGTAACAGCGGGCAGGCGCTCTCGGGATTGTATTGCGCACAGCACTTCGGCTGTCCCGTCGCCGGATCGATAGCGCGTGCGGTTCCCTTGCCGCACGGACCTCCGGCCTGCTCGGTCGCAAAATCCCAATTACCCGGATCGCCATCACCGTATCCCAGATATCTGGCGTTCGCGGCCGTGATCGTCCCCATGCTCAACAGCACCGCACCGGCGCACGCCAAGACGGTCGTTCTTAATGCACGGTCCATAGATCTTTACTCCCTGGCTGATGGGCCCCGTGTTTCGAGTAAGCAGGGCCTCTCTCAAGATGGTGGGGATCGGACGGCGCGGTTTAATCGCGCGCGACCGAACACACACTCTTAAGTTGCACTGAACAATCGCGGGGGTTTAGATGGACTTAACACTTGCGGCGGTCGCCTCGCCTGAGGCGTCATTCGTCGCGCCGCCGCACAGACGATCCATGCGGCTCGTCGGGCTCGCGTTGTGAGAACTGCCAGCGCGCCAATCGCAGGTGCTCGACGACACGGGCCGCGATCATTCGGCAGGACTCTATGGGCTGTTTCAGGCCGGCGCGCTTCAGCCCGAAGCCGATATCGAAGATCAGATCGTCGTCGTTCTGCCGGTTCGCCATTCCCATGCGTAGCATGAGAACAAACGTGGAACAACCGACTTCCCCGCGAAATCAGGCGGCGGCTGCGGCGAGGCGGGCGGCGAGCGACAGACGCTCCGCGGGTTGCTGCCTCCGCAACAACGGCCGGGTCATGCGGGGGAAGCAAGGCGGCAACGGGGATAGCGCGGTGGCGCAGCGGCACTTCGAGTGCCGCCTGCAATTCGCGCTGCATGTCGTAAAATTCGTACTCGGCCTCGGCGAGTGCTGCGTCCGCCTCGGCGTGCAGGCGTGCCTGCTCGTCAGCGGACGTCTCCTGACGCGCGAGTTCCGGCAGCAGGCGGTTGAAAAGACTTTCGGCGGACATGGCCCCTCCATCCCGATTGGCAGAATTGGCCGGGATCAGCAATGTCCGCCACTATCGTGATTCCTGTGGCGAGTGTGGGCCGCCTGTGGATAAGGCGACCCGTTACCCCGCCAACGTCAGCGGCGCACGGCGGAGGCCGCGGTGTTGCCGGTGCCGTACATCGTCAGCAGCGGGTCGTCGAGCAGAATGACCTCGTCGTACTCGCCGTATCCGTTGAAGCGCCCGGCGATGGCGCGGGCGTAGGCACCCATGTTGCCGATCTCGACATAGTCGCCCTCGACGACCGACTCCGGCAATAGGAACGGCCCCTTCATGTGGTCGATGGAATCGCACGTGGGGCCCCAGAACTCGAACGGCACCAGCGGCTCCGAGGGATCGATGTCGCGGCTGACGACGCGCGTCGGGAAGATGAAGCCGAGGTGGGCCGCGTCGAACAGCATGCCGTACGAGCCGTCGTTGATGTAGAGGTTCTTGCCGCGGCGGGCGTCGACGCGCACGATCAGGCTCTCCGCCTCGGAGACGAGCGCCCTGCCCGGCTCGCACATCAGTTTGATATTCTCCTTCACCGGCAGGGCCTCGATACCGGCGAGGATGACGTCCATGAAGTCCTGCAGCGGCGCGGGGTCGCTGTCGGGATAGCGCGAGGGAAAGCCGCCGCCGATGTCGAGGCGGTCGATCATCACGCCCGACTTGACGATCACGCGATGCACTTCGCCCAGCGCCGTGACGTAGGCGTCCGGCGTCGTCGTCTGCGAGCCGACGTGGAAGGTGAGGCCAAGCTCGGCGGCGACCTGGCGGCTCCTGACGAGCAGGCTGGCGGCCTTCTCACCTGAAAGGCCGAACTTGTGCTCGAGCGGGATGCGGCTGTTGATCGCCGGCACTGAAACGCGCACCCAAAGCAACAGGTCGCGCGCGCCACCTGTCGACTCGATGATCTTGTCGAGCTCGTCCTCGCCGTCGAGCGCGAACGAGCGCACGCCCAGCGCATAGGCGCGGCGGATGGCATGGCGCGACTTGACCGGATGCATGAAGTGCAGGTGCGCGTCGGGGATTGTCGCCGCGTCCTCGATCTCGGGCAACGAGGCGACGTCGAAATGGCGGATGCCGGCGCCGTACAGCGCGCCGATCAGAAACACCGAGCTGTTCGCCTTGTAGGCGTAGGCGACGTCACCGGGGAACTTGTCGAGGAACCATCGCGCGGCGCGCCCTGCTGCATGCGGTCGCAGGCCACGTACCGGCCGCTCGGGCCGGGACTTGTCGATCAGCGCAGCTGCAGAGGAGAGCTTCTCCATCGCATAGGACCTCCACCACCCGCGGGCGAACACGGGCAATTGCTAAAAGGGAAGAGACCGCCGAACTCGAAAGAGCGCTGCATTTAGGGGCCGCTCCCCCCCCTGTAAAGACCTTTCTTGTGACGAAGCGTGTGGCGTTTCCCTTTGCGGCCAGACTATTTGGCTCAGGTTTCGCGATCCTTCAACATTCGCAAAGCACTCCCGGCGCGGGCTACAATCCTAACCGAACCCCCGTTATGGGCTGTCCCGCGGCTGCCGCGCCTGCCTAAAACAGCCCATGAACTCAAAAATTGGCCAAGCCGCGTGAAGCGTCCGTGATGCGTACTGGGGGCAAGATCCTGATCGACCAGCTCGTCGGCGAGGGCTGCCGCACTCTGTTTACGGTGCCGGGCGAGAGCTTCATCGCCGCGCTCGACGCGCTGTTCGACGAGGCGTCGATCAGGACCATCGTCTGCCGCCACGAGGGCGGCGCGGCAATGATGGCGGAGGCAACCGGCAAGCTGACCGGCGCGCCGGGCGTCGCTTTCGTGACGCGGGCGCCGGGCGTCACCAACGCGGCGAGCGGGGTGTTCGTGGCGCACCAGGACGCAACGCCCATGGTGCTGCTGGTCGGGTTGATCGAGCGCGGCGATGAGGGCCGCGGCGCCTTCCAGGAGATAGACCTCGAAGCCATGTTCGGCGGCGTGGCCAACTGGGTCGGTGTCGTGCGCGATGCCGGACGCATCCCCGAGTACGTGGCGCGCGCCTTTACGGCTGCGCGGTCGGGCCGGCCCGGGCCAGTGGTGCTGGGGCTGCCGGAGGATGTGCTGTTCGCCAGCGCGGAAGTTGCCGACAGCACGGCGGTTCGGTTGCCAACACTGGCGCCGTCGGCCAGCGAGATGACGCGCCTCAAGGCCAAGCTCAGCACGGCGGAGCGGCCTTTACTGCTGCTCGGCGGCGGCGGCTGGCGCGCGGAGGCGGCGGTTAGCGTGGCAAAGTTCGCCGAAACGTTCGACTTGCCCGTCATCACGGCCTTCCGCCGCCAAGATCATCTCGACAACCGCCATCCATCGTATGTCGGCCACGCCGGCATCGACATCGATCCCAAGCTGGCGGCGGCGATCCGCAGCGCCGATCTGCTCATCGTCATCGGCGAAGGCCTCGGCGACGTGACGACGGGTAACTACAAGCTCGTGGCGCCGCCGAAGCCGACGCAATACCTCGTGCACGCCCACCCCTCGGCCGCCGCGCTCGGGCGCGTGTTTCGGACCGACCTGCCCATCCTCAGCAGCCCCGAAGCGTTCGCGCGCGCACTCGCCAGGCTCAAGCCGCCGGCGAAGATTCGCTGGGGCCGGTTGCGGCGCGACCTGCGCACGGCCTACGAGCGCTCCTTGAAGCCGGTGGCGACGACGGGCGCCGTGCGCCTCGAGGAGGTGATCGCGACGCTGTCGCGCGAATTGCCCGAGGACGCCATCGTCACCAACGGCGCCGGCAACTACGCCGGCTTCCTGCACCGCTACTTCCAGTACAAGGGCTGGCCGACGCAGCTGGCCCCCACGTCGGGCTCGATGGGTTACGGACTGCCGGCGGCGATCGCGGCCAAGCTCGCGCATCCAGAGCGCACCGTGGTGGCGTTGGCCGGCGACGGCTGCCTGCTGATGACGGCGCAGGAGATGGCGACGGCCGTACAGTACGGGCTGCCCATCGTCATCATCGTCGCCAACAACGGCATGTACGGGACGATCCGGATGCACCAGGAACGCCACTATCCGGGGCGGGTTGTAGGCACGACGCTGGTCAATCCGGACTTCGTCGCCCTTGCCCGCAGCTTTGGGGTCGCGGCCGAGCGGGTGGAGCTGACGGAGGCCTTCCTGCCGGCGCTGCGCCGTGCCTTGGCCACCGAGCAGCCGGCGTTGATCGAACTGCGCACCGATCCCGAAGCCATAAGCATGCGGCGTACGCTGTCGCAGATCCGCAGCAAAGCAGACTAAGACGCGCTTCAATCGCGGCGGCGCGCCCAACTCGTAAATACTTCGTTAAATCTGCAACCCTCCCGTTATCCATCTGCCGATATGCGGTTAGACTAACGATCTATTATAGGTTACAGAACTCTCAATCCAATCGCAGACACTGGCCCCCTAAGGGTACGATTATGAACCTTCAGGCGATCCAAATGCAGAACGGACCGAAGCCGGCCTGGACCCGCACCGGTGCGCTGGTCCTATTCCTGGTTACTGGCATTCTTCTTGTAGCGACCCTGACAACGGCCCGCAGCCAGCAGGCGGACCGCCAGATCGGCGAACACGGCGTCTCTCATCTCAACTACGTAACGGCGGGCTAGCCCACCGCTACGACACGGCACTCTCCCCCCAGAAAATCTCTATCTCCTCGGCCTCGGATCCCAACGGACCCGGGGCCTTTTTTCTGTGCGCCGCGGCTAGTGTCCCGATTCCGAAGTTCGCCGGAGTTCGCGGCTGGCATCGGGAGCGAACTTCGGAATCATGAGGGACACTAGAATCATGGACTTGCTAGTGTGATTCAGATCGAGAAATTCGCTCGGCACCCAGCAGCTGAAGGTGGCGAATTTCTCGATCATCACACGAGCCGGTGCTAATCGCTCGGCATACGCAGAAGACGGAGTGGACGAATGGCGAGGGTGGCGTGGATCGGCCTCGGCGTGATGGGCTTCCCCATGGCCGGGCACCTCTTCAAGAAGGGCGGTCACGACATCACCGTCTACAACCGCAGCCCGGCGAAGGCCGCCGCCTGGGTCGCCGAGTATGGCGGCGGGCGTACGGCGGAGACGCCCGCGGCGGCCGCGCTGAGCGCTGACCTCGTTTTCTGCTGCGTCGGCAACGACGACGACCTGCGCTCGGTGACGACGGGAGAGAACGGCGCCTTCAAGGGCATGCGCGCGGGCGCAACCTTCGTCGATCACACGACCGCTTCGGCGGAGGTGGCGCGCGAGCTCAACGCGGCCGGGCGCGCGCGCGGCATCGCGTTTCTCGACGCGCCGGTCTCGGGCGGCCAGGCGGGGGCGCAGGGCGGGACGCTCACGGTGATGGTCGGCGGCGACGAGGAGCCGTTCGCTTACGCCAAACCTTTGATCGAGACCTACGCGCGCGCCGTGAACCGCATCGGTCCTTCGGGCGCCGGCCAGCTCACCAAGATGGTCAATCAGATCGCCATCGCGGGACTGCTGCAGGGCCTGTCGGAGGCGATCGCGTTTGCCGAGGCTGCGGGCCTCGATCTCGACCTCGTCGTGCAGACCATCTCCAAGGGCGCCGCGCAGTCCTGGCAAATGGACAACCGCTGGAAGACCATGCACGAGGGCAAGTTCGATTTCGGCTTTGCCGTCGACTGGATGCGCAAGGACCTCGCCATCTGCCTCGGCGAGGCGCGGCGCAACGGAGCGAGCCTACCCGTCACGGCGCTCGTCGACGAATTCTACGCCAAGGTGCAGGCGATGGGCGGCGGCCGCTGGGATACCTCGAGCCTCATCGCGCTGCTGAAGCCGGACAAGGCGAAGACTTGAAGCGCGAGGCGCGGCGATGAAGTCCTATCGCAAGGAGTTGTGGTTCGACATCGAGGGGCGCCGGGCCTTCGTCAACATCACGCCCGAGGTGAAAGCCTGCCTGCGCGAGAGCGGCATCAAGGAGGGGCTGGCACTGGTTAACGCGATGCACATCACCGCCTCGGTATTCATCAACGACGACGAGCGCGGGCTCCACCACGACTACGACGTGTGGCTCGAGAAGCTGGCGCCGCACGCGCCGGTGAGCCAGTACCACCACAACCGCACCGGCGAGGACAATGCCGACGCGCACCTCAAACGGCAGGTGATGGGGCGCGAGGTCGTCGTCGCCGTCACTGGCGGCAAGCTCGACTTCGGCCCCTGGGAGCAGATTTTTTACGGCGAGTTCGACGGCGGCCGGAAGAAGCGCGTCCTCGTCAAGATCATCGGCGCTTGAGCCGGCGCGCGACGTATGCCGCGCGCCGGACACTTCATCGCCGCAGACAATCCAGGCAACTGGGTGCTACAGCCAAGGCCGAGCCGGCATCATTCGTCAGCGACAACGGGCTGTGACACGCGCAACGAACCTGATTGAAATCGCCAAAAGTATGCACTTAACGCGTGCTACTGCTATCGCAACTTGTGGTTGTCAAACGATTTTGCACGCCTGCGGGCGTCCGGCACGACCCCGACGGACGGAATCGAATGCTAGGTTGGGCCAACGCTCGCCGTACGTGGATCAATCGACGATGCCGATCACCGCTTTTTATGCAGCGCTGCTCGCGGGGCTGTTCCTGTTTCTCAGCGTGCGCGTGATCGGCTGGCGGCGCGAGCGGCGGGTCGAGTTCGGGCACGGCGAGGACTTCGAGCTGCTGCGCCGCATGCGCGTGCATGCCAACTTCGCCGAGTACGTGCCCTTCGCGCTGTTGCTGATGGCGCTGGCCGAAAGCATGGCGCCACCTAACCTGCTGCTGCACGCCTCCGGCATCGTGCTGGTGGCAGGGCGCATCATCCACGCGTATGGAGTTTCGCAGTCGCCACCGATGATGCGCTTGCGTACTTATGGAATGGCGATGACCATCGCCGCCATCGCCATCGCGGCGCTCACCTGCCTAGCGCTTTCGGCGTTTTTCATCGCCATCTGAGGCCCCCGCCTCGCCGGCGTTGCTGCGCGCGAATTGCATCGGCAGGGCCGTAGTGTACTTGATCTGCTCCATGGCGAAGGCCGACGAGACCTTGGCGATCTCGATGCGTGCGATCAGCCGCTTGTAGAACGCGTCGTAGGCCTCGATGTCGGGCACGACGACGCGCAGCAAATAATCGACATCGCCCGACATGCGGTAGAACTCGACGACCTCGGGAAAGTCCGCCACCGCCTTGTGGAAGCGCTCGAGCCACGTGAGGCTGTGCTGGTCGGTCTTGATCGACACGATGACGGTGACGCCGGCGTTGACCTTGTGCGCATCGAGGATGGCGACGCGCCGCTGCACGACCCCCGCCTCCTCCAGCTTCTGGATGCGCCGCCAACAGGGCGTGGTGGAGAGACCGACCTCCTTGCCGATGTCGGCTACCGGGCGGGTGCAGTCCTCTTGCAGAATGCGCAGAATCTTGACGTCCATTTCGTCGAGCATCGGCGGGCCGCTGAAATAATGTTCTGAAATTTCGCGCTTGGGGCACTAGGCGCACGAAATCGATCTACGTCAAGGGCTGTTTGCGTAATTCGTTTCTACAACCGCCCTCCATGGCGCGACATGCGTGCGGCTCTCAGATGTCGATCTGCATGCCGTCCTCGGCCAGCACCACGCGTGGGTCTCTGACGAGCTGGCGATTGGCCAGCATCTCGAGGCCCATGTGCGAGAGGAGCACGCGCCGCGCGCCGAGCCGGTCGATGTTGCGCTCGATGTCGCGCCAGGTCATGTGGTGCCCGACCTGCTCGCTGAAGCCGAAGCACTCTGAGATGAAGAGATCAGCGCCATTGGCCGCCGGCAGCAGGCTGTCGACCCACTTGGTGTCGCCGGAGAAGCTCAACACCTTGCCGCCGTCCTCGATCCGCAACGCGTAGGGCGGTGCGCCCGATGGATGCAGCACCTCGAACGGCGTGACGCGCACGACGCCGATGTCGAGCGGCACGCGCTCCTCATACTCGACGAAGTTCATTTCAAACTTCCGCTCGATCTCGGTCGACTTGGGAAACAGCGCCTCGGCAGCGGCGGCGAAACGCTGCGCAATGCCCGCCGGCCCGGCGATCGTCAGGGGCGCGGTGCGACCCGTCACGTAGTGGGCGTGCAGCATCCACCAGACGAGGCCGGCGAAGTGGTCGCCATGCAGGTGAGAGATGAGGATGGTCGAGACGCGATCGGGATCGAGTCCGAGGCGTTGCATGCCGATCAGCGTGGTGGCGCCGCAGTCGATAAGAAACTGTTCGTTGCCTGAAGCGACGTGAAAGCACGTCTGCAGGCGCCCGCCGGAGCCGAAGGCGTCCCCCGAGCCGACGATGGTGAGCTTCATATGCACCTCGAATCGAAGTGCATATGCGCCCTGGTGTGCATCTGGCCGGTCGGCGTGTTTGAGGTCCGCATCGGGGCAGGACCGTAACGGCGACTTCCCGCGACGACAATGCCCGCAAGCCCGGATTTCCTGGGGAGAGCGCCGGTTGCATCCGCACATGTTTGCGAAATCTTTATTGATAAACACTTAGTTAGGAAATTCTGCCGAGATTTAGGTAGAACTATCTGAGCCGCCGCCTTCCGGCCGCTCCATTCCGGTCATGCGTGATGCCGATGACGACAAGCGCCATTCCAGAGGACGTCGCGCGGCGCCGTAGCCACCGCGATGCGCGCGCGCGCGCCAACAACGAGCTGCAAGAGCGGCGCTCGCGGCTGGCTGCCGGCACCTCGATCAAGCCGCAGTTTGAATACGAGCTCTTGACGATGTTCGTGCGCAACGAGCTTGGCGCGGCCGTGACCATGCCGGCGCTCTACGCGCTGTTCGCCATCGCCTGCATGTTTTGGGCACCGACAACCGAAGCCATCCTGTGGTTGCTCATCGTCATCGGCGCCAAGGTCGCCCTACTCGATCAGGGGCGCCGCTTCCTGGCTCTCCCGCCGGCGCAGGTGAACGTCGGCCTGTGGCGGCAGCGTTTCGTGCTGCTGGAGCTGCTCAACGGTTTCGCCCTTGCCGGCTTCGCGCTCATCGGTGTCGGCGCGACATTGACGGCCCCCAATGAGCTGATCTTCTCCTCGCACATCTTCATCTTTGCGACGCTCATCGTCGTGCTCGCCATTCGCACGATGTTCGCCGCCAGCATCCCGGCCATTCTCTATGCCGGCACGGTGCCGATGACGATCGCCGTCGTCGTGCGCCTGCTGCTACTCGCCAACCCGTTCTACTTTGCGCTCGCAACCATGGCGGTGGGCATCTATCTCTATTTCCTGTTCCTCGCGCGCGGCCTGCGCTCAACCTCATTGTCGATGCTCGAGTACCGCACCGAGAAGGATGCGCTGATCGCCGAACTGGAGGAGCAGAAGTCTGTTTCCGACGAGGCCCGCCGGCGCGCCGAAACGGCCAGCAGCGCCAAGTCGCGTTTCCTCGCCACCATGAGCCACGAGCTGCGCACGCCGCTCAACGCCATTCTCGGTTTTTCCGAGGTGATGAAGTCCGAGATGTTCGGCCCGCTGGAGAACCCGAAATATCAGGAATACGCCGGCAACATTCTCGAGAGCGGCAAGCACCTCTTGCATCTCATCAACGAGATCCTCGACCTGACGCGCATCGAATCCGGCCGCTATGAGCTGCATGAGGAGCCGGTGCGGCTCGCCGACATCGCCGACGAATGCCACCGGCTTCTGAAGCTGCGCGCCGACAGCAAGGCCATCGACATTGTCGAGGAAGGCGATCCCCACCTACCAGTCGTGTGGGCCGATCAGCGCGCGCTGCGCCAGATCTGTCTCAACCTGATGTCGAACGCCCTGAAGTTCACGCCCAAAGGCGGCCGCATCACGCTTAGTGTCGGCGGCATGCCCGATGGCGGCCAATATCTCGCCGTGCGCGACACGGGACCCGGCATCCCTGCCGAAGAGATTCCCAAGGTGCTGCAGGCGTTCGGCCAAGGCGCGCTGGCGCACCAGACGGCCGAAGGCGGCGCCGGCCTCGGCCTCACCATTGTGCAGAACCTGATCGAGCTGCATGGCGGCAGCCTCGTGCTCACGTCCGAGCTGCGCAAAGGAACCGATGCGAGGGTCGTGTTGCCGGGCTATCGCGTGCTGCGCGCCATGGTGCCGCTGCAGCCGCTGGGACAGGAGACGCACCGCCTCAAGGGCGTTGCCCCACGCCCGCCGCGGCCGGCGCGGCTGCGATCGAAGAAGTCGGATGACGGCGGCGACACGGCGGCGGTCGGCTAGCGGCCGCACTTCGCCGCGCGACGCCTCGTTGTACTCCGCACAAGCCGGCGCTACATACGGGGCGTGAGCAACGCCGCCAGCCCAACCGGGATCGAAACCCCCTGCGTCAAAATCTGCGACATCGACCGCGAGACCGGTCTGTGTTGCGGCTGCGGCCGTTCGCTTGCCGAAATCGCCAGATGGTCTTCGATGTCGAGCGCCGAACGGCGCCTTGTCATGGCGCAATTGCCGGCTCGCATAGCTGAGCTCTTGGAGGGCGAGGGCCGATGAGGGCGTGGACCGTGCTGGCGTTGCTGATCGGCGCCGGCGTGTTTCTGGTTCTTCGCGGCGGCCCCGATGTCCTTTCCGGCCTCAGCACCGGCGAGATCGTGACGATCGCGGCCGGCCTGCTGCTGGCGACGATCTACATCATCAGCCTCGCCAACGACGAACGCACACGCCCGATGCAGGCAATACGCTACATCCTCACATGGCTCGCCATCGGCTTCGGCCTCGTCGCCGGCTACTCGTACCGCGAGGAGCTGTCGGCGGTCGTCGATCGCGTCGGCGGCGAGCTCGATGCCCTCGGGCCAGATCGTGGCCGTCGAGACCAACGAGGAAGGCGAGCGCGCCGTGCGCGTTCGCCGCCGCATCGACGGACATTTTGCCGTGCGCGCCTCGGTCAACGGGCAGTCGATGACGCTGATGGTCGATACCGGCGCCTCGTCCGTCGTGCTGAAGCCGGACGACGCCGAGCGGGCCGGCGTCGACCTCAAAAAGCTTTCCTATACGGTCGCCGTCGATACCGCGAACGGCATGGCCTACGCGGCGGCGGTGCGGCTGCGCACGCTCGCCGTCGGCCCGCTCGTCATCCGCAACGTCGATGCGCTCGTCGCGCGGCCCGGAAGCGTTAAGGAAAACTTGCTCGGTATGAGTTTCTTAAGGCGTTTGCGATCCTATGAGTTCGCTAAGGATTACCTGACGCTGAGGGGCTAGCGTCGCGCGCCGATGGCCGCAGCTTCCGAGAGCTGCATTCCAGAAATGGCTTTGAATCCCGGGCACCAGACAATGTTGCGTGAAGCAGCGAGCTGGACGGTCGTCGCCGTCATCGGCATCGCGGCTTTCTCGCACTTCGAGACGCTGAAGTCGGCGCCGAGCGAATGCTCGGCCTGCCGACATCGGCCGATGTAGCAGGAGCGAAGCGGCCCGCAGCGCACCGCGGCCTCGCCGAAGCCGGCAACCATCGGCTCCGTCGTCGAGATCGAGGCGCAGGACAACGGCCACTTCAATGCCGAGGCCGACGTCAACGGCCGCGCCATCGAGGTCATGATCGACACCGGCGCCACCATGGTGGCGCTGAGCTACGAGGACGCCGAGCGCGCCGGCATTCCGCTGAGCGACAGCGATTTCACGCGCGCGGTCTCCACCGCGAACGGCGTCGCGCGCGTCGCCCCCGTCACCCTCGATCGCGTCTCGATCGGCGACATCACCGTGCGCAACGTTCCCGCCGCCGTCGCCGAACGCGGCCGCCTCAAGACCTCGCTGCTCGGCATGAGCTTCCTGAGCCGGCTGTCGCGCTTCGACATGCGCTCCGGCCGGCTCGTGATGCAGGAATAGGCGCGCGAACACGCTTCGATCGTCGTCGTGCGTCTATAGGGCAGAGGGCCGCAGGATCGACTCTCCGCGCGCCGGCGTTTACACCTGCCGACCGATCCGCCGGCCCGCCAAGGGGATAATCACATGCTGCCGCGTCCGCGCTCCGATCTGAAGCCCAACACCGCCGATTTCGAACGCTTCCCGCTGGTCAAGCCGACCGGCTTTCGCGAGTACGATGCGCGCTGGCTCTTCCCCGAAGAGATCAACCTGATGGGCCTCACTGCGGTGGGCCTCGGCATGGCGACGCTGTTCGACGAGCGCGGCGTCAAGAAGCGTCTCGTCGTCGGCCACGACTACCGCTCCTACTCGGCCTCGGTGAAGCAGGCGCTGATCAACGGCCTGCTGGCCGGCGGCTGCGAGGTGCACGACATCGGCCTGGCGCTGTCGCCGATGGCCTACTTCGCCCAGTTCGATCTCGACGTCGAAGGCGTCGCCATGGTCACCGCCTCGCACAACGACAACGGCTGGACCGGCATCAAGATGGGCATGGCGCGCCCGCTCACCTTCGGCCCCGACGAGATGAGCCGCCTGAAGGAGATCGTCCTCGGCGGCACGTACAAGACGGCCGACGGCGGGCGCTACATTTTCGTGCCCGACATGGCCGAGCGCTACATGAAGGCGCTGACCGACCGTCCGAAGCTGAAGCGCCCGCTCAAGGTCATCGCCGCGTGCGGCAACGGCACGGCAGGCGCCTTCGCGCCGAAGGTTCTCGAAGCCATCGGCTGCGAGGTGGTGCCGCTCGACGCCGAGCTCGACTACACCTTCCCGCGCTACAATCCGAACCCCGAGGACATGGAGATGCTGCACGCCATCGCGGCGGCGGTGGTGAAGCACAAGGCCGACGTCGGCCTCGGCTTCGACGGCGACGGCGACCGCTGCGGCGTCGTCGACAACGAGGGGCACGAGATCTTCGCCGACACCGTCGGCGTCATGCTGGCGCGCGATATCTCCGCCCGCTTCAAGAACGCGGTGTTCGTCGCCGACGTGAAGTCGACCGGCCTGTTCATGACCGATCCGGTGCTGCAGGCCAACGGCGCCAAGGCGCTCTACTGGAAGACCGGCCACTCCTACATGAAGCGCTACACCTTCGAGCAGAAGGCGCTGGTCGGCTTCGAGAAGAGCGGGCACTTCTTCTTCCAGCCGCCGCTCGGGCGCGGCTACGACGATGGCCTCGTCGCCGGCTCTGGCGGTATGCGACATGCTCGAGCGCGCCGAGGGCAAGACCATGGCCGACCTGAAGCGCGAGCTGCCGAAGACCTATCAGTCGCCGACCATGTCGCCGCACTGCGACGACGAGAAGAAGTACGGCATCGTCGACAAGGTGGTCGCGCACTACACAGAAGCTCGCCGCCGACGGCGGCACCGTCGCCGGCCAGAAGATCCGCGATCTCGTCACCGTCAACGGCGTGCGCGTCACGCTCGAGGACGGCACCTGGGGTCTGGTGCGCGCCTCATCGAACAAGCCGGAGCTCGTCGTCGTCGTCGAGAGCCCGGTGTCGGAAGCCAACATGAAGGCGATCTTCGCCGACATCGACCGCGAGCTGTCGAAGCACCCGGCAGTCGGCGAGTACAATCAGAAGATCGTCGCTTAAGACGCGTCGCGCTCAGAGCAGCAGGTCGATCAGGAAGCGGATCGAGATGCTGGCGAGGAACGCGGCGAAGCACAGCTCCAGCGTGCGGCGCGGGATCCTGTGCGCCAGGCGCACGCCGTAGGGCGCCGCCCACACGCTGAGCGGCGCGACGATGACCAGCCCGAGCAGGTTGACGAAGCCGACCGACAACGGCGGCAGCCCTTCCGCGCCCCACCCGGCCCAGGCAAAGCCGATGACGCCCGGCAGCGCGATCAACGGGCCCGTGCCGCTCGCCGTCGCCACGGCAGTGAGGATCGGCTTGCCGTAGAGCGTCAGCAGCGGCACGACGAACGTCGCGCCGCCGATGCTCATCAGGGTCGAGATGAAGCCGATGGCCGAGGCGCCGAGCTGCGGCCAGGGGAACGGCGGCAGCTGATCGGCGAGCCGCCAGTCCTCGCGGCCGAAGCGCCATCTTGATGGCGATCAGCGTCGCGGCCGATGACCCACACCCACTTGAGCGCGTCGCCGCTGGCGTGCCTTGGCCGTCAGCATGCCGACGACGACGCCGGCGACGATCACACGGCGCCACGCGCTTCGTAGCAGCGGCATGTCGACCGAGCCGCGCGCGCGGTGTCCGGCGAACGACTTGAGCGAGGTCGGCAGGATGATGGCGAGCGTCGTGCCGAGCACCAGGTGCATGCGGATGGCCGGATCGACGTCGAGAACGCGGAAGACCTCGTAGAGCACCGGGACGAGCACGCCGCCGCCGCCGATGCCGAGCAGACCCGGCGAGGAAGCCGGCGACGACCCCGGCAACGAGCAGCGCGGCGATGAGCAGCGCGATCTCGCCCGCGGGGAGGCCGAGGACCATGGGTGTCGCGGCTCCCTATTCCGCCGCCGCCAGCGGACGCCAGCTCGGGTCGGCGATGCGAGACCGCCTCGATGAGCGTCGCGAGGCTGGCGCCGTCGCGCGGCGCGTTCTCGCTCAAGTGACGGCGGAACAGCGCGCGCGCGCGGCTCGCCGTGATAGAGCCCGAGCACGTGGCGCACGACGTTGTTGAGCCGTCCACCGGCGGCGAGGTGGCGCTCGATGTGCGGCAGAAGCCCCTCGATCGCCTCGGCGCGCGTCGGCACGCCGGCGCTCGGCGTCGAAGAAGCGGCGGTCGACCTCGGCCAGGATGTAAGGCGTCTGGTAGGCGGCGCGGCCGAGCATGACGCCGTCGACGTGCTGCAGGTGCGCCGCTGCTTCGTCGAGGTCGGCGATGCCGCCGTTGATGACGATGGTGAGTTCGGGATGCGCGGCCTTCAGGCGATAGACGCGCGCGTAGTCGAGCGGCGGCACCTCGCGGTTCTGCTTCGGCGACAGCCCCTGCAGCCACGCCTTGCGCGCATGCACGATGAAGGTGCGCACGCCGGCGCCGGCGACGACGTCGATGAAGCGCTGCAGGTCGCGCTCGCTATCCTGCTCGTCGATGCCGATGCGGCATTTGACGGTGACCGGCACCTTGACGCTGCCGCTGCATGGCCGCGACGCAGGCGGCGACAAGCTCCGGCTCCGCCATCAGGCAGGCGCCGAAGCGGCCCTCCTGCACGCGGTCGGAGGGGCAGCCGACATTGAGGTTGATCTCGTCGTAGCCGAACGCCTCGCCGATCGCCGCCGCCTCGGCGAGCGCGCCCGGGTCGGAGCCGCCGAGTTGCAGCGCCACGGGATGCTCGATGTCGCTCATGCCGAGCAGCCGCGCGCGGTCGCCGTGCAGGATGGCCGGCGCGGTCACCATCTCGGTGTAGAGCAGCGCATGCTGCGTCAGCTGGCGGTGGAAGGCCCGGCAGTGCCGGTCCGTCCAATCCATCATAGGAGCGACAGAGAACCTATGCGGCTGATAAAACACAGATTTACCCTGTTCTCTCAGTGTGCACGGACGAGAACATGCACAAATTTGTTCGCTTCTGTTCTCATCTCTACCCACCTTTTCTCACCTTCCGTGTGCACGGTTTGTGCACGCGGCCAGGCACCCAATGTAGGCCCCATGGCAAGCTTCGATAAGCTACCCACGGGCCGTTGGCGAGCACGGGCTACGGCATCGGTGGCATCCCATTTACGGCCGTCGAAATGACTGCCGAGACGATGATCGTCTTCAGGCAGTGATGTCAGCCATTCGGGCGCGAGTATACAGAAGCCGACCTCGTCAGCTTATCCCTCGCCGTGACAGTCGACGTCCGCTCCGTCCCAGTTGCGGAAGTCGGCTGCACTAAGATGGGCCGCGCGGATCTCGTCGCCCGCCACGTCCGCTGTTGGCGGCAGATCAGACGAAGCAGCGGATAGCGCGACGCGTGCTCATGACCCTTCTCGGCCCTCCACGGTGATCGCCATTCCTCATGCCGAGAGTTGGCGGCAACCAATACGGAGCTGTATGATTTCCCCCAGGGCGCAGCGATGCGCTGTTCTCGAGACATCGCGGACCCGGCAACTAAGCAAAGGTCGCAGCCTTGTCGTCTCTATTGCTCTCGCGGGTTGTACCAATAATGATGGTCGCGTTCGTCTGGGCGCAGCCAGCGGCAACGGCCGAACAGATGACCATGCCGAAGGTCGTGTTCAGCCCAGCTCCGGGTGTCACGCAGGCCTTTCGCGTGCAGTACCGTCTCAGATACGTCCCCGACCCTCCCGGTCTGCCTTCTGACAGCCTCAGCGTCGACTACACCCTCGCGGTGACGCCCGTGCGCGAGAAAGACGGCTACCGCCTTCGCCTGCTCGTCGGCGACGTCAAACATGCTGACAGCGGCGGAATGAATATGGTGGTGGCAGCGGCTCTGATGCTCGATGGCCTTCCCTTCGACATGCTGGTCGATGAGCGGGGCTTCCTCACGGAAGTGGCTGATTGGCCGAACCTCCAGCGTGAGCTACAGCGGCGCGCCGACGCGTTGCCGCCTAAGTGGCGCGGTGTGGCGCGTAGCGTGCCAGACAATCACACGGCGGAGCAGGTGGCCTGGCATGTGGCGAGGGCGATCGAGGCGATGAACTTCGCGCGCTCCTATACCGGCTTCGCGACAAAGTTCGGCGCCTCGACTATCAAATGGCACGGGGGCTTGCTGGTGGACGTGACGGTCGAGCCGACGGTCCCCGAAGGAGACTTTGCGATCACTTGGGCGTTGCCGTCCGGTGCCGGCGCACAGCGCGAAGGCGAAGGGGAAGGCGTCATTCGCCGCGATGGTTTTGTCGCGCCTTTGACAGTGACTCTGATGCGCGACTATGGACGCACTCAGGAAGTTCATGTGATCGAGAGCATCGCCGCGCAGTAGGGGTCTGGCACGCGGGCGGTCCCATGGGTTGCCGCTTCCGAAGCGCGCATCCACCGCCGGGGCAACCACAACAATACGATAATCGTCGCGACGCAAACGACCACGAGGCCTGTAATGCTGGGCACGGTAGCGCCTGAACCAAGCAAGCGGGTAAAGACGGCTACAACGACGCCGTATTTCAACACCGCCAGAGCCGCCGCGATAGCGCTGCCCATCTTGCCGACGGCCTCGAGGTCCTTGTCCCTACGCCGGTAGAAGAAAAACACGATCAGCAGGGTCCAAATGCCGAACGCCAGGCTGAGTATTGGCGTGATGACGCTGAAGGTGCCGCGTCCGGAGAGGCCGTATAGCGCTGAGACCGATTCCACGAACGCCTGCGACATGAACGGAAAGAACGAGGACGGCCGCCGTGCCAACGATCACAGAGAATTCCATGCTCCTAGCGCTCGCTCGGTAATTTGCCTCGATGCCACGGTGCCGCGTTACGAGCAGGATGCTGATCGTCAGCAACACAAGCAGGAAGAACACCTTCAGCGGGAGCGTCAACGCATGCGCCTTTGAGGTCAGCGATCGCCGATCGGGCTGCGCGAAATTTTCACTGATAGCGGCGCTGAGTCGCTGCTGCGCCCGGCAGCATTCGGCATCCCCCTGCAGCAGCGGCGACGAGGTGAGCCGCGTCGACGCGAAGCAGAAGCGCTTGCGCTCCGGCCCGGTTGTCGCTTCAAGAAACTCGTCACGGTCGCAAGATCGGACGAAGTCACCAACTCCCCAGCGGGATTGGCTAACCTCGCGCAGCCCCCGCAACGCCGCCAGCATTGGCAGACGTTCGCACACGCTGCCCTGGGCGCAGTCTATGCCCTCGCCCTGGTCCGATGTCAGGATGGAAGGAGCGATTTCCCAAATGGACCGCTTAGGACTGGCAAGCAGGCCCATCGCGATCATGAACGACAATCCGCAAAGGATCAGACTGCCAGCGGCAAACCGAATACGGCCGAGCGGGACATGCCGCCAGTAGAAGTCGACAAGCGCTGCCGACGGGACATAGAAGGCGAATAGCGCCACTATCCCAAGCGTCGGAAAGAAGAGGAAAAGGTGGCTGTCCATGGCAGCGAGATCGAACCAACCGCTGCCCCAAAATTCATAGGCCAGCACCGCGGTCGTCGCTACGAAAGAGACGCCAAGAGCAAGGAACACGGCGAACACAAACGCACGCGATCCGACACCAATATCGTGAGACCTCACCACCGCCCCCAGGGAAGCTGAACCGCTCGTGTGCCTATAGAACAATTTTGGCGAGAGGTGGCGTTATCCAAATAGATACACCTCCGGGCCGAGAACTACGTGCGGCGCCGGCTAAGTCAGCCAAGATCAGTGCGCAGCGGCCTGCTGCAGCGGGGCGGGAGATGCCACCACCGCGCTTTGGGTAATTGACGCATAAGCCTCACCCGCAATCGCAAACGCTGGATGCCCCGCGAACAGTGGCGTGGGGTGGAAGGCGCCCGTATGGCAGAGGGCGTACGCTAACAGCGCCAGGAAGTCCTCATCATCGAAGTATGAGGTGTAAATCAGCTCCCGCCACGTCAGGTAGTCTGCGACCACGTCCGATGTCGCCTCAGCGCTTTCGGCCGCCGTCAGGCTATCGACGATGTTCCGGAACTTCGGAACAGCTGTGCCGATGGCGGCGTCGCTCGCAGCTTCGATGCCATCCGCGATGCGTGGCGGCAAAGGTGGATATCCGCGCGTCAGCCAGGTGGGCCACTCGCGCGCATCGACGGCAAAGTCCTCCAGCGCGTCACTGCCGTAGGTGGCGGCCTTGAGCTGGGCCAGGGTCAGCGGATTGAGAACAAGGCTCAAGCCGTGACTCGTAAATTTAGCGATGACACTGAATGCGACAGTTATCAAAGCCGCTGTTGCGAGGAGCAGGGCCAGCCCAAAAACGAGAAGTCCGATCTCCGCCAGCAGCGGCATTTTGTCAAAGGAAACCGCCGGCAGCAGGAGGTTTGCGGGAATGACCAGCAAACCGATGAACAGAACCGCCGCGTTCTCGAAGATATTCGCGCCGTCCGATGGATAAAGGTTCTGGGCTTCGGAGGGATCAATGACGGCGAAGACGCGCGCCGCAATGGCGTTCATGGCTGACTGCGAGTTGAGGGTCAGGACGCATAACAGCGGTATGAAACCGATCACCAACAGGTTCAAGGCGGACGCCGCAAAATGGCGCGGAAAGATTTTGACGTCGACGCGCTTCACGGCCTTGAGGCATTTCACTGCCTCGTCCTTGGCATGCCAGAGCGACAGCCAGCGATCAGCGAAATGCTGCTCGGCAAAGCCAAGGCCCCGGCGATTGAACCGTAGTGAGCGACGGCGCTCCTGAAAGCCAAGGAGACCGTAGAAGAGCCCGATCGGGACAAGGAATGTCGCCATCAGCA
Source organism: uncultured Alphaproteobacteria bacterium (assembly GCA_963722495.1). GTDB lineage: Bacteria > Pseudomonadota > Alphaproteobacteria > Rhizobiales > Hyphomicrobiaceae > Hyphomicrobium_A. The sequence goes on along the minus strand of CAVRND010000027.1, from coordinate 82,523 downwards.
TCACCCAGGCAACGGGCTCGGCTTCAACCGATCCGCCCAGGGCGATGAGGACGCCCAATAACAGGAACGTCAGCAGGGTGAGATAGATGGCCTTGCCGAGGATGCCGAGCCTCGAGAAGAGGAACCGCTGGCGTTGGGTTTTGAGAAACGGCGTGCCAACCGTGATCCAGCGGCGCATGTTGGCCAACGGCTGCTTGCTGCGGGCCGCGTTAAGAAGTGCGGCGCTGAGCACCGATCCACCGTGACTATGTCCGATGACGACAAAGGGCTCCCCGCTGGCGTCGAGCGCTTGAAGCCGGGCTGCCAGTCGCGCCCCCGCGGCGTAGCGTGCCGTTTCGCTGTTGTAACCGTCCCAAACAAAGGGCTCGACAACGAGGCGACGGTCGGCGCCCTCGATCAGCTGCGGAATGCCCGACGCGAAGCCGCTGCCTAGCTGCCACCACTTCTCCCCCTCGAGTGGTCCGCTTGAGAAGGTGCCGTGGACCGTAACGATCGTCGCCATTCTGATTTTCCTTGAGAAGCCGCGTAGCGCTCAAGCGCGGCCACCGAGACCCTCCGTTTCCCGTTAGCGCTCCTCGTCCAGGAGGCCAACCAGCTGTCGACATGGAACCAGTATGGAGTTGCTCGGATGATGCCCGAATGCCACCCCTTGTCATGCCAGGGGCGTGGCGGCTGCGGCATTATTCTATCACCGGCCGCGCGTTCTCGGGGGTGAGGTCTGGCATTGGTCCATGCCGATCCTGGGCGCGCACGGCGCTTGATCTCGATTCGTATACGAGGATTTTCCAGTCCTCTCCTTCCTTTTTCACCAGGATGAAGGTCCCGCCGGCCGCGTTCTCGTACGTAGTTTTTGTTGCGCCCGCATAGATCCACCCGCGCTCCCATACCTGGATGCGGGCGAGTGTCCGTTCCATCTGCATGAACTCGATCTCGTGCGCGAATTTCTGCGCGCGGATGGCGAGGAATCCGTAGAACGCCGTTTCGACCAACTTCAACACGCGCGGTTGCGGTTTACTCGGATCGTGACAGCGGCGCGACGGTTCAACGATGTTGCCCGGTGCGAGGAGCGTCCAATACCGGCTTTGACCGCCCATCCTGTTCTTCCGGAGTTCGGCGTACCAGCGCTCGATCAGCGCCTTGGCCGCTTCTGCATCGCCTGCTCGTGCAGGTACCGCCACCGGCGGCGACAGGATCATCGAAGCCGCAACAAGCAACATGAACTTCATCTGAACCACGCGACTGGAGATAATAGGTACGCTCTACCAATTTTCCTGGGCGGTATTTCGGCCGAGGCTACCCGCTCCCGGTCACGCGCCGTCTCGCGTGTGTCGCTGGTCAGTGCGACGTGCTTTGCCTTGCCATACTCGTTTGTCCGCGATGACTTTCAGCGTCGCCGCAACTACCACGGCGCACAAGGCCACCTTTGACACCGTTTCCATGGTCCCCTCGATTAGTACGCTATGGACAGCGGTTCCTATGACAATGACCGCTGCGAGGAGCGTATGAGCGATCCGCCACGTCCGAAGACGCAGGCCTAATCGCTGGCGGAGCGCGACCATGATTGCGACGGCGAAGACGGCCCACATGGCGATAACCCCCCAGGTCGAGAAGGGCGTCGGTGATGTGAAGAGAAGGGCGTCGACCACGTCCGGCGGACTGGTGATCCAAAGCCCAGCGACGTGTATGACCACGGCTGCAACCAGCAAGGCTCCTGTCCAACGATGTGCGCGTCGTGCCTGATACGGAGAAACTCCGGGCAAGTAGCCACCAATCAGCAAAGGCTGAAACATCATCAGGGTCAGTCCCGCGACCCCTGCAAGTCCGGCGACGATGTAGATAGGCTCGCGCCATGCGAGCAGCGGGCTGAGCGCGGCAGCGATGATCGGCACGGCAACGGCGACGGCGACGGCGCCCCAGATCAGGCATACCCTGACCAATTTTACGCGCCCTGAACCAACGTCGTTCAAGCCGGCCGGAGGACGAAGTGCGCCTCAAGGCTCGTGTCTTTAGCACTCGCCATTAGGGGACGAAGGAAGACGGTCTCGAACTTGCCGCTATCATAGGCGAGGTGCCCATGCGGCTGACCAAAGGCCGGAACGATCTGCGGCATCTCGAGCCGAAACCGCCCCTCTTCATCCGTGAGCGTAGCCCCGTGGCTGTGCGGGTCACGCTCATGCCCTTCCGTTGTGTGCGCCCAAATTTGTATGCGCTGACCTCTGAGCGGTGACCCATCTCCAGCACGGCGCACGGTGCCACTCATCCAGAAGCCTCCGCCCCCAATCCGTTCCACGATGGGCGCTCCCGGAAGATAATTGTTGGACCCGCCCCGCATCGAGGGGGTTGGCGCGATGCCTTGCGCTCCGGCGGGCAAACGTAGGCCCGAAGCCGCAAGCGCCACTATCGCTCCGCCGGCGGCGAGAACGCCTCGGCGGTTGAGCAAAATAGCCATGCAGTGTCCTCCTAATTCCATCGAAGGCACAACCGGGAACAAGCACACTAAAAGCCGCTGAGGCCACCGGCCAGTTACAAATTCATAACTTACAAGTCTGCTGCGGGCGCACACGACCGGCCACAAAAGCCCCATGGCTGAGCCGCGACCAGAGACGCTAATGCCCTATCCACGTCCGCTATGTGGGGAAGACCAAGGTCACGGATGGTGTGACGCGTGCACATGACCCGAGGCGTACTATGGTCCGCCCAAGGTCACACGTCGGCGCTTTCCCTTAATTGCCTCCGTCGCTCGCAATCAACGGCCGAAGCTCACGCTTGGTTGGGATGGCGATGACCGTCGGCCCGTCGGCCTTCAGCGCGGCGGCAAAAGCGGCTTTGATCTCCTCGGGCGTCTTGGCCTCGACGCCGATGCAGCCATAACCCTTCGCGAGCGCGACGAAGTCGAAGCCCGGCAGATCGAGCCCAGGGACATTGGGCGTATTTTCCAGCACGGCGAACTGCTTTAGAACCTCGTACTCGCCATTGCAGGGCACGATGTAGACGATCTTCAAGCGCTGCTGTGCAGCGGTGTAAAGGTTTTGAATCGAGTATTGCATTGATCCATCCCCGATGACCGCGATGACTGGCCGACCGCTCCCATTCTTCTTCTGGGCTAGCGCTATGCCGACTGCGGCCGGCGCGTTCCATCCCAGCCCGCCGCTGGCGTAACTGAAATAGGACTCGGGCGTTACCGTGGGCCAAAGCGCCAAAAGGTCGAGAGCATTCGAGGGCGATTCCTGGACAAGGATGGCGTCCGCAGGCCGGGCCTCAGCCAGCGCTGCAAAGGCTTCGGCGGCGGTCAGCGGTTCATTGGCCTGGGGAGCCGGCTTCATTACCTTCAACGGCGCCGGCATTGCTCGCGCCTTGTTCTGCGAGACGCGTTCGACCAACGCCTCGAGGACAAGCTTGGCGTCTCCCAGCAGGCTGTCGCCTACTGCGGCGGCGCCTGCATCGTTGGGATCGCTGGTGACCTGCAGCAGCGCGGCGCCGTCGGGTAGATACGAGCCCGCGACGTAGGGGTAATAGCGAAACACACTGGCGCCCAAGACGATGACGAGGTCGTAGCCCTTAAGCCGCTCGCTGAGCGGACCAATCGCCATCGGCAGCATCCCCTGGAACTGGGGATGGTTCTGTGGAAATGATATTCGCTCGGCGATCGGGGAGAGGAACACTGGCGCCCGTAGCCGCTCGGCGAACTTGATGCCCGCTTCCCAGCCGCCGGCCCGGTCGATCTCAGGCCCATAGACGAGGACGGGACGCTTAGCGCGACCGATCTTGTCAGCAAACTCCTGCAAGCGAACGGGATCGGGAGCATAGCGCGAGCTCACCGTGCGAACGGTCGGCGTGCCGAGCGCGGGTTGGTCCCAATCGTCCAACGGGACGGATAAGAATACGGGGCCCGCCGGGGGCTGCAGAGCGACTGCGTAGGCGCGCATGATGGCAGCAGGAACGTCCTGTGCCCGCGCCGGCTCATAGGCCCACTTTACCCACGGCTTGGGGAGCGTCGTCGCATCGCGATTGGTGAGGAACGGCTCGCAGAGCACCATGGAACGATGCTGCTGGCCGGCAATGATGATCAGCGGCGTCTTGTTCTGAAAGGCGCCCATGATCGCGCACATAGCGTTGCCTGTCCCCGCGCCCGTGTGCAAGCTGACCAGGACTGGCTTATTGGTGGCTTGCGCGAAGCCGTCGGCCATGCCGACCACCGAGGCTTCCTGCAGCCCGAGGATGTATTGGAAGTCGGAGGGAAAGTTTTTCAGGAATGGTTCTTCGGTCGAGCCGGGATTGCCGAAAATAGTAGTCAGGCCGAGCGTCCGAAGCAGGTCGTAGGTTACATCGTGGACGGTGCGCGCGCTGACGGCGCTTGGGTCGGAGGCAATGCGTGTGATGGCGCGGGAGGCCACCGCTGCCCCGGCGGCATAAGACGGCGAAGCACCAGCCGGAGCATCGCCCGAGACACTCAGATTGTTCGCAACATCGGTCATGCTCGTATCCTCCCCGTGACGGCTTGATCCAAGTCAAAGGCCAGCCGATGCCAGCTCGAAGCCGTCGACATGTTGGGAGGGTTCCGATTAAGAGACATGGCATGTCGGCGAAGGGACTTTTCGACAATTTCGAATTTTTACTCGGCTTGTGACGCCGCGCGGATGTCGACGCGAGGCGCGGCTTGACCCAATGCGAGAGGCGCGATTTCTAGGTGGCCAGTGTGCTTCGAGGATCGAGTTTGTGATTGCGTCGGGATGGGATGCGGAAACTCTCAGCGGTCAGCCAGACGTGCTCAGCAGCGGCGCAAAGGCGGACCTCGCAGCCAAATTGACAACGCTCCACTCGCAAACCGACGGCGGGCCAGTCAGCTGGGTGCACATCATACCCCTCGCACACGGCACGCGTTCCCCGCCGTCCGGGTTTGCTGTGCCTTTCTGCGGCGTTACAGGCGGTTTCGCTGGGGCGCTCTTCAGCAGGGTGCTTGTGATTAGAGTATTGGAATGCGAGGCGCCGCGTGATCTCGGTAGCGGCGTGACGGGTGACGTGCCTCTTCAATGAACCCGCGCGAGGCGGGCGCCACTTCTGTGCCATCGTGAGGTCATTCAGAACGTCAGTCCTGTTTCAGTGGTGGGAACGCTGAGCTTCCGGACAGATCGGGGGACAGCCTTGGCGTGGGCATCTCCCAATAGTGCGAGGGATCGGAGGGTGTCAAAGCGTCCAATTCCGAGCGATCCGGCGCGCCATCGCCGGCAACATGACACGCGCGCCATCGCGCGTTAGTATCCGGCGCGCCGAATGGGTGCATTCGTTTGGAGCGATCAGTCTGCCGCGCCCGGCATAGATGGAATAAGGGGACCCAGTGATAGCACTTATGCAACGGCGGGTGCCCTATGGCGGATGAGCTAATCTCGCCGGACGTGCGCGAATTCATACTGACGTATATCGACTCCATCGCTCAACTCGAGGCGCTGATCCTTCTGGCCAACCAGCCGGAGAAGCGCTGGACCCTCTCCCGAGTTGCGGCTCAACTCTACATCGATGAAAGCCACGCAAAGCCGGTTCTCGATCGGCTGTGTGACGACGGCCTGCTCGACTGCGGCGATGGTTTTTTTTGGTTCAACGGAGAGCCTGCCGGACAGCGTGAAATCGTGGAGAAACTGGCCTCCCACTATGCCCGTCACCTCATTCCGGTGACCAACCTCGTGCACACCAAGCCCGCGGGAGCACGCGCGTTCGCGGCAGCATTCAAACTGCGAAAGGATCGATAATGCTGGCTCCTATCATTTTCGGTCTATGCGCACTGGCTGCCGCCATATGCGCCTACCTGCTTCTGCACGCATATGCTCGCGGTGGATACCGCCTGTTGCTGTGGAGCGGACTCTGCTTCGTCGGCCTGACGCTCAACAATCTTATGCTGGTCGTTGACAAGATCGTCGTACCTCACATCGATCTTTCCATCGCCCGGGTGTCGCTGGCGCTTATTGCCATGACGGTGCTGCTCTATGGCCTGATCTGGGACGCCGACCGATGAACACAGATATCTATCCCATGCTCATGGGCGCCGTCGCGATGGCATCATTTGTTGCCACACTCTTTTTCCTTCGATTCTGGTCACAGACGCGCGACCTTCTGTTTCTCTTTTTCGCCGGCGCTTTCGCTCTGGACGCGGTGATGCGTGTCCTGCTCGCCCTGGACCACCCCGACGACGAACTCGAGCCCCTCTACTACCTGACCAGGCTTGTCATGTTCAGCTTGATCATCGCCGCGATCATTCACAAGAACCGGCCGCAACGCCCGGGTTAGCGCCCGGATCCTCCGCCTTTAGTGGCTTCACCGGCGTCTGGTTCTTTGGGGCGACGTGACGTGCTAACGGCGTTACACCGCGGCCAAAACGCAAGAGGAGTAGGTTTGCCGACCTATCTACGCTATGCAGCCGGGGCCATAGGCGCCATCGTCATTCTTGTGCTCGCGCTCGCGCCGCTGGCGTCGGTTCTGGTCAACTCGTGGTCTCAGCGTGATCTGGAGGGCCGATCGCGGCTCGTGTTCCTTTCGATCAAGGATTATGTCGGGCGACAGCTTGCATTGGGAGGCAGCCCGGCGCTGGCTGCCCTGTTCGAGCAGCTGACTGAAGATGAGAAGCTGCTCGCGGTCGGCTATTGCGAGAACGACGGCGAGCTTCGCTTCGCCACTAAGCTCATGCCGTCCGCCTTTGCGTGTGGGTCGCTGGCGCGCGGCGAAGCGAGCACAATCTCTACGATCGAAAGTGACGGCAACCGCATACTTGTCGCGTCCTTTCCTATCGTCGGCGCCAAAGGTGCGGTTGGGCACCTGGCGGTCCTACACGATCTGAGCTTTGCGGAAAGCCGCGCGGCGCAGGCCCGGTTGTACTGGGCGCTGGCGATAGCGGGCGCAGGTCTCGCGCTAGTGGCACTTGCTACGCTCTCGGTGTTCCACATTTCGCGCCAGTGGCTCGGCGCGATACGTCAGACGATCGCCGAGGCCACAGGTACCGCTCCCTATGTGCCGGGCTCAAGGCGCACCGATCCACTTCTTGGATCCGAGTTGCGTCAGATGGTGCGCAACATGCAGCGTGCACCACCGTTGGCCGAGGGCATTCAGGTCGAATGGTCGCCGCAGACGCTACGAGTCCTGCTGGGGCAGGAGCTCCCCAACGCCGAGGTACTGGTCGTATCGAACCGCGAGCCTTACATCCATAACCGAACGGCCGGTGGCATTGAAATGCAAATTCCCGCTAGCGGTCTCGTGGCCGCTCTCGAGCCGGTGATGCGGGCATGTGGAGGGACGTGGGTTGCTCACGGGAGCGGGACGGCCGATCGGGAAACCGTCGACGCCCAGGACCGCATCGCGGTTCCCCCTGACGCCCCGGCCTACACACTCCGGCGCATATGGCTGAGCGAGGACCAGCAGAACGGGTACTATTACGGCTTCGCAAACGAAGGACTCTGGCCGCTCTGCCATATCTCATTCGTTCCGCCCCATTTTCGCGCGACGGACTGGCAGTCTTACCAAGAAGTCAACGAACTGTTCGCCGACGCTGCGGCGCGGGAGGCAAAGTCGGAGGAGCCTATCATCCTTGTACAGGATTATCATTTTGCGATCCTGCCGCGCTTGCTGAAACAGCGCCTGCCGCGCGCCACGATCATCACCTTCTGGCACATACCGTGGCCGAACGCCGAGACGTTCAGCATCTGCCCCTTCAAGGAAGAGATCATCAGCGGCCTCCTAGGGAGTACGATCCTCGGTTTTCACACGCAGTTCCACTGCAACAACTTCCTCGAAACTGTGGACCGCTTCATCGAGGCCCGTATTGACCGGGAACTAGGGTCGGTCACCTTGGGTGGGCACGAAACCATCATCCGGCCGTACCCGATCTCGATCGAATGGCCGCCGCAGGCGCTGGCGAAGCAACCCCCGGTGGCCGACTGCCGGCAAGCCGTTCGTGACGAGCTGGGCTTAGCTGAAGACGTGCGCATCGGCGTCGGCGTCGAACGCTTCGACTATACGAAAGGGGTGCTCAACCGCATTCGCGCGATCGACGAGTTGCTGTCGCGGCATCCCGAATGGCTCGGCAGGTTTGTCTTCATTCAGGCCGCCGCACCGTCGCGCAGCAAACTCGATAGCTACCGCCACCTCCAGGAGGAAGCCGTCAGCCTCGCGCAGACCATCAACCTCAAGTACGGACGAGACGGGTATGAGCCGATCCGGCTTATCATCCGCCATCACGAGCCTGATGAAGTCTTCCGGTTGTTTCGGGCTGCCGATGTCTGCGTGGTCAGCAGTCTTCACGACGGCATGAACCTCGTAGCCAAGGAGTTTGTCGCTTCGCGGGACGACGAACAGGGCGTGCTTGTGCTGTCGCACTTTGCGGGCGCTTCGCGCGAATTGTCGGAAGCGCTCATCGTGAACCCTTACGACGCACACGGCCTCGGCGAAGCCATCAATGAAGCATTGAAGATGCCGACAAACGAGCAGCGGGAGCGAATGCGGCTCATGCGCTCACTCGTTAAGGAACGAAATGTCTATCGGTGGGCGGGTCACATACTTCTCGATGCCGCGCGATACCGCAAGCGCAGGCGCGTGCTTGATCTAGTAGAGCAACGGCCAACGGACGCATGACGACCTGGCCTCGCCTTAGGTGGGCGCACGCCCGCGCTAGCCATTAGCGTCTACCGGCCTTTTGTCGCCGAAATTTCTTCGCGCACCTGAGCGTAGCTCAATACCGAGAACAGTACGGTTCCTCCGAATATGTTGCCGGCAAGCGTCGGTAGGAAAAAGCCTCCGAATGCTTGCCCGAACGGAGTGACTCCTGTGAGCACCCCGTAAAGCGCCTCCGCTGTCCCCGCTACGATGTGGGTAAATCCGAACAGGGCGATCAGATAGGTCAGCAGTCCGATGATGAAGAACTGCATGCCTTCGCTCGAAGCGAGTATCCAAACCAGAGCCGCGATGATCCAGCCAGCTCCGATGCCCTTAGCGAACATCTCGGCGGGCGTGTTCTGCATGAGCCGCAGGACAATTTGCGTGAGTTCATGCTTTATGTCCGGGCCGACGATTGGCAAAAACGAAAGCGCGAGTGCGAAGACCAAGCAGCCAACGACATTGGCGACCAGGACGATGCCCCAAAGTCGACCTAAGCTTATGACCCAGTCGAGCCTCCGGCGAGAAATGACGGGCAGTACCGCGGTCAAAACATTCTCGGTGAACAGCTGTTGGCGTCCGAGGATGACGATCAGGAATCCCACGGCGTAACCAAGCTTGGCAACGAGTGGCTGCCAGTCCGAAGAAGGTAAGTGAGCGGCCAGGGCTGCCTCGGTGAGAAATGAAAAGCCAATCGAGATGCCTGCCGCCACGCCCGACCACCAAAGGGCTGAAGCCGGTCGGACTAGCTCGGCCTCCCCTTCAGTGCGCACGATCTCGTAGACGACCGCAGCCCGGGGGCGAGCGGATTCCTTGACGTGCTTTGTCTCTTCGCGGCTGAGGCCTTCGCCCGCGACCGGGGTCGGCTTTCCCGCTTCTGATTTTGAGCCACCCTTATTGTTCGCCAAGTTATTCCTCGCCTTCCTACATTGTGTGGCCCTTACAGCTTCGTGATTTAGTACTGACACTATAGCTTCATCCGTTGGCCAGGTCTGCGCAGCGCTAACAAGACGGCAATTTCGGAAGGACAACGATTTGATTGCTCGAGTGCGCAAGCTGATCAGCGACGCGAGAGAGGCGTTCTGGGTCGTCCCCGCCGCGATGGTTCTCGCCTCTATCCTTGCGGCATTCGTCTCCGTGCGCCTTGATCGAAGCGGAGTTCTGCCCGAGTGGCTGCTCGAAGGATGGCTTTATAACGGGGGACCAACCGGCGCCCGAACCCTTCTAGGCGCCATTGCGTCTTCGGCTATCGGCGTCGCCGGAACGGTATTCTCGATTACGATCGCCGCGCTCTCCCTGGCCGCGGGACAGATGGGACCGCGGCTTCTGCGCAACTTCACACGCGATCGCGGCAATCAGTTTGCGCTCGGCGCGTTCGTAAGCACCTTCGCATACGCGCTCATGGTGTTGCGCACCATCCGAACGACTGATGAAGGACAGTTTGTCCCTCATCTTTCACTCACCATCGGCCTCCTTCTGGCATTCGTGTGCATCGCAACTTTGGTGTGGTTCGTTGCCCATATGGCGGGTCGGATAAACGTCGACACGGTTATCGATCTCGTCAGTGACGATCTGCATTGCGCGCTGCAGAAGTTGAAAGACGACGCGGTGGAAGAGGAAGAAAGCCCGCCCTCTGGTTATTGGGACGGCGCCGTGCAGGTGATCGATCCACGATCAGGCTATCTACAGCAGCTTGACCAAGACGGACTGGCCGACTGGGCTGCAGAGCACGGTGCTGCTATCCGTCTTTTGGTTCGCGAAGGAGACTACGTCTTTCCATCCGCACCGATCGCCCTCGTCAAGCCCGACGTCGAGGATGTCGAAGAGGCAATCCGCCGAGCGACCGCGCTTGGTTCGCAGCGGCGCGGCGATCTTGGCATCGATTATTCCACGACTCAGCTGGTCGAGGTCGCAATCCGCGCGCTGTCGCCTGGCGTCAATGATCCGTACACCGCGATGATCGTGCTTGATCGTCTGGGAGCGGCGTTGTGCGAACTCGCGGCGCTGCAGCTGCCCAGCGGGGTGGTGAATCGCAGCGGCAGTTGCGCTCTGCTGGTCCCCAGTCTGCGCTATGAGGAACTCCTGGACACTACGTTCGACACGATACGGCATCATTCCAAAGGAACGCCTGCCATCCTCTCGAAGCTTCTGGATGTTCTGGCGAAGGTTGCCGCGTGCGAGCGCTCCGCCGAGCGGCTCGCGGCGTTGGAATTGCAAGGGCGCCTGGTCCTCGAAGAAGCCGAGCGCGCGTTGCGGGCGCCGAGAGATATCGCGCAGATCCGACTCGCCTACGCACGCTTTGAACGCGTCGTGGAGACGGGCGGTACTGCCTTGGCCTCGCGGAGCTGAATCGCCACGCGGTGTCCTCACCCTCTCCCAATTTGCGCTTTGAATGCGTAGTTAACGCGCTCCGACTTCCAAGCGGGCGTAGAAGTCAATTTCGGAAATCGCCGTTGCGCGGGGAACGCAAGCGTTCCGCTGCGGTTTGACCTAGGAGCACTGTCGAAATCTCCCTATTCAAGAAGGTAATGCGAGCGGGACAATGCCAATCACCCTTCGGTTCATGGATGGAGCGTGCAAGGCGCTTGTGATCATGCTGGCTCTGTTGCTCGTGCCAACAGGCGATGCATTGGCGCAAGAGCCTTCGGCGCCGATGGCTCAAGAAAAGGTTGAGGTCGTACCCGCTGCCGACGATGCTGCGATAGCCGAACGTCTGGAGCGCATTCTTACTGCGACCGGCTGGTATGCGTGGCCCGACGTCGCCGTTCAGGGCGGCATAGTAACACTCGATGGCGCCGCGCAGACTGTCGAGCAGCGAAACTGGGCCGGCACTCTGGCCGAGAAAGTCGAAGGCACGATCGCCGTCGTCAATCGCATCAAAGTTGAGACTGACTTGAAGTCGACCTTCGGTCGAACCCGTGATGAGATTGTACGGCTATACGATCAGGCGGTTCAAACGTGGCCGCTTTTCGCGCTCGCCCTCGTCATCCTCGCGGCCACGTGGTTGCTGTCTAAGGGAGTAGCCATCCTCGCCTACGTCTTTTTTCGGTCGCGCATCGAAGCGCCGTTGCTGTTGAGCATCGTGGTGCGCGCGTTCTCTGTCCCAATCTTTCTGCTCGGACTGTATTTCGTGTTGCAGGCGGCCGGCCTTACCAGGCTGGCACTGACGATACTCGGTGGCACCGGTCTGGCAGGCATCATCGTCGGCTTTGCCTTTCGGGATATCGCGGAGAACTTCCTCGCCAGTATCCTCTTGAGCGTCCGCAATCCCTTCAGGACCGGGGATCTGATCGAGGTCGCGGGGCATACCGGTATCGTTCAGAACCTCAACACACGCAGCTCTGTTTTGCTGACGCTAGACGGGAATCACGTGCAGATACCCAACGCGATCATCTACAAAAGCACGATCACAAACTACTCCAGCATGCCCAGCAGACGGGCCGAATTTACTATCGGCATCGGTTACGATTTGTCGACGGCAAAGGCACAAAACATAATTGCAGAGATCCTGCGCGCACACCCTGCAGTCCTTGACGAACCCGAACCGCTTGTCCTTGTCGACACGCTCGGCGATGCGACCGTGAACCTGCGCATCTACTATTGGTTCGACAGCGCAACCTTCGCACCAAATAAGATCAATTCCGCATTGTTGCGGCTTTCCAAAAATGCGCTGATCGAGGGGGGCATCGAACTACCGGATCCGGCTCGAGAGGTGGTGTTTCCCAAGGGCGTACCCCTCACGCGGACGCAATTCGTGCCGAGGACGAAAATGTCAGACAAGAAAGGCCGCGCTTCCTCAGCTGAAACGAGCGCCGTCACGGCAAGCGAAGGTCATCTTGCGAAGGAGAAAATTGATGTCAGTGGGATTGCCGGGGTGGGCGTCCCGGAGGCGGCGGAGAATTCTACTCACAGAATAGACCCGTCACTGGCGCAGGCGCCGGGTCTGTCGGATGTGACAGTCGGCCAGTCGCGAATACGCGCAGTTTGAGTGGATCGGAGATCAAGCAATGTCGTGGAATACGAAAAGTTTGACCAATGAGCCGATGAGGTTCGGTGCTGAGGTGTGGCTCGGCGCGGGCGTCCCGAAGCCTGTTCCGCCACCACCTCAGCCTGATCCTCCGCCGCCGGGACCGACGCCGGACCTGCCGCCGCGGCCCACGCAAGCCCCTATCCGCTGAGATGTTCTTCGATTCTTTTTACGATCTAGTGCGTGTCGCAGTTGTAGGGACGTCCGCATATGTCGCGCTGGTGATCTTGCTTCGGGCGACGGGAAAGCGAACGCTTTCCAAGATGAACGCCTTCGATCTGGTGGTAACAGTAGCATTGGGCTCGATACTCGCAGCCACCATCCTCGACGACAATGTCTCGCTGAGCGAGGGTATGCTCGCCGCCGCCCTTCTTTGCATGCTCCAGTTCGCCGTCACTTACGTCTCTGTGCGATGGAAGAGTTTTGCCACGCTCGTGAAGTCGGAGCCGACGCTCCTCTACTTTGATCAACAGTGGCTCGGGAACGCGATGAAGCGCGAAAGGGTCTCGCGGGATGAAGCGCTAGCGGCGGTGCGCTCCCAGGGATTGAGCGATCTGTCCGAAGTGCGCGCGGTCGTCCTCGAGGCGGACGGCAGTATCACCGTGGTTCACGGCAAAGACGGCAAATGCACAGGGCCGCGATCCGCTCTAGCGGGCCTGACTGAATCCGAATGAGTGGGTTCCCCGCGGCAAGTCGACAAATGCTGCGAATTTTGCGACGGATCCGATGCAGCGGACACGTTGCTAGAGATTCGCGCACAGCTCGACTCCCGCCATCCGGCTTGGGCGGCTGCGCTTGCAATCGCACGGCAGGAGAACATGCGCCATGATGCGTGAAGTGATCGCCGCAATTATCGTGTTGTCGGCGACCTGTGCTGAATCTCTGGCGGCGGATTCCACAAAAATCCTTTCGCCGGCGGCGCGAGCCGTCACGGCCAGCGGCGAAAAATCCTTTTACAAGGCGTTCGATCCGATCGCGGCACTCGCACCTGCGGCTGCCGACGGCGCCGAGGATGGGGAGGCCACCCAGCAGCCCGACCTTAGAGGCGCAGCGACGCAGTAGGCCGCGTGCTGGATGAAGCGTGGAGATGGGAGTGTACCAAGCCCCGACGCGGCGGACAGTTCGCAGGTCCACGTAGTGATGACCGAAAACGGCTATGTGGGGAAGACCAGTCAATGTCGCGGATGGTTTGACGCGTGCACATGACCCGAAGCGGACTTCCCTCTGGCGAGAGTCCTATGGAGTTTCGGTTGCTAATGTAACCGCGACACGTCTCACACTCAGGCGGGCTTGCGCAGCGCGGGTATCCGGACACGGCACCATCAGGTAAGTGCTCAGCAGCTGCTATATGTCGAGTGCGGTGATTGGCGGCAGCTCACATCATGGCAATTGTTGTGCGGTTGCGAACGCCGTATTTAACGACAGCCTAATTTTTTTATAGGCGACCCTCTAGCTCTCACATACCTTGTGAAGGTCTTCGAATACGCGTTTGTAATTAATTATAATTGTGGATCTCAATGAACCACATATCGCTCGTCCTAGTGGACGACCAACCTCTGTTCATCGAAGGCTTTAGGGCGCTCTGCGACCGCGTTCCAAGTTTTCGTCTTGTCGCCTCGACGACGGAGGCAGGCGACTTGCGCTCCGTTGTTGCAAAACACAAACCGGATATTTTGTTCCTCGACGTTGCCAATCCGGGTATTTCACCCGACGTCATAAGCTCGGTTTCGAATGACGCACCCGGCGTGAAGTTTGTGGCGTTGACCGCAGCACGGAGCATTGCCCTTGCAATCCAGACACTGGATGCAGGCGCTTTCGGATACGTTCTGAAGCAAAGCTCCGCTGAGGAGCTGACGCTAGCTATTCAAGCTCTTGGGCGCGGCGAGAGGTTCATAACCCACGGCTTCTCGAGCAAACTGGTCAGCGCACTGCAGGACGAGGCCGTTCGCAAGAAAGCTGCGCTGGCAATTAAACTGAGTATTCGGGAAAGCCAGATCGTACGATTTTTGATGGCCGGCAAAACCAATAAGGAGATCGCTTACTGTCTCCGGATTTCGGAGAGGACGGTCAAACACTATATGACTCACTTGATGCAGAAACTTAACGTGCGCAATCGAATGGAAGTCGCGATCGCAGCCCGGTCGCTCGCCCATGGCGACACAGCAGCTCCCGAGAGCGTCCACTAAAAAGCTCAGGGTGAGTCACTCCTCCCGAAACGCGCGGCCGAAGGAGTCTGTGAGCGGCTTGATGAGGTAGGACATCGCGGTGCGCTGTTCGGTGGTGATGAATACGTCCACCATCATTCCGGGCTTCAGCTTGCGGTCTCCGAGCTTTTCCAAACCATCCGTAATCTCGAGCTCGGCAGTATAATAATTTTGATTGGTCGCAGGATCGCGTGAGGTCGCCGGCGACACATACGACACGCGAGCATGAAATTCCGGCGTGATGCTGCGGTTGAAGGTCGAGAACTTCAAGCGGGCCGGCTGCCCTATGGAAACCTGGTCTATGTCCGCCGGCGAAATTCGGGCCTCAATCTTTAGGGTGGCGCCGTCAGGCACCAGGGTCGCAAGGTGCTCGGCAGGGGTTATGACGCCCCCTAGGGTGTGCACAGACAGCTCGTTAACCGTTCCATCGATCGGAGCGCGAATATCGGTGCGCGACAGACGATCTTCGATGGCTACGCGCCGCTCACTGGCCTCCGATAGCTTTGCATCGACCTCGCTTAGCTCGCGCTGCGCTTCTGTGCGGGCATTTTGCTCAATAGCGATAACCTGCACCCGGATCTCGCTTGTACGCGCCTTGGCGCGCGCTATTGAAGCCTCGATACCACCCCGCTCGCCAATCATCCTCGCCAGCTCTCGCTCCGTGGAATAGATGCGTGTGCTTTCGATCAGGCCCTTACTGAATAGCGGCTTAAGCTTGGCAAGCTCCGCTTCGATGAGAACGAGCTCACTCACCTTGCCTTTGAGTTGTGCTTCCAGCCCTCTGAGCTCCTCGCCCAGCTGGGTGACTTGAAACTCGAGCTGCTCCGTCTGGCTGCGCCTGTTTGTGCGGTTGCCGTGGAACAGTCGCGTTTCGCCGTTGATGAGCGCTGCCAGAATGGGCCCCGCATCGGCAAAATCCTGCGGGAACGGGATACGCTCAAGAGTATCGCGCTCCGCCAGTAGCCGTGCGCGCCGAGCAGTCAATTCGGACACCTGTGAACGGACAATCGACAGCTCGGCCCGCGTTTGAACATCCTCCAGCGCGATGAGCACCTGGCCCTTACGGACGGTATCGCCTTCACGGATGCTGATCGTTTTGACGATGCCGCCATCCCGATGTTGGATGGCCTTCAGATTGCGGTCGACCTTGACGGACCCATTGGCGATGACCGCCCCGTCGAGATGTGCGGTCGCAGCCCATCCGCCAAAGCCGATAAGAAGCGCCACTGCCAGTCCGGCGCCGGCGATCATGTGTGATCGCGTCCCGAACGCGTTCTGGGGATCGCTGAGCCGCGCCGTCCCAGTGCTAGTTGCGGGCGGGCGTCCATTTGGTTGTCTCGCGGACATGAGGTTTTTATCCTTGGGTCGCTGACGCTTCAGTCTTGCTGCGACCTATGCGCCTATCTCGTGCAGTGACATCGTGTGATGTCCCAGCAGGCTGATGGATATCTCGTAGGCGTGGTCCCGGTCCAGATCAGCCTCGATGATCGTTCGGTCGAGGTCGGCCAATCTGTCATGCCGCACGCGGATGGGGCCTTCCATCGGACGGCCGTCGTCGCCATACAGCTGCTCAAACCGGTCCTCCGTCGACTCTTCTTTGAAAAGCTGGAATTGTTCGATCTTGATGCGGTCGCCGACCATGAAATCGAGAATTTCGTGCACGACCTCGGAGATGTCTGAGCTGGCAACAATGGCTTGGAAGACGAAGGTGTCGGCGCCTCCGCCACCGTTCAAGATGGTGTGCGAATCGCCGATGATGAAAAGGTCATCGCCCTGCCCGCCGAGTACCTTTTCGAGATTGCGAATGGTGTCGATCCCGATCTCCTCGCCGCGTGCTTCGTCCGAAGTGAAATCCACTTCGATGCGCAAGGTTGCCAGCGAAAAATCCAAGGTGTCGTCGTCAGCGCCACCGTCA
This sequence comes from uncultured Alphaproteobacteria bacterium, assembly GCA_963722495.1. Taxonomy (GTDB): domain Bacteria; phylum Pseudomonadota; class Alphaproteobacteria; order Rhizobiales; family Hyphomicrobiaceae; genus Hyphomicrobium_A. Next base: position 65,743 of record CAVRND010000027.1, on the reverse strand, counting down.
TAGACGTCGTTGGCGGCGTCGAGCGACGCCGTAAGATGGTCGCGGCCCGCGCCACCCTCAAGCACGTCAGTGCCGGCTTCGCCGCAGAGAGTATCGTCGCCTGCGCCGCCGACGATCGTCTCATCGCCCGCACTGCCTGTTATCTGATCACTGCCGGCACCGCCGATGACGCACTCCACGCCCGCAACACTATCGCGGCCGATTTCGGTGCCCTCAGCCACGCCACGCGTCAAGTCAATTGAAACACTTTGTGAAGCCTCGGAGATGTTCAGCGAGTCGTGGCCTTCGCCGCCATCGAACTCGTCATTGGCGGCATCAAGGCTTACGAGGATTAGATCATCGCCGGCGCCCCCCCGCGCAACATCCTTTCCAGCGCCATCCGACAGAACATCGTCGCCGTCGCCACCGTCGGCAACGTCGTCGCCGGATTCTCCGAAAACGACGTCATTGCCTGCGCCCCCGTCCATGGTGTCATTGTCGGCGCCGCCGTGAAGCGCGTCGCGGCCTGCGTCGCCTGTGACGATGTCCCGACCATCGCCTCCCAGCAGAGCGTCGTTGCCTTCGCCGCCCTCCATAATGTCATTGCCGGCGTCGCCAAACAGCACATCGTCGCCCAGGCCCCCGAACAGGCGGTCGTCGCCGTCGCCTCCGAAAATGCTGTCGTCGCCACTGCCGCCGAACACAATGTCAGCTCCAGCACCGGCGAATATCACATCATGCCCGTCTCCGCCGAAGACATGGTCGTTTCCAGACCCGGCACCAATGATATCGTTGCCGCCACGCCCGTCGACGTTGTCATCACCGTCGCCGGCATCGATGTCGTCCGCGCAAAGGGTGCCAAGCAGATTGTCATCTCCTGCCGTCCCGATGATTGGCGGCGCGCGAACGATGGCAAAATGAGCGGTCTGCGCTATTGAGACTGCACCGTCAAAGATTTCATAAGTAACAGTCACGTCGCCAAGTTCACCAGCGTTGTGAGCAAACAGCCATCCGCCGTCGGATTGCGTAAGTGTGCCCGCCGAGACCTGCAGATTGCGTATGGTGAGCGGATCGCCATCAGGGTCGGAGGCGTTGCGCAGCAGATCGCTGACGGAGATCAAAATAGCCGCGCACCCGGATACGTCGCGAAGGTAAACAGGTCCCGTGGACCGTGGCGCTCTGTTCTTATCGCTTTGCGGCGGCTTCGCATCGGGATCGCCGTCTGCGGGGTCTTCCTCACCAGCAGGAACGGTCGACCCCGAAGTTGGGCTGCCGCTGTTGGACGCGTTCGCTGCGCTATTGGGCACCTTGTTGGCTGGGAACTGGAGAACGGCGGCGGACGTCGCGCTGACATTTGGTTGGCTGAGGCTGCCCTTATCTGCCGGCGGCCGGAAGACAAGCACCTCACCAAGTGAAATCGGTGTCAATGAGCCTTTCACGTCTGAGTAGTCGAACGCCGCAGAATCAGCCAACTCGAATGGCGTCCCCTCGGTCTGCTCATTGCGTGCGTCATCAAACACATCATTGAGCGCTAGAGGCTCCTCTTCGGGTTGCACCTCGGCGGGCTCCTTGACATCGTCTGACGCCTCGTCCGACCCTTTTGAGAGAGCGGATTTCAGGTAAGCCGTTAGCCCAACCAGGAACAAGCCCAATACAACCGGTAGCCTGGTGCGCCGCCCAGCATCTTGGAGAACATAACGGTCTCGCGCCGCCGTTGGACTGACCGTTTCCTCACGCGTTCCTTTGGCTTCGATCATGCGGGCATACTCACTCTCTTCGGCGGCCGACCAACGCCGGCTACCACGCCCTCGGGCTGATTCATTTGGGCCAATATGTCCTGCTTCGCACCGAACGCTGTCATTCGGCCCCCCTGGACGACGGCGAGGAGATCCACGGCCGCAAGCGCACTCGGCCGGTGGGCTATCAACGATGGCAATGCCATCACGTTCGCGGATTTGCTTGATCGCGCGCGTCAACGCTGTTTCTCCTTCGGCGTCGAGGTTCGAGTTTGGCTCGTCCATAACGACAATGAAGGGATCGCCGTATAAAGCGCGCGCCAGGCCAATGCGCTGGCGTTGCCCCGCCGAGAGTGCAGCGCCTTGCGGTCCGAGCTGCGTCTGATAGCCCTCCGGGAGGCGCACAATCATCTCATGGACGCCCGCCGCTTTTGCGGCCTTTATGACTCCCGTCGCATCACGCTTTTCTGCCAGGCGCGAGATGTTCTCCTCAATCGAGGCGTCGAGTAGGGCAACTTCCTGGGGCAAATAGCCGACGTAGCCGCCGAGGGCTTCCTCGTCCCACTGAGTGAACTCCGCATCGTCGAGCCGTATATTGCCGCGCAGGACCGGCCATATCCCCGTCAGCGCACGCACCAGCGTGGTCTTGCCGCCCCCGCTCGGGCCGATGATGCCGAGCCCGTCGCCTGCCTTTAGCTCGAAGCCGACCTCGCTTAACAGGACGCGGCCCGAACTCGGGGCGGCGACGGTGATCTTTTCGACCTTAAAACTCGCATTGGGAGGCGGCAAATCAATCGGCTGTTCTGCGTCTGCCAACGCAACAACCGTCTCGCGCAGGCGGTGGAGCGCTGTACGCGCCGCCACGACGCCTTTCCAGTTACCGATGGCGAGATCGATAGGCGCCAAAGCGCGGGAAGCTGCGATTGTCGCGGCGATGATGGCGCCGGCCGAGAGCTCTCCAGCGATGGTCAGGTAGGCGCCCAACCCGAGCACCGCTGATTGCAGGATCATGCGCAGAACGCGTGAAATAGCGCCGAACGTGCCGCTGATATCGTTGGTGCGGGTTTGCAGCACCAGATGTTCGCCGTTGGCTTGATTGAAGCGCGCCACGGCGCGGCCGCAAATTCCCATCGCTTTGAGAATCTCGGCATTGCGCGCGTTGGAATCAGCGACGGAGTTGCGGGCGATGACCGCCTGGTGCGTGGCGCTGCTCAGCCGCCGCGTTCTGAGCTCGGTGGCTATCGTCAGCATGGTGAGCACAAAGGCGCCGCCAAATGTGAGAGCACCGAGCATCGGATGCAGGCTGTAAGCGAAGATGAGGAAGATGGGCATCCAGGGAAGATCAAACAGCGCCACTGGGCCTTGGCTACCGAGGAAGCTGCGCACCGTATCGACATCGCGCCCCCGCTCCAGGGCCTCAGCATTTGAAAAGCCGAAGCGGGGCATGTCGATTGCCACTCGGTGCGCCAGCGGCGCCAGCTTGGCGTCAAGGCGCGCGCCCATGCGCACCAGCACTTGCGAGCGGATGACGTCGAACATGCCTTGAAAGAAGTAGAGGCCGATGGCCAGCGCGGAGAGTGCCAGGAGCGTCGGAATGCTGCCGCCGGTCAGCGCGCGGTCATAGACCTGCAGCATGTACAGCGAGCCAGTCAGTGCCAGGACGTTGATGATGCCCGACATTGAAAATAGGAAAATGAAGATGCCGCGAAAGCCCTTGGTGATCTCCTCGAGCTTTGCTCGCCGAGCACGAACGGTAGCGGCCGAGTCACGCTTACTCATGGGGCAAACGTCCTGTGAGCGGGACGGAGGAAGAGTGGGCCGGAGATTATCCGGCCCGCCCGTCCCGCTTGCGTCAGCTGCTTACAGGTTGAAGTCCGTACTCGTCAGGTTGTGCGTGCCAGCAATGTTAATGCGGAACTCGGCATCGGCGTCGCCATCGACGCTGCCATGCACCACCGTGTAATCGCCGTCTGCACGCGTTTCGTGGGTGACAATCAGCTGCCCTGGGCCGGTAAGGGCCGAGCCAGTGACGAGCGCGAATGCCTGATTACCCGCACTGCCGCCATTGGCGTCGATACCGGAGAGATCGATGCGATCACCGGCCTGGAAGCCGACGATGGTGTCGCCATTCGCGGCCGCTACGGACGCGAACTTGAACGTGTCGTTGCCGGCGCCGCCGTCGATGACATTCGTCGCGTTGCTTGCCGCAATCGTATCGGCCCCGGAGCCCGTGACGACGTTCTCAAAACCCCACAGCGTGTCGCTTCCTGAACTGGCGCTCGAGGCATAGCCGGCATTGATCCCGCCGTTTCCAAGGTCGACGGTGATGGCCGAAGAGATCGCTGACATGTTCAGAGTGTCGACCCCGCTGCCACCGCCGGCCTCATCGCCGAAGTAGACGTCGTTGCCATCGCCGGTCTCGGCGACGATCACGTCGTTGCCGGCACCGCCGAAGATCGTGTCATCGCCGGCTCCGCCGCTGATCATGTCATCACCGGCATCACCGAAGATCCGGTCGCCGCCGGCTTCGCCGTAAATGAAGTCAGCGTCGCTGCCGCCGAAGACGGTGTCGTCCCCTGTCCCGGCAAAGACGATGTCGCGGCCGTCGCCGGCGTTGATGAAGTCCGCGCCTTCGCCGCCCAAGATTGTGTCGGCATCGCCGGCACCGATGACCACGTCGTCACCCGCGAAGGCTACGATGTCGTCCTTGCCCGCGGTTCCGAGCAAGACGTCCGCCTGGGCCGTACCGACCTTGGGTGTAGAAGCGCTGTCCGCCGGAGGTGGCGGTGGCGGGGGGGGTGGCGGTATGACTTCGCCAGGATCCGGCTCTTCACCAGGACCGACCTGCGGCCCGTCACCCGCAGCGGTGTAGGTGATGCTGTGATCACCGTTGGTCATGGTGGTGACGCCATTCGCGGTCGAGGTCGTGTAGTCCGCGGCAGTCGCTCCGGCCGGCAGTTCAATCACGTCTTGGGGACGGAGGGTCCCGATGATCGTATCGTTGCCACCGTTGGACTTGAAGACGATACGGTGGGCCGAGCTGAGAGCCGAGATGTCGATGGTGTCGTCACCGGCCTGACCATCGATGGTGATGGTGTTGAGGCGCAGGCTGGTACCCGAGAAGTCACCGAAGACTGCGAAGGTGTCGCCGGCTCCCGCGCCCCCACCGGTTCCCGAAGGATCGACACCGTTGATGCGGATTTCCTCGATCTCACTCAGTTCCGCAATGACATTGGCGAAAGCGGTGCCGCCGCGGGTAATGACAATCTCCGGCGTACGTCCGCCGAAGCTGCTGAGGTCGTTGCCAGCAACCGCATCCCAGGCCTGCAGCGTGTAGATGTTGTAGGCCTCGCTGGTCGCGTTGCCGGTGATGACGAAGGTGTCGCCGACGGCGCCTTCAGTTCCGCCGTTGACGATGTCACGCCCGTCGGTCGGAGCCGCCGCGTTGGCGTTCCAGGTGATCGTGTCGTCCCCGGTGCCGCCGTTGATGGTGTCCGCGCCGGCGTTGAGTCCGGGCACCGTGAAGTTGATCGGCGAAATTGTCGATGTAGAAGTTGTCGCCGCCATCCAAATTGCCGGCCGTGACGAGGCGGATGGCCGAGTTCTGACCGTCTGTCCGCCCGTCGAGCGTGGCGTTGAGACGTTGCCGGTGGCAGGGCCTGTCGGTCCGAGGGCGGTGCCGAGGTTCTGCCAAGCGTTGGCGGTGGCATTCCACGCCTGACAATGACGCTCTGACCTGCTCCGAGATCATCGTCCTTGGTAGGTGAATGTCACTGCCGCGGACGGTGGCACCAGTCAGATTGACCGAGCGCTGGACGTTTCGCCACCGTCGATACCGTCGTTGAACTGAGACGGCCGCCATCGATACCAATGTCGCCCTCCAGTCGGCGCTGGTTGTCTCGCCGCCACCTTCAGTCCAGTTCCCGGCGAAGGCGCCGTGCCGGTGCTGTTGGAGTACGAGGCCGTGTCCGAAGCTGTCGGCCGTGTTGCCGACGTCCGACCGGCACCGCCGGACAACGTGTCGTTGCCGTCGCCGCCGTTCAGCGTGTCGGTGCCCTCACCGCCGTTGATCACATCGTTGCCGCCATTCCCGTTGACGGTGTCGTTGCCTCCAAGCGCGTTGATTGTCTCGGAGGTGGTCGCCCACCCCGTTGAGGGTGTTGGCTGTGTTGGTTCCAGTGACGGTGCTGGTCGGAGCCGCTGCTGCCAGGGTGAAGTCGGCTACGGTGACGCCGTTGGCGCCGGTGGCCTCGAGTTCCTCGAGCCGGATGGTTCCGATCACAGTGTTGGCACCATCGACGAACGGTGATCAGGGTGTCGTCGACTGCGCCGTCCTCGACGTCCGCGATAGTCACTCGCGTCCCGAAATTCGCCGCGGTGACCCCCAGGGCGCTCAGGTCAATCTTGTCCTGGGTTGTCGCTGTGTCTCCTATCGAGTCAAAGCTGATGACCGTGTCGTTTCCGAAGTTGGTGGTGTTGTAGACGAGGGTGTTGAAGCCGCCGCCCACATCGATCGTGTCATCGCCAGCGTTGCCGATGATGGTGTCGTTGTCGTCACCACCACTGATCGTATCGTTGCCGAGTGCCGCCATCGATCAAGTCGTTGCCGTCGTTGCCGGTAAGGATGTCGTTGCCGGCACCGCCGAACAGCTGGTTGTTGTCGTCATTGCCGTTGATGATGTTTGCCAGGTCGTTGCCCGTACCGTTGATTGCGTCACCGCCGTTAAGGGTCGAGGTTTTCGACATTCGCGCCGAGCATAAAGCTGACCGAGGATTCGACCCGGTCGGTTCCGCTCGTTGCCCCGGCAGCTTCGACGACCACGTCGCCAGCATCGTTGACTAAGAAGATATCGTTGCCATCGCCGCCGGCCATGTTGTCCGCACCTTCGCCGCCGTCGAGCTCATCGGCGCCGATTCCGCCGACGAGGACGTCGTTGTCGTCGCCACCGAACAGATCGTCGTCGCCCTCGCCGCCATCGAGCGTGTCGTTGCCGAGGCCGCCGTTCAGCGTCGTCGTTGCCGCCGAGGCCGCTCAGCGTATCGTCAAGATCGCCGCCGGTGATTTCGTTGTGCGGCTATTGCCGGTGCCGACGAACTGGTCGGCGTCGACACCCGTCGTAGGAGAGGTTTTCGACGTTGGCCATGAGCTCGATCGAAAGGGCGGCCATGAGGGTTTCGACCGTGTCCGTCCCCCCGCCAGCGGCCTCCACGACGACATCGAGCAGATCGTCGACGCCGTAGGTGTCGTTGCCCGCGCCGCCGATCATCGTGTCAGCGCCGACCGCTCCCGCCAGATCCAGGTTGTCGACATCGCCATTGGTCCGGGAGTCGAGACTATCATTCCCGGTGCCGCCGACCAGAAGGTCATCGCCAAGGCCGCCGACGAGATCGTTGTCGCCAGTGCCGCCGAAGATCAAATCGTTGCCGCCGCCGCCGGTGATGACGTCGTTGACGCCCTGCTCGCCGACCATGAAGTTGTTGGCTGTCGAGAGGGAAAGATTGACGCCGCCGCCGTCGCGGTTGTTCGGATCGAGACGGCTGATCGAGGTAGTCGTCGGCGCCGAGCAGATAGCCGGCGTAGGTGGCGCCGTTGAAGTTGATGCGCTCAACGCCGGTCTGGGCGTCGGTGCCGGCGAAGTGATTGGCCACCGTAATGCGTCTGCGACCGTGACCGGCCGCCAGGCCGTAGTTGATGACCAGATCGCCGGTCTGCGTACCGGTGTTGCTGTCATTGGCGTTCAGCGCCGTCAGCGTCATTATCGGAAGGCCGGTCAGCGGGTCTATCCCGGCGATCGGCGCAAGGATCGAGATACGATCCGCCGCGCCGCCGCTGGTGGCCGAGACGCCTTCGTTGATGACGTCGTTACCATCGCCGAGGGTGAACGAGTAGGTGTCGTCGCCGAGTCCACCGTTGAGGGTGTCAACGCCGGTATTCAGGGCCGGGTTGGTGAACGTCACGACCAGGTCGTTGATGGTGACAAAGTCACCGGTCTCGAGGCTGGAGGCGACGAAACGGATGGCCGCAGTATTCGTAAAGGGCCCTGTGAGGTTGAGGCTTCGATTGACGGTATTCGTTGCACTGTCGATCAGGTCGACCTGCACGAAATTCGCTTCGCTGCCATCTCGAGAGAAGAACACAGTTATCGTGTCGTCACTTGCGTCAAGTCCGGTCTCGACCACCGAGTAGCTCAGCGTCGCTGTTGTCGCTCCGGCGAGTTCCACCGTGCGCTGGATCTGCGCGCCGTTGAAGTTGACGCCGGTGCCCCCTACGAAGGCCATGACGTTATTGACACTTCCATCGATCTGGATCTGTCCTGTCGAGGTGCCGCCGCCGGTATCGCCGGTCTCCACCCAGTCCGGACCCCAGTTGGTGGTGCCGTTTGTATTGCCCTGGCTGGCCGTATCGAAGTTGTCGGCGTAGGTCGCGGAGTTGCCGCCGGGGCCGCCGACGAGGATGTCGTTGCCGGCCAGGCCATTGAGTGTGTCGGCGCCGGCAAGACCGAGGATCAGGTCGTCGTCCACCGTGCCATTGAGCGGGACGTCATTGCCAGGGGTGCCGACGATGATGTTGAGCGCGTTGCCCTCGGAGAACTGAATCTTCTCGATGTTGCGCAGGCGATCGGTGCCGTCCAGCGCATCTTCCACAGCGTGGGTGACGATGACCTGCCCGTCAGCAGTGGCGGAGAAGGCGTACTCGCCACGACCGCCCTGGAACTTGGCCGTGTCGATGTCGGCTACCGCATCCGCGCCATCCGTCGTTATTCTACGGACGATGCCGAGTTGGGCGGGGTTGATGATGCCGTTGAACATGTCGCTGGAGAGCGTCGTCATGCTCTTGTGCAGGGCAATGGGCGTGCCGGTGTGGTTGACGTCGCCAACCGCGTACACGCCGATCTGCACGTCGAGCCATTTGTCGCCGTCGATGATGTCGTCGCCGCCCTTACCCATGAGGACATCGCTGCCATCGCCGCCAAGTATGATATCGCCGGCGGAGAAGCTTGTGACCCCGTCGCCCAGCACTGCCTGAAGTCCGCTTATCAGGGCGATGCCTTCGGCATTGAGTGCGCTGCCTTTGAAGCCGTTCCCGCCGCCCTGGGCGAGGGGGAGACGCGAGGCCGCGTCGTCGTCCGCACCGGCCAGGGTGTCGTTGTACTTCGTGCCCGACAACCCTTCGATTGATTCAAACTCATCGAGAGCCGCGTTCTGCGGCAGTGTCGGGGATTCGTCGAAGATGATCGGGATGGACAGGTCGGCATTTACGCCAGCATTGTTGTCCTTGTAGGTCGCCCAGTCGAAGCCGGACATGCCCGCCATCTTGCCGCGGCCGGGGCTGCCGACCATGATGTCGTCGCCACCTTCGCCGATGAACTCGTCGAAGCCGCCGTCGCCCAGGAACACGTCATGACCATCGATCGCGTCCTTGGCGAAGATTTCGTCAAAGTTGTCGCCGGGGGCACCGTCGAACGTGCCGGTCTCGATCCAGTCATTGCCTTCGTTGCCGAGGACGCGCTCGGCGTTCTTGTTGCCGTAAATGAAGTCGTTGCCTTCGCCGGCGAACACTTCGGAGCCCATATCAGTGCCAAGGAAGATGAAGTCCTGGCCCGCTCCGCCCATGACCAGGTCGAGGCCGGGGCCGGCATGGACCACGTCATTGCCGCTGCCGGCCTTGATGTTGTCGTCGCCGCCAGAGTCCTTGATGATGTCGTCGCCGTCACCACCGTTGAGGATGTCGTTGCCGAAGCCGCCTTCGAGACGGTCGTTGCCGGCATCACCGAACAGGGTGTCGTCGCCGATGCTGGCGATGAGCGTATCGTTGCCATCGGTGCCGCCCAGCAGGACATGGTCGTCGCCGGTGTAGCGCAGGTAGTTGAGCTCCGCGCCGACGGTCGCCGGGTTGTCGCGAAGAACAAGCGGGGTCAGCAGGCTGGTGCCGGTCGGATCGGTGTTCTCGAGAGTGCCGTCGCCGTCGAGATCGTTGAACTGGCGGTTTATGCGGTCGACCTCGAGGATGAGGCCGGGGGTCGAGAACACGTCCGAGGGCAGGTGGGTCGCGTCGGTATTGCGCATGATCAGCGCGGCGAAGGAGTTGTTCTCCATTTCGCCGAACAGATGCAGGCCGTCGAGGCGCTGCAGGTAGTAGAACCGATCGCCGTTCTGGAGCTTTTCCATCTGCACTTCGAAGACGAAGTTGAAGGTCGAGCCCAGCATGCCGCCGAAGGGCATGATCTCTTCGGCTAGGCCACCGATCCAGAGATCGACGGTTTCAAGGCCACCGAGCGTACCGCCGGCGTAGGCTCCGGTTGCATTGAGAAACGCCAGTCGGTCAGCGTGGAATGCGGCCAGGTCAACAGGATCTGTCGGAAGCACGAAGCTCCCGAATGCCTGCCCCGTGATGAGTGTCAGCGCGGCGTCGCGTTTTTCCTGAAGGGTAACGGCGCTCGTTATCAGTGCATGCGTGCCGTAGGCGGCGATGAAATTGATAATCGAGGCTTCGTGCTTGAGGTGGCCGGCGAAATCAACCCAGCTATCGTAGGGCTTGAGGATGACATCCTCGTTGGTCGCCTCGTAGAAGGAGCGGCGGGCCTCGTTGAGCGTGGGGACGCCAGTGTCCCGTCCGCGAGCGAGGTTGATGGTCGCCAGGTCAAGCGGCAGGCCGAGCAGGTTGTTGCGCAGCGCGGTCGTCACGAACTCGTCGATTTGATTGCCGACTTGCCGGGTCATGCCACGGATGATGGCGCCGGCGGCTACGTCGTCGGTGATGGTGTGAGCAACCTGGGTACCGTCGGCGTCATACGCCAGCGGATTGAGGAAGCCCTCGATCAGCCCGATATGATCCTGCGGCAAAGGTCGGTATCGAAACGGTCGATGGATTTGGTCAGCATCGAATGGCCGAAGCGATAAACGACGTGGGCGAACTCAGCCACGATCGACGGATCGATCGTGGTGTCGAACCCGTCGGGAACCAGGAAGACGTTGATGTTGGGCTGAATCTTGCGGGCGAATTCCTCGAACACGAGGTGCTGATACTGCATCTCGGTGCCGAACTTCGCCGCCTGGAACAGGCGTTCGCCATCCCAGCGCGCGATGTCGGCCTTCAGGACATCGCGTTCGGCCTGTGTATCGATGGCCGCCAGATCTGCGATGTCGGTGCCGAGCCATTCATTGATGAAGGCCAGGTCGTTGCTCGCCAGCACGGTATCCTTGGTGTGTTCGACCAGCCGATTGTGCTCGGCATGGAACACATGGTGGACAGCGGTCAGGCCGATGTTCTCGTTGACGCGACCGTCGCCGGCGATGAAATGCGCGTCGAGCAGCTCGTTGTCGTATTCCGTATCGCCGTTGCCTGGATTGGCCAGGCCGATGGTGATGTCACCGTCGGCGATCTTGCCGACCGGCACGGCCTCGTGGGCAATATCGGCCAGGAACGCGCTGTTGGTGCGGATGGCGCCAGTCGTGGCGATCGGAGCTGCAATGTTGCCCACGACGACGATATCGTCTGCCGTGTTGGGAATCCCGTCGACGCCAACGCCGGTGATCAGCTGCGGCATGCCATTCGCGGCCGGAATGAAGTTGCCATAGGCATCCGTCCGAAGCAGCGGCACGCTGCCCACGTCGCTGTCGGTGAGCAGGATGCCGAGCGTGGCCGCGGCTTGCGCCTTGACTTCGCCCCAGGTCGCCATGCCGCCGTTGGCGCCCTCGATCAGCTTGCCGGTTGCGACCGGCAGGCCATTCGTGTCCAGCACGTACTGGCGCAGGAACACCTGGTGGGAGGAGTGCGAGGTGTAGGTCTGGTTCTGATCGACATAGGCGGTCGTGGTGTTGACCGGACGAACATCGTCAGCGGTGCCGAACACGCCATCCTGGCCGGGAGCAACAGTGGCCCGGGTCAGCACCATGAAGTTGGTATTGCTGCCCTCGACATAGAGCGGGTCGTCAGGTTGCAGCGGAACAAAGACCGTGCCGCTGCCGCCCTTGTTGACGAGGTCGAGGCCGTGATCGAAGAATTGGCCGAACAGGGTAAACCACGAGTTGAACGGGGCGGAGAGTCCTTCGTCCGGCGCGATGTTGGGCAAATAGACGTTGTCGCCTTGCATTTCGATGCCGAACGGCTCGAGGGCCGCATCGCGCACGCCGCGCGCAGCATCAAGAGCAGCTACGGTCACCGCGTGGGCTGCGACCGCGGCATCACGGGCATCGATCACCGTCCGGGTTCAGGGGGTCGTCGTTGAAGTCCGCCACGGCTGCCTGCATAACGACCCTGGCTTGGTATTCGGCGTCAGATGCCGGCTTGAACACCGTATAGATTGCCGTCACGGCAGGCAGGTCGAGCATCGGCTCGGCGGCCCCGGCGCGCTCCAGCGCAGTCAGAATCGCCGCCGGATTGCCCAGGGTCTGATCGACCAGCAGGTTGGAGATAGTGCGGGGCATTGAATCAAAAACCATCGAACCAGGATTGTTCGAAGGATTGTATGAGGTCGGAATCGGTGGGCCGGGAGGGCCAAAGCCCGGAGGGATGTTCTGGGCAGGATCGAAGGTGGCATCGACCAGTTCCGGGAACTGATTGCCGGCCGCTCCCCACTTTTCCTGGCCCGGAAGCAGGTGATTGCTTGTGCCATCGACCGTCCGCAGGCCCCAGGCGAGGTTGTATGTCGGGATCAGGCCGCCGGGTCCATAGAGCGGCTGGCCTGCGGCATGCGCCTCGGCGATCTTGATCTGCGCGAGGATGAATTCGAGATCGCTTTTGATGTACTGGACCATCTGGCTCTTCCTTTGCGAATGCACCGGTGGGTAGTCCGGTGCGCACTGGCCTCGACATTCCGTCGGGATATAATCCGTGCGCAGAAGGTAGCCCGGGATTAGCCGCCCGCGTCAGGTCCGAAGGTCCGGCGAATAGTTGCCCATTGGTGCGACGAGGTATCAGACCTTTGGCCACGGCCAGTCAGACCTTTGGACATCCATTGACTGTACGTTGGTCTGATCCGTGAGCCTTCAGTCCGGCGCCTTCTGAGGGCCGGAAATCGTTGCTCAGAACGTGCCTCATGCCCTTGTGCGACGTCTGCTTTTGATGCTGTGGACGGCTCCTCCCACGGGGCGCGCAAGCGCCTTGGAATTGGTTGCCGATAAGGCGACCAGGATCCGGAGGAGCTCATCATGCTGGCAATCACCACGATCGGCCTCGACATCGCAAAGTCTGTGTTTCAGGTTCATGGCGTCGACGCGCAGGGCAGCGTCGTCGTGCGCCGGCAGCTGAAGCGCCGGTATGTTCTCGCATTCTTCAAGAAACTGTCGCCATGCATAGTCGGCATAGAGGCGTGCGCCACTTCGCATCATTGGTCACGAGAGCTACAGGCTCTTGGCCATACCGTGCGGTTGATTCCTCCGGCCTACGTGAAGCCGTATGTCAAACGCCAGAAGAACGATGCGGCAGATGCCGAAGCCATCTGTGAGGCCGTACAGCTTTGTGCCAACCAAGACGCCCGAACAGCAAAGCTGCCTGATGCTGCATCGTACGCGGCATCTCTTCATCCGCCAGCAGACTGCGATCATCAACACGATCCGCGCTCATCTGGCCGAGTTCGGCATTGTCGCTCCGGTGGGACGCAATGGTGTGGAGGAACTGCTCTACGCCATTGCCGATCAGCGAGACGACCGCATTCCAGAGATGGCGCGCGCTTGTCTCGAAGCGCTCGGCGCTCTGCTCAGTCGGCTGAAGGCGCACTGGAGTTCGACCGGCACATCAACGCCTGGCACCGCTCGGACGAGATGAGCCGCCGGCTGGATGAGCTGCCCGGTGCCGGTCCTGCACTAGCAACCGCGCTGGTGGCCAGCGTTGCTGATCCGAAGGCGTTCCGTTCGGGCCGCGACTTCTCGGCGTGGATCGGCCTCGTGCCGAAGCAGAACTCGAGCGGCGGGCGCGAGAGGCTCGGCAGTATCACCAAGCAAGGCGACCGCGACCTGCGCAGCCTGTTCACGGCCGGTGCGCTGGCGGTCATCCGCTACGCCAAGATCCACGGGCTCAAACATCGCCCCTGGCTTGCCCGGCTGCTCGAGCGGCGGCCGACGAAGGTCGCCGCGATCGCGCTCGCCAACAAGCTGGCGCGTATGGCTTGGGCGATGATGGCCAAGGGCGAGCGTTATCGCGAACCCATGGCGCTCGCCCGCTAAAGGCGAGACGATAAGGAACGAGATCGCGTCGGAGGGCGCGGTGTGACGGCTGGAAAGGGCAGACAGCACGTAATGCAGGACCCGTCGAACCGGTAATCGGGACAACCCACATGGGCCAGAGCATCGACGAATGCGAGCCGTTGACCGGGACCCGATCCGCGGAGGGCATTATGGCCAGCGGCCCTGTGAGCCGCACTCGTAGGCCGAACAGATGGCTGCTCCGACCAGCCCTGCAACGTACTCGATCCCTTGACAGCCAGGAGCCGTCCACACATGGCCCAAGGCGGACGTCCGCCGCGAAGACGCGAGTCACTCTGGCACGGCGTTCGGATCGCCTCGCACGTCTAATGAGACGAATTTAGATTCTGACCGCCGCGTGCTTCTTGAGCCGCCAGGAGAAGCCGACCAGCAACGCCCCGTAGACGATCGCAAACCATCCAATGGCAAAGGCAACGCCAAGCGCGCCGATACCGGGGAACATTAGGATCAGCACACCAAATAACACCGATAGGACGCCCGCGGCGACAAGCCACCACTCTCCCTCGATTTCCTTGCGCAGCTTAAGAGCCCCTATGATTTCAAACACGCCTGCTGCTATCGCCCAACCCGCGATGAACAACAGAAGAATGAATCCTGTGATGCCAGGCCACATCAGCGTGATCGCTCCGGCCGCAATGCCAAGAACACCGACCAACGCCAGCCACCAGCGCGGCTGCGGCGCGCCGCCCATAATCGCCGCGCCGATAGCGAGCCCGCCGTCGAAGAGTGTGAATGCACCAAACAGCACAACGAGCGTCAGCAATGACAGCCCCGGCCACATGATGGTGAGCAGCCCAAAGGTGATTGCGCCAACGCCGCGGAAAAGGACGAGCCACCAGTTGCGCGCAAGATCATCCAACATGGGACGCATCAAAACAGTGCCGGGCGGATAGGATTGCTTTGTCATCGTGAGCCTCGGAAGACGGAGGCGACACCCGACATGAGCGGCGCCGTGGTTGTTCCTGTCGCTATAAGCTGCGCGGGTTACCGTCGGATGACCGACAAAGAAAAAGGACGCCAGTCCGGGGGGAGGAACCAGCGTCCACAACGCCACAAGGCCACAGGCGGGCCGTTTTCTCGAGGGAACAGGAAAACTGGCGTACTGAACCTTTAGGCCTGATGCCGATGCGACCGATAGTTCAACCTGGGGGGATGTCAAACAGCTGATGGGGGACAGCCCTAGGCCTGGTCCACGTGCTCAAAGCGAAATTAGAACCCGATGGTCAGACCCGTGACCGGTCCGTGTTGCAGCACATCGTATTCGTATTTGTTTCGGCCCGAGCCCTGCTCATAGTCAACGTCCAGAGCTCGGTATCCCAAAACACCTGAATAAGTGACGCCATCGTACACCGCTATATCCCAGCTGTAGGCCGCAAGCGCGTTCCATGAGAATTGGCTCCCCACGCCAAAGCCCCCAACATCTGCGCGCAGCAACAGCACCTGGCCAGGCGCCAACTGATGTCGGATCCGTGCGCCCACAAGCGGATCGATCCAGTCCACGCCGCCGCCGCGCGCGACGGCAACGCCGCGGGACACGTCCAATCCACCTACGTCCGATGACCCGGTAAGCGCGAGATTGATGCTCATCTCCTGGCGCCAGTAACGGGCTCCAGCGAGGACATCGATCGCCGTACTGCTACCCCACTTGGTGATCTCGTAAGCGCCGCCCGCCTCGATGACGAGTTCTTCGAAGTCCACGCCCAGAGCACCGCTCAGTGTGCCAGCGATCTCAGGCCTCGCGCTTCGCGATTTCACGCCCCCCGCGGAGAGACCAAGATTTGCATAGAAGATGTCGCCGTACAGCGAGATTGGACCTTTGCGGGCCTCCGCATAGCCCATGAATGGTACGCGCTCGAGGTGGTCGATGACTTGGATCGGATCAACATCAAGTTCTACGGTCCGACCTTTCACGGTTTGCTCACCCTGCAACCATGGCAGCCAACCGTAAGGCGTGAAGCTCAGCTTCCATTGATTGCTGGCCGCGCCGGAGCTGCGCTCTGCGCCCGCCGCTGTGCTAACCGTTCCGATCGTCGTGACGAAACCGAGGAACAGCGCAAGGAGCGCCCTAGTTTTTTGCGATGCAACCCAACGCGAAACCATGGCGTCACCACCGTTCGGGACTAACGCAACGACCAAGCGTAACAGGCAGTGGCACCGGTTGGCGTGCCCAAGGCATCACAGGACAAATTGAACGAAGGATCAGATTGCCGATTATCAGGACACTGTGGTCTTATGTCCCTAGCGGACCGGCCGTAGAGAGCCACGCTCAAAGGCCTCGTGCCGTCGGTCCGCTGGAGGAAGGGGGCTATGCCGTCGCCCCTACCAAAGCTCGCGCAAGACGAGATGATCTGGGTCCCGGGCGGCACGTTCGCAATGGGATCCGATCGCCATTACCCTGAAGAAGCTCCGGTCCATCGCGTGACCGTTGATGGCTTCTGGATGGATCCGGCACCCGTCACCAATAAACAGTTTCGCGAGTTCGTGGATGCGACCGGCCACGTCACGTTCGCCGAGATTGCACCCGACGCCAAAGACTATCCGGGCGCACTGCCTCATATGTTGAAGGCGGGATCGCTCGTCTTCCGGCCGCCTTCGACATCTGTCGATCTGCGCGATTGGAGCCAGTGGTGGGAGTTCCGCTTTGGTGCCAACTGGCGTCGCCCTTATGGGCGCGGCACCTGGATCAAGGGCCTCGACAATCATCCCGTTGTGCACGTCGCCTACAAAGATGCGGAAGCTTATGCGGCATGGGCGGGCAAGCAATTGCCGACCGAAGCCGAGTGGGAGTTTGCTGCCCGTGGCGGCGCGGAAGCGACGGAGTTCGCCTGGGGCGATGAGTTCGCACCTGGCGGCAAGCAGATGGCCAACACCTGGCAGGGCGATTTCCCCCGCGAGAATACACGGCTCGATGGGTACGAGCGCACCTCACCTGTAGGCGCGTACCCAGCGAATGGCTACGGCCTCTACGACATGATCGGCAACGTGTGGGAGTGGACGTCCGACTGGTTCGTGCCCAAGCACCCTGCGGACGCGCCGAAGGCGTGCTGCATACCGGAGAACCCGCGCGGCCCATCCGCCGAGCAAAGTTACGATCCCGCTCAGCCTCAGATCAAAATCCCGAGGAAGGTGTTGAAGGGTGGATCGCACCTCTGTGCACCGAACTACTGCCGACGCTATCGACCGGCAGCTCGTCATCCTGAACCCGTCGATACGTCGGCGAGCCACGTCGGGATTCGATGCATCATGCGAAGCTGAACACCGCGAGAACGCAAAAACCGCGACAACAGGAGTTGGTCATGTCATTTGCGTGCAGCATACCCAGTGCGACAACGCAACTCTCGTCTGAGAGCAGCTTGGCGATCGCGAAATCATGCGGTGCGCCAGGAAAGAAGTCGACCCGATCGACCCTGCTATCAGTGACAGCCAGCACCCTAGCCCTCCTGGTGGCCCTACCCGTGATGGCACAAGAGACGACTGGCGTGCCAGGCTCGCCCAGCGCCACCACGACGATCGACGGAAGGTATATCCCGAATCCGCCGCCCCCCTTTTCTGGCAAGGCCAACCTCAGCGCGGCGGACTCCAAACCCGGCTGGCCCCCAACCGTGGTGCCGCCCAAGGGCGCGCCCAACGTGCTGCTCGATCATGACCGACGATCAGGGCTATGGCGTCAGCGGCACCTTTGGCGGCGTCATCCCGACGCCGTCCATGGATCGCCTTGCGAAGGCGGGACTGCGCTACACGCAGTTCTGCTCCACCGCACTGTGCTCGCCGACGCGGGCGGCGCTCATTACCGGTCGCAACCACCACTCCGTGGGCACCGGCGTGATCGGCGAAATGTCCACCGGGTTATCCGGGCTACGACAGCGTCATCCCCAAGGACAAGGCCACCATCGGCACCATTCTCCGGGACAATGGCTACTCGACCTCGTGGTTCGGCAAGAACCACAACACGCCGACCTATCAATACAGCGCTAGGCCGGTCCGTTCGATCAATGGCCCAGCGGGATGGGCTTCGAGTATTTCTATGGGTTCATGGGCGGCGAGACCAACCAGTGGACGCCCTATCTGTTTCGCGATCACACCCAGATCTATCCGTCGGTCGGGAAGCCCGACTACAACCTCAACTACCGACCTGGCGGACGAGGCGATCAGTTACTTGAAAGGGCTGAATGCCGCCGCGCCGGACAAGCCGTTCTTCCTCTATTACGTCCCCGGCGGCACGCATGCGCCGCATCACCCGACGCCGGAGTGGATCAAGAAGATCAGCGACATGCACCTCTTCGACAAGGGCTGGAATGAGTTGCGCGAGACGATCTTTGCCAACCAGAAGAGGCTCGGTGTGATCCCGGCGAATACGCAGCTCACGCCATGGCCGGACAGTCTTGCCGAAGTGGGATACGCTCTCCGCCGATGAGAAGAAATTGTTCATCCGCCAGGCTGAAGTCTTTGCCGCGTATGCGGCCTACACCGATCACGAAATCGGCCGGGTCATCCAGCAGGTGGAGGACTTGGGCAAGCTGGATAACACGCTCATCATTTACATCGCTGGCGACAACGGCACGCAGCGCGGAAGGTTCCACGGTCGGCACACCATTCGACATGGCTGCGATCCAAGCCATCAATGTCCCGGTTGAAGAGCAACTGAAGTTCTACGATGTCGTGGGGCTCTGCAGAGACCGACTCCGCATATGTCGGTCGCGTGGTCCTGGGCCTTCGATACGCCGTTCAAATGGACCAAGCAGGTTGCTTCGTACTTCGGCGGCACGCGGCAGGGCATGGTCATGTCCTGGCCCGGCCACATCAAGGACACGGGCGGCATCCGCACTCAGTTCCATCATGTCATCGACATCGTGCCTACGCTTCTCGAAGCGACGGGCATTCCAGGCGCCGGTGATGGTGAATGGCATCGCGCCAGAAACCTATCGAAGGCGTGAGCATGGCGTACACGTGGGACAAGGCGAACGAGAAAGCCAAGTCCAGGCGCGACACGCAATACTTCGAGATGTTCGGCAACCGCGCGATCTATCACGACGGCTGGATGGCCGCGACGCCGCCGCCGCAACCCTCGTGGCTCATGGGCACGGCCCCGATGCCCGAGGTGCTCAATGGCTACAAATGGGAGCTCTATAACATTGACGAAGACTACTCGCAGAACAACGATCTCGCGGCTAAGTATCCCGACAAGCTGAAGGAGCTGCAAGAACTGTTCCTCGTGGAAGCGGAGAAATATCAGGTGTTCCCGCTGGATAATTCCGTCCTCGCCACGCTTGCTCACCGCGCGACCGAGCTCGACGGCCGGCCGGACCGAGTTCACCTACTCGGGAGAGATGACCGGCTTGCCGGAAGGCAGCGTGCCCAACACGCTGTGCCAAGTCCTACTCCATCACCGCCGAGGTTGACGTACCCGAAGGCGGGGCCGAAGGCATGCTCAACACGCAACGGCGGTCGCTTCGGCGGCTACGGTCTCTACCTGCTGAAGGGCAAGCCGGTCTTCACTCTACAACCTCCTGGCGGTCGAGAGATTCCGCTGGGAAGGCAAGGAAGCGCTCTCACCGGGAAAACACACCGTCATGTTTGACTTCAAATACGACGGCCCCGGCATGGCCAAAGGCGGCACCGGCGTCCTCTCGGTGGACGGCAAGGAAGTCGATAGCAAGACGATCCCGCACACCATCCCGTCCATCACTGACGTCGATGAGTCCTTCGATGTCGGCGTCGATACCCGCCTGAGCGTCGAAGACAAGGACTACCAGCCACCATTCCGCTTTACCGGCAAACTCGACAAGCTCACCATCAAGCTGGGTCCATCACAACTGACCGCAGCGGACCCGAAGGATACGACAGGCGCCACGAAGGATTAGGCGCGAAATCCATCCGTCGAATAGGCGGGGCTCCGGTTTGCGAGGTGCTGGTCGCGAACCGACTGGCTCATGGCGGGTGGGCTATTTTCGTCGCGCCAGAAGATCCAAATGCACGCCCGCATTCCGGCTTTCACGCGCGTCCTCGCAGCACTGCTGGCCGCACCCCAGTCCTTTGGTTGACCGCTTAGTGCTGCTGGATCGAAGAGCCGAACGTGACGATCCCGCTATCGGGCTAATGGCCGCCTGCCCTTAGCTGAGTTCGCAGCGATACGGTCGATGTCTGCTGTTGGCCCAAAGCGGACCATGAGAGCGACTGCGTTGCCGTCCGCTTCTGACCCAAAGCGGACACTGTCCGCTGGAACCGAAAAGGCGCTGAGTCTTAAGCGACCCGTACTGTCACGCGCAGGAAAGTTGCGGGGATCGACGTGGCGTCCTTCCGTGAACTGGTGTTCTGGGTCTCGAACAGCGCATCCAATTCTTTCTTTAGTTCGTCGGCGCGTCCGTTCTTCTCCGCCGCCTCGAACGCGTTCATGGTGGGGCCGTAGTAGCGCCGGAATGCATCCACGGCCTCGGACGGCGCGCTTGCGAAGTTGAACACGTACGTATCCCGGACGAACGACACATTGCCCGGCGGGACACCAGCGCTCGCAAATCGCTCGATCACGTTGCCCTCGATTCCCCACGTCATGGGGCTGATGAACCCCTCAGGCGGTGGCGGCGTGTAGGCAGCACTGATTTTCAGGATCTGCGCGACCAGGGTCGGATCGTTGGGAATCCAGTTGCCCATGATGATCCGCCCGCCGGGGCGGGTCACACGCACCATCTCCTTCGCGACATCGAACGGCTTCGGCGCGAACATGGCGCCGAAGATGCTGACGACGAGGTCGAACGTCTTGTCCTGCAGCCCGGCCAGATCAGTCGCATCGCCTTCCTGGAACCGGAGGTTCGCGAGGCCCTGCTCCCGGGCACGCCGGTTCCCTGCCTCGACAAGGTTGCGGGCGATATCCACGCCAAGCACGTCGGCGCC
Organism: uncultured Alphaproteobacteria bacterium; assembly: GCA_963722495.1. GTDB lineage: Bacteria > Pseudomonadota > Alphaproteobacteria > Rhizobiales > Hyphomicrobiaceae > Hyphomicrobium_A. The sequence goes on along the minus strand of CAVRND010000027.1, from coordinate 44,936 downwards.
AAGTTTCGCAGCAGGTAGCGCCGTCGTGCCGTCGCCACAGCCAAGGTCCAGGACCTTGAGCCCGTTCTTGACCCCAAGCTTGCCGACAAGCGCTTCACCACTCTCGCGCATGCTTGCGGCAATGCGTGTGAAGTCACCTTTTTCCCAGAGTGCCTTGTTCGGGTTCATTGGGCTCTCCCATTGCATCTTATCGCGGCCGCCGACGCGCACGACGTTGCGCCGCCGGTGCTGTTCGTCTGAGGACCGCCCGTATTGTAGCGAAGCAACTCCCGCACCGTGGCCGGCAACCGAGCGAGGAATGCACTTGCGTCACGCGCAGGCCGCCGTATTGGTCAGCCGCGGCCCGCACTTGGCTGTCACTGAGGGAATTGCACGAGCAGATGATCACGACACGATCGTCGGGCTGTCCGACGAGCGTGGCGAGCGCGGCCTGCGATCCGCTGACCCTGGCTGTTCGGTGATCAGGCTCGACAGCACCTTCCCGAACTGCGGGTGCTGGGCGCCCGAGTGGATGTATTGCCAGCGGTATGCCTTGAGGAATGCGGCCTCGATGGCCTGCTCCTCGGCCTCGTCGACCGCACGTCCGCACTTCATTGCGAAGTAACCTGCATCGGCTTTGGCTTGGCCTTGCAGAACGCCGTCCACCGCGCCAACCAAGTCGATGAACTCATCGACTGCCCGGTCGCGTTCCTCCGCCGTCAGCCCGGCGTCGTGGCGCAGCCACTCGAGTTCGTCGAGGATCGCGTGCTGGCTTTCCTCCCTCCAGTGATAGAGGAAGACGTCCTTAAACAATTCGGAGAGCTCGCTGTCGGGGTCAATGCTCTGGCGATAGTGGAGCTGGGTGAACAGCTCGATATCCAGTGTTAGTGCCAGCACCGCCCAGGTGCTCTTGCCGAGCACGGCGTGGGCGACGACGTTAGGGTCGACGTCGAAGCGATAGCCGCCGGGCAGAACGTCGCCGATCATCGTGTCGATGCGGCGGAACAGCGCTTGGTGCTTCAACTCCTCGTCGCTGAACCGAACCAGCGCCTCAAGCGCAACCTGATCGCCGAACCAGTGATCGTGGCTCAGTTCGAGGACCTTGGCATTGATGAAGCGCTCGACCAGCCCAAAGACATTGGCGTAGGTGCGGCCCTGGATCTGGCTCACGAACCTCTTTTCATCGGCCGACAGGGTCGTGAACGCATTGGCCAGGGAAAGCCCATCCGGAAGGAATTTATGGGCAACATCGAAGCGGCGCCCCCGGATTACGTCCTCGTCTATATCCCAACGCATCCGTTTGGACGTCTCAATGCAGCGCGCATACCGTTCGCTGTGGGGGACTTTATCGATCGCATTCATTTTCGGTCTCCTCTCCCAGAGGGTGTGCCGTCGGCTGAAGCTGCCAATTCGTACGCCGGCAGGCGGGGAGGCTCTATGACGGCCCCACCGGGAGACATGACCGAAACACCGGATGCTAGTAGAAGGCAGACATGGACGCGTTGTCCGACGTCTTGAAGGTAGCGAATTTGACCGGCGGCGTGTTTTTGCACGCCGAGTTCTTCGCGCCGTGGTGCGTTGCGGGACGCCTGTCGCCCGAACATTGCGCGCCTGCGCTCGGGCCTGCGTCCCACCTGATCATTTATCACTACGTCATCGAGGGTGAGCTTTCGCATCCGAGTCGAGGGTGAGGATGGAAAGGAACTCGTGGTCGGGGCCGGCGAGGTTGTTCTGCTGCCGCGAAATGATCTGCATCTGATCGGCAGTGATCTGAGCGTCGCTCCGGTAGTGGGCAGTGACATTATTCACCCGCCGAAGGACGGCGGCCTGTTCTCTATCCACCATGGGGGCGCCGGCGAACGCACGCGAATGATTTGCGGCTTCCTCGGCAGCAACAGCGCCAAAGGCAATCCCGTTATCTCTACCCTGCCGCCTCTGCTCAAACTCAACGTCGAGGAAGGTGGGGCTGCGGAATGGATACGCTCGACATTCCAGTACGCTGCTGAAGAGGTGTCCGCTGGCCGTGCGGGATCCGAGACGGTGCTGGCGAAGCTTTCGGAGCTGTTGTTCGTAGAGGCGGTGCGGCGTTACGCGGAAACTTTGCCAGATGGCCAGACCGGATGGTTCGCCGGTTTGCGCGAGCCCTTCGTTGCGCGGGCATTGGCGCTGCTGCATCGCGACACCACTCGGCGTTGGACCGTCGATGACCTTGGCCGCGAAGTCGGCCTGTCGCGTTCGGCACTGGCCGACCGCTTCATTCGTCTGATCGGCGTGCCGCCGATGCACTACCTCGCCAGTTGGCGCATGGAGGTCGCGGCTCAGAAGCTTCGCAATACAAATGCGTCCCTCGCACAGGTTGCCGAGATTGTCGGCTACGATTCAGAGGCCGCATTCTCCCGTGCGTTCAAGAAGGCATTCGGCACGGCGCCAGCCACTTGGCGACGTTCGAACAGCTAACCAAAACTCGACGCCTTGTTTCAGCAACGTCGGCTATTGACCCTAGCGCTCACCGCCGAGCCTCGCCGTGTTGGCCCGCTGTCGGAAGTAGACCGGACGTGACGCCGACAATAGCATCGACGCTAATGACCCTTGGCTGCCTTACGGACGTTGCCAGGAGCGGACACGCGTCATCGTACTTGTTGGCACCTTCGCGACGATTGTACTCACACTTCTGCTTAGCAGCGGAGTTTCACTTGGGCCGGCGGACGGCTCTCACCTTTCCGCTGTTGCCGCCGCCGCAGAAGAACGTATCGCTACCGTTCGACTCGAGGCCTGATACGATGACACCCGGCGGCATGTCGATCTGCTCTAGCACCTCGCCTGTTTTCGGAGTCGATCCGGCGCAGATCGCTTTGCTCGCCTTCCCAGGTACCGTGCCAGAGTTCGTCGCCGACCCAGGTGACGCCGGTAACGAAGCGGTTCGACTCGATGGTGCGCAGGATCGCGCCGGTTTCGCGGATCGACCTGATGGATCTTGCGGTTGCGATGCTGGCCGACCCAAAGCGTCCCTTCCGCCCAGGCCATTCCGGATGCGCCGCCCTCGGGCGCCGGTATCGTCGCGATCACGCGGCCGCTCTCCGGATCGATCTTCTGGATGCGGTCCCCTGAGATCTGGAAGAGGTGCTGGCCGTCGAAGGCGGTGCCGGCCTGCGCCGGGACATTGAGCTTGCGCACCGTCTTGCCGCTGCTCGGGATCGACGGCATTCAGCGTGTCGCCGGTCGCAATCCAGACATTGGCGCCGTCATAGCTGACCCCATGCACATGTCGTGACGTCCGGAAAGGACCGTATTCGCGGACGATGTTGGCTGCTGTTCGTTTCATGACGTGATCCTCTATGCCGTTCGGTCGATGCGCTCACCCTAGCCACCGGGCAGCGAGGCCGGGAGTAACAAGGTTGTCGGGAAACCCGGCACCGGCGGCGCCATCCAGCGGCGCGCCCGACCGTGGCCGATCGCCCGCACCTTGCTGTCCGCCGTCAGATCGTCGAGCGCGCGCTGCACGGTGCGCTGGCTGGCGCCAAGCGCCAGCGCCAGCGCCGAACTCGACCATGCTTCGCCGTCCCCAAGCAGAGCGAGCACTGTCGCGTGCGCTTCGTCCGTGGGCGGGGCGAGCACGACCACGTCGCGGGCGCGGCGCGGCACGAGCGCAAAGCCATCCTTGGTCGCGTCGATGCCGGCGACCTCACGCAACGTCTTGCGCAGGCGGCCGATCTCGACGCGCAGCCGCGCGCGATGCGATTCATCGGCATGTTTGGCGCGGAACGCGCGCGCGAGCAGCGCGGCGCGTGACACGTCGCCGGGCCAAGCTTCGGCGAGTGCGCGGGCAAGCGCGAACAGCACTGGGCGCGTCTCCAGCGAGATCACCTTGCCGGAGTGGCAGACCGCGCGCCGGCAGGCATCGACGACGAGCGCTTTCGACGCCAGTAAGAGTTTCGACTTCGTCGAGCCGGAGAACGCGCTCTTCGCCGCACGCAATAGACCGCGCCGCCGGCGCGTCGAGCACACGCGCCGCACCTTCGACCTCAGCCGTGAGCGAAGGGATGTAGGCTTGATGCGCGGCGTGTCCGGCCCCTGCCAAGGCGGCGCGTGCCGTCTTGATCCGCAGCCGCCGCATCGCGATCCCGGCAACGACCAGTTCATGGCCCGCCCGTGAGGCCGGCAACAGCGGTGCAGGATCGAAGCCGGTTAACAAGCGTTCCGCGGCGTTGAGACGGCCGATCAGCAGCAGGCGGCGGATCGCCAGATAGCGCGCATGCGCCGCGTTTGCGCGGTCGCCGTGCTTTTCAAGCGACGCCTGCGCGGCTTCGAGCGCGTTGATGGGCCAATTGAGATCGCGCGAGACCAGCGCGATCTCAGCCTCGGCGACCACGCAACGCGCGCGGGCGACGGCCTCGCGCGGGCCGAAGGCGCGCGCCGCGCGCCGCAGTAGCGTCTTGGCGCGATCCAGGTCGCCGAGCTGCGCCATCGCAATGCCGCGGAGCGCCAGTGCCGGTGGATCGTCGCGCAAGGCGATATAATTCAGCGCGCCGAGCGCGTCACCCGACGCGACCGCGCGCGCCGCGGCGGTGGTCAGTGAGTCCATTGCAGTTCCGACACATGAAATCCCGACACACTTGTCACTCCCGACCGTCCGACGGCCGACTGTAAACCTATCTCACGATCAACGCCCGGCAAGTGCCGGGCCATGAAAGGGGAAGCACAATGACGGCCCATATGACGGTATCACGCGAAAAGTGGCTCGAAGCGCGGCGCGATCTGCTCGCCGCCGAGAAGGATCTGACGCGGCGCAGCGATCAGGTCGCGCAGCTGCGCCGGCAGTTGCCCTGGGTCCGCGTCGACAAGGACTATGTCTTCGACGGGCCCGACGGCAAGGTGACGCTCGCCGATCTGTTCGACGGCCGCTGCCAGCTCCTGGTGCAGCATTTCATGCTGGCGCCGGGCTGGGAGCAGGGCTGCCCGAGCTGCTCCTATCATGGCCGATCACGCCGACGGCATGACCGCTCACCTGGCGCATCGTGACGTCACGTTCGTGGCCATCTCGCGCGCGCCGCTGGCCGAGATCGAGCGCTTTCGCCGGCGTATGGGCTGGCAGTTCAAGTGGCTGTCCTCGCATGGCAACAGCTTCAACTATGATTTTCGGGTGAGCTTCACGCCGGAAGAAGTGGCCAAAGGCGAGATCAATTACAACTACGGCAAGTGGCCTCTGACCGGCGAGGAATGGCCCGGCGTCAGCGTGTTCTGGAAGGACGATGTGGGCGACGTGTTTCACACCTACTCGACCTACGGCCGCGGTGTGGAGGTGATGATGGGGACGTACCGCCTGCTCGACCTGACGCCGAAAGGCCGCGCAGAGCGGGACGTGGTCCACAAGATGGAGTGGGTGCGTCATCACGATCGCTACGAGCCGGATTCGCCGGTGAAAGCTGCGTCGTCGACCGGTTCCTATTGCAGCGGGCGCGCGTAAGGAGGGCGCCATGATCAAGGCTCACACGAATGAGGTTCTGATCAGCGGACCTACCGGGAGCAGCCAAGCCGCTCCCGGCGTAGCCGACTTGCTCGGTCTCGCCGCCGCACCAACCTTTGCCATCATGGCGCTGTGGACGGGCTTGTTCAGCGGTCAACCCGACACGCTCTGCATGGGCGTGCAGGACGCATCGCGGATGAACGGGATGGCGCTGATGTACGCACCGATGAGCATCTTCCACGCGGCGCCGTGGCTGAAGCTGATCTCCAGTCGACGAATTCGCTGCCCGCCGGTCCTGATCCGGCGTTCGCCAAATTGAGCGGTGGACCTTCCAGACTGAATGCCGCGAGCATGACGCGAATATTTCATCCGCTTTCAGGCAGCGATTTGTTCGTGGCCTTCGTCTCTTGTTGGCCCAAAGCAGACGATGTGACCGCTCAGCGTTGACGTCCGCTTCTATACGAGGGTGTGTGAAAACCCCGCCGATCCAGCGAAGCATTGTACTGCTGGAGCGAGCCCAGGAACGGCTAGACCGGCGCCCAGATGCGATGACCGTGCGACGCTCGACCGTCGAGCATCCGTTCGGCACCATCAAAGCGTGGATGGGCGCCACGCACTTCAAGATGAAGACGCTGAAGCACGTCGCCACCGAGATGGCGCTGCACGTGCTGGCCTACAATCTGAAGCGGGTGATGGCGATCCTCGGGGTGCGGCAGCTCCTGAGAGCGATGTGAGGGGGCGCAGATGTGGCCAACGCCGCGCTAGAACCTCAGCGCTGGTTCTCACACGGCCTCATACAGAAGCCGACGTCGGAGCTTCGCTGCTGCTCGGTCGGCGCGACGTCTGCTTTGCCGAGTTTGCGGAAGTCGGGGCGATGTACCACGAGGCTTCGCCAGGACGACCAAGCAAGCCTGTAACGCCTCCCACAGCAGACGTCGGCCCTCGAGCGGTGAGAATAATCAATAGGGGCGCTGAATCTGAGGGGACGCTGGCATTCCCGAAAACGGCAAACCGTTTCCTGACGGCGCCAAGATGGCCAAGATCCATTGGAACGCCAGAACGAACGAGGAAGCGCCGGGGCAACCGGTGGTGAGTGGCGATCTACACGACGTCGACTTCACGCTCCCCAAGCCTTGGGTCAAGTGGGCCTATGAACCGGCACGGGCGCAGGACGTTCCTGCCACTAGACCATGCTCGTCTCGCACGCGGTTGGGCGCTGATTTACAAAGACGGCCACTGCGAAGGTCTAAAGCGCGCGTTCTGACTAATTCTGCTTAGACACAACGCGACGTTTGAGGCTCGTCTTGCTGATAGATTTCTTCGATGCGTGGATTTGGAAGAAAATCATAGATGTCTTCCACGCGGTTGACGTGGAAGCAAATTGCTATGCTCTGGGGGCTCTGCGGGGCGATAGCGCTCTTCGCCGCTGTATGCGACGCTTACTCCTTCTCGCCTGAGGAGCAGGTGGAGCGGACGATGGACCTCAGAATTCGTGGGGCGATACGGCTCCTTGTTGCTCTCGCGCTCCTATGCGCGTGTGTTTGGGCCGCGGCCAACATTACTTGACGGATGTCCCACATACGACCGTGACCGTGAGCGGTGCACTAGGCCGCGAGGTTTCGTCTGAATGTGATCGACGAAGGCGCAGCGGCTCAGTGCAGCGTGCCGCTGTCGTCCGAACTAGCTGCTGATTTCACGGCCTTCTGCACCTTCTCGAAGGCACGTACCTCGAGCTGCCGGATCCGTTCGCGTGACACCCCGAACTCCTGCGAAAGCTCATCCAAGGTTATGGGGTCTTCGGAAAGACGGCGTGCTTGAAATATCCGTCGCTCCCGCTCATTCAGACGCCCGAGGGCCCGCTCAAGATAATTTTGGCGCTGCGCGAGTTCTTGAGATTCGCCGAGAGCTTCTTCCTGCGAAGGTTGATCGTCCTCCAACCAATCCTGCCACTCCTGGCCCTCGGCATCAGAGCGCACTTGGGCGTTGAGCGAGGTATCGCCGCCCAGTCGTTGGTTCATGGAGACGACGTCCTTTTCCGTGACCCCGAACCTCGTGGCAATCTTCTCGACTTGGTCTGGTCGTAGGTCGCCGTCATCCAAAGCTTGCAGCTGACTCTTGGCGCGCCGCAAGTTGAAGAACAACTTTTTCTGAGCGGCCGTGGTACCCATCTTCACGAGGCTCCACGAGCGCATGATGTACTCCTGCACGGCGGCACGGATCCACCACATGGCATAAGTCGACAGACGGAAGCCCTTGTCGGGATCGAACTTCTTCACAGCCTGCATAAGGCCCACATTGCCCTCTGAAATCACCTCGCCGAGGGGAAGCCCATATCCGCGATAGCCCATGGCGATTTTTGCAACGAGACGCAGATGCGATGTGATGAGCCTTTCGGCCGCTTCCTGATCACCGTGCTCTTGCCAGCGCTTCGCCAGCATGAACTCTTCGTCTGGCGCCAGCATGGGATACTTGCGTATCTCGGAGAGGTAGCGTGAGAGGCCAAACTGTTCGTCGCCGAGTACCGGAAGATTGATCGCCATGAATTATTCCTAAGACGCCTGCCAAACGAGGAGCAACAGCTCGGCGACCAAGCCAACGATAGTCATTACCGCTAAGTCTCCGCTAATTCGGAGGCCAGACTTCGGATTTCATGGGTAAGCCCACCAGTCGGCAATTGTCGCTCGCACCATGTCGGCCGTCACCGGAGTCGTGCCGAACGTCCGGGACAGCCGAGCACCGTCGTCGACATTCAATGACACCGCATCGAACGCGATGCCTCGAGGATAGTGCCGACTGCCCCCCGCCATACGATCTTCCCGCCACGCCAAAGTGCGATCTCGCCTTCGCGCATCAATCTCGTGTGATGCAGCTAGGTCATGGTATGCCCAATTTCCTAACTCTGTTCCCCTTTCGTTCTTTTTAGGCTAGAGCGGATGGATGCCGCCAACAAGCCTGAGAGAGCGATATCCACCGCCATGGCGGATCGATGCCATCCCAGGTGGCTTTCGCATCGTGTCGAGCAACGGCTACGTGCTGGCGTGGGTGTACGCACTCGAGGGACAAGCGCGGGCCGCTTCGCCGGATAAGCTGTTGCCCCGCGAAGCTCTCGCGATGGCGAAGGCGATCGCCAGCCTCGTCGATGAGAGCGACGAATGACGTCAATGCTTCGCAACCGCTTCATTGTTCTGAAGGGCGAAGGTGCATATGTGACGGCTGGGCGTCGGCCTTCTCCCCCGTAGGCCGCGCCGATAGACGCGGATGGTCCCCCCGTCCGCGTCCAGACCCCTAAAAAGGCCGAGCCCCGGTGCGTACCCTCGCGCCGGGGCTTTCTTTTCCACTCTAGGCGCCCCACATCGCCGGCATGCCGAAGCGTATTGCCTTCATCACCCCCGCCGCTCCTGTCCTGAAGCGCGAGCCGCCCGTTGGCCCGCAGTGGGTGCATGAGGTCAAGTTCGACGGCTGGCGGATGCAGCTTCACAAGGCCGGCGATCGCGTCGTGATCTTCAGCCGCAACGGCGTCGACATGACGAAGCGGTTCGCGATGATCCGCGACAAGGTGCTGAGCCTGCCGGCGGACTCGGCCATCATCGACGCCGAGCTTGTCGCGTGTGACAGCGACGGCAAGCCGGACTTCGATGCTCTGATGAATGGCGAGCGCGAGAACCTGTGCGCCTGGTGCTTCGATCTGCTCGAGCTAGACGGCCGCGACATGCGACTGCTGCCGCTCGTCAATCGCAAGGCGGCGCTGCGGGAGCTGCTGATCGAAGCCGACGACGATGCGCTTCGTTACTCAGATGAGTTCGATGACCCGGCGAAGCTGCTCGCGGTCGTCACGAAGATGGGGCTCGAGGGCATCGTGTCGAAGCTCGGCCATCAGCCCTACAAGTCAGGCAAGAACGTCGGCTGGATCAAGGTGAAGTCGCAGCCGTGGCGCGAGGCTAATCGCGAGCGGTGGGAGCTGTTCCAGGTGAAGTAGGGTGCTCGCAGGCGATGGACTGTTTCAACTCGTCCACCGCAGTACGGAATGCTCCGCTGAACCTTCGCAGCATCTTGATGAAGTGCCTTACGTTGAGGCCGCCGTCGTACGTCAGCCAGTAACGTCCCCACAGTACTGATCCTTCGCCCGAGAATTGCGGGAGGATGATCGTAGCGTTGAAGGTGTTGATCCTGTCGGCGGAAATTTCCGTCTCCGCTTCGTAGGCAGTGAACATGACGATGAGCTTGCCGTCAGTTCTGATACGAAGCCAGAGAGGAATCTCGACACCTTCGGTGACGTAGATGTCGCCCTCATCCTCGATCACGGACTCGCAGTAGGTCACATCGAGGATGTCGGAGAGGCGTTGGAGGGTGACTTGGTCTTCAGGAATGAGGTGCGCGGCGGGTGGGACTAAAGGAACTACGTTGCTCATCAAGATCCTTGTGCTTGGCTCTGTCTGGACGCCCAAACCCCAACGCACAAAAAGTCTAACACAGTGGGTCAAGCCCTGAGCCTGGCTCAGCACGGGGGATTTCAAGGGTGAAAGTTTCCGATTACAGAATTCACGGTCTATAATCAGTCCCGCTTAACCCATTGATCCAAGTGGGTGCATCAGCTGGCAAAGGCCGACACGACCAGCGAACTGATTAAATTTGCTCGCGACTTGACGGATCAATATCACTTTGCGGGCAACTGATGGCTGCGGAGACAGCTCGGATGTCCACTGTGGGGGTGAAGCGGACGTGACTCCGTCACGTCGAAACGGTCACTACTGACCCAAGGCTGACGTCAGACCCGGGTCACCCGTGATGTCTGCTCCTGACCCATAGCCGCCAACTGCGAGCGGCACTCAGGAGGGCCGCTTTCTGATCTTGAGCTGACAACGCGAACGGCGGCCACAGGATTCTCAGCCACTAGCTCCGCTGGTCTGCTCCCCTGAACCGATACCAGGTTGATTGAGCGAATCCGGCTATTTCCAACCTCGATTGAGGAGAGAAGGGAATGGCACGGAAACGGTACACGACTGAACAGATCATCGGGCTTCTGCGGGAAGCAGAGGTTCGGTTGAGCCAGGGTCAGAAGATCGGCACGGAAATTCGATGATGATTTTGCACCCGCCGCTTTGCGCCGCTTCCCACGTGGCAGAGCCGCCAAGCTGCGCTGCAAACGTTGTAACGAGACGTCGTCCCCAGCCCAGCTTCCGAGGTCGGTGCATAGCCCCGCCCGTTGTCTCGGACCGTGAGCACTAAACCGCTCCTCGTCCCGTTTCAAATCGACATGGACGTGCCCAGGCTGCCCCTCTTCGAAGGCGTACTTGATGGCATTCGTCACAAGCTCGTTGACGATGAGTCCGATGGTGAGCGCTTTGTCGGGCGGCAGCTCTACCGGAATCGCGGTGGCATGTAGCGAAACTGCCCGCGGACCGAGGAGAGCGTCATTCAATGACTCGCATAGCTTCGGCAGGTACTCGGACATGTCGATCAAGCCTTCATGCCGGGAAAGCTGAAGGTAGTTGTGAACCGTCGCGATGATGTTGACTCTGCTCGCGATGTCTTCGAGCGCCTGCCGCGCTTCAGGTGACGACCGCCGCGCCTGGAGGCTGATTATCGAAGACACCATGGCGAACTTGTTCTTCACGCGATGGCTCATCTCCTCAAGCAACAGCGCGGTCGCTCGTTGGGCGGCGTTTGCTGTTTCAAGCGCGCGATGCAGCCCTTCAGCGATGAAAACGAGGCACGCTCCCACGAGGGCAAAAAGCAAGAGAGCGATGAGGTGCGCCCCAGGCTTGGCGCTCCAATCTAACAGCGTGGCCACGAGGAACACGCTCAAAGCGACGGCAAAGATGCCGGCGCTGCGGTCGAACATGAGCGCCGATGCGACAATTGGTAGAAAGAAGAAAAGAAAACCGTAAGCGCCGGTGTAGTCCCCGACGGCAAGGCGAACGCCATAGGCAGCGAACACGAGGGCGGTGGTCGCGCTATAACGGACGGCAACAGGCTGAGGTCCGGGGAGATATTTAAGCAAGGCTTCCAAGGCAGTTCCTTCGGAGGCTCTAACTCGTGCACTGTCATTCGCCTTCGACGGCGCTTCAAGGCGTTTGGCTCCGTGTGCCCAAAGAAAAACCCCGGCTCCCGAAGGGGGAAGGGAGCCGAGGTTTAAGGACTTGCTTGGATAGGAGGCTACGCGAGAGGTGTGCCTCAACCGCAGACTATCGCCGCAACCACCACTGCCCGGTTAATGGTCCTGGTCTGCAAGTCGGGCGATGGCTCGGGCGATAGCGCAGTGCTTCGGAGTGCGAGAGACTGTCGGGGGCAGCGCCCCGTACCCACGCATCTTTCGAATAGACCCACGCGACCGGATACCCATTCGAACTCATCACTCGGAAGCCACCAGCCATCTCTTGGCGGCGCAAAGGCTGTCCTTGCATCTCGAGAGGAGGCGGCGAACGCCTGAACAGCAGCTGAACGTGGCGAGACGTCAATTTAGAAGTGCACCACGCCAAACAACATCAGCAGCACGACGATGGTGATCGGCACGCCGATGAGCCAAAGCAGGATGGGCATGTGAGTTCTCCAGGTTTAAGTGACTTTTGAACATCGGCGGGCGACACATTGTTCCGCAGCGGGGAACCCGGGGTCATCGCTTCGTGTTCGATGGTAAAGATGAACACGGAGCATCCAGCCGCTCACCCTAGCGATAGTCCCTATCTCTACGAGCCCCTGCTCGGGATCCTGCACTTCAAGATGCTGGTTGTTCCAAGCACCCTGCATTGCATGGTGAGTGAAGCCGCACTCCGGAGTCGCGCCGCGAGCGCTGGCAGGCTTCAACAGATGTAGAAGCGCTGTTTGAACTCTATCGTCCGGAAGTCGAATCTTCAGCGGCTAAAGAGTACGCGCGCGGCATGCCAAGCCCGATCGTAAGAGATGCCAATTTGTCGACACCGCCACCCCTGACGCCCCTGCAAGTACGTGAGACGGAGGCACGTTCACCAGCGTTTCCCCTATTCCTGTGGGGCAGCGAGGCGCGGCTTGGTCCAACGAAACTCTTTAATACTGTCGCGCTTGCGGCTTCGTGAGAGCTCCCGATCTAGCGTCGGCGCTGTCTCAGGAGATCCACCATGCACCGTGCGTCGCCAAAGGTCGCCGTTCACAGCAGGATCGGGCGGGACTGTCCTTTGGAATATTGGGCCGTTTGCTTTCAGAAGACAAAACCGGCGCAATTGCGCCGGTTTGGTAACTCATCAATGGCGATTGCGGCGCAGCCCGGATTTAGGGCCTCCTTGACTGCCGCCCATCGCCGGCGGGCACTAGCTGGTCGCCGAAGCGTCCCAATACGGCTTCACACCATAATGGCGATGGGTGCTAGTTTCCCAGGCGCGATCGGACCATGAAGTCATCGCTGAATTCCGGCGCGTCCTTGAGCTGCTGTTCGGTGATCCCGGTGCGGTAACCTGCAAGAGAGGTATCATACTTGAGCGCTGCCCACGGAACGGGATAGTGGCTGTGACCGAGGCCAAGAAAGCCGCCAAAGCTCATCACGGCGTAGATGACCCTTCCGGATAATTTATCGATCATGAGATGATCAATCTCGCCAACTTTTTCGCTGCCGACGCCGTAGACCTCGGTTCCCTCAACATCTTCGCTCGAAATCAACTGATGGTTGGGATGTGCTGTGGAACTCGCCATAGTTTCCTCCTTCGGCTGTTGTTGTGACACGACAACGCTAGGCAAGAGGGGCCGTTCCGGTTCCTTCGGGCGCGTACGCGCTGCCGGCTTTGCAACTGGCAAGCGAGGGCCGGCTAGTCCGCCGGGACGCACTCGTTGGCGCTGATCCGCCGCGGTGTTCACCGGTTCGTTGCGCCTCCTCATCGGGTGTGACAACGGCACCGAGCAAGGCTTCCAAATTCGTTGCATCGCACGGCAAGATCGGTCTGCCGTCGGAACAGTCCGGACGATCAACTCGTTGTCCGGACATAACGAGTCTCGGTCGTTCCGGGGCCGGCTTACATGTGGAGGAAGTCTCTAAATGAAGAAGCTCATCACAGCGGCGTCGCTCGCGGTCCTGATGACCGTTCCGGCCGTCGCTCAGGACAACGCGCCGGCGCAAATGAAGAACGCTCCCCCGGCCGTAGCAGAGCCCAACATGGCTGCTTCGCGCAAGGGCGATAAAATGACAACCGGCGAGATCTCGGCGTCGGAACTTCTCGATGAATCCGTACTTAACGAAGCCAACGAGTCCGTCGGCGACGTCAACGACATCATCCTGGACAGCAGCGGCAAGATCGCTGCTGTGATCGTCGGTGTCGGTGGGTTCCTTGGCCTCGGCGAGAAGGATGTTGCCCTGTCCTTCGACCAGCTCATTTTCGCTCAGGACAAAGACAACGACCTCGTGGTGACCACGAAGGCCACGAAGGAAAGCCTGAAGGCGGCTCCGCAATACGTGAAGCCCGACAAGCGTTCTTAATCTTGCACCAGCGGCCTGGAGCCGAAGCGTATCCTGGAGAACCCACAATGACAGTCAAAACAACGATCGCCGCGCTCGCACTGCTGTTCTCTGGCAGTCTCGTCGGCACTGAGGCCATCGCGGCGCCCATATCGCCGATGCACGGCATCAACAGCACGCAGAAGCTGACGCAGCCCGTGCACTACCGCGGCTACCGCCATTGCCACCGTCGCTACGGACACCGCCGTTGTCACGGTGGGTACGCCTACTATGGCGGCCCCAGCATCTACCTTGGCTTTGGCGGGCGGCGGCATCACCACTACCGCGGGTTTCGTGGCGGGGGCCGTCACATGATGCATCGTGGCGGAATGGGCGACGGCAAGAGAATGTATCGGGGACGCGGAGGCCGGCATTAGTAGCAAGTTTTGGGACTTGGGAGAGCCTCGCAGCACTTTGCTGCGGGGCTTATTGCCTTCGATGCGTCGATGGGTGGGAGACAAATGGTGCGTCCCTGGCGTCTCTACAGACCTGACGGTACCCGCTCCCCCATGACGAATGCCCGATGGCAATAGCCACTAAGGAAGATTGTCCCGTGGAGTTAGGAGCGTGAGCGTACACCGACGGAACAATGTGAGGTTGCCGGGCTCGGGCGAGCGAGCGATGGTCTTTGCGCATGGTTTCGGCTGCGACCAGAACATGTGGCGCTTCATCTGGCCAGCCTTTGCCGAAAAGTATCGCATCGTCCTCTTCGATCATGTGGGCTGCGGCGGTTCCAACCATGAGGCCTACGAAGTCGACAAATACAGCTCTCTACAGGGCTATGCAGACGACATCATTGAGATATGCCGCGATCTCGACATCACCCATGGCGTCTTCGTCGGTCATTCCGTCAGTGCCATGATTGGCACCCTTGCATCGCTCAAGGCACCCGCCCTCTTCGACGATCTCATCATGATCGGACCATCACCGCGCTACATTGACGACGACGACTACATCGGCGGCTTCAGCGAGGCGCAGATTCATGAGCTCCTCGACTTCCTTGACGCCAATCACATGGGCTGGTCGGAAGCCATGGCGCCAATAATCATGGGCAATCCCGACCGGCCAGAGCTTGGAGAGGAGCTGACCAACTCGTTCTGCATGACCAATCCAGAAATTGCTCGCCGTTTCGCCCGCGTAACCTTCCTCTCCGACAACCGCGCCGACCTGCCACACGTCACCGCCCGCTCGCTCGTGCTGCAATGCTCGGAAGATGTCATCGCGCCAATGGCCGTTGGCAAATTTGTTGAACGTAACTTGCCGCAGAGCGCATTTGTGCTCCTTGAGGCCACCGGCCACTGCCCAAACCTTAGCGCTCCGCAAGAAACGATCGGCGCCATGAAGAGCTTCCTCGAAAGCCGCGGCGCGTTGAGCACTTCCGTAAGCACATGACACACGAGATCGACGACCTCGAGGACCTGTTTGATAACGCCCCCTGCGGATACGTCTCCGCAGGGTCAGACGGCCGGATCACTAAGGCGAACCTTACTTTTGCCACCTGGCTCGGTCGCGACCGAAGTGACTTGGTCGGTCGTCGCTTCCAGGAGTTTCTCAACATCGCCGGCAAGATCTACTATGAAACCCATTTCGCGCCCTTGATGCGCATGCAGGGCTTCTTCAATGAAGTCGCGCTCGACTTTACGCGCCCCGACGGCTCCACTCTTTCGGTTCTCGTCAACGCCCTGGAGCGACGCGACGAAACGGGGGCGCTGCGCTTTGTTCGCTTCACGATCTTCAACGCCTCGGATCGCCGCCGCTACGAACGCGAACTTCTGGAGGCCCGCCGCGCGGCCGAGAAGGCCAGCATCCAATTGCTGGAACTCAACCGCACACTGGAGAAGCGCATCGCCGAGGCTGTTGAGGCCCGCCTGCAAACGGAGGCTGCTCTTCACCAGGTCCAGAAAATGGAAGCTGTCGGACAGCTCACGGGCGGCATCGCCCACGACTTCAACAATATGCTGGCCGTCGTTGTCGCCGCGCTCGATCTCATGGAGCGCCGTCTGGCGAAGGGTGACGACGTTTCCCAATATCTCGCCGCCGCCAGGGATGGGGCGGCCAGGGCTGCTTCGCTCACAAAGCGCCTGCTCGCCTTCTCGCGCCAGCAGCCGCTGTTGCCCGAGCCGTTAGACGCCAATGATATGGTGGCTGGGATGTCGGAGCTGCTCTCCCGTACGCTCGGCCAGACGGTGCAGCTTCAAACTGTGCTCGCCGGCGCCCTCTGGAAGGTTCATGCGGATAAGAGTCTGCTCGAGAACGCCATTCTCAACCTTGCGATCAACGCGCGCGATGCCATGCCCGAGGGCGGTCGGCTAACCATCGAGACCGCAAACGGCCATCTCGACGACACCCACTCGGACCAGCGCGAGGTACAGCCGGGCGAGTATGTAGTGGTCGCCGTCACGGACACGGGAACCGGCATGAGCTCGGAAGTCATGGCCAAGGCGTTCGACCCATTCTTCACCACCAAGGGACCGGGCAACGGCACGGGGCTAGGGTTAAGCCAAGTCTTCGGGTTCGTGAAACAGTCGGGCGGCCATATCAAAATCTATTCCGAGCAGGGCCAAGGCACGTCGATCAAGATCTACCTGCCGCGGCTCGGCGGCGCGCTAAACCCCCCGCAGAAAACGGATTCCAATAAGCTCGCGCGCGGCGTTCCTGTCCTTCTGTAAGCAGACCGTCCTCCACGACGACGCCTGGAACTCAGAACAGCGCCAATTCGCGCTAGTCAGCGGATCTCATGTCCGAGTTGGGTCAGCTGCCATCCAGCCAGCCACGGGTTCGACCGGTCCCGCACGTCTCGCGTCTCGGTGCACGCATCAATTGTCAAATGGTACGAGAACCAAAGCATTACCGCGGGACCAGCGCGAGTGCTAGCTTGCCTATCCGATGAAGCTAAGTTTTCCGAGCAGTTCATTCATGTGCTCAGGAATTTTTCCATCAAGGCCCTGTCCAAGCAAATGCCGCAGGCGAGCGTGCTCAATCTCGACCCTGACCATCAGGTCGTCGGCAATTTTAGCCAGAATTTGGCGATCGTCATGAGTAAACGAACGCGGATTTGTGTCGATTATGCATAACGAGCCAATTGCAAATCCTTCCATCGTCCTCAAGGGGGTCCCGGCGTAAAACCGTATGCCGTTTTCGATGAGGAAGGGATTGTTCGCAAAGCGCGGATCCTTGGCGGTATCCTCAATGACGAGCAGCTCGTTGGCGGCAACGACGTGCCCGCAGATGGAGGTTTCGCGTGTGCTCATCCGGCAGGCGTCAAGCTTGGGCGCCAATCCGACCGCACCTGGCCAGTGCTGATGGTCCTCTTCAATAAGCGTTACGAGGGCTATGGGAGTTTGAAAAGCGGACGCCACCTTGGCGGCCACCTCGTCGAAGTATTTGCCTTGCCCTGATGTAAGCTGAAGGTTGCGTAGAGCGGCCAATCGGTCCAGCTCGTTTCCGGGAATTGGAGCCGCCTGCATCGGGTCGGACATGTGGGGCGCCACCCAAGCGTCGATTTGAGCTGCAGCGTCGCCGACAGAAAACACCACGGCGTCAGCTCCCAGCTGGTCCTTGAGATCGGCTGATTGCAGCAGCGCCGCGGAAGGATTCCACAGGCACACGATAGTTTTGATATGCGCGGCACGTCGCTTGAGGCGACGGCATACGAACCTCGCAAGTGTCTGTGGCTCAGGGGCAAGATAAGACAAGCAAACGACCTCGACCCCTGCCAGGTCAAGCTGACCAATGCCACTCTGGCTAATAGCGATAGGGGGCAGAACACGCGAGGTAATGCCTCCCTCGGCCGTTACCTGCGCCACCATCTCGGCTGCAGCGCAATCCAAGTCGGTCCTTCCGCCTATGCAAAGGTCTGGCTTCCCGAGCGCGCGAGGCACTCGCTCAGAGTGAGCGATATTTTCGTTTTTCCGTCGCTGGTCGAGGTGTCCCGCGACTTCTCGCACCACTGCGATCATGCCCGCCGCAATAGTGCGCTTATAATTCGTGTCGCCCATATTACGTTGCCGGTCGTTCTCGGCGAGGCGCAGCGCTGGTATGGCGACCTGATCGTAGAACTCGCGGTGAGAATGCTCATCGACATAGCTCTCAGCGATTTCAACCGCCTGTTCCGTATTGCCCCCCAATAGCCGCTGATATAGCTGCTCCTCCGGCTCGAGGACCGGGTCAGTGCCCAAAATCACTCCAAGGAACTGGAGTTGAGGCACGTAGCGGCCAATGACGATTAGGCAGACGGTGAGTGGCGTCGCGAGGACAAGCCCAACAGGCCCCCAAAGCGTCGTCCAGAGAATGGCTCCGGAAATGATTGCGAACGAGGAGAGGCCCGTGCTGGCTCCATAAAGCCACGGCTCCACGACATTATTGCTGAGCAGCTCCGTCACTAAAAACAGGGCAATGACCCAAACGAGCATCGACCATCCGGGGTCCACGGCGAAGGCGAGAACCAACGGGAAGAGTGCCGCTAGAAATGGACCTAGGAAGGGGATAAACCGCAGAACCGCAGCCAATACCCCCCAGAGGACGGCATTAGGAATACCGATGATGTAAAGCCCAAGGCCAATAGGCAAACCGTAAGAGACATTCACCACTAGCTGCATCAGTAAGTAGCGGCTAACCCGGCTACCGGCTTCATTCAAAGCCTCTGTACTTGTCTGCAAATCGCCTGCACCGGCGAGCTTGATGAATCGATCCCTCATATCGTCCCGCTCAAGCAGAATGAAGAATAAGAAAACGATCACAATGCCTGCAGTGCCGAGAAGCCCCATGAGAGGACCAGCCGCGGTCCGAAGTAGTGCGAGCGGTGATTTCGCTGCAGCGTCTGAAACAGCGGGAGGAGAAGGCGCGGGTGCCGCGCCGGGCTTGCTAACTTTTGGGCCCGGCGCCTCTGCAGTCCCTGATACCTCTCGGCTAAGGCCTTCGACAGTCGTCGTCAATCGATCGAGAAGCCCGCCCCGTCCAGCACTTGAGTTTCGTATGGAACGGATTTTTGTTGTCATCGTCTGCTGATAGCCCGGTATGGCCTCGGCCAGCTTGATGGCGTGGGTCGTTACGACATACGACAGGCTCGCGATGATCGCGAACGCAACGGCGACAGCCAAAAGCACCGCCGCGGCGTGCGGAATCTTCCAGAGTTTGAGACGATTGACGAGCGGTGAAAGTGCAAACGCCAGGAGAATTGCCAAGGAAAACGGGATAAAAAATTCTCGTCCGAAATAAAGTACACCGATAACGAGTATGATGGCGCCAGCCGTGAGGAAAGAATGGCCGACTACGTGGATCGGTTGGGGCAAAACCGGCGCATGTGTCGAAGTCATGAATATCCGTTGCCCCAACCAAGGCGTAGACTAGAGTAGTCGACACTCAAGCGGAGCGGTATCGTGAGCGCCGCTTACATCAGCGGCCTAATTTCGACGGACTTAGCCCTGATATCATCGCGCACGGCTCGGCATGCATCAGGCAAATGTTGCGAGATCCGCCATTGCGGTGAGGTGCGTTAGAGATGCTTTAAGGTCTATGTGCTCCTCGCCGTCCTTAGGCAACAGAGATAAACCTCTTCGACGCACTTTCGTTCCGTGCACGATATGCGATACGGCTGGGCAGAAGTTGGAGACCAGCAGGCCGCGAGCCCCTCGACGGCGTGTCCAGCGAAAGCTGGCGGTATCGCTGGCTACAATAGCCCAGCGGCCGCCACGGCATTACTTCGTCGCGGGTGTTGCCGGCGCTTCGACGGTGATTTTGACCGGGCTACCACCGCGCAGACCGATCCTGTCGCCAAACACGAAGTACACCAGCGCCGCGACGATGAGCGCGCCACCATCACGCTCAGGATGCCGCTTGCCCCGGAAAAGTCATCAGCCATTGGAGCTTCCGATCTTATTGCAGGAGTGGAAGCAGCGCGGCGAAGACCGCAAGGTGAGCGAACACAAAAAGTGAAATCTTCACGATCTGAAGGCGGGCGGTCGCGGACAGCAACTGTTCAAAGGTGCCGCCATAGTCGACCCAATAATGCCCGAGGGAGTACAGCGCCGCTGAGCCCAGCTGCAGCATGCGAAATGTCTTGTCGACGGCGAAGGGAGTGCTGCGGACGAAAATCCATGAAACGGCCAGCACCAACATCAACGCCAACAGAAGCCGATCAGGGGCGAAAGAGCGATCGCGCCAACGGTTTTCAGCACACCGGGCCATTCATAAAGCCACCTGGCGCCGCGGATGATGAGGCTTTCGCGCTCGACGACGCGCCCAGTCATAAGCATAGCTATGGCGCATGCCGGTGGGGGAGGTTCTTGTATTGATGCTCACGCGTTTGGGACTGCGCCTGGCGTACGGCGCCCCACCCGCGCCCAAAAGCCTGACGCCCGTTCTCAAACTTGCCTCGCGCGCGACGAACTACGCATTCTACGTCGTTCTTGTCGCATTGCCGGCCACCGGTATGGCGGCGCTCTACATCAACTCCCGAAGCTGGCGATGTGCACGTCTTACTCCGGGCCGTGCTTCTGAAGCTCATTCTCGCGCACGTCGCAGGTGCGCTGGCTCATATGCCTTCGTCTTCAAGATGGTGTCGTCCGGCGCATGTTGCCTAGGCGGTAGGCCGCCCTATCTCTCCGATCCCCTACAAGTCGTCGATTTCTGCTCCTGGCCCTAAGCGGACCTCCTCTACCTTGGAGAAGACTGTTGCATTGACGCGCGGCGCGACATCTCATTTCTTTAGTCTGGCACGGTCAACCGGCGAGGAGCGATGACGAGCCACGCACACCTGCTTATGGCGGCAGCCCTTTTCGCCATCGGCTCTGCGGCCCCGCTAGTGATGACGCCAGCGGCGATGGCGCAGTCTGAAGCGCAGACAATCCGGCTCGGCCAGGTCAACCTGTCGTTCTATGCCGTGGTCGGCGGGATCGTGCAGGAGGTGCTTGAGCAGGACGGTTACAAGGTCGAGGTCACCTCGGGTAGCCACGGCGACATCTTCCCGAAGCTTGGCGCCGGCGAGGTCGACATCTTTGCCGCTGCGTGGCTGCCGGACGGTCATGCGCCGCTCTACGCCAAGGTCAAGGATGTCAGCTTCAAGATCGGCGCGCTCTACGACAACGCGAAGCTATACTGGGCCGTGGCTGACTACGTTCCGGCTGACCTTGTCACCTCGATCGATGACCTCAAGAAGCCAGAGGTCGTCGCGCGCATGGATAAGCAGATCCGCGGGATCGGGGCAACGTCGGGCCTGATGGTCGGCGCCGCCAAGATCCGTGACGCTTATGGTCTCGACACAGCGGGCTACCAGGTCGTTCCGGGCGAGGCGAAAGACTGGATCGCAAACTTCAAACAGGCCGTCGCCGAAGGACGCTGGCTCGTCATGCCGCTATGGCAGCCACAGTGGCTCAACGCGGCTTACAAAGTGCGTGTCCTCGACGAGCCGCAGGGGATCTACGGCAAGGGCGATACTGCGTTTTTGCTCGGCCAACAGGATCTGCAGAACAAGCTCACTCCGCAGACGCTGGCACGCTTGGCCAACATCAAGCTGAGCATCGATGCGGTCACTCAGATGGATCTATGGGTCAATGCCGATGGTTTGACGCCACACGAGGCTGCAAGGAAGTGGCTCGTGGCCAACCCCTCCACGCCGCGGAAGAAACCGTAAGAGTGTGGGTCGGGAAGCGGCGTGCATTGGCGCAAAAGCGGCCCGAAGCTGACGTTCAGCGCTCGCGCAGCAACGTCCGCTGCTGACCCTAAGCCGACGTGCCGCGCGATAATCGCGATGACCGCTTCTGACCCATAGCGGACCTGCGACGCGAAGATCGCAATGACCGCTGCTGACCCGTAGCGCAATCGATTGGAAGATCCAGCAGGTAGACAAAGCCCCGGCGACGGATCGCCAGGGCTGCGTCGGCTGACTATCAGCGGACGTGGATGTAGATGCCCGGCCTTCGATAGAAGCGGCGATGGTGATGATGATGCCGCCGCCAATGGCGATGGCGCCAGCCACGCCGATGAACTTTGATTATATTGGTGGCTTCGGAGTTGACCGCAGTCCCCTGACCCGGAAGCGCACTCGCTCCCTGCGGAGCGGCAAACAACAGCGCGGCAGCGACGCCGATACCAGCGAGAGTTTTATACATCTTCAGTCCTTTCTTTTTTCCTCGCTGCTGACCAACACGTCTGTGGGACCGAAGTTCCGACTTCGAAGTGAAGATCGTCTGGTCAGATTGGCAATCAGATGTACGCGCCCGAAAAAGTCCAGGATGGACTACGGGAAAGACCCGAGCGGATGGCGGAACTGGTGATCTTGCGGCGGTGGTCGATAGGCTCGGATTTTTTGCTGCATGGTCGAAGTCTGAGCCAAAGGTCGCGATTCTGGGCTACGTATTTTCAGGGCGCCTTGGGGCTCGTCGCTCAGAACTACGATGAAGTCTGTACCCGCGGCTGTTTCTTTGTAAGGCGCTTCGTCAGAGACGATTAGCGCTGAACCTAGCCAAGCGCTGCTGGCGAACTTATCCGTCACCTCGCGCGGAAGTTCGATGCGATCCAACACCTCATTCGCCTCGCCCTTCACGGCGACGCCAAACCATCCACGCTCGCCTGGGCCGCTTTCCGTCGCGTAGAATGCCTGAGTGCCTACGGGCTTTTCAGGCTGGTCGATCACGACCGGCATCTCAAGCACGGGTTCAAAACCTTGCCGTACATAGACGCGCTGCGTCTTGCGACTGACCATGATCGAAAGTGGCCAGGCTCGTAAACGAGCCTCCCGTGCCCGGCTCTCGGCCGCACTGGCCATGTCTCGGGCGGATTGCGCCAGCTTTGCAGCAGAATTGGCGTCCGCCGTTTTGATAGCAGCCTCCGCACGGAGCTGAAGCACCAGCGCGTCGGCACGAACCTTCGCCGGTCCGCGCGTCTGCGCTTCGGCCCGCTCTGCCGCCGCCTCCAGCCGTTTGACCAGTTGGACGTGTGCAGACTGCGCGCGACGTGCTTCGGCCGCGGCCTTATTTGCTAACTTCACCGCAGCATCCGCCTCTGCAAGTGCGTCCGTCGCGATTTCTCGAGCGCGCTCGATGTCCTGGGTCGCTGTTGCGCTGGCACCGTCTCGTCCCAGTCGCTGTAAAAGTGGATGGGTAATGTTGATGGCATCTACGTTCTTGGGTGCGATCACGACCCGTGTCCCGACGCTCGTCAGATCGAACAAGCGTTCTGCAAAGCGATAGGGAAGGCGCACACACCCGTGCGATGCGCGATAGCCCGGAAGCGCACCAGCATGCAAAGCGACACCCGACCAGGTGATCCGCTGCATGAAAGGCATCTCCGCATCCTCGTAGAGGTTGGAGACATGATCTCTGTTCTTCTGCAAGACGGTGAAGATGCCAGCAGGCGTCTCGTAGGTTCGGCTGCCGGTGGAGACGGGAGCTTGAAGAACCGGACCCCGAGAATCGTAGACTGTGATCTTCTGCTGACGTAGGCCAATTACCGCCAATACGGGCCGTCCGACTTCCCTACCGTCGGCAGTCTTTTCCCAGCTTCCAATGCGCGCTTCGCGTGCATCGGCGTTAACCGCAAGTAGTAGTGTGAGCCAAACTAGCGTTCTTGAAATTCTCCAATCGTGCACGGCGATGTCTCTGCTTGAGGGAAATTACCTTCGCCACAACGCAGGTGCTTCAAGTTCGTTGCAGCACTGATGATTTCGCGCTTTAGTGTTGTGGTACTAGGCTGCGGCAGTCAGGCCCAAATGAGAAAACGCCGCTTCAATCGGTTTCAAATGGTGATGAGCATCATCGCGATGCTCGGAGCAATGGTAGAATTGCCCACCGCGGCCACTGCGGCTCTTGCCGTGGCTCTGGTCGCTCCGGCGAAGACACACGCAGCAGCCGACCAAACAACCCACAAGTCTTGTGCGCACTGCCCTAAGAAGGCGTGCCCTGACCTGGGCGCGTGCCTCGCAAAATGCTTTCAGATATTGTACTCGGCCGTAGCCAAGAACTGTCTTCCAAGATTGGCTGTCGCCTCGCGACTAGCCCCTGCTCCCTCGCTACTTGTCACGGGGAAGCGCATCCCTCCTCCTTTCCGGCCGCCTAGCACGTAGCCTGACCCCAGGTCGCAATGCCGCCGCGGCGCAGCCGCGGACTGGTCGCGTGAGCCCGACGAAACCATGAACCCAAGAGCGAGCGCCATTGCCGCCGCGCGACGCTGTGGCGTGGGCCTCTAGATGTTGTCCATAAGGACGAGTCCAATGATCGATCGGCCGGTCATCTCTGTCGGCGTAAATAACGACAGCGCACTCACTCACCGTGAGCGTGAGTGCCTCGAAGGTTTAGCGCTGGGCCTAACGAACGCGGGTATAGCGAAGAGGTTGGGTTTGGCCTTGCCCACGGTTGCAATGCACCTCACAAATGCGCGCAAGAGACTCGGTGCGCGAACACGCGAGCAAGCTGTCGCTCAAGCTGTTGCCCTCGGTCTGATTGACCTTCCGCGTGGCGAGACGCCTCTAAAGATTTCTATCTACCTCAGTGGCTCGCGGCATCCTTGCCAACCGGACGGGGCGGGTCGCCTCGAACCACACCTAATCGACGTTGAGCAAAGGATCATCGACGGTAAGCTAGAATTTGAAGTCAGAGAAGT
Organism: uncultured Alphaproteobacteria bacterium; assembly: GCA_963722495.1. Taxonomy (GTDB): domain Bacteria; phylum Pseudomonadota; class Alphaproteobacteria; order Rhizobiales; family Hyphomicrobiaceae; genus Hyphomicrobium_A. The sequence goes on along the minus strand of CAVRND010000027.1, from coordinate 20,439 downwards.
GGGCTTCAGGTTTGTGGTCAGCGATGCGGCTAACCTCAAGGCAATAGTCATTCGGTGGCGGGGGACCGACGTTAGCGTCCAGTCGTTCTACAGAGACGTAAGTCCAAAGACGGAAACGCTAAGCCAGTGTTCTGCCGGGAACAACACTTGTGAGTGTTGGGGCGCGGGCGTCACATGTTTTCCCATCGAGTAGTCCGCGATGGCTGCTGGACCAAGGCCGCAACATCAAGATTTCGGAACAGGTGGCGGAGGCGCGAGATCGAGCGCGCGGACGATGGGACTTCTTATGCCCGTTTCGTATTGGTGAGATGCCACTTCTTCCACCTGGGCGCGATAGCGATTGAATAGTTCATCGGCACGGCACTGGTCGTCCCCATCAACCAACGCGCGGCTGCGCAAAGCGCACTCGCTCACCATGCAATGCACTGGGTCGCTCGCATCGCGCATTTCGAAGAGCACGATCCCCAACAGGGGCTCAAAAAGATGATTGTCTGTTGAGCGCAACGTCATAGGTGCCCCGCGACGGAGAGCACGAGAGCGAGCACCGCAAAGTGAGCCCCGATGAACAGGGTGAGCCGACCGGACATACGTTCCTCCTTCGAATGAATGAAAGCGAAACTCATCAAATTTGTTTTGAGTTCCCCGCTTTTAGGCCGTCGATTCCAACAGCAGAGGCCTATTGAAACCAATGTATTGAAACGCATGCATTGATGCGGAGTTAAACGGTCGGGCGTGCGAACGGGGTTTATCTTCGAAGTTATTGCTCACCTGAACTCGTGGCTCCTCGGTTGAAATCCACGCCGCCGCAACGCCTACCAAAAACTCTGGCCATGAAAGCCATATTGCGTTCCGAAATCGCACGTCCAACAAGGAACATACCCAATGGAAATCCGTTCCGAAGCGAGAGGGGAAACGAAGGACTAGAAATCAGGAGAAGACACTATGCGAACAACTCCACTTCTGGCGGCGCTGCTGATGCTCGGCGGCGTCAGCTTTGCATCCGCCCAGGAAGGTCCATCTGATGGGCACCGGGGCGCGTCAGAACGCGGGCCTTCTGCTGGGCTAGAGTCCGGCGCAGGCTCCGACGCCGGAGTAAGCAACCGTTCGGCCGGAAGCGAGGAAAGCGCTGGCGCGAGAAGCAAGAGCGGAGATAGCCCGAAGGGCCGGTCCGCTGAAAAATCGGAGAGGTCGGACGACAAAAGCACCAACAGTCGCTCTGCAAGCGATGAGCGAAGTGGCGAGAAGACATCAAAGTCCACGGCGAAATCCGACGCTAACGACAACTCCGGCTCAAACCGCAGCACAAGTCGCGACAGTTCGGATACCACGAACAAGGCCGCTGCCACAAAGGACGGAACGGACAAAACAGAACGCAATGCAACGGAGACCAGCAAGGGCACTGCGACCGACAGGTCGGACGACAGCAAGCCGTCAGGCGATAAGGCAAAGCATGTCGATCTAACCGGCGACAAGCGCACGAAGGTGCAGACAGCCTTCCGCGACGCTGGGAATGTCAAACACCGCACGAACGTGGACATCAACATCTCGGTCGGCAGGCGGTTGCCACGCGATTGGGACTTCGTTCCGGTGCCGGTGGCTGTCGTTGAGATCGTTCCCGAATATCGCGACTATTACTTTGCCTACGTCGGCGATGAGTACGTCATCGTCGAGCCCGACACCTACGAGGTGGTGGCCGTTCTTCCTGCGGAGCGCAGCCAAGCTGGCACATCTAGTGGTCAATCTGCTGGCAGCGGTAAATGCTCTGCCCAGCTTTCGCTGAGCAGCACGGAGCGTGAGCTGATCCTCGATAACGTCAGGGGCGGCCGTGAGGCAGACGTTACTGACATCAGCGTCGGACGTGACGTACCTAGGGGTGTCGAGCTTCTGCGCTTCCCCGACAGCGTGCTTGCTGAGGCAAAAGTACTCCAAGGGTGCCAGTACTTCGATGCTGGAGACCAGATCGCGGTTGTCGATCCGAACGAAGAGAAGATCGTCCTGATCATCGACAAAAGCTGATCGACGAGTTCGAGGGGAGAGGATTTCTCGTCCCCTCCCTTTCGACCTGACCAAACAAACTGAGTAAGGAGATGTTCGATGTGTACGCTACTCAAAGGGGCGTTGGCTTCCTTCGCTGTCCTGACCGGCTCATTGGCGGCCTCGGCTGCCGTGGTCTGCAACGAAGAAGGCGATTGCTGGCGCGTCAAGGAGCGCGCTGAATACAAGCCGGAGTTGCGACTGCGGGTGTATGACGACGACTGGAAGTGGAAAGACGGCGAGAAGTATCGTTGGCGCGAGGCGGGGCCTCGCCATGGCTACTGGCGCGGCGGGGTTTGGGTCAACGTTGACTGACGAAAGCTCATCAGTCCCGGCGGATAACGCCGTCGGGACTTCAGCGTTTGGGGAGCATGCGTGAACTGCATGACTCTTCAAGTGAGTCGCCAGCAAAGCCAGGGTTAGACGTAGCGTCTTCACGCACCGCGGGCGATCCGATGCCCCGCACATCGAAACACCCCGGTCCTGGAACTTCGAGCCGCGAACAGATGGGTCGACTGCCGCGGACGATTTTCATGTGAGGTTTGCGGGGAACGCGCCGGCGCCAATGAGGATTGAGATTTATCGAAATCACACTGCAGGGAGATGTTCTATGGGTCGCGTTGCCACGACGGTTTCAGCGCTTCTTCTGTCGACGGCCGGCGTAGTAGCGGCCGGTCAGGACGTTAAAATCAACGCTATCTCTGCGGAGGGCACAGGAAAATCGCTCGGCTCCGTCTCCTTAACCGAGACAAATAGCGGCGTGGCCATGAAGGTGAGCGTCTCCGGCATCGCGGATGGCGACCACGGCTTCCACGTGCATGAGAAGGGCGACTGCGGAGCAGGCGAGAAGGACGGCAAAACGGAAGCGGGACTTGCGGCCGGAAGCCACTACGATCCGCACGCCACGAAATCGCACAAGGGACCTGACGGCGGCGGACACGAGGGCGATCTGCCCAAGCTCACTTCCACGGGCGGCAAGATAGATCAGACGGTGACAATAAAAGGAGTCAAGCTCGCCGAAATCGCCGGCCGCAGCCTGATGATCCACGAAGGCGGCGATAATTATTCCGATAACCCGGAGAATGGCGGCGGCAAGGGCCGCATCGCCTGCGGTGTCATCCCGAAATAGGCGACAAGCTGTCGATAATCAAGAAGCGGCCACCGATAGGTGGCTCGACCATCGAGTAATTTGAGATTTTCGCTCGTTGCCGCAGGCGGCGCGTCGCACGCGCTGGTCAGCCGCGATGTCTGCTCGTGACCCTAAGCCGACGTGCCGCGCGATAATCGCGATGACCGCTTCTGACCCATAGCGGACCCGCTGCGCGCTGAACGATGGCATCCGCACGTGACTCACTAGCTCACGTTGCCGAAAGCTGGCGCGTCCGCTACTGACCCTAGCAGACCTCGGGCTCTGGACCCGTGGCCTCCCGCGTTCCGTACCTGGGGAACCGGCGAGGATGAGGAGGATGGTTTCGCTCGACCACCCTGAGCTGGCGACGCTTCCGACCGAGCCTTCAGGGCCGAACGATGAGCGCTAGATGGACCGAATTCACTGACGCGGTTCGACGGGAGTGCCGCAAGGAGCTGTCGATCGACGGTGGCGGCTTTGGGCTTGGCAAGCGCAAGCGCCGCACGCAGAAGATGGAGAACGGTGGTGTCACGTCAGCGGGTGGCGGGAGGATGCGTGCCCTGGGCGGATTGTCTCGGTGGCAACGGTCGGCCCGTAACCCCGAGTAGTCAACCATAAGGCTGATCGGAGCGGATCATCGCGGATGACAAGATCCCCATGCTGAGCTAGGCTGTTAGCTTCAACGCTTAAGCCACTGTTTTGTAAGCCTGCTGATTAATTTCAGCAGGCTAGCTTCGGAGGTTGCAATACAGATCGGGATGTCTGGTGAGGACGTGAGCAAGTTGGAAGGCAGTGACGTCCACCCCAGTGCAGGCGGCGATGCTACTACAGTGACCACTGATCTCGTCGAGGACCCGAAACGCGCCACAAGCGACTTGGTGGACCTGGTGACCGAAGCGACTTGGAACGAAGCTCTGAGTCAGCTTGGCGGATTACCAAGCAACCCCTTGCCAATTTGGACGCTACTTGCCAGTCGTATACTGCACGCGGTCGCGGATGGAGAGCGGGACCCGCAACGCCTTACTCGTTTCGCTTTAGTCGGTCTCAAAGATCACAATGTGTTCGGTAATGCATGGGTGGCAAAGACCAAGGGTGGCTAATTTATCCTGGCGAACGCAGAGACAGCGCGAGTTGCCCTCCTAAACCAGTCCTAAAGTCACTGGACATCAAGCTCGCCGATCGTTCCAATTTGGGGGCGACGTGGCCGCATCGTTGATGATGTCAGACTAAAAGGTTCCGTTACGGATGAGTTGCCCTATCTGCTTGCTTCGCAGCGTCTCTTCCCTGATGGCAGCATCTTCGTCGGTGCCGCGGGCTAAAAGTCGGTGAGATGGGTATGAACACCAAGGCCGCGCAGCGCGCCAAGAAGGCCCGCGGCAGAGTATGGCTTCTGAACGAAAGCAATGTTGGGCACACCTTTGAACAAGTCGCGCACACTCTCAGCTCCTTGTCCGGTCGCGACGACGACTGGCAGTGTCGGATGGAGGGTTCGCAACTCATGGATGAGTGCGTCACCCTTTTGGTCGGGCAAACCCATGTCGACGATCGCCGCATCAACGCCGCCGGGGATGAGGGCCAGCTTGTTCATCGCTTCAGCTGCAGAGCCGGCCGAATTGACGTTGAAGCCGGCCTCTTCAAGATAGTCGCTCGCAAGAATTTGGATCAGCACCTCGTCTTCGACGATCAAGATACGCCCGGGCGACTTGCGGGCATCCAAGATATCCCTCACCTTCGTGGCGAGCGCCGGCTGGGTATAAGGTTTGGGCAGCAGTGCAACTCCGGGGTCGAGTTCGGCCATCGTGGACGATGGCATTACGGGCGTAAGCCGTTGTGAACAGCACCCTGAGATGTTGGTTTTGCTTGCGCGCCTCTTCCGCGAGCTGCCGCCCGTTCATGCCGCCCGGAAGGCCGATGTCGGTAAACAGCAGCCGGATCTCCGGATGTTTCGCCAGCAGCTCCAGTCCCGCTGGGCCGGTTCCGGCTTCCAGGACACGGTAGCCCAGCTCGCGCAGTGTCTCGCAACCGTAGTTGCGGACGCCCTCGTCGTCTTCGACGAGGAGCACTGTTTCGGCTGAAGAGCCGCGGGCGATCACCTCGTCGTTTTGACTCTCGACCTCGGAGGTCTGAGCAAGCACACGCGGCAAGTAAATCTTGATGGTGGTTCCAAATCCCGGCTCGCTGTAGATTTTTACGTGGCCTCGGGACTGCTTGACGAAGCCGTAGACCTGAGAGAGGCCAAGCCCCGTGCCATGGCCCACATCCTTGGTGGTGAAGAACGGGTCGAACGCCTTCGCCTTTACATCTTCTGGCATGCCGGTGCCGGTATCGGTTACAGCGAGCATGACATACTGGCCCGGGATGACCTCGATTTGCGCAGCGGCATACTGATCGTCGAGATGGACATTGGTAGTTTCTATAGTGAGCTTGCCGCCCTCAGCCATGGCGTCGCGGGCGTTGACAGCGAGATTGAGAATCGCGAGTTCGAGCTGATTGGGATCGGCTAGAGCGCGCCACACCCCGCCGCCCAGCACTGTTTCCACGGTGATTTGCTCGCCGAGGGTCCGCCGCAGCAGGTCCGACATGCCGGTGACGAGTCGCCCCAGATCGATGGGTTTGGGGTCGAGGGGCTGCTGGCGTGAGAAGGCCAAAAGGCGCTGCGTCAGCGATTCGGCCCTACGCGCGCCCTGCATCACGTTCCCGGCCAGGCGGCGCAGCCTAGCAACGTCAATGGCGTCGTTGCCGAGAGCCCGGACAATTGATTCGACGTTACCGATGATGATCGTCAGCAGGTTATTGAAATCATGGGCGACGCCGCCGGTCAGCTGCCCTATGCCTTCCATCTTCTGGGCCTGACGCGCGCGCTCGTCGGCCATGCGCCTTTCCGTCAAATCCCGAGTGATCTTGGCGAAGCCGAGGAGCTCGCCGGTATTGTCTTTGATGGCATTGATGACGACGCTTGCCCAGAAGCGCGTGCCGTCCTTGCGCACCCGCCAGTTTTCGGTTTCGAATTTGCCGGTTTGCCGGGCTATTGCCAGGGCTTTCATCGGCACATCATCAGCCTGGTCTTCAGCGGTATAAAATTGACGGAAGTGTCGGCCGAGAATTTCAGCGCTCGAATAGCCTTTGATGCGTTCCGCCCCGGGGTTCCAGTTGACCACGTGTCCGTCCGGGTCGAGTAGGTAGATCGCATAATCTCTTACGCCTTCGACCAACAGACGGAACCGTCGTTCCGTCTCCTCCAGTTTGCCAAGGCTCGCCGCAAGTTGTCGTGCCCGCTCATCCGCGCGTTGCTCTAGCGTTTGATTGAGCGCCTGCAAGTCCAGCTCGGCCTGACGCCGCGCCTCGATCTCAAGTTGGCTCGTTTGATAGAGGCGGGAATTGTCAATCGCGACGGCGGCCTGGGCCGCTAGGGCGGTTGCTATCTGCTCTGCGCGGGCGGTAAAGACGCCCGGGCGGGCATGACCGAAGAACAATCCGCCCAACACCTCGTCGGAGCGGGACATGACCGGGACCGCTAGATAGCTGCGGACTGGGAGATGCCCTTTCGGCATGCCGTGATACGGCGCGCTCTTTCCGTATCTGGGGTCGCTTAGAATATCGTCCGACCGCACCGGTCCCCGGCCACGAAAAGTGGGCTCGAACACGGCCGTATTGCGCGGCATGGGATAGTTCTCGAATGCGCTGCGCGGCGCGCCGGAAAGAGCGTATAGCGTGTAGGCTTCGCCGTCCGCCTTAACGACATTATAAAAAAAGGCGCCGAACTCAGCGTAAGTGAGTTCAACGCCGGCGTCGGTGACCATCTGGACCAGACGTTCAAGGTCGTGCTCGGCGGCAACGGCTATGCCGGTGCGATTGAGCACTTCCAATGCGCGCGCTTCCTCGTGCGCCTGCGCGACGCGTGCCTCGAGCGTCTCGTTGAGCGCGAGAAGGCGCGCCTCCATCGCCTTGCGTTCGGTGATGTCAAAGATTGCACCATGGAAAGCTGATGGCTGGTCGGGTACGGTGCGGCCTTTGGCAGCCAGCCAGTGCACACTTCCGTCGGGATGACGGACCCTGAACTCGACATGGGCGTTTCCGGTACTCTGCGCTTCTGCCAGCGCCGTGCGGATTTTCGGCACGTCGTCGACGAAGATCAGCTTTTCCCAGGTCTCGAAAGACCGCTGATCCTGATCGGCACCGAGGCCGAACAACGCTGCGATCTGGGGTCCCCAATTCCAGCTGCCGCTGGCGAGGTCCATTTCAAACGTACCGACCCCGCTGGCTGCCTCGGCCCGTCGCAACATGTCGTCCGCTTGCGGGCGTTCCGTTTCGTTAGAGTTTTTTCCCTGATCCTGCATACGTTGGGCTCATACCTCCCGCCGCTGCTGCTTCAGGATTTCCTTCGCACGGCTCATGGCTCGGAGCTTACCGAGGGCAATATGCCGGGGCAGATGATTAAATCCGCATGTGCTGGTAACCATCGTCTGCTCGGGGGTGAGCCACGGGTAGGCTTTGATGCGGTCGGCGACCTGCTCGCCCGTTTCCACGTTGGGGTCCTGGACATCGACCGCGCCCACTGCAAGCTGCTTGTCTCCCAGCAGGCCCTCGTAGTGATGAGTCATGTCGTGCTCGACGAGAAAAGCGTGGCAATTGATCTTTGAAACCAGATCTGCCTTGTAGCGGCCGGCGTCGAAATATCGGTGGCCAATTTGGCCGTCGTAATCCGGCCCGACCGCGTAATTCCCCTGGCAGATATGTACGAGAATGGTGACGTCGTCCGGCAAACCCTCGACTGCGAGGTTGATGATGTCCACGGCCGCGGCAACCTCCTGATCGCTTGAAGGTGTGAAATAGGGCTCATCGATCTGGATGTGCTTGCATCCGGCTTCTGCGAGGCTCTTGAAGTTACGGTGAAGGAGCTTTCCGAAATCAGCCATCATCTTTGGAACGTCGTAGTAGTACTCGTCGTAAGCCACTGCCGCGAGCAGATGCGGGCCAGTCATAGTGACTTTTACGGGTTTCCGCGCGTAGGATGAAACGGTCTTAAACTCATCGACCAGGCCCAGATCGGCAGTGTCCAGAATGGGACCTCGGCAGATCGCCGCTGGGTGAAAGACGTTAGGATCGTGGGGGGTGATGGGTTTGGGTTTGGTCTCGCCCTGAAAGGCCGGGATCTTCTGCCAGAAATGGTTCAGCATCGCGTTGGGCGGGGAATGGCGATTATGCGTTCGCCGGTCCATCTCTCCGCCCGTGATGAGATCGATCCCCGCCAACTCCTGTTCGAGAATGGCGGCCTGGGTTGCCCGTAGCTGGGCATCGGCAAAATCGCCGGGCGCGAGCTGACCCATCGACACCAAACGGTGCAGAGGCTCGTACCATCGGGGCACGCTGTGGGCGCCGACTACGGTAGTGGTGTAGGGTTCGTATTGTGGCATCCCCAATCCCTCGCAAGCTCTTCAGGCTGCCATCTCTTTACTGGCCAAGCCTACCATCCTACCGTCGGCAATTGGGGAGCCAGAGGTTAACTCGCCTCTGGGGATTTGGTTCCGCAAGATAAGGGTCGTTGCGGTCGGATCTAACTCGAAGGAATTGGCCTTCGAAGCGATAGGCCAACGCGCTGAGGCGAGCCACTTGCGCCGTCATACGACTTATTCCCTCGGCTTCGGGCGTCTATACACGTCAAGACTTCACCGGGCTCCAAGCCAAGTATCTGGAACGCCGCTGTCGGAGCAGCCGATCCACAAGAACCTCGGAGTTTGCTGGCCGCTCGAAATATTGCGGGTCGGCCGCCGCTTGCTCCGCGACCCACTTTTTGTTGTTTTCAAACAGACGTGCCCGTTCCGCCATCAACGCACCCTTCCGAACGATCACCAGGACCTGTGATAATCACGAACGGGCTGACGGGTTCATTGCCGTTGACCCGGGATCGCCCCGCGTGGTTTCCAGCACGTCTTTGACCTGCCCGATTATGTGGTGGTGACGGACGCTGCCATGGCGGACGGCTTGCTTTCGATAGACCTCAAGCGCGATCTCCCAGAGGCGCTCAAGCCTCGCACCATTTCAATCGGCGTCCCGCAGCGCCAAATCTCGGCGCCCGGAAAATGGCCGCCTGACCCGCCCATCAGTTGGTGGCTGCTCGGCCAATAGCGCCTTTGGCCCATAGCTGACAGAGGGCGAATGTCTGCTTGTGGCCCGGAGCAGACTTGCAGCATCTAGCGGGACTTCGTCCGCTCCTGACCCAAAGCGGACGCCGTCACTGGCCCATGGTGGAGGCCGATGCCAAACGACATCGAGGGCTGCTTTGACCCGTAGCGGACATTCCCCAGAGTTTGCGCGTGGGTCCGATGATGAGGCGAGGTGGAGCCAGCAGCCAAAGCCACAAACCTCACCCGACAAGAGAGCAAGGCTCTAACGGGATGTGTCCGCCAGGCCCCGCTTTCAAGCCTCACCTCAGTGAATGAACTTCAGGAGTTCCTGACCCGCGGGCAACTCCAGTTCCTTCTTGTCGATTGTGCCGTCGTTGTCAGGATTGGCGGCTTTGAATTTGTCGGCAACGACGGCTTCGTACTCTTTGGTATCTAGAGTGCCGTCGTTGTCAGGGTTGGCCGCCTTGATGCCCGCGTCGTCGAGCAACCCGGCAAGTTCCTTAGCATCTAAGGTTCCGTCGTTGTCGGGGTTCAACTGAGCGAACTTCTTTGCGCCTCCCGCTTGCGCCTCCGCCAAGTCTATCGTGCCGTCGTTGTCCGGATCGAGTGCTTTCAGAGCCGTTGAGTTATCTTGGCCGCAAGCTGCCAAACTCAGGACGCCCCCGAGTACAAACACGAGTGCAATATTTCTCATCGTTGTTCTCCAATTTGTGAGCTGCGCAGATTAGCGTCGTAAGACGTTACATGGGCGCCATAGGAGAAAGAAGAGGCAAGCCGACGCGAGGGACTTGGACGTGGCGTTTGGCCGATCTGCCGACGTTGCAATCACGCTATCGCAGCCAACGATATCGCCAACTCTCGCTGGGCACTCCATCCATGGGCTCAAGGTCCAGGCCGAGATCGCTATGAACGCCGGCGGCAGGGTCGAACACGAAACTCACGCGCACCCCACCCGTATGCGGGTTGCGCTGCACGTGCGCTTTCTCTGCGATGCCGTGGCTGGCGCTAACGGTCGCAACGGGGCCACCTCCCAGGAGTGCCTCGGTCTGTGTCGAGTTGGGGACAGGGGAGGCCAACGCAAAATCGACAAAGAAGCGAACGCTGTGAGGGCGACCCCCGCGCCCAACCCTTGTTTTGAGGACGCGATATCCGTTCCACCCTGGCGTTCCGCTGGCCCAGTTTAACCGGTATGCATACGCAAAGGGGAGCCCCGCTTTTAGTCCGCCTTGCGGGCGCCAGTATGCGACGATGTTATCGTAGTATTCCTCCGCCGTGGGCAGCTCAACGAGGCGGACCGCGCCGGGGCCCCACGTGCTACCTGGCTCGACCCAGGCGCTCGGACGGGTGTGATAATCCGCCTGAAGGTCTTGGTAGTCAGCAAAACTCCGGGCCCGCTGAATGAGTCCGAACCCGCGGAGCTTATCGTTCAGGAGCGTTGAGTTCTGCACTTGGGGCGGGTTGATGAGCGGGCGCCAAAGATGCTGACCGCGCGAGTTCCATACCGCAAGGCCATCGGAATCGTGAACGGCAGGCCGGAAGTCAGCTGGCCCGTCGTCGTCATGCGTGTCCTTCAAAAACATGCTGGTTAAAGGAGCGAGACCGACCTCCGTCACATCCGTCCGGGGAAAGAGCACGGCAGACACATCCATCGTCGTTGCGGCGCCAGGTTCAATTCGGAACGTGTAAGCGCCGGTGACCGATGAGCTGTCAAGCAACGCATGGACCGTAATCGCCTCCGCGCTGAGCGGTCGTTCGATCCAGAACGCCCGGAACAGCGGAAACTCCTCAGCGATCGACGAGCCAGTGTTGATCGCAAGTCCGCGCGCTGAAAGTCCGTAGGTGTGACCTTTGCCGAGGCCGCGAAAATAACTCGAGCCCTGAAAAACAATCACCTCGTCGTCGACGTTCGGCGCGTTGAGTGGTGCATGGATACGAAAACCGGAAAAGCTCAGCGGTGCGTCGAGTGGCACACGGTGTTCCTGCAAGCCGAAGTCAAACATATCGCGCTCGGGGAGGAGCTGCACGAAGCGGCCCTGATCCACCAGATAGATGTCGACGGGTGTGCGGTAGATATAGGCGGCGGGGAATAACTGCAGCTCAAACCCCAGACCCATCCCACGCCAAACGGCCCGATCTGACCTGAACTTCAAGTCGCGATATTCGTCGTAGCCCATGGCCGCCATTGCCGGCGGCACGCGCTCGGCGGGAGGTACGAAGGGTGCGCTCGCCAATTGGATGGCGCGGCGTCGCACTTCAAACGCGACCTCGCGCCTCGCGCCTCGCGGCGCCGCGGAGATAATCGTGCCCGCCACTCCTAAGGCGCCGAGACCGGTCAGCACTTCTCGGCGGCGCAATGGCAGTCCTTGCATCTCTGGAGGAGGCGAGCCGACGCCTGAACAGCAGTTGAACGTGGTGGAACATCACATGATGTGCGGCGGGACACAATGCCGTCACCCGCGCGCTCAGAGGAGGGACGTTGGGCGGTTCGTGCGATTGACGACGCGCAACTACCGTTCCGCCAGCCTTTCGCGCAGCCCGCAATGAGCTCTAACTGCCGTTGGTGTATCGCCGCGAGGCCATAGCTGACGAGATGCTTGGCAGAGTCCGCTTTTGGCCCTGAGCAGTCATGCGGTGCGTCAGCCACGGTGACCGCTGCTGACCCAACGGAGACTTTGCCGTGGCTCTAGACGGTTTAGTACCGCCCGAGGGGAGGCCCTGATACTCGTCGAAATTTGAAGCTTCGAGGAGTTCGCGCAATTTGGAACTGTCTGCTACATCCGCGCTGCGCACCCCCTCGACGTGGCGCTCCGAAGTTTCCTAGGCACCTTTCAACGCGAGCATGGCCGAGCGCCTTGCGTCGCGCCCCCTGGCTATTCGAACCATGGCCGAGGGGCGAGCGGCGACCTCCGATTGGCAAGCATCAGACTGTAAACTCGGCTGAGGCGCGGCAGCCAGGTTCCACAAATTCCCATCTTGCTGCTCCTCCAAGCTGAGCTGCGAGGAGCCTAACGAGCTTTGTGCCTAGGCCGCCTGTAGGTGTCCCTTGCGGGCACCCAACGCCATTGTCTGAAACCGACACCTTTAAACCCGAGCCGTGCCTATCTAGGCGCACGTGTACGAACCCCTCTCTGCCATCGGGAAAGGCGTACTTCACCGCGTTGGTCACAAGTTCATTGACCATCAGACCAAGCGGCAGGGCTTTCTCGGGCGGCAGAGTGAGGTCGCAGCAAAAGACCGAAATGCTTACAGGACGGAGATCGTGCAACGTTTCCTCGAGGGAGCGACACAAGCCCTCCAGATATAGCCGCACATCGACCACGCCATCCAGCCTCGAGAGCTGCAGGTAATCATGAACACGGGTGATAACGCGCACGCGCGCGCCAATCAACTCGAGAGCCGCGCGTACCTCGGGAGTGGCAGTGCTGCGTCTGGAGCTCAATCATCGAGGCGATCATCGCGAATTTGTTTTTAACGCGGTGGCTCATTTTCTGGAGCAGCAAGTCCTTCTGGCGCTCCGCTTTGTGCGCCCGTTCGAGTGCGCGGCGCAGACCTTCGCTGACGAAAACCAACCCGCTACCGATGATGATGAAGGTCGCCAGGCCGACGAGGTTAGAGCTGGCTGGACCGTTCCAGCGAAGCAAACTCGCAATCAGCGTAGAGCTGAGGCCGAGTGCGACAAATCCGCTGCCGCGGTCAAACATCAACGAGGCAGCCACGATAGCGGGGACGAACAGGATGAACCCATACTGGCCGGTGCGCTCCTCGAGTTGGAGGCGCAGAGCGAAAGTCAGCAGAACCATTCCGATGGTGATGCCGTAACGGACGAAGACTGGCTGCGGGCCGGGCAACAGGCGCAGCAGGTGTTTCGAAGGGAAATCCTCGACAAGCGGCAGGCGTGGTGCGATGTACGATTGCGCACATTTTTTTGGAACTGCAGGTAGCCGATAGAGTTCAGGCAACACAAGCCGCGTTCAAATCAATAAATAGCGAGTTCTGCTGGCAGGGCTGGCAAGTGCTCGATACGTCAACTGGCGAAGGCGCTGATTGCCCTGACCGCCGATCATCATCGATGCCGTGTTCACTGACAAAAAACTGGATGGGCCGATGTCGGGATGGCAGGTGGCGGAGGCAGTGCGCGAGTTGATATCCGATGTGCCCGTTATCTACACGTCGGGCAACGCAGCCGATCCGAAGCGGCAGGTGTCCGGCAGCCTTTTTTTCGGCAAACCTTACGACCCCGAGGCAGTGATCGAGGCCTGCGGAAGCTTGGTAGCGTCGCCAATGAAGATTGAGCGACTGCGCGCATTCAACAACAGCTTCCTGGCGGTGCTGCGTTGAGATCGATGCGACCATCCGATCGGATCGACTAATCAAGGGGCGGCTCTAACGGACTTCCGCCATCAACAACTCTTAGATTGCACTTCACGGGCGCTTCTAACGTTCGTCTTGCCACGACGGTAGGTGCGCGGCCGAGTGGAGCCTGGTCTAAAAACCGGGCTCCTCTTTGCACTGTCTCCCTTTTGAAGGAGACCAGCCGCTTCCCCTTACCTCAGGTCTTAGCCACACTGTTTGCGGGCTGGCACGTAGCGCGTCGGATGTAGAATTCGGGGGTCCCCAAGCCATTTCGCGCCCTCGACTTGAGTGGCGAATACGCAGGTCATCATGGATGCGGTTCTACATCACCACAGCCATCAGCGGAACTCGCCACGGCCTCCTGAACTTCGACGGCGAACCGGGTGAATATCAGAACCTTCACTGGCTCACCGAACTCGGCTACGAGCCGATCAAAGTCGCCCTCACTGAGGAAGCACTTGTAAGTGTCCCCATTGACGCCCGTCTTCCAAAGCATGGTCGCGGCCGCGAGGACTTCGTATTCAATATTGTCATTGGACATTCGGCCACCCTCTGGTCCGTTTGTACGGAAGTGCACAAAGAAACTCAGTTTCGGCAAGCGCGTTTCCGTTTCATCAACACCCGATGGAGCCCCCGGATGCCGCGCTATTATTTCAATATCCGCCAAGACAAATTCGTGGCCAAAGATGAAGAGGGTGCAGATTTCCCGAACGATGACGCTGCCCGCGATGAAGCGGTAGCCGGCGCTCGCGATATCCTAAGCGAGGCCGTCTTTAGCGGGGAAGCGGCTAGCTTAAATCGGCAAATCGAAGTGACAGACGAAGCCGGTAAGACAGTCGTAACCGTTCCAGTCGGTCACGTGACGGGCACTGATACCCAGAGCTAATATTGCTCACTGGCAGAAACGGCGCCGCCCCCTCAAAGCGATCCCGGCTAGCGCCCCGTAGTCCCGCTTCTTGACCGTGCTTAGCGGGGCCACCGTCAAGGTGGTCGATTAGGCGCATGGGTCGGGCGGGTGTAGGGTAGACCATCTCAAAATGTTGGTACGCTTGGCGACCACCGTGCTCCGTACGGTTTCGCGCAAACATCCGCTTCGGCAGCGTGACTCCTGAACGGTAGTGCTCACTTTTGGAAAGGAGCACACGTGCCTCTCTACCGCGACAGCAACTTGCTCGCCATTATGGCTGCTGGGGATCGATCCCGCATCCAACCTTTCTTGGTGCAAGTCGATCTCAGGGTACGGCAGAACCTTGCCGGTCCGCGCCATGCCATCGAGCACGTGTACTTTATCGACCGGGGCATGGTGTCGGTCGTCGCAAAGGCAGGGCGACAATCAAGCTGAAGTGGCGGTGATCGGTAGCGAGGGCGCGAGTGGGTGCGCTGTATTCCTCGAAGCGGGTATGTCATCGCAAGACATCTACATGCAGGTCGCCGGTAGCGGGCATCGCATCGAGACCGCGCGAATACTGGAGGCTATGGCCGAGAGCCCTACTCTCCGCCGCCTTCTGCTGCAGTACGTCCACACGGTGATGATGCAGCAGGATGAGACGGCCGTGTCGGCGGCGCGAGCGACGATCCGCCAGCGATTGGCTCGGTGGCTACTGATGGCGCAGGATCGGCTTGGCAGCCAGCTCCAACTCACCCACGACTTTCTCGGCGTGATGCTCGCCGTACGCCGTTCCGGGGTGACCGACGCCCTGAACGAGTTCGCCATCGCCGGCCTCATCTCGACAAGCCGCGCCCGCATCACGGTCGTAGATAGAGAACACTTGCTCGACATCGCTGCAGGCTACTACGGCGCCGCAGGGGCCGAATACATACGGTTGTTCGAGAATAAATCGATGGTCTCTATTCCCGCCAAATAGGCGAGTGTGCTGCTGTGCACGGAAGCGCACAAACATGTCCGGGCTGATGCTGGAACCGGTGCCGTGAAGCGGCGGTTTCCACGGCATGCCGAATTGCTCGCCCAGATCCGAATGGAGCCCTGCGCCGACGCCACTCGAAGCTTTTATTCAGCGTCATGGCAGAGCTTGCCATTTATCATTAGGGTCTCACTCGCGCTGCTGGGTGAGCGAACAGCCCGAAGCGTCTGTCCCGAGGCCTCTTTGGTCAACGGCTGATGTCGCCCCTCCGGTTATCAGCCGGGACGCTACCAGATCAGATGACGTGAACGTCGTATCGCGCACTTACGGTGAGCTGTTCGTTATCTTGAGCAACGCCCGCTGACGTATCGCGCTGAGATCGCGCTCGCCCTTCTGGGCGAGGTCGATAACCAGCGCTGCGACGTCGTTTCGACTGCCACTCGTCCGAGCCGAATCCGTGTTCGGTACAAATGCTCGAGATTGACCCGATGTAGCTCTGTCAGCTCCGCGTTATCGCGAAAAAGTGGGCTGCTCCTGCATGTTCGTACGTCCTGAAGGCTCCCCGATAGTACCAAAATATTGAAGCGGGCTAGGGGGCTGCAAGAGCAAATATTGTGCGGCAGCATACGGTGCCTTCGCGAGCCTGCAGGCGGTTACCGACATGTCAAAAGAAACCCGATGCGAAGGCACCGGGGTTAAGTGGTGGAAACCGGAGGAAGGCGATAGGGATGCGGTAGACGGCGGCCGTTACTTCTCGGGGTTGAAACTATCGCTGTCGGGATCGTACTGATCTTGCACGCGACGGAGGTCCTGCTCCGTCCTTGTCTTGGTTCGACTTGCGTCGATGTCAGGGCCGGTACCCCCCTTTGATGGGATTGGGGGAGGGTTGTGGCGGGGCAAATCCTCCTCCTCGTCATCGGGCCCAAGAAGCCAATCGAAGATACCCATGTCCCATTCTCCTCCTATGCCGCGGCTGCTTCGACCGCTGCGCGCGCCGGATCCTGCCCGGACAAGACGGCAGCGTAGTCGCCGCGGACGGCCTTCAACGCCTGACGCTCTCTCTCGATCTCGTATGACGTTCGAAAGCCCATTCGCCGAAGCACTGGAACAGGCGGACACCAACCCTGAAGCGCGTGCTGGAACAGGAACGCCGTGACGAGAGCGGGCAATGCAAGCCAATAGGGGTGTACGAAGTAGCCGAGCGCGGTGCCTATAAACGCTAGTGCCGAGGCGTTCATTTCGATGGCGCGCTCGATATCCCACTCGGCACCGAGTTCACGCAGGCGAGGCGCCACTTGAGCTGGATCGAGGACGGCAGCCCGCACCCGATCTTCAATGTCGCTGTCGATCTGGCGGTTGACTTCGCCGGCCGTGTTATCCGGAACTCTGTCACGTGTTGTCGGCAGCGTCATGGGTCCCTAGCCTCTTGATCCTCGCCAAGAGAACATCGGACGCGGTGCGGAGTTCCGTACTCCGACACTCGGGTCTCGCATGAGCGGGCAGTGATGGAGCGCCTCAGCTGAATATTCTCGCGCACCAGTGCGTTTCTGGTTTGTCGGCGCGTTACTCCTCCTCGTAACGGATGGAGTTTCCAATGACTGACGTCGGTTTGTCCCAGCTCCAGCGCGAAGTGCTCATTGAGGAAGCAAGAAGGTGGCTACGGTGGGCCGACACGGATCCCAGTCAGCGACAAGGATACCCGCCCCAAGCCGGTGTCGGCCGTAGCGGGATCTATCAAGAGGGTGGTGAGCCGACTGACCTGGCGGGCATAGCACACGGCGGGGTAGGGCACGCCGGTCTTGCGGACGCCGTGGCAGTCCACACTGACAACCAAACATTCAACGTAGGCGCTGCGGACGGTACGGATCACATCCGCCAGTTCGCCGGGCGGGTATTGAGCATACTTGGCGCCGGCCCGGCGGACGGTACCGCCGGGATACCCGAGGATCAAATCTAGCCCTCAAGCGGATGGTCGCAGACTGAACCACCAGCGGACGCCCCACTCTTCATGGAACAGCAGCGCGCAGCCAAGATCCTCGTCGTCGATGATGAGCTTATGATCCGGATGTATGCACGCGAAATCCTTGAGGAGGCAGGATACACGGTTCACGAAGCGGCCACCGCGGAAGAAGCCCTGCAGATGCTGGCTGCCATGGCGGATGTCGGAGCCGTTGTCACCGACATCGACATGCCAGGAGCCATGGATGGATTGGAGCTGGCGCGCACTATCGATGGTTCGATGCCGGAGGTGGCAATCGTCATCATGTCAGGACAAATCCTTCCACGGCGCGATCAGCTTCCGCTCAAGGCGACATTCGTCGCCAAGCCCTTCTTACCTGACGTCCTGCTTCTGAATGTGGCCCAGGCACTCGTGGACGATTGAAGTCCGGGACCGCACACCGCCGGCCGACCGGGGGACAATATTTCGCGTCGCAGCAATCGCCGCTTCTGTTCTAGGTTGGCCTTGCACGGCTGCTTTCTTAGTCAGTCACCTGGCTGTGCCTCTTTAGGTGGCTGTCGGACGGGACCGCGGGAACTCAACCCGCTCCTACGGAAGCGCGACCGCTTCGCGCCCGAGGTACCCACTATGCCAAGTCTCTCTGGCTCCAACGTTCTCATTGTCGGCGAAGCGCCAGGAACGCTTGAGCTGCGCGAACGCTTGATCGATTCCGGCGCCAACGTGCAGGTCGTCAGCGTCGCGGGGCTTCCATCGTCATCCGGCAGAAGCAAATCGACAGCGCATTTATTGCCGCATCCCTCGATCAGAACACGCAGCAACTGTGCGCAGAGCTATCTGAGCTCGGAATTGCGCAGATCTTCATCACGCCAGAGCGCGCCGCGCCGCTGCATGCCGCCATAGCAAGTGGCGGCGGCCTGAACGGCTTGCGCCGCAAGATGCGCACGGCAGCCTTCACTTAGGTCAAACCGGATTGCCATAAGCGCGCGGTGGCGGCTCATGGCTTGACTGCGGCGGCGTCGGAGGATGGCCTGACGCCGCCTTTGACTTTCGTCGTAAGAGGGCTCGGCCGTCACCTGTCGGGGTAGGCCGACAGCCGCCGAAACCAGCCTGAGGTTGCCGGCCATTTGCCAGGGCTATCTTGAGTAATCGTCCCGCCCGCGCCGAGACGGCACCGCGGGCGGGCGCCCGTAATCGCCGCTGTTTAGCGGAACGGAAAGTGCCGGCCCAACGTTGGCAGGCACCCAGGATCAGGGCGTTCGGCGATGCTCTGCAACCCACCCTCAATAACAGCAGGCACCCCATGGCTAAGAAAGCCGCCGCATCCGCGCGCGCAAGCAAAAAGCCGCCTAGCGACAAAGTCACAGAGTGACCCGAGCCTCGAAGGCCGCGAGAATAGCGGAGCCGCCGGCGAAACCCACCAGATTGCAGAGGACGGTAGTAGAGACGCTGACGACGCAGCAGGGCATCCCGGTCGCCGACGACCAGAACACCCTGCGGCAGGGCGCTCGCGGCCCGGCGCTCATTGAGGATTTCCACTTCCGCGAGAAGATCTTCCACTTCGACCACGAGCGCATTCCGGAGCGCGTCGTGCATGCCCGCGGCTACGGCGCGCACGGCTTTTTCGAGCTGACGGAATCGCTCGCCGACATTACGCGCGCCGACATCTTCCAGCGGGTCGGCGAGAAGACCGAAGCCTTCGTGCGCTTCTCGACCGTGGCGGGCAGCAAAGGATCCTTCGACCTGGCGCGCGACGTTCGCGGCTTCGCGGTGAAGCTCTACACCAAGCAAGGCAACTGGGACCTCGTCGGCAACAACATCCCGGTGTTCTTCATCCAGGACGCCATCAAGTTTCCCGACCTCATCCATTCGGTGAAGCCGGAGCCGGACCGCGACTTTCCCGCAGGCGCAGTCGGCGCATGACAACTTCTGGGACTTCATCTCGCTGACGCCCGAGAGCATGCACATGATCATGTGGGTCATGTCCGATCGCGCGATCCCGCGCTCCTTCCGCTTCATGGAGGGCTTCGGCGTTCACACCTTCCGCCTGCTCGACGAAGACGACAACTCGACGTTCGTGAAGTTCCACTGGAAGCCCAAGCTCGGGCTGCAGTCGGTTGCCTGGAACGAGGCGGTGAAGATCAACGGCGCCGATCCCGACTTCCATCGCCGCGACCTGTGGGACGCGATCGAGTCCGGAGCGTTCCCGGAGTGGGAGCTCGGCCTGCAGCTCTTCGACCAGAAGTTCGCCGACGAGTTCGAGTTCGACGTGCTCGATCCGACCAAGCTCATTCCCGAGGAATTCTTGCCGGTGCGCGTCGTCGGGCGGCTCGTGCTCGACCGCCTTGTCGACAATTTCTTCGCGGAGACCGAGCAGGTCGCCTTCTGACGCAGAACGTGCCGCCCGGCATCGACTTCAGCAACGACCCGCTGCTGCAGGGCCGCAATTTCTCCTACCTGGACACGCAGATCAAACGGCTCGGCGGACCGAACTTCACGCACATCCCGGTCAACGCGCCGCGCTGCCCGTTCGCGCATTTCCAGCAGGACGGCCACATGGCGATGCGCAATCCCAAGGGCCGCGTCAATTACGAGCCGAACTCGTGGCCCGACGGCGGCCCGCGCGAGAATCCCGTCGCGCGGCTTTCGGACGTTTCAGGAGGAGGCCGACGGGCCGAAGGTGCGGCTGCGTCCCGAAAGCTTTGCCGACCATTACAGCCAGGCGCGCCAGTTCTTCATCAGCCAGACCCCCATTGAGCAGAAGCACATTGGCGATGCGCTGGTGTTCGAGCTGAGCAAGTGCGAGCGCCCCGACATCCGCTGCGCATGGTCTCGCACCTCGTCAATATCCACGAAGACCTTGCCGCTGCCGTCGCAGACGGTCTCGGTATCGAGATCCCCGGCCTGCACCGCCGCGCGGCGGACGCGGGATGATCTGGAACCCTCGGAAGCCCTGAGCATTGTTATGCGGGGGCCGAA
>CAVRND010000026.1:0-174398 GCA_963722495.1 uncultured Alphaproteobacteria bacterium | reverse complement strand
TCTTCGCCAACAAGATGGATAAGACCGGCGCCGACTTCTACATGTGCGTCAACGACATCAAAGAGAAGCTTGGCGCCAGGCCGGTCCGATCCAGCTGCCGATAGGCGCCGAGAGCGAATTCGCCGGCATGGTCGACCTCATCACCATGAAGGCCTACGTCTGGGACGGCGACGGCAAGGACGCCAAGATGTCCATTCAGGAGATTCCTGAGGACATGAAGGAGCGGGCCGCCGAGTATCGCGCCGCCATGATCGAAGCTGCCGTCGACATGGAAGACGCCGCCATGCAAGACTACCTCGAAGGCAAAGAGCCCGACGAGGACACGCTGCGCCGGCTCATCCGCAAGGCCACCGTGACGGCCGCCTTCTATCCCATGATGTGCGGCTCCGCGTTCAAGAACAAGGGCGTGCAGCCGCTGCTCGACGCCGTCGTCGACTTCCTGCCCTCGCCGGCCGATCGTGAAGCGTTCAAGGGCATCGATCCCAAGAACGGCGAGCCGCTGCTGCGCAGGCCGATCGATGAGGATCCGCTGTCGCTGCTGGCGTTCAAGATCATGAGCTTCGAGCACGTCGGCTCGATCACGTTCTGCCGCATCTATTCGGGCAAGCTCAACAGCGGTATGGCGCTGACCAACACCACGCGCGACAAGAAAGAGCGCGTCGGCCGTATGTACCTGATGCACGCCGCCGACCGTGAAGAGATCAAGGAAGCCTTCGCCGGCGACATCGTCGCCCTGTCAGGCCTCAAGGACACGCGCACGGGCGAGACGCTCAGCGATCCCAACAAGCCTGTGCTGCTCGAGAAGATGGAGTTCCCGAACCCCGTCATCGAGATGAAGATCGAGCCCAAGACGAAGGCCGATCAAGAGAAGATGTCGATGGCGCTGTCGACCATGGCGATCGAGGATCCCTCGTTCCGGGTGTCGGTCGATCACGAGTTCGGGCGAGACCATTCTCAAGGGAATGGGCGAGCTTCACCTCGACATCAAGGTCGACATTCTGCGCCGCACATACGGCGTCGACGCGAACGTTGGTGCCCCGCAGGTCGCCTACCGCGAGACGCTCGTGCGTCCGACGGAGATCGACTACACGCACAAGAAGCAGACCGGCGGCACCGGCCAGTTCGCGCGCGTCAAGCTTCGCCTTGAGCCGAACGAGACCGGCAAGGGCAACGAGTTCGAGTCGGAAGTCATCGGCGGCACGGTGCCGAAGGAGTACATCCCCGGCGTCGAGAAGGGCATCAACTCGGTGTGGGACAACGGCGTCCTCATCGGCTTCCCGATGGTCGACACCAAGGTCACGCTCTACGACGGCGCCTTCCACGAAGTGGACTCGTCCGCCATCGCCTTCGAAATCGCCGCCCGTTCGGCGATGAAAGAAGGCTGCGACAAGGCGGGCGTGAAGCTCTTGGAGCCGGTGATGGACGTCGAGGTGGTGACGCCTGGCGACTTCGTCGGCAGCGTCATCGGCGACATCAACTCGCGTCGCGGCCAGATCCGCAACCAGGAGATGCGCGGCAACGCGACGGTGATCCGGGCCAACGTGCCGCTCGCCAACATGTTCGGCTACGTGAGCCAACTACGGTCCATGAGCCAGGGTCGTGCTTCTTACACCATGCAGTTTGCCCATTACGCGGACGTGCCGCGCAACGTGGCAGATGAGGTGAAAGCCAAGTACGCCTGACGACGACAACAGGGATAAGGGCGGGCCGGAAGGCAAGCCTAGTAACGCAGAGACGGGTTCCTCCGGGAACCGACAACTGAAGTGGAGAGCCACGATGGCCAAGGCAAAATTCGAGCGGAACAAGCCGCACTGCAACATCGGCACGATCGGCCACGTCGATCACGGCAAGACGTCTCTGACGGCCGCGATCACCAAGATCCTCGCCGAGACGGGCAAGGCGCAGTACACCGCTTATGATCAGATCGACAAGGCTCCCGAAGAGCGCGAGCGCGGCATCACCATTTCGACGGCGCACGTCGAGTATGAGACCGACGCGCGCCATTACGCGCACGTCGACTGCCCAGGCCACGCCGACTACGTGAAGAACATGATCACCGGCGCCGCGCAGATGGATGGCGCCATTCTCGTCGTCTCCGCTTCAGACGGCCCGATGCCGCAGACCCGCGAGCACATCCTGCTCGCGCGCCAGGTCGGCGTGCCGGCGCTCGTGGTGTTCCTCAACAAGGTCGACATGGTCGACGATCCCGAGCTGATCGAGCTCGTCGAGATGGAAGTGCGCGAACTCCTCTCGTCCTACGACTTCCCGGGCGACGACATTCCGATCGTCAAGGGCTCGGCCCTGATGGCTCTCGAGGACAAGAAGCCCGAGCTCGGCAGGAACGCCATTCTTGAGCTGATGAAGGCGGTCGATGCCTCTATTCCTCAGCCCGAGCGTCCCATTGACCTGCCGTTCCTGATGCCGATCGAAGACGTGTTCTCGATCTCCGGCCGCGGCACCGTCGTCACCGGCCGTATCGAGCGCGGCATCGTGAAGGTCGGCGAGGAAATCGAGATCGTCGGCATTCGCGACACGCAGAAGTCGATCGTCACCGGCGTCGAGATGTTCCGCAAGCTGCTCGATCAGGGCCAGGCCGGCGACAACGTCGGCTGCCTGCTGCGCGGCATCGACAAGGAAGCCGTCGAGCGCGGTCAGGTTCTGTGCAAGCCGGGCACGGTGAAGCCGCACAAGAAGTTCAAGGCCGAAGCCTACATCCTGACCAAGGAAGAGGGTGGACGCCACACGCCGTTCTTCACCAACTACCGCCCGCAGTTCTACTTCCGCACCACCGACGTGACGGGTGTGGTGACGCTGCCTGCCGGCACGGAGATGGTGATGCCGGGCGACAACGTGACGATCGAAGTCGAGCTGATTACCCCGATCGCCATGGAGGAGAAGCTGCGCTTCGCCATCCGTGAGGGCGGTCGTACGGTCGGCTCGGGTGTCGTCGCCAAGATCATTGAATAGGGCAAGAAAGCGAAAAAGCGTCCGCACGCCGGACGCTTCTTTCTTTTTGAAAGAGTGCGGCACATGAACGGCCAGAATATTCGCATCCGGCTCAAGGCATTCGATCATCGAATCCTCGACGCCTCGACGCGAGAGATCGTCAACACGGCAAAGCGCACCGGTGCTGAGGTGCGCGGACCCATCCCGTTGCCGACTCGGTTCGAGAAATTCACCGTCAACCGGTCGCCGCACATCGACAAGAAAAGTCGCGATCAGTTCGAAATGCGCACTCACAAGCGCTTGCTCGACATCGTTGATCCCACGCCGCAAACCGTCGACGCGCTGATGAAGCTCGACCTTGCAGCGGGTGTTGACGTCGAGATCAAGCTCTAAGGGCAATTCGGGCAGGCGGCAGTCGCAGGCACCGAGAATTAAAGAAGGAAGGAATGCTCTCATGCGTTCCGGAGTAATTGCACAGAAGTTGGGCATGACCCGCATCTTCACGGACGCCGGGGAGCACATCCCCGTCACCGTGCTGAAGCTCGACAACGTTCAAGTTGTCGCTCATCGCACCAATGACAAGAACGGTTACACCGCGCTGCAGCTCGGTGCCGGCACCCGTAAGCCGTCGCGCCTCACCAAGGCCGATCGGCAGAACTTTGCCGTCGCCAAGGTGGAGCCGAAGCGCAAGCTCGTGGAGTTCCGGGTCACCCCCGAGAACATCATCGAGGTGGGCGCCCAGATCACCGCCGACCACTTTGTCCCCGGCCAGTTCGTCGACGTGACGGGCACCAACCAGGGCAAAGGTTTCCAGGGCGCCATGAAGCGCTGGAACTTCGGCGGTCTGCGCGCCACGCACGGTGTCTCGCTCAGCCACCGAAGCCTCGGTTCGACCGGTCAGCGTCAGGACCCCGGCAAGGTGTTCAAGGGCAAGAAGATGGCCGGCCACATGGGCGACGAGCGCGTCACCACGCAGAACCTCGTCGTCGTGAAGACGGACGTCGACCGCGGTCTCGTCATGGTGCGCGGCGCGGTCCCCGGTTCGAAGGGCGGCTGGGTGCTGGTGCGCGATGCCGTTCTCAAGCAACCGCACAAGGACGCACCGCGTCCGGGCGCATTCAAGGCACGCGGCGGCGAAGCCGCTGAGGCGAAGGAGCAAGCGTGATGAAAGCCGATGTCACGACGCTCGGGGCCTCGAAGGCCGGCACGGTGGAGCTCGCGGAAGCGATCTTCGGCCTGAAGCCGCGTCCCGACCTCATCCAGCGCATGATCCGCTATCAGCTTCTGAAGCGGCGCGCCGGGACCCATCATGCCCAGGATCGTTCCGAGGTCCATGTCACGGGCAAGAAGATGTACAAGCAGAAGGGCACCGGTGGCGCCCGTCACGGCGACAAGTCGGTTCCGCAATGGCGCGGCGGCGGCAAGGCGTTCGGCCCCAAGCCGCGCGACCATGCCATCGAGCTGCCCAAGAAGGTCCGTGCGCTGGCCCTGCGCCACGCGCTCTCGGCCAAGCAGGCGGCTGGCGAGATCGTCGTGCTCGACAAGGCGGAATCCAAGGACGGCAAGACGAGCGCCCTGCGTGACCAGTTCGCCAAGCTCGAGTGGAGCAACGTGCTGATCATCGACGGCGCCGAGCTCGAGGTCGGGTTCGTCCGCGCCGCCCGCAATCTGCCGAACATCGACATCCTGCCGGTGCAGGGCATCAACGTGTACGACATCCTTCGTCGTCGCAAACTGGTGCTGACCAAGGCCGCCATCGCCGCGCTCGAACAGCGCTTCGCTGATGCCGTGAACGGCGCCGAAGCCGAGGGGAGCAAGCGATGAGCAAGCACCACAGCCACTACGACGTCATCGTCTCTCCGGTCATCACCGAGAAGTCGACGCTGGTCTCGGAAGCCAACCAGGTGATCTTCAACGTCTCGCCCAAGGCGACGAAGGCGGAGATCAAGGCGGCGATCGAGACGCTGTTCAAGGTTAAGGTGAAGGCCGTGAACACACTTGTCCGCAAGGGCAAGCTGAAGACCTTCCGCGGTCGCCGGGCGCTGCAGAGCGACGCCAAGAAGGCGATCGTGACGCTCGTCGAAGGCCACCACATCGATATCGCGACGGGCCTTTAAGTAGCGGACCGCAGGAAACGACCATGGCACTGAAGACATTCCGTCCAACGACCCCCAGCCTGCGCCAATTGGTGCTGGTCGATCGCTCGCAGCTCTGGAAGGGCGCGCCGGTCAAGGTTCTGGTCGAGGGCAAGTCGAAGTCGGGCGGCCGCAACAACGACGGCCGCATCACGATGCGCCACATCGGCGGCGGCGCCAAGCGGTCGTACCGCATGGTCGACTTCCGCCGTCGCAAGTTCGACGCGCCCGCCAAGGTCGAGCGGATCGAGTACGATCCCAACCGCACCGCCTTCATCGCGCTGATCAAGTACCAGGACGGCGAACTCGCCTACATCCTGGCGCCGCAGCGTCTTGCTGTCGGCGACCAGGTCGTCTCCGGCGAGAAGGTCGACGTGAAGCCCGGCAACGCCATGCCGCTGGCCGGCATGCCGATCGGCACCATCGTGCACAACGTGGAGCTGAAGCCCGGCCGCGGCGGCCAGATGGCCCGCTCCGCCGGCGCCTTCGTGCAGCTTGTCGGCCGCGACAGCGGCTGGGCGGTTCTGAAGCTGAATTCCGGCGAGACGCGCCGCGTACGCGCAGAGTGCATGGCGACCATCGGCGCCGTGTCGAACCCCGACCACTCGAACGAGGTGACGGCCAAGGCGGGCCGCACGCGCTGGAAGGGAATTCGCCCGACCGTGCGCTCGATCACCATGAACCCGATCGATCACCCCAACGGCGGCCGCACGAATGGCGGCAAGCACTGGGCTACGCCCTGGGGCAAGCCGACCAAGGGGTTCAAGACGCGTAAGAACAAGTCGACCGATAAGTACATCATCCGCGGCCGTTCGGCGAAGAAGAAGTAACCGGCGACCGCGAGGAGACAGCACATGACACGTTCAGTTTGGAAGGGCCCGTTCGTTGACGGCTACCTCCTCAAGAAGGCCGAGAAGGTACGCTCGTCCGGCCGCAGCGAGATCATCAAGATGTGGAGCCGTCGCTCGACGGTTCTGCCGCAGTTCGTCGGTCTGACGTTCGGCGTGCACAACGGCCACAAGCACGTTCCGGTCGCGGTGACCGAGGACATGATCGGCCACAAGTTCGGCGAGTTCGCGCCGACCCGCATGTTCCACGGCCACGGTGGCGATCGTAAAGCGACCAAGGGCAGATAAGGCGAAGGCGAAGTAATATGGGCAAGCCCAAACGCGAGCGCAGCCTCTCCGATAGCGAGGCGCAGGCCGTAGCGAGGAACCTCCGGGTCTCTCCGCGCAAGCTGAACCTTGTCGCCGGTCTCATCCGCGGCAAGAAGGTCGACACGGCTCTGGCGGACCTCCAGTTCTCCAGGAAACGCATTGCGCAGGACGTGCGTAAGTGCGTGATGTCGGCTGTTGCGAACGCTGAGAACAACCACGGCCTCGACGTCAACGAGCTTGTCGTCTCGGAGGCGTTCGTCGGCAAGAACCTGATCATGCGCCGCTTCGCTGCGCGTGGTCGCGGTCGCGCCAGCTCGATCACGAAGCCGTTCTCGCAGATCACCGTCATCGTCCGCCAGAAGGCCGAGGACGAAGTCGATCCGAAGGATAAGAAGAAGTCGAAGGCAGCTGCCGGCAAGTCCGACAAGGAAGCCAAGGGCGGCGCCGCCAAGAAGCAGGCCACGTCAGCCAAGAAGGGCAGCAAGGCCAAGCCGGCTGCCAGGGAGACGGTATAATGGGTCAAAAGATCAACCCAATCGGTCTGCGCCTCGGCGTCAACCGTACCTGGGACAGCCGCTGGTTCGCAGGACGCGGCGAGTATGGCCGCCTGCTGCACGAAGACATGCGCATGCGTGATCACATCATGCAGCAGCGCCGTCAGGCCGGCATCGCCAAGGTCGTCATCGAGCGCCCGCACAAGAAGTGCCGCGTCACCGTTCACACGGCGCGCCCCGGCGTTCTGATCGGCAAGAAGGGCGCCGACATCGAGAAGCTGCGCGGCCAGCTGGCGCGCTTCACGAGTTCGGAAGTGCACCTCAACATCGTCGAGATCCGCAAGCCGGAGATCGATGCCACGCTCGTCGCCGAAGCCATCGCGCAGCAGCTCGAGCGCCGCGTCGCCTTCCGCCGCGCTATGAAGCGCTCGGTGCAGTCGGCGCTACGTCTGGGTGCCCTCGGCATCCGTATCAACGTCGCCGGCCGTCTCGGCGGCGCGGAGATCGCGCGCACGGAGTGGTACCGCGAGGGCCGCGTGCCGCTGCATACGCTCCGCGCCGATATCGACTTCGGCTACGGCATAGCCAAGACGGCCTACGGCATCATCGGGATCAAGGTTTGGATCTTCAAGGGCGAGATCATGGAGCATGACCCCATGGCGTCCGAGAAGCGCAACACGGATCTGCAGGAGAGCGGTGGCGGACGTCCGCGCCGTGACGGCGACCGGGGTGACCGCGGAGATCGTGGTGACCGTGGCGGCGATCGTCGCGAGCGCCGTGACGCATCATCATCGGCGCCGGCTCCCACTCCTTCGCCCGCACCGGCTCCGGCCGCTGAAGGCGAAGGCGCAGAGAAGGCGTGAGGCAGCGCTGAGCGCTGACAAGGACGGACAGTTATGCTGCAGCCTAAGAAGACGAAATTCCGCAAGACCTTCAAGGGTCGCATCCATGGCGAGGCCAAGGGTGGCACGGCGCTCAACTTCGGCTCGCACGGCCTCAAGGCTGTGGAGCCCGAGCGCATCACGGCACGCCAGATCGAGGCGGCCCGCCGCGCCATCACGCGTCACATGAAGCGTGCCGGCCGCGTGTGGATCCGCATCTTCCCGGATGTGCCGGTGACGAAGAAGCCGGCCGAAGTCCGCATGGGCTCGGGCAAGGGCTCTATCGAGCTGTGGTGCGCGCGCGTCAAGCCGGGCCGCATCATGTTCGAACTCGACGGCGTGCCGGACCAGGTGGCGCGCGAGGCATTGGTGCTCGGGGCAGCGAAGCTGCCGATCAAGACGCGCATTGTGACGCGAATTGGCTGAGCTGAGGATTGGACGAGGAACTGAGACGATGAAGGCGGACGGGTTTCGAGACATGTCTCTCGACCAGCTGGATGATCAGCTGCTGAAGCTCAAGAAGGAGCAGTTCAATCTGCGCTTCCAGAGGGCCTCCGGCCAGCTCGAGAACACATCGCGCGTGCGCACCGTGCGCCGCGACATCGCCCGCTTGCTGACCGTCGCGCGTGCGCGGCGTGCCGGCGGCGCCAAAAGCGCTGCGAAGGAGTAACTAGAATGCCGAAACGCGTGCTGCAGGGCGTCGTCGTGTCCGACAAGAACGACAAAACGGTGGTGGTCGAGGTCGAGCGCCGCTACACGCACCCGCTATTCAAGAAGACCGTGCGCCGCACGAAGAAATACCACGCCCACGACGAGAAGAACTCGTTCAAGATCGGCGACCGCGTGGAGATCGTCGAGAGCGCACCGATATCGAAGAATAAGCGGTGGGTGGTTATGACCGAGGCCGGTTGACGCCGCCACGGACGATGTTTGGGCTTTTCGCCCGCTGAAGAATGAAGGGCCGCCCGCGGGCGGCAGTTGGAAAGGGAAACGCGATGATCCAGATGGAGACCAATCTCGACGTCGCTGACAATTCGGGCGCGCGCCGCGTTCAGTGCATCAAGGTGCTGGGCGGCTCGAAGCGCAAGTACGCGACCGTCGGCGACGTCATCGTCGTCTCGGTCAAGGAAGCCATTCCGAAGGGTCGCGTGAAGAAGGGCCAGGTGATGAAGGCTGTCGTCGTGCGCACCGCCAAGGGCGTGCGCCGTCCTGACGGCTCGCTGATCCGCTTCGACCGAAACGCTGCCGTGCTGATCAACGCGCAGGGCGAGCCGGTCGGCACCCGCATCTTCGGGCCCGTCACGCGCGAGCTCAGAGGCAAGAACCACATGAAGATCGTATCGCTCGCGCCGGAGGTGCTGTGATGGCATCGCTTAAGATCAAGAAGGGCGACCACGTCATCGTGATCGCCGGCCGTGACAAGGGTAAGCACGGCGAAGTCGTCGAGATGCTGCCGAAGGAGAGCCGCGCTCTGGTGCGGGGCGTCAACGTCGTGCGCCGTCACCAGAAGCAGACCGCGGCGCAAGAGGGCGGCATCATTTCGAAGGAAGCGCCGATCCACATTTCGAACCTGGCGCTCGAAGATCCCAAGGACGGCAAGCCAACTCGCATCGGCTTCAAGTTCCTCGACGACGGCAAGAAGGTTCGCTTCGCCAAGCGCTCCGGCGAAGTCATTCCAGAGAGATAAAATCATGGCTGACAAAGAGAAACCGGCAAAGGCCGCAGGCGCCCCGAAAGACGGCGCGCCGCAGAAGGCCAAGAGCCCCAGGGGCGAGAAGAAGGCGGCGGCTTCCAAAGAGCCGAGGCAGCCTGCTGCGCCGCGCCCGAAGGACTACAAGCCGCGGATGAAGTCGCACTACGAGAAGGTGGTGCGCGACGCCCTGCTGAAGAAGTTCGAATACCAGAACACGATGCAGGTACCGAGGCTCGAGAAGATCGTGCTCAACATGGGCATCGGCGAAGGCGTCAACGATCGCAAGAAGGTCGACAGCGCTGCCGGCGATCTGGCTCTCATTGCCGGTCAGCGTCCCGTGCAGACACGTTCGCGCAAGGCCATCGCCGTCTACAAGCTGCGCGAGGGCATGCCCATCGGCGCCAAGGTGACGCTGCGTGGCGACCGCATGTACGAGTTCCTCGACCGCCTGGTCACCATCGCGCTGCCGCGCGTGAAGGACTTCCGCGGCTTGAACCCGAAGAGCTTCGATGGTCGCGGCAACTACGCCTGCGGCTTGAAGGAGCACATCGTGTTCCCGGAGATCGACTACGACAAAGTCGATCAGATCTGGGGCATGGACATCATCGTGTGTACGTCGGCGAAATCCGACGACGAAGCGCGTGAACTTCTGCGCGGCTTCAACTTCCCGTTTCGCAGCTAGAGGACCTCGGGATCAGCCCGAAAGGCCTTTGGAGGATTTAGATGGCTAAGACAAGTTCGATCGAGAAGAACAACCGGCGCCGGCGCCTCGTCGCGCAGGCGGCCGAGAAGCGCAAGCGCCTGAAGGCGATCGCCAACGACTTGAAGCTCCCGGCGGAAGAGCGCTTTGCGGCGCGCATCAAGCTGGCAGAGATGCCGCGCAACTCTTCGGCCGTTCGCATTCGCAATCGTTGCGAGCTGACGGGCCGCGCGCGCGGCTACTACCGCAAGGTCAGAATGTGCCGCAACCAGCTCCGCGATCTGGCGAGCCAGGGTCTGATCCCCGGCATGACCAAGTCGAGCTGGTAAGGGAGCAAGAAGAATGTCCATCAACGATCCCTTGGGCGATATGCTGACCCGCATCCGCAACGCGCAGATGCGGCGGCGCCCGAAAGTCGTCACCCCGGCTTCCAACATCCGCGGGCGCGTTCTCGACGTGCTCGAGGAAGAGGGTTACATTCGCGGCTACGCTCGCGTCGAGCAGAAGGGCGCTCTGCCGACCTTCGAGATCGAGCTCAAGTACTATAACGGCCAGCCTGCCATCCGCGAGATCAAGCGGGTGTCGACGCCGGGCCGTCGCGTCTATTCTCCGGTTCGGGATCTGCCCACCGTCGCCAACGGCCTCGGCGTGGCAATCCTTTCGACGCCGAAGGGCGTGATGTCGGACTCGAAGGCGCGCGAACAGAACGTCGGCGGAGAGATCCTCTGCAGCATCTTCTAATCTGCGGTCCCCGGTAATCGGGGAAGCAACAAGGCTTTGGAACGACCATGTCACGTATCGGCAAAAGAGCAGTTCCGGTCCCGTCAAACGTGACGGCGACGGTCAACGGGCGCGAGGTCAAGGTCAAGGGACCGAAGGGCGAGCTCGCCTTCACGGTTCCCGATCTGATCAAGGTCGAGAAGACCGCGGACGGTATCGAGGTCTCGCCGCTCGACGAGACGAAGATGGCGCGCTCCATGTGGGGCATGTCGCGCACCATGA
Source organism: uncultured Alphaproteobacteria bacterium (assembly GCA_963722495.1). Lineage (GTDB taxonomy): Bacteria > Pseudomonadota > Alphaproteobacteria > Rhizobiales > Hyphomicrobiaceae > Hyphomicrobium_A. The sequence goes on along the minus strand of CAVRND010000026.1, from coordinate 163,390 downwards.
TCTCGAACCTGATCGACGGCGTGACGAACGGCTATTCGCGCATCCTGGAGATCCAGGGCATCGGCTTCCGCGCCGCCATGAAGGGCAAGGACCAGCTGCAGCTCAACATCGGCTTCAGCCACGACGTCGTTCACACGATCCCGAGCGGGGTCGAAGTGAAGGTGAGCGGCGCCAAGCAGGAAATCATCACCGTCTCCGGGATCGACAGACAACTCGTCGGCCAGGTGGCTGCCAACATCCGCGCCTCGCGGCCGCCGGAGCCCTACCAGGGCAAGGGCATTCGCTATAAGGGCGAGTACATCTTCCGCAAGGAAGGCAAGAAGAAGTAAGGACGCACGGCTATGAACGCGCTCACCAACCTGTTCAATCGGCGCAAGTCTCGCGTCCGTCGCACCTTGAAGGCGAATTCGACCGGCCGTGCGCGCCTTTCGGTGCACCGGTCGTCCAAGCACATCTACGTGCAGGTGATCGATGACGCCGCGGGCACGACGGTTGCCGCTGCTTCGACGCTCGAGAAGGACCTCAAGTCGTCGCTGAAGACCGGCGCCGATAAGGCCGCGGCTGCTGCCGTCGGTAAGCTCATCGCCGAGCGGGCGATCAAGGCTGGCGTCAAGGACGTCGTCTTCGACCGCGGCGGCTACATCTACCACGGCCGCGTGAAAGCGCTGGCCGATGCCGCTCGCGAAGGCGGCCTGAACTTTTAAGCGAAGAGGATTGCATCGTGGCACGTTCCCCAGGAAGAGACCGCGGCCGGGATCGCGAAGAGCGCGATAGCGAGTTCACCGAGAAGTTGGTGCACATCAATCGCGTCGCCAAGGTCGTGAAGGGCGGCAAGCGCTTCGGCTTTGCGGCTCTCGTGGTCGTGGGCGACCTCAAGGGCCGCGTCGGCTTCGGCCACGGCAAGGCCCGTGAGGTGCCGGAAGCGATCCGCAAGGCGACGGAAGCCGCTAAGCGCGCGCTCGTCCGCGTGCCGCTGCGTGACGCGCGCACGCTGCATCACGACAGCGAAGGCCGTCACGGCGCCGGCAAGGTCGTGCTGCGCTCGGCCCCGGCCGGTACCGGCATCATCGCCGGCGGCGCCATGCGCGCCGTGTTCGAGATGCTCGGCGTGCACGACGTGGTCGCCAAGTCGCTCGGCTCGACCAACCCCTACAACGTGGTTCGCGCCACGTTCGACGCTCTGAAGCATCAGGAAAACCCGCGCGGTGTCGCCGCTCGCCGCAACAAGAAGGTGAGCGAGATCGTATCGCGCCGCCGTGACGGTTCGGTCGCCGGTGAGGCCACCGCCGAGGCGTGATCTGACGCGCTCGGGGCATACGCAAGGAACGAAGTGACATGGCTGCCAAGAAGACCATCGTCGTCCAGCAGATCGCCAGCGCCAACCGGCGGCCGGCGATCCAGACCAAGACGCTGCGCGGATTGGGTCTCGACAAACTGAACCGCACGCGCAAGCTGGAAGATACTCCTTCGGTGCGCGGCATGATCGCCAGCATTGGTCATCTCGTTCGCATCGTCGACGAGAAGCCCTCGAAGAAATCCTAAGGGAGTCCAGGGTCGATGCGCCTTAACGAAATCAAAGACAAGGTCGGCGCGCGCAAGGCTCGTGTCCGTATCGGCCGCGGCATCGGCTCCGGCGTCGGCAAGCAGGGCGGTCGCGGCGGCAAGGGCCAGACGGCCCGTTCCGGCGTCGCCATCGGCGGCTTCGAAGGCGGCCAGATGCCGCTTCATCGTCGCTTGCCGAAGCGTGGCTTCAACAAGTGGCGCCGCAAGGACTTCAACGAGGTCAACGTCGGCGCGCTGCAGCAGGCGATCGACGACAAGCGCCTCGACGCCGGCAAGCCGGTGGACCTCGACGCGCTCGTCGCCGCCGGCATCGTGCGCCGCGCCAAGGACGGCCTGCGCCTGCTCGGCTCCGGCGAGATCAAGGCGAAGCTGTCGCTCACCGTCGATCACGCTTCCGGAACCGCCAAGGCGGCGGTCGAGAAGGCGGGCGGCTCGATCAAGTTGATCGAGAAGAAGGTGCTTGCCGCAGACGAGGCCAAGCGCAAGAAGACCGCTGCCAAGAAGGCCGCAGCCGCCAACAAGAGCGGCGGTACGGCCAAGAAGCCCGCAGGGGACGCCACCGAGGAATAGCCTTGGCGCAAAAAAGCCGCCGATCGGGGCGATCGGCGGTCAATACTAGAGCGGCGTTGCCACTCCTGGGGCCGGCTCCCATCTAAGCGAGGGGACAATCCAAGGGCGGCCCGCCGCAACGGGCGCGAAGGTCGGGAGAGACGAACATGGTATCCGCTGCCGAGCAGCTAGCCGCCAATCTGAACTTTGGCGCCTTCGCCAAAGCCGACGACCTGAAGCGCCGCATCTATTTCACGCTGGGCGCGCTCATCGTCTATCGCTTCGGGACGTTCATCCCGCTGCCCGGCATCAACCCGACGGCCTTCGCGCAGACGTTCCACGCCAATTCCTCCGGCATCCTCGGCATGTTCAACATGTTCGCGGGCGGTGCCGTCGAGCGCATGGCGATCTTTGCGCTCAACATCATGCCCTACATCTCGGCATCGATCATCATGCAGTTGATGAGCTCGATGTCGCCGAAGCTCGAAGCCTTGAAAAAGGAAGGCGAGCAGGGCCGCAAGCAGATCAACCAGTACACGCGCTACCTGACGGTGGTGCTTGCCGCATTCCAGGCCTACGGCATCGCCATCGGCCTCGAGGGCTCGCAAGGCGCGGCCGGACCCGTCGTCATGGATCCCGGCTGGTTCTTCCGCATCACCACGGTCATCACGCTGGTCGGCGGCACGCTCTTCCTGATGTGGCTCGGCGAGCAGATCACGCAGCGCGGCGTCGGCAACGGCATCTCGCTCATCATCTTCGCCGGCATCGTCGCCGGCTTGCCGGCCGCGCTCGTCGGTCTGTTCGAACTCGCCCGCACCGGCTCGCTGTCGGTCGGCCTCCTGCTCGCCCTGCTGGCGCTGATGCTCTTCGTCGTCGCCGCCATCGTCTACATGGAGCGCGCGCAGCGGCGTCTGCTGATCCAGTATCCGAAGCGACAGGTCGGCAACCGGATGTCCCAGGGGGACTCCTCGCATCTGCCGCTGAAGCTCAACTCCGCCGGCGTCATTCCGCCGATCTTCGCCTCCTCGCTGCTGCTGCTGCCGATCACGGCGGCGCAGTTCACGGCCGGCCAGGGGCCGCAGTGGCTCAACGATGTCACCGCCGCGCTGGGCAGCGGCCAGCCGTTGCACATCGCCCTCTACGTGGCGCTGATCATCTTCTTCGCCTTCTTCTACACGGCGGTCGTATTCAATCCGAAGGAGACGGCCGACAACCTGCGCAAGTACGGCGGGTTCGTCCCGGGCATTCGTCCCGGCGAGAAGACGGCCGAATACATCGACTACGTCCTGACGCGCATCACGGTCGTCGGCGCCATCTACCTCGCTGCCGTTTGCGTCCTGCCGGAAATCCTGATTTCCTACGCAGCCGTGCCGTTCTACTTCGGCGGCACCTCGCTGCTCATCGCGGTCAGCGTGACCATGGATACGGTGGCGCAGGTGCAGAGCCATCTGCTGGCGCATCAATATGAAGGCCTGATCAAGAAGGCCAAGCTCAGGGGCGCGACGGGGCGAGGGCGGAGATGAACCTGATCCTGCTGGGTCCTCCGGGAGCCGGCAAAGGGACGCAAGCCGAGGGAATCGCTAAGAAGCGCGGGCTCATTCAGCTTTCGACCGGAGACATGTTGCGGGCGGCGGTGAAGGCCGGCACCCCGATCGGCCAGGAGGCCAGCGCCATCATGGAGGCGGGCGGTCTCGTCCCCGACCAGGTGGTGATCAAGATCATCGCCGAGCGCATCCGGCAACCCGACTGCGCCAAGGGTTTCATCCTCGACGGCTTTCCGCGCACCCTGAAGCAGGCTGCAGCTCTCGATGAGTTGCTGGCTTCCGAGGGCAAGCGGATCGACGCCGTGCTCGAGCTGAAGGTGAACGACGCTGCCCTGATTGACCGGATCACCGGCCGCTTTGTTTGCTCCAACTGCGGGGCGAGCTACCACGACACGACATGCAAACCGAAGGTCGAAGGGGTTTGCGACCGGTGCGGCAGCACGAGCTTCGTGCGCCGGGCCGACGACAACCCCGAGACGGTTAAGAACCGCCTCATGGCCTATTATCGCGAGACTGCGCCGCTCATCGGCTACTACTTCGCCAAGGGTAAACTCCATTCCCTCGACGGAATGGCGCCCATTGCCGAGGTCGGAGCGCAGGTGGACACTGTTTTGGGCAGTCTCGCCGCACCCTAGGAAATCCGTTATCGACCAATTGACGACAGGCTATAGCTTCGCTACAACACCCCGTTCTTAACGCACCTTCATAAAAATCCGGTCTGCTACCAGACGGGCTGGAGAGGCGCGTTTTTGGCGCAGGAACATTCGAGCAGCGGCGTGCCGCACCGGGGGCGGAGTGCTTCTGCCGGCGGCAACCGATACCTCAGGAGAGACGTGTGGCCCGTATCGCAGGCGTCAACATTCCGACGCAGAAGCGCGTAGTGATCGCGCTGCAATATATTCACGGCATTGGTGAGAAGTATGCCAACGACATCTGCACCAAGGTCGGTATTCCGGCGGAGCGGCGCGTCAATCAGCTGACCGACGCCGAAGTGCTGCAGATCCGTGAGACGATCGATCGCGACTACATGGTCGAGGGCGACCTGCGCCGCGAAGTCATCACCAATATCAAGCGCCTGATGGACCTCGGCTGCTATCGCGGCCTGCGTCATCGTAAGGGGCTTCCGGTCCACGGCCAGCGCACGCACACCAACGCGCGCACCCGCAAGGGCCCCGCCAAGCCGATCGCAGGCAAGAAGAAAGCCTGATCGCACGCATTTCGGGGACGGCCGCGTGGCCCGTCCCCTTTCGCTTTTGACGATTATCGCATGACGGGCCGCCGGGCGGCCCCTGGAGAGTTGACGGATGGCCAAAGAGACAACCGCCCCCGCTGGACGCGCCAAGGTCCGCAAGCGCGAGAAGAAGAACATCACGTCGGGCGTTGCGCACGTCAACGCCTCGTTCAACAACACGATGATCACCATCACCGATGCGCAGGGCAACACCATCGCCTGGTCGTCGTCGGGCACCAAGGGCTTCAAGGGCTCGCGCAAGTCGACCCCGTACGCCGCTCAGGTGGCTGCCGAGGACGCCGGCCGCAAGGCCCAGGAGCACGGCATGAAGATCCTCGAGGTTGAGGTCTGCGGTCCGGGCTCGGGTCGTGAATCGGCACTGCGCGCGCTGCAGTCGGTCGGCTTCCAGATCACCTCGATCCGCGACGTGACACCAATTCCGCACAACGGCTGCCGCCCACGCAAGCGCCGCCGCGTCTAGTTCTGCTGCGACGGGGCGAAATCATCCGCCCCGTCCGCCGTTTCGCAGCTTTGCTGCTGACCACGAACCAAATCCCATTCGCCTGCGCGCCCCCGACGCAGGCCTGACGTTAAGCGAGGCACCCCGTGGTGAATGTTCTGCAAAAGAACTGGCAAGATCTGATCAAGCCCAACAAGCTCGATGTCGCTTCCGGACGCGATCGGAGCCGTATCGCGACCGTCGTCGCCGAGCCGCTGGAGCGCGGCTTCGGCATGACGCTCGGCAACGCGCTGCGCCGCGTGCTGCTGTCGTCGCTGCAGGGCGCCGCCATCAAGACGGTGCAGATCGACGGCGTGCTGCATGAGTTCTCCTCGATCCCCAGCGTGCGTGAGGATGTCACCAACATCATCCTCAACATCAAGGAGATCGCGCTGCGCATTCACTCCGAAGGCGTGAAGCGCATGGTGCTCAAGAAGGAAGGCGGCGGCGCGGTCCGCGCCAAGGATATCGAGGCCGGCGCCGACGTCGAGATCCTCAACCCCGAGCACGTTATCTGCACGCTCGACCAGGGCGCCTCCATCCGCATGGAGTTCACCGCCGACATGGGCAAGGGCTACGTTGCGGCCGACCGCAACCGTCCCGAGGACGCGCCGATCGGCCTCATCCCGGTCGACAGCCTCTACAGCCCGGTGAAGAAGGTCTCCTACAAGGTCGAGAACACCCGCGAGGGCCAGATCCTCGACTATGACAAGCTGACCATGACGGTCGAGACCGACGGCTCGGTGAAGCCCGAGGATGCCATCGCGCTCGCCGCGCGCATCCTGCAGGACCAGTTCGCCGTGTTCATCAACTTCGAGGAGCCCAAGAAGGCCGTCGAGGAGACCCGTCACCCGGAGCTGGCGTTCAACGCCGCACTGCTCAAGAAGGTCGACGAGCTCGAGCTTTCGGTGCGCTCGGCGAACTGCTTGAAGAACGACAACATCGTCTACATCGGCGACCTCATTCAGAAGACCGAGGCCGAGATGCTGCGCACGCCGAACTTCGGGCGCAAGTCGCTGAACGAGATCAAGGAGGTTCTTGCCTCCATGGGTCTGCACCTCGGCATGGAAGTGCCGAACTGGCCGCCGGACAACATCGAAGAGCTGGCCAAGCGCTTCGAGGATCAGTACTGAGCCTACGTGCGAATTCCGGCGCGTGACTTCGTCAGGTCACGACGCCGGGACCACGACTTCACGAGCCTAGCGAGGTGAGGCCATAGAACCTCCCCGTTAAACAACCTAAGGGAACTGACATGCGACACAGAAAGCTAGGGCGGCGCTTCAGCCGCGACAGTAGCCACCGCCAGGCGATGTTTTCGAACATGGCGGCGTCTCTCATTCGTCACGAGCAGATCGTGACGACCTTGGCCAAGGCCAAGGACCTGAAGCGCGTCATCGACAAGTACATCACGCTCGCCAAGCGCGGTGACCTCAATTCGCGCCGCCTGGCCGCCAGCCGGCTGGGTGACGAGGACATGGTCAAGAAGCTCTTCGACACGCTCGCCCCGCGCTACAAGGACCGCGCCGGTGGCTATTCGCGCGTGCTCAAGGCCGGCTTCCGCTACGGCGACAGTGCCCCGCGCGCCGTCATCGAGCTGATCGACCGCGACACCTCGATCAAGGGCAAGGAAGACCGCGAGCGGCACGAAGCAGCTCTCGCCCAGGCCCAATCGGATTAGTGATCGGGGCCGGTGCTTCCCGCACTGGCCTATTCGCGAGCCGCCGGTTAAGCATTCCTTCCAGAGCGCTGGGCGCCTTTTGGCGCCCAGGCGGCAGTCCTTACGCGTTGTCGCGTGATGCCGCCCATTCCGCAGCGCTCTGCGGCGAATGGAGGATGCGATGGCGGGCGAGAAGGTTCTGGTCACGGGCGCTTCCGGCTTCATCGCCAAGCACTGCATTGCCGAGCTGCTTCGCCAAGGCTTCAGCGTGCAGGCGACGCTGCGCGATCTCTCCCGCGAGGAGGAGACGTGGCGCGCCATCGGCAATGCCGGCGCGACGGCGAGCGAGGTGAAGTTCTTCCCCGCCGACCTGCTCAGCGACGACGGTTGGGACAAGGCGATGGAGGGCTGCACGTACGTGCTGCACGTCGCCTCGCCGTTCCCCATCAAGAACCCCACCGATCCCGACGAGGTCATCCGCCCGGCGCGCGAGGGCGCGCTACGTGTTCTCAAGGCGGCCGCCAAGGCCGGCGTGAAGCGGGTGGTGCTGACATCGTCGATCGTCGCCATCACGCTACCGTGGCCGGAAGCCCAGCCCGGGCACGTGTTCAGCGAAACCGACTGGACCAATCCTGATCGGCCCGATGTGACGTCGTACGTCGTCTCCAAGACGCTGGCCGAGCGCGCCGCCTGGGAGTTCGTCCGGAACACGCCCGGGGCGCCGGAGCTCACCGTCGTCAACCCGGCATTCGTGCTGGGGCCGGCTCCGGACGCCGATTTGTCCACGTCCCACGAGGTGATCCGCCTGATGGGAACCGGGGCCTATCCCGCTGCGCCGAAGATCGGCTTTCCCATCAGCGATGTGCGCGATGTCGCGGTGACGCACGTTTTGGCCATGACGAACCCCAATGCCGCCGGCCAGCGCTTCCTGTCCGCCAACGGCTTCCTGCGCCTCATGGAAATCGGCCAGCTCATCAAGCAGGCGCTGCCGGATCTCGCCAAAAAGGTGCCCCGCGGCGAGTTGCCCGATTTCGCTGTGCGGGCGCTGGCCCTGGTTGACGGGCGCCTCAAGGGAGTGCTGGCCGATCTAGGCTTCCCGCGCCCGGTCACCAATGCCAAGGCGCACGGCACCCTCGGGCAGACGTTCCGGTCGCCGCAGGAGGCCGTCACCTCGGCTGCCGCCAGCCTGCGGGCGCTGCAGGTTATCTGACGGGCCGGTAAGCCTCGTAAGCTCTGCCCGCGCCCGGTTCCGGCGGTTTGTCACGGGAGCGCCATGATGCCGGGCGCTATGCTATTTCTGCCGCCGTGCCCACCTATCGGTGAAGGGCCGACCGAACCCGCGCCGTAAGTCAGGATCGCGATCGAAACGATGACCATGCCAGCGAGCTCTTTGTTCATTCGCATCAGCGCCGCCGTCCTGGCGCTGTGTGCCGCCGCCGCCTCTGCACCGGCTCAGGAACGCCAAGTCCCCCCAACGCGCGAAGTGCTGCAGTACTCGTATTCGCCGATCGTACGCAAAGCGACGCCGGCGGTGGTCAACGTCTATGTCCGCTCGCGCGTGCGCACGTCGGCTTCGCCATTCGCCAACGATCCGTTCTTCCAGCGCTTCTTCGGCGGGCGGGGCGGCTTCGGACTGCCGCAGGAGCGCATCCAGTCCTCGCTCGGCTCCGGCGTCATCATCAGCGCCGACGGCGTGATCGTCACCAACACGCACGTCGTCAAGGGTGGCGCCGACACGCAGATCCGCGTCGCCCTGTCCGACAAGCGCGAATACGACGCCAAGATCGTCTCCCAGGACGAGCGCACCGATCTGGCGGTCCTCAAGATCGAGAAGGGCGGCAAGGACTTCCCGTTCTTGCAGTTTGCCGACAGCGACAAGATCGAGGTAGGCGACGTCGTGCTCGCCATCGGCAACCCGTTTGGCGTCGGTCAGACGGTGACGAGCGGAATTATCTCGGCCTTGGCGCGCACCGAGATGGCGCAGGCTGAGACGCAGGTCTTCCTGCAGACCGATGCGGCCATCAATCCGGGCAATTCAGGCGGCGCTCTTGTTGATATGAACGGCAGACTGGTCGGCATCAACACGATGATCTTCTCGCAGTCGGGCGGGTCTGTCGGTATCGGCTTTGCGATCCCATCGAACCTCGTGCGCCTCTATACCGACAACGCGCTTGCCGGCCGCAAGATCGAGCGCCCGTGGCTCGGCGGCCAGCTTGAGACCGTGACGCGTGAAATGGCCGCTAACCTCAAGCTGGACCGAGTCTCCGGCGCCATCATTGTGCGTCTCACCGGCAATAGTCCGGCAGCCAAGGCAGGCCTGCAGCTGAGCGACGTAATCGTCGGCGTCGACGGTTTTGAAGTCGGCGATTCCCACTCGGTCCTCTACCGGCTGACGACGCGGGGCATCGGTAACAACAGTCGCCTCGAGATCATTCGCGACGGACGCCACATCAACATCGACGTGCCCTTGCTGCCGGCACCCAAGCCCGGCAAAGACGATGTGCGCAATCTCTCCGGCAACCATCCCTTCGACGGCGCGCGCGTTTCGAACATTCTGCCCAGCGTCGCCGACGAGTTGAACCTCGACGAGACCGACGGTGTCGTCATCGTTGCCGTGCGTTCGGGTGGCGTCGCCTCGCGTCTGGACTTCCAGCCGGGCGATATCATCGTGCAGATCAACAATGACAAGATCACCGACGTCATCGCGCTCGATGAGCTGACCCGCACGCCGCAACGCATGTGGAGCGTCACCATCAAGCGCGGCGGGCGCCTGATGAAGCTGCAAATGTCCGGGTGAGAGCCATTGGCGACCCTTTTTGAAGCTGCCGGACTTGAAAAAGGGGCCCCGCGCCCGCTCGCCGACCGGCTGCGGCCGACGAAGCTGTCCGAGGTCGTCGGGCAGGAACAACTCGTCGGGCCCAACGGCACGCTGACGCGCATGCTCAAAAGCGGCCGGCTACCGAGCCTCATTCTGTGGGGCCCGCCCGGCTCCGGCAAGACCACCGTCGCCCGCCTTCTCGCGCACGAAACGAAGCTCGAGTTCGAGCAGCTATCGGCGATCTTCTCCGGCGTGCAGGACCTGCGCAAAGCCTTCGACCGGGCGAAGGCGCGCCGCGAGCAGGGGCGCGGCACGCTGCTGTTCATCGACGAGATCCATCGCTTCAACCGGGCGCAGCAGGACAGCTTCCTGCCGCACATGGAGGACGGCACGATCACGCTGGTCGGCGCAACCACCGAGAACCCGTCTTTCGAGCTCAACGGCGCCGTGCTCAGCCGCGCTTCGGTACTCGTGTTCAATCGCCTCGACGAAGCGGCGATCGAAGACCTGGTGGTGCGCGCCGAGAAGGAAGAAAAGCGCCCGCTGCCGCTCGACGCGGATGCGCGCGCAAGCCATGATCGTCATGGCCGACGGCGACGGCCGCGCCGCGATCAATCTCGCCGACGAGGTGTTCGCCGCCGTCGCCCCCGGGCAGGCGCCGCTGAACCGCGCCGCGCTTGAGCACGCTCGTGCAGAAGCGTGCGCCGCTCTACGACAAGTCGCGTGAGGGGCACTACAACCTGATCAGCGCGCTACATAAGTCGGTGCGCGGCTCCGACCCCGACGCGGCGCTCTATTGGCTGGCGCGTATGCTGGACGGGGGAGAGGACCGTCTGTTCCTCGCCCGCCGGCTCGTGCGCATGGCCATCGAGGACATCGGCATCGCCGATCCGCAGGCCCTGGTGCAGGCGCTGGCGGCCAAGGACACCTTCGACTTCTTGGGCAGCCCTGAAGGCGAGTTGGCGCTGGCGCAGGCGACCATCTATTTGGCAACCGCGCCGAAATCGAACGCCGCCTACGTGGCTTACAAGGCGGCGATGCGGGCCGCCAAGGAACACGGCTCGCTCAGCCCGCCCAAGCACATCCTCAACGCGCCGACCAAGCTCATGCAGTCCGAAGGGTACGGGGCCGGATACGACTACGACCACGACACCGAGGAGGGCTTCTCGGGACAGGACTACTTCCCCGAGGAGTTCGGCGCGCGGCCCCAATACTACGATCCGCCCGACCGAGGCTTCGAGCGCGAGATCCGCAAACGGCTGACGTATTGGGCCGATATACGCGCCAAGCGCGGCGGCTAACTGCGTCCGGGACGGGCTGGCCCGGGCATCGGACGCCGCCTATACTCCGGTAGCGGGACGCGCGCCCGGGACGGGGCAGGCGAGGGGGAGAGAGATCATGGTCCGTTTTGTCGATCTGTGGCGCGGCCATCCGATCAATGAATCGGTCACCACCCCCTGCATCGCCCCGCACGATCTGACCAACATGGAAGGCGAGCACGTCTCCATGGGCTTTCCTGTCTTCCACAATCAATGCGCCATCCGCCTTGGCGTCGCCCTGCGCCGCGCCGGCGTGACCGACGGGCAGATTGGCGGCTGTGCCGCTTGCGCCGTGCACCCGCGCTCGGAGATGCACTTTATCAACGCGAGCCAGCTGGCCAACGCGCTCACGCACGCCAACATCCCGGGCATCGGCCCGTGCAGAAGATCACCGGCACCGAGGCGGCGCACTACTATCCGCAGCTGTTCGGCCGCACCGGCATCATCTATTTCCAGGACTACTGGAAGCGCATGTCCGACAGCGGCCGTGCCACCGGCGACCACATCGACGTGTGGAACGGTTATCGGTCATCCGCCAAGTGGCTGCTCGAGTGGTTCTCCTGGGTCGGCTATTACTCGAACTATGCCAATGCCGGCGAGATCTGGTTCTGGGAAGTGAAATAGCCGGTCGCACGGCGCCTCGGGGGTTCGCAATGCGCTACGTCGTTGCCATGGTCTTCGCCTTCATCTTCGCGGCGGTCGCCATCCTGTTCTTTAGTTCGCCGGTGGCCGACTGGGTGGTCTCCCATCAGTCGTTCGAAAGCTCTGATGACGCCGAGAACCTGCACATGCTGGTATTTATCGGCACGAACGTCGCGGGTCTGATCGTCGGCTGGCTGGCGGGCTGGATTATTGCTGGCTCCGGGCGTACGAACACGCCGGCGGCCTGATAGCCGCCCCTTTACCCTTGCGGTCGCCAGAACCGATATAGTGACGGCCGCTTTGCCGTCCGACCCCATTTTGCGCACCTGGCGGTGCCGCCCACCCGAGTTCCCCATGAACGATCGCGTCGAGACCATCAAAGTTAAGCCGGCCGAGGCGGACATGCGGCTTGACCGGTGGTTCCGTATTCACTTCCCCGATGTCGGCTACTCGTACCTGCAAAAGCTGCTGCGTACGGGCCAGGTGCGTGTCGACAGCCGCCGGGTCGAGGGCAACGAACGGCTCGAGTCCGGCGCGCAGATCCGCGTGCCGAAGGTGGTGCGCAGCGAGAAGCCGGCAGCGGCGCCGAGCGTCAAGCCGCCGCTCGGGCTCTCCAAGGCGGATCGCACCGCCATCGAGCGCATGATCCTGTTCGAGGACGACCATGTCATCGTGCTCAACAAGCCGTTCGGCCTCGCCGTGCAAGGCGGCAGCGGCACCAAGCGGCACATCGACGGCATGCTGGCCGGCATGGCGGACCGCTTCGGCGGCGAGCGCCCGCGCCTCGTGCATCGCCTCGACCGCGATACCACCGGCGTGCTGCTGATCGCCAAGCACCGAGACGCTGCAGCCAAACTCGGCCGCGTCTTCCAGACCCGCTCCGCCGCCAAGACGTATTGGGCGCTCGTCAGGGGCGTCCCGAAGCCTCCGCAAGGCAAGGTGGAAGCGCCGCTGGTGAAAGCCGCCGGTCCCGATGGCGACCGCGTGCGCAAGGCGCTGCCGGGCGAGCAGAAGGAAGCGATGCACGCCACCACGCATTATTCGGTGGTCGACCGCCTGGCGCACAAGGCCTCGTGGGTTTCCCTGAAGCCGGTGACAGGGCGCCAGCACCAGTTGCGCGCCCACATGGCCCTCATCGGCAATCCCATCGTGGGCGACAACAAGTACGGCGGCGACGACAACATGCCCGCCGAGCAGATCGAGAAGAAGCTGCACCTGCACGCGCGCCGCCTGGTGCTGCCGCACCCATACACGGGCGGCAAGATCGACGTGACCGCGCCGCTCCCCGAACACATGCGCAAGACCTGGGAGCTGCTCAGCCTCGACGCCGACCGCTATGAGGACGCCGAATGAAGCTCGTCGTCCTCGATTGCGATGGCACGCTCGTCGACAGCCAGAACGGCATCTGCGAGGCAATGACGCACGCCTTCACTGGTTTCGGCCTCGTGGCGCCAACGCGCGAGGCGACGCTCGCCATCGTCGGGCTGTCGCTGCCGGAGGCGTTTGCCGTCCTGGCCGCCGAGCACGACGAGGGCCTGCGCGCCCAGATGGTGCAGCGGTACAAGTCTGCCTTCCTCGAGATTCGCCGCGATCCCGAGCTCCACGAGCCGCTGTTCGGGGGCATCGCGGCGGCCGTTGAAACATTCGGCAAGCGCGACGATGTCGTGCTCGGCATCGCCACCGGCAAGTCGCGCAAGGGCGTCGACCGGCTGTTCGAGCGCGAGGGCTGGGCTGGCCACTTCGTCACGGTGCAGACCTCCGACGATCATCCATCCAAGCCGCATCCCGCCATGCTTCACGCCGCCATGGCCGATGCGGGTGCGACGGCAGATCGAACGGTCATGGTCGGCGACACGACGTTCGACATGGAGATGGCGCGGGCGGCCGGCGTCGGCGCGCTGGGTGTCGCCTGGGGCTATCACTCGATCGACGAGCTGCGCGATGCCGGCGCCCATGCCGTCGTCGAGACCTGCGACAGCCTGACGGCGGACATCGACGCGTTCTTCGCCCGCCGGGAGAAGGCCGCGTGAGCGAGCCGGAAGATACGCGCTCGCCGGCGAGCAAGGTTCCGGGCAAGGAGGCGCTCAGGCCCCCGCTGCCGAAGCGTTTCTATACCGAGGTGTCGGTTCGCCAGGAGTCGAACGGCGAATTCGCCATTCTGCTCGACGGCCGGCCGGTGCGGACGCCGAAGAAATTGCCGTTGCTGGTGCCGACACGCGCGCTTGCCGATGCCATTGCCGGCGAGTGGGCGGCGCAGACCGAGCGCATCGACCCCGCCAGCATGCCGCTGTCAAAGATCGCCATCACGACCATCGACGGCGTCGTGCAGGCCATGCCCGAGGTGGCAGCCGACATCGTCCGTTTCGCCGGCAGCGACCTGCTCTGCTATCGCGCCGAGGCGCCCGCCGCGCTCGCCGAGCTTCAATCGCGGGTGTGGGATCCAACTCTGCGGTGGATCGAGGCGGAGGCCGGGGCCAGGTTTCATCTCGCCGAGGGCGTGATGCCGGTGACGCAGAGCCCGGAGGCGCTGGCGAGCTTTGCCCGCCTGCTCACCCCATACGGGCCCTTTGCGCTCGCCTGCCTGCACGTGATGACGACGTTGACCGGCTCGGCCTTCCTGGCACTTGCCGTCGCCAAGGGCCGCATGCCGGTTGCTGAGGCGTGGGCGGCCGCGCATCTGGACGAGGACTGGCAGATCGCGCGCTGGGGCATCGACGTGGAGGCGGCCGATCGTCGTGAGCGCCGCGGGGCGGAGATGCGGTCAGCCGGGCAATTCCTCGAGCTGCTGGCGGACGCTTGAAGAATTTAACCGACAGCGCCCGGCTGTTCCCGCGGTAACAGCCGGCCTGCGATGCCCCGGCTAGCCTCCGAATGAGATGTTCTCACCCCGGAGCGCGCCATGCTGTCTCTCTTTGATCTAGCGATTGTCGTCATCATCGTCGCGGCGATGCCCTTCGTCATCGGGGCCGGCCGCAACCCTTGAGGCGTTCGACCTCGCCGATACCTTCGCCGCCGTTCGGCCGAGCCGGCTGTGACGGTCTAGCCGTTCTCATGCCGCCCGCTTCCCCCTGGAGACGCCCATGCAACCTCTCTCCCAGTACGACCTCTACCTGAATTTCTTCGTCGCAGTCGTCATGCCCATCCTCATTCTGACGAACCTGATGAACTGGGGCACCAAGTCTCCCCTGAACGTCTACCTGTGGCGCGAGCATCCCAACCTGATGCGGGTCTCCCTCGTCATGCTCAGCCTGCTCGCGCTGAACGCCTTTGTCGGGCTGGCGGCACATTACGGCCTCCTGCCTGCGGTAGCCGTTGACAGCGCCACACTGGTGCTCGGTATCCCGTTCCTGATCGCCTCCGTCGCCGTGATCTGGCTCTCGGTAAGGGCGGTCCTGCATTACCTGCGCGCCGGGCGCCCCCAGACCTAGTCCGGCTCACCCAAAAGCCGCAGATACCGTGCGCTTGGCCCGCGTTCTCACGGGCCAAGCCGCATGCTATGAGGCCTCTCGACAGTTTGGCGCCGGCAGGCGCGAGCGCGAGGGAAGCCCATGAAGGACATCATCGAAGAGCTTGAGAAGCGCCGGGCAAATGCACGCCTCGGTGGCGGCCAGGTGCGTATCGACGCCCAGCACAAGCGCGGCAAGCTGACGGCGCGCGAGCGCATCGAGCTCTTGATGGACGAGAACTCCTTCGAGGAATTCGACACCTTCGTCGAGCACACCTGTACCGATTTCGGCATGGAAAAGCAGAAAACGCCGGGCGATGGCGTCGTCACCGGCTGGGGCACCATCAACGGGCGGGTCGTCTACGTATTCGCCAAGGACTTTACGGTCATGGGCGGCTCACTGTCGGGCAGCCACGCCCGCAAGATGACCAAGATTCAGGACATGGCGCTGAAGAACCGGGCGCCGATCATCGGCCTCTTCGATGCCGGCGGCGCCCGCATCCAGGAGGGCGTCGACGCGCTGGGCGGCTACGGCGAGGTGTTCACCCGCAACGTCATGGCCTCGGGCGTCATCCCGCAGATCTCGGTGATCATGGGCCCCTGCGCCGGCGGCGACGTCTACTCGCCGGCCATGACCGACTTCATCTTCATGGTGAAGGACACGAGCTACATGTTCGTCACCGGTCCCGACGTCGTGAAGACCGTGACCAACGAGAACGTGACGGCCGAGGAGCTCGGCGGCGCCAAGGTGCACACGACCAAGTCGTCGATCGCCGACGGCGCCTATGAGAACGACGTCGAGGCGCTGCTGCAGATGCGCCGCCTGATGGACTTCCTGCCGTCCAACAACAAGTCGGGTGTCCCCGAGCTGCCGACCTCCGACAGCGTCGACCGTCACGACTATTCGCTCGACACCCTCATCCCCGACAATCCGAACAAGCCGTACGACATCAAGGAACTGATCCTGAAGGTCGTGGACGAGGCCGACTTCCTAGAGATCCAGGAGGCCTACGCCCGCAACATCGTCACCGGCTTTGCCCGCATGGAAGGCCGCACGATCGGCATCGTCGCCAACCAGCCGATGGTGCTGGCTGGCGTGCTCGACTCGGACGCTTCGCGCAAAGCGGCGCGCTTCGTGCGCTTTTGCGACTGCTTCGACATCCCCATCGTGACCTTCGTCGACGTGCCGGGCTTCCTGCCGGGCACGGCGCAGGAGTACGGCGGCCTCATCAAGCACGGCGCCAAGCTGCTGTTCGCCTTTGCCGAGGCGACCGTGCCGAAGATCACCGTCATCACCCGCAAGGCCTACGGCGGCGCCTACGACGTGATGAGCTCCAAGCACATTCGCGGCGACGTAAACTACGCCTGGCCGACAGCCGAGATCGCGGTGATGGGCGCCAAGGGCGCGGCCGAGATCCTCTATCGCGCCGATCTGGCCGATCCCGAGAAGATCAAGGCCCGTATCGACGAGTACCAGAAGCGGTTCGCCAATCCGTTCGTTGCAGCTGAGCGCGGCTACATCGACGAGGTGATCCTGCCGCACGGCACGCGCCGCCGCATCTGCCGGGCGCTCAACATGCTGCGCAACAAGACCCTCGAGAACCCCTGGAAGAAGCACGACAACATTCCGCTCTAGGGTCTAGATTGGGGTCGACAGCTCGAGACCCAGTCGAGGACGCCATGGTCCGATTTTGCCGAGCGGCGCTGCGGTTGGACCTGATCCTGGTTGTCGGTTCGGCACTCCTGCTGCCGGCGCATGGTGCGGAAATCGGACCCGGAAATGCGCCCGTTTGCGAGTTGAAGCTCGAGGGTGCCATAGAAGCGGGAGACAGCGACAAGCTGTCTGCCGCCCTTTCTACCCTGGGCGCCGCCGGCGGCTTCGACAGCCGCGAGGTGAGCCTGTGCCTCAACAGCCTCGGCGGCAATTACGACGAAGCGCTGAAGCTGATGACCACGCTGCTCACCTTCACCAACGTGGCCACCATCGTTGACGCGGGCGCCGAGTGCTATTCGGCCTGCGCCTTTCTGTTCCTTGCCGGCAACGCGCAAAGGTCCGAGGACGGGGAATTGGCGCCGAACCGCACGCTCGATGTGCGCGGTACACTTGGGTTTCATGCACCCTACCTGCAGGGGGGCACCGGCACGGACGTGACCGCGGCGACGATCGAGAACTTTCGGCGCGGCGTCAACGCCATCGCCAAGATGCTGGAAATCGACCGACGCGAGCTTATCCCACGCGGCCTGCTGGCCAAGGCTCTGCAAGTGAAGTCGAACGAGCTTCTCTACGTCGACACTATCGAAAAGGTCGGCGTCTGGTCGATCAAGCTGAAGGGCTATAAGCCGCCCGCGGCGCTCACCTCGAAGATGCTCGATCAGGCGTGCCGCAACCAGGATATGTGGGCGAACTTCTCGCATACGGTTTTGGGCCGCGCTGCGGACGATCCAGAATCGCTGCACGGCCTGCGGCAGTCGGATTTTCCGGAGATCCGCGGCTCGGACGAGCCTATCAAGCTGATCGACGGACGCTTCCACACGACGCTCGATCTCTTTGGGCACGAGGCGACCAACGTATGCATCGTCGATGTCTATTCCAACGAGAAGGCCGAACTGTATCTATCGCTCACGATGTTCCCTGCCGATCAGGACCAACCAAAGCCCGAGCCATTCGCCGAGCAGGTGACGGCGAGGCTGAACGATCCGCAGAGCCTTGAGGTCATCTCGACCCCGCTCTGGTACGTTTATTCGCCCGACACTGCCCTCATGAGCCTCGCCCGCACCGGCATCGAGGCGCGCCCCACCGCGCCATGACCAGTTCCATGGAGGGGCAGCGCATCGGGACACGCGCGAACCGGTGAACAGCAGGACAAAGTCCACCCGTAGAGTTAGGCTCTGAATGCGACTGGCAGGGCGTACGAGTGAGGATGCGATGAACCGGACGACCTGGAGTTTAATTGCTCTTGCCCTCGCCGCCCCTGCAATAGCCGGCGACGACGGCTCGGACTCGCTATGCTACGAGATCGTCGGCTGCGTGCAGAACCGGAATATCTCAGTGAGCGACGCCGAGAAGCTCGGATGCGATCAGCTATGGACGGTGCGCAACGGCATCTACGCGTCGCGCGGCTACTGCTTCAAGACCGGCCGCGGCAAGGAAGAGTTCGGCAATGAAAACTGCACCTTCACCGACCAGAACGAGGTGCCGCTCAACGACTATGAGCGCGCCAACGTGAAGCTCATACAGTCGATCGAAAAGCGCCGCAGCTGCTGATCCGCCGGGATCCCGCGATCGCTTCTCTCGCCAGAATCGCCCGCTCGAAGCCGCCTCCGGCACATGAACGGCGGCTGTAACCGCCATTCAGAACGGGTTCAAAGCGCAAACACCATAGTCCCCTCATCACAACGCCACTCCTTCTGGAGCGGCGCGAACCGAGGAAGAGGTGGACCATGAACAAGATTGCTCTCATCGCTACGACTGCTCTCATCGCGACCACGGCCGCCGCGTCTGCCGCCAGCATCGATGCCACGAAGGATCGCCAGGCGAGCCGCATCGAGCACGGCCGCCAGACCGGCAAGATCACGTGGACCGAAGGCCTGAAGCTGCGCGCCGAGCAGAGGCGCATCGCGAACAAGGAAGCCGCCCTGGAATCCGACGGCTATCTGAGCAAATCTGATCGCCGCAAGATCAAGTCGATGCAGTACGACGCCGCCGAGCACATTGCCGACGAAAAGAGCGACTCCCGTCGCCGCGCGTGGTGGTTGCCCCGCGTTGGCAAGTAAGCCAGTCGCCTAAGTGCCACCATTTGCCTCCTGGGCCGCCGCTTGGCGGCCCTTTCTTTTTGACCGCCGACGATTGATGCCGGCGCGCCACACAGCGCCGGTTGGCCCCGAAATGATCCGCGGCGGAGCACCTGTTAGCCAATTGGTAAGCCCAATTTTCTAATCTGCGCGCATGTTGCTTTTGCGAGCGGGGCTGAAATGAGCGCGTTGCAGTCGCTTCCGATTACCGAGATGTTGCAGCGGGGCAGTATCCACGACGTCGACGTGTTGAGGCTAAAGGCGGCGTTCTACAACGACGGTATGATCACAGCCGACGAAGCCGAGGCGCTTTTCACCCTCAACGAAACCTGCGAGCAGCAGGATCCGGCCTGGGCCGAGTTCTACATCGACGCCCTCGCCGATTATCTTATCAATCAGGTCGAGCCCGAGGGCTACCTGACGGCCGAAGAGGTAAAGCGGCTTACCGACCGCATCGCTCCGCAAGGACTCGTGGAGCGCAAGTCGGACCTCGATTTGATCGTCAACGTGCTCGACAAGTCGCGCTGGTCCCCCGTCAGCCTGTCGCGCCTCGCCCTGCAGCAAGTAAAGCGCGCCGTTGTCGATGGCGACGGGCCGCTGCGCGAGCGCCATCCCGGCCAGCCGGGCACCATCCGCGAGTGCGAGGTCGAACTGATCCGCCGCATTCTTTACGCCTTCGGCGGTGAGGGCAGCGTCGCCATCACCCGCCCCGAGGCCGAGATCCTCTTCGACATCAACGACAATATCTGCGACCCGCAGTCGAACGCCGCTTGGACAGACCTATTCGTCAAGGCGGTCACCAACGTGGTCATGGCGGCCTCCAACCAGGCCGTGCCAACGCGCGAGGAAGCCCTCCGTCGCGACGCTTGGCTTATGGAGGCCAAAGGTGAGCTGTCGCCACTGGCGCTGCTGTCGGCCATGGTCTCGTCCAGCATCGACGCCGTACGAGCCACCTACAAAGAGCAGTCGGTCGAGGAGCGCGCGCTGGCCCGCCTGGAGCAGCAGCGGATCGAGATCATTACCAACGAAGAGATCACGCAGGCCGAGGCCGGCTGGCTGTGCGAGCGGATCGGCCGTGATGGGCGCCTCACCCCCAACGAGGCCGCGCTGGTGGGCTACCTCAAGAAGGAAAGCCCCAAGATGCACCCCGATCTGCAAGCCGCGGTTGAGCGCCTGGGGCGGGCCGCTTAGGCGCCGACGGTGATGGCGTTAGGCTGCGGGCGTCGAACCTGACCTGCAGCCTGCGACACTGCGCGCTTTTTGCCGCGCGCTTCCGGTTTACGACACTTCAATGGCCGTCTAGAACGGGAGCTACGCAACCGGCCGGCGTGCTCCCCACAGCGCGCCTACCTAGTGGGCACAAGGGTTTATGTTCAAAAAAATTCTGATCGCCAACCGTGGCGAGATCGCCTGCCGCGTCATCAAGACTGCGCGCAAGATGGGCATCAAGACCGTGGCCGTCTATTCCGATGCCGATCGGGAAGCGCTGCACGTGGAAATGGCCGATGAGGCCGTACACATCGGTCCACCCCCCGCCGCCCAATCATATCTGCTCATCGATAAGATAATCGATGCCTGCAAACAGACCGGCGCCGAGGCCGTCCACCCGGGCTACGGCTTCCTATCGGAGCGCGAAGCGTTCCCGGTTGCGCTGGAGAAGGCCGGGATTGTGTTCATCGGTCCCAACCCGCATGCGATCGCCGCCATGGGCGACAAGATCGAGAGCAAAAAGGCGGCGGCGCTTGCCAAGGTTTCGACCGTCCCCGGCTATGTCGGCGAGATCGCCGACGTCAAACACGCGGTGAAGATCGCCGACGAGATCGGTTATCCGGTCATGATCAAGGCCTCCGCCGGCGGCGGCGGCAAGGGCATGCGCATCGCCTGGAGTAAGTCGGAGGTCGCCGACGGCTTCACGTCCTCGCGCAACGAGGCCAAGGCGAGCTTCGGCGACGACCGGATGTTCATCGAGAAGTTCATCGTCAACCCGCGCCACATCGAAATCCAGCTGATCGGCGACAAGCACGGCAACGTCATCTACCTCGCCGAGCGCGAGTGCTCGATCCAGCGGCGCAATCAGAAGGTCATCGAGGAAGCCCCGTCGCCGCTGCTCGATGAGAAGACCCGCCGGGCGATGGGCGAGCAGGCGGTCGCCCTCGCCAAGGCCGTCGGCTACGACAGCGCGGGCACCGTCGAGTTCGTCGCCGGACAGGACAAGAGCTTCTTCTTCCTGGAAATGAACACCCGTTTGCAGGTGGAGCATCCGGTCACCGAGCTGATCACCGGCGTCGATCTCGTCGAGCTGATGATCCGCTCCGCCGCCGGCGAGAAGCTGCCCTTCAAGCAGTCGGACGTGAAGATCAACGGCTGGGCGGTCGAAAGCCGCGTCTATGCCGAGGATCCGTTCCGCAACTTCCTGCCCTCCATCGGGCGCCTCGTGAAGTATCGCCCGCCCGCCGAAGGCATCTTCAACGGTGCGACGGTGCGCAACGACACGGGCGTCTTCGAGGGCGGCGAGATCTCGATGTTCTACGATCCGATGATTGCCAAGCTCGTCACGCACGCCCCGACGCGCGAAGCGGCGATCGACGCCCAGGCAGAAGCACTCGATAGCTTCTATATCGACGGCATCCAGCACAACATCCCGTTCCTCACCGCGCTGATGCAGCACCCGCGCTGGCGCAAGGGCGCCCTGTCGACCGGCTTCATCGCCGAGGAGTTTCCCGAAGGCTTCAAGCCGCGCGAGCCCGAGGGCGCGCAGCTGCACGTCATCGCGGCCGTTGCAGCGGTGATCGACAACGAGAACAACGCCCGTCGCCGCGGGATCACCCACCAGATGACTGGCCAGCCGGTGAAGTTCGCCCGTCGCCGCGTCGTCGTCGTGCAGGGCCATCAGCTCCCGGTCGAGGTCATTCCGGGCGAGGGCGGCGGCTACCGGGTCTCGTTCCCCGGCGGAGGTCTCAACCCTCGAGCTCAAGTCCGATTGGCGCCCCGGCGATCCGGTGTGGACCGGTACCGTCGGCAAGACGCAAGTCGCGGTGCAGGTTCGCCCGACGCTCAACGGCGTCAAGCTGGCCTATCGCGGCATCCAGGTTCCGGTTTACGTCTACACCGAGCGCGAGGCGGCGCTTGCGGCCTTGATGCCGGAGAAGGTGCCAGCCGACACTTCGAAGTTCCTGCTTTGCCCCATGCCCGGCTTGGTGAAGGCGATTCACGTCACTGAAGGACAGGAAGTGCAGGCGGGTGACGCGCTGGCCGTCGTCGAAGCCATGAAGATGGAGAATATCCTGCGCGCCGAGCGCGACGGCTCCGTCAAGAAGATCAATGCGAAGCCTGGCGACAGCCTTGCCGTCGACGCCGTCATCCTCGAGTTCGCCTGATGTCCAACCGCAAGCTTATTTCCTCGGGCTCGCAGTTCGAGCAGAAGATCGGCTATTCGCGCGCCGTCGCTGACGGCCGCTGGGTGTTCGTGTCCGGCACGACCGGCTTCGACTATGCGACGATGACCATCTCCGACGACGTCGTTGCGCAGACCGACCAGTGCTTCAAGAACATCGCCGCCGCGCTGGCCCAGGCGGGCTCGTCGCTGGCTGACGTCGTCCGCGTGCACTATCTGCTGAAGCGCAAAGAGGACTTCGAGCCCATCTGGCCGGTGCTGCAGAAGTACTTCGGCGACGTGCGCCCCGCCTGCACGGTGATGGTCACCGGTCTCGTCGACGATAAGATGCTGATCGAGATCGAGGTCACGGCGCTGAAGGCGGCCGACTGATCACGCTTTGCCGGGCGATGGATCATGACCGATACCAGCCGCACCGTTCATCTTCGCATCGAAGGCCGCGTGCAGGGCGTCGGGTATCGCGCCTTTGTCGAGATGAAGGCGGCTGAGCTTGGCCTCGCCGGCTGGGTGCGCAATCGCCGCGACGGCTCCGTCGAAGCGGTGCTGCAGGGGCCGCAGGCAGCCATCGACGCCATGCTCGATCTCTGCCGCTCCGGTCCGCCGGCATCGCGGGTGGAGCGGGTCGAGATCGTCGGTGAAGGGGTCGGGGCGTTCGACGGCTTCGAGGTGCGGCCGACGGCCTGAGGCGATCAGGCGTACTTCGCCGCCAGGCGCCGCAACCCGTTGAGGATCGGCTCATAGGCCTCCTCGTTGCGCGCCTCCGGATAAACCACGTAGACCGGATAAACGAATTTGCGCGCCCGCTTGGGCAATCGCAGGCGTCCGCGCGCAATGTGCGAGCTGACGAGGCGTGCAGGGAAATAACCCGTGCACTCGTTGGTCAGCAGATAGTCGAGGCCGACCGGACCGAGATCGAGATTGAGGCCCGGGTTGGTGTACTCGGGGTAGGCGGCCGCGTGGTCCTGCTGGAAATCCGGCCCCCAATCGATGAACACGTAGTCGGACGCCGACCGACGCTGACTGGCGGGAACGCTGGTCACCAGCACGAACTCCTCGTCGAACAGGTGCTCGATCGTGAGGCCCGGCGGCTGCGTCGGGCGGTACATGACGGCGAGGTCGAGGGTGCCCTCGATCAGCCGCTGCATAAGCTCCACCGACATGCCGCTGCTCGCCGAGACCGCAATGTCGGGGATATTCGAGCGCAGCCACGAGATCCAGCGCAGCAGAAAACCGTCCCAGAAGGAGATAGGCGCACCCACTGCGAGATGGTCGCGGTGTTGATCGGAGAGCCCGACCTCCAGCTGGGCATGCTGCCAAACGCGGACGAGCGCCAGCGCATGCTTGCGGAACTGCTCGCCCGCTGCCGTGAGCTCGGCACCCGACTTTGAGCGTTGAAATAGCGGCCTTCCGAGCAGGTCTTCGAGACCTTTGATGCGCGCCGACACGGTCGACTGCGTGATGTTCATCTTGCGCGCGGAATCGATGAAGCTGCCCGTCTCGGCAACCATCAGGAAGGTGCGCGCGAGAGTGACATCCATCGTGCTTACAGTTTGCTGAGAGGCCTCTAAAACTTATCTATCGAAATTTCCGATAGTGGTCACCGGAAAATTCCGTTTGTGGACGGGGTTGATTCTAACCAAATTGGTCAGCGTCCCGACCGAGTTCGAATCCGATTCGGCTCTTATCGTTCGGGTTCACAAATGGAAGGACGAACACCATGAAGGCCAAAGCGAAGAAACCCGCCGCCAAGAAAGCCGCAGCGAAGAAGCCGGCCGCCAAGAAGAAGAAGAGGTAGTGATCTCTCTTTAGAGAGATCAACAGGAGCTACCGTGATGTCCAAGCTGGTCGTTGCGGTGTCTCTGAGCGTAGCTCTGATCTGGTCCCCACTCGCTTACGCTGCGTCGATCAAGAACCGAGACGGCAAGGACTACAAAGTCAGTGTCATCGAGGGAAATGCGACAAACGACCATGTTTTACGGCCGTCTGCGTCACTCGAAGGGGTCTGTAATAAGGGCTGCGTGATCCGTCTCAACGACAGTGAAAAAGACGAGTACGAGCTGAAAGGCTCCGAAGTCGTGTCGATTGAAGACGGCTACCTCTACTACGACGGGCCGCCCGCATCCGCAGTGCCGAAGGCTGGAGATGCGGACCAGCCTTCAGAGCCCAGCGCCAAGTAGGGGCAGGTTATCGAACGCTAAGCTTTGGAAGCCCGACCCTCCTAGGGGGCCGGGCTTTCTCCTTTTTGAGGGGGCCTGAAATCAGCGTACGACTGCGGCTTCGCATGCTTCGCAGGGGGGCGCCGCGTCGCGCGTCGGACCGAAACGGCTCTCGAAGTGACGGCGCAAAGCGTTATCCACAGCTTCAAGGGAATGCCCCGCGCCGAGATCGGCAAGGCTCGTCACCCCATGTCCGGCGATGCCGCACGGAACGATACCGGCGTAATGCGCTAGGTCCGGATCGACGTTGAGGCTAACGCCATGCAGGCTGACCCACTTGGTCACCCGCAGTCCGATGGCGGCTATCTTGTCCTCGACGCCGAGCCCCTTGTCGGGCCGCCGGACCCACACGCCGACACGATCTTCGCGCGTCTCGCCGGCAACCCCGAGATCGGCCAGCGTGCCGATGATCCAGTCTTCCAGCGCCGCAACGAAGGCGCGTACATCGCCCCCATGCCGCTTCACGTCGAGCATCACGTAGGCGATGCGCTGGCCCGGACCATGGTAGGTGAGGCGCCCGCCCCTGCCGGTCCGATGCACGGGCAAGCGATCATGAGCCAGCAGCTCCTCATCGCGCGTGCTGGTGCCGGCCGTGTAGATCGGCGGGTGCTCGAGCAGCCAGACGAGCTCTGCGGCGTCGCCTGAGGCGACGCTGGCGGCCCGCTCCTGCATGGCACGTACGGCATCGGGATAATCGATAGGAGCCTCGCTGCGCGCCCACGCGATCGCCGGCGATATGCCGGCATCCATCCTTATCGGAGCCCTTCCGCGCATTCCGGTAGTCTATGTCTCGGCGTCGGGTCGAGCCAGACGGGCTGGCACGGCCCGCCAAGGGGCGAAATGCCGCCGAACCTTGTCCAAGTTTGCGTGTTTGCGGCCGTTCCGGCACGCTTGTTCCCGGCCCCCAACTTGGCTATATGAGCGCTTCTTCTCCCCGGCTTGCGGTCGTGGCGGAATTGGTAGACGCACTACCTTGAGGTGGTAACGGGGCAACCCGTGGAGGTTCGAGTCCTCTCGACCGCACCATACCCTTATGGACCGGGGCTTTGCCCAAACGCTTTGGTCTTTCCTTCGGCACCTACGGGGCGTTCGGTTGTCCCGTTGGGACGCCGACGCTCGTTGCGCGTCTGCCGGGCTGGTGAGGGCCCTGGGCCCCTCCACCCCCAGCCAGCCGCGGTTGGGCGTGAGATATGCGCTTGGCGCAGCCGCGGCGCCTGGGCGTGCGGGGCGACCGCTGGGCGGTCGCAAATCCAAAGTGAAGCGATCGGAATAGTAAGTCAGCAACGTCGCAGGCGCGTTCGGCCTCGGCAAACACTGCTTCGTGCGTGGGCCGAGCGACTTGCTGATCGACTACATGTCGTCAGCAAGTCGGGTAACGAACATCATGTCTCGATTGGCGCTCAACCTAGCTCAGCGCCATCACGTTCACTTGCTCTTCGCCCTGTTGAAGACCACGGCGGCGAGGCCCGCCAGGAGGGCAACTACGGCGATACCGCTCGAGCCGTCGAACTCGGGTACGGGAGTAACATTAAAGAATCCGGCAAACGCTTGGTTTGCCGTCATCAGGCTCATCAAGAGCGCGGCCGCTCCGACTTTCATCTTCATGACGTTTCTCCTGTCGCAACGATAGAACTCTCCGTCTAAAGACGAAATTTCCGCCCAGAATCAGGGCGTTCGTCCGTGCGGAGATTTTATGATCGGTGCGACAGGATGGCGGCGATAGACCCTCTTAAGGGGTATCTTCAAGTCTTGCTTAATTGTGGCGTGCACTGCCGGATGGCCATCCGACCGCACTCATGGCACCCCAACGGAACAGCGAACGGAAGAGTTGGCTCCTCCGTTCGCATCGATGACGTGGGTTGGCTACTTCAGAGGCGCAGCGCAGCAGTCTGGACCATCGAACTTATAGGCGATGCCGAGCCGCCCCACCCAGAACTGGTCGTCCCACTTGGAATCGGCATTCGCGGTGCCTAACCCGGGGACCGAGATCAGATAGGACTTCGTTCTCGCTACCAAGGTCGACATACAGCGCCTCCGCGCGCAGGAGCCAGTTGGAGTCGTGCAGGAGTTCCGCGCCGCCGCCGACGGTCCAACCCACCTTCGTATGTTTGTTGGACTGCGAGAACGGACCGAAATTGAGGCCCGGAGGAGTACCGCAGCCGACGCAGTCATCGCTGAGCGTGTGATTGACCTTGGCATAGGCAAGGCCGCCGGTGGCGTAGAGCAAGAGATTGTCGTGGACCACATAACCGGCTCGGCCGCGCAACGTTCCAAACCACTGGATGCTGCTTTCCAGGCTGGTCGTCTCGACGAGACCGGTAGGCCCGGGTGGTTCAATGTCCAGCGCAGTGGGAGACGTGTCCATATAGTTGAAATCTGTCTCAACGCCGAAGACGAACGGGCTGCAGCAGCGCTGCCAATTGTAGCCGACATACCCACCAAACGTGACCGAGGTCGTCGTTGTCTTTGAAGGTAAGCCCGAGAGCCGGCGCGCCGACCGTCGTATTCAGGACTTCGTTTCGCTGGCGCGCGAAGCCTACCGCGGCGCCGATGTACGCCCCCGCAAATGGGGCGCTTCCGCAGCAGTCCGATGGGGCCGCGGGTTGGACCATGCCGTCTGCCAAGGCCGCCGTTCCAAGCAAGGCCCAGGATCAAAACCGTTAGCGATAGCTGCCGCGTCATCTGATGCCTCAGTGCTGTTGGGTTCGGTTTCTAAGCCACACGGCGTCCACAGGACGCACACAGCATACCCACAGGCACCGAAAACCGATTCGCATGCGCTCGTCGATTTTTGAACGCTGGAAACGATTGAATTGATCGGGCCGGTGCTTCAATCCCACACTTCGGGATGCGTGCGGACCATTGGAGCACTGAAGGAAGTGGAATGGTTTGTTGCCGACCGACAGACCGCAGAAACAGGCTCATGCAACCGTCGCTACATCACAGCAGCGTCCACTGGCCCGCGGCGACGGCCCAGACGAAGATGATAAGATTTGAAGCCGCGTGGGCGGCGATCGCGTCCGACAGTCGGTTGGAGCGGTATACAAGGAGCGCATAGAGCGCGCCCGCAAGGGCAGCCGCGATCCAGCGTTGATGCATCATGCCGAAGAGCAACGAGGTGGCGACGAACGAGAGCCAGGTGAAGTGAGCAGGCGCGATCCGTTCGAAATCGCGTGAGATCAGCACGCGCTGCAAATAGCCGCGAAACGCCAGCTCTTCGGCGATCGGTACGAGCACTACAGTGCCGAAGCCGCGGCAGCCCAGCCAAAGGACTGCGACCCACGTCGGCAGGGTTGCGAGCCATATCGCGAGTGAATTTGTGCCTTCGGCGGCCGGATCAGTGAGCACCCAGGCGACACCAATGGCAGTTCCCACGGCAAGCGCCAGATACGAGGGCGCGGCGGCCAATGACGCATATACGTGACGGAAGAACCATACGGCGCCGCCGACCACGGCAACTTTCAAGACATAGAGCCATTGGTCATGCGGAGCGAAGAGCCCGGCGATGATGCTCGTTGCCATGAGGGCGATGAACGGGACGAGCAGCGCCAGCAGCAACTCATTGGTTGACCCAGCAGTTGACGCCGGTCGTTCGGATCCGCCGCGGAAGAATGGAGACCAAGTCGAGACCGCCACGAGCCCGATCGCGATGCCTAGAAATGCGATCCATCCGGCTTGCGAGTGGAAGCCGTTGAGCGCCATCTCGGGAGAAACGTGGCGGCCGACGCTGACCAACAGCGCAATGCGTACCGCGTTCAGCGTCCAAGAGGCTGCGATCCCGATGGGTAGGAGCAGGAGCGCGTTTGGGAAGCGCAACTGCCCCCGCCTCAGCCAGCAGTAGAAGGCGAGGAATGCGGTAACGAGCCCGATGCCTTCGTATCCGGAACATTCCTTCAGGACCCGCACGTGAAAATCGCCAGCTCCCAAAATGAGGCGGTCGACGTCGAGGACGACATCGGTCTCGTAGAGGCTCAGGATCCAATGCGATGCGTGCAGCGTCCAGCCGGCGAGGCTTTCCCAGCCTGCCAAGGCGAGCCTGCTGCTCGCAACCAGTAGGACCCCGCTAATGCGCCGCTGTCGCGATTTGGTAGGGCATCTCGCGCGCTAGCCACCGCCAGAAGCTTGGCGGTGCGCCAATGACGGCAAGCGACAGGGCGTTGAGCAGAAGCAACAGGCAATACAAGCCGAACCAGTGCCAGGGCGGTGCAGCGGCGTGCGCCGCGAGGTTGGAGAAGGCTGCGGTCGCGGCGAGGAGCGCGGCGACAGGATAATGTTTGTGACTACGCTGGCGCGCCAGTTGTAGTCGCGCATGGCCGAGTTCCAAGCATCAGCGATCCTGTCGCGCTTTGGCCAAGTGACGAGCAAGAGCACCGCCGCAGAGACGAGCGCAGCTTGGCCAGCGGCCTTCGCGTACGTGACGGGGTTCATCCAGTCCGGAAGGCCGGTCGGGAAATTGAATAGGTATGAAACGAGGAAGAGTTCACCCAGCGTCAAAACGCCGAAGGCAATCAGCCGCCCGCGGTTTGCACTACCGCTATGAAGTGCGTCAGCCTGTTGCATCGTTGGTCGCGTGGCTCCCGGCCATTCCCGCAGTAGCGGGTGCCGGCGGGCTGCGAAGGAACAATCGCGCCGGTCCCGGCCGAAAGCTATGCGATCACCAGTACGCTGATCTATACGGCCTTCGCTGGCAGCGGAGCGCCGACAGAAGCCAAAGGTAAGCCGTAGGGCGTAGTGAGCTACTCCAAACGAGGTACACCGCTACCCCTCGAGGCGAAGTCGCTCCCTTCGGGCTATTTCCGGCGCTGCAGGGCGGCGATGGCGACGTACGCGAGCGTCGATACGCCAAGGGCGACGAGATAAGGCGCTTGCCACTCGAGCACGAAGCGGCCAGTGGCCCAAACCGCTGTCCCCAGCAGGATGGATGCGGCCGCGCTTGCCGCCCCGCCGAAGCGCGTGAACATCCCGAATGCCGCTGACACGAACACGCCGGCGCTGCCGAAAGCCGAGGCGATCTCCACCAGCTCCTTGATGCGCTCCGACCTCAGCGCAGATCACGAACGCGACGATGCTCAGCCCCACGACGCTGAGGCGCACCGACCACAGCTTGCCGCGATGCCGAGCGACGGGATCAGCTCCACGACGATGTTGTGCGAGACCTGCGCCGCCGGAGCGTGCAGCGCCGAGTGCACCACCGACAGGATGGCCGAGATGATCGCGCCGCCGAAGATCACGTAGTGCCATTCGGGCAGATAGAACTGCGATAGGACGGCGACGGTTTGCTCGGAGTTCGAGAACTTCGCCTTCAGCTCCGGGTTGGTTTGCACGAGCCCGAAGCGGCGAGGCCGAGGAACACCGGCAGCATGCCGATGACGATGTACATGGCGCCGCCCGTGACCGTGCCGGCGCGCGCGACCTCTGCTGACCGCGCGCCGAGGAAGCGCGAGATCAGCTCGATGGCGACGAACGAGCCGAAGAACGCCACGGCGACTGCCTCGGTCAGCTCCAGGGTGTGCCGTGCGCCTGCGTGGCGAGCACCAGGTGATCGGCCGGCATCCCTTGAAGGGCAGGAGTGCCACGCCACCCGAGGCCACGATGACCGCAATCGTCAGCACAACGAGCCCGACGATGACGGCGGTGCCCTGCAGGAAGTCGGTGACGGAGTCCGCCAGCAGGCCGCCGACCACCGAGTAGGAGGCGACGAGAACCGCCGCCAGGATGATCGCGTCTGGAAAGCCACATGCCGGAGCTGGAGCCCAGCACCTGCCCGAAGGCGCGGATCTGCGCCGCCGCCCAGAACACCGAGCCGGGCAATAGGATGATCACCACCAGCTTCTCCACGCCGGGCGAGAAGCGCTCACGGAAGACGTCGGCGAAGGTGGTGACACCCTTGCGCCACAGCACCGCGGCGTACAGGAAGCCGGCGGCGACCACCGCCAGGCCGTAGGCGAGGGGATCGACCAGCGCGCCGGAGATGCCCTTGTCGTAGACCTCGGCCGTGGTGGCGACGATCGCTTCGGCGCCGAACCAGGTGGCGAACACCGAGAAGGCGACCAGCGTCGGCCCGAGGCTGCGGCCGGCAAGGATGTAGTCGGACTCGCTCTTGACCCGCCGCGATACCCAGATGCCCACGGCGAACTGCGCCAGGACATACCCGATCATCGCGAACAGAACCATTGCAGCCCCCCGGCAGCGTTGACGTGCGCGGGATCATGGCCGGTCGAGGGCCGGCACGACAAGCGGTCTTGAGATCGGCGGCTAGGCGGGGCCGGCCGGCTGCACGGCGTCGCCACGCTGCTCCGCTTCAACCTGTAGCCGCGTCGTCTCCCAAGGCCAGTGGCCGTTGATCTCGACGTCGAGCGAGATCGACAGGAAGGTGCGGACGACGACGATGCCGCCGAGCACGGCGACACCCTGCAAGGTCGGGTCGACAACGACCGACTTGAGGATGTCGGCGGCGATCAACAGCTCCAGGCCGATGAGGATGCCGCGCCCGAGGTTGGCGCGATACTCGCGGTAGTTGGCCATAAAGCCTGTCTGCCAAACGCGCACCAGAAAGACAGCGGTCGATATCGCGACGCCAAGCAGGATTACCGCGAAGCTCGTGATATCGAGTACTTGGCTGGTCCAGAGGGCGAGGTCTCTCACGTCGGGTTCACCAGCATCGAAGCCATCGATTGGCCCTCATGGGCGCTGCAGCTTTGGGAACAATGCAGGCTTGCGGGTTTCGGAACGGTAACGCGGGCGGCCGGAGCCCCCATCTGTGAGCGAGGGAACCGACGTTTGTTCTACATATCGAGGATCGTCTGGGGGGTGCTGCAACCGGGGATGCTGCTGCTCATCCTCGTCGTCGCCGGCGCCGCCTTGCTCGGCACGCGCTATCGGCGTGCCGGCCGCGGCCTGGTGATCGCCGCGGCGGTGATGTTCCTCATTGGCGGTATCGGTCCGCTTAGCACCTGGCTGATCCTGCCGCTCGAGGAGCGCTTTCCGCGCGCCGATCTCGCCGGCCGTCCGGTCGACGGCATCGTCATCCTCGGCGGCTCGGAGGACGCACGCGTCGCCCAGGGGCGCGGCTTTCACGCCCTCAACGAATCTGCCGAGCGCATGACGGAGGCAGCCGCACTGGCGCGCCGCTATCCGCAAGCCAAGGTCCTGTTCACCGGCGGCTCCACGGAGATCTTGCGCCAGCCGACGATCGAGGCTGATGCGGCCGGGGCGGTGCTGCGCGATTTGGGCATTGGTGCTGATCGGTTGCTGATCGAGCGCTCCGCCCGCAACACGGCCGAGAACGCGGCGTTCGCCAAGCAGCTTGCCGATCCCAAACCGGGCGAGCAATGGGTTCTCGTCACTTCGGCCTACCACATGCCACGCGCAGTTGGTCTGTTCCGTAAGGTGGGGTTCGACGTCGAGCCATGGCCGGTCGACTACCGCACGGCAGGGCGCGCCGACGCCTGGATGCTCTTTTCGAGCCCGATCGATGGACTCAAGCGGCTCGATTTCGTCGTCAAGGAATGGGTGGGGCTAGTGGTCAACAAGTTGACCGGCCGCTCTGACGATCTGCTTCCCGGTCCGTGACCTAGGCGGAGGCGAGCGTCGCGAACTGACGCCCCGCATCGGCCGCCGTTAGGAAGTGGCGGATGGCCTCGATCGTGGAAGGGTCTTTGAGCAGCGGAGCGTGACCCTGGTTCGCCACGGTGACGGTCGCCATGGCGGGGTGCCGCCGCCGCATCTCATCCACCGTCGCGGCGGTGAGTATGTCGGAGTTTTCGCCGCGCACGACCATCAGCGGTACGCGCTTCAAGGCTTCGAACTGCGGCCACAGTGCCGGCAGCGGGCCGTCGAGCACCGATAGGGCGTTGCCGAGGTTGGAGTCATAGCCCGGCGACGGCTTGCCATTCTTTTCGTTGTACCACTGGCGCGCGACTTCCTCCCACACCGTGTCCGAAATCTCCGGAAAGTGCCGCCGGTTGAGCTCGCGCATCATGCGCGCCGCGTCCGGCCACGAGATAGGTAACGGTACGCGGCCGACATAGCCGCTGATGCGGGCCATGCCCTCGTGCTCGATGACCGGCCCGATATCGTTCAGCACGGCAGCGCCGATGGCGGTGGGCTGCGCCGATGCCAGAAGCATCGTGATGAGACCGCCGCGCGAGGTACCGATCAGCGCGGCATCGTGCAATCCCCTCAGCGTAATGAAGTCGATCACGTCCAGCATTTCGGTCTGGAGAGCGTAATTGCGCCAGTCGGGATCGAAGTCAGACAACCCGCGACCGCGATAGTCGATCGTGTACACCGTGCGTGGCGTGTGTGAACGCTTGCTGAGCGCCACGGCGAGGTCGTGGAAATCGCGCCCGTTGCGCGTCAGTCCCGGCAGGCACAGCGCAGGGCGAGCATGACGGCCGGTGCCGCCGGAAGCCGGATAGCGTCGCGCGTGCAGCCGCAGCCCATCGCGCGAGGTGTAATAGATGTCCTCGAAGGTTCCGTCGGACGTCATCGTCTCACCTGACCTCTCGCCGCTCGAAAAGGCCCCGTCCGCCTGCCGGAAAGCAGGCGTCGGAAACTCATCCCCGTACTATCACTCGCGCGAGTCCGCCGTGCTCGTCTTGCGCACGATGCCGGCCGGCTGTGTAGCGTTGGAGGCCGTCCTCGCGCGGTTCAGATCTTCGTCGAGGCGCAGGGCGGTTGCCTCATCGCCCAAGCGTGCACGATAGATCTGAATGTTCGACAGCACCTTGGCGACGTAGCGTCGCGTCTCCTCGATGGGTATGCGCTCGATCCAGTCGATGGGATCGATGGCCGCCGTGCGCGGATCGCCGAACTCTTTGATCCATTCGCGGGTGCGCCCAGGTCCGGCATTGTAGCTCGAAAGCGCCAGGACATAGGAGCCCTGCCATTCCGCCATGCGGTCGGCGACATAGGCCGAGGCGATCATGATGTTGTAGGAATTGTCGGTCAGCAGGCGCGCGTGGGTGCACTTAATCTTGTAGTCACGGCAAATGTGGTTGGCCGTCACCTTCATGACCTGCAGGATGCCGGCCGCGCCGGCTCCCGAGACCGTGTCGCTGTTGAATTCCGTCTCCTGACGCGCCAGGCCCATCAGCATTGCCGTCTCGGGCGGCGCGCGTAGCGGCGTGTACTTCGGCAACGCGTGCACCGGATAGCTATAATAGACCATGTTCTGGCCATCCGCGATCGCCGACTTGCCGATCCGAACTGCGGTCTGCGTGTCGCCGGTGATGCGCGCGAAGTGCGCCGCCATCGCCGCCCAAGCTTCGTTCTTGTCGATCTTCGCCAGGTTGAGCAGGAACACGCGCGTTACGGAGCGGCCTAAGTCGGCTTTGCGGGCGAGCGCGATTGCCTTTGCGGCGCTGTGGCTGGTGAACTTGGCCGCCAGGTCGGCATCGGGTAGGGCGGGCGGCTCGACGGCTAACGCCTGGCGTCCGGGGGACAGCTTTTGCATGGCGAGCAGGCCATGGAACGTATCGGTCTCGCGCGCCGCCGCCTGATAGCTCGTGCGCGCGCGCGCCGGATCGCCCAGAACTTCAGCCGTGCGGCCCATCCAGTAGTGGGCGCGTCCACGACTCAGTGGGCCGTCGGCTGTGCGCACGAGATCGCTGAAGTGCTTCTCCGCCTGCTTGACGTCCTTGAGGTAGCGCAGCGCGATCCAACCGGCCATGAATGTCTGGTCGTTGAGCTCGTTCACGCCGACGGGACCCGCATCGCGCACGACCTCGTACGCCAGCTTCGGCTTGTTTGCCTTCAGCGCGGCATAGGCGATGCTGCGCCGCTCGATCCACCACTCGTCGAGATTGGCGACGACGCTGCGATCTAGCGGCGCGCTGCGCACCAGTTTGGCGGCTTCGTCGACTTTACCCGCGCGGCGCAGCTGTTGGATCTTGTGGAAGACGACACCCCAATTGGTGTCGGTTCCTTTCTGCGCTGAGGCGAGAGTCGCCTTACCCGACTTGGTGAAGACCGCCAATCGCCCCTGTGCCGTCTTCTGCTCGGCGGCGGACAGGAGGGGGATGATGCGCTTGGCCTGTGCGACGCGATCGTCGCGATCGGCCTTGTAACGGACGTCCTCGACCAGCAATCGGTCGAGCCGCCATTTGTGGTCCTGCTCGCTCAGCATCGAGCCGAAGCGGATGAGAAAGCCCTTCTCGAGACCGGCCGGCAGATCTTTCTCGCGCCAGATCTTCGCCGCCAGCGCCTTGGCCTGGTCCTTCTCGCCGTGCGCCATATGCACGGAGGCGATCACCGCCATTCCGGCGGCGCTTCCTGCTTCGCGGCCGGTGAAGTACTTGGCGATGACGTCGGTGTCGCCGCCTTCTTCGAACAGAACCTCTTCCATGCGCCGCTGCAGCTGCAGGCGGCTCGGCCAATCGGGATTGTCGGAAAGGAACTTGAGGTAGTCGGCGGCTTCGCCTTTGCCTCGGCGCAGGCGCTCCCACTCGATGAGCGTACGGGCGAGGCGATCGCTGATGCCGGCCTGCAGATCGCGCGCCTTCGTCAAGTCGCCGGTGGCAAGCGCCTTGAAGGCGGCTTTGAGGTTGGTGTTATCGCTGTCGGAGAGTTGGTAGTCCTGCAGCGGTGCCACGATCTTGTCGAGGCGGGCGATATATGCCGCCTCGGTTTCGGCCGCGGACTTGGCCTTTCCAGCCGCCGCAGGATTGCC
Organism: uncultured Alphaproteobacteria bacterium; assembly: GCA_963722495.1. Lineage (GTDB taxonomy): Bacteria > Pseudomonadota > Alphaproteobacteria > Rhizobiales > Hyphomicrobiaceae > Hyphomicrobium_A. The sequence goes on along the minus strand of CAVRND010000026.1, from coordinate 128,049 downwards.
GCTCGTCGCTTGGGCGACCTCGATGCGCGGTTCGGCGGCGGTGGTCTGTCCACAAGCAATCACCATAGCGAGCGCGAGCAGGGAGGCGGCCCCGCGTGTCGCGGGATTGGCATGCCTGCCGCCGGAAACTGGCCGCGCTGCAGTGGGATCACGAGGGCCGGTGGTGGGCTGGCTGGGTAGCTGAGGCAATGTGCGTCCTTCCACAGGCGGCGCCGCCCCGGCTGGGTTGCGGGGCGTAAAGCAAGGTCCTAATGTCCCGCCCAACGAGGCGCCGCGATTCCACCAACACCGCACGCCGCAAAAATACCAAGCAGCCCGACGAGGGACAAGGCGCCGCAGGATGCCGCACGATGCGGCGATAGCAAGGCGCAGGGGCAGGTTTCCCGCTGAGATCATTGGCGCGAAACGAATATGAATGAGCTTAACGCTCAAGGGTAACGGGAAGATGTTCAAAGGATCATTCACCGCACTGATCACCCCGTTCAGAAACGGGGCCCTCGACGAAGAAGCTTTCAAGCGCTTCGTCGAGTGGCAGATCAGCGAGGGCACGCATGGCCTTGTTCCGGTTGGCACCACGGGCGAGAGCCCGACCGTGTCGATTGATGAGCACAAGCGCATCGTCGAACTCACGGTCGAGACGGCCAGGGGCCGCGTGCCTGTGATCGCCGGCGCCGGCTCGAACTCGACAAGCGAGGCGATCGACTATACCGACCATGCGAAGAAGGTCGGCGCCGACGCCGTTCTCGTCGTCACGCCCTACTACAACAAGCCGACGCAGGAAGGGCTCTACCAGCACTTCAAGGCCATCAATGACGCGGTCGACATCCCGATCGTCATCTACAACATTCCCGGCCGCTCGGTCGTCGACATGACCGTCGACACCATGACGCGCTGTTTCGCGCTCAAGAACGTCATCGGCGTCAAGGACGCGACCGCCAATCTCGCGCGTGCCTCTCAGCAGCGCGCGGCCATGGGGCCGGACTTCATCATGCTGTCGGGTGAGGACGCAACCGCGCTGGGCTTCATGGCACACGGTGGCCATGGCTGCATCTCGGTGGTGTCGAACATCGCCCCGCGCATGTGCGCTGAGTTCCAGAAGGCGTGCCTTGCCGGCGACTACAAGACCGCCCTCGCCATGCAGGATCGCCTCATGCCGCTGCACGATGCGATGTTCTGCGAGGCCAATCCCGGGCCGGTGAAATATGCCGCCTCGCGCCTTGGGCTGTGCGAAGCCGAGGTCCGATTGCCGCTCGTGCCGATCACCCAAGCGTCCCAGCGCATCGTCGATGCCGCGCTCGTGCGCGCCGGCCTCATTCAGGCGCGCGCCGCTGAATAGCGCGGCGCCGCTCCAAGTTAGCGTTGGAGGCTGACCGCCCATGGCGGCCAAAAAAGTCGACGACCGCCTCATCGTTGCCGAGAACCGGCAGGCCCGTCACGAGTACTTCCTCACTGAGACCTGGGAAGCCGGCCTGATGCTGACAGGCACGGAGGTGAAGTCGCTGCGTAAAGGGCAGGCAAACATCTCCGAGAGCTATGCCTCGTGGGAAGAAAACGCTCTGTGGCTGATCAACTCCTACATTCCGGAGTACCAGGGCGCGGGGCGCTTCTTTCAGCATGAGCCGCGCCGCAAGCGTCGCCTGCTGCTGCACGCCAAGGAGATCCACAAGCTGACCATCGCGGTCGAGCGCCAGGGCATGACGCTGGTTCCGCTGGAGCTCTATTTCAACGCGCGCGGCGTCGCCAAGCTGAAGATTGCGTTGGCGCAGGGTAAGAAGCTGCACGACAAGCGCGAGTCCGACAAGAAGCGCGACTGGAACCGCGAGAAGGCTCGCATTCTGCGGGACAAGGGCTGATGTCCGTGGCGGGTTCCGATCTCCACGCCATTGACTGGTCGCGGTTGCCGCCGCCTGTCGACGATGGCGCCGCCAGGCATTTGACCGGGACCGCGGTTCCGGACATCCCATTGCTCGCCACCGACGGGCCACAGGTCTCGCTCGCCCGTCTCCGGGGGCGGACGGTAATCTACAGCTACCCGCTAACCGGCCGGCCCGGCACCGCGTTGCCAGATGGCTGGGACGAAATCCCCGGCGCGCGCGGGTGCACCCCGCAGAGCTGCGCTTTCCGCGATCATTATCAGGACCTTCTGGGCGCCGGCGCCAGCCATGTCTTCGGCCTTTCGACCCAGGATTCGGGCTACCAGCGCGAGGCGGCACAGCGCCTGCATCTGCCGTTCCGCCTTTTGTCGGATGCGGCGCTTCGCCTGACGACCGAGCTGAAACTTCCCGCCATGCTGGTGGATGGCGCAACGCTGCTGAAGCGAATGGCGCTGATCATCGACGACGGTGTCATCACGCATGTATTCTACCCGGTGTTTCCGCCCGACCGTAACGCCGTCGAGGTGCTCGAATGGCTGAGGGCGCAGCCGGCATGACGACCGACAACGCGCCGATGCCGGACGACGGCGCCGCGCGCCATCTCATCAATGGTTTAGATCTGCCCGACATCGCGCTGGCTTCGAGCCGCGGCGATGCCGTCAATCTCAGCACGCGCAAAGGCGCGGCGGTTGTCTTCATCTATCCATGGACCGGACGCCCCGGCGTCGCCGACCCGCCAGGCTGGGATAACATTCCGGGTGCCCACGGCTCGACGCCGGAGACCGAAGGCTTCCGCGATCATTATCTGCGCTTTCGCGCCCAGCGCATCGAGGTGTTCGGGCTCAGCAGCCAGTCGGGCGAACACCACGCCGAGCTGATCTCACGGCTGGCGGTCCCATTTCCGTTGCTGAGCGATGAGAACTTCGCCTTCAAGCAGGCAATGGCGCTGCCGACCTTCGAGGCGGGGGGGACGCAATACCTCAAGCGGCTGACGCTGTTCGTTCGCGACGGGCGCATCGCCCACGCGTTCTATCCTATCGAGCGCCCGGCGACCCACGCGCGCGAAGTCATCGATTGGCTCGACGAAATGCGCCGCGCCATCGCCAAAGCCTAGAGCTGCACCAAGTGCCTCGGGCATCACTTAACCTCTCCCGGGGGGGAGAGGTCGGCTGGACGCGCGAAAGCGCGACAGCCGGGCGAGGGGATGGAACGCTACAGGTCTCGCTCTGACCCCGCCGCGCTGTAACCCCTCACCCGGAAGCTCATTCTATTCGCTTCCGACCTCTCCCGCCGGGAGAGGTGAAGGGACTTCGATTCCGCAAACTTGGAGCGGACTAAAGCACGTCGCTTTCGACGTCGTCGACCGAGAAGCCCATCTTCTCGAGGCCTTCCTCAAGGTAGTCAGCGAGCAGGGGAATGCCGAGCAGATAGCTCGACGTCGAGTTGACGCGTTCGGCACGCGCCGTCTCCACTGCCTCCTCGAACTCCTCCTTCTCGTAGGTGCCGCGGCCGACCCACATCAGCGCAACGAGATTGGCCTGCTCGTCGTAGTTCATGCGCTCGATGAAGCCCAACAGCTCGGCGCGGGTGGGATCGTTGGTGTAGTCCTCGAGTATGGCGCTCGGATCCTCCTCGGCGTCGCCGTCCTCGGGCGAGTTGTCCCAAGCGCCCACTTTGACGTCATACTCGCGCGCTTTGATGATGACGTGCGCCACCTTTTCGGGGGCGATCTCGAGAACCATGGCGGCCTTCTCCTGGAGGGCGATGAGAAACGGGCGCAACGCTGAAATAGCATCGTGGGTTGCGGGGCGAAAGTCCGCGGCGGAGGCTGCCGCTATGCAGTCGCTGTGCGGGCCTTGCCTGGCTCGGCGGGCAGCAGCTCGCGGACGGACGCGAACACGGCGTGAAACATCTCCGTCGTCAGCCGGCGCGTATTCGTATTGTAGCGCGAGCAATGGAAGCTATCGATGAGCTGCAGGCCGGGTCGCAGGGTGTGGCGCCCGGCATGCTTGAAAGGGAACTGCGACTTGCGGAAACCCAGCGTTGTCAGCGCGCTGTCGTGCGCAATGCGTCCCAACGCGACCATCACCGACACATTCGGCAGCGCTGCCATGCGGGCCCGCAGATAGCCACCGCATACTGCGATCTCCGCCGGCGTCGGCTTATTCTGGGGCGGCACGCAGCGGACCGAGTTGGAAATGATGCAGTCGACCAGCTGCAGGCCATCGTCGGGCCGCGCCTCGTAGCGCCCGCGGGCAAAGCCGAACTCCAATAGTGTCGCGTAGAGGAGATCGCCGGCGTAGTCGCCCGTGAACGGCCGTCCTGTCCGATTGGCGCCATTGAGGCCCGGCGCCAACCCGACGATCAGCAGCCGGCCGGCCTCGTCGCCGAACGAAGGGACCGCGCCGTTGTACCAGTCGGGGAATTTGCGACGGTTGTCATCGCGAAAAGCAACGAGCCGTGGGCACAGGCCGCACAGCTTCGGAGCCTCAGGCGTAAACGCTTCCCCCGTAACGGCCATCGGCCGAGCGTCCGCTTAGACCTCTTCGGCGAGGTCGTCATTCTCTTGATAGGTGGCCGTGTCGCGTGCCGTGTAGCCGCCACGTCCGCCGCCGCTGCCGCTGAACGAGCGACCCTCGCGCACCGGGCGCGTGGCCGGGTCGCGGCAGATGAGCTGCTCCAGATCGGCGATGTCGACGAACTGATCGGCTTGGCGGCGCAACTCGTCGGCGACCATCGGCGGCTGCGTCTGCAGGGTCGAGACCACGCTGACGCGCTTACCCATCTGCTGCAAAGCCCCGACTAGGCTGCGGAAATCGCCGTCGCCGGAGAACAGCACGATATGATCGAGGTTCTCGGCAAGGCGCATGGCATCGACCGTGAGCTCGATGTCCATGTTGCCCTTGACCTTGCGGCGGCCTGAGGCGTCGGTGAATTCTTTCGTCGGCTTCGTCACCATCGTGAAGCCGTTGTAGTCGAGCCAATCGATCAAGGGGCGGATGGAGGAATATTCCTGATCCTCGGCGAGCGCGGTGTAATAGAGCGCGCGGACGAGCTGGCCCTTCTGGCGAAAGAGGGCGAGCAGGCGCTTGTAGTCGATGTCGAACCCGAGCGACTTCGCGGTGGCGTAGAGATTGGCTCCGTCAATGAACAGGGCCACGCGTTCGTTCTGATAGAAATGCATTCTTTCACCCTTGGGGCAGCAAGCGCCGCGCAAGAACCGGCACAGTAGTTCTCAATGGAATAGGGCCGCCGCGCCGTTATGTTCGGCAACTCACAGGCCCAATAATCTAACCACTTTCAGAGGCATACAAGCATCTTATTGGCTCAATTTTGAGCGACAATGTGAAGCACTAAGTATCCCCACAAGTTAATTCGCCCCCATTAAAGAAGGTGCTCAAGATTCTGCCAAATTTGTGGAAGCTTAACTTGGGGACGTTCAACACATGCCTGAAGTCGCGCCGGGTCGAACGACCTTGGTATTGCTTCATGCTAGCTTGATTTGCACGATCTTTCATGCGACTAGGAACGGCTTGGTGCCGCGAGAGCATATTTTGCCGGCGCCGCACACCGTTTCCCGATCAATCCGCCCGTTCCCAAAGGGGTGTCGCTCATGGCACGCGTGACAGTTGAAGATTGCGTGGACAAGGTCCCGAACCGCTTCGAGCTGGTTCTATTGGCCGCCCACCGCGCCCGTTCGATCGCCGACGGCAGCGCGCCGACTGTCCCGGTGAACGACGACAAGAACCCCGTCATTGCGCTGCGCGAGATCGCGGACAAGACCCTTCCGCCCGAGGATCTGCGCGAGGCACTCATCCACTCCATCCAAAAGAACGTCGAGGTCGACGAGCCGGAAGCGGCCGCCGCGCCGCTGCTGCCGCCCGATCGCCGATCCCCCATGCTGGGCCGCGACGACCAGTCGAGCGACAGCGTCGTCGACGTGATGACCGAGGAGCAGCTGTTGCGCGGCCTCGAGAGCATGACGCCGACCGAGCCGTCGGCTAATGGCGGTCCCAACGGCGGCCCCCGCGAGCGCGAGCGCGATCGCGGCCGTTGAGCGAAACTACCGTGCCCGCAAGCAGGGCGGGCGCGGCAGCACTCTCAGGCGGCGGCCGGCCTAGGAGCGGCGGGCCATGATGCGGCAATACGAACTCGTCGAACGGGTTCTCAGCTACGATCCGAAGGCGGACGAGGCGCTACTCAATCGCGCCTACGTCTATGCGATGAAGGCGCACGGCAACCAAAAGCGCGCCTCGGGGGAATCCTACTTCTCCCATCCGCTCGAAGTTGCCGCCATCCTCACGGACCTGAAGCTCGACGACGCGACGATCGTCACGGCGTTGTTGCACGACGTCATCGAGGACACGCCCATCACCAGGGCGGAAATCGATCAGCTGTTCGGGCCCGAGATCGGCAAGCTGGTCGACGGTCTCACCAAGATCCGTCGCCTCGACCTCGTCACCAAGAAGGCCGAGCAGGCGGAGAACTTCCGCAAGTTGCTCGTCGCCATCTCCAGCGACATCCGCGTCCTGCTCGTGAAGCTCGCCGACCGCGTGCACAATATGCGCACGCTCGAGCACATGAAGCCGGAATCGCGCAAGCGCATCTCCGAGGAGACGCTCGATATCTATGCCCCGCTGGCGGCGCGCATGGGCATGGAGCAGATGCGCGAGGAGCTCGAGGACCACGCCTTCCGTTGGCTGCATCCGGACGCCTACGCCGCCGTCACGGCCAAGCTCGCCGAGCTGCGCAAGTCGAACGAAGGGCTGGTCGAGGAAATTCGTGCCGCGCTGGCCAATAAGCTGGCCGAGGTCGGCATTGATGCCGAGGTGTCGGGGCGCGAGAAGAAGGCCTATGCCATCTGGCGCAAGATGGCCAACAAGCAGATCAGCCTCGAGCAGCTGTCCGACATCTTCGCCTTTCGCGTCATCACCAAGTCGATCGACGATTGCTACCGCGTGCTCGGCGTCGCCCACACCACGTGGCGCACCGTGCCGGGGCGGTTCAAGGACTACATCTCGACCCCGAAGCAGAACAATTACCAGTCGATCCACACGACCATCGTCGGCCCGCGGCATCAGCGCGTCGAGCTGCAGATCCGCACCCGCGTGATGCATGACATTGCCGAGTACGGTGTCGCCGCGCACGCGATCTACAAGGACGCCATCGGGCTCAATGGGCAGGCTTCGCTCGCCAAGACGCCGATCGAGTTCAACAAGGAGGCCGGCCCTTACGTCTGGTTGCGCCGGCTTGTCGAAACGCTGCTCGAGGGCTCCAACCCGGAAGAGTTCCTCGAGCACACCAAGCTGGAGCTGTTCCAGGACCAGGTGTTCTGTTTCTCGCCGAAAGGGCGTCTCATCGCCCTGCCGCGCGGGGCAACTCCGCTCGATTTCGCCTATGCCGTGCACACCGACGTCGGCAACGCCGCCGTCGGCGCATTCGTCAACGGCCGCCACGTGCCGATCGATACCCAGCTGCGCAACGGCGACGAAGTCGAGATCGAAACGGCGAAAAACCACACACCGCCGGCGGCCTGGGAGAACCTCGTCGTCACTGGGCGCGCCCGCTCGGCCATCCGCCGTGCGGCGCGCGATGCCGTGCGTAAGCAATACAGCGAGCTTGGCCGGCGGCTGATCGCCTCCCACTTCGAGCGCCTCGGCGAGGAGCTGACCGACGACAAGCTGAAGAAGGCGCTGCCGCGGCTCGGATACAAATCTCTTGAGGACGCCCTCGCCGCCGTCGGCCGCAACGAGCTGGCAATCGAGAACGTCCTACGCGCCGCCATTCCCGAGGCGGTGGAGCAGGAGAAGAAGCCCGCCTACCGCCGCACGCGCCGTTTCGGTCGCGCCCGCGGGCAGGATGGCTGGTTCAACATCGACCGGGTGATGAGCCTCAAGTTTCGCGCCGACAGCGAACCCAAGACCGGCGGCGGCAGCGGGCTCGCCATTCGCGGCGTCAAGGACGACCTGCCCGTCACCTTCGAGCCCGGAGGTGCCGTGCCTGGAGACCGCATCGTTGGCGTCTTGATCCCCGGCGAGGGCATACGCATCTTCCAGATCCACTCGCCACGCCTCAGGGAGTACGAGCACGAGGGCTGGATCGACGTTACCTGGGACGTAGATACGGATACCCCCCAGCGTTTTCCGGCACGCGTCAGTGTCACAGCCCTGAACGAGCCTGGAACTTTGGCCCAGATAGCCAAGGTTATAGGAGAGGCCGGTGGCAACATCGACAACGTGCGCATGGTCCGCCGGGCCTCGGACTTTACCGAAATGCGTATCGAGCTGGAGGTTCTCGACCTGGTGCATTTGAACCACATCATCGCAGGACTTCGCGAGAAAGCAGTGGTCAATAAGGTCGAGCGGGTGTTCGACTGATATTAGAATTTGTCAGGCGGGGGATAGACATAGCGCGGGCAGGAACCGGAGCTTTCTAACGTATGGCTGGTGACCCTCGTAGGCAGTCCAGGAGTCTGTTGTCTGTGGCGATGCCCCCGGCGCATTGGGGTTGGGCACAGGGCTTGCGCGAAGCCGGACACCGCCTCGTCAATTTGCGCGCCAGCCCGCACGAGATTGCGCTGGGATGTGCGCTGGGCGCTTTCGTATCCATCACGCCGCTTTTGGGCGTGCAGATGATCCTTGCCGTCATCCTCGCGCTGGTGCTGCGCGCCAGCGTGCCGGCGGCGATCATCGGCACCTTCGTCGGCAACCCGCTCAGCTGGCCCTTCATCTGGGTCTCGACTTACGTCATGGGTCTGCAGATCGTCGGCTTCGAAGGGACATTCGATCCCGGGGCCGTGCAGCGAAACATCAATTTGCTGTGGCAGGCGCTGCTCGATCCCTCGCCGCAACTTTTTGATGCAACCGCCGCTGTTTTTTGGCCCCTGTTGTGGCCCATGTTGGCGGGGAGTGTACCGATTGGCCTGCTTACGGCAGCAATCGTCTACTATATTTCCAGGAACGTCGTCCGCGGTTGGCGGCTGCGTATTATGAATTGGACGTCGGCCGCGGCCGAGTAGTCGTCCCACTCGCTTCCCTGGCCCTCAAATGCGTAAGCCTGCCTATCTCCGCCTGGGCGTGAACATCGACCACGTCGCCACCATTCGCAACGCGCGAGGTGGCCGGCACCCTGATCCTTTGCGCGCGGCCCAACTGGCCGTCGAGGCCGGCGCCGACGGCATCACCGCGCACCTGCGCGAGGACCGCCGCCACATCTCGGACGAAGACATCGCGCGCCTCAAGGGCGAGCTGACGTGCCCGCTCAATCTGGAGATGGCAGCGACCGAGGAGATGCTCGCCATCGCGCTACGGCACCTTCCGAACGCCTGTTGCCTCGTCCCCGAGCGTCGCGAGGAACGTACGACCGAAGGCGGCCTCAACGTTGCCGGCGGTGGCGCCCGATTGCAGCGTGTGGTTGGCGACCTCAAGGACGCCGGCGTGCGTGTCTCGCTGTTCATCGAGCCGGACGCTGCCGCAGTCGAGGCGTCCCAGGGCATCGGCGCCGATATCGTCGAGCTGCACACGGGAGCGTACTGCGAGCGGGCGCTTGAGGGCGACGCCGCGGCCGTCGCCCGTGAGATCGAACGCATTGCCGCCGCCGCGCGCCTTGCCGACGCTCTCGGGCTCGAAGTGCACGCCGGCCACGGATTGACCTTCGATACGGTCGCCGCGGTATCGCGCATGCCGCAAATCGTCGAGCTGAACATCGGCCACTTCCTCATCGGTGAGGCCATCTTCGTTGGGCTTGCCGCTGCCGTCCTGCGCATGCGCGTGCTGATGGATGAAGCGCGCCTGGATGCGCTCGCGGGTGATCAGCGCGCGAGGTTGGCGTGATATTAGGTGTCGGCAACGACCTCATCGACATTCGCCGCATCGAAAAGACGTTGGAGCGCTACGGCGAACGCTTCACCGCCCGTGTGTTCACCGACCTCGAACGCAAGAAGTCTGACGCGCGCCGTCAGCGGGCCGCCTCATATGCCAAGCGCTTTGCCGCCAAGGAGGCGTGTGCCAAGGCGCTGGGCACGGGGCTGCGGTGCGGCGTCTATTGGCGCGACATGGGGGTGGTAAATCTACCCTCGGGTCGCCCAACCCTCAGGCTAACCGGTGGAGCGGCAAAGGTTTTGAAGGAGCTGACCCCGGACGGCTTCGAGGCACGCATCGACCTGACCATTACCGACGACTTCCCGCTCGCTGCGGCCATCGTCATCATTTCCGGCATTCCCGAAAAGGGCGACCGGCGCTGAGGAAGACAGCCACGGCAGGCTGATACAACGGCGCGAATTGCGCCATGACGGCAAAGTGGCTATAGGGCGCGGGCGCGCAGCCGGGCCTGCGGCATCGGGAGTTTCGCATGGCCGTATCGGCAAATACTAGGAAGGGTGGTTGGCTGGAGACGGCTACCATCGTCATTGAGGCGCTGGCCATTGCCATGGTCGTGCGCACCTTCCTCTACCAGCCTTTCAACATTCCCTCAGGTTCGATGAAGGAGACGCTGCTGGTCGGCGACTACCTGTTCGTCTCCAAGCTGTCGTATGGCTACAGCCGGTATTCGTTCTACAACTTCATCCCCTTCGAAGGCCGCATTTTTCCCGCCGAGCCGAAACGCGGCGACGTGGTCGTGTTCAAACTCCCGCGCGACAACTCGACCGACTACATCAAGCGCGTGGTGGGCCTGCCGGGCGACCAGATCGACGTGCGCGCCGGCACGCTCTTCATCAACGGCCAGGAAGTGCCGCGCAAGCGCATCGGCGACTTCGTGACCCAGGAGGACGCCGGCCCGCCGCGTCCGATTCCCGCTTACGAGGAAACGCTGCCCAACGGCGTCAAGTACACCGTCCTAGATGCCGAGGAGAACGGCCCGTTCGACAACGTCGGCCCCTACAAGGTGCCGGCCGGGCACTACTTCATGATGGGCGACAACCGCGACAACTCCACCGACAGCCGCGCCTCGTGGGGCGTCGGCTACGTTCCGTTCGACAATCTCATCGGCCGCGCCGAGATCATCTTCTTCTCAGCCGCCGTCGACGAGCCGGACGCCTTCCGCTGGTGGAGCCCATGGACCTGGCCGCTCGATATTCGCTGGAACCGTTTCTTCAAGCTGGTCCGCTAGTGTCCCGATTCCGAAGTTCGCCGGAGCTTGCGGCTGGTATCGGGAGCTAACTTCGGGATCATAAGGGACACTAGAAACATGGACTTGCTAGTGTGATTCAGATCGAGACATTCGCTCGATACCTGCCGGCTGAGGTGGCGAATTTCTCGATCATCACACTAGCTTGCGCAAAGATTGCCAAGTGCGCCGCGCCATTCGTGTGCGGCGTCCGCAGATGCGTTAAGCTCCCCCCGTGATCCTTCGCCCGCGCAAATACAAAGAGCTCGAGAAAGCCCTTGGTCATCGCTTCAAGAACCAGAAGCTGATCGAGATGGCGCTGACGCACGCCAGCATGCGCGGCGGCAAAGTGCAGCACAGCGACAACGAGCGGCTCGAGTTCATCGGCGACCGGGTGCTCGGCCTCGTCATCGCCGAGGCGCTGAGCGAACGTTTCCCATCGGCCAGTGAAGGCGAGCTGGCGCGCCGCTACAACAGGCTCGTGCGTGGCGAAGCGTGCGCCCGCGTCGCCCGCACCGTCGGCCTAGGCCAGCATCTGATCCTCTCGGATAGCGAAGCTGGCAGCGGCGGGCGCGCCAAGGGCACCATTCTGGCCGACGCCATGGAGGCGATTCTAGGCGCCATCTTCCTTGACGCGGGCTTTGAGCCGGCGCGCGCGGCGGTGCGGCGTCTGTGGGCCAGCCAGGATGACCAGCACCCGACCAACGCTGGGCCCGACGCCAAGTCGGCCCTGCAGGAATGGGCGCAAGGAAAGGGTTTAGCTTTGCCGGACTACGTTGAGGTCAGCCGCAAGGGCCCGGACCATGCGCCACGTTTCACCTCTGAAGTGCGCATCCATGGATGTGCGCCGGCGCGCGGTGAGGGAGCCTCGAAGCGGGCGGCCGAGCAAGCGGCCGCACGGGCGCTGCTTGAGCGCGAAGGCGTAGCCGGAGCCGAACTGCATGAGTAAGCGCAACCAGGAAGACGGCACGCCCCCGGTCGAGGATCAGCGATGCGGATTCATCGCCGTCATCGGCGCGCCGAATGCCGGCAAGTCGACGCTGGTCAACGCGCTGGTCGGCGCCAAGGTATCGATCGTCTCGCACAAGGTGCAGACGACGCGAGTGCCGGTCCGTGGCATCGCCAACGACGGCAACAGCCAGTTGATCTTCGTCGACACGCCTGGCGTGTTCGCCCCCAAGAAGCGGCTCGACACCGCGATGGTCGAAGCGGCCTGGGGGGGCGCGCGCGATGCTGACATCGTGGTCCTGGTCGTCGATGCGGCGAAGGGCATCGACGAGGAGGTCGAGGGCGTTCTCGGCAAGCTCAAGGATGTAAAGCTTCCGCGCCTCCTCGTCCTCAACAAGATCGACCGCTTGTCGGGCCGGGAGAAGCTGCTCGAGCTTGCCGCCGATCTCAATCAGCAGCTGTTCTTCGATGGCGTGTTCATGATCTCGGCCACCGACGGCGACGGCGTCGCCGACCTCAAACGCAACCTCGCCGCTCGTGTGCCCGCGGGCCCATGGCACTACCCGGCCGACGATCTCACCGACGCGCCGCTGCGCCTGCTGGCCTCCGAGATCACGCGCGAGAAGATCTTCCACCGCCTGCACGACGAGCTGCCGTACCACTCCACCGTCGAGACGACGGCGTGGACCGAGCGCCGCGACGGCTCGGTGCGTATCGAGCAGACGATCTTCGTCGCCCGCGACGGGCAGAAGGCCATCATGCTCGGCAAGGGCGGCCAGACCATCAAACAGGTGTCGATGGACAGCCGCCGCGAGCTGACGCAGATCCTCGAGCGTCCGGTGCACCTGTTCCTGTTCGTCAAGGTGCGCGCCGACTGGCAGAACGATCCCGAGCGTTACCGCGAAATGGGCCTCGAGCTGCCGAAGAAGTAGCGGTGGCCTCGTTGGCGCGGCGCTTCGCGCCGCCTGTCGAGATCAGGAAAACATCGAAAGCTTGCCGTACTTTTCAGCCAGCATGTAGTAGAAGGCGACGCGCGACTTATCGCGGTCGCTGTGCATCTTTTGGCAAATTTCGACGATAGATTTGTCGAGCTCGACGTCGGATTCCATCAATCCCAGCTTCTTCTTCAGGAAGCTTTCGCGCACGCGATCACGTTCGCTCTTGTCCTGGCAGGCGACAAACGACGCATCGCGGCTTTGCAGCGCAACGCCCAGATGCTTCACAATGCCTCTGACCGCTGCTTCATCGGCGGCGGGAACATACTTCGTCACGTCGAGTGACCAATCGTGGACTATTGTCATGCCTCAGCTCCTCTCGTGTGCGCCGGGAGGATAGGCCGCCATTTCACATAAGATCGTGATCGCCGGGGTCGATGTTTGAGACAAATTTGAACACGCCGCTCTTCTAATCGCGCAGGCCCACGTGCCCCTCCGGCGGAGACGCGCTATGCCGAGCGGAACACCGCTTTCGCCAGACTCGGCGCTATAGTCGGCGTTCGCACCGACGGAGCCGTTGCCATGAGCGAACAGCCAGTCCCCGCCAAGTCCTCATCCCGCGGCATCGTCAGCCGCATCGCGGTCGCCGCCATCATCGGCGTCATCGTCTTCGGTGCCCTCTGGTACACAATCTTCAGCGCAGTCACGGCCGCCATCATCGCGGCCGGTGGCACGGGCATCCTGGTTGTCGGCAGCAGCGCTTCGGATACTTTCGAGAGCCTGTTCGAGATGCTGGCGAACATCGTCCTCGGTATCCTGGCAGCCATCGGTGCCTTCTTTGCCGCCATTTTCTCGTTCTTCGACTGAGCCCCGCTGCCGCCTGATCGGCCGTGACTTGACTTGTCCGCCGTTTCCGAGGATTGAACCCGCTCCAAAATCTTACGCTGCATGGTCGGCAGCGAGTGAGAGGAGCTGACGATGTCCGAGATCACCCTGACATTTCCCGACGGCGCAACGCGCAAAGTCGAGGCCGGCACAAGCGGGCTCAGCGTGGCGAAAGCCATCGCGCCTTCGCTGGCCAAGCGCACGGTGGCCATGAGCCTCGACGGTAACCTCGTCGATCTCGCCGATCCCATCACGCAAGACGCCGCAATCAAGTTCATCGCGCGCACGGACCCGGAAGCTCTCGAGCTGATCCGGCACGATGCCGCGCACGTCATGGCGGAAGCGGTGCAGGCTCTGTGGCCGAAGACGCAGGTGACGATCGGCCCCGTCATCGAAAACGGCTTCTACTACGACTTCGCCAAGCAGGAGCCGTTCCACCCCGACGATCTCGCCAAGATCGAAAAGAAGATGGGCGAGATCATCGCCAAGAACGCGCCGTTCACGAAGGAGTTCTGGAGCCGCAAGCAGGCGAAGGATTTCTTCCGCGAGCGCGGCGAGAACTTCAAGGTCGAGCTGGTCGACGCCATTCCCGAAGACCAAGAGCTGAAGATCTATAAGCAGGGCGAATGGCTCGACCTGTGCCGCGGCCCACACATGACGTCGACGGGTGCGGTCGGCAAGGCGTTCAAGCTGCAGAAGATCGCCGGCGCCTACTGGCGGGGCGATCCTAACCGGCCGATGCTGCAGCGGATTTACGGCACGGCGTGGGCCAGCGAGGCTGACCTCGCCGAATACCTGCACCGCCTCGAGGAAGCAGAGAAGCGTGACCACCGCAAGCTGGGCCGCGAGATGGATCTGTTCCATTTCCAGGAGGAGGCGCCGGGCTCGGTGTTCTGGCACCCCAACGGCTGGACGCTGTTCCAAACCCTCATCGCCTACATGCGCCGCCGCCTCGACGCGGCCGGCTACAACGAGGTCAACTCTCCCGACATGATGGAGAAGAGCTTCTGGGAGCTCTCCGGTCATTGGGAGAACTATCACGAGATGATGTTCGTCACGGAGTTGCCGGACGAACGCGTCTTCTGCTGCAAGCCGATGAATTGCCCCGGCCACGTGCAGATCTTCAAGCACGGCCTTAAGAGCTACCGCGACCTGCCGCTGAAGCTCAGCGAATTCGGCAAGGTGCACCGCTATGAGCCTTCCGGCGCCATGCACGGCCTGTTGCGCGTGCGCCACTTCACGCAGGACGACGCGCACATCTTCATCACCGAGGAGCAGCTGGCCGAGCAGTGCCTCGAGGTGAACGATCTGCTGCTGTCGATCTACGAGGACTTCGGCTTCAAGGACATCGTCGTCAAGCTGTCGACGCGGCCGGAGAAGCGCGTCGGCACCGACGAGCAATGGGACCACGCCGAGGCCATCATGGCGAAGGTGCTGGTTGAGATAGAAAAGCGCGGGCAGGGACGCATCAAGACGGCGATCAACCCCGGCGAGGGTGCCTTCTACGGCCCGAAGTTTGAGTACGTGCTGAAAGACGCGATCGGACGCGACTGGCAGTGCGGCACGACGCAGGTCGACTTCAACCTGCCGGGCCGTCTCGGCGCCTTCTACATCGACGAGCACTCGGAGAAGAAAACGCCGGTGATGATCCACCGCGCCATCTTCGGCTCGCTGGAGCGCTTCACCGGCGTGCTGATCGAGAACTTTGCGGGGCACTTCCCGCTGTGGCTGGCGCCGCTGCAGGTGGTCGTGGCGACGATCGTGTCGGACGCCGACGCCTATGCGCTCGACGTCGCGGCGCAGCTGCGCGCGGCCGGCCTGCGCGTCGATCTCGATCTCAGGAACGAGAAGATCAACTACAAGGTGCGCGAGCACTCGCTGGCCAAGGTGCCGGTGATGCTGGTGGTCGGCAAGCGCGAGGCGGAAGAGGGCAAGGTCTCCATGCGCCGCATGGGCTCGCCGGACCAGAAGGTGATGCCTCTCGCCGAGGCCATCGCCACCTTGACCGCCGAAGCCACCCCGCCGGACTTGAAGCGCGAGATCCGCGCAGCCGCCAAAGCTGCTTGAGCACGCTGGCAGCGGGTCAGATCGCGGTGGGCAAACGCCGCATGAATTTGTGCGGGACGGGGCCGGCGGGGTGCGGCTTCCCCTCAATCGTGGGCGCAACGGCACTGATCGGCCGCATCAGGCGCGGCTGCACCACGACGCTGGCCCCGAAGGCGAGCGTGACGCCGCAGACCGCGATGGCCGCGACCGTGATTGTGCTTCGCTTCAACATGGGCTGTGGCCTTTCCACTGCCGGAAAGGATCAGCCTAGGCTTTCGGCCGTGCGCTGACTGTTCCCTGCGAAACAGTGTGCGCGCCTTCCAGAGGCCGGGGATAAGCCGGGCGCCGTTCTTAGAGACGGGCCAGCGTGGCCGCGTCCGGCTTACCGCCAAAGTACTTCGCCAGGGCAGCGAGGAAGTCGGCGTTGTCGCCCGTCACCTGCGCGAACAGTGTCATGGAGGACTGAAATTTCATGTCGTCGGGGCTGCCGAAGATCTCATGCATGTTGCGCCCGCAGATGCCGGCCACGAGCCGTGTGCACTCACGCAATCGAGGCCCAAGCAACGGGTGTATGAGATATGCGGCCGCCGCCTCGCGTGAGGAAATGGCGTACCTCCGGGACATCATGCTCGAGCCGAGGCCTTCGATCTGGGGGAAGATGAACCACATCCAATGGCTGCGCTTTCCGCCGGCCGTCAGCTCGGCGCGCACCTGATCGTAGACGGCGCGCTGAGCGTCGACGAAGCGCTGCAGATCGTATGGATCGTCGGCGCCGGTTGCCATCGAATGAGCCTCCGGGCTCTACAAGATGACGGTCACCAGACCCCGGGGACAAGGCGGTAGCGCACGCGTTGCGCGTAGTCGGCGTAGCCGGGCAGTTCGTCCTTCAGCGTGTTCTCCTCCCACACGGCGCGCAGACCAAACAGCGCTATGACGACGGCTGCGATGCCGGTGGCGTACCAGGAGCCAAGCAGAAGTCCCATGCCGAGAAAATAGAAGATCGCGCCGGAATACATGGGGTGGCGCACGAATGCGTAGGGGCCTGTCGAAATCACCTTGTGGCCGCGCTCGTTCTGGATGCGCACGACGGCGGTGGCGTACGAGTTCGTCTCCATGACGACGTGGAACATGTAGAGGCCCAAGGCGATGCCGAGCGCGCCGAGAGCCTCGAGCCAAACCGGCATGTCCGACGGGCCGAAGCGGTATTCCAGCCCGGCGACGATGGGCATGGCCGCGCAAAGCACGAGGATCACCGCGAGCAACCGCTTGTCCCAGCCCTTCTGCTCGCGCTGTATCGGGCCGCGCATGCGCTCGCGCATCAACTGGGGATCGTGGCCGGCGATGATATAGGCAGAGAGCAGGCCGAGGAGGCCGGACCCGATCAGCAGGACCCAAGCTCCCGGCCAGTCGATGGTGCCCGCCGCGACGAACAGCATGGCTCCCAGGATGACCATCGTAATGGCGGTCTGCTTGAAGAGGCGCCGGATCAGTGTCGGATCGGGTTGGGTGCTCTCAGGCTGCATGTCATGGCGCCTTCCTGCTTTAGCTAGAATGCTCCGCCCAGCGCGCTGCCGACCATATCGACGATTGTCGGTGGCTGCTTCGATCGCTTCTGGCGCGCCGCTGCGGACGGCGATGGCGTGAAGTTGCTCGGATCGGACGCCTCGACAGGCGCCAGATGATTGCGGCCGATGTCGATCTTGTCCCAGGCGCCGTCGAGGGCCAGGGAAATGCGCCTCTCGTGGCCGTAGATGTCGCCGAACGTGCGCAGCTTCCCGCCGTCGTCCACCCACGCGGTGAAATAGACGAGGTGCATGGGGATCTTCTTTTCCATGACGATGACATTGTCGCGGGAGGACTGCATCGTCTCGTTCGTCTTCGCCGCGTCCCAGCCCTTGTCCTCAGCCAGTACCAGCTCGGCCATTTTCATCGGATTGCGCAGCCGCAGGCAGCCGTGGCTGAGCGTGCGCACGGAGTTGGCGAACATCCACTTGTCGATGGTGTCGTGCATGAAGATCGTGTGCTGGCTCGGGAAGGTGAACTTGACGACACCCATCACGTTCTTGCGGCCCGGCGGCTGCACCACCTCATAGTCGAGAATGTTAGCCGTGTTCCAATCAATGGAGTGATAGTCGAGCGGCTTGCCGTCCTTGGTCTCGAGTTCGAGGTCGTACTGACGGAACATGCTGCCGCCGCGCCGCAAGTTGGGTTGCAGCTCATTGGCCTTGATGGAATCGGGCACGCGCCACATCGGCTTGAAGACGATGGTCTTCAGCGGGCGCGAGAAGATCGTCGTTTGCTTGCCGGTCTCGCCGACGACGATGCGCTCGCTATGAATGCGTGCGTTGTCCTTGACGAGGTAGACCATGAACTCGGGCACGTTCGCCATGATGTGCAACTGCCCGAGATCGTCGGGCATCCAGCGCCACTCTTCCATGTTGGCGAGGATCTTCTTGCCGAGCGGCTTTCCCCTGTTGGCGAGATAAGCTTGGCGCAGCTTTTCGAACTGCGGTTGCTTGGGGTGCAGTCCGCGCAGGTAAGCCGCGGGATCGGCTGCCTCAGCGGCGCCCTTGATGATCAGCTCCGGATCAAGCAGCTGTGGCTTACGATCGAGATTCGAGTTGAGCAGGATGGCGGGATCGATGATGCGGCCACCGCGCGCGTAACGGGCATACTTGAGCAGCGCCAGCGAGATCTCGACGTCGGCCTTGCCGATTTTCTCCGCATCGAGTTGCGCGGCCGGCGGGATGGCGGGGAGCTCGAAGTCCTTCGCCTCGAGGCCCCAGTCGCCCGCCTTGAGAATTTCAGCACCCAGCGCGGCGCCGTTGTCGGTCAATCCGGCCTCGCTCAGCCACATCGGCGCGTCGCGCCGCGCGGCGTAGAAGTCGGACAGGACGGCACGCTCTTTCAGCTCCTGCGCCGAGCCGTCGATCGGCAGGGCATTGAGCTTGGAGCGCAGCGCGCTGGCAACGGGGTTGGAATCCTTCGGGGCTGCCATAGGTGGCGTGATCGCCGGATCGGTGGCGCGCGGCATCTCCGTTCCCGGCGGCGCGGCAGCCTCTGCGCACGTGGCCGCAACAAGCGGGAGCAGGGCCGTCAGCATTAAAATCGTTGAGCAAATCATTCCCCCTCCGAGGCCCGGAAACCTAACCGAGCCATGCCAATCTGGCCAGGGTGGGGCAGGCGCCCGCAGGCAAACGGTAGCGCGGGTGTTGCTGCATTTCCCGGGGCTTATCCGGACCGGGGAATATGTGTGGCGTGCACGGTAAGCTTCCACTTGTTACCCAATGCGGACGTTGCCATCTGCAGCACCAAGGGCGGCTCATGAGCCTTTGAATTTCGCGAAGTTGATCAGGCGAGCCGTTCGTGGCGGTCGAAGGGCTTGAAAGGACAGTATGGCGGCCAACAACAGATACTATCGAGGTCCGATCACAGACCATTTTGATGGCGTCCGTTTCTTCAATCCCGACCATCCCGATACGGACCGCTCGCTCGGCGCCATTCTGCGATGGAAATTCAAGGAGACACGCGCCCGGTGGCGGAAAGTCGAGACCGGCCGCCAAGTCAAGCCGGAGGCTCGTGCCGACGGACTGCGTGTGACCATGGTGGGTCACGCGACATTGCTTGTGCAATCGGGCGGCTTGAATGTCCTGACGGATCCCGTCTGGTCCGATCGCGCGAGCCCGCTTCGTTTCGCGGGACCCCGGCGGGCCGTCCCACCGGGGATCGCATTCAACGACTTGCCGCCGATCGATGTCGTGCTGTTGTCGCACTGCCATTACGACCATCTCGACGTGACGACGCTTCGCCGCCTGCACGCGGCGTATAAGCCGACCATCGTGACGCCGCTCGGAAACGATGTCGTGGTCCGAAACGCGATACCTGACGCGCGGGTGATCGCGGGGGATTGGGGCGATCGCGTGCCGCTCGAACGCGGGGCGCAGGTGCATATCGTGCCAGCGCACCATTGGTCGGCACGGGGGCCGGGAGACCGTCGGATGGCCTTGTGGGGTGGCTTTGTACTCCAAACCCTCGGCGGCCTCGCCTATTTCGCCGGCGACACCGGCTACGGCGACGGGGCTCTCTTTCGCGCGCTGCGTGAGCGGCACGGTTCGCCCGACGTCGCGCTGCTGCCGATCGGTGCCTATGCGCCAAGATGGTTCATGGCGGATCAGCACACCGATCCCGCTGACGCGGTCAGGATCATGCTCGACTTGGGTGCACGGCGCTCTATTGGCATCCATTGGGGATGCTTCCAGCTGACGGACGAGAGCCGTGAAGAGCCGCCCGCGCTGCTCGCAGAGGCGCTCGCGGAAGCAGGCGTCGCTCCGCAGCGCTTCCGGGCGGCATGCGCCGGAGATGTGTTCGATGTGGCTAGTGGATGACCGGCCCCGTTACCGGGTCTGTTCAGCCGCGGCCGCGATAGGGGGCGACGCCTTGGTCGGGCAGCCAGACGCCGCCGGGGAGCGTGCCGGTCTGCCAGAACACGTCGATCGGCATGCCGCCGCGCGGGTACCAGTAGCCGCCGATGCGCAGGAACTGCGGCTCCAGCAGCGCCACGAGGCGCTTGCCGATGGCCAGCGTGCAGTCCTCGTGAAAGGCGCCGTGGTTGCGGAACGAGCCGAGGTAGAGCTTCAGCGACTTGGATTCCACCAGCCAGTCGCGCGGCACGTAGTCGATGACGAGATGGGCAAAGTCTGGCTGTCCGGTCACCGGGCAAAGCGAAGTGAACTCGGGGGTGGTGAAGCGCGCGACGTAGTTCGCGTCGGGGTGCGGGTTCGGCACGCGCTCGAGCGTTGCCTCCGCGGGGCTCTGCGGCAACTTCGTTGCCTGGCCGAGGATAGTGACGGTGGTGTCCTTCTGGCCCATGTCCTTTACTCCGCCGCCATCCGGGACGGTGCCGGTCCGGAGTAGACGGCGCCTTCGCGGCAGCTGTCGCGCGCGATCTCGATCTCGGACAGGCCGGGGATGCGGTTCTGCAGACGGTTCCACAGCCATATGGCGATGCGCTCGAGGGTCGGCGCTTCGAGGCCTTCGACGTCGTTGAGGAGGCGATGGTCGAGGGCCTCCTGGGCGTCAGCCATGGCAGCGGCCAGCTCGTCGAAGTGGAACACGTAGCCGGTGTCGGCGCCCGGCGCGCCGTCGATGGTCACGCGGGCGCGGAAGGAATGTCCGTGCACGCGCGCGTTCGGCGATCCGGCCGGGGCGCTCGGCAGGTAGTGGGCGGCTTCGAACTGGAATTCTTTGTAAATGCGCATGGGGGTCTCTAAGTCATTTTCTCGTGCAATTCCAGTGGGCGGGAGCCTCATGGAATACCGAGCAGCTTGTGGGTCTGCACCGAAAGGCGCCAGCCGGGGTGCGCTTTGCAGTAGGCGATGGCCCGGTCGGTGTTGGCCTTGGAGTCCGGCCCGTCCATCGGCTGCAGGTAGCGATGGCTGAACGCTAGCCCCGCCACGGTCTCCGGGTCGAGGTCGGCCTGCGGAAATACGAGCTTCAATTCGTCGCCCGAGCGCTGCCTGAGGTCAGTGCCGGCCTTTGGGCTGACGCAGATCCAGTCGATGGCGCGCGGCACGGGAAGGGTGCCGTTGGTCTCGATGGCGACGGTAAAGCCACGCGCGTGCAACGAGTCGATCAGCTCGCCGTCCACCTGCAGCATCGGCTCGCCTCCGGTGAGAACAATGAAGGTGGCACCGGCGCCGCCCGCCACTTTGGCGCACGCGTCGGCAAGGTCATCAGCCGTCGCGAATTTTCCGCCGCCCTCGCCATCGGTGCCGACGAAATCGGTGTCGCAAAACTGGCAGTCGGCCTTGGCGCGATCCTGCTCGCGGCCCGACCACAGATTGCAGCCGGCAAAGCGGCAGAAGACGGCGGCGCGACCCGCGTTCGCACCCTCGCCCTGCAGCGTGTAGAAGATCTCTTTTATGGCGTACATGCGGGCATCCCTAATCGTCCGCACGCCGGCGTTCAAGCTTAAGACAGGCGTTCAGGGCGCCATTTCGACGGGGAGGGCAGGGCCGGCGCCGGCGCCGGTGCGCTCGATGGTCTTGGCGATCTCGTCGAGGTCGGCCCGGCGCAGGTGCAAGGTTGCGGCGTCGATCCAGCCGTCGACTTGGCTCGGCTCGCGTGCACCGACGATGGCGCCGCTGACACCTGGCCAGGCGAGCGTCCAGGCAATCGCGGCTGCCGCCGCGCTCGTGCCGTGGCGCTTGCCGACGGCCTTCATCGTCTCGGCCAACTCCAGATTGGCTTTGAGCTTGGTACCGGTGAACTCGGCATTGCGCGAGCGCCAATCGTTGGCGGGCAGCGCCTTGGCCCGCTCAGCCGTGAACGCGCCGGTGAGCAACCCGGCCTGCATCGGGCTGTAGACGATGACGCCGGTTTCGTGCGCCACGCACCAGGGCAGCTCATTGGCGGCGAACTCGCGCCGGATAGCTGAGAACGGCGGCTGCAGAGTGTCGACGTGGCCGACCTTCTCGGCTGCCGTGAGCTGCGCCACGTTGTGGTTGGAGAGGCCCACTGCGCGCACCTTGCCCTCGGCTTTGAGGTCGAGCAGCGTCTTCCAGTATTCCTCGATCGGCGTGCCGTCCTTCGCCGGCCAGTGCATCTGGTAGAGGTCGATACGCTCCATGCCGAGGCGCTTGAGCGAGGCTTCGAGCTCAAAGCGGATGCTAGCCGGGGTAGCGACGTGCTGCGGCGATGCCATGCGATCATGTTCGTCCCAGCGCAGTCCGCATTTGGTGAATACGTACGGGCGGTTGCGCAGAGGGGATCTCCTTCAGCGCCGCGCGCACGATCTCCTCCGAATGCCCAAGTCCGTAAATGGCGGCCGTGTCGATCCAGTTGACGCCGCGCTCGACCGCATGGCGGATGGCCGCGATCGACTGCTTATCGTCCTGGCTGCCCCAGCCCACCGCCCAATCGCCGCCGCCGATGGCCCAGGCGCCAAGCCCCACAGGCGTGATGTGCATATCTGTGCGGCCGAGCCGCCGCTTCGGCAGAGCGGACTTGCCGGCCTGTGTCTCGTTTAGGGTGAGGGACATGGAACTCTCCTTCGCTACGGCGCGGAAGGCGCGCGGGACGCTGCGGCGGCAACCCGTGCCGCCGCCCAACCGATCGTTAGTGCTGCAACGGCCTCAAAGTGCGTGCGGCTCGCGGCTCGACTCGAAGAGGAACCACACCCGCCGTTCGGTCTCGTCGATCCAGTTCTCGATGAGGCTGGCGGTGGCGACATCCTCGTGCTCGTCGCACAGGTCGTGTGCCTCGCGCAGGCGAACCACGAGATCCTTGTTGTTGTCGCGCAGCTCCGCCAGCATGTCTTGCGGCGTGACGTAATCGGCGTCGTTGTCCTCGACGCGCTGCAGGCGCGAGATGTGCCCGACCGACCGCAGCGTCGTGCCGCCGATCTTGCGCACGCGCTCGGCGAGCGGATCGGTCATGGCGAAGAGTTGGTCGCCCTGTTCATCGAGCATGAGATGGTAATCGCGGAAATGCGGGCCGCTCATGTGCCAATGGAAGTTCTTGGTCTTGAGATACAGCGCGAACGTGTCGGCCAGCAGCGCCGTGAGTGCGCCGGAAATATCGCGGATGGCATTGCTGTCGTAATTGCTCGGTGTCTGCAACGGCGCTTTGCGACGCTCGGCAGCTTTGGTCATATCGCCCATGGGATGTCTCCTCGGCCTCGGGTGCCCTCGAGTATATGCGATGCTTCATATGCGAACGCACACACAAGGTTGCGAGCCGCCTAATGTCGGGTTGACAGGCGCCGTTTGACGCACACGCGACAAGAACGTTTCGGAAACTGTCGCCGGCGGAACGCCACTCAGGGCGAGAAGTGCGCGCGCGCTTTCTCCGGATCGGTCGCCAGCCAGCTGGTCTCCTCGTCGAGCATCGCCCGACCCAGGTCTAGGCAGCGCGCCGCGATGTCGTTGGGGATGACGTCGATCATGATGTTGTGGCCGCCGGTGGTCATGTTCGATTTGTGGTCGATACAAGCTTTGATCATCGCTTCGAAGCTTGTCACCGCGGCTGCTTTGTCCAGCCGGGTGTCGTCGCCGATCTTCTTGGCGAGCGTCTTGTAGCTCTTTTGGATCGCGGCATAGGCCTCGACATGCCGCTTGCGCGCTCCGCAGACGTCCTTGATGGCGTCGGCCATCTCCGGCTCGGGCCACTCGACGTTCTCCTTCACATATCCTTCGCACCCGGCTTGGGAGGCGTCGACCTTGCCTTCCTCGTCGTAGCCGAAGGCCAACTTGTCCGGCATGGGCTGACGCTCTTCGGCAAAGCCGGGCAGCGTCGCGGCAAGCATGATGGCGAGGGCAATGGCGAGGCGGGGCATGGGAAATCCATAGGCAAAAGTTGACCGGGCATGCTGCGCCAGCTCTGCCCCTTCTACAACGCCGTAAAGACCTTGAGCTTAATCGACGACAGCGTTGCGGATGGCGGCGAGTTCGGCGCGCGGATCGGCGAACTCGTCAAAGCTGTGCTCCGTGCGCCCATACCAATAGCGCGCGTTGCCGTCATCGCCTTCGATCTTGTGCAGCACCGCATGCAGCCAGTCGGCCGTCGCATCGCCCTCGTGGCGCTGGGCTATGTCATGCGCGGCCGCCCAATCCTGCGCCAGCGCGCGATCGACGGCGTGTCTCAGCTCTTCTTGGCAGCTTGCCATGCGTCCCATCCCTTGGCGCGCAGGGCGCACGCGGGACAATGGCCACAGCCATAGCCCCACGCGTGCCGGCGCGAGCGGATGCCCAGGTAGCAGGTATGCAAGTCTTCGAGGATTAGCTCGACCAACGGCGCACCCCCGAGCTCCTCGGCCAGCGCCCACGTGCCGGCCTTGTCGACCCACATCAACGGCGTTTCGATGATGAACTCGGTATCGGTGCCGAGCGAGATCGCCTGGGCGAGCGTTTGCAGTGTGTCGTTGCGGCAATCGGGATAGCCGGAAAAATCCGTCTCGCACATGCCGCCGACGAGAACGCGCATGCCGCGCCGGTAGGCGAGGGCAGCGGCGTAGGTGAAGAACAGGAGGTTGCGCCCGGGCACGAACGTTGACGGCAACCCGGCCGCGGAAATCTCGATCTCGGCCTCGCGTGTCAGAGCCGTGTCACTCAAGCGGCCCAGCTCGGCCAGCTCGAGCATGTGATCGGCCCCGAGCCGCTTCGCCCAGCCGTCATCGATCTTGCCCATTCCCTCGCGCAGGCTCTCGCGCACGGTGAGCTCGGCCGCGTGGCGCTGCCCGTAGGCAAAACCCACCGTCTCGACGCGTTCATACTTCGCCAACGCCCAGGCGAGGCAGACGGTCGAATCCTGCCCGCCCGAGAACAGCACCAATGCCGCGTTGTCGGTCATGGATCGGTCCGTCAGAGGCTGGCGCCGTCGAACTTCTTGATATTGAGCGCATCGAGGTCGACGCCGTCGAGGCAACGCACGTTGAGGGCCACCGTGCGAACGCCGTCGGGCCGCTGCCCAAGAGCGAACGGCAGCACGCCGCACGTCTCGCAGAACTGGTAGTCGATGACCTTCTTATTGAAGTCGTATTTGGTCAGGGCATCGCCGCCGGTTTTCAGGCGGAATTTGTCGTCGGTGACGAAGGCGAGTAGCGTGCCCCGCCGGCGGCAGCTTGAGCAGTTGCAGGAGATGACCTGGCTCAAGTCCGCGTCGGCTTCGTAGCTGACGCGCCCGCAATGGCAGCTACCGGCATAGGTCTTGGTTTCGGCCATGGTCTAGCTCCCTGAAATTATCGGCGTGACGCCTGCCTGGCTGTAGCCGGCGGAGGATTTTCAGGCCTTTGCGCTTCAGGCAAGAGCGGCTAAAACGCGCCGGAACCTCCCATGCCCGTCCGCGGCCTGCAACTTATAAGGTAACGAGAAATGACCGCCATCATCGACATCATCGGCCGCGAGATCCTCGACAGCCGCGGCAACCCGACGGTGGAGGTGGACGTGGTCCTCGAGGATGGTGCGATGGGGCGCGCGGCCGTTCCGTCGGGCGCCTCGACCGGTGCGCACGAAGCCGTGGAGCTCCGTGACGGCGACATGAGCCGCTACCTCGGCAAGGGTGTTGAGAAGGCCGTCGATGCGGTCAACACCGAGATCTTTGATGCGCTCGCCGGTATGGACGCCGAGGATCAGCGCGGCGTCGATGCGGCGCTCATCCAGCTCGACGGCACGCGCAACAAGAGTCGCCTCGGCGCCAACGCCATTCTCGGCGTGTCGCTCGCGACCGCCAAGGCAGCCGCGGAAACGAGCGGCTTGCCGCTGTACCGCTATCTCGGCGGCGCCGCCGCGCATGTGCTGCCCGTACCGATGATGAACATCGTCAACGGTGGCGCGCATGCCGACAACCCGATCGACATCCAGGAATTCATGATCATGCCCGTTTCCGCCAGCTCGATTGCGGATGCCGTGCGGATGGGCGCGGAGATATTCCACACGCTGAAAAAGTCGCTGAAGGACGCCGGGTTGTCGACCAGCGTCGGCGACGAGGGCGGCTTTGCCCCAAACCTAAAGTCGGCCGAAGAGGCGCTTGGCTTTATCATGAAGGCGATCGAGGCTGCCGGTTACAAGCCGGGCGATGACGTCATGCTGGCGCTCGACTGCGCCGCCACCGAATACTTCAAGAACGGCAAGTACACACTGGAGGGCGAAGGCAAGTCGCTCGATGCCGGCGGCATGGTGAAATACCTCGAGAGCCTCGTGTCGCGCTTCCCGATCGTCTCCATCGAGGACGGCATGTCGGAAGACGATTGGGCCGGCTGGAAAGCGTTGACCGACGCCATCGGCGCCCGCTGCCAGCTGGTCGGCGACGATCTTTTCGTCACCAATACCGAGCGCCTGGAGCAGGGCCTGAAGCAGGGCATAGCCAACTCGATCCTCGTCAAGGTCAACCAGATCGGCTCGCTGTCGGAAACGCTCGATGCCGTGTCGATGGCGCAGCGCGCCGCTTACACGGCCGTCATCTCGCACCGCTCGGGCGAGACCGAGGACGCAACGATTGCCGACCTCGCCGTCGCCACCAACGCCGGCCAGATCAAGACGGGCTCGCTGTGCCGCTCCGATCGCTTGGCGAAGTACAATCAGCTCATCCGCATCGAGGGTGAGCTGGGCGACGTGGCGCGCTACGCGGGCAAGAGCGTCATCCGCGGCTACGCCGGCGCGTGATGTGGGATCGCATCTCTGTCATCCCGGCCAAGCGAGCGACTGCGAGCGCAGAGCCGGGATCCAGCGGATGGTGTCTTCGAATTCAGTCTTCGACGCTCCTCACTCTGGGTCCCGGATAGCCGTCGCCGATGCTCCGGCTTCCGGGATGACAGTCGGTTGCCGGGCGCCCATCCAAAACAATCCGCACACGTCTCATAAACGGCACAGCGCTTTACCTCGAATTAACGAGCGCGTGGGATAACGGGGGTGTCCACCAGTTTTGTGCAGCGTACCCAAAGTGCTGCGTCAGCCAAAAAATCATGATCGGCGTTCCAGGCCACGGCAGGCTACGGTGTTGCTTCTCTGCTTGGGTTTGACGGCCTACTTCGTCCATCATGCCATTAATGGCAGGCACGGCTTCGAGGCGCGATCCAGGCTGATCGAGAGATCAGCCCTGTTAGAGTTTGAGATCAAAAGCCTCGAAGCCGTGCGCGCCAAGCTCGAGCGCGACGTCGCACTTCTGTCCCCACAAAAGCCGGACGACGACCTCGTGGAAGAGATTGCCCGCGAAATGCTCGGCTTCGTGCGACCGGACGATCAAGTGCTGCCGCGGCCCTGATGCGCCTTGTGCGCATAACCTCGTAGCTCTCCGCGCCATTCTGGCCATCGCCGAATTGCTCTTGTAGGGTCCAACTCGACGGACCAACCCGCGTGCGGCGCCGGGGTATCTCGATGGCTTCTGGAAAATCTTCGCGCGCTTCGGTTTCCGCTCCCGCGGCGGCCGGTAAGGGCGCATCCGGCAATGGGCACAAGCAGCCGGCGCGGGCCAGTTTCACCCGTGAGGAGCAGCTCGACGCCTATCGGCGCATGCTGCTCATCCGGCGCTTTGAGGAAAAGGCCGGCCAGCTTTACGGCATGGGTCATATCGGCGGCTTCTGTCATCTCTACATCGGGCAGGAAGCCGTCGTCGTCGGCATGCAGATGGCACTCGAGCCGGGCGATCAGGTGATCACCGCTTATCGCGACCACGGCCACACACTCGCCGTCGGCATGGATCCGAAATCCGTGATGGCCGAGCTGACCGGGCGCCGCCACGGCTGCTCGAAGGGCAAAGGCGGGTCGATGCACATGTTTTCGCCTGAGCGGGGCTACTACGGCGGCCATGGCATTGTCGGGGCGTGCGTTCCGCTGGGGGCGGGACTGGCGTTCGCCGACAAGTATCGCGGCAACAACCGCGTGTGCTTGACCTATTTCGGTGACGGTGCCGCCAACCAGGGCCAGGTGTACGAGGCCTTCAACATGGCGCAGCTGTGGAAGCTGCCCGTCGTCTTCATCATCGAGAACAACCAGTACGCGATGGGTACCTCGATCGAGCGCTCGTCGTCGACCACCAACCTGTCCCAGCGCGGCTTGTCGTTCGCCATTCCCGGCGAGCAGGTCGACGGTATGGATGTCGAGGAGGTGCGCGCAGCCGGTGCGCGCGCCATCGCGCATGCCCGATCGGGCGAAGGGCCGATCATTCTCGAGATGATGACCTACAGATACCGCGGGCACTCAATGTCGGATCCGGCCAAATACCGCTCCCGCGAGGAAGTGCAGCACATGCGCGATACGCAGGATCCCATTGAGCAGGTGCGTACCCGTCTCCTGCAGGCCGGCGTAACGGAGGACGAATTGAAAGCGATCGACCGGCAGGTGCGCGATGAGGTGAACGCCTCCGCCGAGTTCGCCCTCGCCGACCCTGAGCCCGACCCTACCGAACTCACCACCGACGTTCTGATCTGACAGCGCCAGCAAGCGAGCGGTAGATGCCGACGGAAGTTCTGATGCCTGCGCTGTCGCCCACCATGGAGGAGGGCACGCTGACGAAGTGGCTGGTCAGCGAGGGGCAGACCGTCCGCTCCGGGGACGTCATCGCCGAGATCGAGACCGACAAGGCGACCATGGAGGTCGAGGCGGTCGACGAGGGCAAGGTGACGAAGCTCCTCGTTCCCGCCGGCACCGAGAACGTCAAGGTCAACACGCCGATCGCGTTGATACAAGGCGAGGACGAGGCCGAACCCGCGACGCGTACCGCCGCACCCAACAGCGCTCGCAGCACCGCGGGCGAGGGGGCGAGCAGACGGCCGTTATCCGATGAGCTTGCGGCGCCGCCGACGGAACAGCCGCGGGCGGAGCCTGCGCGCAGCTACGAGCCGCCATCGCTCGAGCCCGAAATCGCCACCGGCGCCGAGACGGTCGATCAGTCGATGCGCGAAGCGCTACGCGATGCCATGGCCGAGGAAATGCGCCGCGATCCGGACGTGTTCCTCATCGGCGAGGAAGTGGCGCAGTACCAGGGCGCCTACAAGGTGAGCCAGAACCTGCTGGAGGAATTCGGCGAGCGCCGCGTCATCGACACACCGATTACCGAGCAGGGTTTTGCCGCCGTCGCCATCGGCGCGGCCTTCGCGGGGCTGAAACCCATCGTCGAGTTCATGACGTGGAATTTCGCCATGCAGGCGATCGACCAGATCATCAACTCGGCCGGCAAGACGCACTACATGTCGGGCGGCGACGTCACGGTACCGATCGTCTTCCGCGGCCCGAACGGCGCCGCAGCGCGCGTTGCCGCGCAACACAGCCAATGCTTCTCGGCCTGGTACGCGCACGTTCCCGGGCTGAAGGTCATCGCGCCGTCGACCCCCTCCGACGCCAAAGGGCTGCTCAAGGCGGCCATTCGCGATCCCAATCCCGTCGTCTTTCTCGAGAACGAGCTTCTCTATGGCGCCCACGGTCCGGTGCCGAAGGGCGACGACTTCGTCATTCCGATCGGCAAGGCGCGCATCGCCCGCCAAGGCCGCGACGCGACGGTCGTGTCGTTCGCGCGCGGCATGGTCTATGCGCTGGAGGCCGCCGAGCAACTCGCCAAGGACGGCATCGACGTCGAAGTGATCGACCTGCGCACCTTGCGACCGCTCGACATGGATACGGTGCTCGCCTCGGTGCGCAAAACCAACCGCATCGTCACCGTCGAGGAAGCCTGGCCGGTGTGCTCGGTCGGCTCGGAGATTTGCGCACAGGTGGCCATGCAGGCCTTCGACGACCTCGACGCGCCGCCCGTCAAGGTCTCCGGCGCCGACGTGCCGATGCCCTACGCCGCCAATCTCGAAAAGCTCGCGCTACCCTCGGCGGAGCGCGTCGTCGCCGCCGTGAAATCGGTGCTGTACCTCTAAGCTTCGCAAGGAGCCGCCCAATGGTTGCAGAACTTCCCGTAGAGCTGGATCCGCCGGAGGGCGTCGATGACGCGGAGGAGGCCGTCGAGTTGATGCGCGCCTGGATCTGTGACGGCTCGCTGCTCGTCGCCCTCAATTCATCGGCGTTCGGCGATCACGTCGCCGACTGGGGACGCCTCCTGGCCGAGGTCGGGCATCACATCGCCAAGGCCGCGGCACTCAACGGCTACATGCCCGAGGAGGAGGCGCAGGCCACGTTGCGCGATGCCTTCGTCGCCGGCTTCGGCAGCCTCACGCCGGGCGCGTCAGGCCGTCTCAAGGGCCGACAGGAGCATTAGGACGCCATGGCCACCCTATCCGAGACGCGCGTTCCTGCTTCGCCGCTGGCGCGGCGCTTAGCGCGCCAGGCCGGGTTGGCGCTTGATCGGCTGTCGGGCTCGGGGCCGCACGGGCGCATCATCAAGCGCGACATCGAGGCCGCACTGAACTCCGGTCCTCGGCCGGCGGGTGAAGCCGCTGCAACTCATCGCGAGGTGGCGACAACGGCGCGTCCCATGCCCGGGCTGGGCGACGACAAGATCCTCGCCCTTTATGACAAGGGCAGCTACGACATCGTCCCGCACGACAAGATGCGCCGGGTCATCGCCGAGCGCCTGACGCTCGCCAAGCAGACGATCCCCCACTACTACCTGTCGATCGACTGCCGCATCGACGAGTTGCTTCACGCGCGCGAACGCATGAACGCCGCGGCGCCGAGCGCGGGTCCGCGCAGCTACAAACTGTCGGTCAACGACTTCATCATCAAGGCGATGGCGCTCGCTTTGCAGGAGGTGCCGGCAGCCAACGCGACGTGGACCGAGGCCGGCATGCTGCGTCACAAGTATTCGGACATCGGCGTCGCCGTCGCCATCGAGGGCGGCCTGTTCACGCCCGTGATCCGCCACGCCGAGATGAAGTCGCTGTCGGAAATCTCCAACGAAATGCGCGACCTGGCGGAGCGGGCCCGCAAGCGGCGCCTCGCCCCGCACGAGTACCAGGGCGGTACCACCTCGATTTCCAACCTCGGCATGTACGGCATCAAGAATTTCGATGCCGTGATCAATCCCCCGCATGCGACCATCCTCGCGGTGGGTGCCGCTGAACGGCGCCCGATCGTGTCCGGCGAGGCGGTGGAAGCGGCAACTGTGATGAATGTGACGCTCTCCTGCGATCACCGCGTGGTCGACGGCGCCACGGGCGCCGCCTTGCTCGGCGCCTTCCGCGCCTTCATGGAAGACCCAGTCCGTATGCTGGTTTAGGCCGCTTTTGCCGAATCACCCTGCCTTCGCTCGACGGCAAATGCCTGTTTTCGGGGCGGCCCACGTGTGGCCCGCGGATCACGGCTAGCCACCTTTCCCCAGGTAAGCGCCTCCCAAAAGTGGCGCAACGGCGTAAGAATAGGGCACTCGCTTGCCGCTGGCCCGGGGCAAGCCTAGAAGCGGGAAACACAGCGTGGGCGTACCTGGTGACCGACTCTAGCTCTCGGAGTGAATCCCAATGACGGCGCGCTCAAACCTAATATATGCCGCGGCCATGGCCTGCTTGCTCGCAGGTTGTGCCAACGACGGCAGTCTTTCGACCGGGCTAAACACCGGCTCGGTGAATCCGGCCACGGCGCAAGCCGCGAAGTCACAGGAAGCCCTGTGCCTCACCCTCGCTTCGCAAATTGAAGCGCTGAACACCGAAGGCGTCTCCGACAAGGTCTCGAAGGCGGCCGCAAAGAAATACAAGCTCAAGGCCGCGGATCTGACGAAGGCGGACGAACTCAACAAGGCCAACACCGAATTCCAGGGCAAGTGCTCGAGCTACCCGCCGCGCGTCGCCGCGACGGCGCCGATCGAGCCCGTGACCAAGGACACGGCGGCTGCGGCCAAGGAGGCGCCGAAGGTGGCAGCTGCCAAGGCAAAGCCCGCAGTGCCGACGCAGAAGCCGGTCGCATCCGCGATGGCCACGCCGGAGACGACTGCGCAGGCTTCGAGCGGTCCAGTTGCCGTCGGCGCCCCGCAGTAAGGACCGCCTGAGGCTTGTGCTCAACATTAAGGCGTCGGCTGTGTCGTGTAGATGCAGCGGCGCCTCGATGATTTCTGCACAGACGGACGAGAAGGGTTGCACTGCCGGTGTGCGTGTGGTGAAAAACGCCCTGGCTTCCAAATCCAAGCGGGAGGACATGGTGTCAGGCAACGGTCGGCGCGCGCGTGCTTTCGGCGGAGCAATCGCGGGCACTTTTGCGGTGCTGCTCGCAGGGTGTGCCGGCAACACCAATAGCGCCAACGGCGATCCTGGTGCGCAGTCTTTGAGCGGTGGCGAGACGTGCCAGTCTATTCGCACCAATCTCAACAAGCTCGACCGCGAAGGCGTGCCCTCGCTGGTCGAACAGCAAACCTCCGGCAAGAAGCTCGGCGCGCCGCAAAAGGCCAAGGCCGATCTCTACAATCAGCTGCTCGACAAGTATCTCGGGGCTCGCTGCCACGTGTAGCGCCGCGGGCGTCTGGTCCGACCCATCACGCAGGCCTCAGTGCCGAATGGCACCGGGGCCTTTCCTTTGCCCCGCGTGAGCGCGCATGAACGCGACCGACTACGACGTCATCGTCATCGGCGGCGGTCCCGGCGGCTATGTCGCCGCCATCCGCGCCGCGCAGCTTGGCCTGCGCGCCGCCGTCGTCGAACAGGCGCATCTGGGCGGCATCTGCCTCAACTGGGGGTGCATCCCCACCAAGGCGCTGCTGCGCTCGGCCGAGATCTTCCACACGGTAAGCGAGGCTGCCGGTTTCGGCGTCGTCGTGCCGGGACCACCGACGATCGACCTCAAGGTCATGGTCGAGCGATCGCGCAGCGTCGCACGCGAGCTCAACACCGGCGTCGGTTTCCTGCTGAAGAAGAACGGCGTCGACGTCATCTGGGGAACGGCAAAGCTACTTGGCGGCGGCGCCATCGAAGTTGCAGCACCCGTCAAAACGGGACGTCAAAACCCCGGGCCGCCAAAGGATGCCCTCGGTGCGGGCCGCTACAAGGCCGCCCACATCGTCATCGCAACCGGTGCCCGCCCGCGCGCGCTGCCCGGCATGGAGCCGGACGGCAAGAGCATCTGGACCTACTTCGAGGCCATGCTTCCGCCGGCGCTGCCGCGCTCGCTGCTCATCGCCGGCTCCGGCGCCATCGGCATCGAGTTCGCCTCCTTCTACCGCGCGCTGGGTGTCGAGGTGACGGTGGTCGAGCTGCTGCCGGAGATCCTGCCTGCCGAGGACGTCGAGATCGCCGCGCTGGCGCGCAAGGCGTTCGAGAAGGAGGGCATTCGCATCATTACCGGCGCCAAGGTCGGTGAGGTCAAGCGGGCCAAGGACGGTATTACCGCCCCGATCGAGCACAGCGACGGCAAACGCGAGAGCATCGCCGCCGAGCGGCTGATTTCTGCCGTCGGCGTCGTTGGCAACGTCGAGGGGCTCGGTCTCGAGGCGCTGGGCGTCAAGCTCGACAAAGGCCTCGTCGTCACCGACGGCGTCGGCCGCACCAACGTGACCAGCATCTACGCCATCGGCGACGTCGCCGGTCCACCGATGCTCGCGCACAAAGCCGAGCATGAGGGCGTGATCTGCGTCGAGGCCATCAAGGGGCTCGACGTGCACCCCCTCGACAAGCTGCGCGTGCCCGGCTGTACTTACAGTCGCCCGCAAATCGCCTCCGTCGGGCTCACCGAGGCGCGTGCCAAGGCGGGCGGCCGCGAGCTGCGCATCGGCCGGTTTCCCTTCCGCGCCAATGGCAAAGCCTTGGCTATGGGCGAGCGCGACGGCCTCGTCAAAACGATCTTCGACGCCCGCACCGGCGAGCTGATCGGTGCGCACATGATCGGCGCCGAGGTCACCGAGCTGATCCAGGGCTTCGTCATCGCCATGCAGCTGGAGGCCACCGAGGAAGACCTGATGCGCACCGTCTTCCCACACCCGACGCTTTCGGAGATGATGGGCGAAAGCGCGTTGGCGGCGTATGGGCGCGCGCTGCACATTCCGCCGGCGGGGAAGCCCTCCGGTTGAAACGATACGAGGGGACGCCATGGATATCGATACTCGCGCGCTACTCATCTTCGTGTTCATCGGCGTCGTCGCCGGCTTCATCGCCTCGCTGCTCCTCGGCGGCGGCGGGGGACTGCTGCGCTATCTGCTGACCGGCATCATCGGCGCATTTGTCGGCGGCTACCTGTTCGATGTCTTGAAGATCGATCTCGGCTTCCGCAGCAAGATCGTGTCGGAGATCGTCACGGCATCGGTCGGCGCCGTCATCGTCGTGCTGCTGGCCCGCTTCATCGCCTGAGGGCGCGAATTGCAACGAGGGAAGATCGGCGCCATGGAGAACTACGCAGCCTATGCACCGTGGATCGCGATGGCCGTGAACGGGCTCATCGCGGGGTGGCTGGCCTCGCTAGTGCTGGGCGGCGGCGGCATTATCCGGGACATTTTCGTCGGCATCATCGGCGCCTTCGTGGGCGGCGCGCTGGTTCAGGCCGGCCTGCTGAAACTGCCGTTCCTTGTCGATATGCCCTGGGCGCACCAGATCCTGGTCTCTACCATCGGTGCCCTGCTGATCATCATCATCGCCCGTATCATCGGCCGCTAGCAGGGCGCCAAGACACCGATTTGCGCCGCGGGCCAGGGCAACTACACTGGGGTCAGCCGAAGGCCGGAGCTTTATGTCTTGAGCGCGCCCGCCACACCCGACGCCGTCACTCCCGCCGCCGAGCCGACGGTTGCGCGTGCGCGGCCTGCCAAGCCGTCATGGATCCGCGTCCGTGCCCCCGGGTCGGCTGCCCACGCTGAGACGGCGCGCATCGTGCGCGGCCATGGCCTCACCACCGTGTGCGAGGAGGCCGGCTGCCCCAACATCGGCGAATGCTGGAGCAAGCGCCACGCCACATTCATGATCATGGGCGACACGTGCACGCGCGCCTGCGCCTTCTGCAACGTGCGCACCGGCATGCCGCGTCCGCTCGATCCGCACGAGCCGGCGCGCGTCGCCGCGGCGGCCAAGGAGCTTGGCCTGACGCACATCGTCATCACCTCGGTCGATCGCGATGACTTGGCTGACGGCGGCTCGCGGCATTTCGCCGGCGTCATCACGGCGCTGCGCGAGGCCGCGCCGGCTATGACCGTCGAGGTGCTGACGCCGGACTTCCTGCGCAAGGACGGTGCCATCGAGACCGTGCTGGCGGCGCGACCGGACGTGTTCAACCACAACCTCGAGACCGTGCCGCGGCTCTACCTGTCGATCCGCCCCGGCGCGCGCTACTTCCACTCCCTGCGCCTGCTGCAGCGTGCCAAGGAGATCGACCGCACGCTCTTCACCAAGTCGGGCATCATGCTCGGGCTGGGGGAAGGGCGCGAAGAGGTGATGCAGGTGATGGACGACCTACGCTCCGCCGGTGTCGACTTCCTCACCATGGGGCAATATCTGCAGCCGAGCCCACGCCATGCCCCCGTCGTGCGCTTCGTGCCGCCGGACGAGTTCGACGCGCTGCGTCGCATCGCCGTCGCCAAGGGCTTCGCCCTCGTCGCCGCCAGCCCGCTGACGCGGTCGTCGTATCATGCGGGCGAGGACTTCGCGAAGCTGCAGGCCGCGCGCCGCGCGGCGCATCCGTAAGCGCCACGGGAGCCGGCCTTGCCCACCTTCGAGACGACGCGCCGCGTCCCCTTCACGGCCGACCAGATGTTCGCCGTTGTCGCCGACATCGAGCGCTACCCCGAGTTCGTGCCGTTGTGCGAGCAGCTGGTCGTGAAGGCGCGCGAGGTCGGCAGCACTCACACGACCCTCACCGCCACCATGAGCGTCGGTTATCGCGCCATCCGCGAAACGTTCACCAGCCGCGTCACGCTGCGGCCGGAACGCAAGGAGATCGACGTCGCCAAGATCGACGGACCCTTCGCGCGCCTCACCAACCGGTGGCGCTTTCGCGATGTGCCTGGCGGATCGGAGATCCACTTCCACATCGACTACGCGTTCGCCTCGCGCATGCTGTCGGTGCTGATGGGCACCGTGTTCGACAAGGCGGTGCGCAAGTACACTGAAGCCTTCGAGGCGCGCGCCCGCACGCTCTATGGCACCAGCGCCGCGACAGCGGATAGCGTCTAGCGGATGGCCTTCTCGATGTTGCGCGCGGTGTCGAGTCCCAGCGCCGTGTCGAGCCCGCGCGTCCCGGTGAGGATGGCGCCGTCGAGGTCGGCCTCGGCAAGATCGACGCCGGTGAGGTCGGCGCCCGTCAGATCGGCGCGCGACAGATCTGCCTTGCGTAGGACGGCCCCGGCCAAGTTGGCACCGCGCAAGTTGGCAAATCTGAGCAGCACGTAAGTGAGGTTCGCACCGGCGAGATTGGCGTGTGAAAGATCGGCACTGTTCAGCTCGGTGCGCCAGATGTGTTCGATGAACCCTGATCGGGTGAATGGGGCAAGCGTGGCGGCGCTCATGTTGGCACCGCTGAAGTTGCTGCGGGTGAAGCGGCCAAACAGCCGCGCGCGACTTAGGTCGGCACCGGCGAAGCTCGGAACCTCGCTAGCGACCGCGACCAGGGTCGAGGAGGTCGCCGGGCGCAGGAAGCTGGTGTCCGACAGGTCGGCTCCGTCGAAGCGCGCACCGAGGATCGTTGTCCGGTCGAGCCGCGCGCCCTTCAAGTTTGCGTTCGACAGATCCGCGCGACTGAGGTCGGCGCCGAACAGGTTGCTGTTGGTCAGCGTGGCGCCTTTGAAATCGAGGCTGCTCAAGTCGAGGTCGTGCAGGTCGATGCCGCCAAGCTGCAGCGGATGGGCCCGATCGGCCTGATAGAGGCGCACGGTCAAATCGCGAACGGAGATGTCGCCGGCGACGGCGGCGGATGTCAGCGCGGCAATGAGGGCGAAGTCGAGTATTGGGCGCCTAGTCATGCCGTAGACCGGGCTTTACGGCGGTGGCGGCTAGCTTCAGCGCCTCACGCAGGCTGGCGAGGCGAATGTCGCAGCGGCCGATGTCACCGAACCGGCATTCCTGGGCGCGCGTGCCTTCGCTTTTCGTCGCCACGGCAACATAGACAAGCCCGACCGGCTTTTCCGGCGAACCGCCGTCCGGCCCGGCAATACCGGTGACGGAGACGGCCACGTGTGCCGGCGTGTTTTGCAGCGCGCCCTCGGCCATCGCGCGCGCGATCTCCTCGCTGACCGCGCCATAGCGCATGATCAGCTCCGGCGATACGCCGAGCAGGTCGGTCTTCGCAGCGTTGGAATAGGTGACGAAGCCGCGCTCGACCATGCCGGAGGCGCCGGGCACTTCGGTCAGCAGTCCGGAGAGTAAGCCCCCGGTGCAGCTTTCGGCGGTGACGATCAAAAGCGCGTGCCGCTGCAGCTCCGCGAGCAGAGACTTCGCAGCGTCATACAGGTCAGCGGGAAACAGGGTGCTCATGAACCTCGACAGCCAGCGGGCAGCGCCCGAAGGCGCTGTTCAACAGTGTCCCGCGAACTGCCGGCGAGGTCAAACTGGCTCAGACGGGAGCCAGTTTCTCCGCCTGATGCAGCAGACTGTCGAGTGTGTTGCGGCTCTCGGCGCCCATGACCGAGAAGGCGCGCTTCTGCGCATCCTGCCAGATCGGGAAAGCGTCCTTGAGCACGGCCTGGCCCTTCGGGGTCAGATGCAGTCCGCGACCGCGACGTCCGGCCGGCGGGTCCATGTTGATGTGGCCCAGCGCCAGCAGACGCTTGAGGTTGCGCGACAGCGTCGATTTTTCGATGTCGAGCTCGTGGCCGATCTCGACGGCGGTGATCGCGTCGCGCGCAGCGAGCTGCGCGAGCAGCGTGTATTGGCTCGCCGTAATGCCGAGCGG
The DNA here is from genome assembly GCA_963722495.1 of uncultured Alphaproteobacteria bacterium. Classification (GTDB taxonomy): domain Bacteria; phylum Pseudomonadota; class Alphaproteobacteria; order Rhizobiales; family Hyphomicrobiaceae; genus Hyphomicrobium_A. The sequence continues at coordinate 90,033 of CAVRND010000026.1, read as the reverse complement.
GCGCATCGCGTCGTCGTAGACGCGCGTAATGATGCGCGACAGCTGGCGAACGCGTGTTGCAAGGCAGGCGCTGGACGTCAGTTCAGCGATGTCGGCGATGCTTGCAGTCTCCGCCGGCTTGCGCTCCAGCGTATGGGTCATCAGGTTCATGTCGGCCCCCGAGTTCGTGGTCATACAACCACCTCGTGCCTTGATGCCGCGATTCTGTCGCAGGGGTCAAATGTGTGAGCAACTCGAACTTTGCGCGCATTAGGCGGGCATCAGAACGGTGGCGCTGGCCATGGCGGCGATGCCTTCGCCGCGGCCGATGAAGCCGAGGCGCTCCATCGTCGTGGCCTTGATGCCGATGCGCGAAACGTCGATGCCGAGGATGCCGGCGACGGACTCGCGCATCGCCTGACGATGCGGGCCAATCTTCGGGGCTTCGCACAGGAACGTCACGTCGACGTTGGAGATGCGCCCGCCGAGCTTGCGCACGCGCTCCGCTGCATCGGCAAGAAAGATGCGCGACGCGGCGCCGCGCCAGGTCTCATCACTGGGCGGAAAGTGCTGACCGATGTCGCCATCGCCGATGGCGCCGAGCAGCGCGTCGGTTAGCGCATGTAACCCGACATCGGCATCCGAGTGGCCCTCGAGCCGATGCGCGTGAGGGATCTTCACGCCGCACAGCCACACGTGATCGCCGTCGGTGAAGCGATGCACGTCGAAACCCGTGCCGTTGCGCGGCTCAAGCAGAACAGGGGAGGGCGCCAGCAGGCGCTCGGCGAGCGCGATGTCGGCGGCGGTTGTCAGCTTCATGTTGCGCGAGGTGCTGGCGACGAGCTTGACCGGCAGGCCGGCCCATTCTGCGAGCCCGGCGTCGTCCGTGAAGTCGGTGCGGCCGGCGGCCGCCGCGCGGTGGTGCGCTTCGAGGATGACGTCGTAGCGAAAGGCTTGCGGCGTTTGTGCGCGCCACAGGCCGGCGCGATCGATGGTGCGGGCGATCGTGCCGTCGGCAGCTTCCAACTTTAGCGTATCGCTCACCGGCTCGGCGGCGATGGCGCCCGCGTTTGCGTCGAGGGCGGCAATCAGATCGCTGACGAGCGCCGCACTGAGGAAAGGCCGCGCCGCGTCGTGGATGAGGATCCGGTCGGGCGGATTGCTATCAAGGGCTTCGATTCCGGCTAGGACGGAGGCTTGACGGGTCGTGCCGCCAGCGACGGGGGCCAAGAGGCGGCTGACGAAGGGTGCCGCGGCGCCCTCATAGAGCAAGGCATCCTCCGGGCTGATGACCACGACGATTGAGTGGATCTGTGGGTGGCCTGTCAGGATGCGGAGCGAGTGGGCCAAAACGGGCTCGCCGGCGAGGGAAAAATACTGTTTAGGGACACCGGGGCCGTTACCCGCCCGTGTCCCGCGTCCCGCCGCAACGATCACCGCTGCCGTCGTTGTCATTGTCGCACCCACTCCGGAAGTCCCGGCCTGCTTAGTCGGATTGCCGTTTCCAAGCAATTGTGGACGGGTTTGTTCGCGCTTGCGAAATAATGCGCAACCTCATATTCTGCCCAAATGAAGGGCACCTCCTTACATTGCCTATTTACCGAGCAGGTCACAGCGCCGTGATGACGCCGACCGATGCCCTCACCATCGGGGGCCATACCGCACCGAACCGGGTTCTGCTCGCGCCCATGTCCGGCGTGACCGACCTGCCGTTCCGCCGCCTGGCCCACCGCCTCGGCGCAGGCCTAGTCGTTTCCGAAATGGTGGCCAGCGAAGAACTTGTGCGCCAACGCGCGGACGTGATGCGCCGCGCGGAAGGCCGCGAGCTGTCGCCCTTCGTCATACAACTTGTCGGACGCGAAGCCGAATGGATGGCGGAAGGCGCGCGCATCGTCGAGGGCCTGGGCGCCGACATCGTCGACATCAACATGGGCTGCCCAGCGCGCGAGGTCACGGGCAAGCTTTCCGGCAGCGCGCTGATGCGCGACCTCGATCATGCGCTGGCGCTCATCGAAGCTGTCGTGCGGGCCGTGCGCGTGCCGGTCACCCTCAAGATGCGACTCGGCTGGGATGATAAAAGCCGCAACGCCGCCGAGCTCGCCAGGCGCGCCGAGGCGGCCGGCGTCAAAATGATCACCGTGCATGGCCGCACGCGCTGCCAGTTCTTCAAGGGCCGCGCCGATTGGAGCGCCGTGCGCGAAGTGTCGAGTGCCGTTTCCATTCCCGTCATCGTCAACGGCGACATCGCCTCCGCTGAGGACGCCGTCGACGCGCTCACTGCTTCGGGCGCCGCCGGTGTCATGATCGGTCGCGGCGCCTACGGCGCCCCTTGGCTGCCGGGCCGCATCGCCGCCTTTCTCGCCACCAAATCGCTGCCGGCTGCGCCATCGATCTCCGAGCAGGCGACGATTGCCTGCGAGCACGTCGAAGGCATGCTGACGCACTACGGCGCGCACCTCGGCTTGCGCAACGCCCGCAAGCACATCGGCTGGTACCTGGAAAAGAGTGGCCGCGACGGCGACACCGTCAAGGCGTGGCGGCGCGAGCTGTGCACACAGGAGGATCCTGCGCGCGTGCTGCATGGCCTCTCGGCCTTCTATGACGAAGCGCACGAGGCGGCCGCATGAGCACCGCCACCGTTCCGCGCACACAACCGCCGACCCGCCGCCCGGTCGAGCACGACATGCTGCTCACGGCGCTGCCGCACCCAATCATCGTGCTCGGCGAGGAAAATCGCATCGTCTATGCCAACTCGGCCGCGGAAGCGTTCCTGTCGAGCGGCATCGCACTGCTGAAGCGCCTCAAGCTCGACGAGGTCATCGCCTTCGGTTGCCCGCTGTTGTCGCTGGTCGAGCAGGTGCGGACTTCCGGCTCGACGGTGAACGAATACGGCGTCGAAGTCGCCGGTCCCAAGTTTCAAAGCCCCAAGCTCGTTGACGTGCACGGCGGTCCCATGCCCGACCAGCCGGGGCTGGTCGTGCTCATGCTGCAGCAGCGGAACATGGCGCAAATGATCGAGCGCCAACTTACGCATCGCGCGGCCGCGCGCTCCGTCTCGGGTCTTGCCTCCGTGCTCGCCCACGAGATCAAAAACCCGCTGTCCGGCATCCGCGGCGCCGCGCAGCTGCTCGAGCAGAACCTCGGCGATGCCGATCGCGCCCTGACGCAGCTGATCTGCTCGGAGACCGATCGCATACGCAATCTGGTCGATCGCATGGAGGTGTTCGGCGACGAGCGCCCGCTGTCGAAGGAGCCCGTCAACATCCACGACGTGCTCGATCACGTACGGCGGTTGTGCGAATTCGGCTTCGGCCGTGGCATCCGTTTCATCGAGGACTACGATCCCTCGCTGCCGCCCGTGCCGGGCAATCGCGACAAGCTCGTGCAGGCGATCCTCAACCTCGTCAAGAATGCCGTCGAGGCGATCGGCGAGAACAATTCGCAGGGCCGCGTCATCATCCAGACCTCGTTCCGTCCTGGCGTGCGCCTGTCCGTGCAGGGCTCCGACACGCGCATCAGCCTGCCGCTGATGATCCAGATCGAGGACAACGGCTCCGGTGTGCCCGAGCACCTCAAGGAGCATCTGTTCGACCCGTTCGTCACCACCAAACCGTATGGCACCGGTCTCGGCCTCGCACTCGTCGCCAAGATCATCAACGACCACGGCGGCATCATCGAGCTCGACAGCGAGCCCAAGCGCACCGTCTTCCGCGTCCTGCTTCCGATGCAGGACCGTTCGTCCGCCCCGAAATCCCGCTCGAGCCCGAGGTAATCTATGGCCCGTGGCACCGTACTCATTGCCGACGACGACACCGCGATCCGCACCGTGCTCAACCAGGCGCTGGCCCGTGCCGGCTACGCGCCGCGCGCCACCGGCAACGCCGCCACGCTGTGGCGATGGGTGAGCCAAGGCGAAGGCGATGTCGTGCTGACCGACGTCGTCATGCCGGATGAGAATGCCTTCGATCTCATTCCGCGCATCAAAAAGATACGCCCCGACCTGCCGATCATCGTCATGAGCGCGCAAAACACGCTGATGACGGCGCTGACCGCAGCCGAGAAGGGCGCCTACGAATATCTCCCCAAGCCCTTCGATCTCAATGAGATGGTCGCCGTCGTCGGCCGCGCGCTGACGCAGCCTGGCCGGCGCCTGCAGCGCCCGACGCAGGAGATCGAAAGCGAGGAGCTGCCGCTCATCGGCCGCTCGCCGGCGATGCAGGAGATTTACCGCGTCCTCGCCCGCCTGACGCAGACCGACCTCACGGTGATGATCAACGGCGAGAGCGGCACCGGCAAGGAGCTCGTCGCGCGCGTGCTGCACGACTACGGCCGCCGCCGTCAGGGCCCATTCGTGCCGATCAACATGGCCGCCATTCCGCGCGAGCTGGTCGAGAGCGAGCTGTTCGGCCACGAGAAGGGCGCCTTCACCGGCGCGCAGACGCGCACCCAGGGCCGCTTCGAGCAGGCCGAGGGCGGCACGCTGTTCCTCGATGAAATCGGCGACATGCCGCTCGAAGCCCAGACGCGCCTTTTGCGTGTGCTGCAGGAGGGCGAATACACCACCGTCGGCGGCCGCACGCCGATCAAGACCAACGTGCGCATCATCGCCGCGACGCACCGCGATCTCAAATCGCAAATTGCCCAGGGGCTGTTTCGCGAGGATCTTTTCTACCGCCTCAACGTTGTGCCGATCCGCATTCCGCCCCTGCGCGAGCGTCTCGAAGACGTCGGCGACCTCGTCCGGCACTTCCTGCGCCAGGCGACCCGCGAGGGTCTGGGGCAGAAATCCATCGAGGCGGCCGCCATCGATCGCCTCAAGGCGCATCCGTGGCCGGGCAACATCCGCGAGTTGGAAAACTTCGTTCGCCGCCTAGCTGCGCTCTACACGCAGGACACGCTGACCAGCCAGATCATCGAGCAGGAGCTGGTCGAAGCGATGCCCGACAAGTCGTCGGACATGGGCGGCGGCGACGCCAAGGATTTGAGCGAGCAGGTCGAACGCTACCTGTCCGGATACTTCTCCGGGTTCGGCAAGGATCTGCCTCCACCAGGGCTCTACGACCGCGTCATCCGCCAGGTGGAGCTACCGCTGCTCAGCGCCGCGCTGGCGGCCACGCGCGGTAATCAGATCCGAGCCGCCGAGCTATTGGGATTGAACCGCAACACTCTTCGCTCCCGCATCAGGGCTCTGGACATCCGCGTTTTCCGCACCCCGCAGGGTTAGTCCGCACGCGGTTCTCCCCTTGAAATCCAAGGCCAAAAATTGAGGCGGCTTGCGCCCGCGCGCGCCCGGCGTTACCAATTGGCCACGTCGCGAAAATGTCACAGTCTGTTGTTTTGCTGTGAGCACCAAATCGCGGGGCGCCGCTGAGGCGTCCTCAACGAAAATAGGCCTCCCCCGGCCACCACCGAAAGTTCGCTGATGCCGGCCGTGCAAGTCGCACCGCAGCGAGGCCATAGCTTGGATGAGGGACCGTCCGCCCTCAATCCCGGCGACAGGGCGTTTTGGATCGGCCTCAGCCTGGTGCTGCTGTCGCTCGTCTCGGCGTTTGCGACCTATCTGATTCTGACCGGCCTGACGCCCATCACCCCGCGCAACGAGGTGGTGCTGACGGTCCTGTTCCTCAACATCGTTCTGATCATTGCGATGATCGCGCTGCTGACGTGGCAGATCGTCGGGCTGGCCCGCGCGTGGCGGCAGCGTACGCCCGGCGCCCGGCTGCACATCCGCATCGTGGCGCTGTTCTCGATCATCGCTGCGCTGCCGACGCTGCTCCTGGCCGTCGGGGCGACAATTACCTTCTCGCGCTCGCTCGACGGTTGGTTCGCCACCAGCACGCGCGCCATCGTCTTGAGCTCCAGCGATGTCGCCAACGCCTACCTCGACGAGCACGGCCAGGTGATCCGCACCGACATCGTCAACATGGCGCGCGACCTCGACATGGCGGCCGCTTCGGTAGCCGGCGACCCGCTGCGCTTCCAGCGCCTCGTCATGGTGCAAGCCGGCCTGCGCGATCTGCCGGCCGCTTACATCATTGACGGCGAGGGCGTGCCCGTCATCGAGACGAGCGCCGATAGCCAACTGCCTTACGTCGTGCCGCCGATGAGCGCGTTGGCCCAGGCGGCGAGCGGCCAGGTCGCGCTGCTGATGCCGGGCGCCAACACCTATCGCGTAGGAGCGGTGGCCAAGCTCGAGAGCTACCCCGGCAAATATCTCTACGTCATGCGCGGGGTAAGCCCGAAGGTCATCGAGCATCTGCGGCTCACGGCCCAGAACGTCGATGAGTTCAACCGCCTGCGCAAGGCACGCGGCGGGTTGAAGATCGCCCACGGCCTGATGTACCTGATGATCTCGATGACCGCCGTGCTGGCCGCCATCTGGGTGGGCCTATGGTTCGCCGGCCGCTTCGTGGCGCCTATTCGCCGACTAATCGGCGCGGCGCAGGAGGTCTCGACCGGCAACCTGATGGTCGAGCTTCCCGAGAAGCGCGGCGAGGGCGATCTGCGGCGCTTGTCGCAGACCTTCAACACCATGACACGCGAGCTGAAGACGCAGCGCGATGCTCTCGTTACCGCCAACGAGCAGCTCGTGGAGCGCCGGCACTTCATGGAGGCCGTGCTGTCGGGCGTATCGGCGGGCGTCATCGGCCTCGACAGCCAGGATCGCATCACGCTCGTGAGCCGCGCTGCCGGCGACCTGCTCGGGATGGTCGAGGGCGACCTCGTTGGCAAGAAGCTGAAGGACGCGATACCCGCGTTCGGCGCGGTGCTCGACAAGGAGGTCGACTACTCGCTCAAGGCTCGCTCACAGGACGAAGTGACGTTCTACGTCGGCGGCGAGGAGCGCACCTTCGCGGTGATGGCGACGCGCGAGCGCGCCAGCGGCGGCGACGTCGGATCGGTGGTTACGTTCGACGACGTGACCGACCTAGTCGTAGCCCAGCGCACCGCAGCCTGGGCGGACGTCGCGCGGCGCATCGCACATGAGATCAAGAACCCGCTCACGCCGATACAACTTGCTGCCGAGCGGCTGCGCAAGAAGTACTCCAAAAACATCACGCACGACCAAGAGACGTTCGTCCGCCTGACGATGACCATTGAACGGCAGGTAACTGATCTCAAGACGATGGTCGACGAGTTCGCCGAGTTCGCACGCATGCCCAAGCCCGAGATGGGTTCGCACGATCTACGGCACGCGGTCCAGGAGCCGGTGGTGCTGTTCCGCGAGGGGCATTCGGAGATTCATTACGAGCTGCGCATTCCCGACAAGCCGCTGCTGATGTCGTTCGATCGCCGCCTGATCACGCGTGCGGTGACCAATCTCGTGAAGAATGCCAGCGAAGCCGTGGAGACCGCGCGCGAGGCCGCTCTCAAGGAAGACCCGAACTGGAAGGGAAGCGTCGAGACGATCGTCACGCCGCAATCCGACCGGGTCACCATCGAGGTCATCGACAACGGCATCGGCCTGCCGAAGCAGAACCGCGCGCGCCTGCTCGAGCCGTACGTCACCACCAAGGGGCACAAGGGCACCGGCCTCGGTCTTGCCATGGTGCAGAAGATCACCGAGCAGCACGGCGGTACGCTGTCGCTGGAAGATGCCCCGCAGGCACCAGGGCGCGAGCACGGCGCGCTGGTACGCATCACCTTACCGCTCGTCAACGTGCACGGACCCACGCGTCCGCCGACACCGCATTCGCCAACCGAACAAGCCGCGGCCCACCAGGCCTGACGATATCGACTGAGGAGCTTTGAACGATGGCTGCAGACATCCTGATCGTCGACGACGAGGCCGACATCCGAGATCTCGTTGCCGGCATTCTCGAGGACGAAGGTCACCGAGCGCGCCTGGCGCGTGACAGCGACGAGGCGCTGAAAGCCATCGAGGAGCGGCGGCCGCATCTGGTCGTGCTCGACATCTGGCTGCAGGGCAGCCGGCTCGACGGCCTCGAGGTGCTGTCCTACATCAAGCGCACCTATCCCGATCTGCCGGTGGTCATCATCTCCGGCCACGGCAACATCGAGACGGCCGTCACCGCCATCAAGCGCGGCGCCTACGACTACATCGAGAAGCCGTTCAAGGCCGACCGGCTCATCCTCGTCACGCTGCGCGCCCTGGAAGCCTCGCAACTGAAGCGCGAGGTGAAGGAGCTGCGCGAGCGTTCGAGCTTCTCGGCCGACATGATCGGCAAGTCGCCGGCCATCAACCAGCTGCGCAATGCGCTCGATCGCGTGGCGCCGACCAACAGCCGCATTCTGATCCGCGGCTCGTCGGGCTCCGGCAAGGAGCTGGCCGCCCGCGTCATCCACATGAAGTCGGCGCGCGCCGAAGGACCGTTCGTCGTGCTCAACGCCGCGGCGATGGCACCCGACCGCGTCGAGGAGGAGATGTTCGGCACCGAGGACCGCTCCGGTGGTGGCCCGCGCAAGGTCGGAGCCCTGGAGGAATCCCACGGCGGCACGCTCTACATCGACGAAGTGGCCGACATGCCCATCGAGACGCAGGGCAAAGTCTTGCGGGTGCTCGTCGAGCAGAAGTTTCTGCGCCTCGGCGGCAGCCAAAAGGTGGCCGTCGACGTGCGCATCATCACCTCCACCAGCCGCGACCTGGAACGCGAGATCGCCGAGGGGCGCTTCCGCGAGGACTTGTACCACCGCCTCAACGTCGTGCCGCTGCGCGTGCCCGGTCTTGCCGAGCGGCGCGAGGACATTCCCGAGCTGATCCAGTACTTTGTCGGCCAGCTCAGCAGCGCGTCGGGTCTGGCGCCGCGCCGCATCGGCGAAGACGCCATCGCCGTGCTGCAGGCTCATGACTGGCCCGGCAACGTGCGCGAGCTGCGCAACAATATCGAGCGCCTGATGATCCTCGCCGGCGGCGACCCCTCGGCCGTCATCACGGCGGAGATGCTGCCCGAGGAGATCGGTTCCAACGTGCCGCTGCCCGTCAACGGCGGCGCCGAGCACCTGATGTCGCTGCCGCTGCGCGAAGCCCGCGAGATCTTCGAGCGCGAGTACCTGCTGGCGCAGATCAACCGCTTCGGCGGCAACATCTCGCGCACGGCGGAGTTCGTCGGCATGGAGCGCTCGGCCTTGCATCGCAAGCTGCGCGCGCTGGGGGTTTCTTCGGAGCATCGCGGCATGGAAGTCCGCCAAGCATAGTCATTTGATCCAGCGCCCACGGGGATTTCCTTGAGCCGCATCGTCTACGTCAACGGCCGCTACGTGCCGTATGCGCAAGCTGCCGTGCACGTCGAAGACCGCGGCTTTCAGTTCGCCGACGCCATCTACGAGGTGTGCGAGGTGCGCGACGGTCACCTCGTCGACGAGCCGCGCCACATGGCGCGGCTGGCGCGCTCGCTGGGCGAGTTGCAGATCAAGCAACCCATGCGTGCGGCGGCCCTAGGGCACGTCATGCGCCAGATCATCCGGCGCAACCGCGTGCGCAACGGCCTCGTCTACCTGCAGGTCACGCGCGGGGCCGCGCCGCGCGAGTTCTATTTTCCCGACGCAGACGTGGCGCCGACGGTCGTCTGCCTGGCGCGCTCCGTGTCGCCGGCGCGGCTCGATGCCAACGCCGCTACCGGCATCGCCATCAAGACGATGCCCGACATTCGCTGGCAGCGCTGCGACATCAAGACGGTGATGCTGCTGCCTGCGTGCCTCGCCAAGGAGGCCGCCCGCAAGGACGGCGCCCGCGAGGCATGGTTCGTCGACAAGGATGGCTTCGTCACCGAGGGCGCCTCGAGCAACGCCTGGATCGTCGATCAGTCGGGCGCTGTCATCACCCGGCAATTGGGCGCCGATATCCTCCCCGGCGTGACGCGGGCGACGCTACTGGACGAGATCAAAGGGGAGGGCATGCAACTCATCGAGCGGCCATTCAAGCTCACCGAGGCGTATGCGGCGCGCGAAGCTTTCATCAGCTCGGCGACGCAAACCGTGATGCCCGTCGTTCGCATTGACGGACGCGCCGTCGGCGAGGGCAAACCCGGTCCGGTCGTGCAAAGGCTACGGTTGAAATTTCACCACTTTGCCGCGATTTCGGGCGGCTGAACCCGCTTCTTTTTAACAGCGGACTTGGTATACATTTTAGGGTGCAGTGCGGCATAATGTTATTGTATTACAGTCACTGGGTTTCGCACGCCGAAGTGGCATAAGCTATCCCCCGTATGCAGACCCTAGAATAGGCGGATAAAAAAAATGGGCGCAGATCGAAGTCCAAAATCTCCAGGACACGTTCCTGAACCACGTGCGCAAGAACAAGACGCCTCTGACCATCTTTCTGATCAACGGCGTCAAGCTCCAAGGGATCGTAAGCTGGTTCGACAACTTTTGTGTGCTGTTGCGGCGCGACGGTCATTCGCAGCTCGTGTATAAGCATGCGATCTCGACCATAATGCCCGGCCAACCCGTCCATCTGATGGAGACGGAAACGACCGAGGCTTAACCTCGGACGGCACAGATCGACGAACGCGTTGACATAGAGCAGGAGAAGGAAGGCGACGGGGAGCAGCGTGCAAGCGGTGCGCGCGCACTTGTGCTTGTACCTGATCTGAAACGGTCGCCGCGCTCTGGTGCCGACCAGCAAGGCGGTCCCGCACGCACGGCGCCGCTGCATTCTCCGCAGGATCGTCTGCAGGAGGCGACTGGGCTCGCCGAGGCGATCGACCTTAACGTCATCGACAGCATGCTGGTGACCGTGGCGACGCCGCGGCCGGGGACCCTGTTCGGCACCGGAAAGGTCGACGAGCTCAAAGCGCTGATCGAAGCGCACGACATTGCCCTCGTCATCATCGACCACCCGGTATCGGCCATTCAGCAGCGCAACCTCGAGCGCGCCTGGAACGCCAAGGTGCTCGACCGCACCGGCTTGATCCTGGAGATATTCGGCAGACGCGCCCGCACTAAGGAGGGCCGCCTGCAGGTCGAGCTGGCGCATCTGTCGTACCAGAAGAGCCGCCTCGTGCGGACGTGGACCCATTTGGAACGCCAGCGCGGCGGCTACGGCTTCCTCGGCGGACCGGGCGAGGCGCAGATCGAGCTCGACCGGCGCATGATCGACGAGCGCATCATCGCCATCCGCAAGGATCTGGAAGTTGTCGTGCGCACGCGCGCGCTGCACCGCCAGGGGCGCCGTCGCGTGCCGTATCCGGTCGTCGCCATCGTCGGCTACACCAACGCCGGCAAGTCGACGCTGTTCAACCGCATCACCGGCGCCGGCGTGTTCGCCAAGCATCAGCTGTTCGCCACGCTCGATCCGACCATGCGCGAGGTACGGCTGAAGAGTGGTCGGCGCATCATTCTGTCCGATACGGTCGGCTTCATTTCGGACCTGCCGACCATGCTCGTCGCCGCCTTCCGCGCGACGCTCGAAGAAGTGATCGAGGCGGATCTCATCCTGCACGTGCGCGACATCTCGCACCCCGAGACGGATAGCCAGGCACGCGACGTGGAAGCCGTGCTCACCGATCTCGGCATCGACACCATCAGCACCGACGGCGCCATCCTCGAAGTGTGGAACAAGATCGACCTGTTGAGCCCTGTGACGCGCGAGGAAGCGGTCGGCGCCGCGCGCTGGCCGGAGCGGCCGCCGGCGCTAGTCTCGGCCATCACTGGGGAGGGGATCGACGCGCTGCTGGCCGGCATCGACCAGCGTCTCGGGCGCGGCGACATCATTGTCGAGCTGGTCATTCCCGCGCACGAGGGCGGCTTCATCAATTGGCTGTACGAGGAGGCCGAGATGATGTCGCGTGAGGCCCTCGACAGCGGCGACGTGCACGCCAAGGTGCGCGTTCCCGCCGAGAAGAAAGAGCGGCTGCTGGCCCAGGCCCGCCGTGCCGGCGCCACTCTCACCGCAGCGTAAGCCTCGCAGGATCTCGCGATTGGATGCCCAGGGGCCGTGACGGGCGCTCACCTCATTTCCGGCCCGAACGAATGGCCAAATGTCTTTGGGTTTTGATTCGGCAAGATCACGAGGGGGCCAGAATGCGACCACTGCTGCAGCAACTCGAAGAAATGCACATCAGAATCGCCGAGACCGCGACGCACGAAGAGAGGCTCGTCAAAGCGCTGGGTGACGCGCTGACGCGGCTGGATGATCAGCTCATGCAGGATGTGCAGAGCATCGCCACGGAGCACGAGTCTCGCCGCACGGCGATCCTCGGCGAACTCCAGGGATTGGCGTCCAGCATCGGCATGTTCCAACTGCCGCGCCCTGCCATCGAGGGGGAGGCGACCGCGTACACGCCCATCGCAGGTGATTGGCGCGAGGCGACCAGCAACATTCGAGACGATCACGACATCCCGGTCAGCGCGCCGGTGAGCGCGCTCGCCGCGCCGCGCGCGTTGTTCCCACATGAGCAGCGGCGCGCGCACCCCGCCGCACCGCTCAACTTGGCTGAACGACGGCGACGGGTGGGCGGGGGCTGAGAGAGAGGCGCGCGGCGCGGCCTAGCGGGAAACGGGCGGCGTGTACTTTTCATCGTTGCTTGATTCCCGCACCACGCCCTTCGGTCCGCTTGTCGGCAGCCCGAGGTCTACGGGGCGCAGATCGCGCAGCGGGTTCGGCGCCACGCGCAGTTTATCGCGGGGCGTCTCGACGACTTGGCCCGGGACGGGCGGCGTATCTTGTTTGAAGTCATGCGGCGTGTCCTGCGCGCCGGCGGAGAGTGCGCCGCCGAGCGTGAGGGCCGCTACAAGTATGAGCCGATGCATTGTCGCCTCGCCGGATTGAGTTTCGTGTTGGCGAGTCAACGCGCGGGCGGCAGACAATGTTTCAGAGCGGCATGCGAGGGCCCGCTAATGCTCAGTTTTTCGGCTCAACCAGGCCGCGTACAGCCGAGCCGGTAGGCCCGATCTCCTCCATCGCCTGCCGGCAGCTCCATTGCTGCGACACCTTGCAATCGTTGGGTCCGTCGGCGTGCTGGCAGTTGAGCGTCTCTCGCCAGACCTTGAGGATCTTGCCGGCCTGGGCGTCGAATTCAGTGAGATCGTCGCCCTGATATCGGGCGCGAAGGTCGGCGACCTGCGGCGTAATTTTTAGGCCGTAGCAGACGAGCACGGCACCGGCTGCCTCGCCGTAGCGCGCGCCGGCTTCCTTCGCGGACAACGGTTTGACCTGAGGCTGCGTGGTCGCGACGACGTACAAACTCGCCCGTCGCGCCTCGCCGGCCGGCGCAGAAGCCACGTGTAGCAGCGTCATGAGTGCGAACGAGACGAGGGCGATGGTTGCGCGCATGCGGTCCTCCGCTTGTCGGAAGCTCGATTAGAACCCGGAAGCGGCGCGCAAGGCAATGCGACTTGCGGCAATAGCAGCAGTCGGCGCGCGCCACCGACTGCGCGGCGGTCGCCCTATTTCTTAGTGGGGTTCAGCAACTTCCCCGGTCCAAGGCCATGCTCGTTTGGCCCGAAGGCGGAATCGGACGCTTGCCCTGCGGCGTGTCGCGCAGTGATAGTCGGCACCATTGCGAGTCTGTCCAGGCACCCTGCGACCTTGCGCGGGGTAACCCAACGGACCTTACGTTCTGCGAGCGTCATGTCCTTCAGGTCAGCCTGGGTTGGGAAACATGCGGAACCGGATCGCTCTTTTCACGCTTTGCGTCGCAATCGCCTTTGGCATCGATGACGCGGTTGATGCCAAGGAGCGCATTGCCCCGCCGCCGTCGCCGGTCGTGTCGGCCAGCGGCCCGCCCATCCCCGAGCCTCCCAGCATGACACCGGTCGACGGCGTGCTCGACTTCACGCTTACGGCCAAGCCGGCGCGCGTCGAGGTGGCCGGACGCACGCTGATCAGCAACGTCTACAATGGCCTCTACATTCCACCCGTGCTGCGACTTCGCCGCGGCGACGAGCTGCGTCTAAAGTTCGTCAACGAGATCGGGCCGTCGGACATGGAGATCAAACAGCGTGAAGTGTCGAACGTGCATTATCACGGCATGGCCATTCCGCCCGTGCAGCCGGCCGACGACGTCTACATGCTGGTGCCGCCGGCGGGTGGGATCGCAACAAGCGGCGAGCATGCCGACCACGGCGGCTCCGATGAGGGTGAGGAGCACGCCGCTCATCTCGCGGGTGCGGATATCAAGCCGACCAACACCTACAATTATCGCTGGACGGTCCCGGCCGATCACGCCACCGGCCTCTTCTGGTATCACCCGCACCCGCATGGCATCTCGGAAGCGCAGGTGCTGAGCGGCATGTCCGGCCTGCTGGTGATCGAGGATCTCATCGGGCGGCGCTATCCCGAGCTGCAGGATCTGAAGCGGCGCACGCTCATCCTAAAGGACGCCGAGCTGCCGGGTGCGGACGAAAACGATCCGAAGACCAAGACGATCAACGGCGTGCTCGGCGGCGTAATGGCTGCGACGCCCGGCTCATTCGAGATCTGGGAGATCGGCAATCTCGGCGCCGACGCCTATTTCGACCTGGCGCTCGACGGCCATAGGTTCTGGCTCCTGGAGCAGGACGGCAATGCGCTGCCACGTCCGGTCGAGATCGATCACGTGTTCCTGCCACCGGCATCGCGCGCCCGCGTCGTCGTCGAGGTGGGCGTGGCGCGCCTTTACGGGCTCCGCACCCGAGCCGTCGATACCGGCACGGCGGGCGACCCCAATCCGGAATTGGTTCTGGGGACGCTGAACGTCACCGGCGCGCCGGTGACCGGCGAAGCAGATCGCATCCGCGCGCGCCTGTCACAGCCCGGCCGCGGATATGCAACCCGACACGGGCAGAGCGGAGCGCATCGCCGCGCTGCCGGTAACGCGCAACGCGCACCATCACCTACACGGAGAGCGAGGACGGGAAGACGTTCTTCATCAACGGCCGCGAATTCGACATCAACCGCATCGATGTCGACGTGAAGCTCGGCGACGTGGAGGAATGGACGATCATCAACGACACCGACGAGCGCCACACCTTTCACATCCACCAGCTCGATTTCCTGGTGCAGTCGGTCGGCGATAATCCGCTGGAGATGACCGGCATGCGCGACAACGTCGACGTTCCGTTCCGCGATCCCAAAACGCGCGTGCCCGGCGTGGTGAAGGTCAAGGTGCCCTTCACCAATCCGCTCATCGTCGGCAAGTTTCCCTTCCACTGCCACATCCTCGAGCACGAGGACGGAGGCATGATGGCCAACGTCCGCGTCCGCCCGCGCTAGGGCACGAGATGCGAACGTGGTTAGCGCATTGGGAGAGGGCATCGGCATCTTGCAGTCGGCTGATGATGCGCTCGCAAGACGCGGCGCCAAGATCATGAGCAGCCTTGCTTTCGGCAGCGCAGCATGCCATATACCCGCATCGTTCGGGGCAATCCCGAGCGGCCATCGGCGCTCCAGCCGCGTGAACGGACAACGTCTTCAGGCCTCCCGGCCGCTTTGTTGTCCTCCTGTTGAGCGCCTCTGATCTCCCTTTCCATATGAAAGCCCAGGCCACGCGGGGCTCTCTTGAGTACCGCCGCGTTCGCTCGCGCTCGGCCAGGCATTGCGCTTGGCCGCTGTCTGCGCGCGTGGCCCGCAATCATGAAAGATATGAAATTGACCATTGCCACTACGACGACCACTACACCCGCTACCTTTGCGACCACGTTTTCCGAGCTCGGCCTCAATCCGCTGCTGCTGAAGGCACTGGAAGCCGAGGGATACACAACTCCAACCCCAATTCAGGCGCAGGCCATTCCCGGCGTGCTCGCCGGCCGCGACCTCATGGGCATCGCCCAGACGGGCACCGGCAAGACGGCGGCCTTCGCGCTGCCGATGCTGCATCGTCTCTTCGCCGATCGGAAGCCGGCGTTGCGCGGCGGCCCGCGTGCGCTCGTCCTCTCGCCGACGCGTGAGCTTGCCTCGCAGATCGCCGAGAGCTTCCGCGTCTACGGCAAGCAGACGGGTCTCACCGTCGCCACCATGTATGGCGGCGTGCCGTTCCGTCCGCAGGTCAACGCCATGGCTCGCGGCGTCGACATTCTTGTCGCCACGCCCGGGCGTCTGATCGATCACATCGAGCAGCGCAGCGTGAACCTGCAGGGCACCGAGATCCTGGTGCTCGACGAAGCCGACCAGATGCTCGACATGGGCTTCATCGCGCCCATCCGTAAAATCCTCGGCAAGCTGTCGCAGCGCCGCCAGAGCCTGTTCTTCTCGGCCACCATGCCGCGTGAGATCGGCGCCCTGGCTGCCGAGATGCTACGCGATCCACTGCGCGTCGCGGTGACCCCGGTCGCCAAGACCGCCGATCGCGTGGTGCAGAGCGTCATCCACGTCGAGCCGCAGAAGAAGGGCGCGCTGCTGGTCGAGCTGTTCTCGGACCCGGCCATGAAGCGCACGCTCGTCTTCACGCGCACCAAGCGCGGAGCCGACAAGGTTGCCCGTCATCTCGAGGCCGCCGGCATCCTCGTCGCCGCCATTCACGGCAACAAGAGCCAGCGTCAGCGCGAAGCGGCGCTGCACGAGTTCCGCAATGGCCGCATCCGCGGCCTTATCGCCACGGACATCGCCGCGCGCGGCATCGACATCGATGAGGTGAGCCACGTCGTCAACTTCGAGTTGCCCAACATCCCGGAGAGCTACGTGCACCGCATCGGCCGCACGGCGCGCGCCGGGGCAGAGGGCATCGCCATCTCGCTGTGCTCCAACGATGAGCGCGCCTTCCTGCGCGACATCGAGCGCCTGACGCGGCAGTCGATCCCGGCGAGCGATCGCTCGGGTGATGCTTCGCTCGTCAGCACGGTCGGCATGGGCAGCAGCGGCGAGCGCGGACATCGCCACCAGCAGGGCGGTCAACGCCCTGCCGGTCACAGCAATGGCGGCCACAAGGCCGGCGGCGGTCGCCGTCCCGGCGGTTCCAGGCGGCGGCGGCAACGGCTCGGGCGGCTATCGTCCCCAGCGCGGCGCCGAAGCGCGCGGCGGCAAGGGCGGCGGTGGCGGCAAGCGTCGCTCCGGCAGCGCCTCGGCCGCTCGCTAACACATTACGGGCACTACATTGCGTGGCGCGCGAGGCTTAGGCCTGGCGCGCCACGCTTTCGTTTGACGGGCGCGCACCCGGCCGGTCACACTCGCTCTCCTGCCTCAGGGGGACCGCAATGGCCGATGCCGCCGACAAGCGAGACACGTCCGCATCTGCGGCCGCGCCCGGCTCGGGCGAGCCGGAGCTGCACCGGGTCATGGGCCCGTGGCTGCTGCTGCTGTTCATCGTCGGCGACATCCTCGGCACCGGCATCTATGCGCTCACCGGCCAGGTGGCCAAGCACGTCGGCGGCGCCGTATGGCTGCCGTTCCTCGTCGCCTTCGGCGTCGCTATGCTGACCGCCTTCAGCTACCTCGAGCTGGTCACCAAGTATCCGAAGGCGGCCGGCGCCGCGCTGTACGCGCACCGCGCCTTCGGCATCCACTTCGTCACCTTCCTCATCGCCTTCGCCGTCATGTGCTCGGGCATCACCTCGGCATCGACGGCCTCGCGCGCCTTCGCGGCCAACTTCTCCGAATTCGATGGGGCTCGGCCTTGGTGGCTTCGGCGTCACGCTCGTCGGCCTCGTCTTCATGTCGGTGATCGCGGCGGTGAACTTCCGCGGCGTCGGCGAGAGCGTGAAGATCAACGTGCTGCTGACCGTCGTCGAGCTGTCGGGCCTGCTCATCATCATCGCCATCGGCGCGTGGGCGATCGGCGCCGGCACCGGCGATCTGTCGCGCGCCATGACGTTCAACACCAGCGCCGACGGCAGCATCGTGTGGGGCGTGATCGCCGGCACGACGCTCGCCTTCTTCGCCATGGTCGGCTTCGAGGAACTCGGTCAACATGGCCGAGGAGACGCAAGGACCCCAGCCGCATCTTTCCCAAGGTGCTGCTGACCGGGCTCGTCCTCACCGGCGTCATCTACGTGCTCGTCTCCATCTCGGCCATCGCGCTGGTCTCGCCCGAGGAGCTGGGAGAGGGCGAGACGCCGCTGCTGAAGGTGGTGCAGGCGGGCGCGCCGGGCTTTCCGCTCGGCGTGTTCGGCATCATCACCATGTTCGCCGTGGCCAACAGCGCGCTGATCAACATGCTGATGGCGAGCCGCCTGATCTACGGCATGAGCCGCGAGCACGTGCTGCCGGCGGTGCTCGGCAAGGTGCATGCAACCCGGCGCACGCCGTACATCGCCATCGGCTTCACGACGCTGCTGGCGTTCGCGCTCATCGCTTTCGTCGGCGAGGTGCCGGCGCTGGGCGGCACGACGGCGCTGCTGCTGCTGTGCGTGTTCACGGTGGTCAACGTCGCGGTGCTGGTGCTGCGCAAGGACACCGTCGCGCACAAACACTTCCGCGCGCCGACCTTCGTGCCCGTGCTCGGCGGGCTGTGCTGCGCCTTCCTCGTCGGTCCATGGACGGGCCGCGATCCGCAGCAATACGTGATCGCCGGCATCCTCATCGCCATCGGCGTCGCGCTATGGTTCGTGACGATGGCGGTGAACAAGCGTCTGGGCCAGAAGCCAGCCGAGCCGCTGCCCGAGGACCTGTCCGAGCGCGGCATGAGAACTAGAGCTGCTGCTCGCGGACGCAACGCCAGCGGTCGCGCAGCTCTACTGGCCGTTGGCCTTGGCCTCGTCCCACAGGGCGTCCATCTCGGCGAGGTCCGACTGCGCCGGGCGAGGAGCCGCGCTCGGCGAGCTGCGCTTCGATGTAGCGGAAGCGGCGGGTGAACTTCTCGTTGGCGGCGCGCAGCGCCGCCTCCGGGTCGAGCTTCAGTGGCGCGCGACGTTGGCGACGACGAACAGCAGGTCGCCGAACTCTTCCTCGATGGCGGCTCGATCCGGGCTGCATCCGTTGTCGGCGATCGCCTCCTCGAGCTCGGCGATCTCCTCGTTGAGCTTGGCGAACACCGGCGCCAGCGACGGCCAGTCGAAGCCGACCTTGGCGGCTTTGTTCTGCAACTTGATGGCGCGCGTCAGCGCGGGGAGGGCGACCGGCACGTCGTCGAGAACGCCGCCCGCGGCCTTATCCTGCCTTCTCCGCCGCCTTGGCGCTTGTCCCAGAAGCCGGCCGCGACGCCGGCAGCGCGCTCCGCCTCGGTGCCGAACACGTGCGGATGGCGGCGGATCATCTTCGTCGTGACCGCCTCGACGACGTCGCCGAAGGCGAACGCGCCTTGCTCCTCGGCCATGCGCGCGTGATAGACGACCTGCAGCAGCAGATCGCCGAGCTCGTCCTTGAGGTCGGGCAGGTCGCCGCGCGCGATGGCATCGGCCACCTCGTAGGCTTCCTCGATGGTGTAGGGCGCGATGGTCGCGAACGTCTGCTGCTGATCCCACGGACAGCCCGTGTCCGGATCGCGCAGCGCAGCCATGATCTCGATGAGGCGGGAGATGTCTTTGGAGGGTTTCATGCGCGGCACCCTAATCGATGACGCACGCCCTCGCGAGAGCTAGCGGCGTGCCGGCTTGCGCAAGGACGGCGCCCAGGGCGTCGGCAGCAGCGTGACGACGGCGAGCGGGACCAGCCAGCCGAGCCAGGCGGCGCAGCCGTAGATCGGATCGAACGGCAGATCGTAGCTGGTGGCGATGGTCGTCGTCAGGCGCACCCACAGGGCGCCGGAGGCGACCGCGGCCATGGCCAGCATCAGCCGCGCGTGATCGGCAAAGCGGCGCTGGCGGATGGCCATGATGCCCAGCGCGATCAGCGCCAGCCAGACGATGCCCTGAGCAAGAGAAGCCGGCCCGCGCGATGGCGACCGAATGGCTGTAGAGGGCGACCGGCATCGACGTCAGCCCGCCGAGCAGCACGGCACAGCGCGGCGGCGTAGCCCGAGCGGGCGGTGCCAGGCGCTGTTGCGGCGGAGCGCGATGACGATCGGGATGAGCAGTAGCGCAGCGCCGGACGCCAGCATGTGCAGCTTGAAGATGCCCGGCAGGCGCTGGTCGACGACGAAAAGATTGTAGGGCAGCGGGATGGCCCCCAGCCCCTGCGTCACGGCGACGACGCCGGTCGGCACGGCCAGCAGCAACACGCCGCAAATGACGGCAAGAGTCGGAAGAGCGTGCCGGCAAGCGAGGCGAAAGCGCGGGCATAAATTCGCCGGTGCGCAGTGCTGTTGTGGCGTCGCTGGTCACTGATCATCGGTCAAAGGGCGCAAAGGCCGTTTTCAGAGGCACGTCATGTTGAAAGTCATATTGAGCAGTTTTGTGTTCTGGCAACGGCGGCCTCGCCGCTCGCCGCGGCAGACACGGGCGGCGAGACGATCGCCGGGCGCTGGCAGGGACGAGAGCTATGCGGGCGACAGCGGCGGTCCGCTGACGCTCGACATCGTCGCCTGCGGCAGAGCTGGTGCGGGATCAAGCGTGGAGGCCAACGACAAGTGCGGCGGCACGGCGCTGAAGCTCGATGCCGGCGGCACGTCGAGGAGCAACACTACGTCGGTTCGAGGGCACGCTCGAGCTCGCGCCGGGAACCGAGCCCTACGTCGTGCAGACGTCGGTCTTCGTGCCGGGCCGGAGCCGGCAGGCGCCCTCGAGCTGCAGATCATCGGCGACACCGGCGGCCAGTTCCGCGCCTATCGCCGGTCGTTCCCGTTCGAGGCGCACTGGCGTTCGCCTCAAGGACGCCGTGTGCCACGCCCCGCAGACGGTCTCGTCGCTCCAGTAGACGCCACCCCACACGGCCATTGTTTCCGGCATTGTTTCCCCTTGGCGCTCCGGTCTACCATCGGCACGGGGAAGCGGCGCGCCGGCTGAAGGGCGCCCGAGGGCTTTGCGACGGACCGGGGCGGCATGATCATCCTGCGCATCATCGCCAACGCCGTCATCATGGCGGGCGAGGTGGCGGCCGTCGTCGCGCTGGCGGCTTTCGCCTTCTACTATCCGTTCGTGTTCGCCGGCGTGACGGCAGCGCTTGAGCTTCGTGCTCGGCCTGCGGCTTGAGGTGGCGCGGCTGCGCTACGAGCTGCCGTTCTATTTCGGCGGCCTCGTCAAGCGCGGCACATTCCTGACGGTTCTGGTCGGCGCTTCCGAGGCGCTGTTCAAGGCGCTGCTGGCAGGCGTCGCCGCGCTGTTCACCTTCGCCGGCACCAACACCGATCGCCTGTTCTGGGTGGCGGTTCTGTTCGGGCTGTGCGTCTACGCCGGCGCCGCCGTGCTGCGGCTGCTGTCGATCCGCGCCGAAGCGCTGCCGATGCGCTGGGGCTACTTCCGTCTGGCGCCGCCGCTGGGCCTGCTGTTCTCGGCCGGCCTGACGCTGCTCGCCGTGGCCACATCGTGCCGCCGGCCAACGTCACCGGCATCGGCTGGGACATCATCTTCAACACGCCGGCAGAGCCGTCGATCGCCCAGGTGAGCGAGCTGTTCTTCCAGCTCAAGCAGGCGTTCGACGAGTTCATCGTCAAGGCGCTCGGCGTGGTTCTCGATCCGCAATGGGCGCGGCTCGTCGGCGTCGTCATCAGCGTCAACGTGCTGTCGGGCTTCGTCAGCGCCGTCTACGCGGCCCTCATCGCCGACGCCGTGCGCCAGGCCGAGGACGCGCTGCTGTGACACTGGGACTTCGACTTTGCCGTTGCCCGTGACCAGGACGACCGCTGATCCGGCGAGCCTGAGCGCGCGTACGGCATTCGCATAATATATATTATGGAAAATAAGTCGTAGCATTAACGACGTATTTCCAGCGTGTTACCGTAGCCGATACCCATGGCTATCGGCGCCGCCCAGAGCCTCACTTCTCGGCCTTCTCGTACTTGTCGGACACGAACCGGTCCGAGCAGCCGCACGCCCCAGCCCGCGCCCCAGCTCGGGCTGATCTCCGACTTCGGCGCGTCCATGGCCGTGCCGGCGAGATCGATGTGCGCCCACGGCGTGTCCTTGACGAAGTACTTGATGAAGGCCGCCGCCGTGCAGGCGCCAGCCCAGCGCCCGCCGATGTTCTTGATGTCGCAATTCTTCGACTCGAGCATCTTGTCGTAGGCCTTGTCGAGCGGCATGCGCCACAGCTTCTCGCCCGTCTCGGCGGATGCTTCCAGCAGGTCGGCGGCGAGCTTGTCGTCGTTGACGAAGAGGCCCGCGTACTCCTTGCCGAGCGCCACCATGATGGCGCCGGTGAGCGTCGCGAGGTCGATCATCAGCCGCGGCTTGAAGCGCTCCTGCACGTAGGAGATGAGGTCGACGAGGACGAGGCGGCCCTCGGCGTCGGTGTTGAGGATCTCGACCGTGTTGCCCGAGTGCGCGCGCACGATGTCGCCGGGCCGCGTCGCGGCACCCGACGGCATGTTCTCGACGAGACCGATGATGCCGATGACGTTGACGTTGGCCTTGCGCTCGGCGAGCGCCTGCATGGTGCCGACGACCGCAGCGGCGCCGCCCATGTCGCCCTTCATGTCCTCCATGCCGGCGGCCGGCTTGATGGAGATGCCGCCGGTGTCGAAGACGACGCCCTTGCCGATGAAGCACAGCGGCTTCGCGCGCTTCGACTTGGCGCCGTGCCACTGCATGATGGCGACGCGCGCCGGACGTACGCTGCCCTGCGCGACGGCCAGCAACGCGCCCATCTTCAGCTCGGCGATCTGGTCGGCGTCGAGAATCTCGATCTCCAGCCCGGAGCTCTCCAGCTCCTTGACGCGATCGGCGAACTCGACCGGGCCCAGCGCGTTGGCCGGCTCGTTGACGAGATCGCGCGCGGTGACGATGCCGTTGGCGACGGCCTCGTAGCGCGCGAACGCGGCGCGCGCCTTGTCGGGGTCGGCCGTATGGATGACGAGCTTTTGCAGGCCGTTGGGCTCGCCGTTCTCATCCTCCGAATTGCGCTTCGTCAGGTATTTGCGGAAATCGTAGTGGCGCAGGGCGGCACCGAAGGCCAGCATCGCGGCGATCGCCTCCGGCTTGGTGCCGCCGTTGTCGGCCGCCTCGGCGATGATGCTCGCCGACTTCGTCTTGCGCGCGCTGATGGCGCCGCCGGCCGTGCCGCCGAGCAGCACCCAATCGTTCTCGCTGAGATCGCTCGTCTTGCCGGTGCCGACCAGCACGACGCGGTTGACGCTGCCGAGACGCGGCGGCGCCAGCACCTCGACGCGTCGACTTCTTGCGCCCCTTGTACTGCGCGGCCTCCGCGGCCTTGCCGAGCACGCCGCCCGTGCGCTGGTCGATCTCACGGCCGCGGGCCCCCAGCGCCACGTCTTCGCCGGCGAGCACGATGACGGTCGGCTCGAGGTCGGCTGAGAGCGCTTGGAAGACGATTTCGGGGCGGCTGGTCATGCGCGGGAGCTCCAGGTGGCGATGCCTTAGGAAACGGATTCCCGCCTGGATGCACAGCGCCTCGCGGATGCAATCCGCGCTAGACCCCGCCGCCGAGCAGGGACCCTGAGCCATGCATGTGAAGGCAGGGAAGTCCGAAACGTTGGTATCTCCGAGCTAACCCGCGAGCGCCGCGCTTGCAAGCGAGCCGGGCAGCAAAGGCCATCAAGCCGCCGTGTTCGCTGCGCTGTTCCTGCCTTGTTCGCCTGTTTTCCGGCCGTCCTTTCCATGCGGCGCGCATGGCACCCGCGCCACAGGCGCCAAGCCACTGGGGAAAAGCCGAATTTCCGCCACTCTGGCGTGGGACGTGGGGCCATGGGACGGGCCGGGGGCCGGCATCCCGCGCCGCCCTCTTATTCACTCGGTCAGCATGACGATCTTCGAAAGGTATGTCTTTCGGCAGGCCGGGTCCGCGCTGCTCATCATCCTGTTGTCGCTGTCGAGCATCGTCTGGATGGCGCTCGCCCTGCGCCAGCTCAACGTCGTGACCTCGCAAGGTCAGGACGTGTGGATGCTGATCAAGATGACGACGCTGGCGCTGCCCAACCTCATGGCCATCATCGCGCCCTTCTCGCTGCTGATCGCCTGCACCCACACGCTCAACCGGCTCAACGGCGACAGCGAGCTCATCGTGCTGACGGCATCGGGCGCCACGATCTGGCGGGCGGCGAAGCCGCTGATGGTGCTGGCGCTGCTGGTGGCGCTCGGCGTCGCCTTCGTCAATCACCTCGCCATGCCGTGGAGCCTGAAGCTGCTGCGCGAATACATCGTGCAGGTGCGCGCCAACATCCTGACGCAGGTCATCCAGCCGGGCAGCTTTTCCAGCCCCGAAGAAGGACTGACCTTTCATATCCGCGAGCGCGCCCCCAACAGCGAGCTGCTGGGTCTGATCGTGCACGACACGCGCAACAAGGAGCTCAACCAGTCCTATCTCGCCGAGCGCGGCGTCATCGTGCAGAAGGCGCCGTCGAACTATCTCGTCATGACCAATGGGCATATCGTCCGCCGCACCGACAAGGACGAGCCGGCACAGATCATCGCCTTCGAGAAATACGCCGTCGACCTCGACCAGTTCGAGAAGAAGCTCGACGACGACGAGGATCTGAAGCCGCGCGAGCGCTACCTGAGCGAGCTGCTCTATCCGGAGGCGACCTCCAACAGCTACCGCAAGGGCCCGGGCAAGTTCCGCGCCGAGTTGCATGAGCGCTTCGCCAACCCGCTCTACCCCCTCGCCTTCGCCCTGATCGCGCTGGCCGCTGTCGGCCAGGCCCACTCGACACGGCAAAACCGCGTCAAGCAGGTGGCGATCGCTGTCGTTCTCGCGGCGGCGCTGCGCCTCGGCGGCCTGGCGCTCAACAACGTGGTCGTCATCAACGAGGCGGCGACGCCGCTACTCTATGCCCTGCCGCTGTCCGCCATGCTGGGCTCGCTGATGATCATGGAGAAGGCGCGCCGGGTGCTGTCCAACTCGCGGCTGCCGGGACTGATCTTCGACCCCATCGCACAGGCGTTCTCATTCCTTATCGGGCTGATCTCGGGCCGGCGCATCGCTGCCCGGCACCGCCGGCGGCCGGAGATAGCGCCCTTGGCACGCACGCGCACCCTCGGCGTCTACATCGGCATGCGCTTCCTGCTGGCGATGCTGGCCGTGTACCTGCTGTGCGCGGTGCTGATCTATCTCATTGATTTCGTGGAGCTGCTGCGCCAGTCGGGCAAGCTCGGGGAGGTGCCGCTGGCGACGCTCGGGCTGATCGCCCTGCTGCGGCTGCCCGCCTACGCCGAGTTCCTCATCGGCTTTGCCGTGCTGGTCGGCTCGATCATGGCCCTCCTGCAGCTGAGCCGTAAGAGCGAGCTCACCGTGATGCGGGCCGGCGGCATGTCGGCTTGGCAGTTCCTGCGCCCCGGCGTCTTCGTCGCCTTCGCCGTAGGCGTGTTGACGGTCACCATCTTCAACCCGATGGCGGCAGCGGGCCGCGATGCCTCCGAGAATCTCTTTGCCGAGGCTTTCGGCAAGGAAGCCAATCTGTTGCGGTCGCGCTCGGGGGCATCCTGGCTGCGCCAGAACGGTACCGACGGGCAGTCGGTCATCAGCGCGCTACTAGCCACCAACAAGGGCCTGACGCTGCACGCGGTTTCGATGTTCGTGTACGACAGCGAGGGGCACTTCGTGGAGCGCGTCGACGGCAAGCGCGCCGACCTTCGCGAGGGCTATTGGGAGGTCCAGGAAGCGTGGGTCGTGCGCATCGGACGAGAGCCCGAAAAATTCGATATCTACCTCGTGTCCACATACCTTACACCGGATCGCGTCACGGACGCGCTGGGAACAGCGTTCTCGGTGTCGTTCTGGGAAATGCCGGCGCTCATAGAAGTGGCTGAAAAGGCTAAACTTTCATCAGACCGTTTGCGCATTCAGTACGAAGCCCTGCTGTCAAGGCCTTTACTGTGCGCGGCGATGGTCCTTTTGGGGGCCACTGTGTCGTTGCGGTCATTCCGCGGTGGCGGCATCCAGACTATGGTCATCGCTGGACTGGTGGGGGGGTTCGGCTTCTTTCTTCTTTCGGAAGTCTCCCGGCAAGTCGGAGTGGCTGGATTGACGCCTCCTTGGGCGGCGATCTGGTTGCCCGTGGTCCTCGTTTTGATTGTCTCGGCTTCGGTACTGCTGCACCAGGAGGATGGCTGAGTGATGCGTCACACGCGGGCACCGCAAGAGGGTTGCGGATCGTCACGCGTCACCTGTCGGCGCCGGGAGGC
Source organism: uncultured Alphaproteobacteria bacterium (assembly GCA_963722495.1). Classification (GTDB taxonomy): domain Bacteria; phylum Pseudomonadota; class Alphaproteobacteria; order Rhizobiales; family Hyphomicrobiaceae; genus Hyphomicrobium_A. The sequence goes on along the minus strand of CAVRND010000026.1, from coordinate 64,068 downwards.
TGCTGGCTGGGTGCGTTTTGGCGTGCTCGCACTCCTGCTTGCTGCGCTCTTCGCTATCGCCTGACGCGCACGCTCAAGATCCATCGACACTCGCTCCGGGGGTCGAGAAATCGAGCTCGTTCCCCAAGCAGAGCATGGTCGGGCCGTCACGCAACATCGACAAGTCGCAGCCGCTCTATCTGCAGGGCGACGAGCTGATCTACGACACCGGCGGCAACAAGGTCGTCGCGCGCGGCAACGTCGAGATCTACTACAACAACTACATCCTGACTGCCGACCAAGTGGTTTACGACCAGTCGGCCAACACGCTGACGGCGGTCGGCAACGTCACGCTCAAGGAGCCGAACGGCAACATCGTCCGCGCCGACCGGATAAGCTCACCGACGACTTCCGCGACGGCTTCGTATCGCAGCTGTCGATCGTCGCCGCCGACGACACGCGCATCGCCGCCGAGACGGCGACGCGCCGCGGCGGCAACACGACCGTGTTCACGAACGGACGCTTCACGCCTTGCAAAACCACCGACGGCATGCCGCCGCTGTGGTGCTTGAGCGCGGCAACCGTCATCCACGACCAGGCAGCGGCGACCATCAGCTATCAGGACGCGCAGTTCGAGCTGTTCGGCGTGCCGATCCTCTACACGCCCTACTTCGAGCACGCCGACCCGTCGGTGAAGCGCAAGTCCGGCTTCCTGATGCCGCAGCCGTCGACGTCCGACACCCTCGGCTACTGCACGACGATCCCGTACTACTTCGCGCTGGCGCCGAACTACGACTTCACGTTCTACCCGATGTACACCTCGCGCCAGGGCATCCTGTGGCAGGGCGACTGGCGGCACCGCACCGAGAACGGCCAGTACTACATCAAGGCGCAGGGTATCGATCAGGACTGCCGCCAACCTGCCGTCGGCGATCGCCAACCGCGACCAGTACGACGGCTGGCGCGGCAGCCTTGAGACCAAGGGCCTGTTCATCTCGGTCGAGCTGGTGGAAGTTCGGCTGGGACGTGACGCTGGAGAGCGACGACACGTTCCGCCGCTTCTACAAGCTCGACAACATGCTGCTGACGGACCGCGTCAACAAGGTGTTCCTCGAGGGCATCTCGGACCGCAATTACTTCGGCATGGAGCTGTACCACTTCGGCGGCCTGATGTTCACCGACACGCCGGAGTCCGAGTCGCTCGCGCATCCGATCATCGACTACAACTACGTGTTCGCCGACCCGATCCTCGGCGGCGAGCTGACGTGGAACACCAACGCGCTGAGCTTCTCCAGCGAGCAGGATCCGACGCTGATCGCGCCGTTCGCCGGCGGCAACGAGCAGATGAACCGCGTCGTCACGGAGCTGAACTGGCGCCGCCGCTTCGCCGATCCGCTCGGCATCACCTACACGCCGTTCGCGCAGCTGCGCGGCGACCTTTACCAGCTGAGCGACTACATCGATCCGCAGATCGCCGACGACGGTGCACCTACGACACCTCGTTCGCCCGCGGCCTGGCGCTGGCCGGCGTCACCCTCGCCTATCCGTGGGTCGCCAACACCAGCGGCGGCTCGCACGTGATCGAGCCGATCGGCCAGATCATCGCCCGGCAGGCGACCGTGCGGCAGGACAACCTGCCGAACGAGGACGCCCAGAGCCTCGTGTTCGACGACACCAACCTGTTCGAGGTGACGAAGTTCTCCGGCTACGACCGCATCGAGACCGGCACGCGCGCCAACGTCGGCCTGCAGTACACCTTCCAGTCCAACGGCGGCGGCTACGCACGCGTCCTCGCCGGTGAAAGCTTCCAGCTCGCCGGCGACAACGCGTACACCAACCCGGGCATCGACGAATACGGCAACCCGACCTTCACGCCCTTCAGCGGCCTGCAGAACAGCCGTTCCGACTACGTGCTCGGCGCCTACGTAGCGCCGTGGAGCTTCTTGCAGCTGATCTCGCAGTCGCGCTTCGATCAGGACACCCTCGACATCCGCCGCCAGGATGCCGGCGGCCAGGTGAACATCGGACCGTTCTCGATGAACGCCGTCTACGCCTACCTGAACACGGACCCGACCAACGGCATCTTGACGGCGCAGGAAGACGTCTACGGCAGCCTCAATGTCGCGCCTGACCGACCGCTGGAGTGTCGCCACGGCGATGCGCTACGACATCGACGACGACCAGATCGCCTCGGACATGTTCCAGGTGCGTTACGCCGACGAGTGCTTCGTGCTCACCGCGACGTACACCGACAACTACTACTACAACCAGGATATCGTCGACGGTCAGACGCTCATGCTGCGCTTCGAGCTGAAGCATCTCGGCGAGTTCGGCTATTCGACCGACGTGCTCAGCGGCACGGCATCAGCGAGCAGCAGTCGGGCGGTTAACCCAGTCAGGGTGTCCGCTGCCCTGCCGGCCGGCGTTGCGACGGGCGCGAGCTGTCTCGCCGGCCTGGGTCCAGGTGCACAGTCCGCGCCACGGGACCGCCAATGTTTGCGTCGATAAACCGCCAGCGGCCTAGCGGCCGCCTCAGCGCATGCCGGGCGCGCCAAAGCCCGGCGCAGGGCGCATAATGGCCGCAGCGCACGCAGTCCATTTACGCCACGCCGCCGAAGACAATTGGAAGACACGAGACATGGGCCTTGTCCAACCGAGCCGGCATTCCCGCCCCCCAGGGGAAGGAGCCGGCGCGCGTGCGCGGCGGGTTCACGTCCGCGGTGAGCGCCGCCGTCACTGTCTGCGCGCTCTCGTTGGCGTTGGCAGCGGTGCCGGCCATCAACTTCTGCCCAGGGCGCCGAGAAGCGCACGCAGACCGCCAAGGCGACGCAGGACGAGCCGACGGGCAGGCCGATCCAATCGATCGTCGCCCTCGTCAACGACGAGCCGATCACCGGCTACGAGATCGAGCAGCGCGTGGCGCTGGCGATGCTGGGCGCGCCCGACGTGCAGCGCAAGCTGCAGGCGAAGCTCAAGTCGCCGAGCATGAACGAGCAGTTCAAGGCCTTCGCCATGAAGCGGCTGAAGGCCAATCCGCCGAAGATCGGAGGCCGAGCAGCAAGCGCGCGTCAAGCAGTTGCAGGGCGAGTTCGTCAGCAGCCTCAAATCGCAGATCGAGAAAGAGTACGTGCCGACTGGCGCGCAAGCAGGCGCTCGACGAGCTGATCGATGAGCGCCTGAAGCTGCAGGAGGCCAAGAGCTGTCAGCGTCGTCGACCGGCGACGACGAGGTCGAGCGCGTCGTCAGCGGCATGGCCGAGCGCAACAAGATGACGTCCGCGCAGTTCGCCGAGCACATGGCCAAGATGGGCGCCAGCATCGCCGCCATGCGCGAGCGCATCCGCGCGTCGCTGTCGTGGGCCGACGTCATCCGCCGCAAGTTCGGCCACCAGATCACGGTCGCCAACCGCGACGTCGACCGCATGGTCGCCACCGTCCGAGGGCCAGGACGACGTCGAGCTGCGCGATCCACCGCATCCTGCTTGTCGCTGCCGCCCAACCAGGATCAGAAGCGTCTCGCCCAGCGCCTCAGCGACGCAGAGCAGCTGCGCGGCAAGTTCACCGGCTGCAAGAGCATGGAGGCGATGGCGCGCGGCGTTCCCGGCGCCCGCTTCGACAACCTCGGCGATCGCCGCCCGACGAGCTTGCCCGAACCGACGCGCAGCCTGCTGCTCAGCGCCCACGACGACGAGCTGCTGCCCCGCCACCATCGGCGAGAACGGCGTCGAGCTGTGGGCCGTGTGCGGACGCAAGCTGGTCAAGGCGGCCGACGCGAAGCGCGAGACCGCGCAGAACGAGCTGCGCCAGAAGGAGTTCGAGATCCTCTCCAAGAAGCACCTGAAGGATCTGCGTACGGACGCCCACATCGAGTTCCGCTGATGGGCCCGGCCGCAGACCCTGGCGCCGGCGCCGGCCGCTGGCCGTCAGCATGGGCGACCCCGCCGGCATCGGCCCGGAGATCACCCTTCGCGCCTGGCTCGGAGCGCAGCGACAAGGCCTCGATCCCTTCGTCGTATTTGCCGACCAGGACGTCCTCGCCGAACGCGCGCGGCAGCCTCGGACTGCCGGTTCCCATCGCGGCCGTCGACGCGCCGAGTGAAGCGCTGGAGGCATTCGGCGACCGCGCTGCCCGTGTTGCACAGCCCCCTTCCGGCCGGCGTCCGCGTCGGCATCGGCGATCCCGCCAACGCCGCCGGCATCGTGCATGCGATCGAAGCGGCGACGGCGTCCGTCGTGCGCGGCGAAGCCTCCGCCATCGTGACCAACCCCATCGCCAAGCACGTGCTCAAGAGCGCCGCCTTCCCCTTCCCCGGCCACACGGAGTTCCTCGCCGCGCTCGCCGAGCGGCACACGCGGCAAGCACCACCATCCGGTGATGATGCTCGCCTCGCACGAGCTGCGCGTCGTGCCGCTCACCGTGCATTGCGCGCTCGCCGAGGTGCCGAAGGCGATCACCCGCGCCCTCATCTTCGAGACGGCGCGCACGACCTACGCGGCGTTGAAGCGCGACTTCGGCATTGATGCCCCGCGCATCGCCGTCGCCGGGCTCAACCCGCACGCCGGCGAGGAAGGCACCATGGGGCGCGAGGAAATCGACACGATCGCACCGGCGATCGCCGACCTGCGTGCCGAGGGTCTGTCGGTGACCGGGCCGCATTCAGCCGACACGCTGTTCCACGCCGCCGCGCGGCGCGGCTATGACGCCGTCATCGCGATGTATCACGACCAGGCGCTGATCCCGCTGAAGACGATCGGCTTCGACGAGGGCGTCAACGTCACCCTTGGGCTGCCATTTGTGCGCACCTCGCCCGATCACGGCACCGCCTTCGACATCGCGGCCGAGGGCCGCGCTTCGGCGCACAGCTTCATCGAGAGCCCTGAAGCTGGCGTCGTCGATCGCTGCGGCGCGCCTTGCAGCCGCCCCGCCATGAGCGCCGGCGAGCGATGACCCGCCCGGGGGCGGCACCAGCCCCGACGGTCTGCCGCCGCTGCGCGAGGTGATCCGCGCCTTCGATCTGAGCGCCAGAAAAAGCCTCGGCCAGAACTTCATCCTCGACCTCAACCTGACGCGACGCATCGCGCGTGCGGCCGGCTCGCTCGAGGGCCGCACGGTCGTCGAAGTCGGGCCTGGACCGGGCGGCCTGACGCGTGCGCTGCTGATGGAGGGCGCCGCTCGCGTCATCGCCGTGGAGCGCGATGAGCGCACGCGCGGCGCGCTGGAGATGATCGCGCAGCGTTACCCGGGCAAGCTCGAGGTCCACTTCGGCGATGCGTTGCGCGCCGATTGGCCGAAGCTGCTCGGCCCCGCGCATGGGCAAGCCGTCATTGTCGCCAACTTGCCGTACAGCGTCGCCACGCTGCTGCTCACCGGCTGGCTCGACACCGAGCCGTGGCCGCCGTGGTTCAACCGCATGGTGCTGATGTTCCAAAAGGAAGTCGCCGAGCGCATCGTCGCCGCGCCCGGCAGCAAGGTCTACGGGCGTGTCTCGGTGCTAGCGCAGTGGCGCGCGTCACCGCGCATCGCACTGGGTGTGCCGCGTGAAGCGTTCACGCCGGCGCCGAAGGTTGCATCGGCCGTGGTTGAGTTGATCCCGCACAAGGAGCCCTCGCCTCCGTGCACGCCACAGTCTTTGGCGCGCGTGACGGCGGCGGCGTTCGGACAGCGGCGCAAAATGCTGCGCTCAAGCCTCAAGCAGCTGGTTGCCGAGCCGGAGCAGCTCTTGGAAGCCGTCGGCATCGCCGGCAACCTGCGCGCCGAGGACGTCAGCGTGAAGGACTTCGCACGCCTCGCCCTGACGTATGAGCGCTCGACCCTGCAGCGCCCCTAGAAGCTTGAAGAGCTGCCGCACCGCGTAGCGTCTTACCCGGCCCACTATCATGTCCGATGCAAATCGCGCCGACCGCGACGATAATGCAGGAGGCCATACGGTAGCCAGTCAACCGCTCGTGCAGGAAGAACCGGCCGATCAGCGCGGCGAACACTACGCTGGTCTCGCGGAGAGCCGACACAGGTCCCATCGGGCCGAGTGACATGGCGACGATGATGATCCCGTACGCGAATAGCGAAACGACGCCGCCACCCGCCGCGACTAAGGTTTCTCGCGGTCCCCGGATCAGGCTGCGCCAATCGCGGAGGACGACATAGACGGGCAGCATCATGATGCCCCACAGCAGGCACATCCAGATCGTATAGCCGACCGGCGTGCCCGAGACCCGCGCGCCGATTCCATCCGTGACGCTGTAGGCGCCGATGAAGCATCCGGTGCCCAAGGCGTAAGCCAGGTTATCAGGCCCAAGCCTGCGTCCTTGAAAGGCAAGCGAGATGATGCCGCCGGATACCAGCAGCACGCCTGCCATGCTGATCGGATCGGGCAGCTCACCTGCGAAAAGTGCCGCCCCAAGCGACACCAGCAGCGGCGAGGAGCCGCGCGCAATCGGGTAGGTCTGCCCGAGATCGCCGCTGCGATAGGTCCGCACGAGAAACAGGTTGTAGCCGACATGGAGCAACGCCGAGAGGATTGCGCATCCCCAGCTCGCGCGCGCCGGCATGGGGACGACAAAGGCCAGCCCCGCGCAGACGACTGCGACGGCTATGCACATCATCGTCATCGACCACAATCTGTCCGTGCCGGCGCGCAGCAGGGCATTCCAGCTTGCATGGAGCAGTGCGGCCAGCAGAACGATGAGGCTGAGTTCAGTCGACATTCATACTCGCAGGATAGTCCCCTGCATCGAAAACACCGTGCGCCGGCCGAACGTTGCCGGCGCTACGACGAGTTCGCCGCCAGTCTGGGCGCCTAGTGCTGATTGTCGCCCGGCTCCGGCATCACCAGGAGGCGGAAGGTCGCGGCGATGAGCAGGATCGAGATCGGCTTTATGAGCACGGGCCAGGCTTCGACGAAGTTGCTCTCGGCCCAATCAGTGGCGAAGTCGACGACGAGATAGACGAGGATGACACCCACCAGCGTCGTTTTCAGCTCATGCATCCCCGAGGGGCGCATCCAAGCCGGCAGCACCTGCCGCTCGGCTTTACTCAAATCGAACACGAAGCCGAAGGCGATGTTGTAGGCGAAGATCACCAGCACGATGCCGAATAGGTAGGTGTCGGTGGCTCCCATCACCTGTGCGACGGCACCCTTGGGATCATGGCCAATGACCGCTGCATGAGCGCCATTGAGCATGTGCACCGAGCCTTCCCAGAACATCACGAGCGCGCCGACGGCCGTTCCGATCGAGGCAATGAGCATGATGAAGCGCAGCGAGAGCGCGAAGCGGAGCATGGGGAACCTATCGCGGGATTGACCTATGAAAGGACGGCTAGCATGCGGCCGTTGACGATGCACCGAGCACGATTAGCTCCTCTTGCAGTCGCTCGGCGCCGGGCGGCCCTTGAAGCGCGCGTCCATCCACATGACTGCGGCATAGGCGCTCTTCTCGGCGGCGAAACTGTGCGACACGTTCTTTAATAGTTTGATGGTCACCGGAGTGCCGGCGGCACACAATTGCTTGGCGAAGTCGACGGTGATCTGCGGCTTCACCGTTACATCGCCCGTGCCCTGGGCGATGAACACCGGCACCTTTATGGGTGCATGGCCGGCCGAGTTCTGCTCCATCAGCGCGCGCAAGGCAGGAACCGTCGTGGGATCCACCTTGAGAAACGCCTTCTTTAGCGACTTCGATGCCTTAAGCAGGTTGATGATCTGCGATACCGACTGGATGCAGCTTTCGGCGGCGCGCTCGAAGCTGCGCTGGGCACCCTCCTCCAGCACGCTGTCGAGCGCCAGGTCGTAGGTGCGCGACCACGAGAGCAGCGCCATGGCGATGAGACCGTCGCCGGCGATGGCGCCTTTCTGCGCCTTGAACAGCTCGACGAGGTTGGTGGCCGGCGCCGCGGCGGCGACGCCGACGAGCTTCAGCTCGGGCGCGTAGTCGGCCGCCAGCTCGGCGCTGAACAGCCCCGCGTGCCCACCCTGCGAGTGCCCCCACACGGCAAAGCGGTCGGTGGCGTGCGCACCTGCAAGACTGCGCGCCGCGCGCACGCTATCGAGGACGCTGCGCGCCTCGCTGACGCCAACGAGGTAGGCATGCACCCCCGGCAACCCGAGGCCCTCGTAGTCGGTGGCGACGACGACGTAGCCGCGCGCCAGCATATCCTCGAGGCCGGGGATCGTGCCGGAGAGATTGGGCAGCAAGGTCGGCGCGCAGCGCGTCGAGACGCCGGTCGTATAGTGCGCCCAGGCGATGACGTCCCGCCCTCCGCTTGGCGCCGGACCGGCGGGATAGATCACCGTCCCCGACACCGCAACCGGCTCGCCCTTGAGATTGGTCGAGCGGTAGATGATGCGGAAAGCTTTTGCGTTGGCCGGCGCCCCGCCGATCTGCGGATAGATGTGGAAGACGCGTCCCGGCTTGGCGCGGCGGATCTCGGCGGCCGAAACGTCGAGCTTCAGACCTGGCAGTGCCAGCTGCGCCTGTGCAGGCGTCGGTGCAAGCGCCGCCACTACGAGAGCGCCCAAAAGGCCGATGCTGATGGAGAGGACAAAACGGAAGGGCACGCGCATACGCCATGCTCGATACTGAGGGCCTGCGAGCAGCGTATCGCGGCGGGAGGCTTGCTGTCTGCCGCCAAGGCGCAACAGGGTGTACGCCAAGCGACGCAGGTGATTGCGGCTCCGGCTACCGGGCGGTGCCGCAGCCATTCGGCGCGGCGTGGCCGCGGAAGCGATCCGCCATCCATGCGACGGCTGCGCCGGCGCCGTCATATCCGGCGAATCCGTGCGAGACGCCTTCCAGCCATTTCATCTCGACCACGGCGCCCGCCTCGCACAATCGATTGGCGAATTGCTTGGTGATCTGGGGCCGCACCAGATCGTCGGCCGTCCCCTGCAAAAGCAGCACCGGTGCGCCGGCTGGCGCCTGGCCCGGTGTGTTCTTCTGCATGATGCCCCGCCACGGCTCGATGGTGGTCGGGTCGACCTTTAGGAATGCGTGCTGCAACGGCGCCTCGATTTCTTCGAGCCGCAACAGTTCGGTGATTCTCTCGATGCAGCTGCGCGCCACCGCTTCGTAAGTGCGCGTGGCCGCGGGAACGACGACCGTGTCGATCGGAATGTTGAAGATCGTCGACCAGGAGAGGATCACCATCGCCGTCAAGCTGTTGCCCCCGATGGAACCGCTGTCGGCCCTGAAGAGCTCGCCGAGATAAGTTGCAGGAGCCGCCGCGGCGACGCCGACCAGCTTCAGCTCCGGCGCGTAGCTGGCCGCCTGCTCGCCGGTGAACAGCGCCGCGTGGCCGCCCTGCGAGTGTCCCCAGACGGCGAAGCGATCGCCGGCTCCCGCGTCGGGCAGCTGTCGCGCCGCGCGTACGCTGTCGAGCACGGCACGCGCCTCGCTGACGCCGATGAGATACGGGTGCATCCCCTCGCCGCCGAGCCCGGCGTAATCCGTGGCGGCAACGACGAAGCCGCGGTCGAGCATCTCCTCGATGCCGGCGATGGTTCCGGACAGATCGGGCAGCAGCGTCGGCGCGCAGCGCTCGACGACTCCGGTAGTCGGGTGCGCCCAAGCAACGATGTCGCGCTTGCCGCGCGGCGACGCCTGGTCGCGGAACAGCACCGCGCCCGACACGGCGATGGGCTCGCCGTTCATCCCGGTGGAGCGGTAGATGATGCGATAGGCGGTCGCGTTCTCGACCGAGCCGCCGACCTGCGGCCACACGCGCAGGATGGTACCCGGCTTTGCGGCGATGATCTCATGGCGGCCGACGTCGCCGAGCGGGTTGCCGGCGCCAGTCGCAACAGGTGTGGCAAGTAGCAGGGCGGTGACAGCGCAGAATGTAGCGATGCGGGCCCTCATAGCTTGGCTTGCATCCCGCGTACGAAGGACGTGAGGCCGTTGAGGCGGTCGCGCCGCAGGCGTTCAGCGGCAAGGATGGCGGTGAGGCCCTCCATCGACGTCGGCAGGTCGGTGTTGACGATGACGTAGTCGTATTCCGGCCAGTGGCTGATCTCGGCCGATGCCTGATCCATGCGCCGGCGCACGACATCCTCGGGATCCTGCGCGCGGGCGCGCAAGCGCTGCTCGAGCGAGGCGGCCGAGGGCGGCAGGATGAACACGCGCACCACGTCGTGCTTCATCTTTTCCGACAGCTGCTGGGCGCCCTGCCAATCGATGTCGAACAGCACGTCTTGACCCTGCACAATGGCGGCTTCGACCGGCGCCCGCGGCGTGCCGTAAAAGTTATCGAACACACGCGCCCATTCCAGCAGCTCACCGGCTTCGGTCATGCGCTTGAATTCGGCTTCCTCGAGAAAATTGTAGTCGCGGCCGTGCACTTCGCCGGGGCGCGCCTTGCGTGTCGTTACCGACACCGACATGGAGATGCCGCGATCGGCATCCATCAGGCGCCGCGCCAGCGTCGTCTTGCCCGCACCCGAGGGCGAGGACAGCACCAGCAGTAATCCGCGTCGTTCAATCGTTGGCGTTCCCACCATGTCCTCGTCGCCGGCGGATTTTCCGCTCGCCCTCTTATCGCCTGCTTACTCGATGTTCTGGACCTGCTCGCGCAGCTGGTCGATGACCGTCTTCAAGGCGAGGCCAGCGCGTGTGATCTCGACGTCGCTTGCCTTCGAGCACAGCGTGTTGGCCTCCCGGTTGAATTCCTGGGCAAGGAAATCAAGCTTGCGGCCGACGCCGCCATCCTCGGCCAAAAGCTCGCGCGCCGCGCTGATGTGCGAGGTGAGGCGTTGCAGCTCCTCCTCGACATCGGCGCGCGTTGCCAGCAGCACCGCCTCCTGATGCAGGCGCGCCGGGTCAAAGCCGGTCGAGGCATCGAGGAGCCGGCTGACCTGCTCCTTGAGACGTTGCTCGATAGCTTCGCGCGTGCGCGCGGGGGACTGCTGGACGATACGCACTTGGCGCTCGATTTCGTCGAGCTGCCCGTTCAGCGTCGCGGCAAGGCGCGAGCCCTCCGCGGCGCGCGCGGCGACCAAGGCGATGAGAGCGCCGTCGAGCGACTTGAGCATCGCTTCGCTGCGCGCCGCCTCCTCCTCGGGATTCTCCGCCTGTTCGACGAGGTCGAGGACGCCCTTGATGGTGATCAGCCCGTCAACGCGCGGAGGCGCGGCGTCCGTCAGCGCACGAACACGCGCGGCCGCTACCATGACTTGCGCCAGCGCGCGCTCGTTGATGCGGATCTCGGAGCCGCCGTCGGCGCGTTCGCTCGACAAACTGATGGTGACGCTGCCGCGCGTCACGTGCCGGGCGACGGCCTCGCGCACCTTCGGCTCGAGCTGCTCGGAGCCTGGAGGAAGCCGCAGGCGCGCGTCGAGGCCGCGGCCGTTGACGCTGCGCACCTCCCAATGCCAGGCGGCACCCTCGTAGGTGCCCTCCGCGCGCGCGAAGCCGGTCATACTCTTGATGCTCATTGCGGCTCCGCTGCGTCTATGCGCCAGGGGTCCCCGACGCGACGCGAAATCTAGCGGCACGGGGGCCGACCAACAAGCAGCGTCCGGACGGATGGCCGAGACCGGTTATCGAGGACCTAAGCCGCTTAGGGCTTCGGCTTGCGCACCGGCAGCGGAACCGAGGCTGCCGAGTGGGGCGCGGCGGCTGCGGACGCGGCGCCGGGGGCTGCGTTAAGCACACGCGGCGCGGCTGCCGCGGCGGCGGGAGGCACGGGAATGGCATCGGGCGAGGCGGTGGCCTCGACGCCAGCCTCCTTCTTGCGCTCCTTTTCCACCTTGCGCCAGTTGGTGACCGCTGCGTTGTGCTCCTTCAAACTGTCGGAAAACGTGTGCCCGCCGGTGCCGTCCGCAACGAAATAGAGGTCGGTGGTGGCCGGCGGATTTAGGCTCGCCTCGATCGCCGAGCGACCCGGGTTGCAGATGGGCGTCGGCGGCAGGCCGCCAATTTGGTAGGTGTTGTGGCTGGTTTTGGCATCAAGGTCGGCGCGGGTGATCGAGCGGCCGAGCGTTCCCTGCCCGCCGGCGATGCCATAGATCACAGTTGGGTCCGACTGCAGGCGCATGCCCTTCTTCAGACGGTTCTTGAACACGGCGGCGACGCGCCCCCGCTCGTCGGCGCGCCCGGTTTCCTTCTCCACGATGGAGGCGAAGATGATCGCCTCTTCCGGCGTCGCGATGGGCAGGCTCGGCTGACGCCGCTCCCACTCGGTGGCGAGGACGCGCTGCATCTCGGCCTGCATGCGCTCGATCAGCTCGCGCCGCTCCATGCCCTTCGAGAAGCGGTAGGTGTCCGGCAGCAGCGAGCCTTCGGGCGGAATCTCGGTGACGTCGCCGGCGAGTTCATCCTCCTCGCGCAGCTTTTCGACGATCTGCAGGCTTGTTAGCCCCTCGGGAATGGTGATCTTGGAGAGCACGCCGCGCCCTTGCGTAAGCGTCTCCATGATGTTCGCCATGCTGGCGTTCTTGGGGATCTCGTAGTCTCCCGCCTTCAGCTCCAGCGGCTTCGGCCCTAGTGCGCTGCGCAGCAGGTAATTGGCGATGAAGGCCCATCGATTGGAAATGGCCCCTTCCTTTTCGAGGCGCGTCGCGATCTCGATGCGCCCCTCACCCTTCGGCACGGCGATAACACGCGAGACGGCGAGCGGCCCTGGCGTTTCGAATTGGTGGTAGAGCAGCGCGGCCATCGCGCCGGCGCCGACCATGAGGAAAAGCAGCAGCGTGAAGAGGCCGCTGACGAAGCGCATGAATCCACCGCCGCGGCGTCCACCGCTGGGTGGGGTCATGCCGCGCGGCGGCCCGGGCGGGCGCGAGGGCTCCAGCATCTCGGCGGGCGAGCGCGGACGGATGGCCCCTCGGCGAAAGGGAGGAGGCTCCTGCCTCGAAGGGGGGAAGGTGCTCAATCTGCGCTCCCGTTACCGACGCAGCCGTATTCGCGCGCGCCGAAGATTATCGCCTCGACCCTAGAGCCAAATATGGCGAAAGCGGGAAAGGAAATCGTTACGGCGGTGCGTGCGCGGGCGCTTCGTGGCGGACGCGCCTCAGGCAACACGACGCAGGATCAGCGAGGCGTTGGTGCCTCCGAAGCCAAACGAGTTGGAGAGCACCGTATTGATCTCGCGCTTCTTTGCCGTGTGCGGCACGAGATCAATCGCCGTCTCGACCGACGGGTTGTCGAGGTTCAGCGTCGGCGGCGCGATGTTGTCCCGGATGGCAAGGATCGAGAAGATCGCTTCGATGGCGCCGGCGGCGCCGAGCAGGTGTCCGGTCGCCGACTTGGTCGAGGACATGGCGAGCTTGCCGGATGCATTGCCGAACAGCCGCTCGACGGCGCCCAGCTCGATCGTGTCGGCCATGGTCGAGGTGCCGTGCGCGTTGACGTAGTCGATGTCGCTGACGTCGATGTCGGCGCGCTTCAGCGCGGCCCGCATGCAGCGGTACGCACCATCACCGTCCTCGCTCGGCGCAGTGATGTGATAGGCGTCGCCCGACATGCCGTAGCCGATAACCTCGGCGTAGATTTTGGCGCCGCGGGCCTTGGCGTGCTCCAGCGTTTCCAGAACGACGACGCCGGCGCCCTCACCCATGACGAAGCCGTCGCGGTCCCTGTCATACGGACGCGAGGCAGCGGTCGGGCGATCGTTGAAGCCAGTCGACAGCGCGCGGCAGGCGGCAAAGCCGGCAACCGCGATGCGGCAGATCGGGGATTCCGTTCCCCCGGCGACCATCACGTCGGCGTCGCCCAGCGCTACGATGCGCGCCGCATCGCCGATGGCATGCGCACCGGTCGAGCACGCGGTGACGACGGCGTGGTTCGGTCCCTTGAGCTTGTGCCTGATCGACACATGGCCGGCGGCGAGATTGATGAGCCTGCCCGGAATGAAGAACGGGCTGACGCGGCGCGGGCCCTTTTCCTTCAATAGCAGTGCTGTCTCGGCGATGCCGGGTAGTCCTCCGATGCCCGAGCCGATGAGCACGCCGGCGCGCTCCTGCTTGTCGGGTGTGTCGGCGACGTATCCGGAATCCTCGATCGCCTGCTGGGCTGCCGCCATCGCGTAGATGATGAAGTCGTCGACCTTGCGCTGCTCCTTCGGCTCCATCCAATCGTCGGGATTGAATTTGCCGTCGTCCTTGGAGCCGCGCGGAATGAAGCAAGCGACCTGGCACGCCAGATCGTCGACCTCGAATTCCTCGATGCGGCGCGCGCCGTTGGCGCCAGCGAGCAGCGCCTTCCACGACGCCTCGACGCCGCAGCCGACGGGCGAGACGATACCGAGGCCTGTGATAACGACGCGACGCATCTTATTCCTTCGAAGCGGGAGATTTGGCCGGTCGCCTCAGCTTGCGGCCCGTTCAGGCTTCGAAGTCAAGCCTTGAAGTGCCTGGCCTCGAATGCCTGGTGCGCTCGCGCAAGCCTCTCAATTCCACCCGGCGGAGCCGGTAGAGCCGCAACTTAGCCGTTGAGGGAAAGACGGCGTCAGGCGGCGCTGGCGTTCTTCTCGAGGAACTTGACCGCGTCTCCGACGGTCAGGATGTGCTCGGCGGCATCGTCGGGGATTTCGCAGCCGAACTCCTCCTCGAAGGCCATCACGAGCTCAACCGTGTCCAGGCTGTCGGCGCCCAGGTCATCGATGAAGCTGGCATTCTCGGTGACCTTCTCGGCCTCGACGCCAAGATGCTCCACGACGATCTTCTTCACGCGCTCAGCGACATCGCTCATTAGTCTTCCCTCGCGTCGGTTGTTTTGCAGTACGTATATTCGGTTGTTCTGGACTAGCCCGTGACTGGGTCGTGCGCCTCAGCTTCTATAGAGAAGCGCGCGACCGGCGGGTATCGAAACGACGCGCTATTCCACTAATTCGCACTCCGTGCGGTGGCCGAACACCGGCCTTCCGTTTACTCGCGCAGGCGTGCCGAGGGCCGAAAAACCGTTCGGCTCGTTAACACACTTCATTAGGCTTGGCCAGCGGTCCCGGGCGCCCGTTGCCCGCGTAATTACGGACGCGATTTCGCAAGACGCGCCAAGCCCTAGAGCCATCTGATGCACATTTACCATGGGGTTTAAACCATGGCCATGCCGCCGTTGATATGCAGCGTTTGCCCGGTGATGTAGGCGGCCTCGTTGCTGGCCAGATAGACGACGCCGGCGGCGATCTCCTCGGGGGCGCCGAAACGCTGCTGAGGGATCATCTTGGCGATCTCCTCGGTCTGCTTTTCGTTCAGCGCCGAGGTCATGGGTGTGGTGATGAAGCCGGGGGCGATGCAGTTGGCGGTAATGCCGCGCGGACCGACCTCGCGGGCGAGAGATTTGGTCATGCCGATCATGCCTGCTTTCGAGGCAGCATAGTTGCCCTGTCCGGGGTTGCCGAACACACCCGATACCGAGGCGATGTTGATGATGCGGCCGAAGTTCGGCTTGGCACGCAGCATGGCACGGGCGGCGGCACGGCAGAGCATGAAGGTGGAGGTGAGATTGACGGCGATCACGTCGTCCCACTGCTCGTCCTTCATGACCATGAACAGGTTGTCCTTGGTGAGGCCGGCATTGTTGACGAGGATGTCGAGGCGGCCAAGTTTGGCGACCGCCTGCTCGATCAACTTGGAGACCTCATCGCGCTTGGCGAGATCGCAGGGCAGCACATGGACGCGATCGCCCAGTTCGGCCGCCAGCGCCTCGAGCTTATCGGCCTGTCGTCCGGAGATGGCGACCGTGGCGCCCTGGGCGTGCAGCGCCTTGGCGATGGCACCGCCGATGCCACCAGTGGCACCGGTGACGAGCGCGGTCTTGCCTGCGAGGTCGAACATAAAGTGGTCCTCTAACTGTTGAGACGCGCGAGCGCGGCGTCGACGTCTGCGGGCGTGCCGATGCTCGTCGCGTTGAGCGCGGCATCGATACGCTTGGCGAGGCCGGCGAGCACCTTGCCGGCGCCGACCTCATAGATGTCGGTGACGCCGTTGGCGGTCATGTAGGTAACACACTCGCGCCAGCGCACCGTGCCGGTGACCTGCTCGACGAGACGCTTCTTGATCTCTTCGGGATCGGTGATCGGGGCCGCCAGCACGTTGGCGATCAGCGGTACGACCGGCGCGTTGACGGTGACGTTCGACAGCGCCTCGCGCATGGCGTCGGCGGCGGGTTGCATCAGCGCGCAATGGAAGGGGGCGGATACCGGCAGCGGGACGGCGCGACGTACGCCGTGCGCTTTTCCTAATTCGGGCACGCGATCCAGCGCGACTTTGTCGCCGGACAGCACGACCTGCGTGGGCTCGTTGTCGTTGGCCACCTGGCAGACGTCGCCCTGGGCGGCAGCTTCGGCCACCTTGCGGGCGGCATCGATGCCCACACCGAGCAGCGCCGTCATGGCACCCTTGCCGACGGGAACGGCCGCCTGCATCGCCTGGCCGCGCAATTTCAGGAGCCGGGCGGCGTCGGCGAGCGAGAAGGCGCCGGCCGCGGCAAGCGCCGAGTATTCGCCCAGCGAATGGCCGGCGACGAACTTGACCTTCTCCTTGAGTGAGAAGCCGTACTCCGCTTCGAGCACGCGCATCACCGCCATGGATACGGCCATCAGCGCCGGCTGGGCGTTTTCGGTGAGGGTCAAGGTCTCCTTCGGCCCCTCCCACATAATCTTCGAGAGGTCCTGGCCCAGCGCTTCATCGACCTCAGCAAATACGGCACGTGCAGGGCCGAAGTTCCGCGCGAGCTCAAGGCCCATGCCGACGTCCTGGCTGCCCTGCCCGGGAAATACGAATGCGATGGCCATGCGTGTGAAGCGCTCGTGTGGAGGATTTGGCTGGCAAGAACACGCCGCGCGTCTCGCTGTCAAGCGCGCGGCGGGCGTTCGGGCGAATCCCTCACGGGCGCAATCGGTTAGTACCGGTACCCGTCGCCGAGCGCAGAGCGGCCGTCATAATCTTGTAAGGCTCGCGTGGTCTTCACGGCCGCGAATTTCGAATGGAGGATTCCTGATGCCAGGCCGCGCCGCCTTCGATGCCGAGACGTTGTCGCTCATGGGCCGCGCCCTCGACGAAGCGTGGGCCGAATTCGAAGCCAAAAGTTGGGTGCGCGCGGAGCCGGAGAAAGCCGGTATCCGCCGCGCCCTCGCCCTGCGCATCATGTCGGCTGTTCGGGTCGGTCAGCGCGACCCGCAGCGCCTGCGCGACGTTGCGCTGCATGTCGTCGAGGGCTGCAAGATCACGCGCACGGACGGCGCCGCCAGGTGGTGAGGCCAAAGCACACGACTAGGCCGCCTATTGGCGCGTGCGCAACCCGGGATCGCCGCAGGAGGCGGTGACGGTAATCTCTGCGGCTTGGGCGCCGACCGTCGCCAGATCGCGCGGTTGCTCCGGGCGGATCATGTAGCGGTTCTGGCAGATGTCCGAATCCAGCACGCCGGGCGCATACTTGATCTTCACCGGCATCGCGCCCTTGAAGAGATTGCCATTGATCACGACGTTGCGGATGTTCTGCGCGCCCTTGCGCCCGATGACCATGATGCCGGCCCCGGCGTTGTCGAGAAATTTCGAGTTCGCGATGCGCATGTTCGAGATGTGCTGCGTAGGGATGTCGGGCTCGAGATCGATGCCGGCGCTGGGCCGCGTGCCGCGCGTATTCTTGAATACCGAGTGGGTCACCAGCACGCCTTCAGCCTCGATCACCGATATGCCCTGACGACGGTTGTGGTCGGCGACGATCCGGCAAACCGCGATATCCTTGACGGCCTGCATGAAGATGCCGTCGCCCCACATGTTGTTGATCTTGATGTCGCTGACGGTGATGTGCGCGGCGCCGCGCTCCATGCGGATTCCGTGCCCCCATTCCCCAGTCGTCGCTTGATGCCGGTCGCGTTCGCCCTCCAGCGTGCCGCCGGAGATCGTGACGTCGGAGACGCCGTCGAGCGTCAAGACCGCATAGTGCGTCTCGCCGTTGGGGATCGCCTTGAGGACCGCGCCTGGCGATAGTTGCACCGACATGCGGCTCTTGAGCATGATGCGGTTCGGCCCGCTGGCGTCGACCATGTAGACGCCGTCGGGGATGAGAACGGTGCCCCCGCGCCCCGCGACCTCATTGACGGCCAACTGGATAGCCGCGGCATCGTCGGTGATGCCGTCGCCCTTGGCGCCTTTGCTCTTGACGTTGACCATCAGCTTGGAGGCGGGCGGCTTGCTGCAGCCTGCCGGCGCGGGCGTTTGTCCAAACGCCTCGAACGGAACGCACAGTGCAGAGAGAAGGAGGGCTAGGACCCAGAGGTCGGCGACCCTGTCGACATTGCAAATCACCGAGCGCTCCTGCGCACCGCCATTCGCCGCCCATACTTCCGCCCAATACGGTGATTTGGCGACGTCCGGGCGTGCTAACCTTGTTCGAGGCGCCTTGCGCCCGACGGCTTTTCAGCTATAACCCGGCCCTTGCTCGCTTCGGCTGGAGGCTGAACGGGGAGCCCGTCTCATGCAAATGAGCGCGGCAGGGCCCTAAAAGGCTCGGTTCCCGGTGTCTTCGCTCTCATGGGTGACCTGCTTGGGCCTTTCTCAGGTCCATAAGGGGCTTTGCGCCGGGGCGGCACGAACAGAAGGAAAGGCTATCAGCATGGCTCTATACGAGCATGTGTTCCTCGCGCGCCAGGACGTCTCCAACGCCCAGGTCGAGGCACTCACCAAAGAATTCAGCGATCTGATCGAGCAAGGTGGCGGCAAAGTCACCAAGAGCGAGTACTGGGGCGTCAAGGGCCTCGCGTACAAGATCAAGAAGAGCCGCAAGGCGCACTTCTCGCTGCTCAACATCGATGCGCCTCCGGCGGCCGTGGCCGAGATGGAGCGCCGCATGGGCCTCTCCACCGAGGTTCTCCGTTTTCTCACCATCAAGGTCGAGGCTCACGAGACCGAGCCGTCCGTGATGATGCGCAAGAGCGACCGCGACGAGCGCGGCGATCGTGATCGCGGCGGCTTCGGCGGTCGCGGTGGCGGCTTCCGCGGCGGTGGCGGCGGCGGCTTCGGCGGTCGCGGTGGCGACCGTGATCGCGGCGGCGGTGGCGGCGGCGGTGGTTATCGCGGCGGCGGTGGCGGTGGTGGAGACCGCGAAGGCTCCACGTTCCGTCCGCGCCCACCGCGCGAGGGCGACCGTCCCGCGGGCGACCGCGGTCCGCGTCCGCCGCGCGAAGGCGGCACTGGCGGTACTGGCGGCTCGTCGTCTGGCTCGGGCTCGGAGGCTTAAATCATGGCAGAGATCACAACCCCCGGCCCTGCGCGTCGGCCCTTCCATCGTCGCCGCAAGACCTGCCCCTTCTCGGGACAGAACGCGCCGAAGATCGACTACAAGGACGTGCGCCTGCTGGGCCGCTACGTCTCCGAGCGCGGCAAGATCGTGCCGAGCCGCATCACCGCGGTGTCGGCCAAGAAGCAGCGTGAGCTGGCACGCGCCATCAAGCGCTCGCGCTTCCTCGGCCTGCTGCCTTACGTGCTGAAGTAATCGTCTAAGGTGTCAGGCCCTCGGGGTCTGACACCGTCTACCAAGTAAGTGTCGCGCCCATGTGGGCCGGCACGAGGTTGGGACGAGCCGGACAACCGTTCTCGTCTCTAACCGCGCGCAACGCGGGACAGCTGTTTTGATGTCGTACCGTCTGCTCATCGGATTAGGGGCCGGGCTCGTGTCGGCGGTCGTGTTCGCTTCGGCGACCACGGGGCCGGTGCTGATCCGCATGGTCCTATTCCTTTTGACGCCTCTGGCGCTGTTCCTCGCCGGCCTCGGCCTGGGGCCGCTGGCGGCTGCCGCCGGTGGGCTAGCCGGAACCATGCTGGTTCTGGTCGCCGGTAGTCTGGCCGGGGCGCTGGTGTTTGCAGCGGCGCAGGCGATTCCCGTCGTCATCCTCACCTATCTCGCTTCGCTCAACCGCCAGACCGGCGACGGCGTCGTCGAATGGTACCCCGCCGGGCGCCTGATCATCGTCGCGGCAATCCTTGCCGGCCTCTTCTCCACACTGACGCTGTTCCTGCTTGGCGGAGACGTCGAGACGCTGCGCACGGCACTGCGCGACATGCTGCAGACGTTCGTGAACAGCGAGCTCCCCAAGATGCCGGACGCGCCCACGCTCGGTCCGGCGGAGATCGACGAGGCGACGGCCATCGCGCTGGCGTTGCTGCCTGCCGCGTCGGCTATCTCGACGATGGGCAGCCTGCTGTTCAATTTCTGGCTTGCCGGACGCATCACCATGGCGTCGGGACGCCTGCAGCGTCCGTGGCCCGATCTGGCGGCCATCATCTATCCGCCCGTGACGCCGCTGCTGTTGGCCCTGGCGACTGGCGCCGGCTTTCTCGCGGGCCTACCGGGCCTCATCGCGGCTGGTTTCGCCGGACCGCTGTTCCTCGCCTACGTGCTGCTCGGCCTCGCCGTCGTCCACTTCATGACGCGCGGCCGGTCATGGCGTCCGTTCGCGCTGTGGGGCCTCTACGCCTCGCTCTTCATCATGAACACGGTCGCCTCGCTAGCGATCGCGCTGCTCGGCCTCGCAGAAGCCATCTGGCCGATGCGCAAAGTCGCGCCCCCACCCAAGCATCCGCCGCCGCCGACTTGATCGACGGTTCAACACACACAGCAACATCAAGATAGACAGAGAAGGAGATTTCAAATGCAGGTCATTCTGCTCCAGCGCATCGGCCGCCTTGGCCAGATGGGCGACGTCGTCACCGTGAAGGACGGTTACGCGCGCAACTTCCTGCTGCCGCAGAAGAAGGCGCTGCGCGCGACGGAAGACAACCGCGCCCACTTCGAGAGCCAGCGCGCCCAGCTCGAAGCCAACAACCTCGAGCTCAAGAAGGAAGCCGAGGCTGTCGCCGAGAAGCTCGAGGGCAAGATCTTCGTCGCCATCCGCTCGGCCGGCGACACCGGCCAGCTGTACGGCTCGGTGGCCACGCGCGACATCGCCGAAGCGGTGACGGCCGGCGGTTTCACCATCGACCGCGACCAGGTCATCCTCGAGCGCCCGATCAAGACGCTGGGCCTGCACAAGACTCGCGTCGCGCTGCATCCCGAGGTGATCGTCAACGTCGTTCTGAACGTCGCCCGCTCCGAGGACGAGGCCCAGCGCCAGTCGCGTGGCGAGGATGTCACGATGGTCAAGGAAGAGAAGCTCGAGCTCGAGACGTTCAATCCCGACGAGATCTTCGAGGAAGGCTCAGCTCCGGCCGAGGGCGAGGAGCAGCCGCAGGCCGAGTGAGACTGATTCGGGTCTCAGCCAAGTAAATTCCCGTCCCCGTGTGCATAACGGGGACGGGGCCCAAGGGCCGCTCGACGTGACACCGATTGAATCGGATACCGTCGGGCATGGCAAAAAACGCTCTCCAGATCTCCGACCGTTTCGCCTCCCTCAGCGCGACGGACGACTCCCTCCCCTTCCGTCAGGCTCCTCACAACCTGGAAGCCGAGCAGGCGCTGCTCGGCGCCATCCTCGTCAACAACGAGGCGATGGACCGCGTCTCCGCGTTCCTCGACCCGCAGCACTTCTACGATCCGCTGCACCAGCAGATCTACGAGACGGCCGCCAAGCTGATCCACGTCGGCAAGCAGGCGACGCCGATCACGATGCGCACCTTCTTCGAGACGGCCGAGCCGATCTCGCCGACGCTCACCGTGCCTCAGTATCTCGGTACGCTCGCCGCCAGCGCCACGAGTATCATCAACGCCGAGGACTACGGCCGCACGATCTATGATCTCGCCACGCGCCGCGCGCTGATCATCATCGGCGAGGACATGGTCAACGGCGCCTACGACAGCACCGTCAATTCGACGCCACAGAAGCAGATCGAGGAATCGGAAGGGCGTCTCTACGACCTCGCCGAGGCTCGCAAGTACGGCCAGGGCTTCCTCGGCTTTGGCGCGGCGCTGACGACGGCGATCGAGATGGCCGGTGCCGCCTATCAGCGCGACGGACACCTGTCGGGCATATCGACCGGCCTCTCCGATCTCGACAATAAGCTCGGCGGCCTGCAGTCGTCCGATCTCATCATCCTTGCCGGCCGCCCCTCGATGGGCAAGACGGCGCTGGCGACCAACATCGCCTATAACATCGCCAAGTCCTATCGCGCCGAGCAGCAGCCTGACGGAACGATGAAGGCGATCAACGGCGGCATCGTCGGCTTCTTCTCGCTCGAAATGTCCGCCGAGCAGCTGGCGACTCGTATCCTTTCCGAGCAATCGGAGATCGGCTCGGAGAAGATCCGCCGCGGCATGATCAACGAGGACGAGTTCCGCAAACTCGTCGAGGTCAGCCGGGTGATGAGCGAGAGCCCGCTCTACATCGATCAGACCGGCGGCATTTCCATCGCCCAGCTCGCGGCTCGCGCGCGTAAGCTGAAGCGGCAAAAGGGGCTCGGCGTGCTTATCGTCGACTACCTGCAGTTGCTTGTCGGATCCTCCAAGCGCAGCGACAACCGCGTGCAGGAAGTCACCGAGATCACCACTGGCCTCAAGGCGCTGGCCAAGGAGCTTGCGGTGCCGATCATCGCCCTGTCGCAGCTTTCGCGCCAAGTCGAGAACCGCGAGGACAAGCGTCCCCAGCTCTCCGACTTGCGCGAAGTCCGGCTCGATCGAGCAGGACGCCGATGTCGTGATGTTCGTCTACCGCGAGGAATACTACGTCGAGCGCCTGAAGCCGGCAGAGGGAACGGCCGAGTTCACCGAGTGGCAGCAGAAGATGATGTCCGTCTCCGGCAAAGCCGAGGTCATCATCGGCAAGCAGCGCCATGGCCCCGTCGGTACGGTCGAGCTGTCGTTCGAAAGCCACCTGACGCGCTTCGGCAATCTCGCCCGCGACTACCAGGTTAGCCCCTACGGACGCTAAGCGGCTGTCCCAACGCTGTCTTCCCTCCCCCGTCAGGGGGAGGGAGAAACGCGTGTGCTGCGGCGTTCAGGGCGCCCGTAAGGCCAATCGATGCCTCGTTTGCGGCTCGATTCGGGGCTAAGTTTCCTGTCTTCATCCTGGCTCCCGGGGAAGTCCGTGTCGGACAGGACTGCACGCATAACGCCAACGACCGAGACCTCGCCGCCTCAGGCGCCGCGACGCGTTGTCGAGTGGGCGCAGGCCGCACAGGTGCCGCCCGGCGCCACCGGCGTCATCACCGTCGATCTCGGACAAATCCGCGCCAACTGGCGGACGCTCGCAAAACGCGTGGCGCCGGCCGGATGCGCTGCCGTCGTCAAGGCCGACGCCTATGGGCTTGGCGCGGCGCGCGTCATTCCCGCCCTTTACGAAGCCGGCTGCCGGAACTTCTTCGTCGCCACGCAAGGGGAGGCGAAGGCGGCCATCGCCTTGGCGCCCGGCGCGACGATCTATGTGCTCGACGGCATCCTGCCCGGATGCGCGCGCGAGCTCGCTGCACTCGGCGTTCGTCCCGTGATGGCAAGCCTTGAGGAAGCGCGCGCTTGGGCGGCGTTGGCGTCAAACGACGGTCCCACACCGCCGGCAGCATTGCACGTCGACACCGGTCTCAATCGGCTTGGCATGGGCGAGGCGGATTTCGCGGCGCTGCTCGCCGACACCGAGCTGATGTGTCGGCTCGATGTCGCGCTGATCATCAGCCACCTCGCCTGCGCCGACGATGCGCACCACGCGATGAACCGCGAGCAGCTCGCCGCCTTCACCCGCTTGCGCGCGCGGTTGCCGAAGGCCCGCGCCAGCCTGGCCGCCTCGGACGGGCTCATGCTCGGCAAGGAGTTTCACTTCGATCTCGTGCGGCCCGGCTATGCGCTCTATGGCGGCCAGGCGGCAGCGCAGCGCGCGCCGGTGAAGCCCGTGGTCCGCGTCTCGGCGCGCATTCTGCAGGTGCAGGACATCCCTGCCGGCGGACGCATCGGCTATTCGGCAACGTATCGCGCCGCCTCGCCGCGGCGCATTGCGACCATCGCCGCGGGCTACGCCGACGGTGTGTTCCGCCACGCCAGCTCGTCGGACGGGGAGACGGGCGGTGCCGTCGCCATCCGCGGCAAGCTGGCACCCATCGTTGGACGCGTGTCGATGGATCTCATCACGGTCGACATCACGGAAATCGGTGACCCGGCTCCCGTGCGCGGCGACTTCGTCGACCTCATCGGGCCGGATCTGCCGCTCGAAGCCGTCGGCCTGGGCGCCAAGAGCATCGGCTATGAAGTGCTGACGCGCCTCGGCGCGCGCTTCCATCGCCACTACGTCGACCGCGGCGACTGACGAGAATGGCCAAGCCCAGCAAGACCACCTTCGTCTGCCAGAACTGCGGGGCGGTGTCGCCGCGCTGGGCGGGCAAATGCGCGTCGTGCGGCGAGTGGAATACGCTCACCGAGGAGACGGACGCCATCGCGCCGCCGGGCACCGGGCTTGCCCGGCGCTCGAGCGGACGCGTCATCGTGCTCGAGGGATTGAAGGGCAGCACGCAGGAGGCGCCGCGCTTCTCGACCGGCATCGGCGAATTGGACCGCGTCACGGGCGGCGGCATCGTGCCGGGCTCGGCGCTGCTCATCGGCGGCGAACCCGGCATCGGCAAATCGACGCTGCTGTTGCAGCTCGCCGCGACGCTGGCCCGCGCCGGCCGTCGCGCCGTCTACTTCTCCGGCGAGGAAGCAGCCGCCCAAGTGCGTCTGCGCGCCGAACGCCTCGGCCTTTCCGACGCGCCGGTCGCGCTCGCCTGCGAGACGAGCCTGGCGCACATCCTGGCCACGCTCGAAGCCGGCCCGCCGCCGGATCTGATCGTCGTCGACTCCATTCAGACCTTGTGGGCGGAAGCCATCGAAGCGGCGCCCGGCACCGTGAGCCAGGTGCGCGCCGCCGCGCAGGCGCTGATCCGCCATGCCAAGAATGCCGGCAGCGCGCTGCTGCTCGTCGGCCACGTCACCAAGGACGGGCAGATCGCCGGCCCCAAGGTGATCGAGCACATGGTCGACACCGTGTTGTATTTCGAAGGCGACCGCGGGCACACCTACCGCATCCTGCGCGCGGTGAAGAACCGCTTCGGCGCCACCGACGAGATCGGCGTGTTCGAGATGGTGTCGGAGGGGCTGCGGGAGATCGCCAATCCGTCGGAGCTGTTCCTCGGGGACCGGCAGGCGTCCAGCCCGGGCGCCGCGGTCTTTGCCGGCATCGAAGGCACGCGACCGCTGCTGGTCGAAATCCAGGCACTCGTCGCCCCCTCGTCGCTCGGCACGCCCCGGCGCGCCGTCGTGGGATGGGACTCGAGCCGGCTGTCGATGCTGCTCGCCGTGCTTGAAGCACGCACCGGCATGTCGTTCGCCGGCCAGGACGTCTACCTCAACGTCGCAGGCGGCCTGAGGATCAACGAGCCGGGCGCCGATCTTGCCGCCGCTGCGGCACTCGTTTCGTCTCTGTCAGGTGTGGCCATTCCGCGACATAGGGTCCACTTCGGCGAGGTGTCCCTGTCGGGCGCCATCAGCGGCGTTCCCCTGATGAGCACCCGATTGAAAGAGGCGCAGAAACTCGGTTTCCGCCAGGCCGTGCTTCCCGCCCAGGGCGAGCTGGAAACCGCAGGACTCAAGCTGAAGGCGAGCCGCATCGCCCATTTGAGGGAGCTTGCCGATGGCCCGCCAGCGTGCGACTGACAGGCAACGCAGGGCCTGCCCGAAACCGTCTTGTAACGGAGCTCTTCAGACCATGCTGGGGCCGATCACCTATCTCGACGCGGCACTGATCGCCGTCTGCTTCATCTCCGGCCTGCTCGCCATGTACCGGGGCTTCGCGCGCGAGATGCTGTCGATCGTGTCGTGGGCCGTGGCGGCCGGCGCGGTTCTCTACTTCGTGGTCTTCCATAAGCCGTTCGCGCAGGACATGGCGGCGCAGATGGGCACCCAGGTCGCCGTGGCGCAGATCGTCGTCGGCGCCGTGCTCTTCCTGATCGTCCTCATCGTGGTGCATCTCATCACCGCGCGCCTGTCGGACGCCATCCTCGACAGCCGCATCGGCATGATCGATCGCATCCTCGGCTTCATCTTCGGCGTCGTGCGCGGTTTCGTGCTGATCGTCATCCCTTACATGTTCTACCAGGCCTTCTTCCCCAACGAGGAGCAGCACTTCCCTTGGGTGCGCGAGGCCAAGACGCTGCCCTACATCAAGGGCGCGGGCGAATCGATCCGCTTCGTGCTGGAATCCTACATGCCGTCGTCGCTGACGGCGCCGCCCGGCGAGACCCCTCCTGAAGAGGCACCCGTGCAACCACAGCAGCAAGGTGCACTGGAAAATGGTCGGGGCGACGAATTAGCGCTTGAAGCCCACGAAATAAATCATATTTCTGTCACGTGGCAGGTGCGCGCCAGCTGATCCAGCAGCACCGCCATAGTTAACGTGCGTTCATCTTATCGGGCAGCGGCACGGCACCAG
This sequence comes from uncultured Alphaproteobacteria bacterium, assembly GCA_963722495.1. Lineage (GTDB taxonomy): Bacteria > Pseudomonadota > Alphaproteobacteria > Rhizobiales > Hyphomicrobiaceae > Hyphomicrobium_A. The sequence goes on along the minus strand of CAVRND010000026.1, from coordinate 37,776 downwards.
CGGGAGGTGACGATGACTCAACGGCTCGACGAGGCCGGTGAGCTTCAAGATATGAAGCTTCAAGGCCCAGGCTATCTGCGATACGGCGACGACAGACTCCGCGAGGAATGCGGGGTCTTCGGTGTTTTTGGGCATCCCGAGGCGGCTGCCATCACCGCGCTGGGCCTGCACGCGCTCCAGCATCGGGGGCAGGAGGCCTGCGGCATCGTCGCCTTCGACGGCAAGCAATTCCACTCCGAGCGCCGCATGGGGCTCGTCGGCGACAACTTCTCCCGCGCTTCCGTCATCGAGCGGCTGCAGGGCCATATCGCCATCGGCCATAATCGCTACTCGACCTGCGGCGAGGCCGTGCTGCGCAACGTGCAGCCGCTGTTCGCCGACATCGATACCGGCGGCTTCGCCGTCGCCCACAACGGCAACCTCACCAACGCCCTCACGCTGCGCCAGGATCTGATCTCCACCGGCGCCATCTGCCAGTCGACCTCCGACACCGAAGTCATCCTGCACCTGCTGTCGCGCTCCAAGAAGCGCCGCATCGTCGAGCGCTTCGTCGAAGCGATCCGCGAGATCGAAGGCGCCTACGCCCTCGTCGGCCTCACCAATGAAATGATGATCGGCGCGCGCGACCCGATCGGCATCCGCCCGCTCGTCCTCGGCAAACTCGGCTCCTCTTATGTACTGGCGTCCGAGACCTGCGCCCTCGACATGGTCGGCGCCGAGTTCGTGCGCGAGGTCGAGAACGGCGAGGTCGTCGTCATCACCGCCGAAGGCATCGAGAGCCACCGCCCCTTCCCGCTGCGGCCGGCGCGCCCGTGCATCTTCGAGTACATCTACTTCGCACGACCCGACAGCGTCATCGGCGGACGCACCGTCTATGACATCCGCAAGCAGATGGGCGTGCAGCTGGCGCACGAGGCGCCGGCCGACGTCGACGTCATCGTGCCGATCCCCGATAGCGGCGTGCCGGCGGCCATCGGCTTCGCGCAGGAATCGAACGTGCCGTTCGAGCTCGGCATCATCCGCAACCACTACGTCGGCCGCACCTTCATCGAGCCCTCGCAGCGCATCCGCGCGCTGGGCGTCAAGCTCAAGCACTCGGCCAACGCCAGCGTCATCCGCGGCAAGCGCATCGTGCTGGTCGATGACAGCGTGGTGCGCGGCACCACCTCGAAGAAGATCGTGCAGCTGATGTACGAGGCGGGCGCCCGCGAGGTGCACATGCGCATCGCCTCGCCGCCCATCACCCATCCCGACTATTACGGCATCGACACGCCCGACAAGGTCGACCTGCTGGCGGCCAACAAGGACCTCGAGGGCATGCGCGAGTTCCTCGGCGCCGACAGCCTCGCCTTCCTGTCGGTCGACGGCATCTATCGCTCCGTCGGCCTCGACCGCCGCGACCCCCGCGCCCCGCAGTTCACCGACCACTGCTTCACCGGCGAATACCCGACGCCGCTCACCGATCAGAGCGGCCATACGATGCCGCGCCAGCTGTCGCTGCTGGCCGAGGTCGGTTAACGCCCGCCACACGGCGCCGCACTAAGCTTGAAGGGCTTGCCTCGCCCATCCGTGAGCTTAAGCTGCCATGGCGGGCGAAGCGCAGCTCGCTAAGCTGTGCGTGGTCATGAAGAATAAGAAACCGCTCAAGGACCGGCTCGCCCTCGTCACCGGCGCTTCCCGCGGCATTGGCCGCGCCCTCGCTCTCGCCCTCGCCGAACATGGCGCCCACGTCGTCGTCGCCGCGCGCACCATCGGCGCGCTCGAAGAGCTCGATGACGAGATTCGCAAAGCCGGCGGCAAGGCGACGCTGCTGCAGCTCGACCTCTCCAAGGGCGACAAGATCGATCAGCTCGGGCCGACGCTGTTCCAGCGCTGGGGCAAGCTCGACATCTTCGTCGGCAACGCCGGCGTCCTCGGCCCGCTATCGCCGCTGCATCACGTAACCGAGGATGCGTGGAACCAGGTGATCGATATCAACCTGTCGGCCAACTGGCGGCTGATCCGCACGCTCGATCCGCTGCTGAAACGCTCCGACGCGGGGCGCGCGGTGTTCCTCACCTCCGGCGCCGCCACCGGCAAGTACGCCTACTGGGGCCCCTATGGGGTATCGAAGGCGGGGCTCGAGGCACTGGTGAAGACCTACGCGCACGAACTCGCGGACACGAGCGTGCGCGTCAACCTCGTCAACCCCGGCCCCGTGCGCACAGCGATGCGAGCCAAGGCGTTTCCGGGCGAAGATCCCAACACCTTGCCGGCGCCTGATGAGTTGGTGCCGCTGTTCCTGGAGCTCGTCTCGCCCGAGTGCGACTTCTCCGGCCGCGTCATCAATTTCGCCGACTGGAAGAAGAAGCACATCCCCGCCGACGCTTGATCTCTACGAGGGGGCCTTCCCTGACGTCATCCCGGCGCAGGCCGGGACCCACGCAAGTCTCCACAGACGCAACCGTGATCGGTTACGCGACGGCGAGACCCTTCATTGACAGAGAGAATGCGGAAGCTGGCGTGGTTCCCGACCTGCGTCGGGATGACGGTTGAAACAGGTGCGCAGGCGCGGCTCAGCTTCGCACAAGCCCGAGGATGACAGTCACGGTCGTTCAATCGAAGTCGATGACCATGTTGTCGTAGGCGGGCTCGACGCCGTCGGGCAGCTCGCCGCGCAGAGCCTCGTAGTCGAGGTCGGTGGTCATGTGCGTAAGGATGGCACGCTTGGGCGCCAGCCGCCTGATCCACTCCAACGCCTGCTTGACGCTGAAGTGGCTCGGATGCGCGGTGAAGCGCAGAGCGTCGACGATCCAGACGTCGAGCCCCTGCAGCAGCGGCAGCGAGGCGACCGGAATGTCGCTGATGTCCGGCGAGTAGGCGAGACCGCCGATGCGATAGCCCAGCGTGCCGATGTCGCCGTGCAGCTGCGGAATGGGCACCGCCTCGATGACACCCGATGGTCCTTCGACGCGGATCGGCGTCGGCGCCTCGATCGGGTGCGGTTTCAGGATCGGCGGGTAAGTCGAGCCGGCAGGCTTCTCGAAGCAATAGGCGAAACGCTCGATGAGGCTCGCGCGCGTCGGCTCGTCCACCCACACGTCGAGACGCTTCTTCATGGCGTAGGAGACCATGCGCAGGTCGTCGATGCCGTGCGTGTGGTCGGCGTGGTCGTGCGTGTAGAGGATGCCGTCGAGCGCGTCGCAGCGCACGCTCAGCAGCTGCTCGCGCAAATCGGGCGCGGTGTCGATCAGCACCGTCGTGTGGCGCGGCTTGCCGATGCGCTCGATCAGCGCGCTGCAGCGGCGGCGACGGTTCTTCGGATTGGCCGGATCGCAGGCGCCCCACATGGTGCCGATGCGCGGAACGCCGCCCGAGGAGCCGCAGCCGAGGATCGTGGCACGGTAGCTCATGCGGCGGCGGTGCCACGTTCGGCGGGCCGCTGCACCTTGCGAAACAGGCGGAAGAAGTTGTCGGTTGTAGCCGCGGCGATCTCGGGCAGCGAGATACCCTTCACCTGGGCGAGCGTCGCCGCGGTGTGCACGACGTACGACGGCTCGTTGGTTTTGCCGCGATAGGGCTCGGGCGCCAGATATGGCGCGTCGGTTTCGACCAGCAGGCGGTCGAGCGGCACGGCGCGCACGATGTCGCGTAGCGCTTCCGACTTCTTGAAGGTGACGACGCCGGTGAACGACACGTAGAGCCCCAGCTCGACGGCGCGCTTGGCCAGCTTAGGGCCGCCCGTGTAGCAGTGCAGGATGGCCGGGAAGGCGCCCTTCGCATGCTCGTCCTCGAGAATGGCGAGCGTGTCGTCGTCGGCGTCGCGCGTATGGATTTCGAGCGGCAGGCCGGTGCGCCGCGCCGCCTCGATGTGGCGGCGGAAGCCCTCCGCCTGCGCTTCGGGCGAGCCGTGCTTGTAGAAGTAGTCGAGACCCGCCTCGCCGATGGCGACCACCTTCGGGTGCTCGCTGAGGCGAACGATCTCGTCCGCCTCGATGCCGCGCTCCTCGTCGGCGTTGTGCGGATGCGTGCCGACCGAGCAGTAGATGTTGTCGTGCGCGTTGGCGATGTCGAGCAGCACGGGCAGCTGCCGGATGCGCGTCGAGATGGTCACCATGACGCCAACGTGCGCAGCCTTCGCACGCGCGATGATCCCGTCGCGGTCGGCGACGAGCTGCGGGAAGTCGAGATGGCAATGGTGGTCGACGAGCATGCTGCACTCCTCCCTCTCCCCATTGTCTGCGCTTCAATGGGGAGAGGGGATATTGGGTTATGACTTCTCGGCGTTGCCGCCCTTCTCTTCTTTTTCCTTCTTCGGCTTCGGCGCCGGCGGCTCGTCCGCCTCGGCCTCGGGCGAAACGTAGCGCGGGAAGACACCGGAGGGCTCAGGCAGCACGGTGCCGGGTTTCAGGCGGCCCGCCTCGCCCAGCGCCTTGAATGTGTGCGCGTCATCGTCCTGGCCCAAGAGGTCGAGCAGCTTTTTGGCGGCCTGCGGCGTCACGGGCGCGGCAAGGATGGCAACCTGCCGCACGACCTCGGCCGTCACATAGAGGATGGTCTCCATGCGCTTGGGGTCGGTCTTCTTCTTCGCCCACGGCTCCTCGCCGGCGAAGTAGCGGTTGGCGTCACCCACCACGGCCCACACCGCGTCGAGGTATTTGGTGATCGCCTGGCGGTCCATCGCCTCGCGCGCCTTGGCGTAGAGCGCGTCGGCGGCGCCGAGGATAGCCTTGTCTGCGTCGGTGAACTCGCCCGGCTCGGGGACGCGCGCGCCGCAGTTTTTGTTGATCATCGACAGCGAGCGCTGGGCGAGATTGCCGAGGTCGTTGGCGAGGTCGGCGTTGATGCGGTTGGCGATCGCCTCGGGGCTGTAGTTGCCGTCGTGGCCGAAGTTCACCTCGCGCAGAAAGAAGTAGCGCACCTGCTCCAGGCCAAAGGCGTGCACGAGGTCGAACGGATCGACGCCGTTGCCGACCGATTTCGACATCTTCTCGCCCTTGATCAGGACGAAGCCATGGCTGAACACGCGCTTGGGCAGCTCGATACCGGCCGACATCAGGAAGGCCGGCCAGTAGACGGCGTGGAAGCGCAGAATATCCTTGCCGATAACGTGCACGTCGGCCGGCCAGTAATGCCACAGCTTGTCGGCCGGGTCGGGGAAGCCGACGCCGGTGAGGTAGTTTGTCAGCGCGTCGACCCACACGTACATGACGTGTTGCGCGCCGGAGGTATCGTCGCCGGCCGTCTTCGGCACTGGGATGCCCCAGTCGAGCGTCGTGCGCGAGATCGACAGATCGTCCAGGCCGCCGCGGACGAAGCTCGTCACCTCGTTGCGCCGCTCCGGCGGCAGGATGAAATCGGGGTTGGCGTCGTAGTGGGCGAGCAGCCTGTCCTGATAGGCGGACAGCTTGAAGAAGTACGTCTCCTCCTCCGTCCACTCGACAGGAGTACCCTGCGGGCCGCGCCGAACGCCGTCGTCGCCCAGCGTCGTCTCGGACTCGTTGTAGTAGGCTTCATCGCGCACCGAGTACCAGCCGGCGTACTTCTTCAGGAAGATGTCGCCCGCCGCCTGCATGCGACGCCAGATCTCTTCGCTGGCGCGAAAGTGGCGCGGCTCTGTGGTGCGAATGAAGTCGTCGTTCGACAGGCCCAGCAGCCCCGCCATCTCGCGAAAGCGCTTGGCGTTGCGGTCGGCGAGCTCGCGCGGCGTCAGACCTTCCTTGGCCGCCGTCTGCTTCATCTTCAGGCCGTGCTCGTCGGTGCCGGTGAGGAAGTAGACATCCTTGCCGTCAAGCCGCTCGAAGCGGGCGATGGCGTCGGTGGCGATGCCCTCGTAGGCGTGGCCGATGTGCGGCTCGCCGTTGGGGTAGTTGATGGCTGTGGTGATGTAGAACTTCTGGGGCCCGCTCATGGACTATGGGTCCTCGTATAGGGATGCAGTTGTGCAAGGCTCGGGACGCCGGCGAACGACCGGCGCCGCCTCACATTCGGGCGGGGCGCGGAGCAGCTGTTCTGGGCCGGCGCTCGTGCATCTCTCTAGGCGGGCTTTCGATCCTGTGCAGCGGAGGCAAGGCGCGCCACGCTCTCGATAATGAGGCTCTTGCGGTCGAGATTGAGCGCAAGCGTGTCGGCCTTTTCGCGGGCTATTCTTTCCCACAGGGCGGCAAACGAGGCAAGCCGGGCCTCCCCGATGAGACGGGCGGCCAGCGCGCGATCCTCGGCGGTCCCCTCCCCTGTGGCAGCGGCGCGGATGAGGCGGGACAGGGCTTCGAGCAGCAGTTCGAAGAACAGCTCGAAACGGGGCTGCGCGGCGATAGGTTGTAGCTCGTCGGAAAGCGCGTGCACGGCGCGCCAGTCGACCTTCGGCAGCAGACTGAGCAGCTTTGTGACGCGCGCCTCTTGCTCGATGCCGCCCGAGCCGAGCAGGCTGAGGAGCCGCCCGGCGCTGCCGTCCGCAAGGCGCTCCAGTGGCGCCCAATGCGCATCGGCCGGCGCGGGCATTTCGGCAGCCGTCAGCGCCTGCACGGCGGCGGCACGCAGATCGCGGTCGTCCAGCGGGGACAGCGCCAGCGTGCGGGTGCGCGAACGGATGGTCGGCAGCAGGCGCGCCGGGCGCCGAGGAGACGAGCAGGAACACCGTGCGCGTCGGCGGCTCCTCCAGCGACTTGAGCAGCGCGTTGGCGGCGTTGAGGTTGAGCTCGTTCGCCTCGTCGACGATGACGACGCGCCAGCCGTCGCCGGCAGCACGATGGGCGAGGAACGAGCGCAGCCGGCGCACCTCGTCGACCGGGATGTTCGTTGCGAAGCGCTTTGCCTTGATGTCGTACGGGCGGCGGATGAGCAGCAGTCCCGGATGCGACAGCACCCTCACCTGACGCGCGGCCGTCGTCGTCTCCGCCACGGCCAAACTCTGGCCCGATGCGTCGCGCTCCTCAGGCAGCGCAAGCGCGGCGCGCGCGAAGCGGTAGGCGAGCGTCGCCTTGCCGATGCCCTGCGGTCCGGTCAGCAGCCACGCGTGATGCAGCGCGCCCGCTCGCCAGCGCCTCGGCCAGCATCGCGCTCGGCGCCGGCGTGGCCGTAAAGCTCCTTCGTCTCGCGCGGATGCGGGAAGCCTTCGAGCCGGTCCGCTTCCGGCAGCTCCTCGATCTCGGCCATGGCGGGCGCGCGGGCCATTATCGCGCCGGCGCCACGAGGCGCGACTGCACCGCCTGCCACACGGCCGCGAACACGGCGCGCTCGTCCTGCGCCGCATCGATGATGACGCAGCGCTCCGGCTCGGCGCGGGCGATGTCGCGGAAGGCGTCGCGCAGCTTCCAGTGGAAGGCGAGGTCGCGCTTTTCGTAGGCGTCCGCCTCGGTATCGGGATTGACCTTGTCGACGCGCCGGCTGTGCGCGCGCCCGAGGCCCAGCTCGGCCGGAACGTCGAGGATGAGGGTCAGATCCGGGAACGTCGGGCTGACCACCATGTGGTTCAGCACGTCGATGATCTCGCCCGGCAGCCCGCCCGCCTCGCCCTGGTAGACGCGCGTTGAATCGATGAAGCGGTCGCAGATGACCCACAGCCCGGAGTTGAGCGCCGGGCGCACGGTGTTGTCGAGGTGGTCGGCGCGCGCCGAATAGAACAGCAGCGCCTCCGACAGCGCCGAATGCGGCGGCATGTTGGGGTCGAGGATGACGTGACGCAGCGCCTCGGCGAAGGGCGAGCCGCCCGGCTCGCGGGTGATGAAGGTGTGGATGCCGACGCGCCACAGCTGCTCGGACAGCAGCCGCGCCTGGGTCGACTTGCCGGAGCCTTCCCCGCCTTCGAAGGTGATGAACTTGCCGAGCACGATGATGCGGTCCTAAGCGCCCACAGCCGTGGTGCGTCGGTACCATGCCGGGCGGCAGCGCGCTACAGCGGCACCCAGCTGATGGCGAGGTGCGCCAGCGCGTCGAGGCCGCGGCGCATCAGGCCGCCGGACTCGACGTCCTCGCCGGCATAGAGCGGCACCTCGCTGACGGCGTTGGCCTGGCTGGTGACCCGCAGCGTGGCGACCTTGTCGCCCTTCTTGATCGGCGGCTTCAGCGGCCCGTTGTACATGATCTCCGCCTTGAGGCGCGGGTTCTCCGGCACGCGCGGCAGCATCACCATCACCGGGCCGTCGCCGGTCAGCGGGACGTAGAACGTCTTGCCGCCCCACACGCGGGCGCTGCCGACCGTCTCGCCGGCGTTGAACAGCTTGAAGGGCGCGAAGGCGTGGAAGCCCCAGTCGAGCAGCTTCTTGGCTTCCGCCGTGCGCTCGTTCTCGGTGGCAAGGCCCATGACGACGACGATCAGCCGCTTGCCGCCCTGCACCGCCGAGCCGACGAGATTGTAGCCGCTCTCCTTCACCTGCCCGGTCTTCAGGCCGTCGGCGCCGAGGCCTTCGACGAACAGCAGCGGATTGCGGTTACGGAACTTGTATTTCCGGTAGTTGAAGTCCTTCTGCGAGAAGATCGGATAGAACTCCGGGTATTCCTTGATGATGAAGCGCGCCAGCAGGGCGATGTCGCGCGCCGTCATCAGCTGCCCGGGATTGTAGAGCCCGGTGGGGTTGGCGAAGGTCGACTTCGTGAGCCCGATGCGCTTGGCCTCGACGGCCATGCGCTTGGCGAACTGATCCTCGGTGCCGCCCAGGCCCTCGGCAAGGCAGATCGCGGCATCGTTGGCCGACTGGATCAGCATGCCCTTGACGAGATCGTCGACGGTCGCCGCCGTGTTGATCGGCACGAACATGGACGAGGTGCGCGAGGGCGCGCCGCCCGTGCGCCAGGCATGCTCGCTCATCGTCATTTCGTCGGTGAGCTTGATGCGGTTGTCTTTGAGGGCGCGGAACACGACCGCCGCGGTCATCAGCTTCGAAACGCTGGCCGGCGGCAGAAGCTCGTCGGCGTTGCTCTGATAGAAGATGGCGCCGGTGTCGGCGTCGAGCAGCACGGCAGCCTTGGCGCGCGTGCCGAACCGGCGGTAGCTTGGGGCTGCGCCAGGGCCGGCGCCAGCCACGCGGCGGCGGCCAGAAACAACATCACGGGCAGCAGGAGATCGCTGCGAACGCGCCGGGCGGAGGAAACGGGCATTGCGCTTTTTGCACCTTGCAGAGTGGCGTGACGCGGCAAGACTATCTCGTCAGCATGCGGCCCGTGTCAACGCTTGTAAGCCCCTGCCCCCGGCGCTCTTTCCTGGCTTGCCTCCGGCTCGAAACCGGCACCGGCGATTCGCGCCATGGCCGAGGCCGCGTCCGCGTCGTCGTACGGCCCCAGGCGCACGCGGTATGCCGGATCATTGCGGCTTCCCGAGGCCTCGATGAGGCCGTTATCGGCGCCGCCCAGCATGTAACGCATGCCGCTCGGCCTCGGCCTGCGTCGTGAACGGACCGACACGGACGTAGTTGTCCGCCGCCGGCTTGGTGAGGATGGATTGCGCCTGCTTGGTGCTGTCCAGCTCGCCGCGGCGATACTGAACGACCGACCACGTTGGCGGCGGCGGTGGAGGCGGCGGCGCCGACTGACGGTACTCGACCGTGCGGACCTTCTTGACCGAGCCGGTGGTGATCGACGCGGTGCTGTCCTGCTCGGCGCGCCGTCCACTGTACCAGGACTGCGCCGCAAGGTGGCGGCGCTCGGCGCTGTCGTCGCCGTTCAGCGGCGCGCGGCCCAGCGTAGCGCACGCGCACGCGGGCGAGGCCGTGGTTGCTGTAGCCCAGCTCGTGGGCGGTTTGATACGACAGGTCGATCAGCCGGTCCTTGGCGTACGGCCCGCGGTCGTTGATGCGCACCAGCACCGTGCGACCGTTCTGCAGGTTCGTCACCCAGGCATAGGACGGCATCGGCAGCGTCGGGTGCCCCGCCGTCAGCGCGTACATGTTGTAGATCTCGCCGTTCGAGGTGCGCCGGCCGTGGAAGGCGGTGCCGTACCAGGAGGCGGTGCCGACACGATTGTAGTTGGGGTCCTCGCGCGGATGATACCAGCGCCCGGCGACGCGGTAGGGCCGCCCGACCTTGTAACCGCCGCCGCCCTTCGAGATCGTCCGGCCCTCGGCAACACGCGGGCTGGCGGTGACGCCGAGATTGCTGTCGAAGCCGCTGCCGCCGGAGCAGGCGCCGAGCGCCGCAGCCGAAGCGGTCGCAAGCAGCGCCGCATGGAAGTGGCGCGCGGCCGCGTCGCACGGCGCGCACCAAGTTCGCGATTTTGTTGAGAGTTGCCCCCCGGGTCGTCATCGTACGCGCACGCCCACTCAATGGTCCGCGGCTGCGCGAACCGTGCCTATCCCCGACCCCTCGAGTGACGGCGCCCACTGGGAGCGCCCGCACCGCGACAGGTTGGCAAAACAGGCTTGAGATTGGGTAAAGGCACGGGCCAGCTTGAGGCGCGAGGCGCGGGCATCAGCGTATCAGAGTCTCGCAATAACTTAGTACTGCTTTAGCGAATGCGCCTATCATCGGCGGGTTGCATAGGCGACGGTGGTCCGAATGTACCGCGTCCTCTCATGTTTGGTGGCCGAGCACGATTACTGGCTGGTGCTCCTCGCAGTGGTTGTGTGCATAGCCACGACGCTGACGTCATTTCTCATGTACTCGATCGCCGAAGCCTGCGGCCGTCGCAGACTGCTCTGGGCGGCTGCAACCGGCGTCAGCGCGGGCTCGGGAATTTGGGCGACGCATTTCGTTGCCATGCTTGCATACAAGGGCGCCCTGCCGACGTCGTATGAGCCGGTCGCCACCACCACTTCGCTGCTGATTGCCATAGCCGTCGCCGCAGCAGGCTTCGCCGTATCCACACGGCCTGGCCGCCTGTGGGCCGCGGCGGGCGGCGCGATCATCGGGCTCGCCATCGGCACTATGCATTTCGCCGGCATGACGGCACTCGTCATCCCCGGCACCATCGCGTGGGATACCGATCTGGTCGCCACCTCGCTGATCCTCGGCTCTGCGATAGCCGCGCTGGCGATGCTCGAATTTCACTCGCACAGGGGAATGGGCGCCATCCTTCGCTCCAGCGCGCTGCTCACACTTGCGATCTGCGCGCTGCATTTCACGGCCATGGGGGCGGTGGCGATCCAGCCGGACCCGACGGTAGTGTTCGAAGGGATCGGCATGAACCGGACGTACCTGGCGTTGGCCATCGCCACCGTCACCTCCATTGTTCTTCTGGCCTCCTTCGCAGCCGCGATCGTGCAGCGTGCGAACTTCCGGCACCAGGCGGCTCTGCGCAAGCAAAACGGGCTGCTCGAGGCGGCCGTGCGGCACCTGCCCATCGCACTGTCAATGTTCGACGGGGATCAGCGCCTCATCATGTGCAATCCCGCCTATCGGCAGCTCTACTGCTTGTCGGCCGACGTGACCTGCGCGGGAACGCGGTTCGCCGACATCCTCTCCAGCCTGCCGCAACCAAGCGGCGGTGACGGCGCTTGTTTCTCTATCGCCCAGCATCTCCTGAAACTCGACTGCGGAGCGACGTTCACGGAGATGGTGCAGCTCGATGACGGCCGCACCATTGTCAAGAAGGTCGGACCGATCGCCGGCGGCGGCTGGGTCGATGTGCAAGAGGACATTACCGAGCGCATCGACCAGGACGCGAAGATCACCCACATGGCGCGGCACGACATGCTGACGGGTCTGCCTAATCGCGCTCAGCTCATCGAGCGGCTCGAGGGCGCCTTGATGCGCACCCCCAGCGGCGAGAAGATCGCCGTACTGTTCATCGACCTCGACCGCTTCAAGCATGTCAACGATACGCAAGGCCACGCGATGGGCGACGACTTGCTCAAGGCCGTGGCAGAGCGCCTACGCGACGCCGTCCGCGCGGCCGATCTCGTCGCCCGCCTCGGCGGAGACGAGTTCGTGGTGCTGCAGACCGTTCTCGGGTCGGCGCAAGAGACGGCCGATTTGGCCGCGCGCATCGTGGCCTCGCTGAGCGGCCCATATGACCTGGACGGGCGTATCGTGGAAATCGGAGCCAGTGTCGGTATCGCGGTGTCCCGAGACGCCTCGGAAGACTGCGAAACGCTTCTGTCGCGCGCCGACGCCGCGCTATACCGCTCGAAGGCCGCGGGCGGCACAGGCTATTGCTTCTTTGAAGAGGACATGGCGCGGACCCACAAAACGCTAGCGCGCCTCGCCCCTCCCCTGCTTCCGTTGGCAAGCTGAGCCGGCAGCCGGTCACGGCCCGTGGGGCTGCGACGGCAAATCATCCCCAACCGCAGATAAAACCGTCGCAGCCGCTTGAGGGGCCGCGACGACGTCTATAGGTTCCGCTGCGCCGTCGCGGCGGCGCAGGAAGGGTGGCCGAGTGGTTTAAGGCACCGGTCTTGAAAACCGGCGTGGGTGCAAGCCCACCGTGGGTTCAAATCCCACCCCTTCCGCCAATCACAGCAATCAGGACCGGTAGACGGTTCCCGGCAGGTGCCGCGCACGATACGAGCAGGCAAGTCGCATGGCTCGCTCGTGCGCCAGCCCGAAGTCACGTGTCAGCGTGAACTTGGGAATATGCCTACGGAAGAAGTTCGCCCATGCGAATTCGCTGAACGGTACAGTTGTCTTGATGAACCCACCGGTTTTGCGCACCGACCATGCGAGGTCGCGATAGCTGTCTGGCCTTAGTTGGGCGAGCGAGGTAGGTAGCCGCGTAGGGCAGACCGTTCTGCCCCGGGCATCGTACGCGTGAAGCCATCCAAGGGCGACCATGGTATCGAAAAAGGCGCGCTTTGGCATGTCCGACAAGTCACCAACGACACGCACGAACACCTCGTCAACATCGCTCTGCAAGAGCGCGAGGCTCAAGTGATGGTGATCGATGATGTAGTAGGCTTCGCTGGGCCCGAGAACAGCGGGCGACGAGTCTGCTTCTCAAGATATCTGCGAAGCTTCCGTGGACTGTCGACGGTGCGCTGAATTTTCCGGCGTTTCGCTTCGACGGATCGCATCCCAACGGCCATCTGCGTCGGCCTGATCTCGGCTAGCGGCACCGGGAGACGCCAGCCGAAGTCTTCGCCCGCGAAAAGGAAGGGGCCACGCGACCTGCACTCTCCCGACAGCATCCCACCTCTGGCGCTCGATTGTCTCTAGCATTCATAGTTCTGTCATGGTGGTTAATTTAGCGTTTTGCCTGAGCGACGATGCTGCGGACTGGACCAGACTCGCCCGCCCGGATCGGATCCCTTCAATACACTTCAGGCACGTACATCTCGCGCGGGATGGGTTGACGCTGGTAGTCCGGATGATGGGTCCGCTCCGGCAGCACGATCGGCGCGCGCTGCCACCTCCTCGTAGGGGATCTGGTGCAGCAGGTGACTGATGCAGTTGAGCCGCGCCCGCTTCTTGTCGACGGCCTCGACGACCCACCAGGGCGCTTCCGGAATGTTGGTGCGCTCCAGCATCTCCTCCTTGGCCTTGGTGTACGCTTCCCAGCGGACGCGCGACTCCAGTCCATCGGGCTGAGCTTCCACTGCTTCAGCGGATCGTGGATGCGCATCAGGAAGCGGAATTGCTGCTCCTCGTCGGTGATCGAGAACCAGTACTTGATCAGCATGATGCCGGAGCGCACCAGCATGCGCTCGAACTCGGGCACCGTGCGGAAGAACTCCTCGCACCTCGTCCTCGCTGCAGAACCCCATGACGCGCTCGACGCCGGCGCGGTTGTACCAGCTGCGGTCGAACAGCACGATCTCGCCGCCGGCCGGCAGGTGCGCGACGTAGCGCTGGAAATACCATTGCGTCCGCTCGCGCTCGCTCGGCGCCGGCAGCGCGGCGACGCGGCAGACGCGCGGGTTGAGGCGCTGGGTGATCCGCTTGATGACGCCGCCCTTGCCGGCCGCAGTCGCGGCCTTCGAAGATCACGACGACCTTCAGCTTCTGGTGCAGCGACCCAGTCCTGCAGCTTGACCAGTTCGCCCTGCAGCCGGAACAGCTCCTTGAAATAGAAGTTCCGGTCCATGCCTTCGGCGCTGGCTCAGTCGGCAGTCTCGTCGAGCAGCTTCGTCGAGGCGCTCGTCGTCGAGCTCCATCTCCAATTCTTCATCGAAGCTGTCGACAAGTTCGGCGCGAATCCGCAAGTGAAGGTCTTTGGGGCGTGGGTTGGTAGTCACTCTTAATCTCCCAACTTGAAGCCGACGTCGTTTGAGCGCGGTCGCAGCGCCATCAGCCCTAACTTGAAGCGTATTGCTCCTAGATGACAGTTTCACCCACCACCGTGGGTGTCGTCGGCGGTTGAACGCCTCGGCGCTCCTGATGGGCCGCCGAGTTGAGAAAGTCGCACTCAGTGCGGGAACTAGTCCGCATTTTTGTCTGGCTCAGCCGGCGTTGATCCGACTGAAAAGCCAAGGCGCTCAAGCGCCAGGGACCCTGCGCGGCGGTCCTCACCATCCTGGGCCGCCAATCGATCGAGCAGCCGAACCAAGCGGCCAAGCTTTCGGCGCTTCATCTCGGTGTAGAAAAGACGCGACACCTCATCAGGCGACAACGCGAGGACCTGACCGGCCAGTCTCCGCGCTTCATCGAGCATTTCTTCCGACGCCATTGCGCACCCTCGAAGCCTGTCCAAACTCGATGTGATAAGTTCGGCGGTGACCTGCAAGGTCCAAGCTCAATACATGCGAGAATGGTTTACACGCGTTTGACAGCTGCGCCCATCGTCATATGGCGTGTTCCCCGCGCCCGTCAGGCAACGCCCTGACGCAGAGCGCCGGTTGCTCGCGCGCGCGCTTCCGTGAAAGAGTGCGCATCGAAGGTTGCACAGGAATTCTCCCCATGACCAATCCGCTGCCGCGCGCCTGCATGACCATCAATGACTTGAACGTTGGCGACACGTTGCGCCGAGAATATTCCATCAGCGATAGCGACGTGCAGAAGTTCGGGGAAATTTCCGGCGACTTCAACCCCGCGCACTTCGACGAGGACTATGCGAAGGGCACGAAATTCAAGAACCGCATCGCCCACGGGATGATTTCTGTCGCCAAGTTCTCCGGTATCTTCGGAATGGACATGCCCGGCCTCGGGGCGATCTGGGGCAGCCAGAATCTGAAGTTCCTGGCTCCGGTGCAACTGAATGAGCCCTACACCGCCATCGCCCTCGTGAAGGAGATGGGCGAGAAGAACGTCGTCTTCACTTGCTGGGTCGAGGACAAGGAGGGCAAGCACGTCCTCGAGGGCGAAGGCGTCCTCTATCCCATTCCGCAAAAAGTGAAGGACGCGATGGCTGCGGACGGCACCCTAGCGTCGCTGTTGGCTTGAGCCGGAATTGGCGCCATGGCCCCGCGCGCCGCTAAAGTTCAGCGCGCAAAGAAAATGCCCCAGCGGCGTAGCTGGGGCATTCCATCGTGTAGTGCCGTTATGATTAGAATCCGAGATACACGCCGAAGCCGGGACGGCGGCGATAATGGCGATGGCCATAGCCGTAACCACGGCGATAGTAGCCACGGCGCCAACCGCGACGGCCGTCACGATATCCGGCCTTCTCGACGGACGATGAATTGAGCTGCTTGGCGCCATCCACCTTCGGCAACGCGCTAGCACCCTGAGGGGCAGCGAACACCATGACCGCGGCAGCGGCGACGACGGCAAGTGTGGTTTTAATTTGCATTGATCTGTCCTCCTTTCGTTGTCGGGCAAACACTCACGCCGCAGCGATTGGTTCCGCTTTTTTGCTCCAATGAAAAACAAGCCGCGTTGGAACCATCGTGCATGTTGCCAATCGCGATGATTGGATGCATGTGTCGCGCGCAGCGATGCCGCACTTGTCGCAGTCCCATCGAGAGCGCTTACACCAACGCGGCTCCGAGTTGCCGCACCACACGAGGAGAATTCGCATGACGATCGCGAATGCCGCGAAGTCGGGAAGCTTCAAGATCGGCGGCGACCTTGCCGTGCATCGGCTTGGGCTTCGGCGCCATGCGCGTCGTCGGCAAGGGCGTGTGGGGCGAGCCCGAAGCGCGCGACGAGGCGCTGCGCACGCTGCGGCGCGTTCCCGAGCTCGGCATCAACCTCATCGACACGGCCGACAGCTACGGCCCCGAGATCAGCGAGCGGCTGATCCGCGAGGCGCTGCATCCCTACAAAGGTCTCGTCATCGCCACCAAGGGCGGACTGCTGCGCCCCGGCCCCGACATCTGGGTGCCGTGCGGCAAGCCGGACTACCTGCGCCAGCAGGTGTTCGTCAGCATGCGCCGGCTCGGCGTCGAGCGCATCGACCTCTGGCAGCTGCACCGCATCGATCCGGGCGTGCCGCGCGCCGAGCAGTTCGACGCCATCGCCGCCATGCAGAAGGAAGGGCTGATCCGCCACGTCGGTCTCAGCGAGGTCAGCGTCGAGCAGATCACCGCGGCGCAGAAGCACTTCAAGGTCGCGACGGTGCAGAACCTGTTCAACCTGACCAACCGGTCGAGCGACGCGGTCGTCAATCATTGCGAGAAGCACGGCATCGGCTTCATTCCGTGGTTCCCCCTCGCGGCCGGCACGCTCGCCAAGCCCGGCTCGGCGCTCGACACCATCGCCCACCACCACGGCGCGGGCCCCAGCCAGATCGCGCTCGCCTGGCTGTTGAAGCGCAGCCCGGTCATGCTGCCCATCCCAGGCACCGGCAAGGTGAAGCACCTGGAGGAGAACGTCGCCGCCGTGGACATCACGCTCAGCGACGCCGAATTCGCCCAGCTCGAGCGACCTCGCCTAGGCGGCCGGGACAAGCCGCGGGGTCCGGTGTATAGGGGCGCCGAGCGGTCAGCCCCGGGCCGCCGGCCAACGAGGTAGCACCATGACGGCACCGATGTTTCACCGCGCGCTGGCGCTGATCGTGATCGCATTGGCGCTGGGCCTGCCCGCACAAGCGAAGGATCGCCCGTTCGGCTACGACTGGCGCACGGGCGTGACCGTCGCGCCCGGCGCCTCGACGTGGACCGACGACCACTTCGAGGAGAAGAAGGGGCTCATCAACGGGCATCGCCAAGGCGCGCGGCAAGACGTGCAGCCACTACGCCTTCCTCGGCTGGCCGCCGGGATCGGGCGGCGGCGCCGTGATCCTCAGCGAGACACGCAAGAACTACGAGGCCGACGGCTACACGGTCGAGGAAAAGCCCGGCGACCTTCCCACCGACACGGTGTGGACCGTCGCCAAGGACGGCCGCGAGGCGCTGATCCTGTGGAGCGCGTTTTCCGGCTCGACGATCTACCTGTCGTGCATCACCGCGGGCGAACCGGCGGCGAGCCCTCGACAAGACGCTCTATGTCGGTGGACTGTTGGCCCTCGGCCTTGCCGGCTTGCTCGGCGGATCTGTGGCTCATCCGGCGCGTGCGCGCGTTAGGCGCCGCGAGCTTGACGGTGGCCGACCGTCGCCGGCGTCGTCAAATCGAGCGAAGTCGCGCGCCTACCGCACCAAGGGCGGCAAGCAGTTCATGGCCAAGGTCGCGTACGACTACACGGTCGATGGCACGCCATTCAGCGGCAACACCGTGCGCTTCGGCAACCATGCGGGCGCGCTGGCGAAGGCGGAGGCCGACGTCGCGAAGTATCCGGCCGGCGCGCCGGTCGAAGTGTATTACGATCCCGCCAAGCCGCAGACCTCGACATTGGAGTCGGGGCAAAGCGGATTGAGCGTGTGGGGTCTCGTGCTCGCCATCTTGGGCGCAGCGCTCACGGCGTTCGCCGTGATCGTGTACTTCATCGTCGAATGAGAAGCCCCGGCGCCATCTAGCGTGGCGCGGGGCATCTGACTCAGCAGCTCGACAGCATGCCGCCGGCGAAAGCGAAGCCGCTCCGGCATGAACGGCAGCCGAGATGCGGGCGCCGGCCTCCTGCGGCGCTGACGGGCAGGCCCGTCACCGCGTTGGCGGAGCTGAATGCCACCGGCCACTGCGATACGAAGATGCCGGCCACCAGCGCCAGGGCAAAGCCCAGCTGGCGCATGCGCGACCTTGCGCGTCCTCACGTTCGACCGTCTCGATGATGTAAATTTCTAGCGGAAGCTCGAATTTGTCGGGTTCGCGCTGTCGCGCTGACCGGCACATAGGCCGACAACGCCGCTTTGCTTTCCGACACGATGCACTCTCCTGACGCGATACAAACCAGTGCCCTCGACGTTCAGACATTGGCGCGACATTTTGTTCGTCTCGTGACAACGAGGTTAACGGACAACTTTATTCGGCACGTAAGCGGCCTGACAGCAGCGGGCAAATTCCGCCCGCCTCAATGTGCCGGTGCGGCTGTGTTAGGGGCCGGCTTGCGCACCAGCATGGCGGCCAGCGCCAGGCCGCCGAAGAGAAATGTCAGCAGAAAGAAGACGTCGCCGAAGCCCATCACCACGCCCTGGCGATGGGTGATTTGCATGAGTTGTTTCAATGCCATGGCCTGCGCGTCGCTGCCGAACTGGGAGAAGCGCTGGGTCAGCTGACTGAGCGCCTCCATGGTCGGGACGCGCGACCAGGTGATGAACTCGTGCAGCCGCGCCAGATGCAGGTCCGTGCGGTCGTTGAGCACCGTCGTAAGCCCGGCGAGGCCGACGGCGCCGCCGAGGTTGCGCATCAAATTGAATAGGCCCGACGCGTTCTTGAGCCGCTCGGGCGGCAGCGTGCCGAGCGAGATGTCGTTGATCGGGATGATCGACAGCATCAGGCCGATGCCGCGGAAGATCTGCGGCCACAGCAGCTCGTAGAAATCCCAGTCCGCCGTGATCCACGTCATCTGCCAGGTGCCGACGGCGAAGAACAGGAAGCCGGCCATCAGCATGAGGCGCTGGTCGACATACGGCATCAGCCGGCCGGCGATCGGCGCCGTCACGAACATGGCGAGGCCGGAGACGAACATCGTCTCGCCGATCATCAGCGCGTTGTAGCCGCGGATCTGGCCAGATAGACCGGGTAGAGATAGGTCAGCCCGTAGAGCCCGATGCCGAGCACGAAGGAGAACACCGAGCCGACCGCGAAGTTGCGGTTCGGAAGGCGCGCAGGTCGACGATCGGCTGCCGCGCCGTGAGCACGCGGGCGAAGAAGACGACGGCCGAGATGGCCGACACCCAGGCGAACAGCAACACGGTGTCGTCGCCGAACCAGTCGTTGCGCGGTCCCTCCTCCAGCACGTACTCGAGCGCGCCGAGGAAGCCGGCCATCGACAGCAGGCCGACCAAGTCGAAGTTCTCGAACAGCGAATAGTCCGGCTCGTCGAAGTCGATCAGCGCCAGGCCGCGATGGTGACGAGGATGCCCGGCACGACGTTGATGAAGAACAGCCAGTGCCACGAGAGCGCGTCGGTGAGGTAGCCGCCGACCGTCGGGCCGATGGTCGGCGCCAGCGTCGCGACCAGGCCGATCAGCGGCACGATCAGGCCCTGCGCGAGCGCGGAAAGATGAGATAGGCGGAGGCGAACACGGTCGGGATCATGCCGCCGCCGATGAAGCCCTGGAGCGCGCGCCAGACGATCATCTCGTTGATCGAGGTCGAGAGCCCGCACATCAGGCTCGCGGCCGTGAAGCCGCCGGCGGAGATGGCGAACAGCGCGCGCGTGCCGAGCGCCCGCGACAGGAACCCCGACAGCGGGATCATGACCACCTCGGCGATCAGGTAGGACGTCTGCACCCAGGAGATCTCGTTGCTCGAGGCGGCGAGGCCGGCCTGGATCTCGGTCAGCGAGGCGGAGACGATCTGGATGTCGAGGATCGCCATGAACATGCCGAACACCATGGCCAGGAACGCGAACAGGCGGCGCGGATCGATGCGATCCGCGTCCGCTACGCCGTTGCCTCCCGAAGATGCGACTGCGTCCGCCATGGTCCCGCGCCTATCGAGAGACGACGGCTGTCGTTGCCGCGGCGTTCTTGGCGCCGGGCTTGGTATCGACGCTGACGACGACCGACATGCCGGGGCGCAGCACCTCCTCCGCGCCGACCTCGGCGGGCACGCGGATGCGCACCGGAATGCGCTGCACGACCTTGGTGAAGTTGCCGGTCGCGTTGTCGGGCGGCAGCAGCGAGAACACCGAGCCGGAGGCCGGCGCGACGCTCTCGACCGTGCCGGCGATGGCGTGGCCGTCGAGCGCGTCGACCGCGATCGACACCGGCTGGCCGGGATGCAGCTCGGCGAGCTGCGTCTCCTTGAAGTTGGCGTCGATGTAGACGTCGTCGAGCGGCACCAGGCTGGCGAGGCGCTGGCCCGGCTGCACGTAGTCGCCGCTCTGCATGGCGCGGTTGCCGATGACGCCGTCGAACGGCGCGCGGATGACCGTGAACGACAGGTCGCGCTCGGCCTTGTCGAGGCGTCGTCTTCAACTGGTCGAGCGTGCGCGCGGCCTCCTGCTGCTGCGCCTTGAGCACGGCGACGTTGGTGTCGGCGGCTTCGACCGCGGCCTCGGCGCCGAGCACCGCGGCGCGCGCCTGATCGCGGTCCGACTGCGCCTGCTCGAGCTTCTGCTGGCTGGCGAATACTGCTGCTGGGCGAGCTGCTGCTGGCGCTTCAATTCCAGATCGGCGCGGGTGGCATTGGCCTGCGCCGAGGCGACCTGCGCCTTCGCCTGCGCGACGGCCGCCTGCTGGGCGGTGACCTGCTTGCCGATGCGGGCGATGCGTCGCCGCTTGCGTCGCGATGTTGGCGCGCGCGGCATCGACGGCGATGCGATAGTCGCCATCGTCGATGCGTGGCGACGACATCGCCGGCGTGAACCTTGGTGTTGTCGTCGGCCTTCACCGCGGCGACGTAGCCCGGCACCTTCGCCGCCAGCGTCGCGGTGTGGACGCCGACATAGGCGTCGTCGGTCGAGACGAGGAAGCGGCCCGTGATCCACCAGTACTGTCCGTACCAGGCGCCCAGCGCGAGCGCCGCGACGAGCGCGCCCACCGAGCACGATCTTCTTGGGCTACGCTTGGGCGGCTGCTCGTCGGCGTCTCGGCCTGCGGCGGCGCTCGCGGCCGGCGCTTCGCTGGCGGTGCCTCCTGCTCGACCCGGCGCATCTCGACGGCCGCGCTCGATGGCCACGGGCACGATCTGGCGCTCGGCTCCGGCATCCTGGCCGGGCCGGTTTCGCGACCGGCTCTTGCAGACGGCCGCTGTCTGCTGCGACCCCTGATCATGCCTGACCCCTAGGCTTTTGCCTCAAATTGACATTTGACCGAACGGTTCGGTCAAACGTTGACGTAGACCGTACGAACCCCTATGTCAAGATGACCGAACGGTTCGGTCATGCGATTGCTTGGGCATATCTAAGGGGGCGAAAGGTCGTATTCCGCTGGCTGCTCAACGGTCGCGGGGCGATAACCTACCGAGCCGCCGAACCACTGAGGAGCAGATGACGCAGGCCCCCGCCCGCGAAGATGCCGAAGCTCGCCAGCCGCCGCCCGAGGAGAGCGCCAAGCGCCGCCAGATCATGGACGGCGCGCGCAGCGTGTTCCTGGCCAGCGGTTTCGACGCCGCCAGCATGGGCGAGATCGCGCGGCAGGCGGGGGTGTCGAAGGGGACGCTGTATGTCTACTTCGACAGCAAGGAGCGGCTGTTCGAAGCCATCATCGAGAGCGAGCGGCGGACCCAGGCGGAACAGATCTTCGCGCTCGATTCCGCCGATCCCGACGTCGAGGGCTCGCTGAAGCGCCTGGGCGTCGCCTTCGTGCTCTTCCTCTGCCAGCCGGAGGCATTGGGTTCGCTGCGCACCGTCATGGCCATCGCCGAGCGCATGCCCGAGCTTGGCCGCAGCTTCTATCAAGCCGGTCCCGGCTTTCGGCATCGCGCGGCTCGCGCAGCTATCTGGAGGCGCAGGTAAAGGCCGGCGTGCTCGCCGTTGCCGACTGCGAGATCGCCGCCGCGCAGTTCCTCGACTCCTGCCAGTCCACCCTCTTCAAGCCGCTGCTGTTCAACGCCAGCGGGCAGCCCACTCAGGAGCGGATCGAGCGCGTCGTCGGCATTGCCGTCCGCACCTTCCTCGCCGCCTACCAGGCGCGCTAGCATCTTACTTCGCTCAAGTATGTCATCCCGGCACGTGCTGCCGGCATCCAGCGTCGCGGCTAGGCGCGGAGCATGCGGATTGCTGGATCCCGGGGACAAGCCCCGGGATGACAATTGCTTCCTTGATTCGGCCTGGCTGGAACGTCTGGCGAACTGGGCGCGTACACACCACATTAGCGGCGTCCCCCGAGAGGTGCGCATGGGCGCTGCAGGCGTCGATAAATGGCTGTATCCGACCGACCGCGGGCTCTATTGCGAGCCGGGCGGCTTTTTCGTCGATCCCGGCCGCGCCGTGGATCGCGCCATCATCACCCACGGCCATAGCGACCACGCGCGCCCCGGCCACGGCTGCCGTGCTGGCGACGGGCGAGACCATCGAGATCATGAAGACGCGCATGGGCACCGAGTGCGCCGGCAGCTTCGAGCCGCTGGCGTACGGTGCGGCGCAGTCGATCAACGGCGTCGGCGTGCGGCTGGCTCCGGCCGGGCACATCCTCGGCGCCGCGCAAGTCGTCATCGATTGGAACGGCCAGCGCGCCGTCGTCTCCGGCGACTACAAGCGCGCCGCCGATCCGACCTGCCCGACCTTCGAGGTCGTACCGTGCGACGTGTTCGTCACCGAGGCGACGTTCGCGCTGCCGGTGTTCCGCCATGAGCCGGCCGAGTCCGAGGTCGGCGCGCCTGCTCGGCTCCATTGCGCGCCAACCCGAGCGCGCGCATCTCGTCGGCGCCTACGGTCTCGGCAAGACGCAGCGCGTGATCAAGCTGGCGCGCCAAGCGGGCTACGACAGGCCGATCTACCTGCACGGCGCGCTAGTCGAGCTGTGCGCCCTCTATCAACGGCTCGGCGTCGATCTCGGCGAGCTGCGTCCGGCGACGACGGACAAGTCCGAGGACTTCGCCGGCGCGCTGGTGCTGTGCCCCCCGTCCGCCGTCGATGACCGCTGGTCGCGCCGTTTCCCCGATCCCGTTACCGCCTTCGCCTCCGGCTGGATGCGCATCAAGGGCCGCATCCGCCAGTCCGGCGTCGAGCTGCCGCTTGTCATCTCCGACCACGCCGACTGGCCCGAGCTGCTCGACACCATCGTCGAGACCGGCGCCGAGGACGTGTGGGTGACGCACGGGCGCGAGGACGCGCTCGTCTACCAGCTCGGCCTCATGGGCCGCAAAGCGCGTGCGCTCTCGCTCGTCGGCTTCGAGGACGAGGGCGAGTAGATGCAGCAGTTCGCCAACCTGCTCGACTGCCTGACGACGACGCCGTCGCGCAACGGCAAGCTCGGGCTGCTGGTCGAGTATTTCCGCACCGCGCCCGATCCCGACCGCGGTTTCGCGCTGGCTGCACTCACCGATGGCCTCTTCCCGCGCCTGCCGCTGCGCCGCGCGCTCGGCGAGCTGATGGCCGACAAGATCGATCCCGTGCTTTACCAGCTGTCGCGCGACTACGTCGGCGACACGGCCGAGACGGTTTCGCTGCTGTGGCCGGACAGGCGGGACAAGGGCCCCTCCCCGCGCCTCGCCGAGGTCGTTGCGGCGCTCGAGCTAGCCCCGCGCAACAACGTCGCCCCCGATCATCGGCGACTTCCTCGACCGCCTCGACGTGCGCGGGCGCTGGGCGCTGTTGAAGCTCGTCGGCGGCGCGCCGCGCGTCGGCGTCTCGGCGCGCCTAGCCAAGACGGCGCTGGCGCAGATGAGCGGACACGAACTCTCCGACATCGAGGAGATGTGGCACGCGCTGTCGCCCCCCGTACGCGGATCTGTTCGCCTGGCTGGAGAACCGCGGCCCGCGCCCCAGCGCCGAAGGCAAGCCGGTGTTCCGCCCTCTGATGCTGTCGCATCCCATCGAGGAAGGCGATTGGGCCGGGCTCAACCCCGATGAGATCTCGGCCGAATGGAAATGGGACGGCGTGCGCGTGCAGATCGCCGCCGGGTCATGCCGGAGGAACGCTTCCAGCATGGGCGAAGTGCGCATCTTCTCGCGCTCGGGCGACGATATCTCGGCGAGTTTCCCGGAGATCGTTGCCGCCTTCCAGCCTTTCGACGCCGTGCTCGACGGCGAACTGCTGGTCGTGCGCGACGGCGTCGTCGCCCCGTTCAACGACCTGCAGCAGCGCCTCAACCGCAAGACCGTCACCACCAAGATGCTGCGCGACTATCCGGCCTTCGTGCGCCTTTACGATCTGCTCATCGACGGCGACGAGGACGTGCGCCCCCTCCCCTTTGCCGAGCGGCGCCTGCGTCTCGAAGCCTGGCATGCGCAGCACCATCCGCGCCTCACCGACGTCAGCTTGCTGGTGCCGTTCGACCATTTCGCAGCACCTCGACGAACTGTGGAGCGGCACGCGCGAGGCCGGCATCGAGGGCCTGATGCTGAAGCGCAAGTCGAGCCCCTACGTCTCGGGCCGACCGAAGGGGCACTGGTGGAAATGGAAGCGCGCGGCGCTCACGCGTCGACTGCGTGCTGATGTATGCCCAGCGCGGCTCCGGCAAGCGCTCGTCCTACTATTCGGACTACACCTTCGGCGTCTGGCGCGAGACGACGGGCGAGGACGGCAAGCCCGTGCGCGAGCTGGTCCCCGTCGGCAAGGCGTACTCGGGCTTTACCGACGAGGAGCTGATCCGCCTCGACCGCTTCGTGCGCAACCACACGACCGAGCAGTTCGGGCCGGTGCGCGCCGTCGAGCCGCAGATGGTGCTGGAGATCGCCTTCGACGCGGTGTTCCCTTCGAGTCGCCACAAGTCGGGCCTTGCCATGCGCTTTCCGCGCGTGCACCGCATCCGCTGGGACAAACCGGCCGCCGAGGCCGACACGCTCGAGACGGTGCAGAAGCTGGTCGTCACGTCGGAGCCGCCGCCAGCCGTTGCCGCCGAGTTGCAGCGCTAGCCGGAACAATGCGTCTGAACCCGCCGTTGTTGGCCGAGCTCTCGACCCGCGGGCCGACATGTGGAACGTCCTCACGACCGCCTATAACAACTGGTCGCGCCACCGCAGCGCGCGGCTCGGCGCGGCGCTCGCCTACTACTCGGTGTTCTCGCTCGGCCCCCTTCTGCTCATCGTCATCTCCATCGCCGGCTCTGGTTCGGCCAGGACGCGGTGCGCGGCTCGCTCACCGGTCAATTCCGCGATCTGCTCGGCCCCGACGGCGCGCAGGCCGTGGAGGCAATGCTTAAAGGCGCCGCCTTCGGCAGGTCGGGCGGTATCGCGGCCGTCATCGGGGTCGTGCTGCTGCTGATCGCGGCGCTCGGCGTCGTCGTGCAGCTGAAGGACGCGCTCAACACCATCTGGGACGCGCCCGAGCCGGAGGGCAGTGGCGTTTGGTGGTACGTGCGTACCTATCTCATCTCGCTCGCCGGCGTCATGGCGCTCGGCTTTCTCCTCATGGTGTCGCTGGTGATCAGCACCGTGCTCGCGGCGTCTCGGCCTGGGCCGGGACAGCCGGGTCGGAGGCGCTGCTCTGGGAAGGCGTGAACTTCGCCGTTTCGCTCGGCGTGCTCACCGGCCTCTTCGCGATGCTGTTCAAGTGGTTTCCCGATGTGCCCGTCGCTGGCGCGACGTGTGGCCGGGCGCGCTGGTGGCGGCGCTACTGTTCGAGGCCGGCAAGCTCGCCATCGCCTGGTACATCGGCCGCCAGGGCTTGGAATCGACCTACGGCGCCGCCGCCTCGCTCGTCGTGCTGCTGATCTGGGTCTACTACACGGCGCAGATCGTCCTGTTCGGCGCCGAGATCAGCCACGCCTACGCGCATCGTCATCCCGGCGGTGCCTCGCGCAGCGAGCCTCAAGGGCGGCGCGGTGCGATAAGGTCTATGCCGAAGTACAGCATGCCGGCATAGAGCGCCCAGAACGCGAGTGCGGAAGCGAGCGCAATGGCGAAGCTGTGCACATAGGAGCGGCTGAACAACGGGCGCGGCCGTTGATCGTCACCGCCAGGGCCAGCGATGCCGCAACGCGCGATGGCCGCATAGCGCCACGTCCCGTCGAGCGTCGCACCGCGGCGAAGGACGCCGCATAGGCCGAGACGTAGGCCAGGCCTGACGCAGGAACGGCGCGTCCTCGTCGACGATCGTCCTGCTGCCATGCCTTGAAGCGCATGATCAGCGCGGTAGAAACGCGCCGCCGAGCGCAATCAGCGCTTCAATCCCGTACTCGTTCCACAGCGCCTGCATCGTCCGTGCCGTCCCTCGCAGCGCCGCGAGCATACGGCGGGCACGCGGCAACCGCGAGCGCTTATCCGCGTCGGCCGGCATTGCGCAGCAGCGTCAGCCGCGAAAATGGCGGCGAGCACGGCGCACACGGCCGATACCGCCGACGTCACCTCGAAGGCATACACGAACGCCGCGCGCGCCGCTGCCAGCAGCTGCGCCGCCTGCTCCGCCGGCAGCGTCGTGCGCCGCATCGACAGCGCCGCCGAGCGCGTCGCGCGCGCTCTCGATCGCGTCCGGCGGAAGTGCCGGCAGGTCGCAGCGCGTCCAGCAGCGCCGCGATAGACGGCTGTCAGACAGGCTGCCGAGCACGGCGATGCCGAGCGCGCCGCCGAACTCGAAGCTCGTCTCCGAGATCGGCCGAGGCGGCGCCCGCCCGCTCCGGCGGCGCGGCGCCCATGACGAGATCGGTCGTGATCGCGCCGATCGGGCGCCAGGCCGATGCAGAAGACCATCATGCCGGCAAACAGCAGCCACGGCGACTGTGCGGCGGCGAGCTGCGTCAGCAGCGCAAAGCCGACCGCCGCCAGCAGCAAGCCGCTGGCAATCACTGTCGACGGGCGGAAGTGGCGGACCAGAACCGGCGCCGCCATCGAGCCCAGCGCGAACACGATGCCGGACGGCGCCATCCACAGACCCGGCCTCCAGCGGGCCCATGCCGAGCACCAGCTGCAGGTACTGGGCGATGAACAGGAACGAGCCGAGCACCATGAACAGGCCGAGCACGTTGGTGGCCAGCGCTGCACTGAACGCCGGCGTCGACGAACAGCCGCACGTCGATCAGCGGATCGGCGAGCGCGCTGCTCGCGGCGGAAGAAGACGACGCCGACCGCCAGGCCGACCAGCGATCGACAGCGAACGGCAGCAGAGCCAGCCGTCCTCGGCGATGCGCTTGATGCCGTAGATGACGCCGAGCACGGCCACGACCGACTGCGCCGCGCTGAGAATGTCCATGCGGCCCGCATTCGGGATCGCGGAACTCCGGCAGCAGCAGCGGCCCGAGGATCAGCAGCATGAGCATGACCGGCACGTTGATGAGGAACACCGCGCCCCACCAGAAATGCGCCAGGATCAGTCCGCCGAACAGCGGGCCGATGGCGGCGCCGGCGGAGAAGCTCGCGACCCAGATGCCGATCGCGAACGCGCGCTCCTGCGGATCGAGGAACATGTTGCGGATCAGCGAGAGCGTCGATGGCGCGAGCGTCGCCGCCGGCGAGGCCCTGCAAGCGCGCGCGCGACGATCAGCATCTCGGCGCTGGTCGAGAAGGCGGCGAAGCACCGAGGTGAGCGCCGAAGGCGGCGGCGCCGATCAGCAGTACGCGGCGGCGGCCGATGCGGTCGCCGAGCGTGCCCATGGTGACCAGCGCGCCGGCGACCATGAAGCCGTAGATGTCGACGATCCACAGCAGCCGGCGGCGCTCGGCTTCAGATCGGCCGTGATCTGCGGCACGGCGAGATAGAGGACCGTCAGGTCCATCGAGTAGATCAGGCACGGAATGGCGATGACGGCGAGGCCGATCCAGTCGCGCCGGGTCGCCTTGGGGCCGGCGTGGGCGGCCGCTTGTTGATGCATTGATGCCGGCTCCATCGGCAGTGCTGTCGGACAGCCGCCGCTCGCGCGTTTGAGGCGCTTCAAGTTGATGCCGTGCATCTAGTCTGCCGGGCCGGCTTTGTCACCCCGCCGCGGACAACATTCGCCTAGTAGGAATAAGACGTTGCGCGTCGCCGTTGCGCGATCCCGCTCAATCTCTCTTGGCGTTACTGGAAGCTTGCCAATCGGCGCTGTACATCGGAAGCGTGCGCTCATTGAAGGCGCGCGCATCGTAGAACAGTAGCGAGCGATCGAACTTGACCGTCGGCTTGTCTCGGCTCTCCGCCACATCAAAGACCAGCTGGAAAGTATATGGCCCGACGGCCTCGATGAGCTGGTTGGGCTTCTGATCGTCGCCGCGCGTATAGAAAAGTACGGATTCGGTTCGGCTTGTACGGCCGCTTAGCGACAACGGCGCAAACGGCTCGTAGGCGCCGGAGCGCGTGCGCTCCATGGTCCATCGACCGAACTCGGCAGCGTAAAAGTGCTTCGTCTGCTTGGTGCGCGGGTCGGTGACAGCAAGCTCCATTGAAAGAACTGTGGCGGTTCGCGCGCCCTCGTTGGTGAGGGTGACTGGCACAGCGATCATCTCGAAGTTCGAGTTCTGGTACGGCGCCGCGTACTGGATAACGGGCGGCACAAAGATCTGGACGTCCGCCTGTTTGAGCGAGGTCTCCCACAGGCTGTATCCGGAAAACGCGAGCGCGACCGCCGACAGCACGGCGGCGAACTTCCCGCCTTCCAAAGCCGTCATCCCCTGCGTTGCTATTTCGGCCGGACCACCCGTGCCCACGCGATCTGCAAACCGGCCCATCTTGATCCCCTTCAACGCCACCACAGTTGGGTGAGTTGGCAGGAGATTTTGGCTCGGATGTGACAGTGATGTCCGGCTTACACCTGGCGCGGGATTGCATACCGCGACTGCACGAAGCCGGATGGGTACGTTGTCGTCTCGACATGCTCGAGGCGCAAGTCCGGGTGATGAGCGCCGAAGAGCGGCAGCCCGGAGCCTATGAGTATCGGCAAGCGGGTGATCACCAGATCCTCGATCAATCCCTGCGCGAGGAACGACTGGATCACCTTGCCGCCGTCGATATAGGCCCGCGTCCAGCCGGCGCGATGCAATTCCTGCATCAATTCGCCAGGCTGCGCATCGCTGATACGCACACGGTCCGCCAACGCGGGAGGTACGTCGCTCGCACGGAGCGTTTGGCTCAGCACCACGACCGGCTTCTCATACAGCCACTTCGGGAACGTCACCACCTTCTCGAACGTCGCTCGCCCCATCACCAGCCCGTCGACGCCGCCTATAAACTCGGTGTAGCCGTAGTCGTGGCCGACCTCGGGCCAGCCTTCGACCAGCCAGTCGATGGCGCCGTCCGGCCGGGCGATGTAGCCGTCGAGGCTAACGGCGATGAACACATGCCCGGTCGTCATAGCAGCCCGAGGTGTGTGGTCGAAGCGCGGATCCAACCCAGCTCGCGGCTGATCTGCTTCTGGCGCTCGGCGCGCATCGCCTTGTGCGCCCTGGCCGCGATCCAACTCCGGCGTACAATCGGTGAGGTTGTCGAGGGACTTCGCATGGACTGGGCGAACGAGATCGGCAAATCGATTTCCTCATCTTTCAAGCACGAAGCCAGCAGTAGCTCTACATTGTCAGGCAAAAGGTCGTGTCAGTGAAGCGGGGCGCCATGGAGTAGCTTTACTCGCTGATTGCCGGCGGCGTTGCCAGAACGGCTGATCAGCCCAGCGGGGCTGGATGCCATAGTAGAACTCTCGTTGCGACAAGTACGTCGACCAGAGTTGGCGCTGTTGCTCATCGTATTGATGGATGTACGCATTGCGGCTGTCCAGTCCCGCCGTGCCTTGCGGCTCGTCCGTCATCGCGTAATGGATCATGTGTCCAGCGTGGCTCGCCGTCCTGAGCGCCTTATCGATGCCTTGCGACGACAGCGGATCATAGGCTTGCGCGGCATCGCCGACCGCCATCCAAGCGTCGCCGCAGAAGTTCTCGCAGTCGCTGGCTGTTGGCCGGCGCGCCGCGGATCGTCCCGCAGGGTGATAGCCCTTCGCTTTAAGCAACGGCGCGATATGCCGTCGAGCCATCCAGCAGCTGATCGAAGCCTTGCCGTGACGCCGACAGTCTCGCGGCCGGCAGATCCTTGTCGGTGTGAAAAACCACCAATCGCCGAGTTTCGTCGCCATCAGAATTTGGCAGGCGGTTGCTGTACCACCAGCCGTCTGGCGCCGCCTCGATCCGGGTATAACGGTCATCATCGTCGCCGGCGCAGGAAAACCATTGCGCATAGGCGAACAACCTATCGTCATTATCGATGGTCGGGACACCAAGCGTCCGGGCCACGAGTGCCTGCCGGCCAGAACAGTCGACAAGATAACGGGCGCGATCCTGCCGCATCCCGGCGTCTGAGATGAACGTTAGCTGCCAATTGAAAGAACCGTCATCATACGCGCGCAAGATTGGAAATCGACACCCTTGAGCAAGGTTGCACCGGCTGCAACCGCATTCGCGCGCAGGGCTTCATCGAAAGCCAATCGGTCGATGCACAGACCGTGGCCGGCGGACGTGAAGAAAAAGTCCGCGATGTCGGCCTGCTCGCTCGCCCATAGCGAGACGTTGCCGGCCGTCCTGAATAAGCCGGGAGGTTGCTGTTCGCGGAGCTTCAGGGTCTCCCAGGAAGTGTTTGACCAGACCGATCGAGGTCGGCGGCAAGGACTCGCCAAGCTTGAAGCTGAGGGATCCCGCGTTTCTCCGCCAGCAGCACACGCTGGCCGTACTTGGCCAGCGTGATCGCGGTTGCGGATCCTGCAGGTCCAGAACCGACAATGACGACGTCCCATGTTGTACTGGTCGCGACGAGCGGTGGCATTGATGGCAAGAACGATTTGTTTTCGTTGGCGCCCCATAGGCATCGGCGGCCGGTTCAACGCCGGATCACGCTCCTGTTCGAGCGAATACCATCTGACCGTTGTCTTTCAGATAGCTGCCGTCCTCATTCTTGACCGGCAGCACCATCCCCAATTTTGACCAGGCATAGGCCATCTGATGGTAACCATCGGTGGACGACAGCGGTTCGCCGTGTTCATCGTATCCGCGGAACCATTCCTTGTAGGTTCGGGTCTGGTTCTTCCTATCGTATTCGAAAACGATATCCGGCCGCTGCGTCGGCCACCAAACCGTGTTGCAGGACCAGAAGTCGCCTTGCCACGGGCTCGACATATAGGCCGCGAGCGCGCCAGGCTCGATACCTTTGTTGACGCGGAACGCCTCAGCAAAATTTTCCCGATAGAGATCAGATATGGGAATTCGATTGCCGGGTGGAAACCGCCGCCGATCGTGGGCTCGAGCGCCGAGGTGTCGAGTGCATGCGGCTGCTCAGCCAGCGGCAAGGTCTCAAGGGCGACGGGCTTTGCCGGGACGCCAACCTCGAAGTTTCCTTCGTGCCCATGCCTTCAGGTGATTGAGGTGCCAGTCGGTCAGGCTCAGGAACTGTTGGGCATGCTGTTGCCCAATTGCTCATTCTGCTCCGGCTTGCCGCCCGGTGCCCCACAGCTAGGGCATCATGAACGCTTCGTCGTCCTCGTCGCGTTTGAATTCGTCGTTCTGCCAGCTGGTCGGCCGCTCTGGCGGCGGCGGCATCAGCGAATCGACCAGCCGTCCGCGCTTTCCAGCCGCATGCCGCATCAACGGCATAGACCATCTGCCGTCGCGGCTTGCTGTCCTCGCTCGGATCCGTGAAAACGGCCATGCGCTCGGCAGCTGAGCAAGCTGCCCGGCTGCCCGGGACCGTGAGCGGCGTCCTTGGTGTCAGGCGAAACGCCCGCTGCCGCCGCGTTACCCAGCTATAGCTCACTGCCTTGGCGAAGATCGGGTAGACATCTCGGTAGAAGTTCGTCTTCTTCTTACGTGGGGGTACGCCTCAGGAAAAGCCTCGTAAACGCGATCCAGGATGGACACCACATGGTACATGTGAGGTGCAAACTTCGGTGGCGCGGTAACGATCCACGCTCCTGCACGCGGATTCCTCGTTCCTTCGTCTGTCGCTGACTTCACGTTGTCACGTGTACTCAATACCGTTCCGTCCTTGAGCGTGACCGTGACGTCGATTTCCCCGCCGCAGGTGTCGTCCCACCATCCCGGAATGTTGAAATAAGCGAACTGGTTCGTCAGCGGATTCTTAGCGTCCTCCGGACCGTTCGGAGGACTCAATTGTCTCGCTTGGGTTCGACAACACGACTTGGGCGTCGTGACACATTCGCCCTTCCCGGGCGCGGAAACGAACAGCAAGCCGGTCCTTGGAATCCAAACGAAGCTGCCCGAGTTCGATATCTCTGGCGGCCTTGTAAGTGACATTAACTTCTTTCGAAGGATCCTTTGGGGTGAAACCCTCAAAACGTAACTCGCCCGGCAACGTTCCCTTCTCGATGTCCCTGAAAACATCACCTTTCATGACCACCGGTTCGGTCTGCCCCGAGGCGATCGTATGCACCCCGGGATCGATGATCAGGTTGTCGCGTTCGATCGGCCTCATACCGGGCTGGATAGACGATTGTTAATTGCTGAAAGAACCTCAACCGTTGAGTTCAAGCTGCCGCACAATAGATCCGCTAACCGGAAACGAAGCCCGGGTTGTGCAGAGAGGATCGAACGATCTCCCAATCACGGCAATCTGTTGAGGCAACCACGTACCGGTTGCCGCAATGTGCGATGTCGGCATAAATCAGTCCTTTTGACTGACTATGGGACAACACCGAGAAGCCCCCGCCAAAACCCGCCTTGATCGATTTCTCAATGTGCAAAGTGGCGCCTGGCGCCAATGCGTTGCTCCCGCTCTCGGCTTTCGCGACGCTGGTGAGGCAGGTGATGGCCGGGAGTGTCAAAAGAGGGATCGTTGCGCATCCCTTAATAAATTCTCGACGTTTAATTATCATGTTTCGTCATCCTTCGCTTTTATATGGCGAATGCTGCGTATTGATTTTGCACCGTTGCGGCAATACGGGTGCTTCGCTCATCTCCCCTATACTCGCCTAGCAGTTGTCGCGCCGTTGCTTTGCGCGCAATGTACATTGCAAAATATATTACAAATTGGGGGCCAACAATTTGGACGTGGATGCGCATCGAGGCCGGCGCAGTGCCATTCGACCAAATAGTC
Source organism: uncultured Alphaproteobacteria bacterium (assembly GCA_963722495.1). Lineage (GTDB taxonomy): Bacteria > Pseudomonadota > Alphaproteobacteria > Rhizobiales > Hyphomicrobiaceae > Hyphomicrobium_A. The sequence goes on along the minus strand of CAVRND010000026.1, from coordinate 4,909 downwards.
GTGCGCCGTGCTTTTACGCGGCGTGGGCACGGGCAGATGGAATCACCGACTTCAACAGTCGTCGCACATGCTTTTTGCGATTTGGCGGCAGCTTGAGGCTGCTCCAAACTGTTTTGGATCGACATTTGCGCATTCTGCGACCCACGGAAAGTAGGACGCACGCGGCTCACTAGGCCCGCTCGAAGCGCTTGAACTTGATGCGGTGCGGCTCGACGGCGGCGTCGCCGAGGCGGCGCTTCTTGTCCTCCTCGTAGGCTTCGAAGTTGCCTTCGAACCATTCGACGTGGCTGTCGCCCTCGAAGGCGAGGATGTGCGTCGCGAGGCGGTCGAGGAAGAAGCGGTCATGCGAGATGACCACGGCGCAGCCGGGGAAATCTTCCAGCGCCGCTTCGAGCGCGCCCAGCGTCTCGGTGTCGAGGTCGTTGGTCGGCTCGTCGAGCAGCAGCAGGTTGCCGCCCTCCTTCAGCATCTTGGCGAGATGCACGCGGTTGCGCTCGCCGCCCGAGAGCAGCCCGACCTTCTTCTGCTGGTCGGCGCCCTTGAAGTTGAACCAGCCGCAATAGGCGCGGCTCGGCATCTCCTTCTTGTCGCCGAACTTCATGATGTCGAGGCCGCCGGAGATCTCCTCCCAGACGGTCTTCTTGTCGTCGAGGTGGTCGCGGCTCTGGTCGACGTAGGCGAGCTTCACCGTCGGCGCCGAGCGTGATCGCGCCGTCGTCGGGCTTCTCCGCGCCGGTCAGCATCTTGAACAGCGTCGTCTTGCCGGCGCCGTTGGGGCCGATGACGCCGACGATGCCGCCCGGCGGCAGCTTGAAGGACAGGTCGTCGATCAGCAGCCGGTCGCCGAACGCCTTCGACAGGTCCGTCGACCTCGACCACCATGTCGCCGAGGCGCGGGCCCGGCGCGATCGAGAACGACGCCTTGCCGACCTCCTCGCGTCCGGCCTGCTCGACCAGCTTGTCGAAGGCGGTGACGCGCGCCTTGGATTTGGCCTGGCGCGCCTTGGGCGAGGCGCGGATCCATTCCAGCTCGCGCGCCATCTGCTTCTGGCGGCCCTCCTCGGCCGATTTCTCGACCTCGGCGCGCTTGGCCTTCTGCTCCAGCCAGCTCGAGTAGTTGCCCTTGTAGGGAACGCCCTGGCCGCGATCCAGCTCCAGCGTCCAGTCGGTGAGGTTGTCGAGGAAGTAGCGGTCGTGCGTCACGAGGATGACGCAGCCGGTGTACTCCTTGAGGTAGTGCTCGAGCCAGGCGACGCTTTCGGCGTCGAGATGGTTGGTCGGCTCGTCGAGCAGCAGGATGTCGGGCTTCGACAGCAGCAGGCGGGTCAGCGCCACGCGGCGCTTCTCGCCGCCCGACAGCTTGGTCACGTCGGCATCGCCCGGCGGGCAGCGCAGCGCGTCGAGCGCCTGCTCGACCTGCGTGTCGAGGTCCCACAGGTCCTGCGGCGTCGATCTGGTCCTGCAGCGCCGTCATCTCGTCGGCGGTCTCTTCGGTGTAGTTGGCGGCGATCTCGTTGTAGCGGTCGAGGATCGCCTTCTTCTCCGCGACGCCCTCCATGGCGTTGCCGAGCACGTCCTTGTCGGGATCGAGCTGCGGCTCCTGCGGCAGGTAGCCGACCTTGATGCCGTCGGCGGCCTTCGCCTCGCCGAGGAAATCGTCGACCGTGCCGGCCATGATCTTGAGCAGCGTCGACTTGCCCGCGCCGTTCAGGCCGACGACGCCGATCTTGGCGCCGGGCAGGAACGACAGCGAGATGTCCTTCAGGACCTGCTTGCCCCCCGGATAGGCCTTGGAGAGCTTGTGCATGTGATAGACGTACTGCGGGTTCGCCACGGAGGCGGCCTCCTCGAAAGTGATGCTGGAATGTGAGCTTGCGGCCTTCTAGCGGATCGGCGCGGCGGGTCTCAATCCCGAGCCGCTTGGGCAACGCCGTCTGCTCAGCGCCAGGTGAGGATGCCGACGCCGGTGAAGAAGTAGCGGCCGAGCCCGACCGTGAACACCAGCGCGCCCCATAGCGTGTGCTCGATGAACACGGCCCAGAACGAGCGCGTCACGCATAGCGCCAGGCAAACAGCGCGCCCGTGACCATGGTGCCGTAGACGGCCAGCGGCGTGCCGATGACGATGTGGCCGAGCGCCGAACAGCACGCCGTTGAGCACGATCGCCAGCCACCAGGCGCTGCCGAACAGCAGGCCGTAGCGGTGGAAATAGAACGTGCGGTAGACGAGCTCCTGCACGGCGACCGACATCAGCGGATAGAGCAGCATGATCCGCAGGTAGGTCGTCGGGACGGTTGCGCGGGAACTCGAGGAACCAGTCGGGGTGGAAATCGGCGACGTAGGTGGCGACGCCTGCCGCCGCCGACCGCGAACACGGCGAGGATGGAGGCGAGCTGCCCGAGCGAGAACCCGCGCGACAGCTCGCGGCGCAGCGAGAACGTGCGGTCGAGCGACCAGAAACATCAGCATGATCGCCAGCACGGGCAGCAGCGCGATGAAAACGGGGATGCCTTCCTGGTGCACGGCGCGGTCGACCACGAACGGCGCGGCGCCGTAGAGCAGCGCCATCTCGACGAAGCGCCAGGCGCGCGCAGCGCGCGAGAGCTGCGGCACGCGACAGCGTGCCGCCGGCGCACGAGCACGTCGTCGGTTGTGCGGAAGCGGCTTTTGCATCATGCGCCGGCGTCCTTCTGTCGAGCCAGCGGCGCTCGATCTCGCGCGCGATGGTCGTCGACCGACTGCAGCGGCGCGTAGCTCCATTCCGGCAATGGCGTCAAGCGCGTTCCGGCAGCGGCCGCGTCGCGCCGTGGCCTCGAGAGCCGCATGGAAGCGGCGGAATTTCGTCCGAGCCGGCCGACGGCGTGAACACGTAGCACCGGCTTCCCGGTCGCGGCGGCCTCGCCCGTCATGTTGACGCTGTCGGCGGTGACGACCAGCGCATCGGCATGCGCGAGGAAATCGCCATAGGGTTGGCGCCCTCCCCGTCCCACAGGATGCGCGGGTAGTCGCGCGTCGCCTCGCTCGGTCACCTCGATGCAGGCGCGCGTGCGTGCGGCGCGACGGCGTGATCATGAAGCTGGCGCCGAGCGCGCCCAGCGACCTCAGCGCAGCCGGCAAAGCGCGCGTCGTCCTCGGCGCGGAACTCGTAGACGTCGTTCTTGCCGCCGAGCATGACCGCGATGCGCGGGCCGCGGCAGCGCGGCGATGTCGGGCGGGACGTCGCGGCGCAGCTCGGCGAGCCGCGCCGCGGTGAAGCTGTGCGGCGCGGTCAGCGTCGTGATTACGTTCGCGCCGCGCAGTCGATCGTGCTCGCGGCACCCAGATCACGTCGGCGGCGCCGAGCCCGGCTCGGGTTCGAGCATCACGACGGTGAAGGTCTCGGGCGGCCCTGGCCGCAGCGCGCGCATGTAGGGCACGCTGCCGCGCCCGAGCGAGATGGCGACCGTCCGGCCACGGCGGGGCGAATTGCGAACCCGTCTTGCCGAAGCGCTCGGCACGGCGCAACCGGTCCCCACGGCGCCGCATCTTCCATATGCCCTTGGGCGCGACGGCTTCATCTCGTAGCGCAGGCCCAGCGCCTCGGCGACGCCGCGCGTCTGCATGTCCATGCCGGCGATGCCCGTGGTGATGATCCACGCGCTGCGGCCGGCGAGCGGGCGGGATCTGTGCCGGATCTGGCGCATCGTTCATCGGCTGCCCTAGCTTGCCAGTCGCCGGCGGCAGGTGCTGTCCAGAGCGCCTTTCGTCGACGCAGTAGATTTAGCGGCGGTCGATCCAGGCCCGCGCGAACTAGCCAAATCGGGCTGCTTGGTGCAACTGTCGGGCGCATTCAGGCGCATCCAACGAGCGCGTCACGCGGAGATCCGCTCGGGAGAGAAGCGCCATGGCCGTGCGCCTGGACCCCGTCGATTGGCGCATCCTCAAGGAGCTGCAGGCCGACGGCAGCATGACCAACGTCGCGCTCGCCTCGCGCGTCGGCCTATCGGCGCCGCCGTGCCTGCGGCGCGTGCGGGCGCTGGAGGAGGCCGGGCTCATCGCCGGCTATACCGTGCTGCTGGACGAGGCGGCGCTCGGGCTTCGAGCTGACCGCCTTCGCCATGGTCGGGCTGCACAATCAGGCCGAGGCCGAGCTGCGCGCCTTCGAGAACCGCGTGCTTGGCTGGCCCATCGTGCGCGAGGCCTACATGCTGTCGGGCGAAAGCGACTACATGCTGAAGTGCGTGGCGCGCGACCTGCCGGCTTCCAGGAGTTCGTGCTCGAGGAGCTGACCGCGGCGCCCAATGTTGCCAGCGTCAAGACGTTCCTCACCATCCGGCGCGCCAAGCGCGAGCCCGGCGTGCCCATCTCCGTGCCGGAAAAGTGAATCCGTGAAAGGGTGAAGTCGTGAAATCCCAGACCGCTTCCACCCTTCACGACCTCGCTTTTTGACGATCTGGCTAATTGCTCGGCTTCCCGTTACTTCCACTCGATCTTGAGGATCTCGTAGGAGCGCGCGCCCTTCGGCGTCGTCACCTCGGCGGTGTCGCCCTTCGACTTGCCGATCAGCGCCCGCGCGATCGGCGAGGAGATCGAGATCTTGCCCTCGCGCACGCTCGCCTCGTGTCGCCGACGATCTTGTATTTGACCTTCTCGCCGGTGTCCTCGTCGACCAGCGACACCGTGGCGCCGAACTTCACCGTGCTGCCGCTGAGCTTCGTCGTGTCGATGACGTCGGCACGGCCGATGCGGTCCTCGATTCCGCCACCGGCCTCGTTGAGGCCCTGCGCTCCTTGGCCGCGTGATACTCGGCGTTCTCGGACAGGTCGCCGTGCGCGCGCGCTTCCGATATCGCCTGAATGATACGGGGACGCTCCTCCGCTTTGAGGCGCTGCAGCTCTGCTCTCGAGCGTGCGAACCCCTCGACGGTCAT
>CAVRND010000025.1:0-61172 GCA_963722495.1 uncultured Alphaproteobacteria bacterium | reverse complement strand
ACATCTGCGCCCCGTCGAAGCTGCGCTCGACGACATTCCCGGCCTCGGCGTCGGACCCGGCGATGCAGCCAGCCTGGCGCGCGGCCAGACCGTGCTGGTGCGCGGGCGCGATGCGCCGATCCTCAACGGTGCGGCGTATGCGCACTTCAAAGGCCGCATCCTCGCCCTCGGCGAGCTGGAAAAGGGCGCCTTCCGGCCGACCCGCGTGTTCAATTTCGGCTGATGCGGCTCTTCGCACGAAGAGAGAACGATAGGTTAACGCCGCAGAGGCCGCAAAAGCCCGATTTCTGCTCGCGAGAGCGGTCGGCTCCCTGTATAAGACCGGCACCAACCGCGACCCTGCTGGACGACATCCCGGCTGTGGCCGCCCCTCGAGGGCCTAGGCCCTCTCCCACACCTCACTAGAAAGGATGCCCGATGTCGATTTCCGCTGAGCGCAAGACTGCGCTCATCAAAGACAATGCCACCAAGACCAACGATACCGGCTCGCCGGAAGTGCAGATCGCGATCCTCACCGAGCGCATCAATCACCTCACCGAGCATTTCAAGCTGCACAAGAAAGACAACCACTCGCGCCGCGGCCTCCTCAAGATGGTGAGCCAGCGCCGCCAGCTTCTCGACTACGTGAAGCGCAAGAACGAGCAGCGCTACCAGGGCATCATCGAGAAGCTCGGCATCCGCCGCTAACGACAAGCGCGCGGAGGGCCGGCGGCTACGTCGATCCCGGCCATCCGCCCGCATCCTTCGAGGCCCATTCGCCTCGCGCCTCGGCCATGACCGAAGGCTTGCGCAACCGGCATTCCGGCTGATTGCGCATCGCTACGAGAGAGAAACCAGATTGAACGAAAGAACGAACATGTTCGACATCCATCGCGTGGAAATTGACTGGGGTGGACGCAAGCTGACGCTCGAGACCGGGCGCATCGCGCGCCAGGCCGACGCGGCCGTTTACGCCCAGTACGGCGAGACCAGCGTTCTCGCCACCGTCGTCGCCGCGAAGTCCCCGAAGCCCGGCATCGATTTCTTCCCCCTCACCGTGAACTACCAGGAGAAGACCTACGCTGCGGGCAAGATCCCCGGCGGCTTCTTCAAGCGTGAAGGCCGTCCCTCCGAGAAGGAGACGCTCACGTCCCGCCTCATCGACCGGCCGATCCGTCCGCTGTTCGTCGAAGGCTTCAAGAACGAAACGCAGGTCGTCGTCACCGTGCTCTCGCACGACATGGAGAACGACCCCGACATCCTGGCGCTGGTCGCCTCGTCGGCGGCGCTGACGCTGTCGGGCGTGCCGTTCCTCGGCCCCATCGGCGCCGCGCGCGTCGGCTTCATCGGCGGCGAGTACGTGCTGAACCCGCTGCTCGACGAGATGGCCAACAGCGACCTCGACCTCGTCATCGCCGGCACGAACGACGCCGTGATGATGGTCGAATCGGAAGCCAAGGAGCTTTCCGAGAAGCAGATGCTCGAAGGCGTGATGTTCGGCCACCGGCACTTCCAGCCGGTCATCCAGGCGATCATCAAGCTCGCCGAGAAGGCCGCCAAGGAGCCGTGGGATATCAAGCTCCCGGATGCGCAGAAGTATACGGCGCAGGTCAAGCAGATCGCCGAGGCTGATCTACGTGCCGCCTTCTCCACCAAGGAGAAGCAGAAGCGCTATGACCTCGTCAAAGCGGCCGAGGCCAAGGTGAAGGCCGGCGTCGAGATCCCCGACGACGCGACCGAGAAGGTGCTTCTCGGTGATACGATCAAGGCGCTGAAGAGCGACATCGTGCGCGGCGACGTCGTCAAGACCGGCCGCCGCATCGATGGCCGCGATCTGAAGACCGTGCGCCCCATCGTCTCGGAAGTGCACGTGCTGCCGCGTACGCACGGCTCGGCGCTGTTCACGCGCGGTGAGACGCAGGCGATCGTCGTCGCCACGCTCGGCACCGGCGAGGACGAGCAGTTCGTCGACGCGCTCGAAGGCACCCGCAAAGAGCGCTTCATGCTGCACTACAACTTCCCGCCCTACTCGGTGGGCGAGACGGGCCGCATGGGCTCGCCCGGCCGCCGCGAGATCGGCCACGGCAAGCTCGCCTGGCGCGCCCTGCGTCCGGTGATGCCGGCGCAGGAAGAGTTCCCCTACACCATCCGCCTCGTCTCGGAGATCACCGAGTTCGAACGGCTCGTCGTCGATGGCCACCGTGTGCGGCAGCTCGCTGGCGCTGATGGACGCCGGCGTGCCTCTGAAGTCGCCGGTGGCCGGCATCGCCATGGGCCTCATCAAGGAAGGCGAGGACTTCGCCGTGCTGTCGGACATCCTCGGCGACGAGGATCATCTCGGCGACATGGACTTCAAGGTGGCCGGCACCGAGAAGGGCGTCACCTCGCTGCAGATGGACATCAAGATCACCGGCATCACCGAGGAGATCATGCGCATCGCGCTTGATCAGGCGCGCGACGGCCGCCTGCACATCCTCGGCGAGATGGCGAAGGCGCTGGGCACCGCCCGCACCGAGCTCGGTGAGCACGCTCCGCGCATCGAGACGATCAAGATCCCGACCGACAAGATCCGCGAAGTGATCGGCTCGGGCGGCTCGGTGATCCGCGAGATCGTCGCCGAGTCCGGCGCCAAGATCGACATCGAGGACGACGGCACGGTGAAGGTCGCCGCGTCGAAGCGCGAGTCGATCGACGCCGCGCTGAAGCGCATCCGTGAGATCACCTCCGAGCCCGAGGTCGGCACGATCTACAAGGGCAAGGTCGTCAAGATCATGGACTTCGGCGCCTTCGTGAACTTCTTCGGCGCCAAGGACGGCCTCGTGCACATCTCGCAGCTGTCGCAGGGCCGTCCGGCGACCGTCGGCGAGGTCGTCAAGGAAGGCCAGGAGGTCTACGTCAAGCTTCTGGGCTTCGACGAGCGCGGCAAGACGCGCCTGTCGATGAAGATCATCGACCAGACGACCGGCCAGGAGATCCCGCGCGCCGAAGGCGAGCCCGATCCGGAGGCCGAGTTCAGCGCTGCCCGTCCGCCGCGCCGCGAAGGCGGTGGTGGCGGCCGTGATCGCCGTCCGCCGCGTCGTGACGCCGGCTGAGGCAGAATCTGCAAGAACAATCAATATGGCCGCCGGCTGCAAGCTGGCGGCCTCTTAGTGAGAGGAAGTAAGTGCCGGTATCCAAAATTACGCTGATGCGCGCCACGGCGCTGTTTACGCGCTCGGCCTGGCGGCGCTCCTGGCGATGGTGGCGCTTGTCCTTCTGGATGCTGGAGCGCACGCGCACTTCGACCGAGGAAGTGCTCGCGACCCGCGAGATGCGCAGCGCCCTCGTCGATCTCTTTTCGGTTGTGCAGGACGCCGAAACCGGACAGCGCGGCTATCTGCTGACGGGCGAGGACTCGCTATCTGCGAGCCGTACGAGGATGCGGTCGCACAGACGGACGTAGGCCTGAAGAAGCTTCTGCAGAGTGATGCGCCGTCAGCCCGGCAGTGACGATTTCATCGCCGAACTGCAGACGGCCGATCGATGCCAAGTTGGCAGAGCTTGCACAGACTGTGAATTGAAGCGCGCCGGAAAAACCGAGGAGGTCATGGCCATCGTTCTCGACCGACCGCGGCAAAGTCACCATGGATCGCATCCGCTCGCTGCTCTTGAACGAGAGGAACTCGGTCGAGACGCGTCTTTTCGCGGCCATCGAAACTCAGCGGGCGAACGCCGACGCGTTGCGGTGGTCGACCATCGCCGGCGGCCTGCTGATGCTGCTGGCGGGCGGCAGCACGGCGTGGGCTAGTCACGAAGTACACGCGCGAAATCATCGAGGCGCGCGCCGAGGTCGAGTCGCTGAATGCGGGCCTGGAACTGCGGGTCAAGGAGCGCACGGTCGACCTGCAGCGGGCCAACGACGAGATCCAGCGCTTTGCCTATATCGTCAGCCACGACTTGCGTGCCCCGCTGGTCAACGTGATGGGGTTCACCACCGAGCTCAAAGACATCGCTCGAGGCACTTGCAGGCGCTCACGAGCCGATCCCGCAATCGATGTTTCGTCCGGCCGCCGCAGCGGCCAAGAACGGCGGTGGAGACCGACGTCCCGGAAGCTATTTCGTTCATCCAATCCTCGACTCAGGAAGATGGATTCGCTGATCAACGCGATCCTCAAGCTGTCGCGCGAAGGCCAACGCACCCTCAAGCCGGAAGCTGTCAACCTCGATGCGCTGTTCGACGGAGTCTCCGACAGTCTTCAGCACCGCCTGACGGAGTCGGAGGGCGAGCTCGTCGTCGAGCGGCCGCTGCCCACGCTTCTCAGCGATCGTCTCGCGCTGGAGCAGGTATTCGGCAATCTCGTCGATAACGCCGTGAAATATCGCGCGCCGGGCCGGCCTCCGCGCATCGCCATTCGCGCGCGCCCCGACCGGTCGGGTTCCGTTTTGATCGAGATTGAGGATAACGGCCGCGGCATCGGCGAACAGGATCACGAGCGCGTATTCGACCTTTTCCGCCGCGCCGGATCGCAGGATCAACCCGGCGAAGGCATCGGCCTCGCCCACGTGCGGGCCCTGGTCCGCCGCCTCGGCGGCCAGATCACCCTGACATCGGAGCTTGGTGCCGGGACCACATTTCGAGTAAGACTTCCCCGCAACCTACGAACGAAATCGGAGCAGCTTGGTGAGCTTAGAGGGTAAACCCGTCTCCATCGTCATGATCGAGGACGATGAGGGCCATGCGCGCCTGATCGAGCGCAACATCCGCCGCGCCGGCGTCAACAACGAGCTTGTTGCGTTCAACAACGGAACCGAAGCGCTCGCCTTTCTGTTGGGCGCCGATGGCAGCGGCGAGGTCAGCGCCAAGAAGCATATTCTGGTGCTCCTCGATCTCAATCTTCCCGACATGACCGGAATCTCCATCCTCGAGAAGATCAAGGCCAACACCCACACCAAGCGGTCGCCGGTCATCGTGCTGACGACGACGGACGACGCGCGCGAGATCCAGCGCTGCTATGATCTCGGCGCCAACGTCTACATCACCAAGCCGGTCGACTACGACAATTTCGCCAACGCGATCCGTCAGCTCGGCCTGTTCTTCGCCGTGATGCAGGTGCCGGAAACACAGTGACCGATTTCAGCGCCCGAGTGCTGTATATCGACGACGACCCGGGCCTGGCGCGACTCGTTCAAAAAACGCTGCAGGCGCGCGGCTTCGAGGTCGAGTTCGCGTTGTCGGGCAGCCGCGGGTCTTGAGCGGCTGCGATCCGAGCAGTTCGACGTCGTCGGACTCGACCATCACATGCCGGGCCAGACCGGTCTGGAAGTCCTGCCGCTCATCCGCGCGCTACCCAACGCCCCACCGGTCATCTACGTCACCGGGTCAGAGGACAGCCGCGTGGCGGTGGCCGCTCTCAAGGCCGGTGCCATCGACTACGTCTGGAAAGACGTCCAGGGCCATTTTCGCGAACTGCTCACAGAAGCGGTTGTCATCGCGCTCGAGAAGGAGCGCCTGCGGCGCGACAAGGAGGCAGCGGACCGCGAGGTGATCGCCGCCCGCGACCGCGCCGAGCTGATGCTGCGCGAGGTCAATCATCGCGTCGCCAATTCGCTGGCCATCGTCGCGGCCCTAACCAACATGCAGCGTTCGACGGTCAGCGACGTCCGCGGCCTTGCGTGCGCTCGATGAAATGCAGGCGCGCATCCTCGCCATCGCCGGCGTTCATAAGCGGCTATATACTTCGCCCGACGTTCAGTCGGTTGATCTAGGAGCGTACCTCGGGGGCCTCGTCGAAGAGCTGCGCAGCTCGATGCTGGCGTGGGGCAGCCACCACGACATAAAGCTCGCCACCGACCCCATCTCGGTGCCTCCTGACAAAGCCGTCTCGCTCGGGATCATTGTCACGGAGCTTGTCACAAACGCTTACAAGTACGCGTATGTCGGCGATCAGCGCGGCGATATCCGCGTGGAGATGATCCGCAACGGCGACCAGGGCTGCCTCAGCGTCGAAGATGACGGCGTTGGCTGGTCCCAATCGGGCGCGGTTCTGGGAACGGGCTTAGGAACGAAAGTCATCAAGAGCATGTCGATCCGTCTCGGGGCCGAACTGACTTATGTGCCGGCTGACCGCGGCACGCGAGCTGTCCTCCGCTTCGAGATCTAGACGCCGTTCAAACCGGCCGCGCCCATCCGCCGGCGTCGGCCGTGGACGTGCGCTCCAAAGGATTTCCTCTATTTTTATCAGCGATGTGCCCGGGGCGCGACTGCGTGGGCCCGTCGCCTGCGCTACGAATCCCGCTTCTGCAACAGGGCAGGAGGACAGGTCATGATGCGCACGGGCATTTTCGGATTGTCTCTCGCAGCGGCGCTTGCCGGCGCCGCCGCTTTCTCCACCGCCGAAGCCGGTTGTCGCCGCGCCGGCGGCGTCGCCACGATGGTCACCTATGACCTCGCGGTGTTCATGGCCAACGCGGCCCTCAAGAACTCGATCGCCGATCACGGCGAGCGCCCGTCCGGGCCGGTGCAACTGAAGTGCACCGACGACACGCTGACGACGACGTGCACGGCCCGCCGCCAGGCCTGCAAGTAGCTCTCTAACTCGGCATGCCGCCCTTCAGGGTGGCGGATCAATAGGGTTTGAGGCAATTTCGGTGGGCGCGGCTAAGCCGGTTTTGGCGGGCGCCCGCCTACATTTCCGGAACCGTAGAATCCGGAGATTTCACATGCATCGCTATCTTCCCATCTGCGCCATTGCCGGTGCGCTGGCGCTTTGCGCCGCCGCTTTCGGTACCGCGCAGGCGGCGCCGGTTGTCGGCCTCAGCGCCGTTGCCGGTGACGCAGCCCATTCGGCAACGGTCGTCGACAAGGCCGGCTGGCGCCGCTGGCGCGCGCATCGCAATTGGTGGTGGCGCTGGCGCCGCTGGTGATGCAATTCAATCGGGAACGGTAACCGCACGGTGCCGCTCCCTTTCCGCTTAGGGTAGCTACTCAGCGTTGCGCGATTGCCACTGGCTACTCCGCCAGCAGCGCCTTCTCGATAGCCGCCTCGCCGGAGATCATCTCCCAGAAGGCGATCATCTTTGCGCCGTCATGGAATTCTTCCATGCACTCAATCTTGTCGCCGCGATAGGTGACGAGCTGCCGGTATGAGCCGACCATCAAGTGTCGCGTCGTCTTGTGGCGGATGTAGCACTCGATTTTGGCGCGGCCGACGCCGTCGGCAAAACGGAAGTACTCCGACACCGACACGCTTTCGGCAACGTCGGCAATCGGCTGCAGCATGTCGCGCAAACCCTGCTTGCCGACGACTGTTAGCGGTCCACCGTCTGGACCGCCGGCGTTGCAGAACCAGGTGAGGTCATCGACGTATTGCGCCAGGACGCCTTCGACATCTCCGCGGCTCCAGGCGGCGTGCGTCAGATCAAGAATGATCCGCGCCTTGTGCTCGTCCAGTTCCATCTTCAGTGACCCTCCCGCCGATAGTCTCGTGGCGTCGTCCCGTAGGCTGTCTTGAACGAACGCGCGAAGTGCGATGCGTCGGAGAAGCCCCAGGAGAATGCGATCTCGCTGACCGATCGATGCGACTGAGCCGGATCGCGCAAAGCGTCGCGGCACTTCTCCAGCCGCCGACGTTGAATGAACCGCTCAAGTGACGTGCCTTCCTGCATCAGCAGGTGATTGGCATAGCGAAGGCTCATGCCCGCCACCGCGGCGACGTCGGCGCAGCGCAGGCCTCGCTGACACAGATTGGATTCGACCGCTTGCCGCAGCCGCATGAGCGCCGAAGCCGAGGCCGACGAAAGGTTGAGGCCTGAGTTGCCGGCTGCGCGCGACAGAGCCAAAGCGGCGAGATCGAGCGCCTGATCGGCGATGCGCAACTCAGCCACCCCGGATATGGAGTTGCGATAGCGGGGCAGCATGCCGATGAAGCCCGCGGCGAGCGCCGCCGTGGCTTCCTTGCCACTGACCGCGAGGGCCATAAGAGAGCGGAAGTGCGGCAGACGCGCCTTGAGCTGCGCACGTTCGATTTTCAGCACCAGCTGCGAGGAATGCGCGGGATAGAGGAAGGCATAGGGACTCGAGGTATCGGCGAGACAGAAGTCGCCAGGGTGCAGCTCGGCGTCGCGGCCATCCTGCGAAACGACACAACCGCCGCCGGTTTGCAGGCAAAGGTAGATGTCGTCAGAGCGGCCGCGCTCCACCTGGCGCGGTGTCCGCCAAATGCGCGCCGGCGCGTTGCTGTAAGTGGACAAGGAGGTATGCGCCAGCGGCGCCATGTCGATGTGGCCCTCGAAGCGCACGCGCTCGCCCACTTCGCATTCGTGTTCCACGTACGATTTGCAGGCAAACGAATGCCAGTAATCGAACCGGTCACGAGGATGCACGGTGCTGGTCGAAAAATTGAGCGTAAGGGGCTGCATGCGCTACGCGGGCTTCCTGCTCAGGCCACCCATTCTGCCATGTCGGTCAACCAGCGCAAGGCTCGCGCGTGTTGAAAGTCAGAGAACGGAGGGGAGTTGCCATCGATGCTTGGCGTATTCATCGAGGACTCGTTTAGCGGACCGTAGTGGCGGGGGAGTTGGGTGTCGATTTTCGCCGTCTTTTCCCATTTTTCCCGGAAAACGGCAATCTGCCTCGAATTTGCATTTGCGTGAGATGCCCAATTAGAAGGCATCCATCCGTGCACCTATCGATTGGTTCGACTATAAAGAATATCCCACTGCTGCAAAAACGGTCGCACCAGATCGACAGCTCAGTTTGAGCGTGGAAGGCGGCGCTTGAGGGCTTTGTTAACAGAGAGCGTTAACTCTCAAGCCACTTCAATTTCTGTTACATCGCTCACCTGATCCGGCATTTCAGCTGTCGCATCGTCCTTCGTCCAAAGTCCTTCGGCGTGACGCTTGGACCCCGAGCCCTTGACGCTGATGTTCTCGAACCCGGCCGCGCGCAGGCGGTCGGCGATCAGATCGTTGCCGGCAAGACTTTCGAGCAGTCCGAGCGATATCGCCGCTCTGTAGCGGCGGCCGCGCCGGACGGTGAAGTTGGCCATGGATCGTCTCCTTCGCGCTGATCGGGATCAGTGTGGGAGGTACATAATGCCACGCTACCGTAGCACCGTGGACGAGGGTTGGCGCCACCACTAGTGTCCCGATTCCGAAGTTCGCCAGTGTTCGCTGCTGGGACCGGGAGCGAACTTCGGAATCATAAGGGACACTAGAAACATGGACTTGCTAGTGCGATTTCAGATCGAGAAATTCGCTCGATACCTCGCAGATGAGGTGGCGAATTTCTCGATCATCACACTAGGCTCGCGCGAGGGATGGAGCGGAGCTACATGTCAAAACGCACGGCGGTTATCGTCGGGTCCACCGGCGCGATCGGGCGGCAGGTAATGCCGTTGCTCGTCGCCTCGCCGCGCTTCGACAAGATCATCGTGCTGCATCATCGGCCCACCTCATATACCGGCCTCGCGAAGGTGGAGGAACGGGTGATTGACTTCGCGGGCATACCGCAGCCTGCCGCAGGCGACGACGTCGAGGTGGTTTTCTGCTGCATTGGCACCACGCAGAAGAAGGCCGGGTCGACCACGGCCTTCCAGAAGGTCGATCGCGACATTCCCATCGCCCTAGCCCGTTGGGCCTCCGCCAACAACGCCACCACTTTCGTCGGAATTAGCTCTGTTGATGCCCGGGCGTCGGCACGGAGCGTGTACCTCAAGACCAAGGGTGAGATGGAGGGCGGGGTGGCAGGAGCGGGCCTACGCTCAACGTACTTGCTGCGGCCGTCGCTCCTGGCGGGCGGGCGCGACGAATATCGGCTGGCGGAGCGCGTCGGCAACCGTGTGCTGGCGGTGATCGGCCCGCTGATGGCCGGCCCGCTGCGCAAGTACAGGGCGGTGCACACAAAAACCGTCGCTCGCGCTATGCTGGCTTGCGCCGTGCACGCCGCGCCGGGGGTCCACATCGTCGAATCCGATGCCATCCAGGAACTAGGCGCCTAGCGGTGGCCCCCTGGTCGGCAGCCCCGTTGCGAACGATTTCTGGGCTATCCTTAACCATGGCCCATGATGGCTTTCCGGCAACCCCGGCAAAAGAAAGCAACTTTAAGCAGCTGCGCGACACAGTGCAGTCTTTCCCCCTATCCTCGCGCCGATTAGCCGTTGGCGGCCAAGCCTCCGTGAGAAGAAGTGCCCGATGAAGATCGTTATCGCCCCTGATTCCTTCAAAGAAAACCTGACCTCCCTGGAAGTGGCGAGCGAGATCGAGACGGGCCTCAAGCGGGTCTGGCCGGACGCCACCTACGTCAAGGTGCCTATGGCGGATGGCGGCGAAGGCACGGTGCAGTCACTTGTCGATGCGACCGGCGGGCAAATCGTCAAGACCGAGGTCTCCGGTCCGATGGGCGTCAGGGTGATGGCCTCGTATGGCCTGCTCGGCGACGGCAAGACGGCGGTGATCGAGATGGCCGAGGCATCGGGCCTGCCGCTCGTGCCGAAAGAGCAGCGCGATCCGCTGGTTGCCACCACCTATGGTACCGGCGAGTTGATCGCCGACGCGATCA
Organism: uncultured Alphaproteobacteria bacterium; assembly: GCA_963722495.1. Taxonomy (GTDB): domain Bacteria; phylum Pseudomonadota; class Alphaproteobacteria; order Rhizobiales; family Hyphomicrobiaceae; genus Hyphomicrobium_A. The sequence continues at coordinate 50,656 of CAVRND010000025.1, read as the reverse complement.
AGCGCGGCGTAACCGAGATCATCCTCGGTATCGGCGGCTCGGCGACCAATGACGCGGGTGCCGGCCTTGCGCAGGCGCTCGGCGTTCGCTTCCTCAACTTCGGTGGCGCGCCAATCCGCGACCTCATTTCCGGGGGCGATCTCGACGACGTGCAGGCGGTCGATATGTCGTCCGTCAATCCGGGGCTCGCCAACATTCATATCAGCGTCGCCTGCGACGTCACCAATCCACTGTGCGGAGAGAACGGCGCCTCGCGCGTCTACGGCCCGCAGAAGGGCGCCACGCCGGAGATGGTCGAGCGGCTGGACAAGAACCTGGCGCACTTCGCCCACATCATCAAACGCAGCATCGGGGCCGATGTCATCGACCGTCCGGGCGCGGGGGCGGGCGGCGGCATCGGTGCCGGCCTCATGGCATTTACGAATTCAACCTTGAAGCGCGGCGTGGAACTCGTCGTCGCGGCGACGCGGCTCGAGGACCACATGCAGGGTGCCGTCTCTCGCCATCACCGGCGAGGGGCGCGTCGACTTCCAGACCGCCTTCGGCAAAACGCCTTCGGGCGTCGCGGCGGCGGCTCGCAAGCACGGCGTGCCGGTGGTGGCCATCGGCGGCGGTCTCGCCGACGACGCAGGCGGCGTGTTCGCGCACGGCATCGACGGGCTCGAGTCGGCGACCCCCAATGCCATGCCGCTCGACGTGGCGATCAAGAAGTCACGGCAGTATCTGCAAGACGCCGCCGAACGCGCTGCCCGGCTGATCATTATCGGCCAGCGGATGCCGAAGTAGACGCTGTTCGATTTATGTAGCAATTGCGGTACGTTACGGCGCCGTTCTTTAAGTATGGCGTGAGCGCCCCGTGGGCACCCCCTGGAAGGCGGGCTACGCTGCACCCGTCGAGTAACCGCTTACGAGCTTCGTAGCGGTCGGGGGCGCGTATGAAGTCTCTGTTGTCTCACGTGGCGCTGGCGCCGCAGTTTGCCGCGCTGCTCAAGCTCGCAACGCCTGCGGCATTCGTGGCGCAGCGAACAGCCCCGCTTCCAACGCCGACCGACGCCATCACCAACTGGGAACGTGGCGTCACCTATCGTCCCGCCGTCATCGTGCGCCCGCGGACGGTGGAGGACGTCGTGCGCGTTGTTTCGGATGCGGCGACGTACCCCTCGCCGGTGCGGGCGGTCGGCAAGCTGCATTCGCCGGCGCCGTGCTCGGCCGATAACGGCGGCACCATGCTCGATATGACGGCCATGACGCGCATTCTGGAAATCGGCCACGACTTCGTAACGGCCGAAGCCGGCGCGCTCTACATCGACGTCGCCGAGGAGCTCGCCCGCCACGGCAAGCAGTTCCACATCAACACCGAGATCGGCAACGTGACGCTAGGGGCCGTTGCCTGCGCGGCAACGAAGGACAGCTCGCTCATCGGCACCTCGCATTGGGGTCAGGTCAGCTCGTTCGTCTCCGGTCTCAAGATCGTCAAGCCGGATGGCACGGTTGCCAGCCACAACGAAACAGATCATCCCGACGAAATGCGGCTGCTGCGCTCCAGCTACGGACTGCTCGGCGTGCTCGTCGAGGTGACGTTGCGCATCAAGCCGACAACGGCCGTCTATGCGCGGCATCGTACGTATACGATCGATGCATTTCGGGCCGCGGTGCCGGACCTCATCGCGCAGGGCAACGCGCTAATGATGTACTTCTACCCCTTCTGCGAGAAGGTGATGGTTGAGGAGCGCCGCGAGCTGCCGGGCGTCAAGCCGACCTCGTCAGGGCGCTGGTGGTTGCGCAACGCGTTCTGGCGGCACCTGGGGCCCTGGTTCACCATCATGATCGCGCGGGGTTGCCGGGGCAGTGCCGCCGAGCATCGCCTGCGCTCGATCTACGATCACTTAATCCGTCGATGGACGTGCATGCTCGTCGGCGGCAAGTCGACGGCGCCACACCTGCAGATCATCCGCCACCAGGAGAAGCCGGGCCCGTATAAGTTCGTCTTCTCCATGTGGTCGTTCGATGAGGCGCAGTTCTTCGAGGTCTTCGACGCCTATTGCCGGTTCTGCCGCGACTACGCGGAGCGCACCGGATTTCGCTGCGATCTGCCGGCGGTCGGCTATCGGATGGTGCGGGACAAGAACGCGCTTTTGTCCTTCACCCATGATGCCCCGGGGATCAGCATCGACCCTGTTTCGACCGGCGGTCCGGGCTGGGACGAGTTTTTGAAGGCGTTCAACGAATTCTCCAGCGCCCACAACGGACACCCGCTGCTCAATCAAACAAAGCATCTGACGCCGGCGCAGGTCGGCAAGGCATACGGCGCGCGCTGGGCCGAGTTCGCCCGGGCACGCCGCGCGCGCGATCCCGGCAACCGCTTGCTATCGAGCTACTTCGCGACCCTGCTGACCAGCGCCGAAGCCGCCGATCAGACGATGCTCTTGGCGTAGAGGTCGGGCCTGCGGTCGCGAAAGAAGCCCCAGTCGGCGCGGTAGCTCTCGAGCTCGGTCAGATCGAAGGTGTGCACCAGCACGCCCTCTTCCGTGGCGCCGAAGCTCTCGACGATCTCGCCGCGATTGTCGGCGATGAACGAGTGGCCGTAGAACTTCTGCTTGGCGCCGTCGTTTTCTTCTAGGCCGATGCGGTTAGCCGCAACCACCGGCACGGCGTTGGAGACCGCGTGCCCCTGCATCGCGCGCTGCCACTGGGAATGCGTGTCGAGCGCCGTGTCGTACGGCTCCGATCCGATCGCGGTGGGATAGAACAGCACCTCGGCGCCCGCGAGCGCCATCGCGCGCGCGCACTCGGGGAACCACTGGTCCCAGCAGATGCCGACGCCGATCGTGCCGGCCTTCGTCTTCCACGCCTTGAAGCCGGTGTCGCCGGGACGGAAGTAGTACTTCTCCTGATAGCCGGGGCCATCGGGGATGTGGCTCTTGCGATAGACGCCGAGGATCTGGCCGTCGGCGTCGGCAATGGCGACGCTGTTGTAATAGCGCGGCCCGTCCTTCTCGAAGAACGAGATGGGGATGACGACGCGCAGCTCGGCCGCCAGCTTCTGCAGGGCGAGGACGCACGGATGCTCGTTCGCCGGCAGCGCCGTGGCGAACCACTTCGGGTCCTGCCGGGTCGGAAAGTAAATGCCCTGGAACAGCTCCGACGGCAGCACGACTTGCGCGCCGCGCTTGGCCGCCTCGCGCACGAAGCCTTCCGTCTTGGCGATGTTCTCGCGCAGATCGTTGCCGTACGACGTCTGAATGGCGGCGACGGTGAGCGTGCGGTTGGCCATTTAGCGCGGTTCCTGCTGAGTGATGCAGTGGAACGAGCCGCCGCCGGCCATGCCGCTGCCGAGTAGCCCGCGCGACGGCACGCCGACGACCTTGTGGTCGGGGAACACGGTTTGCAGCGCCGCCAGCGCCGCCTCCTGGGTTGGCGTGCCGTACACCGGCACCACGACGAGACCATTGGCGATGATGAAGTTCATGTGCGAGGCGGGCGAGATCTCACCGAGCGCGTTGCGATAGAGCCCGACTCCGGGGACGCGCGTCACCTCAAGCTTGCGCCCCGACGCATCGGTCGCCGCCTCAAGCGTGCGCGCGATGGCGTCGAGCGTCTCGCGGTTCGGATCGTCGTCGCCACCCGGCGCCTGGCACACGACGCGGCCAGGCCCCACGAAGCGGGCGATGTTGTCGATATGGCCGTCGGTGTGGTCGTTCTTCAGGCCCTCGTCGATCCAGATGATCTTTTTGGCACCGAACGCTTCGCTGAGCGCGGCTTCGGCCTGCGGCTTCGTCCAGCCGTTGCGGTTCGGGTTCAGCAGCGTCTGCTGGGTGGTCAGGATCGTGCCCTCGCCGTCGTGGTCGACGGCGCCGCCCTCCAGCACGAAGTCGAAGCGCTGGACGGGCGTGTCAGCGATACGCGCAACCTCGTCACCGACCGTTGCATCATCCGGCAGGTCGTACTTGCCGCCCCAGCTGTTGGTGGCAAAGCGCAGCGCCACTTGCCCGATGTGCGTGCGGGCAAAGATCGGTCCCGTATCACGCAGCCAGATGTCGCCGTAGCGCGCCTGCACGATATCCGCGTCGCCGCCCAGAGCGGCCCGCGCCGAGGCTTCCGCCTCCGCCCCGTTGACCAGCAGGCGCACGGTATTCGTCTCGCTCAGGGCGCGCACCAGCTCCGCCACGTCACGTCGCGGCGCCTCGAGGTCGCCATTCCACTCATCGGGGTCCGCCGGCCAGGCCGTCCAGACGGCCTTGAGCAGCGCCCACTCGGGCGGGACGGTGATGGTCGTTGCGGTGACGTCTGGCAGCATCTTCGCTCTCGGTTGTGGTCGTCCAGCGGATCAATAGCGCCCGCGGGGCCCGCTGGGGAGCCTCATATCGTGCACTCGTGGCGCCATCACCAGTGGCATGTCGACCTAGAGGGCCGGATTTCGGGCGGGACGATCATTCAACAACGATAAAGAAAGCCTGCCAGGATCTTGCCGGATGCAATCGGTTTGCGGGGTCGTGATCAATCGTTTGTTTGCCCTGAGCGAACGTCTTGGATCGGCGCTGAGCCCTTCCTCATACCTTACGCGGTAACTATTCCGCCGTCGCAGGAGCGCATCCGCCGCGACGAATTTTGCCGCTCAGAGGGACATCATGATTCGCAGCTCCGCTATCGCGCTGGCCGCCAGCATCTCAATCTGCACTCTCGGTCTGACTACTGACGCGTTCGCGCGCGGCGGCGGTTTCGGTGGCGGTGGCCACTTTGGCGGCGGCTTCGGGGGCGGCCGCGATTTCGGCGGCGGCATGCGCGACTTCGGCGGCGGCCGCGACTTCGGTGGCGGAATGCGCGACTTCCACCCCGAGATGCGAGAGCCCCGCATGGACGACCGCCGCCCGGTAGAGGACCACCGCGCGATGGACGATCACCACGACGATGACCACCGAGCTGACGACGCTGCCCGCCGCGACGATGACCACCGCGCGGACGACGACCACAAAACAGCCGACGATCACCGCGCCGCCGACGATGCCGCGCGCCGCGACGACGATCGGCAGGACGTGCGCGATCACGCCGATCAGGATCACCGCGACCTCGACAACCGCAATCTCGATAACCGCGACGATCTCGCTCACAACTGGAACAACCTGCACCAGCCCGTGAACGTCGGCCGCTGGGACCACAACGGGTTCTGGAACAACAACTGGAACGCCCGCAACTTCAATTGCCCTAACTGCCGCTTCGGCTGGGTGGGTCCGGTGTTCTGGCCGTTCGCCTATGGCGACATGTTCTCATTCGCTTGGTGGCCCTACGCGGCCTCGGCACCGTTCTGGAACTACAACGTCGACTACATCATGGGCGGCCTGTTCTGGCCGAACGGAGCCTACGCCTGGCCGTCGGGAGGCTACGGCGCCACGGCGTGGACGCAGACCGACAGCAACTACACCTACGCCCGCGAGTTGCATCAGGACATCTACAGCTCGGGCCCCGCCGACGGCGGCGACGACCAGCAGGCGGCGGCCACCACGCAGAGCGACAGCCAGCAGCAGGACCTCGCCACGTGCGCGGGCTTTGCGCCAGGCGTCTCCAGTTTGCCGATCGACAAGATCGAGCAGAGCGTGAAGCCGACGGGCATGCAGCTCTCTGCGCTCAAGAGCCTCGATGCTGCGTCCGGCGAGGCCGAGAACATCCTCAAGGCTTCTTGCCCCAGCTCGCCGCCGCTCACGCCGGTCGGCCGCCTCGACGCCCTGCAGAAGCGTCTCGACGCGATGGCCAAGGGCCTCGACCTCGTGCGCGCGCCGCTGACCAAGTTCGATAGCTCGCTCTCGGCCGAGCAGAAGCAGCAGCTCGACGCGATGGGCGGCGGCAAGGCGTCCAACCCGGCCGGCCTGTGCTCGACGCAGAACGAGGAGTTCACCAACGTCCCGACGCAGGAGATCAAGGCGACGGTGAAGCCGGACGAGCACCAGCAGGCGGCGCTCGACGCGCTCGACGACGCTTCGGCCAAGGCGGCCAGCATGCTGCAGGCGACATGCCCGTCGCAGATCCCCGACACCACCGAGGCGCGTCTCGAGGCCATGAGCAAGCGGCTGTCGGCGACGGTGACGGCAATGAACGAGGTGCGTCCGGCCCTGGCCGGCTTCTACGACTCGCTGACGGACGAGCAGAAGGCGCGCTTCGACACCATGGCCGGCCACTGAGCTGACCAGATTGGCGAATGGACGGGGCCGGCGATGCGCGAGCACGCCGGCCTTTGCCTTTTGGGGCTAGCCCAGCTTCACCGTGCGCAGGCGCAGCGCGTTAGCGATGACGCTGACCGATGACAGCGCCATGGCGCCAGCCGCTATGATCGGCGACAGCAGGATGCCGAACGCCGGGTACAGCACGCCGGCGGCGATGGGCACGCCTGCGGCGTTGTAAATGAAGGCGAAGAAGAGGTTCTGCCGAATGTTGCTCATGGTGGCGACCGAAAGGTGCCGCGCCCGTACGATGCCCTGCAGGTCGCCCTTCAGCAGCGTGACGCCGGCGCTTTCGATGGCGACGTCCGTGCCCGTACCCATGGCGATGCCGACATCGGCAGCGGCGAGGGCCGGCGCGTCGTTGACGCCATCACCGGCCATGGCGACGATCCGCCCTTCGCGCTTCAGCTTGTCGACTACGGCGCTCTTTTGATCGGGCAGCACTTCGGCCTCGACCTCGGTGATGCCGAGCCGGCGCGCGATGGCCTGCGCCGTCGTGCGGTTGTCGCCGGTCAACATGACGATACGGATGCCGTCGGCGCGCAGGGCTTCGAGAGCGGCTTGCGTCGACGCCTTGACGGGGTCAGCGATGGCGATGACGCCGGCTGCCTTGCCGTCGACGCCGACGAAGATTGCCGTGGCGCCGTCGGCGCGCAGCTTGTCCGCTTCGGTAGCCAGCGCCGCTGTTTCGACGCCCTGCTCTTTCAGGAAAGCGGCATTGCCGAGCGCCACGCGCTTGCCCTCGACAGTGCCGAGCGCACCCTTGCCGGTGGGCGAGTTGAAATCTATGGCCGGGGCGAGGGCGATCTTGCGTTGCTCAGCTGCGGCAACGATCGCGGCAGCCAGCGGATGCTCGCTCGCCCGCTCGACGCTGGCAGCCAGCCGCAGGATGGTTGCTTCATCAAAACCTGCTGAAGGAACGACGGCGGTGACCGCCGGACGTCCCTCGGTCAGCGTGCCGGTCTTGTCGACGACCAGGGTGTCGACCTTCTCCAGCCGCTCCAGCGCCTCGGCGTTCTTGATCAGCACGCCGTTCTCTGCCCCGCGGCCGACGCCGACCATGATCGACATCGGCGTGGCGAGGCCGAGTGCGCATGGGCAGGCGATGATCAGCACGGCAACGGCGGCGACGAGCGCATACGAGAAGCGCGGCTCCGGCCCCCAGGTCATCCAGGCCACGAACGCGATGACCGCAGTCAGAATGACGGCCGGGACGAACCAGCCGGCCACCAGGTCGGCGAGCTTCTGGATTGGCGCGCGGCTGCGCTGCGCCTCCGAGACGAGCTGAACGATGCGCGCCAGCATGGTGTCGCGGCCAACGCGCTGCGCCTCGATGATGAGTGCGCCGCTCTGGTTGAGTGTGCCGCCGATGACGGTATCGCCGACGGCCTTGGTGACCGGCATCGATTCGCCCGTCACCATCGATTTATCGACCGCGCTGCGGCCCTCGATGACCTTGCTGTCGATCGGAATCTTCTCGCCGGGACGCACGCGCAGGCGCTCGCCGACCACGATCTCCTCGATGGGCACCTCACGCTCGCTACCATCGGGCGCGATCAGCCGCGCCGTCTTTGGCGCCAGATCGAGCAGCGCGCGGATGGCGCCGCCAGTGCTCTCGCGCGCCCTCAGCTCGAGAACCTGCCCGAGCAGCACCAGAACGGTGATGACGGCGGCAGCCTCGAAGTACACCGGCACCGATCCGTCGTGGCCTTGTAATGCGGCGGGGAAGGCGCCGGGCAGCAACGTCGCGATGACGCTGTAGGCATAGGCCGCGCCGGTGCCGAGGGCGATCAGCGTGAACATGTTGAGGTTGCGCGTCAGCACCGAGCGGTAGCCGCGCTCGAAGAACGGTGCGCCGGCCCACAGCACCACTGGCGTCGCCAGGATGAGCTGCACCCAATTCGACACCTGGCCCGGGATGTAATGGTCCCAACCGAACAGATGGCTGCCCATCTCGAGCACGAACACGGGCACGGTCAGCGCGAGGCCGATCCAGAAGCGCCGCTGCATGTCGATTAGCTCGGGGTTCGGACCCTGATCGGCCGTCACCTCAAGCGGTTCCAAGGCCATGCCGCAGATGGGGCAAGACCCGGGGCCAATCTGGCGGATCTGCGGGTGCATGGGGCACGTATAGATCGTGCCCGGCGCCACTGGCTTGGCCGGAGCCTCGTCCTTAGCGAGGTACTTCTGCGGATCGGCGATGAACTTGGTGCGGCAGCCGGCGGAGCAGAAATAATAGGGGCGCCCCGCGTGCTCGGCGCGATGCTTGGCGTTGTGCGGATCGACGCTCATCCCGCACACGGGGTCCTTCGCCATCCCCTGGGTCACCGAAGCGGTCTTATGCGCGCAGCAGCCTGCACCTTCGGCAGCGGCGCCGTGGCCAGATCCGTCGTGGTGCGAATGCTTGGGCATAGGGTCGGCTCCATACGCGGCACGGGGGAGGGCCGCTGCTTGACGATGTATACCCCCGGGGGGTATATGTCAATTATGCAGCCAATCGCCAAATCTTCATGTCTGAAACGCCTCGGCCGGATCGAGGGGCAGGTACGCGGCCTCGCCCGCATGGTCGACGAGGATCGTTATTGCATTGATGTCGTCACCCAGCTCTCTGCGGTGCGCGCCGCGCTGCGGCGCGTCGAGGAGGAGGTTTTGCGCGATCACGTCGCCCATTGCGTCGAGCACGCGATTTCGAGCGGCGACGCCGACGAGCAGCGCAGAAAGGTCGCGGAGCTGATGGCCGTCTTTGCCCGCGCAGACCGCTGAGCAGCCCCGCCGGCCGAGCAAGCGTCAGGCCGCGGCGAGCTCGAAGGCAGCGACCTCCGGCCAGAACACCCGTGCGCGGCCACTGATCAGCGCCGGATTGCCCGTGGTCAACAGGGTGAGCGAGTGGCCGCGATCGCCCGCCAGATAGTGCGGGCGGCGCGCAAGGTAATCCTCGAGGCTGTCGGCGACGACTTCGGGCTGCGAGAGGATGCGCGTGAACGGCGGCAGGTGCCGGCGGAACAGGTGCTCGACCAGCGGGAAGTGCGTACAACCCAGAATCGCCCGATGCGGCGGCGTGCCGTTGGTCTGCTCCATCACGCCGCGAATGCCCTCCTCGACCAGACGCTCCAGCTCGGCCTCGGGCGCTTCGTGCTCGATGGCGCCGGCGAGCTGCGCGCAGATCTGCTGCACGACCGTAACGCGTGGGCAGCGCTTGCGGATCTCTTCCGGGTAAGCGTCCGAGTTGATCGTGCGGGTCGTGCCGAACACGGCGATGAGGTCGGTATTGTACTTCTGCGGGTACTGCGGGCTGGAGACGGCCCACGGCGTCTGTGTTGCCGCCTCGACGGTCGGCGCCACGATGCCGAGCACGTTGTGGCCGTGCCACGGGCTGTCGGGCAGCCAATTCTGTTGCAAGTGACGGGCGGCGACGGCGGTCGCGGTGTTGCAGCCGAGCAGGACGAGCTTGCATCCGCGTGCGAACAGCGCCTCGACGCAGGTGCGCGTCAGATCGATGACCTCGGCCGACGAGCGGTTGCCGTAAGGCACGTGGGCGTGATCGCCCAGATAGATGAAAGGCGTGTCGGGGAAGCGGGCGACCAGCGCGCGCAGCACTGTCAACCCGCCAAGGCCTGAATCGAAGACGCCGATCATGCGCGTGTTTGAGCCGCCATCGTCACCCCCGTCAAGATGGCAAGCCCAACTTGCCCGCGCTTGCCGCTCGTTTCTACTCGGCGGCTTCGGACGGCGAACGTCCCCCCGGCGTCGCCGCAGCGGTGTCGCTTTCGAGCTGCTTCAGCGCATCGAGGCTCGGCATGGCAACCGTGGAATATCCGCAGTCGACGAAATGCACTTCGCCCGTCACCGCGCCCGACATGTCGGACAGCAGGTAAAGCGCCGACCCGCCGACCTCGTTGAGTGTCGGCGTGCGCTTCAGAGGCGCATGCTCTTTCTGGTAGTTGAAGATGACGCGTGCGTCGGATACGCCGGCGCCGGACAGCGTGCGCATCGGGCCAGCCGAAAGCGCGTTGACGCGAATACCCTGCGGGCCGAGGTCGGCCGCCAGATAGCGCACCGACGCTTCGAGCGCCGCCTTGGCAACGCCCATCACGTTGTAGGAAGGCACCGATTTGGTGGCGCCGCCGTAGCTCAAGGTGAGCAGCGAGCCGCCGTCCTTCATCAGCGGGATGGCGCGCTTGGCAACCTCGGTGAAGGAGAAGCACGAGATCACCATCGTATTGGTGAAGTTCTCGCGCGTGGTGTTGACGTAGCGGCCAGAGAGCTCGCGCGGGTCAGAGAAGGCGAGCGCGTGTACGACGAAGTCGAGGCCGCCCCAGCTCTCCTGGATGCGCGCAAAGACGCGATCGACGCTTTCAAGGTCAAGCACGTTGCAAGGTTCTATGATCTCCGAGCCGAGCTGCTTGGCCAGCGGCAGCGCGCGACGGCCGAAGGCGCCGTCCTGATAGGTGAAGGCGAGCTGTGCGCCTTGGCCGGCGAGGATGCGGGCGATGCCCCAGGCGATCGAGCGCTCGTTGGCGACGCCCATGATGAGCCCGCGCTTGCCGGCCATGATCGGGCCAGGTTTGGCTAGATCGATCTCGGTCATGGGAGTTCCTGTCGTTCCTTAGAGTGTGTATCGGCGGCCACAAGCAGCCGCCCGCGGGTTCATAGCCGTTTCGCGCCGGGCCGCTGTTCCCGGTAGGACAGCCGGGTGATCGGCCGTTTCTAGCTGTTCACGCGGCGAAAAACGAGCGTGGCATTAGTGCCGCCGAAGCCGAAGCTATTCGACATCACGCAGTTAAGGCTAACGTTATCGATCCGTTCGCGCACAATGGGTACGTCGGCGAAGTCGGGATCGATCTCTTCGATGTTGGCGCTCTCGCAGATGAAGCCGTTGTTCATCATCAGTAGCGAGAAGATGGCCTCCTGGACGCCGACGGCGCCGAGTGAATGGCCGGTCAGCGACTTGGTGGCGGCGATCTTCGGAACGTCGCCATTGAACACCTTTCGGATAGCCTCGATCTCGCGCAGGTCCCCGATGGGCGTGCCGGTGCCGTGCGGGTTGATGTAGTCGATCTTCTCGCCGATGCCTTTGCCGTCCATGCCCTTCATCGCGAGCTGCATGCAGCGCACTGCGCCCTCGCCCGAAGGCGCTACCATGTCGTAGCCGTCCGACGTGGCGCCGTACCCGGCGACTTCGCCGTAGATGCGCGCACCGCGTGCCTTGGCGTGCTCGTATTCCTCCAGAACGACGACGCCAGCGCCACCGGCGATGACGAAGCCGTCGCGATTCTTGTCGTAGGCGCGGCTCGCCTTGGCTGGTGTGTCGTTGAACCTGGTCGACATGGCGCCCATGGCGTCAAACAGCACCGACAGCGTCCAGTCGAGCTCTTCGCAGCCGCCGGCAAACATGACGTCCTGCTTGCCCCACTGGATGAGCTCGGCGGCATTGCCAATACAATGTGCCGACGTGGAGCACGCGGAGGCGATCGAATAGTTGACGCCCTTGATTTGGAAGCTGGTGGCGAGTGCTGCCGAGGGCCCCGAGCACATCGCCTTGGGCACCTCGAAGGGGCCGACCTTGCGCGGATCCTTCTCGCGCGTCACGTCGGCGGCGGCGACGATGGCGCGCGTAGACGGGCCGCCCGAGCCCATGATGATGCCGGTGCGCTCGTTGATGACGTCTTTTTCTTCGAGGCCGGCGTCGCGGATCGCCTGATCCATGGCGACGTAGTTCCAGCCGACGCCGTCGCCCATGAAGCGGCGCGGCTTGCGCGGCACCTGCGATTCCCAGTCGATGTTGGGCGCGCCGTGGACCTGACAGCGGAATCCAAGCTCGGCGTACTTTTCAGCGCGCACGATGCCTGACTTTGCCTCGCGGAGAGACGCGAGCACTTCCTGGCTGTTGTTTCCAATCGAGGAAACAATGCCCATGCCCGTGACGACCACACGCCTCATCCGCCCATCCTCTTCGCCTCGAACCGGAAGCTTAGTGCTTCTCTCGCAATTCGGCACCGGCGGAAGCGAGCACGAAAAACCATCAAGATCAAGGACTGAGCGCCGCCGCCGTGTCGCCGGTTTCGAACAGGCCGACACGCAGGTCGGTTGCCGTGTAGATCACCTGGCCGTCCGCCTTCATGACGCCGTCGGCGATCGCCAGCTTCAGCTTGCGCAGGATGACCCGCTTCATGTCGACGATGTACTCGACGTGGCCGGTGGTCGGCACAACCATGCCGGTGAATTTGACCTCGCCGACGCCGAGCGCACGGCCCCGTCCAGGGGCTCCGAGCCAGCCCAGGAAGAAGCCCGTCATCTGCCACAGGGCATCGAGCCCCAAGCAGCCGGGCATCACCGGATCGCCCTCGAAATGGCACTTGAAGAACCAGTCCAGGCGCTCGTTGCCCGCAACCTTCAGTTCGGCCGCGATCTGGCCCTTGCCGTGCTGGCCCCCGGCCTCCGAAACAAGCGAGATGCGGTCGAACATCAGCATTGGCGGCAGCGGTAACTGGGCATTGCCGGCGCCAAATAACTCTCCCCGGCCGCACGCAAGAAGATCGTCGTATTCGAAGCTCGTGCGGCGTTCTGTCATGATGTCTTCGCTAGTCCCCGGTCTAGGACGCCCGGCCGACGTGCGGCCCAGCCGGGCGCTTCCTAACACAGACACTTGGCGTTCAAAAGGGTGCGGGAACTGCTATAAAGCGACGATGTGCCCGGAGTCGGCAGGGATTTCTCCGAGTTGCGGGCCATCGGCTTGCTGCCTATAGTATACGCTTGGTGTCAGCTTGATCTGGCCGCATTTTGCGACCTTCCGAGCTGGCCACCCCCACAACAAGGCGCAGCGCGCATCTTAAATGACCAACAGCACGCCCGGTTCGCATAAGGACGGCAAGAGTTCTCGAGGCGTGGCTCAGATCCTGCGCAAGGCGGGGCTGCGGCCGACGCGGCAGCGCTTGGCGCTCGGCGCACTGCTGTTCGAGAACGAGGACCGCCACGTCACGGCCGAGTTGCTGCACGCCGAGGCGACCGCCGTCGGACAGCACGTCTCGCTGGCGACCGTCTACAACACGCTGCACCAGTTCAAGCGCGCCGGCCTTCTGCGCGAGCTGGCGATCAACGGCGCCAAGGCCTACTTCGACACCAACACGTCGAACCACAATCACTTTTTCATCGAGGATGAAGGCGAGCTGCGGGACATCCCCGGCCACGCCATCCGCGTCGACGGCGTGCCCGAGCCGCCCGAGGGCATGAGCATCAGCCACATCGACGTCGTCGTTCGCCTGGTGCCCAAGAAGGACTGAGCGGCTCTGCCGATCATCGGGCGACCACGCGCGGGCTAGTTGATCACTTCGCCCTCGTAGACGCCCCAGAGCTTCTTCTGCTCGATATAGCCCTGGAACTTATCGATGTTGACGTGGCACCAGCGGCCGTCGCACGAGGCCAGATTGGCGATGACGCCGGCCTCGACCATGGCCACGGCACGCGCCCGCTCGCTGTCGTTGCGGCGCAGCGCGATTTTGGGGGCGGGTGTGCCCGGCTTGATCTCCCACGGCAGCACCAGCGCCGTGCGCCGGCCCGACAGGAATGACTGCAGCACCCACCCCGCGGCGCCGTCGGCGTCGCGCACCTGCCGCCAGCCTTCGAATTCCTTGATGACCTCGAGCGGCAGGCCGGCGCGGCGGTAGACCCAGGCCGTGGGGTAGTCGGTGCCCGGACCGTTGCGCAGGTTGACGCGATCGGACTTGAGGCTGACGAAGCGCGGCACCGGCAGTCCGCTGCCGGACGCGCCGCCGGCCGGTTGCGCTGCGGCAAGCGCTGCCCATGGCGCGACGCCGCCAGTGCCGCCAGCAACGCGCGATACAGAAGGGCGCACCGTCGTCAACCGCATTCACATCCCTCTCGCCCTGCCGTGCAGCCGTCACTTAGAACCGTCATTGGCCCGATCCTCAAAGTCCCGGATCACTCTGCCCAGGCCGCTGCGCGAGCGAAAATCCCGCACTTTGTCATCGCAATGGCGTTCTGTTAGACCTGCCTGAACGAGAAGCACCATTCGACCTGGCCCCCCTCCAGAGCGTCCCACCATCGCAAGAGGCGACAGCTACCCCCATGCCGAACAGCGCCCGAAAGCCAATCGTCATCGTCACGCGCAAGCTGCCCGATGTCGTCGAGACCCGCATGCGCGAGCTGTTCGACGCCCGGCTCAATGTCGACGACGCGCCGATGACGGCGAGCGCAGATCACCGAGGCGCTGAAGATCGCCGACGTGCTGGTGCCCACGGTCACGGACCGCATCGACCGCGCCGTGATTTCGCAGGCCGGCCCGCAGCTTCGCCTGATCGCCAACTTCGGCACCGGCGTCGACAACATCGATCTCGACACCGCGCGCAACCGCGGCATCACCGTCACCAATACGCCGGGCGTGCTGACCGAGGACACCGCCGACATGACGATGGCGCTGATCCTCGCCGTCCCGCGCCGGCTGGTCGAGGGCGCCGCCTACCTCAAGGACCAGAAGAACCCCTGGAGCGGCTGGTCGCCGACCTGGATGCTCGGCCACCGCATTTACGGCAAGCGCCTCGGCATCATCGGCATGGGCCGCATCGGCCAGGCCGTGGCGCGCCGCGCCAAGGCGTTCGGCCTGCAGATCCACTACCACAACCGCCGCCGCGTCTCGCAGGACGTGGAGAAGGAGCTCGAGGCGACGTACTGGGAGAGCCTCGACCAGATGCTGACGCGGGTGGACATCGTCTCCGTCAACTGTCCCGCACACGCCGGGGACCTATCACCTGCTGTCGGCGCGGCGGCTGCGGCTGCTGAAGCCGTCGGCCTACATCGTCAACACGGCGCGCGGCGAGGTGATCGACGAGAACGAGCTGGCGCGCCTGATCGAGGCGGGCGCTATCGCCGGCGCGGGTCTCGACGTGTTCGAGCACGAGCCGGCGGTGAACCCGAAGATCCTCAACTCGGATCGCGTCGTGGCCCTGCCGCACATGAGCTCGGCGACCATCGAAGGCCGCATCGACATGGGCGAGAAGGTGATCATCAACATCAAGGCGTTCCTCGACGGCCACGCGCCGCCCGACAGCGTGCACCCGGCGATGTTCTAAGGCTGCGACGCGCGGACGGCTCGAATCGATACGGCCGTCGCCGCACACCGTGGTGCGCAGCTGGCAGGTGCCCCGCGCGCGCCGGTCTGCATTGCAGCGCCGCAGCGCCAACCGCTCTGCGTCCCCCGGTGAAAGGCCGCCGCCCGAATAGGTGATCTTGCGGGCCTTGCCGAGTTCGGCCGAGGCAATCGCCGCGCACACTTCACCGCGGAAGCTCAGGGCCTCGCAGGCGCCGCGGCCGAGCGTGGCGCATTCGGTGCGCACCTTGTCCTCCGCCTCGGTGCGCGAGCCGATCCTCCAAACCGAGAAGAACGAGCCGTCGGGCGTGAAGGCGATGGCGCCGTACTCCGTGGGCGGCGACTTCGGAGGGCGCCACGGGCGCGATCGACAGAACGCGGTCGATCTGGCTCGGCGCGGACCTCATAGTCCAAGCCGGGCAGCGGAAACACGACAGCGGCGATAAGCGAGAGGAGCAAGGGGGGCCACATCCGAAAGAGCAGCATCGAAGCGCTATCCTCTCATGCCGCGCATGTCGAGTTGTGATTCTTCGACTTGTGGATTGAAAGGTCGGTTATCGAGGGGTTGCTGCCACTGATCGGATTTTCCGGATCGCAGGCGATCGACAGCGTCTCGAAACGGGCGGCGAGCGCGTCGTAGATCAGCAATCGGCCGGCGAGGCTGGTGCCGATGCCGAGGATCTCCTTCAAGACTTCGGTCGCCTGCAACGTGCCGATCACGCCGACGACGGCGCCCAGCACGCCGACCTCGGCGCAATTGGGGATCGTCCCGGGCGGCGGCGCCTCGGGAAACAGGCAGCGATAGCTGGGATACGGCGTGCCGGCCGCGTCCCGCTCGGTGCGGCTTGAAGGTCGAGACATAGCCGTCGAAGGGGCCGACGGCGCCGAACACCAGTGTGCGCTTGGCGAAATAACAGGCATCGGAGACGAGGTAGCGGGTTTCCGCGTTGTCGGAGCCGTCGGCGACGATGTCGTAGCGGCCGATGATGGCCGCGGCGTTGTCGGCGTCGAGACGCGTCTCTATCGCCTCCACGGCGACATGCGGATTGAGTCGGCGAGCCATGTCCCCCGCGCTGAGCACCTTCGCTTCGCCGACATGGTCGGTGTCGTGGGCGATCTGGCGCTGCAGGTTGTCGAGCGAGACGCGGTCGTCGTCGACGATGCCGATGGTGCCGACGCCGGCCGCGGCGAGATACAAGACCAGCGGCGAGCCGAGACCGCCGGCGCCCACGACGAGCACGCGCGCGCCTTTCAGTTTCTGCTGGCCCTGGCCGCCGACCTCCTTCAGCACGAGATGGCGCTTGTAGCGCTCGATCTCCGCCGGCGTCAGGCGAGGCGAGTTGTTGTCCTGCATCCCATCACGGTACCGCAACTCGCCCCCCACGTCAGCGGGCGGCGGCGCTTGGCTCACATGCTGGTGAATGCGTTAATGCCTGGCCAAAGAAAAAGGCCCGGGGCGGACAAGACCCCGGGCCCTCTCATCGCCGTGCGGGGCGCTACTGCTTGACCGCGAGCTGGTCGTATGTGGCGCCATCGGCGAAGTGCTGCTTCTGCACGGCTTCCCAGCCGCCCAGGAGCTCTTCCACGGAAAACGTCTCGATCGCCGGGAACTTGGCGGCGTTCGCCTTCAGCACGGCCTCGTCGCGCGGACGCAGATCGTGCTTGGCGATGATCGCCTGGCCTTCCGGCGTGTAGAGGAAGTTGAGGTAGGCCTCGGCGAGCTTACGGCTGCCGCGCTTGTCGACGACCTTGTCGACGACGGCGACCGGCGGTTCGGCGATGATGCTCGTCTTGGGATAGACGACGTCGAACTTGTCGGCGCCGAACTCCTTGCCGATCAGCGCCGCCTCGTTCTCGAACGTGACCAGCACGTCGCCCTTGTCGCGCTGCGTGAACGTCGTGGTGGCGCCGCGACCGCCGCCGTCCAGCACCGGCACGTTGGCGAACAGCTTGCCGACGAATTCCTTGGCGCCAGCCTCGTTGCCCGACTTCTTCAACCCGTAGCCCCAGGCGGCCAGGTATGTGTAGCGGCCGTTGCCGGAGGTCTTCGGGTTGGGAACGATCACCTCAATGCCCGGCTTGGCAAGATCCTCCCAGTCCTTGATGCCCTTCGGGTTGCCCTTGCGGACGAGGAAGATGGAGGTCGTCGTGTAGGGTGCGGCGCCGTCGGGGAACTTCTTGCGCCAATCGGCCGATACGAGGCCACCCTGCTTGACGAGCACGTCCACGTCGGGAGCCTGGTTGAAGGTAACGACGTCGGCTTCGAGGCCATTGGCCACGGCCAGCGCCTGCTTGGTCGAGCCGCCGTGCGACTGGTTGATTGTCACCGTCTTCGCCGGTCTTTTTCTTCCAGTCGGCGATGAAGGCCTCGTTGATGTCCTTATAGAGCTCGCGCGACACATCGTACGAGGCGTTGAGCAGCGTCGTCGGTGCGGCCGGGGCTGCGGGCTCGGCCGACACTACGGGCGCCGCGGCGAGGCCGGCAGCGAGCGTGAGCGTCGTGAGCACGAGGCGCCGCGGGGCGATTGTGCGAGCAAACTTCATAGACTTCCCTCCATCCCAGATCGGCGCGGAAATTAAGCCCCGAGGCAGAACAAGAACTCGCTTCTGAGGGCGTGACGGCGAAATCGGTGAGACCCGAAAATCAGCATTGTGCGTTAGTTTCGCGATGTGCCAAGCACTGCGTGGATCGACCGCTCTCATCCTGACCTCTAGGTCAAAGACCGCGCTTGCCGCGGCCGGTCTGGATGCGCAGCAGCGCGGCGATGAGCGTGTCGACGTCGTCGGTCGTATTGTACAGCGCCAGCGAGGGGCGCACCGTGGCCTCGAGGCCGAAGCGGCGCAGGATCGGCTGGGCACAGTGGTGACCAGCGCGCACGGCGATGCCTTCCTGGGCGAGCGCCTTGCCGACATCCTCGGACCGGCATTCATCGAGCACGAAGGAGGCGACGCCCGCCTTCTCGTGCGCCGTGCCGATGATGCGCAGGCCGGGCACCGAGAGTAGGCCCTGCGTCAGATAGCCAAGCAGCTCGTGCTCATAGGCGGCGATGTTGCTCATGCCGATGGTCGACAGGTAGTCGATCGCCGCACCAAGACCGACCGCGTCGGCGATGTTGCCGGTGCCCGCCTCGAAGCGGCCGGGCGGACCATGGAACGTCGTCTTCTCGAAGGTGACGTCCTGGATCATGTTGCCGCCGCCCTGCCATGGCGGCATCGACTCGAGGATGCTCGGCCGGCCATAGACGGCGCCGATGCCGGTCGGTGCGAACATCTTGTGGCCGGAGAAGACGAAGAAGTCGGCATCGAGCGCCTGCACGTCGATCGGCATGTGCGAGACCGACTGCGCACCGTCGACGATGGCAATCGCGCCGTGACGGTGTGCGATGGCCACCATCTCCGCGATTGGCGTAATGGTGCCGAGGGCATTCGAGACCTGGCTCATCGAGGCAAGACGCGTCCGCGGCGTGAATAGCTTCTCGTACTCTTCGAGGATGATCTGCCCGGTGTTGTCGACCGGCGCCACCTTCAGCACGGCGCCCTTCTCGGCAGCGAGTTGCTGCCACGGCACGATGTTGGCGTGGTGCTCGAGATGCGTGATGACGATCTCGTCGCCCTCGTTGACGTTGCGGGCGCCCCACGCCTTGGCGATGAGGTTGATGCCTTCCGTCGTGCCGCGCACGAAGATGATGCTCTCCGGCGTCGGCGCGTTGATGAAGCCGCGAACTCGGGCGCGTGCGCCCTCATAGGCGTCCGTCGAGCGCGCCGCCAGCGTGTGGGCGCCGCGGTGGATATTCGAGTTCTCGTTCTCGTAGAAATACGAGATGCGATCGATCACCGATTGCGGCTTCTGCGTCGTCGCGCCGTTGTCGAGCCACACCAGCGGGCGCCCGTTGACGTTCCGCTGCAGGATCGGGAAGTCGCGCTTGATCGCGTAAGGATCGAACGGTCGAACGCCCGTGATGCCGTTTGACGGCGCGCTCAGTCCTGGCTGGTGCTGGAAGTTCAGCCCGCTGAGGTCGAGCACCGACACTCCATAGGCAAAGGGCAGGCCCGAGCCGGACGCGCCGTTGCGCGGGGCTGCGCCTGCCGCGCCGGGTGTTGCGCCATTGCCGGCGCGGGGCGCGGGATCGTATGCAGGCGCTGTGCTGCGATCGAGAAACGAGTAGGTTTCGCCCGGAGTCGCAGAACCCATGGCCGGACCGCTCATCCCTAGTCCGCTCGGGCCGTACGGCGACGGCGTGTCCTCGAAGCTCGGAATGAGCGACATCACGCCGCCCAGCGAGAAGGGAAGCATCGCCAGGTCGGCGTCGCTCGGAATGCCTTGCGGTGCGGGCGCCGACGGCGCGCCGCTGAGCGGTATCGGAGACGATGGCGTCGGCACTGGCGGCACGATCGGACCAGCCGACGCGCCCTTTCCGCCTTGCGGCTGGATGAAGCTCGGCGATGGCGACGACTGCGCCTGGCCCAGCATCGGCTCGATGGAGAACACGGGCGCCGACGGCTGCGCGGCGCCGGACGCCGGAATCGGCATCGGCGGCAGGCCGGGATTGAGATTGGGCGACAGAGGCGGCTGCAGCGCCGGCGTGCCGGGCAGCGAATTATAGATCGGCTCGGCCGAGAAAACCGGAGCCGACGGCAACGCTGCGCCCGGACCCGGGAACGGGTTCGACGGCGTGCCCGCATAGAACGCGTTCGCCATCCGCGCGATGGCAGCGACGTCGGGAGACGAGCCGGCGGGCGTAAAGCGCGTCAGCTCGCTCGTGCCGGGCGACGCTGCCTCTGAAACAGAGCCAGCGCCGTCCGTCAGATCACTTCGCGGCAGGGTAGTCATGATACTTGCCTACTTCCACATCATCGAGCACGCCGAGTGCGTCTTCGGTATGAACCGCAAGCGAGCAGTAGAGCGAGATAAGGTAGGAGGCGATGGCGCGCCGGTCGATGCCCATGAAGCGCACCGAAAGGCTCGGCGAAACCTCGCCGGGAACGCCGGGCTGGAACAGGCCGACGACGCCCTGCTTCTTCTCGCCCGTGCGCAACAGCAGGATCTTCGACTTGCCGCCGGCGGTCAGCGGCACCTTGTCGGACGGCACCAGCGGCAGGCCGCGCCAGGTGAGGAACGGCGAGCCGAATAGGTTCACCGTCGGCGGCGGCACGCCGCGCCGCGTGCACTCGCGCCCGAAGGCGGCGATGGCGCGTGGGTGCGCGAGGAAGAACGACGGCTCCTTCCAAACCTTGGCGATCAGGTCGTCGAGGTCGTCCGGCGTCGGTGAGCCTGAGCGCGTTGAGATGCGCATCGACGGCGCCGTGTTGGCGAGCAGGCCGTATTCCTTGTTGTTGATCAGCTCGCCTTCCTGGCGCTCCTTGACCTTTTCGATGAGCAGCCGGAGCTGCTCCTGGATCTGATCGAAGGGATGGCTGTAGAGATCCGAGACGCGCGTCTGCACGTCGAGCACGGTCGTCACAGCGTTGAGGAAGTACTCGCGCGGGTTCTCGTCATAGTCGACGAAGGTCTCGGGCAGGTCGGCGTCGCGATCGCGTGGTGGGCTGCACTCGACATCGGCGGAGGAGGCCGACGTCGCGCCGCGCGTCTCCTTGACCTTGTTGAGGCGGTAGATGCCGGCTTCGACCGGTGTCCACGGCAGGAACGGTATGAGCCAGCGCGGGGTGATGCCGCCCCACTGCGCTCTCGTTTTCGTAGCGTTGGCTAATTGCCTTGCGGCGCCTTCGGCAAGTGTGCCGCGTCCTTCCTCGGCCATCGATCATTCCCTTCTCGAAACGCTTGGGCAAAGCGCTGCCGAATGTCGGCGGCGCCAAAGTCTGTCGGGCGTTATGGTCACGCCCGCATGAATGGAATTAGTTTGCGAGTAGATCGCTCTGCAGGGATTTATGTTCTGCCACAGCGCGCGCGCAAGCAAAATTAAGCCGCACCTAATGCTTTCATTCGCTATGACGAATTATTCGACTGAAACATTGGAGCACGCCGTTCGCCCATTATTTCGGGCGCGCGCAAAGATCATGAATTGAATCACGCCACTGCAAAATCGCGTTGCGACAGTGGTTGAATTCGCTGCCGGCTCGCAGATTCGTTTGGACAGCTCTGCGAGCCGGAGGGCGTTGTCGTTACGTCGGCTTGGTCGGATCGAGGAACAGGTCGCTGGTGTAGTAGCGCTCGGCCGATGACGGCGCGAAGGTGACGATCGTCTTGCCCGCGTACTCGGGTCTCTCACCGACGGACAGGGCTGCCGCCACGTTGGCGCCCGTCGAGATGCCGCCGGGTATGCCTTCCACTTTGGCGACGAGGCGCGAGACCTCGAATGCCTGCTCGCTCGACACGGTGACGATCTCGTCGATCAGCCCGGTATCGAGGATCGACGGAATAAAGCCGGCGCCGATGCCCTGAAATCTTGTGCGGCCCGCGGGGTTTGCCCGATAGCACGGGGCTTGTCGTCGGCTCCACGGCGATGATCTTGAGGCTGGGCTTGCGCGGTTTCAACGCGCGCGCGACGCCCGTCAGCGTTCCACCCGTGCCGACGCCGATGACGATGGCATCGACTTTGCCGCCGGTGTCGTTCCAGATCTCTTCGGCGGTCGTCTTTTCGTGCACCAGCGGATTGGCCGGGTTGTCGAACTGGCCCGGAATGACGGCGCCGGGAATGGTCTTGGCGAGCTCGGCGGCGCGCTCGACGGCAGCTGGCATGCCGCCGGGGCCCGGCGTCAGCTCCAGCTCGGCGCCCAAATGCGTGAGGATCTTGCGCCGCTCGATCGACATCGTCTCGGGCATGACGAGGATCAGCCTATAACCGCGTGAGGCGGCGACGAACGCCAGGCCAATGCCCGTGTTGCCGGACGTCGGCTCGATCAGCACCGTACGGCCGGGCGTGATGCGACCTTGCGCTTCCAGTGTGTCGATCATGGCGACGCCGATGCGATCCTTGACCGAAGACAGCGGGTTGAAGAACTCGAGCTTGAGCAGGATGTCGGCGCGCACTTTGGCGGCGGCGGTGATCTTCGACAGCCGCACCAGCGGTGTATGTCCGATGGTTTCGGCGATGGAATCGTAAACGCGCCCGCGTCCCCACGTCTTGGTGGCGGCAAGGGTCTTGATCTCGGGAATATCGTTCATCGCGGGGTGCCTCGTGTCATGCGGTCGAGTGTCGTGCGGCCGAGCGGGGTCGAGCGCCGCGGCCGAAGCTGAAATCGGACCGCCGCCCGGCACGTTGGTCGAAAGCGGAGTGCTGTCAAGGCGTGCCGATGCTCACCGTTTGCGGGCGGGCGGCTTTGCTGAACGCGTTTTTTTTGACGGCGCTGGGCGCGGTGGGATGGATTTCTTGTCCGGTGCTGTTTTGCGCGCTTTGGCGTTTTCATTCGGCGATGCTTTGCCGGTCGAGCCAAAGCCGCCGTCGCCGCGCACAGTATTGGAAACGCTGCCCACTTCAACGAGCGTTGCGTGCGTCACGGGGCTGATGACCAGCTGCGCGATGCGCTCGCCGCGGCGGATCTCGAATGGCGCCTGCCCGAGGTTGGCGAGGATCACGCGCACCTCGCCGCGATAGTCGCTGTCGATGGTGCCCGGGCTGTTGAGAACCGTGACGCCGGAGTTTAGCGCCAAGCCGGAACGCGGACGCACCTGGGCCTCGTATCCCAGCGGCAGCTCGATGATCAGCCCCGTCGGTACGAGCGCGCGCGCGCCCGGCGCCAGGGTCATCGGGCTTTGCACATCGAGCGCGGCCTGCAGATCGAGCCCCGCGGCACCCGCGGTCTGATATGCGGGCAACGCCAGGCCGGCGGCGTGCGGCAGTCGCAGGATGTTGACGCGCACGCTCGCCGTCGATTTGGCCGTCGGACGCTTGATTGTCATTCGGCCGCCGCCGAGCCGCGCCGGAGATGCTCGGCTGCGCGCTGCATCAATCGCCGCGCCACCTCGTCCTTGCTCATTGTCGGCCAGTCTTCGGCGCCGTTGGCAGTGACGAGATGCACGGTGTTGCCGTCGCCGCCGAACACGCCGCGCGCCGGCGACACGTCGTTGGCGACGATCCAGTCGGCGCCCTTCGACTTGCGCTTCCTTGCGGCTTCGCTTGTGACGTTGCCCGTCTCTGCGGCAAAGCCGATCACCAGCGAGGGGCGATGGGAGCGCGATTTGCCGACCGTCGCCAGAATGTCCGGGTTCTCGACCAGATCGAGGCTCGGCGTCTCGCCTGCCTTCTTGATCTTCTCGCGCGGTGCCGAGGCCGAGCGCCAGTCGGCGACCGCTGCGGCAAACACCGCGATGTCGGCGGGTAGGCTCGTCTGCACCGCGCGCAACATCTCCTCGGCCGTCTCGACATGGACGACTTGGGCGCCCGCGGGATCGGGCAGCGAAACGGGGCCGGTGATCAGCGTCACGCGCGCACCGAGCGATGCGGCCGCGCGCGCAATGGCGTGCCCCTGCTTGCCCGAGGAGCGATTGGCGATATAGCGCACCGGGTCGATCGGCTCGTGCGTCGGTCCGCTGGTGACGAGCACGTGACGCCCTGCAAGCGGGCGGCCGACAAGGCGTGCCGCCGGCACATCCCGCTGCTCGGCGATGATCTTGCTCGCCGCCGCGATGATCTCCGGCACCTCGGCCAGGCGGCCGGGACCGGCCTCGTCGCGCTCCGCCATCTCGCCGACGTTCGGCCCGACGAAGTGGATGCCGTCGACTTTCAGCTGCGCGACGTTGCGCTGCGTCGCCGGGTGAAGCCACATGCGCGGGTTCATGGCCGGCACCACGAGCACCGGCTTGTCGGTGGCCATCAGCACCGTGGAGGCTAGGTCATCGGCGTGGCCACCGGCCATCTTGGCGATCAGATCGGCCGTCGCCGGCGCGACGATCAGAAGGTCGGCATCGCGCGACAGCCGGATGTGGCCGATCTCCTGCTCGTCGTTGAGATCGAACAGGTCGGTAAACACGCGCTCGGATGTCAGCGCACCGACGGACAGCGGCGTCACGAACTCGGTCGCGGCGCGCGTCATCACGGCGCGCACAGAGGCGCCCTGCTCACGCAAACGGCGGATCAGGTCGAGGCACTTGTAGGCGGCGATGCCGCCGCCGATCAGGAGCAGAATTCGCTGTTGTTTCACGTGCGACGCTCGAAGTCTGGACTACCGGAAGCTAGCATAACTGCTGGCCGCAAGGGGTTAAGCGATGCGCCGACCCGGGCGCGGCCATGCGCCCGGCGCGCTGCTCGGGGTTTTGCCTCTATAAGGTCTTGGTTCATGGTTTCAAACGTCGGTGCCGGCCCATCCGGCCTCGTCACGGGGAAATACATGGCCTACGCCCGGATCATAGCCGCCACCGCCGCCTTTTTGGCCATGGGTGCGGTCGCCCTGGCGACGGTGGATGACCCGACGCTCGACTGCCTGAGCGAGGACAACGAGCGGCGCATCAGCGGCTGCTCGACCATGATCGACACCCCCGGCCTGCCCGACGACCAGCGCAGCCTCGCCTACGGCATGCGTGCACTCGCCTATTCGCTGCTCGGCATCTTCGACAAGGCGTTGGACGACTACGACGCGGCCCTGAAGATCAAGCCCGACTTCCCCTTGGCGCTGAACAACCGCGCTTGGGCTTACTACAAGCTTGGGCGCCCGGAAGACGGCGTTGCCGACGTGGAAAAGGCGTTGGAGTTGTCGCCAGGCAGCCCCTATGCGCTCGATACGCGCGCCCACATCCGCCAGTCGCAGGGCCGCGCTGAGGCGGCATTCGCGGACTACGAGCTCGCCATGCGTGCCGGCGGCGAGCGGATCGTGAAGATGTACCAGTGCGGCTTGCGCTCGCAGGGGCTGTATTTCGGCGCCGTCGATGGCGTCTATACCTCCACCTTCGAGCAGGCGATGCGGACGTGCACGGGCAATCGCCAATGCGATCCGTTGCCGTCCGATTCCGAATGCCGCCCCGAGGTCTCCTGAAAAGCTCCGCGGACGGCTGATGCCGATCCCGCAAATCGCTGCGCTGCATCAGAAATTTCGTTGTTCAGAACAACTTGACGCATCCCCCTCTCTCGCACATGGTGCGGGGCCGACGAGTCGTGGACTGCTCTGTCGCGCTACAAAAAACAACAAGGTCCAAGTCTAGGGAGAAGATCCCAAGGCGGGGGGATACGGGGACGTATCGCCCCGCCTTTTGCGTTTCACGCTCGTTTCATTGTGCGCATCCGGACTACTCTGGGCCGTTGCCACGAGGCCGTCGCAAAGCGCGGCGAACGTCCGCGCTCGCGGCGAACGAGACGGGGGGCTTGGTGCGCGAGGATCAAGAAGCATCGAGTGTGCCGCCTGCCCGCGGCCGCCGGCTGCCGATCGTGGCGCTGCTCTTCTGGGCACTGTTCGCCTTCGTCGTCCCGAGCTTCGTGCAGGCACTCAATCTCGTCGACGTGCTTGCCTTCCCGCTCGGCTACTACATGGCCGCGCAGGGAATTCTAATCGCCTTCGTCATCGTCGGCCTGCTGTCGGCACGCTGGCAGGACCGGCGCGACGCCCGCCGTGCAGCGGGCGTCTGACATGCCCTTCGACGGACAGGACACAGCGCCGGCTCGCTCGCGGGCGTGGCTTGCGGTCATCGGGATCACCGTTGTCTTCGCCCTCGGCTTGGCCGGGCTCGCGGCGTCGGATCGGTTTAATGTTTCCCCGGCCTTCATCGACGGCGGTTACTGGGCGCTGGGCATTGCCGTCGCCGCGGCGGTGGCTCTGGGTGCCGGAATGCGCCCTGCCGCATCCGTCTCGCCCCTGTTCGGCGGCCTGGCAATCGCCACCGATACGATAACGGCGGCGTTTTTCCTCGCCGTCGCCGGGGCGATTTTCGCCTGGGGCCACGACGGCCTCGCGCTGGCGATTGGCCTGGGTGCCGGCTGCCTGCTGCTGCAACTCGTCGTGGCGCCTCGGCTGGCGATAAGCGGCGCATCCTCGTTGCCGGGTTTCTTCGCGGCGCGCTTTTCCAGTCGGGGAACGCGCGTTCTTAGCGCGCTCGTCGTCATCGTCGCGATGCTTCTGTTGCTGGTGGCCGAGCTCATGGCTGCAGGCTTCGTCGGCGCGCGCCTGCTCGACATCGATTTTGGCGCCGCCGTGATCGTCGCCGCATGCGCCGTGCTGGCGTGCTTCATCGTACGCGGGACGAACGGCGCCCCATGGGTCAACGGCGTGCTCTTTCCCATCATGCTCGTCGCCGTGCTCGTGCCGCTCGTGATGCTGTCGGCCCAGTGGTACGGGCTGCCGGTCCCGCAACTGGCCTACGCCAACGCGCTGTGGCAGCTCCAAGGCCTTGAGGAGACGTTGCTCGAGCAGGATCTCGCCGATCCGGCCGTCATGAAGCCGATGCTGACGGCATTCGTGACGCTCACGCCGATGAACTTTCTCGGTATCGTGTTCGGCCTTGCAGCCGGCGTCGCCACGCTGCCGAGCATGCTGCCGGCGCAGGTGGCTGGCATGTCGATGCGCGGAGCGCGACGCTCGGCCCTGTGGGGGCTCGTCTGGGTGGCGCTGTTCCTGATGCTGGCGCCCGCCGTCGCGGCTTACGCCAAGCTCTCGTTCGTCCAGCTACTGGCCGACCGCACGCAGATCGCGTCGCTGCCCGCGTGGATTTTTACTTACGGCAAGCTGGGCCTGGTCGAGGTCTGCGGACGGACCGCGACGGACGCCGCAACGGTAGCTCAGGCGTGCGCGGCGCTGCCGGACGTCGGCCCTTCGCTGCGGTTGCAGGACATTACGCTCAGCCCGGACATGATCGTGCTGGCGCTGCCCGACATCGCTGGGCTCAATCCCACCGTGCTCGGGCTGTCGCCGCAGTCGCGCTTGCGGTCGCCATAGCGACAGCCAATGGTCAGCTGAGCGCCATCGTCCGAGCTCTGGGACACGATGATCCGCGGGAGTTGGCCGGCGAGCCGCGGAATTCACGCCTTGTCTCGTACGGTCTTGCCGCAGCCGCCGTAGCGGCGGCAACGGTCGGGGCGCTCGTTCGACCGGCAAGCATCGTCGATATCGCGACCTACGCCGTTGTCATCGCGGCCGCGGGACTTTTCCCGGCGCTGTTCGCCGCGCTGTGGTGGAAGCGGGCCAATGCCTACGGCGCCGCCGCGGCGATGCTCGTCGGCCTGGCAGTGGCCCTCATCTACATCTTCGGCACGCGCTACTTCGCCATGCCGTTCTTCGAGTGGACCGCGGTGCTGTCGAACGCCGGTCCGGAGGCGGTCGAACTCCTTCCTCGAGCTGAAGGCTGCCTGGGTGGCGGCCGCGCCGGGTGCCGCGAAGGACGCCGCGTGGGCGGCGTTGCAAACGCAGGCGCGCGACAACGCCGATTGGTGGGGTATCAACGGGCTCGCCGCCGCGCTGCTGGCACTGCCGGCCGGCTTCTTCGCGCTCATCGTGGTGTCGCTGATAACGCCGCGGCAGCGCTCCGCCGGAAACGGCGCCGTAAGTCCTTGCATGCTAGTTTTGCCGCCATGATCTACGACCTCGTCGTTGCCGGCGGCGGCATCAACGGCGCCGGCATCGCGGCCGATGCCGCCGGCCGCGGCCTTTCCGTGCTGCTGGCCGAGAAGGCCGATCTCGGCGGCGCCACCTCGTCGGCCAGCTCCAAGCTCATCCACGGCGGCCTGCGCTATCTGGAGCATTTCGAGTTCCGTCTCGTTCGCGAGGCCCTGCAGGAGCGCGAGGTGCTGCTCGCCAACGCCGGGCACATCATCTGGCCGCAGCGCTTCGTGCTGCCGCAGGTGGCGGGCGGACGCACCGGGCTGATGCTGCGCGCTGGCCTGTTCCTCTACGACAACCTCGGATCCCGTCAGCGCATCCCGGCATCGCAGTCGCTCGATCTGCGGCGCGATCCATCCGGCTACGCGCTGCGCCGCGAGTTGACGCACGGCTTCGCCTACTGGGACTGCCGCGTCGACGATGCACGCCTTGTCCTTCTCAACGCGCGTGCCGCCGCGCAACGGGGCGCCGTCATCGAGACACGCACGCGGCTCGTTTCGGCGCGGCCCGAGGACGGCGCCTGGCGCATCGCGCTCGAGCACGCCGGCGTTGCGCGCGATGTGCGCGCGCGTGCGCTGGTCAACGCCGCAGGGCCGTGGGTGCGCGGCGTCGGCGGCGATGTCGGAGCAGCGAGCGCTGCCGCGCAAGCTGCGCCTCGTCAAAGGCAGCCACATCGTGGTGCCGCGCATCACCGGCGCAAACGACGCCTACCTGTGCCAGAGCGCCGACGGCCGCGTCGTCTTCGCGATCCCCTACGAGGAGCGCTTCACGCTGATCGGCACCACGGAGATCGCCTATACGGGCGACCCTGCGGCGGCGACGATCAGCGAGGATGAAGCCGAATATCTGCTCGCCCTGACGCGGCAGTTCTTCGCCAGCGCGCCGACGCGTGAAGATATCGTCTGGAGCTATGCCGGCGTGCGGCCACTCTATGACGATGACAACGGTGCCGACGCTTCGTCGGTGAGCCGCGACTATCGCTTCGAGCTGAGCGAGGAAGGCGGCGCTGCCGCTGCTCACCGTGCTCGGCGGCAAGCTCACGACCTATCGCCGTCTTGCCGAAGCGGCACTTGCGAAGCTGGAGCCGTACTTCCCCGGCATGAGGCGCCCGTGGACCGCGTCGAGCCCGCTACCGGGCGGCGATCTCGGCAAGGACGGCCTCGCCGGTTTCATCAAGGACCTTTGCCGCCGTCATCGTGGCTTCGACGCCGCGCTTCTTGGTCGCCTGGCCCGGCGCTACGGTACCCTCGTCGACGACGTACTTGGCGAGGCGGAGAGTACGGGTGACCTCGGCGCGACGCTGGGTGCCGGCCTGACCGAGCGCGAGGTGGTCTACCAACGCGATCACGAGTGGGCACGTGCGCCGGACGACGTGCTTTGGCGGCGGACTAAATGCGGTCTGCACATGAGCGCCGAGCAGCGTACGGCGGCTGCGGAGAGCATCGCGGGGTTGTTGTAAGAAGGGGAAACGGATCGGCTATCCGGGGCTTGGCGGGCCGAATGCGTGAGGATCGCCGAGCGCGGGCCCGGAGTGGATCGCCGGCGCCGACCAGGGGCCGCGCACGTTGATGATCTCGCGCTTCTGCAGCGTCAATGATCCGATCGCATCGGCCGGACTGGAGGAGCTCTCGGACTTAGGCTTGGCGATGTCGCCGACCGTAAGCTCTACGTCGAGGCTTCGGTCGATCAGGCTGATGGCGCCGTCAGCCTTCAGCGCGCGCTCGCCCGACACGGCCTCTGCCGATTGCGTGCGGATGATGCCGCTGGTGACGACGAAGCGTGCGTCGAGTTTATCGACGGAGATGGCGCGCGCGCTGACGTCCTGCCAGGCGCTGTCGGGCAACGGCTGGCTTGCCGCAGCGGCAAGCTTGTTGACATCGAGACCGACGCGGCCGCCCTCAGCGAGGATCACGGACAGTTTGCCGTCGAGAGAGCCGAGCAGGCTTTCGCCCGTGTTACCGGTCGCCGTCAGGTCGACCGTCATCATGCCGCGTCCTTGCACCGTGGGATGGCCGAAGACGGCTTGCACCGAGCGGCCGACGTCGGCGGCCTCGAACTTGGCCTGCAATCCGTAGCTCGGATTGGCGCCGCTCATGTCGATGCGGATCTGGCCGCCGCCACGGGTGCCGTCATCGACTTCCAGCTCGGCGATGTCGGCCAACATTTTTCCGCCGCGCAGGGACACCGTTGCCGCGCTACGCCCGATAGTCAGCAGCGGCAGCACGACGCTATCGGAGGAGATGCGGAAGTCGGCGTCGATCGACTGGATGAGCGGAAATTCCAATCCGCTGGCGCTGCGCACCCTGGCCAAGAGACTGTCGGCGCCAGTGCTCGCGTCGGCGCTCTTCAGATATTGCGTCAGGTCGAGGGTCTTGAGGCCGAGCGTGCCTTCGACGGTTGGGCGGATACTGCTGAAGTTCACCGACAGCGTTCCGTTGGCGTCGTTGTCGTCGAGCTCGATCGCGGCATCCTGGAACGCCACCGTGCGGTCGGCCCACTCGAGCTGTCCCTTGACGTGGAAGGCACCGAAGCCGCGCCCCGCCGGCCAGTTGACGCCAAGCCAGCGCGCCGTAGCGCGTAGGTCGGTCGACGTCAGCTCGGCTTGCGGCGACAGGAGCTGCGGGCTTTCGCCCAGCATCAGACTGCCTTCGAGCGTTGCGGTGAGCGGCGCGCCCGAGAACGTGGCGTTGATCGGCCGCGACATGCCCTGCGCATCCAGGCTGGCGCCGAGCGTGGTGTCGAAGTCGATCCGCTCGCCGCGGAAGCTCATCGAGCCCGCTGCGTGTACGGCGCCGTTCGGCTTCGAGGTGATGGTGGCGTTGACGTCCTCGATCTCCACCACCGAGCTGTCGGACATCTTGATGCGTACCGTGCTGTCGCGCACGATGAGACCGTCGAACTGCATCCTCTGCAGCGCCTTGACCAGCGGCGCCACTTCAACTGGCCCGATGTCACGCGCGCCCGCATCCTGCGAGAAGGTGGGCTCGCGCGTCGAGAAGTCCGCCGTGAAGGTCGCCCGCTCTAAGTGTCATTTGCGGGCCGTTGCCCGTGATGAGCATGGCGATCATCTGACCGCCGCGGGCAAGACCTGTACGGCTCGGCGGCACAGACAGCGTTCCGCTCTCCAGATCGATCGCCGGCGCCATCAAGAGGCGCACGGGCGAGCTGAGGCTGTAGCTGTTGGTCGAGGCGGCATACACCGCGCCGCTCTGCAGAGCGATGCGGCTGTAACGATCACTGAAGATCAAGGGAGCGGCGAGCAGGATAACGAGGAAGCATAGAAACGCGAGCGCCCAAGTGTAGCGTCGCATCGTATGCCTCGGGCGTTTCATGAACCCCTGCCGCCTCAAGCGCGCCACCCAGCGTCGTCTCGCAAAGCTACCAAGTCGGAAGTCCCCGGCTCGGCGATTGATCTTGGTATCTTGGCGGACGTGTAAGTCTTAAAGGCGGCTCTGGCGGGGTGCAAGCAGCGAGCTTGCCTTGCGGCCGAGAAGCGGCGCTTTTTCTTAACGTCCAAGCGAGTTTTCTATACGCCTTGCGGCTTGCTGACGAGGTGCCCGGCCGAGCTGCCCACGCTTTTCGGAATATCCGTATGCAGTTTGGTGTGGACACGATTTGCGCGACGTCAAAGTCGCCGCCGAGATGCGCCCAGAAGGTTGCGCATCGAGAGCGACGTTGTCGCACCGGGCCGCTTGCGTGGGGTAGGCACCTCGTGCACCTTCGCGCCGCATAACGAACGCATCGGAACAGCGGGAGCCTCGCCGTGCGGCAGCCTTTCGTCGTTGGAGGATTAGCCGTCAAGCCGGGTGAGCGCCGGCTGGTCGATCTGCCGATTTCGAAGCTTTCCAATCACGCGCCGGTGACGCTCCCCGTTCACGTGCTGCATGGCGCGCTGCCCGGCCCGACGATGTTCGTCTCCGCCGCGATCCACGGCGATGAGCTAAACGGCGTCGAGATCATCCGCCGCCTATTGCGCACGCTCGATCCGCAGAGCATCAGCGGCACGCTGCTGTGCGTGCCCGTTGTCAACGTTTTCGGTTTCATCAGCCGCTCGCGCTATTTGCCCGACCGCCGCGATCTCAACCGCTCGTTTCCGGGCTCGGCGAACGGATCGTTGGCGGCGCGGCTGGCGCACCTCTTCCTCACCGAGATCGTCAAGCGCTCGCAGATCGGCATCGACCTGCACACCGCCGCCATTCACCGCATCAACCTGCCGCAGATCCGCTGCGTGTTCCGCAAGCGCCCGCGCGTGCAGGAGCTCGGCCGTGCCTTCGGCGCCGACGTCATGCTGGAAAGCCCAGAGCGGCCCGGCTCCCTGCGAGAGGCGGCGCGCGAAGCGGGCGTTGACGTTCTCAGCTACGAGGGCGGCGAAGGGTTGCGCTTTGATGAGTTTGCCATCCGCGCGGGTGTCGACGGCATCACCGGCGTGATGCTCAAGATGGGGATGCTCGAGCTTGGCGAAGGCGTCGAAGCTCCGGCGGGCGAGCGGCGCACGCCGGTGCTGATCAACGCGTCCAGCTGGTTGCGTTCGCCGGAGGGCGGCGTCTTTCGCACGACGAAGCGCATCGGCGATGGTGTGAGCGTCGGTGAGGTCGTCGGCCACGTCGCCAATCCCTACGAGGATGTGGCTGTCGAGGTGAGCTCGCCGCGCCGCGGCATCATCATCGGGCGCACCACGCTGCCCATCGTCAACATGGGAGACGCGCTGCTGAACATCGGCTGGTCGAAGGAGTTCGCTGATCACGTGTCGCCCGAGCGCGAAGTGCTCGACGATCCGGTCGATGAGGAAGATGAGGTGGTTGACTAGCGTTGCCTAGCGCTTGCTCTCGCCGGGACGTCCGCCGGCTATGGCTTCGTGCAGCAGCAGCACGGGCACCAGGCCGACGAGCACGATGGTCAAAGCGCCCAACGAAGCCTGCTCTAGCTGTTCGATCGAGGCGAAGCTGTAGACGTGCGTCGCCAGCGTCTCGAAGTTGAACGGCCTCAGCAGCAGCGTTGCCGGCAGCTCCTTCATGCAATCGACAAAGACAAGCAGCGCCGCGGCGCCGAGCGGCGCCACCAGCAGCGGCAGGTGCACGCGCCGCAGGGCCGAGAGCGCGCTTTCACCCAGCGTCCGCGCCGCAGCGTCGAGGCTGGGAGAGACCCGGTCCATGCCGGCCTCGATTGGCGCCAGCGCGACGGCGAGGAAGCGGATCACGTACGCTAGCGTGATTGCGAACAGCGAGCCGGAGAGCAAAAGTCCCGTCGAGAAGCCGAACGTGGCGCGCATGAAGTCGTCGACACGATTGTCGATGCCGGCGAGCGGGATCAGCAGGCCGATGGCGAGCACAGTGCCCGGCACGGCATAGCCAAGCGCCGCGACGCGCCCCGCGGAGCGGATGAAGCCGTTGCCGGCCACGCGACGCGCATAGCCGAGCGTCAGTGCGACGGCCACGGCAACGGCGGCGGCGATGCTGGCCAGCAGCAGGCTGTTGCCCGCTGCCGACAGGAATCCGCTGGAGAGGGCGCCCTTGGTGTGTGTCGCCGCGTCCTGGGCGATGACGATTACCGGAATGACGAAGCCGAACACGAACGGCAGCGCCGCAAGGCCGGCAGCCAGCGCGCCTTTCCATCCGACAATCTCTTGGAACGGAATGGCGCGATAACGGCCCGTCGTATTGTGGCTCCGTGCGCCGCCGCGTGCCGCTCGCTCGAGGGCGAATAGCGCCGCAATCAACACCAGCATAACGGCGGCGAGCTGCGCCGCGCCGCCGAGGTTCGAGCGTTGCATCCAGGTGGCGAAGATGCTCGCCGACAGCGTGTCGACCCCGAGATACTGCACGGCACCGAGATCGTTGAGGCATTCCATGATGACGAGCGCCACGCCGGCGGCAATTGCCGGTCGCGCCAGCGGGAGCGCCACATCGACGAAGGTGGCGAGCGGCGAGCGGCCAAGCGTGCGCGCCACTTCGAGCACGCACACCGACTGCTGCGTGAAGCTCGCGCGCGCCGTCAGGTAGACGTACGGATAGAGCACAGCCGTCATTACGAAGATGGCGCCGCCCAGCGAGCGCACCTGCGGGAACCAGTAGTCGGCGGTCCCGGCGAAGCCGAACGCGTGCCGCACGTGGGTCTGCACCGGGCCGGCGAAATCGAACAGCTCCACGTAGCAGTAGGCGATGATGTAGGTCGGCACCGCCAGCGGCAGCACGAGCAGGCGATCGATCACTTCGCGGCCCGGGAAGCGGTACATGGTGACGAGCCACGCCGCGGCCGTGCCGATCGTGAACGTCGCCAGCGCAACGCCGCCCGACAGCTGCAGGGTGCGCAGCAGCGACCCCGGCAGCACGGTCGAGACGAGATGCGGCCAGATGTTGTCGGACGGATTGATCGCCAGCAGCAACACCGTGGCGATCGGCAACGCAACGACGAACACGACGAGAGCGACGACCGCGGTCCAGGCCGGCGACACGCGGCGCCGTTGACGCCAGCGGGAAATCGCCGAGGGGAAGTCGAGGATGCCGGCCAGCGCATCCGACAGGCTTGGCGGTAGTTGGCGCGGCGGTTGCGGGCCAGGAGCAACCGGTTGAGGGCCTCGCATAGTCATCGGGCGCGCCGCTTTACGTCATGCATCTGCGGCGCGCGCCGGCTCGGCGGCTCAGCAGAGGCCGCGGGCGCCCGGGGTCACGAGACCGGCACCCATGAACACTGTGCCGGGCGACAGGATCTGGCCCGCATCCTTGAGCGAGCGCGCGAAGCTTTCGGCGCCCTCGATCGCTTCGTCGACCTCATCGCAGCCGAGCAGCGCAACGGCGCAGGCGCGGAAGGCAGGACAGGTGCTGTGCTGGCAAGCGGCGACCATCGAGATCGCCAGGCACTCGTCGCGGCAGAAGCGGCGGCACTGGGCGGGATAGACCTCGATGCGGCGCTCGGCGGAATCCTGCACCGCGCGCACCCAGCAGGCGAGCTCGGTCATCAGCGGCTTGGCGGCGCGGGGGCCGACGGCGCGCGAGAACTCGTGCCAAGCGACTTCCCAGCAGCCGATGTCGCTGGTCTGGAAACCCTGCAGCCAGCAGCGGAAGCCGACCCCGACCAGGCGCTCGGCCGCGGGGAACATGGCAGCCGCCGGGATCGCGGATTCGCGAGACGGGCGGCCTCTCTGGAATGTGTCGATCTCAGACATCAGTTTGTGGGCCCCTGATCGAATTGTACGCGGTCGATAAGTTCGGACGCCTGCTTGCGTAAGGCGGCAATCTTGGTCAGCGGCAGCGGGTCGGCCTTCAGCGGCCCCCAGCTCTGCACCAGCGGCGAGGCGGGCACGCCTTCGACCACTGGGTATTCGCCGTTGGCTTCGGCATAGATCCGTTGTGCCTCGGGCGAGGCGAGGAATTCCATCAGCTTGATGGCGTTTTCCTTGTTCGGTGCGTTGGCCGTCAGCGCCATGCCCGACACGTTGACGTGCGTGCCGCGATCGTTGGCGTTGGGGAAGATGATCCGGACGGCGTCTGCCCAGGCCTTCTGGTCCGGATTCTTGAGCATCGCAGCCATGTAATAGGTGTTGCCGATGGCGAGGTCGCAGAGGCCAGCCTGCACGTCGCGCACGCCCTCGCGGTCTCCGCCGGAGGGACGCCGCGCCAGGTTGGCCTTGAGGCCGGTGAGCCACTTCTCGGTTGCCGCCTCGCCGTCGTTGGCGATCATCGAGGCGACGAGGGCGACGTTGTAGGTGTGCTGGCCCGAGCGGATGCAGATCTTGCCGCGCCACTTCGGGTCTGCGAGTTCCTCGTAAGTGATCGCATCCTGCTTGACGCGGTCCTTCGAGGCATAGACGACGCGCGCCCGCTGCGTCAGACCGAACCACTGGTCCTTGTCGTCGCGCAGCTTCGCGGGGATCTCCTTGTCGATCGCGTCGGAGTGCATCGGCTGCGTGACGCCGGCGGCGACCGCTTGCAGCAGGAGACCGGACTCGTGCGTCAGCAGCAGGTCGGCGGGGCTGTTCTTGCCTTCGGCGGCGAGGCGCTCGATGAGACCGTTCGAGGCGAACACGACGTTCGTCTTGATGCCGGTCTCTTTGCTGAAGGCGGTGAGCAGCGGATTGATCAATCCGGGCTCGCGATACGAGTAGATGTTGACCTCGCCTGCAGCACGCGCGGCATGGGCAGAAGTGAGGCTCACGACGGCGAGCACGGCGGCACAGGCCGCGTTGCGCATGAGAGCGCTGATAGTCCGCATCGTTGGCTCCAATAGTCGGGGTTCAAGGCCCCGGTATCGGTGAATTTTGATTGGGGGGCGTGAGTGGCTTGGCCCCGCACTGCATCATCCCTAACGTGCGGGCGACGGCGCCGTCAACAAAAGCGCAAGCAAGTCCAATAGATTAGAAATCGTCTAATTTTAAACGGCGGTGTTGGTCGAGGGCGTCTTGCGCGTCACGACACGATCGCGCGGGAAAATCAACGCCACCGCCGTGCCCTCGTTCGGCGCACTGTCGATCTCTAGCCGTGCGCCATTGGTTTGCGCGAGATCGCGCGCTAGCGGCAGACCGATGCCGTGACCGCCCGCCTCCTTGCGCTGAGGATTGTCAGGCACTTTCGATTTCAGTGCAGTGGCAATTGCCTCCGGCGTCATGCCGCTGCCGGTGTCCTGCACTGCGACGAAGACGGAGCGATCGTAGCCGAGCCCAGTGACGACGCGCACGTCGCCGCCACGGGGCGTGAACTTGACGGCGTTGGTGAGCAGATTGAAGAGGATCTGCTTCACCATCGTGGCATCGGCGGTGACGTGCGGCAGCGCTCCGTGGAACTCGTGCGCGAGCTTGAGGCCGGCCTCTTCCGCCAACGGACGCATGGCGGACACGGAGCTCTCGGCCAGAGCGTTGAGGTCGAGCTCTGCGGTCTGCGGCGCATTGCCGGGCTCGAGCGCCGCATCGCCTCCGAGCAAGCGATTGATCAGCGCCAGTGCGTGGTGCGCATTGTCGTGAATGTCGGATGTGTAGCCACGGTAGCGCTCGTTGGCGATGGCGCCGAAGCGCTGATCCTTCATGATCTCGGCGGCGGCGGCGATGGCGCTTAGCGGCGTACGCAATTCGTGCGCCAGCTTGGAAACCTGCCCGGCGCGATCGTTTCGCGCTGGTTCCGGTTCGTCGGCATCGGGTCGGAAATCGCAGGAGTGGCTTCGCTGCGCCCGCCAGCAAAGCCGCTGCGGATGGCGCGGGCGATCTTGGTCATCGTCGCGGCATCCTCACCCGACGGCGTAACCGGTGGGGGCAGCGTGGCAGGCGCGGCCTCGACCGGCGCTGGAGCAACAGGCGCTTTGAGGCGCTTTGCCTGCCCTGACGCGATTGAAACGAGCACCAGCTCGGAAGACAACGCGGCCCCTTCGGGGACGGCGGCAACGTCGCACAGCAGGCTTTCGGCGCCGTAAGCGGTCCAAAAGATCAGCGGCTCGCGACGCCCGCCGTTCAGCGGCTCGCGCACCATAGCGCGCAGGCGCACGAGACCCGGCATGGCGGCGTCGAGTGTGCCGGAGGCGGCATCGGGCCGCAGGCCAAGGCGGGCGGCGCCCGCGGCGTTGGCGGCGAGCACACGGCCCTTGGCGGGATCGATGACCCAAGCGGGGTCGACGCAGCCCGCAAGCGCCTTCTCAGGGCCGGCTCCGGTCGGTGGCAGGGATGCGCGCGGGCCGTCTACTGGCATGGGTGAAACACCAAGGCTTCAAATCTGTTAGCGCGATGAGCCGCTTCCGTCCACGAACCGAATGCCGGGCCATTCAGTATCCACATTCATTTGGCGTCCGTTCCGCCGTAGATCGAGGTATATTTGCAAACTGCCCGACAACCAGGAGCGGGTACGACAACCATCCTGGCCCTAGGAGGAGACAACCCCGATGTCCGACAAGCCGCAGTTCGAGTTTCCGGAGGCCGTCCGCGAACTCGCTGAGCGCAACGTCGAGCAGGCCCGTAGCGCCTACAACCAGTTCATTGACATGGCGCGCAAGGTCCAGGACACGCTCTCAGCGTCGCAGGGCGCCATGACCTCCAGTGCGGTGGAGATGCAGTCGCAGATCTCCAAGTTCGCCGAGCAGAACATCCAGGCGAGCTTTGCCTTCGCCACCGAGCTTTCGCGCGCCCGCGATCTCAAGGAGTACATCGAGATCCAGCAGCGCTATGCGCAAAAGCAGATGCAGTCTTTCGCTCACCAAGCGCACGTCCTCGGCCGGCTGATGAGCGAGACCGCGCAGAAAGCGCAGCCGCGCTGAGTTTGGGGCGGGGCGACGGGGTTGCCCATGGCGCTGCGTTACTTCCCCGGAGCTTGCTTCGCGCCCGCAGCCGCTGTATTTGAGCGATCCCGTGGGCAAAGGCCCGACTTTGGCGGCCGTTTGGTGATCGCCATGGGACCGGGTCTCGAAGCGGCGACGCGGCTGCGCGGAATTGACTTTCCGCTGGTCGCAGACCTAAGTCGCTGATGTCGCTGGTTTGCCGCCTTAGCTCAGTTGGTTAGAGCGCTAGATTGTGGAGGCAGCTGCAGCGTTGCCTCCGCTGCTGCGCACGGCGCGCTATGGCCAGCAGTGTCTCAAAAACTCGTTCGATATCCGCGCGTTGTTGTGGCTTGTGGTCGCGGTGTCTGCGACGCCGGGTGACCCGATAAGCCGTGTCGCGCCATCTTCCTGCGTAACCACAGCGTAACAGAGTTGAGGTTTCCTCAGGCCCGTGCGACCGCTCGCCGGTGCCAAAAATCCCAAGAAATCAGCTCAAAATTGACCGCGCGTGCTGTGCTGATGGTCGCAGGACGGTCTACCGCGTCGAGGGGGTGCCGGGGCTCGAACTTGATGTTCAGCTGTCGGGCAAGCGGACGTGGCGGGTGCGGTATCAAGTCGGCAAGGGCGCGTCGCGAGGCGAGCGCCGCTACACTATTGGCGATGCGCGCGTGATTGGATTGGCCCGGGCGACTGAGAAGGCCCACGAAGTCATTGCAACTGTACAGGTTGAACGTCGCGACCCTCACGCGGACCGGGTGCGAGACGATCTCAGCACGTTCGGTGCTCTTTTCGATCTTTGGCTAGAGCGGCATGCGAAGCCGAACAAGAGGAGCTGGCAGGCTGACGAAGCCCTCTACAAGAGGCACGTAGAGGCCCAGCTGAGCAATCGCCCAGTCGCTGTCATGAAAAAGCGCGACTATGTCGAGGTGCTGGACTCGATCATGCTCGCTTCTAGCGGCAGCCAGGCGAACGCTGCGCAGTCCATCATTACCGCGACGCTCAATTGGGCCGAGAACGAGGGGGTCATCGATTCACATGGCGCCAGGGGCATCCCGAAGCGGCAGCTGCCGAAGACGCGTGACCGGGTGCTCTCGCCCACCGAGCTGCGGCTGTGGTGGCATGCCCTAGAAACGGGAGTAACTGTGCGGCAGGCGCGCGTTCTCCGCGTCCTTCTATTTACGGGTGTTCGCCTGTCCGAGGCTTGCGGCATGGCGAAAGCCGAGATTCAAGGCGATCTCTGGGAGATACCGGGTGCTCGGACCAAGAGCGGCCTCGTGCACGTCGTCCCGATAACGCCTGCCGTGGACAGGTTGATCGCTAGTGCTATCGCGGACAGTGGCCAGTCACCGTTTGTCTTCCCAGCATTTGACCGCCA
The DNA here is from genome assembly GCA_963722495.1 of uncultured Alphaproteobacteria bacterium. Taxonomy (GTDB): domain Bacteria; phylum Pseudomonadota; class Alphaproteobacteria; order Rhizobiales; family Hyphomicrobiaceae; genus Hyphomicrobium_A. The sequence goes on along the minus strand of CAVRND010000025.1, from coordinate 11,259 downwards.
CCGGATGATCGACAAACCCATCACACGGCACGCGCCCGATCACGCTTACGCAAAGCTCGCTCGCCAGCTGAATTTTGTGGACGCTAACGGTGTCGTGGACACGGGCATCCACGATCTCCGGCGCACGGCTGCAACGAATATGGCCCGCATCGGAATCCCGGGCGATCTGATCGATCGTGTCCAGGGCCGTGCTCCCGCAGGTAGCCGAGTAAGCGGCATCTATAATCGTCATGACTACTTGAAAGAACGACGCGCCGCGCTAAGGCGCTGGAACGACGAACTAGAGCGCATGGTCGAATAGAGATTTTTTTCGGGCCATATGTCGCAGTGACGTATCAGAGACTCTAAACCTGGAACCGCCAACAATTGAATGATGCAGTTTCTGCCCATCAGCAAAACTTATCATCACCCAATTGTAATTCAACATCTTTGTGGCGGACGGCGCGCCCGGCGCGCCCGGCGCCGACCAAATTGGACCCAATTGTGGCATCCAAATAAATTGATCAGACAACTGATTTATAGCGCCGTTCGCCTGTTGGGTGGGATTGCACGTTTTCCGAAGTGGGCGCAGGTCTGCGGCTATTCGCGCCCGGCAAGGGGGTGTCCTCCAATGGGGCCCCCTTTGCCGGGCGCGAATAGAATTCGAGTGCGTCTTCTCATTCGTCTGAGACCGAAGGTCCGGACTGATTATCCCTCGCCCAAATACGTCCCACAAATTAGCACGCGACAATCGTCGCGGAGTGAGAAGCTTTGCCTCTTGGTCCTCAAAATAGCGAAGGTGCGTTTGGTCCTGCGGCGCGAGTCCGCCTCTGCCGGCCGATTCCTGGTGCGACCACCTTAGCTACTAGCCGCCGGCGCTTCCGCCGGGGGACGCCCGTTTTAACTGATTTTAATCCGGAAAATGGCCAGCGGTCAAAATCCGAACGACCCGTGCTGGCCGAAATAGAGAATGTGCCATGGAGAAACTCCTTGGGCGCAAAGAGATCTTGCGCCTCGTCCCCTACTCATCTCGCCACCTCTACCGTCTGGAGGCGGCGGGCCTTTTTCCGAAACACGTAACAATCGGCCGCAAGAGCATGTGGCTGCAATCGAAAATCGACACTTGGCTGGGCTCGCTCAAGCACGCTGACGGAAAGGAATGAAGGCAATGACCGACAAAAAGATGACTTTCGAAGATAAACTGAAGGCGCTGGCCGATCGCTATCTAGCTGCGGGCAAAAAGAGCGTGGAGCAAATATTTATCTTGGCTGAAGTGATCGTAGAGGCACACGCCGAGTTTGGCGAAACGCCCCTGACCACCTTTTATGATCATATCGACGTCGAGAAAGATGGCGCCACGAGCAAGAAGCTCCTGAAAATAGGGAAGGAGAAAACGCGTTTTGCTCTCTTCTTCCATCTGCTTCCGAACAACTGGACCACTATATATGCGCTGGCAACAATGGAAAAGGATAAGTTTCAACGGCTAATCGATGACAAGATATTGCGCCCTGAGGCTACGTTAAAAGAGCTGAAAGCGCATGTGACCAGCAAGAAGAAGAAGTCGAGGAAAAGGCCCGCCGCGTAGTCGTCGATCTAGCCAAGGTAGATGTACCGATGCGCCCGGAGTTCGCGGTCAAACTAAAGAAACTTTTGAAGGAGTACCACGTCCCGCTTGCAAAGCACCAAGCGGCGACGATCGATGCTTTCATCCCCGGGAGCGCGGAGTAACGTGATGCTTAGCGAGAAAATGCGTCCCATGGAATTCTCAGAACTTGTGCAAGCGGATCCTGTTGTCAAAGCGCTAGAGCGAATGGCCGAGGAAAAGGAGCCGTCGAATATGCTCTTCTACGGGTCGCCCGGCCTGGGCAAAACCTCAGCCGCGCGCATCTTGCTTGGTCGGTGCGGTGACAACTCGTCCGTGCTCAATGGCTCGTTGGATAACGGAGTAGACTTGATCCGCGATCTGCGCGCGGCGGCGTCAAATTATGGCCTCGGCGAGGGACCGCGTATCTTCTTTATCGACGAGGCGGATTACCTCAGCGCGAATGCTCAGGCAGGTCTGCGTGCGGTCATCGAACAATCGATTCGCACTTCGCGCTTTCTGCTTGCTGGAAACGATATAAACAAATTTCAGCCGGCGCTAAAATCGCGCTGCATGCCTATTTGTTTTGACGTAACTGCCGGTAGCGCGGCGGAAATTATCGCGCGCCTCCTGCCCAAGTACCGCGAGAAGTTGCGGCATGCAGGGATCGACATGAGCGCCGCAAGGCTGGCGGAACTCATGCATATTTATTTTCCCGATCTCCGCAGGTTGGCAAGCGCCATCGAGTTCGGTGAGGGCCAAACTAAGGCATGAGATTGCAGTTCCAAATGGAACCGAGACGATGGAGGACAGGGCGGAGCGCCCCGTCCTCGACTGACAGAGGCCACTCACGAGTATGGCACCGCGCGCGGCCGCGAGTGGGGGGCAACCGCAAAATGGGCTCGTTAAATCTCGTCTCAAATCTTCAAGAGAGCGGCTGTCCCCCGCGTGGGGCTTGGCAGCCAGAGCTAAGGTCCGCTCGAGGTTCCGAAGCCGACATCAAAGAGGAGAACGCCGACGTCCGTTAAGGGCCAATAGCGACGCCAACAGCTCGGTTCCCACGCCGCGCCGCACAAAGTCGCGTCGTCCAGAGGCCGAAGTCGGCAGCCTTGCGGTCGGCGACGCAAATGCCCTCGCTATCACGTCTGCTATGTGGGGAAGACCGTTCAATGTCGCGGGTGGTTGACGCGCTCGGACATCGCACGAGTGTTCTAGAGGTCAGGGACCTGGCGCCAACGTGCGATGAACACTCGAGGCCGGCCTCGACCTTGCGTTGGGCGGGGACGCCACGCTGGCAGTCTCTTATTCCGGCCAGCTCGCTGGCGACCTTCAGGAAAACAGCGTGCAGGGCCGCCTCACTTGGCGGTACTGAAGCGGTTTCGCGGAAGTCTTGCAAGCTGAGAGAATGACCAAAATTGCGACTCCGCAATTCGTTAGCTTCGCCAACGCGAAGACGACCGCTACGACCACTGCTTCCTTCCGCGGCGTCGAGGCTCTTCCAGTCGCTCGATCACGATGCAGACCTCGCAACGCTACCAATTCCGCGCACTCATTCTCGTTAGCGAGGTCAGCAGCATGCGGCAAGTCACTCACGTCAATCATTCGCGAACCGCCGCTGCAGCAGGTGGTCGACGGAAATCGGCCCCGGTCCTTGCACGGCCAACCAGCCGAACAGCGCCATGTACGCCACTTCCTCGAAGCCGAGCAGCGTTTCGAGGGTGTCAACCTGATCCCACTTTGCGCTGATGACGGCGACGATCATCACGATGACAAGCGGTGTCGCGGCGAGCCGCGTGAACAGGCCGAGCAACAACAGCAATCCTCCGAAGAATTCTACCCCCGACACAAATGGCGCCATGACACCCGGGTACGGAATGCCCCACTCGGCGAAGCGGGAAATCATCCCGGGAAAATCTGCGGTGGGATAGAGATTGTTGAGCTTCGTCCAGCCCGACCACATGAATACCCAGCCGACTACGATGCGAGCGAATAGCGGGGGCAGCCACAGGAAGACCGCTGAACGCCGCTCCGGCATGTCGATCAGCCAACCGACGATAGAGGCCATTGTCCCGCGTTTGGTGGCTGCGATTGTCGAGTGGGATGCGGTCATGGCGTATCCTGAAAAGCTTCCATCATCTGGCGAGGCGGCAGGCGAGAAAGATTTTCCCCGCTGCTCACAGACTGCTACGTCGCCGGTGGGTGAGCTGTTACAGCACGTAGTCAGCGAGCCGACGGACGAAGTGCTGTCCTTTTTGCTTTTGCATGAAACTTCGGGCTGAGCTGGCTCCGTAACGTTGCTTGGACGCATTGATGTGGCCCCCGGGCGGCCGCGTCCTCCTTCGCCCGGACGTGCATGAAACCTATGGAGAGAAACGCAATGAAGATCTCGACCACGTCGGGCGCATCGCTCGCAGCCGTTGCCGCCGCCATGCTGCTTGCCGGAGCCGTCACAGCGCCGTCAGCATACGCCGCGGATGAGGCCATGGGCCATTGTGTCGGCGCCAATGCCTGCAAGGGTCATGGCGCCTGCAAGTCTGCGTCGAACGCCTGCAAGGGCCAGAACGCCTGCAAGGGTCAGGGCTTCACCGAGACCACCAAAGAGGACTGCGCCAAGGTCGAGGGCGCCAAGTTCGAGATGCCGAAGTAAGCTGACGAACGGAAAAGCGGTCTCCCCGGAGGTCGCTTTTCCTTTCGATCTTAAACCTGTGCACGCATACGGAGCAGCCATGCCTAGCGCGCCCGCGGCACAAACTGCGAGCGAACGAACCGTCGCAAGATCGCCGCCCTATCTCGGTTTCGGTCTTGGCCTGCGTGCCCAGCACTATGCCGAAATCCTCGATGGCGATCCCGACAATCGACTGGTTCGAGGCGATCTCCGAGAACTACATGGTGCCGGGCGGCCAGCCGCTGCGAATGCTGGACCGCATTCGCGCGCGCTACCCGATCGTCCTGCACGGCGTCTCGCTGTCGATCGCGTCGACCACGCCTTTCGACCCGGACTATCTGGCCGCGCTCAAGGCGCTCGCTAGTCGCGTCGAGCCGAAATTCGTTTCCGACCATCTGTGCTGGACGGGCGTGCATGGCGTGAACCTGCACGACCTGCTGCCCATCCCCTATACGCGCGAAGCGCTGGACCACATCGTAGCGCGGGTGCACCACGTGCAGGATTATCTGCAGCGTCCCTTGGCGCTCGAGAACGTCTCGACCTACGTGCAGTTCGCGCATTCGGAAATGCCGGAGTGGGAGTTCATCGCCGAGCTGACGAAGCGCACGGGATGCTGGCTCGTGTTCGACGTCAACAACGTCTTCGTCAGCGCCTATAACCACGAGTACGACGCTCACGCGTTCATCGAAGGCATTCCGGCCGACCGGGTGGTGCAGTTCCATCTCGCCGGTCACGAGCACAACATGACCCACATCATCGATACGCACGATGCCATCGTGCCCGAGCCGGTATGGGAGCTGTACCGCGCGGCGCGTGAGGCGGTTCGGTGCGGTATCGACGCTCATCGAGCGCGACGACAACATCCCGCCGCTCGCCGAGCTGGTAACCGAGCTAAGCGTTGCACGATCGATCGCCCAGGAAATGCTGCCGCGAGTTGAAAGCTCGGGCGTCGTGACGCGCATGGAGGTCACCGTGCCGGAGCTTCTGGCCCGACGCTGCGCGAGATCCAGGAATTGTTGCAGTCGGCGATCCTGTCCGGCGATGATGCGATCCTGGCCACAATTCTCGACAATTCGCGCACGACGCGCTCGACCCTCTTCGGCGTCTATCGCCACGCCTATGCGAGACGACTGGTGAAGTGCTGCGCGACGACTATCCTTTGCTGCTGGCGTATGTCGGTGACGATCGCTTTTCGATGAGCTGGCGCGGGCCTACATCGCCGCCCACCCGTCGCGAACCCAGAACGCACGCTGGTTCGGCAATAAGTTCGCGGACTTTCTGACGCGCCATGAGCCGGCTCGCGAGCGTCCCGAGCTCGCCGAGCTGGCATCGATTGAAAAGCTGGTAGCCGATGCCTTCGACAGCGCGGACGCCGCCGTCCTCGGCCTCACAGACCTCGCCGCTGTGCCGACCGAGGACTGGGCACGGCTTGTCTTCAGGCCGCATCCTTCCGCCGGGATGCTTCGGCTCTCCACCAACGCGCTCGCCATCTGGAAAGCCTGCAAGGACGGATGCGAGCCGCCGCCGGCGGCGCAGCTCGCACAACCTGAATGCATCACCGTTTGGCGGCGCGGCGCGGCACCAATGGTCCGCCCGATGCCATACGAAGAGGCGATGATGTGGACCGAAATGAGCCGGGCACCCACTTCGGCGTCCTATGCACGATGCTGGCAACGTTTGATGAGCCCGACGGCGCTGCATTACGCGCCGCTGGATATCTGCAAGGCTGGCTGGAGACTGAGATGCTCAGCTCTGCAAATGTCACCAATGACGGATGTTGTCCATAAGAGCGTTGGGCTGCCGGCCGAACGATGATTTCGTCGTCTCCTCATAATGGGTGGTGGAGGCGGCGCGATGATGGGCGCCGTAGGCTAGGCGATCAGCGCCAGCTGTTCGCGCATCACGGACGGTCCAGCGCCAATAACGGTGCCCATTCCCGACGTGTCCAAAATCTCGCCTTCTGTCGCGCTTTGATCTGGCGCGGCTTCGCGTGGAAGGCGATGCAATCAGCGCACCGGACCGCTACGCGGATTGAAAGCACTACTGGACCGATGCCCGAAACAGCCGAAGCCCAACCGCCAAGATCGCGCGGTTGTCCTCGTGCGGGCCTCAAACCTCATTGTATCGCCGACGGCGGATTGCCGGCGCCGTCGCCCGCCGAGATCACCGCGGTCTGCTCGGGGGTCGCCAGGCCCAGCAGCGCCGAAATGCCGGCGTCCACCCAATCAGCGACGCCATAGGCGAGCGTATCCACTCCCCGCGCCATGAAGCCGGACTCCTTGATATCCTCGGCCGCAAAGAGCGCCACCTCGCTCACCGCGCCCGTTTCGCTCGTCACACGCAGCGTAGCGACTTCATCTCCCTTCTGGATCGGGGCCTTCAACGGGGCGTCATAGGTCACCTCGGCCCGAAGCCTGGGATTTTCAGGGATCCGCGGCAAGTAAATTGAAAGCTTCCCCCGCGCCTGCAAGGCCGCGAAATATCTGTCTCCGCCCCATACACGCGCATAGCTCACGGTGTCGCCGTCGTCGAAGAGCTTGACCTGACGGGTGTTGCGGAACCCCCAGTCGAGCAGCTTCCGGCCTTCTGCCTTGCGCGAAGCCGCGCTCGGCAATCCCATCACCACGGCGATGAGACGGACGTTCCCCTGCCTGGCCGATGCGACCATTCCATAGCCGGCGTCTTTGACATAGCCCGTCTTCAGACCGTCGACCCCGGTCTCCGTCAAAAGCAGCGGGTTACGGTTGAAGAACCGGTGCTTGCGGTAGCGGAACTCGCGTTGCGCGAACATGCCGTAGTATTCGGGGAAATCGTTGATGAGGTATCTGGCGAGCAGCGCGATCTCGCGCGCGGTCATCAGGTGCTGCGGATCGTATAATCCCGTTGCGTTTTTGAAGACGGATTTCTCGAGCCCCAGCTTGCGCGCCCGCGCGGTCATTCGCTGGGCGAAGGCTTCCTCGCTTCCAGACATGCCCTCCGCGAGAGCTATGGCGGCGTCGTTTCCCGATTGTACAATGACGCCCTGGACGAGTTCCCCAACGCTCGCTTTGGTATTGATGGGAACGAACATCGCTGCTGTTCCCGAGGGCGCACCGCCTGTGCGCCAAGCATGTTCACTCATCACGAACTCGTCCTTGATATCGAGGCGGCCTTTTTTGAGAGCCCGGAAAACCACCGCCAGTGTCATCAGCTTGCTGATGCTGGCGGGAGGGAGAAGCTGATCGGCGTTGTGCTGATAAAGAATGGCCCCTGTGCTCGCTTCCATCAGTAGCGCCGCTTTCGCACGCGTCTCATAGCCATTTGCGGACCAAGCGGCGCCGCTTGGTCCGGCGCTCAGAAGAGTCGCGATCACCAAGCACCGCAATGCAATCCGGGTGGGCGCAGCGCTCTCAGGGCAGCTTCTCAAATGGCGCTCCTTCCTTGCGTTCGACTCAATGCATCATATGTCGCGCGCTGTCCGTCGCCGAGGGTTTCTGTCAGTACTTCGGCCGATCCGTTGCGATTGATTGATGAAAAGGCGCCGTGCGAAGGCCGCGCGACGCAGAGGACAGCCTCACACATGACTCGCTGAACGAGCGAGATCGGCCGAATCCGTCGCGCGCTAAAATCTTTTGCCGAGCTGACGGTGCACGGCATAGTAAGGCGTGGGAGATTGGCGATTGACGGAGAGGGCCGGCGTCTTGGCAAAGCTCGTAGTCATCGCGTTGGTGGCAGCATTAGTGCTGACGCACGGCGCCGGGCAGGCGGCTGCAGGCACCGCTTTGGTGTTCGACACCACAGACAGCCACGTCCTCTATGCCGAAGACCTCGATGCGCCTTGGTATCCCGCCTCGCTCACCAAGCTGATGACCGCCTATCTGGCGTTCGTCGCCATTCGCGATCACCGGGCGACGAAGCAAACCCCGATCTTCATCTCGCCCCACGCGAACAAACAACCCCCGACACACCTCGGTTTGAAAGTTGGCCGGTCTCTTCCTCTCGGGGACGCCTTGCGCGCGCTGATCATGCGCTCCGCCAACGACGTTGCGGTCGCCATCGCCGAAGCACTCGGCGGCAACGAACTGTCCTTCGTCAAGGAGATGAATCAGACGGCGGCGCGCCTCGGCATGACGCATACGCATTTCCTCAATCCCCACGGTCTTCCCTCCGAGCAGCAGGTCACGACGGCGCGCGACATGGCGCTGCTCACCCAGGCGCTGCTGCGTGACTTTCCCGACGAAGCGTCGCTCTTCGCGGAGACGCAGGCAACCATCGCAAAAATTGCTGTTCGGACACATAACGGCCTGCTGACGTCGTTCCCGGGCGGCGACGGTATGAAGACGGGCTACACTTGCGCCTCGGGTTACAATCTCATCGCCAGCGCCACGCGAGATGGCCGCCGCCTGATAGCGGTTGTGCTTGGTGAGACGAGCAACGCTACGCGCAATGCACGGGCTGCGGCGCTGCTCGAGCGCGGTTTCAGCACGCGCGCATGGATGGCATTGGGGCCGACGGCGCGGGTGAGAAACTATCCGAGCGTTGTGGTCGGCGCCGGCTTCGAGCCGGACACGGCGATGCGGGAAAGGTTCCGGGCCTGCAAAATGCAAGCAGCGCCGACCCAGGCCCCGTCGAGCCATAAGGCGGCAAAGAAGAAAAGGACGGGCTCGGCTCCGGCGTCCAGAAAGAAGCGCCCGGTCGGAAGACCCGCAAGACATCCGATCAACCGCAACTCGATGAACAAGGCGCGCGGAAGTGATTCTCTGACATCAAACTCTTCGGCTCTTCGCCCCCGAGTGAGCTCCAGGCAAATAGCGTTTGGCGAGCATCTGATAGACGCCCTCACGATTGATCAGCCTGGCGCATGCATCGGCGATGAGGGCTGTCGCCATCAGCGCCACGAGAATTCCGTGGTTGTCGGACATTTCCGACACAATGACGAACCCGGTGATCGGAGCCCTGACGACGCCGGTGAAATAGGCGACCATGCCGAGAAGCACGATCGGCCCGGTGGTCACCTGATTGAACAGCAGCGAAATGTCGGCACCGATGGCGGCCCCGATCGCGAGCGACGGCGAGAAAATGCCGCCGGGTATTCCGCTGACGGCCGAGAGCGCCGTTGCCGCCAGCTTGAGCGCGGCATAGCCGACCGGCACGGTCCCGGTTTCGTGCAGCAGCTGGCGCGCCTGTTCATAGCCCGTCCCGTACACGGCACCGCCGCTCGCAATGCCGCACAAGGCGACGCCGAACCCGCAGGCGACGGCGAAGCGGACAGGATATCGATTGATCCAGATCGCGGCGGGACCAGGCAGATTGTCAGGGACCATCACAAGCACCCGGCTGAAAAGTGCTCCCGCAAACCCGCCTGTGACGCCGCAAAGTGGCACCGCCATCCATGCGGTGCCGAAAGGCAGCTCGGCGCCGGTAAAACCGAAATAGCTGTAGTCACCGAGCAGCACTTGCGCCGTCAGGCCGGCCAGGATGACGGCGGCGATGATCAGGCCGTTCGTGCGCGTTTCAAAACTGCGGCTCATCTCCTCGATGGCAAACACGACACCGGCGAGGGGCGTATTGAAGGCAGCCGCCACACCGGCAGCGGCACCCGCAAGGATGAGACCTGATTGACGCCGCGGGCTGAGCCGGCCGATGGCATACATCAAAGATGCGCCTACCTGGACCGTCGGTCCCTCGCGCCCGGTCGACGCCCCGACGAGCAGTCCGAGCAGGGTCAAAAGAATTTTGCCCACCGCCACGCGCACCCCGACAAGGTGAGAGCAGTCACGGGAATGCGTGAGATCCTTGGCGGCGATCGCCTGCGGGATGCCGGAACCCTGCGTGAACGGGAAGAACGTGACCGCCAGAAATACCGCGAGCCCGAATCCCGAGCGGCGTAAGGACGAGCGGCAGGAGGGGCGAAGCGCGCGATCAGCGTGTGAAATGCGCTTTGGGCACCATCGGCGGCGAAGGCAATTCCGACGGCAACCAGTCCGACCACGACACCGCCGGCTACGAAGATCAGCCGCTGCTGCCATCGCCGTGAATGAACCCGCACGAGGCGGGCGCCGCGTCTGTTCAGTCGTGGTGTCATCAGACCATCCGAACTCACTTTTTCTGGCAGCCATGACCTACAGACCGGCACGGGCCTGCAGCCTTGCATGAGCATCAGCCCGAATAATGCGCTGGCGCGGAAGGAGTCAAAACGGTTTAAGGGTATGACCGCTCGCGGGCAATGCGGCGCCGTCGCCAGGCACATGACATGGGCGACATCGCGCGCTAATATCCGCGCGCACCGAATGGGTGCATTCGTTTGGAGCGATCAGTCTGCCGCGCGCGGCATAGATGGACTACGGGGACCCAGTGACACCAATCAGGCAGCAGCGGGTGCCCCATGGCGGATGAGCTCATCCCGCCGGACGTGCGCGAATTCATCCTGACCCATATCGACTTCATCGCCCAGCTCGAGGCGCTGATCCTTCTGGCAAACCAGCCGGAGACACGCTGGACCGTCTCCGGCGTTGCCGGTCAACTCTACATCGATGAAAACCACGCAAAGCCGGTTCTCGATCGGCTGTGTGACGACGGCCTGGTCCGCTGCAACGAGGGCGAATTCTGGTTTAACGGAGATCCCCCTGGACAGCGTGAGATCGTGGAAAAGCTATCGTCGCTCTATGCCCGCCACCTCATTCCGGTGACCAACCTCGTGCACGCCAAGCCATCGGGCGGCACGCGCGTTCGCGGCAGCATTCAAACTGCGAAAGGATCGATAGTGCTGGCTCCTGTCATTTTCAGTCTCTGCGCGCTGGCTGCCGCCACATGCGCCTATCTGCTTCTGCATGCCTATGCCCGGGGTGGATACCGCCTGCTGCTGTGGAGCGGACTTTGCTTCGTCGGCCTAACGCTCAACAATCTGATGCTCGTCATCGACAAGATCATCGTGCCCCATGTCGATCTTTCCATCGCCCGGGTGTCACTCGCCCTCATTGCCATGACCGTGCTGCTCTACGGTCTGATCTGGGACGCCGAACGATGAATACAGATCTTTATCCGATGCTGATGG
>CAVRND010000024.1:0-16612 GCA_963722495.1 uncultured Alphaproteobacteria bacterium | reverse complement strand
GTCGTTCTCCACCACACGAACGGGCAGGCCTTTGCGCACACGGCTGTCGCCAATCTCGGCGTCGTGGTGTTCTTTTCCCTGAGTGGCTTCCTGGCCTACTACGTGTTGTTCCACGACGGCCAAGTACGGGCGCGTCAGATACAATTACTTCCTCTACCGGCGCATCGTCCGCATCTGGCCCGCCTATTTCGTGGTCATCGCCATTATCTGGGGACTTTACGGCTGCTGCCGGCTACGTCCCGGCGTGGGCACCGATGTTCACGTTCACAACCAACCTCTCGATGGCGTCTTACCACGGCTGGCCACCGCCGCCTCTCGGGCCGCTCTGGTCGATCGCCGTCGAGGAACAGTTCTACGTCCTGGCGCCCCTCATGTACTCGGCGCTGCGCTACGCCAAGTACGCACTACCACTTTTGCTTGATCGTCTTCGTCGCCTGCAACGCCCTGCGCCTCGACTACGTGCTGTCCAACGGGCATCAGGTTGGCAACGGCGGCCTCTACTACATGATGTACGCCTACGCTGACACATTCGTCGCTGGCGCCGTCGTAGCCCATCTGCTGCTCAGCGGACAGCTTGAACGCTTCATGTCGCGGCATCGCCAATGGGCCGCATTCGTCGCCTCAGTCGGCACTCTCGTCGCCTTCGCCTTCCTCTGGCAGCCGGTAATCTTCCCGCCCTACGTGGCGGGATCGCTCCTGCCCTACATCATTTTCCCGGTCGTAACCGCCGCACTTCTCGCGTCCATTGTGACGCCGAGGTCTACTTTGTTTTCACGCGCGATAGCGTCGCCGCCGTTGCGCGTCATCGGGGTACTGTCTTTCGGGCTTTACCTCGTGCACTGGCTTCCGATGCCGTGGCTGGAAACACGGTTAGCACCTCTCCTGCCGTCGCCCGATCCGACGAGCCCACTAGCGGTACCACGGTCGTCTTACTGATCTGTCTCGTCAAGGCGGCGCTGCTCTACGGCGTCGTTGAGTGGCCTGCCCGGTTATGGCTAAAGCCATACGGGCCCGCCCTGACCAAACGCTGGCCCTGGCCCGCAGTCCTGACCTTGAGTGCGATAGGTATGGGCACCTTGGCGTCCTAGATCTTGATCGGCGCCGGTGCCAAATCGGCTTGTCTTGCGTCGCCCAGTAGGATCAACGGATGACTTCGGCGATAGCAACCAGGTCGACGCTATCGGCGGTGCGCTCAACCAAAGACGTTCCCTACTTCATCCCCCGCTCGGCTCTCGTTTCCGCAAGATAACGTAGCCGATGCCGCGGTACTTCCACGACCAACGAGTTCGTAGTCTTTAGCTTGCGCGATGACCTCATCAAGGGTTGGCTGTGGGGCTGCATTGGTTGGTAACGGTTGCCCATAGATACATCCTCGGCCCGGCTGCGCATTTCGCTCCCAACCAATTAGGGCGGCCTGCCAGCTCTTCCAGCGGCACGTCGGGTATGGGCTACGAAATCGACAAATCGCTGCGTAGCTGGTAGAACCCACAGGGTTGGCTTTATTGCCGGAAAGCACATCATCTGCCTTAACATATGAAGTGCGATCCTTGACCACGCCGATGAAGTCGTATGCTGCTGGTAGTAGGCCATAGCCAGATAGCGCGACGTTCCCGCTTGGCCACCGAGTGTAAACCTCGGCCCGCCCAAAATTGTGCGCTGGTCCATGTGCCTCGTCTGCCAATGCACCATGACTGCATAGACGACCAACACTGCGAGGGCGCCAACTGCAAGCCCTTTGTTGCGACTGCTGGTACTGCTGAGCGCGACGACTACGAGGGCGTATGCCAGCGCGCCTGACAAGTCGAAGCACAAAGCCAAACAGGGGAAACTGATCTTAAATAAACGTGAAGCGAGAAGGGGGCCAACACAACCAAGCCAACGCCGACACCCACGGTTACAGGAACGACCAGTCGAGCGCTATAGCGTCCGAGCCACTTAGAACGGGTTGGCGGAGCAAAGGCGGCAAGGATGACGGCTCCTAGAATGACTAAAGCAAGCCATCCCCAACGCGGTACGGTGACCGTCATGACCATGTGCCGAGGGTATAGAGGATAGCTAAGACCCGAGTTAGAAACGCCAGCCGGTGGTCGAAGGACATGGTGCGCTCGATAGTAAGCATCGATCTCGTCAAGAGAAGGTATCGTGATGATCGAGCTGGCATAGGGAACCTTGATCGCCACTGAGTATATGAAGTCCTGCAGCCAGTACGTCGCCCCCAACACGTAGGCGACGTGCACCTGGCGCAGCAAGAACGGCACCGCAAAGACGACACCAATCGCTACGTATTTGAGAGCAGTCGCTTGATCGAATTTTGCTGAAGCGTTGGCGAATGCTACCGCAATACTGACAGCACCGCAGATCACCCAAAAATCATACCGCAGCCAAAGGCAATAGGGACGCACCGAACAGCAATCCCGCATAGTCCGCGACCGACCTCTGTCGTGAAACAAGCCCAAGCGTGTGGAAGATCACAGCAAAAAAGGTGCACGCAGGTGCCAGGCGCGCAATGCGTTCAAGGCATATGCGCCTATCGTCCAGTAAGTTGCTGCGAATACGGCAAGCGTGATCAGCGCCGCGGTGTCGCTTCCGCCGGCTCGGCGCGCCAGTGAGAAATACGTTAAAAGAGGCCAAGCCCAAATGCGGCTAACGGCAACATCAGCTTCCACTTGCCCGGCACCCCGAGCGCATCAAGGCCAACAAATGCCAGTGAGCCTATGTTGACGTTGTGTGTGTAGATTAATGGATCGGTGCTGCTGCCAAGATACTTCTCGTAGCCCAAACTCGACACCCTTAATCGCATACTGCTCGGCTGCCTGCAGGGCGAGTTGTGTCTCGCCGCATTCCATGTCGCAGTTAAGAAAATTCGTTCCAGCGGCCGACCACGCCAGTAAAATCATTGTGGCGACAATGACCAACACGGCGGTCGGTAGGGTCCAACCCTCGGAGCTTTGAAACTGCATGCGCTCTCCCGATCCGTCATCGGGTGGCGAAATCGGCGCCCCGAGATATGCGAAAGCTTAGCCTCACCCTCGCGTTGTGGCTAGAACAACGCCGTTGCCAACTTGCCTCGTCGTAGGAAAAAAGAGAGGCGGTGTTAAAGGCTGCGCCGGGTGCGGTACGCTTGCGCGACTTGCCCTTGCCGGTAAGCTCTCTTGAAGACGCGGCCGGCATGCCGCAACGACCGAGGCGAGTTCGCCGCATCAATAGGGGCGTCCTGGGCCGCGGCTGCCGAGGGGTGGCGCGACAGGACCGCCACCCCCGTCAGAAGTCGCTCTCGTACCCCACCCCGATCACTGGCCGCAGCGCCGGCAGCATCTCTGTCGGAATAGCGAACGAGTTGCGCTGGCCAGAATGATGTCCGGACACGGCGTCGCCCAACGAGAAGCGGTCCGTGCTCGCATCGTAGGTCGCCATTTCGTAGCCGCAGCCACGCAGCAGATCGCTGGCCGGCAGCCTGTCGTCGCCGAGTTCGATGACGATGAACGGCTTGTGGGCCCTGATGGTGCCGAGCGCGCCCTGAAGCACAAGCAGACCCGCGCCTTCCGCGTCGATCTTCATGATGCTGGGCGCCAAGGCCAACTCGTCGATCGTGATGACGTCGGAGGCGAACGACGTCGTGGTGACTTTCTTGGCGACGCCGCGCCCGAAGGCCTGCTCGACCTCAGCGAGCGCGCCTTCTTCCGATGACGAGCAGAACGTGTGCAGCGGAATCCGGCCGTACCACGGCATCGTCAAGCGCAGCGTTCCCGGGACCGCGCCACAAGCGGCAATGCGATAACTGAACGACGCGTCCTTCGATGCGAGGCGGGCAAGCGCCGCGCTGTGGATGGGATTTGGCTCGATTGCCACAATGGGCGCGGCAGCGTCGAGCTTGCGAAAGCCGAGTGCGGAAATCCCGTCGTTGGCGCCGATGTCGAGGATAAGCCCTCCCGGACGCTGCGCTATGAAGTGACGAATCGCCAGGTAGCTTTTGTCATGCGGCAGCAGGGGCCCAAGGTGAGCGGCCTCCCAAGCGACGCGCCAAAGCAGCGGATGGCTCTCCGCCAAGCGCGCGGCGAGAAGCATCGGACTTGCAGCGCGCATACCAACCCACCCGTTTTATTGCCCCGTACCTTCGAGTCTAGCGCACGGGCGCACTCCGGGCCAGCGCGTTGGATGGCGCATCCACCTATTCGATCGGATGCGGCGCGACTTACCTACTTGGACGACTTCGCCTTCTTCTTCGCGGCGGCGCGGCGGCGTTTGGCGGCCTTCGTCTTCTCGCCCCACTTCATGCCTTCGAGCTTTATCCCGTCGGGGTCGAGGAAGAACACGGCGTAGTAGTCGTCGTAATATTCATCGGCCTTATCGACGATCTTGGCGCCCAGGTCCCGCACGAAATCCTGCAGCGCGTCGACGTCTTTGCGGCTGCGCAATTCGAACCCGATGTGGTGCAGGCCGACGTCGCCGAGGCGATACTTGTGCTTCTTGCCCTGCGCGTCCGCGGCGCCGATCCAATAGCGCGTTTTGCCGTTGGTCCAGCCGATGGCGTCGTCATACTCGTCGAGAACTTTGAAGCCGAGGAACGTGAACAGCTTCGCATAGAACGCCTTCGACTTGGCGAAGTCGGAGACGCGCACCGAGATGTGGTCGACGTTGACGACCCGCGCCATCAGAGCGGGCTGCCCTTGTACTTGTGCCAGCCCCACAGGCCGGCGAGGAACAGGATCGAGCCGAGCACCGCCGACGTCACGTCACGCAGCGAGATGGAGATGGCGTCGAGGCTCGGCAGGATGTTGAACACGCGAAACAGCAGGCCGCCGACGAGTGCGCCGACAAGGCCGATGCCGAGATTGGTCCACCAGCCGAAACCCTCGCGCTGCCAGCGCACGGCGACGCCGGCGAGCGTTCCGCCGATCAGCCCGACGATAAGCCACACGACGATCTGCGCCCAAGTGATGACCATGTCCGCCTCCGCTTCCCCGCTGTGAAAACGGGACGCCGTCGGTCGGCGCCCCGCAACATCAATCGCGTCGCTACTTCGCCTTCTCGGCGGCGGAGGAACCCTTCTCCGTGTCGCCCTCGTAGGCCGTCTTCTTGTAGCCGTCGCCGTCCTTGGCGATCTTGGTCTTCCAGCCGGTATCCCAAGTGATCGTCACGGCGTCGCCTTCCTCGGCCCACTTGCCCTTCATGCCTTCGCCAGAGCGGTCGGCACTCGCCGTACCGTCCTTGGCCAACCACGATCTGGAAGTCCTTACCGGCGCTGTCCTTCACATTCCACGTGCCGATGAAATGGTGATCCGCTAAACGACGCACCGGTCGACATCGCGAGCGCCGCTGCCGCGGCGATCACGCCCATCATTATTTTTCTGCTCGTTGTCATGGTGTTTCCTCTCCTCACAAGGGAATACGCCGAACCGTGTAGAACGTCGTACGTATTTTCGAGTTCCGAAAGTCTAAAGCCGGTCACGACAATGAGAGCCAGACTTGAAACGGTGCGCGTGGCATGAAGTTGCGGTGCGTCATAGCCCTTGCCGGAGGAACGCGGGTCGAGCTTCAGGCGCCGCACGGCTGGGTGCCGGCTGCGCTCGCGGCGTCACAAATCCCCGCATTCGATCAAGGCATTGCCGATGACCTGGTGGCACTGCTGGCGCTGCCGCCGGAGATGCGTGAACGTCTATCGCAATCGGCGCGCAACCTAGCACCGGCAGACGACGATCCCGTGGTGGTGCTGCCGTTCGCGCCGCGCTCGTTCCGCGACTTCATGTTGTATGAGGCACACGCGGTCGATGCCGCGCGCGGCTTCGTGCGCCGCTACATGCCGGCCGTGGCGCCCGTCGTCGCCGCCTACGAGGCGGTGACGCGCCGCACCTTTCCCAAGCTGAAGCCGCACGCGCTCTGGCACCGCCAGCCGATCTACTACATGGGCAATCACCTGACGTTTGCGGCCGACGGCGACGACATCGCCATACCGTCGTACACGCGCGCGCTCGACTACGAGCTGGAGCTCGGCTTCGTGCTCGCGCATCCGCTGCGCGATGCCGATCCGGTGGTCGCCGAGCGCGCCATCGGCGGCTTCGTGGTGCTGAATGATTTTTCCGCGCGCGACGTGCAGTTGGCCGAAATGAAGTCCGGCTTCGGTCCGCAGAAGGCGAAGCACTTCCGCAGTGCCATGTCGCACGTCGTGGTCAGCGCCGATGAAATCTTGCCGCACTGGCGCGGCCTCGAAGGCAGCGTACATTTGAATGGCCGGCGGATCGCAACATGTTCGGCGCGCGATGCGCGCTGGTCGCTGGGAGAGGTTCTGGCGCACGCCAGCTGCGGCGAGCAGCTGCAGCCCGGCGAGCTGTTCGGGACCGGCACGCTGCCCGGCGGCAGCGGCATCGAGCACGACCGCCTGCTTGAACGCGGCGACACCATCGCGCTCGCCATCGACGGCGTGGGCACGCTGACGAACCGCATTATTTAGCAAGGCTCTTCATGCAGATCATCGACCTATCGAAGCCGATCCAGTTCAACGCCGGCGATCCCCGCTTCATGCAGGTGCGCATCCGCCACAAGCCGCACCGGGCGGCGAAGCTGCTCGTCTGGCTGCTCGGGCTTGCCGCGGCGCCTGTTTCCCGAGCGACTTCGTCGGCTGGGCCGACGACACCATCACCAAAATGGGCGTGCACTCGACGACGCACATCGATGCGCCGTGGCACTACGGCCCGATGTCGGGCGGCGCGCCGGCGCAGACCATCGAGGAGATGCCGCTGGAGAAGTGCATCGGCCCCGGCGTCGTGCTCGACCTGACGCACAAGGCCGATGATGACGCCATCACGCCCGCCGACCTCGAGGCGGCGCTAGCCAAGACCGGAGCCACGCTGAACGAGCGCACCATCGTGCTGATCCGCACCGGACGCGACAAGCTTATGGGCACCAAGGAGTTCTGGAAGCGTGGCACCGGCATGAGTGCTGCCGCCACCGAGTGGCTGCTCGATCGCGGCCCCACCGTCATGGGCATCGACCAGTGGGGTTGGGATTTGCCGTTCCGCGCCCAGATCGCGCGCTCCAAAGCAGTACGACGACAACACGCTGTTCTGGGAGGCGCATCGCGTCGGCCAGCGGCGCCCGTTCTGGCACATGGAGCAGCTGACCAATCTCGGCGCGCTGCCGCCCAGCGGCTTCGAGGTGATGGTGTTCCCGCTGAAGATCGTCGGCGCCTCCGCCGCCCCCGCCCGCGTCGTCGCCGTCATCAGGTAAGCGGTGTAACCCCTCACCCGGCTGTTCGCGCTTCGCGCGTCCAGCCGACCTCTCCCTATGGGAGAGGTTAGGGAAGCAACCTCTCCCGTGGAGAGAGGTCGGCGCGAGATGTGTGCATCGAGCGACGGGTGAGGGGTTACGAGCGCTAACACTTAGTCAATGTCCGCGAGACGGCGTCGTGCCAGGAGGCGAGGAGGCGTGAGCGCTCAGCGGCGGGCATGCCCGGCGTGAAGCGCCGATCGAGCGCCCAGCGGGCGGCGAACTTTGCCGGGGGCGGGATAGAACCCGGATTGGAGCCCGGCGAGATAGGCCGCGCCGAGCGCCGTCGTCTCCACCACGTCAGGCCGGTCGACCGGCGCGTCGATGATGTCGGCCAGGCGCTGCATGGTCCAGTCGCATGCCGCCATGCCGCCGTCGGCACGCAGGACGGCCTTCGCGGCCGCCGGGCAATCGCCGCGCATCGCCTGCAGCAAGTCGAATGTCTGGAAGCACACCGACTGCAGCGCCGCGCGCGCCAGCTCATTGGGCCCGGTGTTCCGCGTTAGTCCGAACAGTGCGCCGCGGCAGTCCGGATCCCAATACGGCGCGCCGAGCCCCACGAACGCCGGCACCAGCACCACGTCCTGCTCGGCATCGGCGTCGCGTGCCATGCGTCCGGCGTCGGACGCCCGCGCGATCACCTTCAGGCCGTCGCGCAGCCACTGCACCGCTGCGCCGGCAACGAAGATCGAGCCTTCGAGCGCATACGTGCGCTTACCGTCGAGCTGATAGGCGATCGTCGTCAGCAGCCGATGCTTCGACGCGATGGCTTCGCTGCCGGTGTTGAGCACCGCGAAGCAGCCGGTACCGTAGGTCGATTTCAGCATGCCGGGCCCGAAGCAAGCCTGGCCGATGGTCGCCGCCTGCTGATCACCGGCCATGCCGCGAATGGGAATGGCGCCGCCGAACAGCTCCGGCTCCGTGGCGCCGAACTCGGCTGCGTTGTCACGCACCTCCGGCAGCAGCGCGCGCGGCACGCCGAAAATCTCGAGCAGCCATCGTCCCAGGCACCGGTGCGGATATCGAGCAGACAGGTGCGCGCTGCATTGGTCATGTCGGTTGCGTGCACGCGACCGCCCGTCAGCCGCCACAGCAGGAAGCAATCGATGGTGCCGAAGGCGAGCTGGCCGCGCATCGCCCGCTCGCGCGCTCCGGGCACGTGGTCAAGGATCCAGGCGATCTTCGTTGCCGAGAAATACGGATCGAGCCGCAGCCCGGTCTTATCGGCGATCAGCGCCTCATGTCCCGCCGCACGCAGCGCCTCGCATTGATCCGCTGTACGACGGTCCTGCCAGACGATGGCGTTGTAGATCGGCCGCCCCGTCGACCGATCCCAAATGACGCTCGTCTCGCGCTGATTGGAAATGCCAATGGCGACGACGTTCGCCGGCCCAGCCGCATTAACGACGGCTTCACGCACCGTCGCTACGACGCCGGACCAGATCTCCTCGGCATCGTGCTCCACCCAGCCCGAGCGCGGAAAGTGCTGCGTGAACTCCCGCTGCGACATGCCGGCAACGCGACAATCGGCGTCGAACAGCAACGCGCGCGACGACGTCGTTCCTTGGTCGATCGCCAGCACATAGCGCGCCATGCCGCCCTCCCCGGTTCGTTAACGCCGCACTGCGGTCACTTCAGCCATCGACAGATGCACCGCGCCTTAGTAGCAAGCCCTGCCCGCCATTCCCATCGGAGCCGATCCCTGCATGAGCGCCCCGACGACAAGCGATCCGCAGAAGCCGTCTTATCTCTCCGCCCTGACGGTCTACCTGCGCCCCAGCGTGCTCGTCATCGTGCTGCTCGGATTTTCCTCAGGGCTGCCGCTGGCATTGTCGGGCGAGACGTTGCGCGTGTGGATGGCCGACCGCGGCGTTGACCTCGGCACCATCGGCCTGTTGTCACTCGCCGGCCTGCCGTACACGCTGAAGTTCATTTGGGCGCCGGTGGTGGACGCCTGGCATGTTCCCTGGCTGTCGGAACGCCTCGGCCGCCGACGGGCCTGGCTCATCGCCTCGCAGCTCGTGCTCATGGCGGCCATCGTCTTCCTCGGCACGCGCGATCCCATAAACGCCCCGTGGATGATCGGCCTCGGCGCGCTCATCGTCGCCTTCGCCTCGGCAACGCAGGATACGGTGGTCGACGCCTTTCGCGTCCAGAGCCTCCCCGTGGACGAGCAGGCGGCCGGCATGGCGGGCTATGTTGCCGCCTACCGCATCGGCATGCTGGCGTCGGGCGCCGGCGTCATCGGCTTCAGCGCGTGGCTCGAGGCGGAGGGACTTAGCAAGGACGCGACATGGCCGATCGCCTATGCGGCCGCGGCGCTACTCGTACTCATCGGCATGGCCGCAACCCTTTGGGCGGGTGAGCCCCAGGCCGCACGCGAGCGTGAGCTCGAATCGCACGTGCACGGCAGCGCGCTGACGCGCCTTTACGAGACCGCAAGGGGCGCCTTCGCCGATTTCCTGACGCGCGATGCGGCGCTCGCCATCCTCGCCTTCGTCATTCTGTTCAAGCTGTGCGACGCCCTGGCCGGCGCCATGACGGCGCCATTCGTTCTGTCCCTCGGCTACAGCAAGGCGACCTACGCGGCGATCGTCAAAGGCGTCGGTCTGGCTGCACTGCTCGTCGGCGGCTTTGCCGGCGGCGCCGTAGCGCGCGCCATGCCGCTCGCGCGCGCGCTGTGGCTCGCCGCCTTCCTGCAGATGTTCTCCAACCTGGTGTTCGTATGGCTCGGCTTTCAGACGCCAAGCATCGAGGCTCTGACAGTAGCGATCGTTGCCGAGAACTTCGCCGGGGCCATCGGTACGGTGATCTTCGTCGCCTACCTGTCGGCGCTGTGCCGCAATCCGCTGCATACGGCGACCCAGTACGCGCTTGCTGACGGCGCTCGCCTCGACTGGGCGCACGCTGTTTGCTGCGGGAACCGGATTTGCCGCCGCGGCGCTCGGCTGGCCGCTGTTCTTCATCGGCACCTCGCTTACCGCCATCCCGGCACTGCTGTTGATGATGTGGCTGCAAGGGCGCGGACACTTCCGCGCCCTCGATGCCGAGCGTAACGGCGCCTAGAAAAAGCGACCTTGCGGACCTCTCCGACATTCTCCCTCCCCCCTTGCGGGGGAGGGTTGGGGAGGGGGGTGTCCATGACATCGAAAGTGCCGCACCACCCCCACCCCGTCCCTCCCCCATCAAGGGGGAGGGAGAAGTTGTGCGCTCGAAATCGCGCAGATTAGTCGGAGTGGCCTTCGACCTTGTCGGCCGAGGCGGCCTGCAGCTGGCCGTAGTTCTGGATACCGATGTTCTTCAACAGGTCGAGCTGCGTCTCGATGAAGTCGATATGACCTTCCTCATCGCGCAGCAGCTCCTCGAAGAGGTCCATGGACACATAGTCCTTGTGCTGCCGGCACAGCTCGCGCGCTTTGGAGTAGAACTCCTGCGCGATGTACTCGCCCTTCAGATCGCACTCGAGAACCTCTTTCAGGTTCTCGCCGATCATCATCGGCGCGATCTCCTGCATCTTGGGGAAGCCTTCGAGGAAGATGATGCGAGTGATGATCTTGTCCGCGTGACGCATCTCCTCGATCGATTCCTCGCGCTCCTTCTTGGCGATCTTGGTGTAGCCCCAGTCGTCCAGACGACGATAATGCAGCCAGTATTGATTGACCGCGCCGAGCTCCAACTTCAAAGCGAAGTTCAACGCATCGATAACGTCTTTATTGCCCTTCATGGCCGCCCTCTGTGCCTCAACGGATAGTTGGTTGGGTCCTGAGTCAGACGTTGGCGCGTGGCGACGTCACTCAGCAAACGCGATCCTCGCTGAGAGGACGCGGGGCGATATTGGTTGGTTAATTAGAAAGATTCCAGTCTAAAAATCGCTACAGCGACATTGCGAACGACATCTTCCGAATGTCGAGCGGGCAGCTCAGCTTTTCAGATGGCAGGGTACGTGCGCGAAACTGCTCGCACACTCAGGCGACGTTGCGTGCCTTGTGCTGCGATGCCTGAGTCGCGGACTCAGAATTCGTCGTCGCCACGCGAGGCGTTGAACGGCGCGTCGTGAACTCGAGTAGCTTGCTACGCGTCGTTGCGCTGATAGTGGGCGAGATCAGCCCTTTCTTCTCCAGCTCGTCGACTTTGTTGTAGATCGTCTCGACGGCGAGCGGCGCGCAGCTGCAGCAGTTCATCCGCTTCGACAGATGACGATAGACGATGCCGGGCGTCGGAATGGGCGCGTCAGGCGCGCTCAAGATTTCGAGCAGCGCACCCTCGATGTCGCGATCGGTAATGACGGTACAGGAACAAACGATCATCGTGGTCCACCCTCGAGCGCGTTTTCTCCAAGGCCGCGCGTGCCTTAAATATGGAAAGCTCGTTTCAAGTTTTGAAGCCCTGACAACTTATGTCAAGGGCTGATACGCCGCACGTTTTAGAGATGTGGCCGTGAGGGGGCAGTTCCGCCGGTTACAACCGCTGCGTTAACCAATCGCGCGCGGGGCGGACTGGTGGCCGCGGCCCTTGCGGGGCGTGGGCGCGCGCAGGGTGCCTTTGCCCGTACGGCCGCCAGGATCGCGAGCGATCTGGGCATGGTGGGCTGCCGCCATGTCTTCCAGCGTGTGCTGGTCGAGGACGCTGATGAAGGCATCGAGCGCATCGTCGACGATCCGGTGAAGGCTGCCCCGGCCGCCGGCTTCCTTCTCCTCAGGGCCCATCGTCTCAATCGAGCGCACCACGTCGCCGATGCGGATCTTGGCCGCGGAATGGGCCAGGCGGACTCCGCCGTGGCGACCGCGCACCGAGGCCAGGAACCCCGCCTTCGACAGAAGGTGGACGATCTTGAACGCGTTCTGCTGGGTGATGTCGAGCCGTTGGGCGATGTCGGCAACCTTGATCAGCCGGCCTTCGGCCTTAGCGCAATCGATGAGGATGCGGACGGCGTGGCTCGTGGATTTGTTCAGGCGCATGCGATCTCTGAATCTCGTCCCAGTTCCGCCAGCGTTACCATATCGCGCCGGCTTAGCAACCGTCGCGCACCGGCCATGCCTTGGAAAGCTATTCTCAGGCCGCACTTTAGCAGTCCAAGCGTCCGCGCGGCACCACTAAAAGCGCCGGCACGATAATCCGTCCACGCCGCGGCTTGTCCGCACCACCCTCATCGCCGCCCCGGGCCCGCCCGTTCCCGTCCCTGTTCCGGCCGGAACAGCGTCAGCGCACGCGCGGCGGCTATCGTTCCGGGAACAGCAACGAGGAGCTTCCCAATGACCCCGAACGCGCAAACCGATGACAACGCCGCTGACGCCGACGCAGCCCCGGTTCGTCTCGAATTGGAAGACTTGAGCCCACTGTTGCTGCTTCTAGCCGGAAATCCGCTCCTGGCCCCCAACTAAGGAGAAGAAAAATCGCCTAGCTCTGAGTACGCCCAAGATTTTGACGCGCCTCGTGAATCGCGTCGGATCGCCCGTCAGCAGGGCCTTCCGCGACCGCGGGAGCCGAAGATTTTTGTCCTGTTCCGGCCGGAACAGCGGCATGATGGCATTCGCGTCACTATCAGCGTCATGGAAGCCCGCACCGGGCGCCACGCACTGACGGAGAAAGTCATGTCTAAGCTGCTCGCCCTCGCCACGGCCCTCATCTTCGCCGCTTCATCCTTCGCCTCGACCGCCCAGGCGGGCATGCGGGTCGGAGTTGGCATTGGCGTCGGCGGCCTCGCGCTCGGCGCCCTGGGTGCGATGTCCAACGGCGGCGGCCGCTCGGAAGCCCGCGAATACAGCTCACGCAAGAGAGAGCGCGCCTCCCGCCGCGAGCGCGAGGAGAAGTCGCCGACCCGCTCCGCCAAGAAATCCAAGTCCGAAGTCGACGCAGCAGGCTGAGAAGGAGCCGGCCGACAAGGCTCCGGCGTTCACGGCTTCCAACGAGCACAGCGGCATCGCCGGCAATGGCGGCCCGGCCCCTTCACCGGTGACCACCGGCTCGACCGACACGGCCAGCTCTCAGACGGAGAATTCATCCATTTCACTCGTCGATGCTGACGGCGCGGCGCCGAAGAAGATCGACACGGCCAGCCAGGAGACCACTGGGAAGAGCCTCGACTGCAAGAAGTTCTTCCCCTCGGTCGGCATGACCCTCTCGGTCCCCTGCGAGTAACCGGCGACCGCAATCGAAGTCCTGACAGTCTCCTCGATCCCGGTCCGAAAGGCCGGGATCGATTGCGTTGGGCCACGTCGCGACGCTTCCAATAAGCAACAAAATTGAGATTTGTTACGCCCGGAACAGCGCTGGCGAACGCCGCCCCGACATCATCGCTCCACGATGCCAACTTTGGGGACGACGATGATCAAGACTTCTGGCCGTGGCTGCCGCCACCTTCATTGCCCTGACCGCCGCCTTCAGCCCGAACGTGCGCGCCTGCGACGAGGACTGCGCCTACGAAGCCCATGAAGCCGCCTACGAGCGAGCCGAAGAACGCGCATCGGCGCGCGAGGAGGCCGCGGAAGAGGGCTACTACTCCGGAAGCCGACGCTCGTCAGGAGCTTCCAGCCGCCGCGAGCAGGCCGCCGCCCGCGCCGCCCAGGCGCAAAAAGCCGCCGCTCAATCCTCCGAAAGTCGCCGCGCCGAGCCCAAGCCGGACCCGGCGCCGAGTACGCAGACCCGCTCCCCGCGCACCAAGGTCGCCAAGGAGAACTCGTCGATTTCGACCGAAACCGGCTCCAATCGCCTGGCCGAGGACGACAGCTACGAACGTCCCGCCAAGGCCGTCGGCTGCAAGAAGTACTTTGCCTCGGTCGGCATGACGCTTTCGGTGCCCTGCGAGTAACCCCGCTCGCTCCCTCACAGACTTCGAGCCTCCCGGCCCCGCGCCGGGATTTTTTTTGTGCGTGCGACAGAAAACTTAATCCTGTTCCGCCCGGGACAGCGGCGCCCGCACCCCTTCGCGCATGATCGCTTCAGTGATGAACGCCAACACCTGGAGACGACCATGACCAAGCTGCTCACCGTGATCGCCGCCACCTTCCTCGCCATTGCCGCTATCGCGTCGGGCGCGCAGGCCGGTTTCAATGTCCGTATCAATGCCCCCGCGGGCTTCTCCGAGCTTCATAAGGCCGGCTGCGGCGGCGGCGGCGGCGGTTACCGCTCCTATCGCCGCTCGGCCTACCAATCGGTCCGCCGCACCAAGCGCCGGGTCGAAGTGGCCAGCCGCACCGTCTCCAAGCCCGCCGTCGTGGCCAAAGCCGAGACGAAGCCGGCCCCGAAGGAAGTGGCCGTCGAGAAGGTAGCCGAGGTCGAGAACTCCTCCATCTCGTCCGAGGAAAAGGTTGCCGAGGCGATCGTCGAGACGCCGGCGAAGAAGCCGGAGCAGAAGGTCGCCACTGCCGCCAAGGATCTCGGCTGCAAGACCTTCTTCGCCTCGGTCGGCATGACCCTTTCGGTACCCTGCGCCAAGTAACCTCTGCGCCGTGAGCAGAAGAGAGCGGCCCCGGCATTGCGTCCGGGGCCGCTTCCGTTGAGGCCCTCGGAAGCCGGCCGGATCGCTCCGCAAAATCTTTTTGTCTTGTACCTGCTGGAACAGCGTCCAGCCCGTGTCGCGGCGAAGATGGCTTCAAGGTGAGACGCAAAAAGCGGGCTCATCCGTCGAACACAAACTTTGCACCCCTGGAGGAAGCAATGAACAAGTCACCGGTCGCCTTTATCGCCGCCCTCATCGCGGTCGCGACCATGTTCTCGTCGGCGGCTGAAGCGGGTCTTCGTATCCGTCTCGGTTTCGGCGGTCCGCTGCCGGGCTTTACCGCCTTCGGCAACGGCGGCCACGCCTCGCGCCATTATCATCGCAAGCGCTACGTCGAGCGGCGCTACGTGAAGAAGCAGAAGGTCCACGTCGCCAAGAAGGCGAAGTCGGAGCCGAAGGTCGCCAAGGTCGAGAAGAAGGTTTCGAAGCCGCAGGTTGCCGAGAAAAAGGTGTCGAAGCCGCAGGTGGTCGCCAAGGCTCCGATCGTCGAGCCGGACGTGATCGCCGACAATGAGAACTCCTCGATCACCTCGGCCGCGCTCGACACGGCCGCCCTCGAGCCCGAGACGGTTACCCCCATCTCGGTCAAGGACGAGGCTGTCGCGCCGAAGGCAACTTCGAAGCCCGAAAAGGCCGCCAGCAAGCTTGACTGCAAGAAGTTCTTTCCCTCCGTTGGCATGACCCTCAGTGTGCCCTGCGAATAGGGAATTGCCCTTCAAACTCGGCCGCGAGCCGGTTAATGGACCGGTTCGCGGCTTCATGACAATCTCCGGCTACGGCCGGGCATTATTTTAGACCGCCACAACCGCCCGCAAGGATTTGCGCGGGCGAAGGGGATCCAACATGCAGGCGCATGCCGACACTTTGCCGTTAGCGGCACAGGTTCCGCAGGGCAGGCCGAAGACCGTCAAGATGGCGGCCAAGCTCGCCTACCGTAACCTCTTTCACGATCGTCTCAGTCTTATCGTCACCCTCACCGGCATCGTCTTCTCCGTCGTGCTCGTCGCCGTGCAGTGCGGCCTCTACATCGGCTCGGAGCGCATGATCGCCGCCATGCTCGATGAATCGAAGGCCGACCTATGGGTCGTGCCGCTCGGCACCAAGAGCTTCGATGATCCTTCGCTGCTCATCGGCCACGAGAAGTACTCCGTGCTGTCGACCAGAGGCGTCGCCGGCTCGGAGGAGCTGGTCGTCGGGTTCGCCGCCTGGCGCAAACCCAAGGGCGGCACCACGGCGGTCCTGCTGGTCGGCTCCGATCATCAGAACGGCTCGCTGAAGCCATGGAACCTCGTCGCCAGGGCAACCTTGGCGATCTCGACGCGCCGCTCTCGGTCGCGGTCGACGACACCTACTTCAAGGATCTCGGCGTCGAGAAGAACGGCGAGACCGCCGAGATCAATGGCGTGCGCGTCAGGATCGCCGCCGTCACCCACGGCATCCGCTCCTTCACGACGCTGCCCTATGTGTTCACGCTCGCTCAAGCTGGCGCGCATGCTGCTCGATGCCAGCGACCAACCAGGCCTCCTATGCACTCGTCGACGTCGAACCCGGCGCCGACCTCGAAGAGGTGCGCACGGATCTCGTCGGCCCGCCTGCAGGATCGCGAGGTGCTGACCCAGCAAGAGTTCCGCAACCGCAGCGTCGACTACTGGCTGTTCCAGACCGGTGCCGGCGCGGCGCTGATCGCCGGTGCCGCCCTCGGCATGATCGTCGGCGTCGTCATCGTCGCGCAGACGCTCTACTCGAGTACCAAGGACCACTTGAACGAGTTCGCCACCTTGCGCGCGCTCGGCGCCTCGGCTGGATACATCCACAAGGTCATTCTTATCCAGGCCATGCTTAGCGCTCTGG
>CAVRND010000023.1:0-10646 GCA_963722495.1 uncultured Alphaproteobacteria bacterium | reverse complement strand
GTCCAGGAGCTGGCATTGCCCGTCGTTCCGCGCGGTCGCTTCGCCGGCGTCGAAGCTGACGAGCGCGACTATCGCGTTCCGGGCCGTCCGAAGGTGTTCGCCGCCGGCGACATCCGGCGCGGACAGTCGCTCGTCGTCTGGGCGATCCGCGAAGGCCGCCAGGCCGCACAATCGATCGACAAGTTCCTGATGGGCAAGAGCACCCTGCCGCGCTGACCACGCAACCTGTCATCCTCGGCTTTATGCCGAGGACCTAACTCTGCGCTCGCTCCGACGATCGCCGTCAGTTGAAGACGCGGCCACGCTTCGACACCTGAGATTGCTGTGGGCTGGTCCTCGGTCATGTCGAAGGCATGCTGCCAGCAGGAGCCCGAGGATGACAGTGGGACGGCGTCATCGCCGTTACATCGTTGCTCCAAGGGGCACGGTCCCGCGACAAGCGGCGGCGCGTCCCAAATTCTGGCCAAGTGTCCTGATCTGCTTGGCGAATTGCCAACGTCGCAAGGATGATCTCAATGAGAACGCTTGGTGGATTTGCGGTCATCGCGGCCGTTGCCGCTGTCGTCGCCGCGACCTCGGCCGCGAACGCAGCCGGACGGGCGACGCACACGGCTGTGGGCGCCGTTGCGGGTGGCCTCGTCGCGGGCCCAGTCGGCTTCGTCGGAGGCGGTCTCATTGGCTATGTTGGTGGCCGTCGGATCGGGTGTGATTTGGGCCTTGAGCGCTGTCATCGCTACAAGCGCTACAGTCGTCGGCGCTAGTAGCAATTGAAGTGACGACTACGGTCATCCGGCCCAAGTTGACGATGGAAAGGCGTCGCTGCGAAGCTACGGCGTAGAGCCGGTGTCGCCGCGAGCGGCCGGCATGGGCGCAGGCTCGCTACGCACTTCG
Source organism: uncultured Alphaproteobacteria bacterium (assembly GCA_963722495.1). Classification (GTDB taxonomy): domain Bacteria; phylum Pseudomonadota; class Alphaproteobacteria; order Rhizobiales; family Hyphomicrobiaceae; genus Hyphomicrobium_A. Next base: position 9,755 of record CAVRND010000023.1, on the reverse strand, counting down.
GCCGTCGTCTGCTGACGCGGCCAAGCGAAGTCGTCGGCGCGGCCGGGTTTCGAGGGCAGGCGCTCGCCCTTCTCCAGCACGCGGAAGTAAGGGCTCTGCGTCGGCGACATGCGCCGGCGTCCACCGTCGGAGCCGCGCGGCGGGACGATCGAGCTCATCACCGTCAGGCCGCCGGGGATCTGATCGACGAGCACATCGCCCATCTGCGCAGCCTTGTCGTCGCTCGTCTTGCGCGTGACGAGCGCGACGACCGAGGCCGGGATCGCCGGCCGCACGATCTCGACGGTGAGGACCTGCTCGGTGCCTTCGGCGCCCGTGACGCGGATGTCGACCTTGCCGGTCTCGAGCTTTTGGTCACGCGCCCCGTCCGCTGAACCGGCGTTGGCGGGCGCCGCAACGTCGCCGCTGCTGCTGCCGCCGCCCTTCGCAGACTTGGCCTGCGCCTGCGCGCGTTCGATTCTGCCTTCAGCCGCACCTTCTCGGGGTTGACACGCGATTGCTCGGCAGCGTCGCCGGCCAGCGGGATGGAGCGTTCGGTGCGCGCCTGGGCGATGTCGCGCTTCAGCTCTCGTTCCACGAAGTGGGCGAGCTTGAGGTAACCGGCTTGGGTGAAATGCACGCCGTCGCTATCGCGTAGCCGGCGCACCTTGCCGGTGATGTCTGGGCCCCAGTCGCTATAGCCGCCGCTCTCGTCGATGAAACTTGCGTACGCGTCGATGTACCGGGCGCCGTTGAGATAGGCGCGCTCGCGGATGACGTCGTTCATGCGTTGCGCGCGCTCGTTGTCTTGGAAGCGCCGCATGTTCGGCAGGCCGACCCAATAGACGGCGCGATTGCCCTTTTTGAGAAGCTTCATCAGCCGATCGACGCGCGCGCCGTACTCGCCGCGCCACTCGTCGTTCTCCGCCTCAGCGCCGCGGCGCCGGCTGATGCTGTAGCGATCCTGGGCGCCGAGCATGACGATGGCGATGTGGCTTGGATCGGTGCCGAACGTTTGCTCGAGTTGGGCCAGATCGTTGGCCGAGTTGCTGCGCATCAGGCCGGAGAGATCGTAGCGCTTCTTGGAGATCGATACGCCCGGCCCGACGGTGAACGCTTCGACGAGGCCACCAAGGAGTCCCTCGGCAAGCCAGTCGCCGACGACCTGGACTTGGTAGACGTCGTTATCAGGGAACGGCGTGATGAAGCTGCCGCCAAGGCCCTGCTCCTGCGCAGAGGCAGGCAGCACCCTCACGATGAGGAGGGCTGAGAGGACAATGGTGAGAAGGGCGCGAACCACTCGATCGTTCCCTGCGCTATTCCGGTCGCGCCGGAATCCGGGCGACGCAACGGCATTGTTGCCACTGCGTCGCCCAAGGACAAGGCGGAAACGTGACCGGAAAGGCGGGGAGGGCCAGTCGCGGGGCTATTAAGCCGCGCGCTTCGACCGCTTCACGCCTTTCAGACGCACCGGCGCTTGCTTGGAGCGCGCGGCCTGCCACTTCAGATCCTCGAGTTCCGAGCCGCGGTGGTGAGTTTTCACCACGACGTCACGGGCCCCGAAGGCTTCGCGCAGGACCTCGATGCACTTCTGCGGCTGAGCCTCTCCACACATGAAGACGTCGAGGGCCGCGTAATTGGCCTCGGGCCAGCTGTGAATGGAGATGTGGCTCTCCGACAGAACGGCAACGCCGGACACGCCACCATTGGGCGTGAAGTGATGCAGATGGATATGCAGCAGGGTTGCGCCCGCTACCTCCACGCATCGCTTAAGCGTGCTTTGGATGTGCTCGATATCATCCAGACGACGGGCACCGAACAGATCCACCAGAAGGTGGGTGCCGGCATAGCGCTGCCCGTCGCGCTCGATGAAAAAGTCCTTCCTGTCGTCATGCGCAACCTGCGCATAGTCGTCATGCGCAACGTGCGCATAGTCTTCGTGCGCCACTGGCGCAGCAACACGACGATCTTCCTCTTGGGCGGTGCTTGAACGAGTTAAGTCCATCCCCAATTGGAAGAGGGTGTCATTAAAGGCCATATGACCCTCCCCAACCAGCAGATAGAGGTGACCCGTCCGCTCCTTACCTTTGGGGTTTTTGGAAAACCTCGACCTTAAGGGCAGGTGGACGAACGGAGAGGGGTCATATGAGGCACACCCCCCCCCTACGCAAGAAAAATTTTTCCCTCGGGGCAAAAAAATTCGCCAGCGCGCTCAGTGGGATTCACCCAGCGTTTGCTGCGCGCGCCGTCGACGGGCGATCTGCAGCCGCTGCGACAATCGCGCGACGCTCCGCGCTAGTCTTTTCCGAAAAGGTTATCGAGGAGCTTCTGCGCCTTCGACGGGCCGCCGTCTTTGCTCTCACCGAAAAGATCCTGAACCACCTCGCCGGCGTTTTTGCCTTTGAGCTGCTTGCCGATCTGCTTCACCGCGTCGACGGTTCCCGGCGCGTTGATGGCGCCTTCGATGTCAGGCGAGATGTCGGGGTGCTCCCACGAGCCCTTGATGTGCACCGGCACCTCGATGCCGGCGGCGTTCGCCTCGCCGCCGTCGCCCGAAAGCTTGGCGACGAGTTTCGGGCGCACGGTGTAGTCGAGGCTGCGCTGCGGCAGATCGACGGAGCCGTCGCCTGACGCGTGCAGATGCTGGCTGTCGAGCTTCAAGTCGTTGTTGGTGGCGATGCCGTTGGCGATGACGAACGTGCCTGTGAGACGGCGGAAGTCCGTCTTCTTCGACGGATCGATGGCGAAATTCGGAATACTGCCTTCCGACAGCTCGTTGATAGCACCACCGAGATCGTAGCCGATGACGGCCCCGTCGCTTACTGCGACGTTGGAGGTGCCGTTCAGCGACTGAACCATCGCCGCCTCCGTCGCGCCGCGGCCCGCAACCTTCCAGGCGACGTCTGCATTGCCGGCCAGCCAGTCGACTTGCGCCGAGTCGCGCAGCAACGGCCGCGCAGCGATGCCCGACAGGGAGACGTCGGCCGTGAACGCAGGCTGGCCGGACGAGGCATCGAGCGTAACGACGCCACGGCCGCTACCGTCATACATGCGCAGATCCGCCAGGGTCACCTTGGCGACCTGGTCCTTGACGACGACAGAAACCTGCGCGCCGTCAATGCGCGTGCGCCCATAGGTGACGTCGGCGAGCGCGACGCGCGCGTCCACGTCGGCGAGGCCAAGAGCCTTGATATCGATGGGCTCGGTGCTCCAGCCGGCGCGCTGCGTGTAGCCCTTGACCTTCGGACCGGGCCTGTTGAGCAGGTCGTCGATGGAGTCCGGCTGCGAGGGCTGTGGCGCTGCGTCCGGGCCGTCGATGCTCAGCGGTGACGGAGCCGGAACGGCGGAACCGGCGCCCCTGCCGGCGCGTACGTCGGCCCCAAGCGGCAGCTCGGCGACGTTCAGGCCGGAGATCTTGAGGTCGGCGGCAACATGCGGGCGCGCGCCCTCACGCTCCTCAAAACCGACCGTCCCACTGGCGGAAGTCTTGCCCGCCTTCAGATCGAGGTTGGTGAGATGAACACTCTTGTCTGTGGCGTCTCAGCTGCGCCGTCAAGGCGACTTCTCCGGCGCCGACTTCCGGCGACACGTCATTGCCCCACCAATGCGCCAGCGCGCTGAGCGAGGGCGAACTGGCGGTAATGGTCCCGGCGCCGTCGTTGGGCCCGACGGTCCCGTCGTAGCTGAACGTGAGCGGCATGCCGGAAACGGTCAGCGCCAGCTTGGCCTGCCGCTGCTCGGCGACATCCTGCGGTGTCGTCAGCGTGCTCTTGAACTCGAACGTCTCGCCTTCGGCGACGAGGCTGCCGCTTCCGGTGAGTGGCTGGTCCATCGCGGTGAGCGAGAACTGCGCGTTGAGACCGTCGAAGCGGCCCCAAGCGCCATTGCGCTCGTCATTGTAGCGCACGGCGCCGTTGGTGATGCGGATGTCGTCGATCGACAGCGCCGCGACCTCGCGGGACTGGGCGGCGGCCGGACTGATGATCAAATCTGCTAGCCGACCGCTGCCGGAGACGCCTGCAAACCGCACAGGCAGATCGACGCCGGCCATGTCCCAGCTCCGCCGCCCGTCAGCGTCGACGCGCAGCGAGAAGACCGGCTCGTTCAGCTCCAGGCGATCGACGACGATCTCCTGGCGCAGAAGCGGCAGCAGGCGAACACCGACGTCGAAGTTGGCCGCCTTCAGCAGCGGCTCGCCGCCCATGCTCGGCGGTGCCGACAGCGACACTTCATTGAGGCGCAGCCCGAGCGAGGGGAAGATGGTAAACGAGGCGCCGCCGCCGATGGTCAGATCGCGGCCCGTCTCGGCCTTCACGGTGGCGATGATCTCGCGGCGGATGTAGTCCGTCGGCGGCGACATGACTAAGAAGGTCGCCGCGCCCACGCCGAGGCAGAGCAGCGCCACGCCGCCATATAAAAGTAGGCTGAACAGCGGCGAAGAGCGGCGCGGCGGTTCGACGTACCGGCGCTCGGCACCGAGGCTCGGCTGCGGACCGGGTGGATAGCGCCCAGGACTGGGCGAATCACGGCGCGGATTTGGGGGTAAGTCCCTACCGGGCGGCCTGGTGTTGGTCATGTCGACCTCGAATGGCTCCTCTGCGCCGGCGGCCGGAACCCAGACGCCACCACCCTAAATGGAGGCGTGGGACCGGTTGTTAAAGGCCGTTTTCGGTGCATTGCAGCGGAGTAGCGGGCAATTTCGGCGGTCTGGAGGTTGCGGATACTCTGCCGCACGCACCAGCGGGACGTGTCTGAAAGGGAACAGCATCGCTAGCGAAGTCTTATATGATGGGCTTGGCTCCTGGAGCAGTGTGGTAATTTGTAGTCGATGCTTTGGCTCTAACCTAGAGGTCGTACTGCGCACCGCAACTGCTGCGATGCAGCAAAAGGAACGGCGATGCACTACTACGCATACGAATTCGCTCACTCGGTCCTTTCTCCGATGCGCTTTGGCGTAAGCGGTCTGCGTAGCATGCTCGATTGGCCATTCAATCCGCTTACCAACACGCCGTACGGCCGTCACCTCGCGGCCGCTTGCGAGCTGTTCGAGAACGTCACGCGCCGCTACGGCAAGCCCGAATTCGGGCTCAAGACGACGCGCGTCGGCAACGTCGAGGTCGGAGTGCGCGAGCAGATCGTGGCGTCGACTCCGTTCGGCCGTCTGCTGCACTTCAAGCGCGACGAGACTGCGCTCACCGGTAAGCGCTACGACCCCAAGGTGCTGATCGTGGCGCCGATGTCGGGTCACTATGCGACGCTGCTGCGGGGCACCGTTAAGGCGATGCTGCCCGAGCACGAGACCTACATCACCGATTGGAACGACGCCCGCGACATCCCGCTCGCCATGGGCCGCTTCAATCTCGACGATTTCATCGACCACGTCATCGAGTTCGTCCGCGTGCTCGGCCCCGACACGCACGTCATCGCGGTGTGCCAGCCGGCCGTGCCGGTGCTCGCCGCCGTGGCGCACATGGCCACGATCGACGATCCCTGCCAGCCGGCGTCGATGACGCTGATGGGCGGCCCGATCGACACGCGGCGCAATCCTACCGGCGTCAACAAGCTTGCCGAGAGCAAGCCGATCGAGTGGTTCGAGAACAACGTCGTCAGCACGGTGCCCTTCCCGCACGCCGGCTTCATGCGCCCCGTCTATCCCGGCTTCATGCAGCTGACGGGCTTCATGACGATGAACCTCGAGCGGCACATGAACGCCCACGTCGACCTGTTCAAGAACCTCGTCAAGGGCGACTGCGACAGCGTCAAGCAGCACCAGGACTTCTACGACGAGTATCTCGCCGTCATGGATCTCACTGCCGAGTTCTACCTGCAGACGGTCAAGACCGTGTTCCAGGATCACGCGCTGCCCAAGGGCACGATGATGCACCACGGCGTGCGCGTCGACTGTTCGGCCATCCATGACACGGCGCTGCTCACCGTCGAAGGCGAGCGCGACGACATCTGCGGCATCGGCCAGACGCAGGCCGCGCACGACCTGTGCACCAACATCCCCGAAGACCAGAAGGTGCATTACATGCAGGAAGGCGTCGGCCACTACGGCGTCTTCAACGGCACGCGCTGGCGCACCGAGATCCAGCCGCGCATCCGCGAGTTCATCCGCACCATCGAGTACGAGCGCGGCTCCATCCCGACGGGCCGCACCGCGCGCCGGATGCATCACCCGGCCGTTGCCGTCTCGCCGGTGTAGGCGCCTTTCGCGATCTGGTGATGGCCTACACGCAGCCGCCAAAAGCAAACGGCGGCCCGTGAGGACCGCCGCTTGCCCGTCCTGAAGACGGAATCGACAGTTAGATGATGTCGATCTCGGCAGGCATGTACGAAGTGACCTCGAGGCCAACTTCCTGCTCGCGAACTGCCGGCTTGGTCCAAACCTTCATGGTTTTTCCTCCTCTAGCGACCGGACGACCAATTCATCCAGCCTCTGGCCAGTATGTAGGCATCAGCCCACATAAGGGCCAATCGCATTTCCTTGCCCGAGGTATAAGCGCGCCTAATAGCGTTACATTGTTCCTCCGCGCTAGTGCGCGGCTTCCCAGTTGTCGGCGGCCTTGGCGTCGACGTGGATCGGCACCGCCAGCGCGATGACGGGAAGCGCGGCACCTTCCATCACTTTCTTCACCGTGCTCAACGCCTTCGGGACGTCGGCCTCGCCGACCTCGAACACCAGCTCGTCGTGGACCTGCAGCAGCATGCGCGCCGACTTGAGGCCCTCAGCTTCGCAGCGCGCCCGGCATGCGCACCATGGCGCGGCGGATGATGTCGGCCGCCGAGCCCTGGATCGGCGCGTTGATCGCCGCCCGCTCGAGATTGCCGCGCACGCCGGGATTCTTGGTGTTGATCTCCGGATAGTGGATGCGGCGGCCGAACACCGTCTCGACGTAGCCGCGCTCGCGCGCCCGCCGCTTGGTGTCGTCCATGTAGGCGCGGATGCCGGGGAAGCGCTCGAAGTAGGTCTTGATGTACGCGCCCGCCTCCTCCTTGGAGATGCCGAGCTGGTTGGCGAGGCCGAACGCCGAGATGCCGTAGATGATGCCGAAGTTGATCGCCTTGGCGCGGCGGCGCACCTCGGCCGGCATGCCTTCGACCGGCACGCCGAACATTTCCGACGCCGTCATGGCGTGGATGTCGAGGCCCTCGTCGAAGGCCTTGCTTGCAGCTGCGGGATGTCGGCCATGTGGGCCAGCACGCGCAGCTCGATCTGGCTGTAGTCGGCGGAGATCAGCTTCTTGCCCGGCGCGGCGACGAAGGCCGTGCGGATCTCGCGGCCTTCCTTGGTGCGGATGGGAATGTTCTGCAGGTTGGGATCGGACGAGGCGAGGCGCCCCGTCGTCGTGGCGGCGAGCGAGTAGCAGGTGTGGATGCGCCCAGTGCCGCCGTGCATGTAGGCCGGCAGCGCGTCGGTGTAGGTGGAGCGCAGCTTGGTCAGCTGCCGCCATTCCAGCATGGTGTTGATCAGCTTGCGCGCGTCGTCCGGCAGCTCCTCGTTGGCGGCGAGGTCGTCGAGCAGCCCGGCGCGCGTTTCCCACTGGCCGTTCTTGGTGCGCTTGCCGCCCGGAAGCTGCAGGCGATCGAACAGCAACTCGCCGAGCTGGCGCGGCGAGCCGAGGTTGAACTTGTGGCCGACGAGGCGATTGACCTCCTCCTCGAGCCGCGCGACGCCCTGCGCGAACGTCGACGACAGGCGCGAGAGGATCGCCCCGTCGACGCGGATGCCGCAGCGTTCCATCTCGGCGATGACGCCGATCAGCGGCCGCTCCAGCGTCTCGTAGACGGTCGTCAGGCGCTCGGCCGCCAGGCGCGGCTTCAGCACCATCCACAGCCGCAGCGTGACGTCGGCGTCCTCGGCGGCGTACTCCGTCGCCTTGTCGAGCGGCACCTGCCCGAACGTGCGCTCGGACTTCTTGCCCGGCCGTGCTCGATGACCTGATCGAACGGGATGCACGCGTGGCCGAGATGGCGCATGGCGAGATCGTCCATGCCGTGCCCGCCCTTGCCGGCGTCGAGCGCGTACGACATCAGCATCGTGTCGTCGAGCGGCGCGACGCGTGATGCCGTGCTGCGCCAGCACGTCGAGGTCGTACTTGATGTTCTGGCCGATCTTGAGGATCGACGGCTCCTCGAGCAGCGGCTTCAGCAGCGCCAGCGCTTCGCGCGACGGGAATCTGCACGATGCCGTCGTGCGTCGCCGAAGTCGAAGCTGCCCGAGCTGGCGCGTGGCCGAGCGGCACGTAGCAGGCCTCGCCCGGCGCGACCGCCAGGAGAAGCCGACGAGCTCGGCGACGCATCGGGATCGATGGACGGTCGTCTCGGTGTCGAAGGCGAAGCGGCCGGCCGCGCAGGCCTTCGAGATCCAGGCTTCGAGCTGCTCGCGGGTCGTGACGGTCTCGTACTTCGAGCGGTCGAACGGCGCTCTTGCGCGCGCGCGGCTGGCCATCGGCGGCGCCCGGCGGCGGGCGACTCGGCAGCCGACGCGGCTGCCGCTCTGGCCGTTTCGACGGCCCGGCAGCGCCACGCGTCCCTTCGTCGGCACGGTCGAGCCGACCGAGCGCTCGAGCGGCGGCCGGCGCCTCGGCGCCCAGCCTTCGGCGATGCGCCGCGTCAGCGTGCTGAACTCCATCTCCCGCAGGAAGCCGAGCAGCATCGGCGGGATCGGGATCGCGCACGCCGAGCGCGTCGGCCGGCGATCATGTCCGGCACGTCGTCCTTGAGGCGCACCAGCTCGCGCGACATGCGCGCCTGCTCGGCGAACTCGATCAGCTTCTCGCGCCGCTTGGGCTGCTTGATCTCGCCGGCGCGCGCCAGCAGCGTGTCGAGGTCGCCGTATTCCTTGATCAGCTCCGCCGCCGTCTTGACGCCGATGCCGGGCACGCCCGGCACGTTGTCGATGGAGTCGCCGGCAAGCGACTGGACGTCGACGACCTTGTCCGGCGGCACGCCGAACTTCTCGATCACCTCGTCGCGGCCGATCTTCTTGTCCTTCATGGCGTCGAGCATGACGACGCCCGGCCGGACCAGCTGCATCAGGTCCTTGTCGGAGGAGACGATCGTCACGTCGCCGCCGGCGTCGACGATCTCGCGGGCATAGGTGGCGATCAGGTCGTCGGCCTCGTAGCCGTCCTGCTCGATGCAGGCGACGTTGAAGGCCTTCACGGCGTCGCGGATCAGCGGGAACTGCGGGATCGAGCTCCTCGGGCGGCGGCGGCCGGTTGGCCTTGTAGTCGTCGTAGATGTCGTTGCGGAAGTCTTCTCGCGAGGCGTCGAAGATGACGGCCAGATGGGTCGGCGCCTCGGACGCCTTTGCGTCTCGCGCAGCAGCTTCCACAGCATGGCGCAGAAGCCGTGCACGGCGCCGACCGGCAGCCCGTCGGACGGGCGCGTCAGCGGCGGCAGCGCGTGGAAGGCGCGGAAGATGTAGCCGGAGCCGTCGACCAGGTAGACGTGGCTGCCCTTGGCAATGGGCGTCGCATCGCCGACGGGCACGGTCGAGGTCGAAGGCTTCTTGGCCTTGGTTTTGGATTCGCTCATGGATTGGGTCATGGTGCCGGACTATAGGCACAAGGAGGGCCCCGGTCAGCCCGCCGGCAGCACTGATATGGGGACGAAGGCGAGCGCGAAAAATGGGCTCTGCTCGGCTCGCGGGCGTCATTTGCCGGGTTGCGGCGAATGCTGTATCAAGCGCCCCTGCTGCACCCGTAGCTCAGCTGGATAGAGCGCTGCCCTCCGAAGGCAGAGGCCAGGGGTTCGAATCCCTTCGGGTG
>CAVRND010000022.1:0-218816 GCA_963722495.1 uncultured Alphaproteobacteria bacterium | reverse complement strand
CCCGGGAGCCACAGCGGATGTCCCTTGAAGGACACTCACGGCGACCTTGGCCGCGCCCACTCAAACTGTCCGATTCGAGGCCGGACGCCAAAGAGTTTGTATGTTGCGGGTCGCACCCATACTAGATGTAGATAGACACGTTATAAGGCCCGGGAAAGCCGTGTATTTCCTGTGGGGTGTTTTGTGGGCGCTCGGCGGCATGCGCCTGTAAAGCCAGGGGCCGGCGGGGGTGTGGAAAAAATCAGAACCCTCGCGCGGCGTTTTCACAGCCTATGGCAATTCCGTGGCGTCCGACTGTGGCTCATCTGCCGCGCTTTCCCACCCGGGTGCGCGCATTGCCGGCCAAGGCGATATGCGCGATGGTGCGACAGCGAAATAGCGGGCGCGGGACATGGGACTTTTCAGCGAGATTTTCAGCTGGTGGGGCGGCAATACCTGGGGCACGCGCCTGACGATTTGGCGCCAGGGCCAGCTGGTCGGCAAGGATGACTTCGGCAACCGCTACTACGAGCAGAAGAAGGGCGTTGGCCCTCTTGGCGTGCCGCGCCGCTGGGTCACCTACACCGACTTCGCAGACGCCTCGAAGGTGCCGGCAGGCTGGCACGGCTGGCTGCATTACACGGTCGATACGCCGCCGACCGAGCAGAACTACCGGCCGCGGCCGTGGCAGCGCCCGCATCTGATGAATCAGACGGGCACGCCGGGCGCCTACCGTCCGCCGGGCTCGATCCTCGGGCGTGGCGTGCGTGCCAAGGCAACCGGCGACTACAAGGCCTGGCGCCCCGACACTTGAAGAGGACGCAAGGCCGCGCACTGCGTCCCAACTTCGGCCCAACTCGCGGCCCAGGGAATGAAGCGCGGACAAGCCCTTACGACCGATGCGCAAAGCTGCAAGGCAACGCGGTGCGAATGACTGACAGGCAGAAGACTTCGCGCGGGCGGGCGATGGCGGCGCTTACGCTTGCCGGCGCAGGTGTGTTTTTCGCCGGCAGCGCGCACGCCGATCGCATCGATAACGGCGTCGCCGTATTCTCCGCCCTCGACAAGGTAACGGCACGCACCTCCAAGTTCGAAGTGCCGCTCAATTCTACCGCCCAGTTCGGCCAGCTGAAGGTGACGCCGCGCGTCTGCTACTCGCGCCCGCCGGAGGAGCAGCCGAAGACGACGTCGTTCGTCGAGGTGGACGAGATACAACTCGACGGCCAGGAGAAGCGCATCTTCACCGGCTGGATGTTTGCCGAGAGCCCGGGCCTCAACGCCGTCGAGCACCCGGTGTTCGACGTGTGGCTCACCGACTGTCAGAAGCCCAAGGGCTCGGTCGCGCAGCACGCGCCCGCTGATCCCAATGCCGCCGCCGGCGAGGCGCCGCCGCCCGAAGAAGACCCCTTCGCGCCGCGCCGCCGCGTGCGCCGCTAAATAAATCCACAGCTGAGATCGCGCGCGTTACGTGGCGTTTTTCTCTTAAGTTAGCGCAGCATCGTCGGCTCTGCGGTCACGGCGCGCTCACCGAGGCCAAGCCTCGCTGTGGAACTTGATGCATCCCGCAGGTATTTCCAATTCCGTGATAACCAGAAAAAGACGAACCGGAGATTGCCAATGCTTCCCAGAATAATTCTCGCGCTCGGCCTGCTGGTCGGCGCCGGTGCGGTTCTTTCGCAGTCGGCGATGGCCGAGGTGGCCGTCGATGCGGCTCTTATGAAGACACTCGATCCAGATGCCGATGGCACGGTCGATCTTGCAGAGGCCAAGGCCGCTGGCGCTGCAGTGTTCAAGAAGCTCGACCCCGACAACGACGGTACGCTCGATGCAAAAGAGCTGACCGGACGTCTGGATGCCGCCGAGCTGAAAGCAGCCGATCCCGACAACGACGGCACTCTCGATATCAAAGAGTACAACGCGGAGATCGAGAAGCTCTTCAAGGCGGCCAATCCCGATGACGACGGCACGCTCGACGAGAAAGAGCTGAAGTCGCCGGCCGGCCAGAAGCTGCTGCTGCTGATCGCCTAAGACTGAACGCCTCACGTCATGACGCAGAAGGCCGGTGATCGCTCACCGGCCTTCTTTGCGTTTCGAGACCGTCGATCGAAGCAAGGAACATCACTCGCCGCAGGGACGTTGAAATCCGCAAGATCGGTAAACCGATCGAAATAAGAGGAGAACGTCCTATGAAACGCATTTTGCTCGCCGGACTATTATCGGCAGGAGCGGCTTTCGGAGCTTATGCTCAGACGGATCCGGGACAGAGCGCCATGAAGCTGTCAGCAGCCGAATGCGCATCGCTCTGGAACCAAGCAAGTCCGGACGGTAGCCCCATAACCCAGTCTCAGGCATCGGCGTATGTGACGGATTTCAAGGCTGCCAACCCGGATGGCGACAAGACCCTCGAGAAAGCCGAGTTCTCTAAAGCCTGCAGCAACGGGTTGGTGAAGAGCGGCGCTTCGAGCGGCGCCAGCTCAGGTGAGACGGGCACCTCTGCTCCAGCGGAGAACTACAAGTAGGAATGCCTTCTCCGCGGATATTCGCGGAGCCTCAGATCGGACGTCCCGGCGTAGTCGCTAGGGCGTCCGATTGCATTTCAGCTAGCGGCCGTGAGTGCGATATTCAGCGCGTCTCGTTCAGCACCGCTGCGGCGCGCGGCGCGAAGTAGGTGAGGATGCCGGAGGCGCCGGCGCGCTTGAAGGCGAGCAGGCTCTCCATCATCACCGCTTCGCCGTCCAGCCAACCGGCTTGGGCGGCGGCCTGCAGCATCGCGTACTCGCCCGACACCTGATAGGCGAACGTCGGAACGCGGAAGGTCTCGGCGATGCGACGCACGATATCGAGATAGGCCATGCCGGGCTTCACCATGATGAGGTCGGCGCCCTCGGCGAGATCGAGCGCCACCTCGCGCACCGCCTCGTCGGAGTTGGCCGGATCCATCTGGTAGGAGCGCTTGTCGCGCTGGCCTTGCGATGAGGCAAGCGTCACCGATGAGCCGACTGCGTCGCGAAACGGGCCGTAGAACGCCGACGCATACTTGGCCGCGTACGCCATGATCAGCGTGTTGGTGTAGCCGTTCTCTTCCAGGCTCGAGCGAATGGCGCCGACGCGGCCGTCCATCATGTCGGAGGGCGCCAGGATGTCGGCGCCTGCTTCCGCCTGTATGAGCGACTGGCGCACCAGCGCCTCGAGCGTCTCGTCGTTGGCGATATCGGAGCCGCGCAACAATCCATCGTGTCCGTGGTTCGTGTAGGGATCGAGCGCGACGTCAAGCACGATGCCGATGTCGAGGCCGGCATCCTTCACGGCGCGCGTCGCGCGGCAGACGAGGTTGTCCGGATTGAACGCCTCACGCGCGTCTTCGGTGCGCAGCTTCGGCTCGGTGTTGGGGAACAGCGCGATGGCCGGGATGCCGAGCTGCACCGCCTGCTCGGCGGCAGCGACGATGTTGTCGACCGAGAGCCGCTCGATGCCGGGCATGGAGGCGATCGGCACGCGCTTGTTGCTGCCCTCGATGACGAACAGTGGCCAGATGAGATCGTCGACGCCCAGCCGGTGCTCGGCGACGAGGCGGCGGGACCAGCGGGTGCTGCGTGCGCGGCGTAGGCGCACCGAAGGGAACGCGCCGAGGGCGGACGCCGTGGCGCGCTCGGGCGCGTCGGCGCGGGCGGACGGCTTTAATTGCGAGACGGGCTGGCGGGGCTTCATGGTCGGCGTCCGGGGGCGAGGGGGCACCCTCACACTCACCGCAATGGGACGCCTTTGGCAAGGGCTGTGCGCCGGAAGCGTCACAAGACGGTTAGTCGCAGATCTTTTTTACTTTTCGCTCGGCCATGTCGACGTGGAAGTGGTTGCGGTGCGCTTCGTTGGCTTCCGGGCCGAGTGTCGTGCCGAAGATGCGGCAGGCCGCCGTGTGCGCTTCACGCAGGAAGCGGGCCCGCGGACCGGATGGTGGTGCCGCCAAAAGCTCGGGGCTGATGGCCGCCGACGTCTGCGCGCCTTGCGTCAGCGCCTTCTTACTATTGCGGTTGGAGTCGGCGAGCAGTTGGTCATCGGGGCCACCAAGGCGCGCCGCCGTAGCCTTCTTGCCGCTGCCCGACAAGATAACGGTGACCTTGTCGACGCCGCCGGAACGCGATGCCTTGACGGCGCCCGATCCCGGCGTGCCGAGCGAGGACGCCGTCGGTGTCGGCGCGGGCCGGTCGGTGCCGTCGGATTTGCCGTCGCGCAGGTTGTCGCGCTGGGCGTTCGCCGCTTCGGTCTGCGCCGCGGCCAGCTGCTCCTGTTTGGCCTTTGCGGCAGCCGCCGCAGCGGCGATATCGCGGCTGGTAGCGCCCCAGCTGTTCAGTACGACCACCTCTTCGTTCTTAGTAGTGACGAAGCCGCGGATGTCGAGCGCGTCGACGTAGGCGTGCTGGCTGAGCTTGCGGCCGACGCGCCCGAAGGCGGTACGGCACGAATAATCGCTCATCACCTCGATCTTGGTAATCTTGGCGCCGAGTTGCCGCTGGGCAGCCGGCTGCAGGTCCTTGCTGATCCAGGTGTTGAGCGGCTGCAGCAGCCCGCAGTTGATGAGTGCGGCGGGCGTGAAGGTGACACTGCCGATGCGCGAAAGACGGATAGGTGCGGGCGTGCCGCACAGTCCCTCCTTGATCGGTGCCTCGTACTTGATCTCGGCATCAAGCCCCTTGAGTGCCTCGGCGCAGCGCGTCTTGGCGGCATCGATCTCGGCCGCCGTCCAGGTCTCGGGCGGCGGGGCGATAGGTGACGCCTTGGCCGTCTTGCGTTCGGGTAGCGGCGGCTCCATCAGCGGCTGCGCCGTCACTGCCGCACGATCCATGCCGCGCGAATGCCGGGTTTTCTCCGGCTTCGACTGACTAGCGGCGACGACGGTTTGGGTGCCCTGTGCATTGGCTGTGGCGCAGAAGGCGCCGAGCGCTATCGCAAAGCCCAGACCGAATCGCAGCATCGTCGCGTCTCCACCTTCTCGAAGTGCGGGGGCACGGGGGCTCTTCGGCCAGCTCTTGGGCAAATCAACCGTGCAAGTTTCGTTGCAATCGTCCTCAGTGTATAGGTCCAAATCGGTCCGATTGATGATGCGCTGCAGCGATTGGTCAGCGCACGGGAACAAAGTTGTGCAAGGCGATGCAAGAGGAGCGCAGATGACGGCGGATGGTTCCGCGGAGCAGCCGGTCGAGGACGTGCTGATCGAGGCGCGTGGCTCGCTGGCGGTCATCACGCTCAACCGGCCACGCGCTCTCAACGCGCTCACCACCGCAATGCGGGAGAAGCTCGCCGCGGCGTTCCCGCGCTTTGCCCGCGAGGCGCATACCTATTGCGTCGTCATCCAGTCGGCGAGCGAGAAGGCATTCTCAGCCGGCGGCGACGTGCGCGAGATCGTGCGCTGGGGTCGCGAGGATCGCGAGCGCGCGCGGCGTGCATTCAAGGACGAGTACGCGCTCAACTGGCTGCACGAGTGCTTCTCCAAGCCGACCATTTCGCTCATCGATGGCCCGGTGATGGGATCAGGCGTCGGCATCAGCCTGTTCGGCACCCATCGCGTGGCGGGCGAGAAGTATCGCTTCGCCATGCCGGAGACGGCGATCGGCCTCTTTCCGGATGTCGGCGCGGCGTGGCCGCTGTCGCGCATGCCCGACAGCATCGGCATGTACCTCGGGCTTACCGGGCGCTCGATCGGGCAGGCGGATGCCTACGCGCTCGGGCTGCTGACGCATTGCATCCCGGCGTCGCGCTTTGAGGACATCAAGGCAGCCTTCGCCGACACCTGGCCGGTCGATACGGTGCTCGATAATCTGCAGGTCGATCCGGGGCCGGGCGAGCTCGTGCCTTATGCGGCGCACATCGCGTACTGCTTCTCGGCGCCGACCGTTGAAGAGATCGTTGCGCGGCTCGGCTTGGTTGGCGGCAAGGCACGCGACTGGGCGGAGGGCGTTATCGCCGATCTCAGGGCGCGCTCGCCGATCTCGCTCAAGGTCACGCAGCGGCACATTCGCGATGCGCGCGCGCTCGATTTGCGTCAGACGCTCAGCGTCGACTACAGGCTCGCCTGCCGTTTCCTCGACGGCCACGATTTCTACGAAGGCGTGCGCGCCGCGCTGATCGACAAGGACGGCAAGCCGCAGTGGCAGCCGGCGCGCTTGGAGGAAGTCACCAACGCGATGGTCGAAGATTATTTCGTGACCTTGGGCCCCGATGAGCTTGCGCTTCCGACACGGGCGGAGATGCAGGCGGCGCGCGTGTAATCAAGTGCACAACCTACGCTGGCGGGGACTGCCTGCTCAGGGTGAATGAAACGTTCCGACGACACCCTATTACTATTCTTTTACTATAGATATTTAGGTGACTTTTAGTTTTATGCCTTACCTGTTGGCGTAACCCGGACAAAGCAAAACCCGGGACCAGGCGTCAAACAGTATGAGGCAGTTATGAGTGTTGCGCTCGATGTGGCGCGCCATCGTGCGCCAACGCATACCGAGAATTTTCGCTCCGAATATCTGCAGGCGTTGCGCCTCGTCGAAAGACTGCATCGGCTGCTGCTCGACGTGATCAAGGACGAGTTCGACCGCCTCGGCGGTGCCGACCTCAACAGCGTTCAGGCGCTGCTGCTGTACAACATCGGCGACAGCGAGCTGACCGCAGGCGAGCTCAAGACGCGCGGCTACTACCTCGGCTCGAACGTCTCCTACAATCTCAAGAAGCTCGTCGACATGGGCTACCTGCACTACAAGCGGTCGGAAACCGACCGTCGCAGCGTGCGCGTCAGCCTGACCGACAAGGGCAAGGAAGCTTGCGAGGTGGTGCAGAAGCTGTACCAGCGCCAGCTCGGCTCGGTCGAGACGGTCGGTGAGGTTTCCGAGGAGGATTTCCGCGGTCTCAACAAGGCGCTCGTCCGCCTCGAACGCTTCTGGTCGGACCAGATCCGCTATCGCCTCTAATCGCTTAAAGCGACGTGTCAGGCATCAGTTGGAAGGGCCGCGGGAAACCGGCGGCCCTTTTCATTTGCGCTATTTCCATGCGCGGGTGGGCCCCCTTTTGCTCCGCCATAATAATTTTGCCTTTGCAAGCCGCCGCAAATTTCTAGATATTTCGGCGGCTTGCGGCCGGATGCGCGAGCGCAAAAGTCTCCGTATGAAGGCGGGAGGGGCTGTCGTGATCTCTACCAGGGGAAACGCACTGCCGCACGCGTTGCCTGCATTGCTCTGCTGCTCGGCGCCGCAGCGCCGCTGAGTGCTCAGGACGGCCTGCGGTTTGGGCCCGTCGGCGAAGGTCCGGCGCAGTACAACGGCGGTTATGACCGCAGCTTCATCAAAGAGTGGCAGCAAAATCCGCCGAAGGGGTACCCGACCCTGTCGAAGGCGAACATCGAGCCGACCAAGGCCGCCGTCGCGAAGTATGAGGCGATCGTCGCTGCCGGCGGCTTCCCGGCTATGCCAGAAGTCGAGTTGGAGCCAGCCGCGACAGATCCTGCCGTCGCCACGCTGCGTCAGCGGCTCGACCGCGTCGGGCGACCTCGGCGAAAGCTCGAGCTACCCGAACTACTATGGCAATGATCTCGACACCGCGGTGAAGCGCTTCCAGGCATCCAACGGCCTGGCGCCGACCGGGATCGTCGACAAGCGCACCATCGCTGCGCTCAATGTGCCGGCCGAGGTGCGGCTCGCGCAGCTGAAGGCCAACCTCACGCGGCTGACCGATCTCACCAAGATCGTCGGCAAGCGCTACGTGCTGGTGAACATCCCAGCGGCGCAGATCGAGGCGATCGAGAATGGCGCCGTCTTCCAGCGGCACTCGGGGGTTGTCGGCAAGCCCGACCGCCCGACGCCGATGCTCCGCTCGACCATCACCGACCTCGCCTTCAACCCGACGTGGACGCTGCCGCCGACGGTGATCAAGGAGGACCTGATCCCCAAGGGTCGCGACATGCAGACGAAGGGCGCCGAAAGCGTGCTCGTGAAGTTCGGCATCGACGCCTACGAAGGCGGCAAGAAGATCGACCCAGAGACGATCGATTGGTCGAGCTCACGACCGCTGTCGCTGTCGTATCGGCAGGTGCCGGGAAAAGATAACCCGCTCGGCTTCCTGAAGATCAACTTCGCAAATTCGAGTTCAGTCTATATGCACGACAGTCCGAAGGAATCTCTGTTCGGGCGTAATTTCCGAGCTGCCAGCTCGGGATGTGTGCGCGTGCAGAACATCGAGGAGCTGGCGACGTGGCTGCTCACCGGACAAGGAAGCGCCGAGCAGGTCGAGCACCTTAAGGAATCGGGCCAGACGAAAATGGTGCGGCTGCGTAAGCCGGTTTCGCTGTATTTCGCCTATGTCACGGCCTGGGCGACGCCCGACGGCGTCATCCAATTCCGGCCCGACATTTACCAGAAGGACGGGGTGGGCGAGATCGCTGCGGCATACTAGCTTTCGCGCCGCAGCGTTGACCCACGTCAAGTCCGTCAGCCCGCAAAAGTCGCAACTTTTCGCGCGGTCCTTGATTGCCAGCGCGACAATAGACACGTTGCTCGCGTTGGTTAGGCGGGCGATGATAAAGAAAAAGACACTAGGGGAGTTGAAAGTCGCCGGATGGACTACGCTAAAAAGTTCAAAGATGCGCTCGACGCCGTCCGTCGCGAAGGCCGCTACCGGGTGTTCGCCGACGTAAAGCGTCGGCGCGGCGCATATCCGTCCGCCGAGCACTTCGACAAGTCCGAAGCCGGGCGTCCCATCACCGTCTGGTGCTCGAACGACTACCTCGGCATGGGGCAGCACCCATCCGTCATTGCCGCGATGCATGAGGCGATCGACATGGTCGGCGCCGGCTCCGGCGGCACGCGCAACATCGCCGGTACCACGCACTATCACGTGGAACTGGAGGAAGAGCTTGCCGATCTGCACGGCAAGGAAGCGGCGCTGCTGTTCACCTCTGCCTATGTCGCCAACGATTCAACGCTCGCGACGCTGTCGCAGCTGCTGCCCGGCGCGGTGATCTTCTCCGACGAGAAGAACCACGCCTCGATGATCGCCGGCATCCGTCACGGACGCGGCCCCAAGCGCATCTGGCGCCACAACGACATCGAAGACCTCGAGACGCAGCTCAAGGAATTCGATCGCGCCACGCCAAAGATCATCGCCTTCGAGAGCGTCTACTCGATGGATGGGCACATCGCCCCCATCGCTGCGATTTGCGACCTCGCCGAGAAGTACGGCGCGCTGACCTACCTCGATGAAGTCCACGCGGTCGGCCTCTATGGCCCGCGCGGCGGTGGCATCGCCGAGCGCGACGGCGTCATGCATCGCGTCGACATCATCAACGGCACGCTGGCCAAGGGCTTCGGCGTCATGGGCGGCTACATCGCCGCTTCCCGCGATTGCTGCGATGCGATCCGCTCGTATGCCGCCGGCTTCATCTTCACCACCTCCCTGGCCCCGGCCCTGGCCGCCGGCGCCGTTGCCAGCATCCGCCACCTCAAGTCGAGCACCATCGAGCGCACCCAGATCCAGGAGCGCGCCGCGGAGGTCAAAAGCCGCCTGATCGAGGCCGGACTGCCCGTGGTGATCTCGCCGAGCCATATCGTGCCGGTGACCATCGGCGACCCGGTGCACTGCAAGGCTGTAACCGACGCTCTGCTCGAGCACTACGCGATCTACGTCCAGCCGATCAATTATCCGACCGTGCCGCGCGGCACCGAGCGTATTCGTCTGACGCCCTCACCGGTGCATACGCCGGCACAGGTGGATCATCTCGTTGCGTCGCTGAGCCTTCCTTTGGGATGCCTGCCCTCTGTCGAAGGGCCAATCAGGGCGGCTGGCGGCGGAGTAGGCCGCCCCGCTGCGCTTCGGCGCACCCCCTAGAAAAGGCTAGTTGGAAACCGCATTAAGCTGTACGGCTTGAGCCCGAAGCGGCGCGATCCTACTATGGCGGCGAGCTATTGGCCGCCCCGCGCGCTCGAAGGCCAAACCCATTTATCTGCCGCGACAGCTAAGGACAAAGAGAGATGTTTAACGCGAAGGCCGAGCCCGTCTCCAAGAGCGGATTCTTCACCGCCAGCATTGCCGACAGCGATCCCGACGTCGCCAGCGCGATCGGCAAGGAGCTCGACCGTCAGCAGCACGAGATCGAGCTGATCGCGTCGGAGAACATCGTCTCCAAGGCCGTGCTGGAAGCCGCCGGCAGCGTGCTGACCAACAAGTACGCCGAGGGCTATCCCGGGCGTCGCTACTACGGCGGTTGCCAGTACGTCGACATCGTCGAGCAGCTCGCCATCGACCGCGCCAAGAAGCTCTTCGGCTGCGGCTTTGCCAACGTGCAGCCCAACTCGGGCTCGCAGGCCAACCAGGGCGTATTCAACGCGCTCGCCGCGCCGGGCGATACCATTCTCGGCCTCAGCCTCGCCGCCGGCGGACACTTGACGCACGGCTCGCCAGTCAACCAGTCGGGCAAGTGGTTCAAGCCGGTGTCGTACATGGTGCGTCCCGACACGCACCGCGTCGACATGGACGAGGTCTATAAGCTCGCGCTCGAGCATCGCCCGCGCATCATCATCGCCGGCGGCTCCGCCTATCCGCGCCAGTTTGAGTTCGCCGACTTCCGCGCCATCGCCAACGAGGTTGGCGCCTATCTGATGGTCGACATGGCGCACTTTGCCGGTCTCGTCGCCGGCGGCCAGCATCCGAGCCCGTTCCCGCATGCGCACGTCGTCACCACGACGACGCACAAGACCCTGCGCGGTCCGCGCGGCGGCATGATCCTCACCAACGACGAGGACATCGCCAAGAAGATCAACTCGGCGATCTTCCCCGGCATCCAGGGCGGCCCGCTGATGCATGTCATCGCCGCCAAGGCGGTGGCCTTCGGCGAGGCGCTGCGTCCCGACTTCAAGGTCTACGCCAAGAACGTCATCGAGAACGCCAAGGCGATGGGCGAGGTTCTGGTCAACTCCGGCTTCGCGCTCGTTTCCGGCGGCACCGACACGCATTTGATCCTGCTCGACCTGCGTCCCAAGAAGCTGACCGGCAACATCTCCGAGAAGGCGATGGAGCGTGCGCACATCACCTGCAACAAGAACGGTGTGCCGTTCGACCCTGAGAAGCCGATGGTGACGTCCGGCGTGCGCCTCGGAGCCCCGGCCGGTACCACGCGCGGTTTCGGTGTCGCCGAATTCCAGGAGATCGGTCGCATGATCGCCGAGGTGCTCGACGGGCTCGCCAAGAACGGCGCCGAGGGCAACGGCGCGGTCGAGGAGAAGGTCAAGGCGCAGGCGATCGAGCTCTGCAAGCGGTTCCCGATCTATTCCTGATCGTAAGTTACCAACATCGCGAGGCGCGCTTGGGATATCCTAGGCGCGCCTCGTTGCTTCTGCGGCAGCACAGCAGCTAATAATCGTTTCGCCGCGCTTCGGCTGCATGAGCCGGCGAACGAGGGGAGGCCCCGATGCGCTGCCCGTACTGCGCCGGCGAAAACACACAGGTGAAGGACAGCCGTCCGACCGAGGAGAACGCGGCCATCCGGCGGCGGCGCGTGTGCCCCGACTGCGGCGGCCGCTTCACGACATTCGAGCGGATACAACTGCGCGAGCTGCTGGTCGTCAAGCGCTCGGGCCGCAAGGTTGCCTTCGATCGCGACAAGCTGATGCGTTCCGTCGACATCGCGCTGCGCAAGCGGCCGATCGACCCCGAACGCGTCGAGCGCATGGTTTCGGGCCTCGTGCGCCAGCTCGAGAGCCAGGGCGAGAGCGAGATCGCTTCCTCGATGATCGGCGGCCTCGTCATGGAGGCGCTGCGCGGGCTCGATCCGGTCGCCTACGTGCGCTTTGCCTCCGTCTATCGCGATTTCCGCGAGGCCTCCGATTTCCACGAGGTGCTCGGCGAGATTGCCGCCGAGCCCGCTACGCCGCATGAAGCGGCTCACATCGCCTTCGAGAGCTCCGTTGTGGAGACGGCGCCGCTCAAGAAGCATTGAGCGTGATGCGCCCCGCGGAGCGCTCAGAGTTCGATACCCAGATGATGCAGATCGCGCTGGGCGTCGCGGCGCGCGGGCTCGGGCGTACGGCGCCTAATCCTTCGGTCGGTGCGGTCATCGCCGATGAGAGCACCGGCGAGGTCATCGCGCGCGGCTGGACCGCGCCGGGCGGGCGGCCGCATGCCGAAACCGAGGCCATCGCCCGCGCCGGCTCCCGCGCCCGCGGCGCCACCATGTATGTAACCTTGGAGCCGTGCTCGCACTTCGGTGTGACGCCGCCCTGTGCCGACGCCATCGTCGCCGCCGGCCTGGCGCGCGTCGTGTGCGCAATCGAGGATCCCGATCCGCGCGTCGCCGGGCGTGGGCTTGCGCGCTTGCGCAACGCGGGCATCGAGATCGACCGCGGGCTGATGGTCGAGGCCGCGCATTGGATCGCCGCCGGGCACATCTTGCGCGTGACCGAGCGCCGCCCCCTGGTAACGGCCAAGCTGGCGCTGGCCGCCGACGGCGCGGTGCCGCGCGGAGGCGAAGGTCGGCCCGCCTGGGCGACCAGCCCGGAAGCGCGTGCGGCCGGGCACCTATTACGCGCCCGGTCCGACGCCATTCTCGTGGGGCGGCGCACCGTGCTGGACGACGACCCGCTGCTCACCTGTCGTTTGCCCGGGCTGGAAGCGCGCTCGCCCGTGCGCGTCGTGCTGGCACGCGAGTTGACCGGCCTCGAGCGATCCCGCTTGGCTCAGACGGCGAAGGCGCACTCGCTCTGGGTGTTCTGCCCGGAAGATGCCGATGCCTCGGCGCTGCGCGCTACGGGAGCCGAGGTCTTTCCGATGCGGCTCATCGGCGGCGAGTTCTGGCTTCCTGCTGTCATGGAGGCCCTGGTGGCGCGCGGCGTCACACGGCTGTTGCTGGAGGGGGGCGCGGCGACCTGGGGCGCATTCTCGCGCGCCGGGCTGATCGACGCCGCGGTGCTGTTCCACGCGCGGGGGCCCGATGGCGGCGAGCTGTCGCCGGCTGCAGCGTTCGGCGCGCTTAATCGCTATATGACCACCGAAGGCTTCGACATTTACGACCGGCGAACCATCGGCGGCGACGATATGCTGGCGGTGCGCCGCCATTGGCATCACGGCGCGCGCCACGACCAGAACGACGCGACGAAACGCTAAGAGGAAGCCAAGCCATGTTCACCGGCATCGTCTCCGACATCGGCGAGGTAACGGCGCGCGAGGACGGCCGCTTCACCATCCGTGCGCGTTATCCGGCGCAGGAGCTGGAGGTCGGCGGCTCGATGGCATGCGACGGCTGCTGTCTGACGATGACGTCGATCCGTGCCGACGCAGGCGGCAGCGTGTTCACGGTCGACGTGTCGAACGAGACGCGCGGCAAGACGACCATCGGCGAGTGGCATCCCGGCCGCAAGATCAACCTCGAACGCTCGCTGCGCCTTGGGCAAGAGCTGGGCGGCCATCTCGTCACGGGGCACGTTGACGGCCTCGCCCGGATCGTCGGCGTACTGCCGGACGGGGAGAGCCGCCGCTTCTCCTTCGAGGTGCCCGAGCACCTTGCCCCTTACATCGCCCCGAAAGGCTCTATTAGCCTCGATGGCGTATCGCTGACGGTGAACGAGGTCAGCGACAAGAGGTTCGGGGTCAACGTCATCCCGCACACCTTGACGGTGACCACCTGGGGCGCGAAAACCCCCGGGCAATCGGTCAATCTCGAAGTTGACCTCTTCGCGCGCTATATCGCGCGGCTCCTGGAGTTTCGCCCTTGACGCACGACGTTGGCAAACACGCCATCTCGGAAGGCCGCGGCTGCCTGTCCTCGATCTCCGAGATATTAGAGGACATGCGCAACGGCCGCATGGTCGTGCTCGTCGATGCCGAGGAGCGCGAGAACGAGGGCGACCTCGTCATTCCCGCCCAAATGGCGACACCTGACGCCATCAACTTCATGGCGCGCTACGGGCGCGGACTGATCTGCCTGACGCTCACCGGCGCCCGCGCAGCCGACCTTGAGCTCGAAGCGATGGTCGGCCGCAACCGCTCGCGCAACCGTACAGCCTTCACGCAGTCGATCGAAGCGCGCGAGGGCATCTCGACCGGCATCTCGGCGGCCGATCGCGCACGCACCATCGCCACCGCCATCGACGCGACGAAGGGCGCCGCCGACATCGTCTCGCCCGGGCACGTGTTTCCACTCGTCGCGCGCGAGGGCGGCGTGTTGATCCGCGCCGGCCATACCGAAGCGTCCGTCGATCTGGCGCGCATGGCCGGTCTCTATCCGGCGGCGGTGATCTGCGAGATCATGAACGACGACGGCACCATGGCGCGCATGCCCGACCTCGTCGCCTTCGCGCAGCGGCACGGCCTCAAGATCGGCGCCATCGACGACCTCATTGCCAACCGGCTGCGCGACGAGCATCTGGTGCGCGCCACCGCCAAGACCAGCGTCACGACGGCGGCGGGCAAATTTGACCTGCACGTCTACGAGACGACGGTCGATCAGAGCGAGCATCTAGCACTCGTCAAGGGCGACCTGTCGGCGCCCGGCCCGGTGCTGGTGCGCGTACACGCCGTCAACCTGCTCGGCGACCTTCTCGGCGTCGGCGAGGCAGGCGAGGGACAGATCGCCCACTCGCTGCGCATGATCGAGAAGGAGGGCCGCGGCGTCGTCGTGCTCATCCGCGACCTACGGCCGAAATCGGTTTCCGAATGGATCAGTGGCCGCGTGCAGCCGGCCAAGCCCGCCGAGGGGGCGCGCGAGCGCCGCCGCGTCGAAATCGGCGTCGGCTCGCAAATCCTCACCGACCTCGGTGTGCGTGATATGACGCTGCTGACGAATTCGCCGGCGCAGGTTTATGTCGGCCTCGAAGGCTTCGGATTGCGCATCGTCGGCACGCGCAGGATCGAGTGAGATGATCGTCAAACTGGACAGACCGACGCGCAGCGCAGGTAAGCCTCTGAAAGGAGAAATGCGCGCGCGTGTGCTCATCGTCGAGGGACGCTTCTACGACGCGATCGCCGACGAGCTGGTCGGCGGCGCTATTGCTGCGCTGGATGCGCAGGGCATCGCTCATGATAGGATCACCGTTCCCGGCGCATTGGAGATCCCGCAGGTCGTGGCGCATGCCGTCGCCTCTGGGCTATTGCCGCGCCACGCCGACAACGGCAAGTGGGACGGCGTCATTGCTCTCGGTTGCGTTATTCGCGGCGAGACCTCGCACTATGATATCGTCTGCAACAACGCCAACCATTGGCTGATGCAGGTCGCCATCGAGCACGCTGTGCCGGTCGGCAACGGCATCCTGACGGTCGACACCGAGGAGCAGGCGCTGGCGCGTGCCCGCGGTGGCATCGACGGAAAAGGCGGAGACGCGGCGCGCGCCTGTTTGCGGTTGATCGAGCTGCAGCGCGCGTTCGAGGGGCAAAGCGCATGACGACGACGAACGCCACGCCGACGCCGGGCAAGATCGCGCTGCCCCCGCGCACCGCAGCGCGTGTCGCGACCGTGCAGGGCCTCTATCAGATGGACCTCGCGGGCACCGACCTCAACGACGTGATCGAAGAGTTCACGCTGTTGCGCTTTCCTCGTGCCCCGGGTGATGAAGCGGCGGCCGGCGCGGATCCGGCGTTCTTCGCCGAGCTCATTCGCGGCGTGGTGCGCCGACAGCGCGACATCGATCCCTTGGTCGACAAACAACTCGCCGAGGGCTGGCGCCTCGTTCGCATCGACGCCATCGTGCGGGCCATCCTGCGCGCCGGCGTGTTCGAGCTGATGGAGCGTCCCGACGTGCCGAGCCGCGTTGTCATCAACGAGTACATCAACGTCGCGCACTCGTTCTTCTCCGAGGATGAGCCGAAGGTCGTCAACGGTGTGCTCGACAAGCTGGGACGGCAGCTGCGCGCCGCCGAGTTCGACCGCGATGCCAAGCGACCCAAGTAAGGCTGACCTGCCGGACGCGACGAGCGGCGAAGAAGCGCTGATCGCGGAATTCTGGGCGCCGCTGACCGCCGGGTTCGAAGGCGCCTTCGGTCTCAAGGACGATTGCGCGCTGCTCGCACCGCCGCCCGGCACCGAGTTGGTAGTGACGACGGACGCGGTGATCGCCGGCGTGCACTTTTTCCCCGACGAGGATCCGGGCGCCATCGGCTGGAAGGCGCTCGCGGTCAACGTCTCCGACCTCATCGCCAAAGGTGCCGAGCCGTTCGCCTATCTGATGGGCATCGCGCTGCCGCAGATGCCGGACCGCGTCTGGCTCGAAAAGTTCACGTCCGGCCTGCGCGCGGCACAGGAAAGGTTCGGGTGCCGGCTTGCAGGCGGTGACACCGATCGCACGCCGGGACCGCTCAGCGTCTCCATCACCGCCTTCGGCACCGTTCCCGCTGGCACCATGGTGCACCGCGCGACGGCTCGCCCGGGTGATCTGGTGTATGTGTCCGGCACCATCGGTGATGCGGCGCTGGGCCTGGCACTACGCCGCGATCCGGCGATGCGGCAACGTTTGGGGCTCGACGACGCGGACTGCCGAGTGCTCGCCGGGAGGTTCTGCCGGCCGCAACCGCCGGTGGCCATGGCACAGGACATCCGCGCCTGCGCCTCGGCGGCGATGGACATCTCCGACGGCCTGATCAAGGATTTCGAGCGCCTGTGCCGAGCTACCGACGGCGGGGGACGCATCGAGTTGCCGCGCGTGCCGCTCTCGGACGCGGCGCGCGCCGTCATCGCGGCCGGTGGCGCCAGCCTTGCCGATCTTGTGACCGGCGGCGAAGATTATCAGGTACTGGCGACTATCCCGCCGGAACGCGGCGCCGAGTTCGAACGGTGCGCTGAGCAATCGGGCACACGCGTGACGCGTATCGGTGTCATCACGGCGCGCGAGGACGGCGTTGTAGCGACGGACGCAGACGGCCGGGCGGTCGCCTTCCACCAAACCGGGTGGGATCATTTTCGCACAGAGGAGTGACTTGAACTCTAGTGTCCTGATCGCGAAATTCGTCTCGGTGGGCGGCAGGGGTAGAACGAATTTCGCGATCTGAAGGACACTAGCCAAGTTAATGCTCTCTAGTGTGCTTCAGATCGAGAAGTCCGCCTCACTACCCAGCCGAGCATGACGTAGCGGACTTCTCGATCATCACACTAGGCTCACTGCGACCAAATCGCATCGCGTCAGGGGGCATCCTCCAGCGGTACAAGTTAGCGGCGTCCAATCGTCTTGGTTTGGCCATATCCTGGCGGCTATTGAGGCAATTGGAGTGTAGGAGCCGAAGCGGGCGCGGCGCCAGGACAGTGGTGCCGTTCCGGCGGCTGGGGTTTGCGGCTGTCGCAGTAAAAATCAGGACGGATTCATGCTGGCATTTCGCGCCTCCGCGCGGCTCTTCGGTTCGCACCATCTCTTCAAGCGCGGTGCCGAGTCCTACAGCCTAGCCATGTGCGCTCTTGCCGGCCTGTTCAGTGTCGTCTTGCTTGGTGCACCGGCACACGGGCAGGCTGCGCAGGCAAATTGGTGGGAAAGCCTGACGGGCTCCGGCACACCGGACTACTCCGGACGCCGGCAGCAAGACGCGGTGCGCGATCGCGCCGCCCAGAGGGACGAGACCCTCGATGATCTTCGCCCCGACGCCATGCCGATGCGCAGCGACGAGATGGTCGCCGCCATGGACGCCGCCATCGCCAAGTATCAGCAGATCGCCGACAACGGCGGCTGGCCGATCGTTCCGCCCGGACGCATGATGCGCGAGGGAGAGGACGACGAGCGCGTGCCGCTGCTGCGCCGCCGGCTGCAGATGAGCGGGGACATGCCGCGGCGTAACGACGGCTACAACTCATACACGTTCGACAGCGATCTGACCGAGGCTGTGCGCCGCTACCAGCGCCGTAATGGCCTGCGTCCGACCGGCCGCGTCGAGCGTTCGACTTATCCCGCGCTGAACATGACCGTCGACCAGCGCATCGCTCAGCTGCGCATGAACCTCGGCCGCATCCGCGAATTGATGGCGACGCCGACCGAGGAGCGCTACGTGCTCGTCAACGTGCCCGCCTTCCAGTTGGAGGCGGTCGCCAAGTACGAGGTCCAGCAGCGGCATCGCGTCATCGTCGGACGTACCGAGCGGCAGACGCCGTCGGTGAAGGCGACCATCCGGGCGTTGAACTTCTTCCCGTATTGGCGCGTGCCTGACAGCGTCGCGCATCTCGATCTCATCCCGCGTCTGCTCAAGGAGCCGGGGTACCTGCAGAACGAGAAGATCCGCGTGCTCGATCCGGCCGGCAATCGCGAGGTTGATCCGCAGACAGTCGACTGGAATTCTCCGGAAGCGCAGAAGCTCAAGTTCCGTCAGGATCCGGGGCCGCAGAACGCGTTGGGTCTCGTGCGCATCGACATGCCGAACGTGCACACCGTCTATATGCACGACACGCCGATGAAGCCGCTGTTCAAGCAGCGCTCGCGCGCTTTCAGCGCCGGTTGCGTGCGCGTCGAGGGCGTGTTCGATCTGGTAGATTGGCTGGCCAGCTACGAGCAGGGCTATGGTCAGCCGGGCCGGGCGCAGCAGATCGTCGAAGGTGGTCAGGCGATCGACGTCAACCTGACGCGCCCCGTGCCGGTGTATTTCGTCTACATCACCGCCTGGGCCGAGCGTGACGGAGAAGTGGTGTTCCGTCCCGACATCTACGGCCGCGACGGCAACGTCGATCAGATCGCCGAGATGGACCGCGATCCCAACGAGCCCCCTCCCGCCGTGACGCTGGCGCCTTGATCCGCGGCGCCGGTGTTGCAACTAGCTGATGCAACCGTCAGTAGGAGTCACTGGCGCGCCGTGTCATAGTCCATCGGCCCATTTTTGGGGTCGGTGGCGATGCATATTCGAAGCTATTTTCTAGCGTTACGCGGGCGTATTGCGTCGGGGCTTCGCAGAGCGATTCTCGGCAAGCCGAGGAATTTCGCGAGGGAGTACCTTCGAGGGGCCGGCGCGATCGAACTCGTCGTGCATGTCGGTGCGCATCTTGCTCAGGAAGCAGACGGCTATAGAGCGCTCGGGGCGCGGCGCATTATCTGGGTCGAGGGCGATCCCGAAACGTATGCGCGACTGGTGCAACGTCTCGAAGCGGTCAAACCGATCGACGCTTCGGTCGACCACGTCGCCATCTGTGCGTTGGTTTCCGAGACGGAGGCGCAAACCATCGCCTTCCACCGATTCAACAACGATGGCGCCTCCTCATCCGTGTATCCGCCGACCAAATGCCTGAAGAGGCGTTGGCCGGGCCTCGACACGATGGGCAAGGCAGTGGAGCTGCGCACGCGCACGCTTGAATCCATCCTGGACCAGATCGGCCTTGAGCCGTCGTCGAAGGCGCGCTCGCTGCTGGTGCTGGACGTACAGGGCCACGAGGCGGCCGTCCTCGCCGGCATGGGCCGCTACGTTCGACACTTCGAGCTGTGTGAGTGCGAGATCTCGAAGGAGCCAATCTACGAGGGTGGCGCGCTTTACGCGGACATCAAGACGATCTTCGATGCCATGGGGTATGACCTCGTCTCGCATTGCGAGGCGACTTTGCCGTGGCACGGCGATGTCATCTTCCGAAGGCGCAGGACGCAGTAGCGGGGAGGTTCTACCTATGGCGCGGCGGAGCTGGCTCCGTGGGTAGGATTCGAACCTACGACCGTCCGATTAACAGTCGGATGCTCTACCACTGAGCTACCACGGAATAAGCGTCGCGCCTCTTAGCAGAAAGCGCCGAGACGGGCCAGCGCCTTAGGCGGCGGCCGCCCCTGCGGGCGGGCGTCTGCATTCCCACACTCGGGTCCCTAAATCAAGGCCCGCGTACGGCCCCCCGCCGGCCGCGGGGGGCCACGCTTAGCCGGTGTAGGTCCAGGGGTTGTAATCGCCGAGGTTCCAGAGGTGGCCTTCGGGATCGCGGCACGAAAAGTCGCGCCCGTAGCTCTGTTGCCGGATATCACCAATCATCTCGGCGCCCGCCGCCTTGGCTTTCGTGTAGGCGGCTGCGACATCGGCGACGACGATGTACGGGCTCTGCGTGGTGCCGCCGAGCGCTGCAGGCGTCGCCTGCAGCTTGCCGAAGTCGTCATCGCGCGCCGAGCCGAGCATGATCATGCCGTTGCCGAGGGTGAGCTCGGCGTGCGCCACGCCGCCATTGCCGTCGTCGATCACCATGCGGCGCGCAAAGCCGAATGCCGCGCCCAGCCAATCGATCATCTTCGCGGCATCGCGATAGCGCATGGTCGGAATGATGGTTGCGTCCACGTCATCCTCGGGGTCGCGAAGGGCTGCCGGTGTAGCGGTCACACCAGATGTTCCCCCGGTTTGGCCATTTCTGGGCGAGCCCTTCGTCGAGCAGCACGCGGCTGACGTCGCGGCCGTCCGGCAGTTCGATGTCGACCAGGGAGCGCCCGTGCGGATCGTCGCGCCCGCTTGGGCGGATGCGATAACCGCCGGCGAGCAGATCGCGCAACCTATCGCGCGCCGCGGTGCCAACGCGACGTTCATTCTCGCACTCGGGCTCCGACAGCTCCGGCGTGTCGATAGAGATCAGGCGCCACTTCTTGCCGTTGTCGCGCCCCGTATCGCCGTCGATGAGGCAGGTCCGGCGTTGAAATCCGGAGCATAGGGCGACGGGTCCGTCGCGATTTTCACCCTTGGGCTCCGTAAGCCGCTCCCAGACGGCGACGGCAGCAAAGCAGAGGCAAGCGAGCAGAATGCCGCCGATGAGACGGCGGCGGCGCGCGTGTGAAGATCGTCCGATGCCGTCGGCGGCGCGCGGGTCGCGGCGGCCGCGAGGATCGGGCAGACCCATCGATCGGCGCCAGTGACGGTGGGGTGATTTGCGTAGCATCCGGCATTAGCCGAGCTACGGCGATGAGGCCCTAAGAAAGCGTTCCACCAGCTGCGGCGCTCGTCAAAGGTTCGGTAAAATGCTCGGAAAGCGCGGCTGAGGCGCGCTGGGGATTGGAGGCCACGCCCGGAATCGAACCGGGCCGCGCGGATTTGCAGTCCAGAACTTAAGTGAGCAATTTCAACGGACGGTCAAGAAAACGGGCGACGGCAGATCAATGGGTTACGGGCGCTTTGGAAAAACGGTCCTGGACTTGTTACCCCCAGGTTTTCCAGTGGTGCTGCAGCCGGAAACCGTGTGGGCCGCTATGATTGCATTGTGATTTAGCGACAACGGGGTGTCGGATAATGTCGAAGCTGCTCCAGCACATGGACGAGATGAGTGCGATCCTTACGCACACGACCAAGAATGAACAGTCACTCGTCAAGGCGTTGGGAGATGCACTCAGGCAGGTGGACGACCAGCTTGTTCAAGAAATTCGGAATTTAAATACTCAACATCAGGCACGTCGTGCTGAGATCTTTCTTGAATTGCAGGCGCTGGCGTGCAGCATTGGCCTGTTCCCGACAGCGCAAGAAATACCTCACGTACCGGCCGCGAATGATGCGCACGCGCACGGGCACGGGCAGTTCATCCCTGTTGGGGACTGGCGCCAAGCGGCTCAAAACATCAACTATCAGGATGAGCTGGACTTCCACCTGAAGACTGTCGGTGGGCAGCAATGATGCCGCGCTACGCTCTAGCCTTCTCAAACTTTCCCGATCGCCGTCCGTGCGATCTTTTCGCTGCGTCCCAAGTAGCGAACTAGGATCGCAGCCACGTCGCGCAGGCCGTGGCCGGTGGCCGTCGCGATCTCCTGCGGCGTGCAGCCGCCCTCAGAGAGCCGCGTGGCGGCCGTTCCGCGTAGATCGCGGAGCCCCGAGATGGCGGCGGCCCGCGTGGCCTCCGCCGAGGTTCGGAAATGTTGGAAAAGCCTGCGCTAGGGATTGGAGGCCACGCCCGGAATCGAACCGGGGTGCGCGGATTTGCAGTCCGCTACGTAACCACTCCGCCACGTGGCCAATCCACCCGGCGACGCCGAAGCGCGCAAGGAATGCGCCGTGTAACATACGGATCGGAGCCTGGAAAGCACGCCGGTGGCCGATCGCGGACCGGCGGAGAAACCGCTCCACGAGACCGCACGCCCCGTCGCGAATTGGCGCGTACTCAGCTAAGCTCCCCGCAGAGCACGCTCAAACACCGAACGAAACCCGATTGCGAGGGAACGATGGTCGACGCCGCGACGCAACGCACGAACATGGTCGAAAGCCAGGTCCTGACGAGCGACGTGACCGACAAGCGTATCCTGCGGGCGATGCGCGAGCTGCCGCGCGAACGTTTCGTGCCGGCGCCGATGGCGGCGCTGGCCTATATGGATGAGGCCGTGCCGCTGAGCCCCGCCGGGTCAAGGCGCCGAGCGCCGCTGGCTGCTGGCGCCGCGCGTGCTGGCGAAGCTGCTGCAACTCGCCGACTTCGGGGAGGGCGACTGCGTGCTCGATGTCGGTTGCGCCAGCGGCTATTCGGCGGCCGTGCTCGCCGGCATGGCGAAGACCGTGGTTGCGCTCGAGAGCGACATCAAGCTTGCCGAGCAGGCGCGAACCAACCTTGCCGCCCTCGCGCTAGGTAATGCTGCTGTCGTCGTCGGCGAGTTGACCGCCGGGTGGGCCGCCAAGGCGCCTTATGACGTGATCGTCGTGCAGGGAGCGGTTTCCGCACCCCCCGAAACGCTGTTCGATCAGCTGAAGGACGGTGGGCGTCTCGTCGCCGTTGTCGTCGAGGACGGATTGGGCAAAGCCACCATCTGGCGGCGGCTTGGTCGCTCCATCGACGCATGGACTGCGTTTGACGCCGCAGCCCCGGTGCTGCCAGGCTTCGAGCGTGAACCGGTTTTTGTGCTTTAGTATCCGGCGCGGCCGATTTACGACGGTTTTGCGTATACGGGCTATTCGCGGGCCATTCCGGCCTCTTGGCTCTGCGACCTGCGTCGGCGTGCCGCGAGTTGGTGTGGGATTGCAGCAACGCAGCCACAGGGGTTTTCCACCTTCCCTCCCCAGGCACTACACAAATCACCATCCATTCCCCAGACTTACTCTGGAACCTGCGAATTGTTACGGGCTCGGGGAAAGCCCGCGTGGGTATGGCTGGGGGAATGTGATGCCGACGGCCATCCAGAATAAGCGTCAACAACAATGGGTTTTCCTCTTGGGTAGGTTGTCCGCATACGGCACGCACCGCGCGCAAGGCGCACGGCGGGCCGGAGGTTTGATCGTTCTTGGGTTGGCGTTTGGCTTCGGTCTTGCCGCGCCGGCCGCGGCGGAGTTGCTGAAAGACGCGCTTTCGGCCGCCTACGGCTACAACCCGCGTCTCGATGCGCAGCGCGCGTTCCAGCGGGCTTCCGACGAGGACGTGGCTCGCGCCATGTCCGGCTATCGGCCCACGGTCACCGGCAACGCCGACATCGGCATCGAGCGCAACGACCAGCGCCCGTCGTCACTGTTCGACGGCGTCACCAAGCCGCGCGGCTACGGCGTCAACGCCGTGCAGCCGATCTTCAGCGGGTTTCGCACCTACAACGCGGTGAACTCGGCGGAAGCCAATGTCCGCGCCGAGCGCGAGGTTCTGCGCGACGTGGAGCGCAGCGTGCTGCTGCAGGCCGTCACCGCCTACATGGACGTCGTGCGCGACCAAGAGCTCGTCCGGCTCAACGAGAACAACGTCAACGTGCTGTCCCGCGAATTGAAAGCGGCGCAGGACCGCTTCGCCGTCGGCGAGGTGACGCGCACGGACGTGGCGCAGGCCGAAGCCCGCCGCGCCGATGCCGTATCGCGCCTCGACGCCGCGCGCGCCAACCTGCGCACGAGCCGCGGCAGTTATCAGCTCGTCATCGGTCACCCGCCGAGCGGGCTGGCGTGGCCGGGCACGCCGGAGAGCTTTCTGCCGAAACAACTGCAGGACGCCATCGGCGTCAGCAACAATGAAGATCCCCTCGTCGTCGCGGCTCTGTTCCGTGAGCAGGCCGCCAAATATACGATCGAGCAGATCCGCGGCGAGCTGCTGCCGACCGTGCAGCTCGAGGCCAGCTACAACGATCGCTTCGGAACTTCGCAACTGACGGACCGAGTTCGAGACCACATCGACCCTGGTTGGGCGCGCCATCATCCCGATCTACGAGGCGGGTGACGTTTACGCACGCGTACGTCAGGCCAAACAGAACCACCTCGGCGTCATGCAGCAGATCGAGCAGGTGCGTACCGAGCAGACGCAGAACGTCGTCGCCTCCTGGTCGCAGCTCGAAGCCGCGCGCGCCCAGCTGGAATCTGATCGCGTGGCGGTGGAATCGAACAAGGTGGCGCTGCAAGGCGTCCGCGAGGAAGAGAAGGTCGGCCAGCGCACGCTGCTCGACGTGCTGAACGCTGAGCTCGAATACCTCAACTCGCAGGTCAATCTGGAGACGACGCGCCGCAATCTGGTCGTCGCCGCCTACAGCGTTCTTGGCTCAATGGGCCGGCTCGATGCCGCCTGGATCGGTGCCGCCGCCTACGTCTACGACCCCAACGTTCACTACAAAGAGGTGCGGCGTAAGTGGATCGGCCTGTCGATCACGTATGGCGATGGCCGTACCGAGACCTTCGAGGCCGCGCCGTCGGCCGAGCAGGGCTGGGACCCCGTGAAATAGGTCCCCACAAAATAAGCCAGCTGAAAATGGGCGCGACGCGCGGTCGCGCCACAGAGCTGCCAAGGATGGCGGCTAGCCATATCCCCTAGACGTAAGCGGATTTGCCTGCCGGAGCGAGGGCGCGTGCGCCCGAGGGTGTGTGGTGGAAGCTCCGGCCGCCAAGGTTGCGTAGCCTTATTGATGGGCAGGCAGCGCCGTTGTACGACCGGGGAAGCGCTGCACCGCGAGCGGGCGGTGGCGCGTGTAGAGGATGGCACCTCATGAGTAAGCCGCAGTTGGCGTCCGAGCCCAGCATGGAAGAGATCCTCTCTTCCATCCGCAAGATGATCTCTGACGACAGGCCGGGTCCAAGCCCGATGCCCGACCAGATGGGGCGGACACCTTTTGGCGAGTCTCGGTCCACGTCGCAGGTCAGTGACGTCAACAGTCGCCAGAACGCCTCGCCCGCGGCCCAGCCCGCCGGCGGTCACAGTTCGAATTTCAATAGTCTGGCCGATGCCCTCAAGGTCGCGACCGCGCTGTCCGATCAGCGCCGATCCCTGCAGCAGGAGATCGCCAGCGTCCTCGACAAGGGGCCGCGCAACGCCGATCCGCTGAGCGAAGCGCAGACGACGAGTGCAAATCTGCACACGCTGCCGGAATCCGGCGCGGTGCAAGGTGATACCAGCGGACCGCGTCTGCCGAATTTCCCCGATTGGCGCAATGAGCAAACGCCCGTGCCGCCTGAAGGCAAGCGTGAGCTTCTGTCGTTCGACTTCGGCACCGTGGTGCCGCAGCGTGAGGACCGATCGGCCAAGTCGGCGTCCGTCGCGGCCGATGCCAAGTCCGCGTCCCAGGCGAACGCCGAGCCCGCTTCGAAGGCGGACTCCCAGAAACTCGAGAGCAAGGCGGAACAGCCGGCCGAGGAGCCGCGCGTGCTGCCCATGCGCTCTGTGTCAGGCCTCAACGGCAGCACCGCCGCTAACGTGGCGCCGTTCCCGCGTCCTGTGCGCGAGACACCGAGACCCGCTGTTGAAACCGCGCCGTCGGTGGTCGAGCCTGTGCCAGAGAAGATCGGTGCAGAAAAGGTGGCTAAGGCCGAGACGCCCGCCGCCCCCGCCGAACCGGCACCGCTGGCGGCCGCGGAAAAGCCGGCTGCTGCCAAAACGGAAGCCGGCTCGGCCCAGACTGAAGCCTTGCTCGACGCGGTCGTCGATCTCGTGCAGCAGCAGCCTGGCGCCCTGTCAGTGTTCACGTCCGGCGCATCCTTCATCGGCGGCATTGGCGCCAAAAAAGCCGTCGCCGACGCCATCGCGTCCGCAGGCGCGCCCGTCAGCTCCGATACGGCCGACGTATCGAGCGCTACCTGGCGCGCCGCCCAAAATGGACCGTGCCGCCGCCGAGCTGCTGCGCCCCATGCTGCGCCAATGGCTGGCCGACAACATGCCGCGCATCGTCGAAGATGCGCTGCGCAGCGAGTTGACCGAGACGACGCAGGGCGACGGCAAGGATCCGGCCAAATCCTGATGCGCATCGCCGGTCTGCAAGCGCGCCGCCGGCTCGGCGGCGCCTGCCGTTTCCGTTGACAGCGCGGGAACGGAGAGCGTAGGACCGCTGGTCTCGCTCGCCCCCAGAGATTTCCACCCAAATGCTCGAGAAGACCTACCAGCCCGCCGAGATCGAGCCGCGCATCCATGCGGAATGGGAGCGGGCCGACGCCTTCAAGGCCGGCCGGCCGGATCGCGCCAACGCGCAGCCCTACTGCATCGTCATTCCGCCGCCGAACGTGACGGGCTCGCTGCACATGGGGCACGCGCTCAACAACACGCTGCAGGACGTGCTGTGCCGCTTCGAGCGCATGCGCGGCAAGGACGTGCTCTGGCAGCCGGGCACCGACCACGCCGGCATCGCGACGCAGATGGTCGTCGAGCGGCAGCTGATGGAGCGACAGGAGCCGACCGGCGCACCATCGGCCGCGAGAAGTTCGTCGAGAAGGTGTGGGCGTGGAAGGAAGAGAGCGGCTCGCACCATCACCAATCAGCTGAAGCGGCTCGGCGCCTCGTGCGACTGGTAGCGCGAGCGCTTCACCATGGACGAGGGGCTGTCGAAGGCGGTCCTGAAGGTGTTCGTCGCGCTCTACGAGGCGGGGCTGATCTACAAGGACAAGCGCCTCGTCAACTGGGACCCGAAGTTCCAGACGGCGATCTCCGACCTCGAGGTGGTGCAGGTCGAGGCGCGCGGCACGTTCGAGTGGACCTCACGGCGATCCGGAGAAGCCGTTCGATGCCGAAGCGCTCGGCAAGGTGCTGGCGCACAATCCGACCGGGCACATGTACCACTTCCGCTATCCGCTGGCGGCGAAGGTGCCGGGCTACGACAAGGACTACATCGTCGTCGCCACGACGCGGCCCGAGACGATGCTCGGCGACACGGGCGTTGCCGTGCATCCCGATGACGAGCGCTACGCGGCGCTGATCAAGGCGGGCGCCAAGGTGAAGCTGCCGCTGGTCGGGCGCGAGATCCCGATCGTCGCCGACGAGTATTCCGATCCCGAGAAGGGCACGGGCGCGGTGAAGATCACGCCGGCGCACGACTTCAACGACTTCGAGGTCGGCAAGCGGCACGGGCTCGAGCAGATCAACGTGCTCGACGACCGCGGGCAGCATCAACGACGTGCGCGCCGGCGAGCTACCGCGGGCTCGACCGCTTCGAGGCGCGGCAAGCGCATCGTCGCCGACATGAATGCGCTCGGCCTGCTCGAGAAGATCGAGCCGACGACGCACACGGTGCCGCACGGCGACCGCTCGAACGCCGTCATCGAGCCGTGGCTGACCGACCAGTGGTACGTCAACGCCGCCGAGCTGGCGAAGCCCGCGATCGCCGCGGTCGAGCGCGGCAAGACCGTCGTTCGTGCCGAAGAACTGGGAGAAGACCTACTTCGAGTGGATGCGCAACATCCAGCCGTGGTGCATCTCGCGCCAGCTGTGGTGGGGGCATCAGATCCCGGCCTGGTACGGCCCCGACGGCCATGTCTTCGTCGGCCGACGACCGAGGCTGGCGCGCAAGGCGAAGGCCGACGCGCACTACGGCAAGGCGACGCCGCTGGAGCGCGACGAGGACGTGCTCGACACGTGGTTCTCGTCGGCGCTGTGGCCGTTCTCGACGCTCGGCTGGCCGGACAAGACGCCCGAGCTGGCGCGCTACTATCCGACCAGCGTGCTCGTCACCGGCTTCGACATCATCTTCTTCTGGGTCGCCCGCATGATGATGATGGGCCTGCACTTCATGAAGGAAGTGCCGTTCCGCGACATCTACATCCATGCCCTCGTGCGCGACGAGAAGGGGCAGAAGATGTCGAAGTCGAAGGGCAACGTCATGGACCCGCTCGGCGTCATCGACAAGTACGGCGCCGACGCGCTGCGCTTCACGCTCGCCGCCATGGCGGCGCAGGGCCGCGACATCAAGCTGTCGACGCAGCGCGTCGAGGGCTACCGCAACTTCGCGACCAAGCTGTGGAACGCGGCGCGCTTTGCCGAGATGAACGAGTGCGTGCGCCGGCGCGACTTCGATCCCTCGAAGTTGAAGGCGACCGCTCAACCGCTGGATCGTCGGCGAGACCGAGCGCGCCGCGCGTGCCGTCACCGAAAACCTCGAGGCCTACAAGTTCAACGAGGCGGCGGCCGCCGTCTACGAGTTCGTGTGGGGCGAGTTCTGCGACTGGTACCTGGAGCTGATCAAGCCGATCCTGTCGGGCGATGACGAAGCGGCGAAGGTCGGAGACGCGCGCCTACCGTCGCCTGGGCGCTCGACCAGATCCTGAAGCTGCTGCACCCGTTCATGCCGTTCATCACCGAGGAGCTGTGGGCGCACATGGTCGAGCACGGCGAGAAGCGCGAGAACCTGCTGGCGCTGAGCCAGTGGCCGGTGTTCTCGGGGCTCGCCGACGCCGAGGTCGACGAGGAGATCGGCTGGGTCGTGCGGCTCATCTCGGAGATCCGCTCGGTGCGCACGGAAATGAACGTTCCGGTCGCCGCCAAGCTGCCGCTGGCGCTGCCCAACGCAGGTCCGGCGCTGCGCGAGCGCGCCAAGCGGCACGAGGACACGATCAGCCGCCTCGCCCGGCTCGACAGCATCACCTTTCCCAAGACGGCCCCCAAGGGGGCCGCGGTGATCGTCGTCGGCGACACCTCCGCGGCCCTGCCGCTCGGCGGCGTCATCGATGCGGCGGCCGAGACTGCGCGCCTTGGTCGCGAGATCGAAAAGGCGGAAAGTGACCTCGGCAAGATGGACGCCAAGCTCTCCAATCCCCAATTCATGGCCAAGGCCAAGGAAGAGGCGGTGGAAGAGGCGCGCGAGCGCAAGGCCGAGTTGGAGGGCGCCATCAAGCGCCTGACGGCGGCCATTCGGCGGCTCGAGGCGGTGAGCTAGGCCGCATTTTCGCCGCCCCTTTTGCAGACGGTTAACGCTCAATTGTGAGATGTGGCGAACGGGCCACGAATTGGGCGAACACTGCCGCCGTTGCGCCACAATACGGCGCCAGCCTCAGGCTAGGGAAGAGCGAGGGAAGCGCGCAATAGCGGCGGGTGGCCGTGCGTTGCACGAGCTTTTCAGAACACCGAGGCGTGGGCAGCCTTCTTTTAAAGTTTCGCGCGAGGCCTCACATCGAGGCGATCGCTACTGACGCTTATCTGAGTGTACGGACAAAAACGAAGTATGGACGCCAAAACGTTCGACAAATCAAAGCTGCCGAGCCGTCACGTAACGGAAGGGCCGACGCGCGCGCCGCATCGGTCCTACTACTACGCCATGGGCCTCGAAGAGGAGCAGATCCATCGCCCGTTCGTCGGCGTGGTGTCGTGCTGGAACGAGGCAGCGCCCTGCAACATCTCGCTGATGCGCCAGGCTCAGTCCGCCAAGTTGGGCGTCGACGAGGCCGGCGGCACACCGCGTGAATTCTGCACCATCACGGTGACCGACGGCATCGCCATGGGTCACCAGGGCATGAAGTCTTCGCTCGTCTCGCGCGAGGTGATCGCCGATTCGATCGAGCTGACGATGCGCGGGCATTGCTATGACGCGATGGTTGGCGTTGCAGGCTGCGACAAGTCACTGCCTGGCATCATGATGGCCATGCTGCGTCTCAACGTGCCGTCCGTGTTCCTCTATGGCGGCTCGATCCTGCCCGGCAAGTTCAAGGGCCGCGACGTCACCGTCGTGGACGTGTTCGAAGGCGTCGGCATGCATTCGGCCGGCCGTATGTCGGACGAAGATCTGCACGAGCTCGAATGCGTCGCTTGTCCGTCCGCTGGTTCGTGCGGCGGTCAGTTCACCGCCAACACCATGGCCTGCGTGTCCGAGGCGATCGGTCTTGCGCTGCCGGGTTCGGCTGGCGCACCGGCCCCATACGAGAGCCGCGACGCCTACGCGACGGAGAGCGGCAAGGCGGTCATGAACCTCCTCGCGCGCGGCATCCGTCCGCGCGACATCTGCACGCGCGAAGCCTTCGAGAACGCCGCCGTCGTCGTCGCCGCCACCGGCGGGTCGACCAACGCGGCGCTGCATCTTCCAGCCATGGCGCACGAAGCCGGCATCGATTTCGATCTGTTCGCTGTCGCCGAGATCTTCAAGCGCACGCCGTACATCGCCGACCTGAAGCCGGGCGGGAAGTACGTGGCCAAGGACGTGTTCGACATCGGCGGCGTGCCGCAGATCCTCAAGGCGCTGTACGACGGCGGCCTGCTGCACGGTGACTGCATCACCGTGACGGGCGCGACGCTGAAGCAGAACCTCGAGAAGGTGAAGTTCAACACCGACCAGAAGGTCGTCTATCCGGTTTCCAACCCGATCACGCCGACAGGCGGCGTCGTCGGCCTCAGGGGCACGCTCGCGCCCGACGGCGCCATCGTGAAGGTGGCCGGTCTCAAGAAGCTGCAGTTCCGCGGCCCCGCGCGCGTGTTCGATTGCGAGGAAGACGCGTTCGCAGCAGTGGATGCAGGCCAATACAACGAGGGCGAGGTCATCGTCATTCGCTACGAGGGCCCCATTGGCGGCCCCGGCATGCGCGAGATGCTGTCGACCACGGCGGCGCTCTACGGCCAGGGCGCCGGCGAGAAGGTCGCGCTCATCACCGACGGTCGCTTCTCCGGCGGCACGCGCGGATTCTGCATCGGTCACGTCGGCCCGGAAGCGGCGGTCGGCGGCCCGATCGGCCTGCTCAAGGACGGCGACATCATTTCGATCGACGCAGACGACCGGCACGCTCGACCTAGAAGTCAGCGAAGCCGAGCTCGCGGCGCGCAAGAAGAATTGGAAGGCCCCGGCAAATCCCTACCAGAGCGGCGCGTTGCGCAAGTACGCCAACCTGGTCGGGCCTGCCTACAAGGGCGCGGTTACTCATGAGGGCGGCAAAGCGGAAGTGGTCTGCTATGCGGATATTTGATCAGATAGTACGCGTATTCGTGGTTGGTCTGTTGCTCTGCCTGGGCAGCGTCGGCGCTTCGGCTGCGGCCGCCAAGTACCGATCGGCGCAGGACGCGCTCGACCAGGGCATCGGCGCCTTCAACGGCGGCTACTACGAGATCGCCATTCCGGCGCTCGAGTACGCGGCCGACGCGCACCTCTTTCTGGCGCCCTACTACCTGGCGCGCATCTACTCCGACAACAACGGCGCCCGCACCGATCACGCCAAGGCGTACGAGCTGTATCTGAAGATCGCCGAGGAGCACACCGACGTCGATCCCGACGATGACCAGCGCGCGCCGTACGTCGCCAAGGCGATGACGCGCATCGCCGGCTATCTGCTCAACGGGTTGCCGGAGGTGAACCTCAAGCCGAACTCGAAGATCGCCATGGAATACCTGCGCGAAGCGGCGCAGTTCTTCCGCGACGAGGACGCCCAGTTCGAGCTCGCCAAGCTCTACATGCACGGCGAAGGCATCGAAAGCGACGTCCCCTATGCCAAGCACTGGCTGTCGGTGCTGAGCCAGAAGGGGCACTCTGGCGCGCAGGCATTCCTTGCCGACCTGCTGTGGCGCGGCAAGTACATGCCCGCCGATCCGGTCAAGGCGCTGGCGCTGATCTCGGTCGCCGTCGCCAACTCGCCGGCCTATGAGCGCGTGTGGATCGAGGACATCTACCAGAACATCTACTGCGGTGCCGCGCATGGCATCCGCAAGCAGGCGACCGGCATCGTCGCCGACTGGCGCACGCGCTACGGCCGCAAGCCCGATACGCAGGACGACTCCGGCCTCGGCACGCTCAACATGCAGGCGACGCGTACGTGCGGCAACGGCGAGCCGGTGCTGTTCGAGATGACCGGAACAGCCGCCGGCACGTCGACTGCCGCGGCGGCACCGGCCAACACCGCTTCGCCCGAGGCTGCGTCTCCAGCTGGCTGTCCCTGCGCTCCCGGTCAAGCCGGATGCCGGCGTGCCCTTCATAAAAGGGTCCGGTGCCGGCCTTCGCGGTATCGACGCCAGCGCCAGCGCGCCGGCCCCGACGCCCTGATCTGTAGGCAATTGGCAACGTTTCCCGTTGAAATTGCCGGAGCGTGGCAAAAAGCGCCTGTCATAATGGCAATCGCCGGATAGACTGTCGGAGCCCGCCGAGGCGGGGTTCGCGGTTGCAATGGCGCTTGATTAGGCAGTCGCTGCCCATGACCGTTACTTGAGCGAGGTTAGAATCGCTCATATCCTCGATCGCAACAGCAAGAAACGGCGATGGAGGGCGACGTCCAAGGCGGAGTGAGGCGCACGCGCGTGCGCTCGCTTTAGACCTTGGAGGTGTGCATGACCGGCCTCGTCGCTCTGCTCCGCCGCACCGGGCGGGAAATTCAGTCAAACCTTGCAGCTATCGGGCTTTGCCTTGTCGGCCTCGGCGTGCTGACCGGTGCTCCGGCGTCAA
Organism: uncultured Alphaproteobacteria bacterium; assembly: GCA_963722495.1. GTDB lineage: Bacteria > Pseudomonadota > Alphaproteobacteria > Rhizobiales > Hyphomicrobiaceae > Hyphomicrobium_A. The sequence continues at coordinate 186,423 of CAVRND010000022.1, read as the reverse complement.
ATGCGGAACCGGTGCCGATGTCCGAACGCGTTCGCGGCTTCTTCTGCAACGAGAAGACGGACTCGATCGACTTCCTCATGAACCAGGCGCAGGGGCAGAACGAGGAGATCGCGGCCAACAGCGTCAACAAGGCCATCGCCAAGTTCTCGTGTGCCTACTATCTGCCGGCCGATGCCATTTACACCGGCGAGCACACGGTGATGCGCGACGGGCTCGTCTTCAAGCTGCACAGCTACGTGTTCTTGCCCGAGAAGGTGGAGCGCTGGAGCGGTTCGGTGTTGGGGTCATTGCAGCAGTCGCCAAACGCCAAGCACGACGTTTGAGCGTATCGCTCGCCTGACAAGCGAAAGCCGGGCGCGAGGAGATCGCGCACCGGCTTTCTTAGTGCTTCAGCGTGCTGAGAGGATCAGCGACGCGACAAGCTGAGCTGGGCGGAGGCGCCGTCGCCCGACAGGCTCACGCTCTGGCTGCTGCCATGTACGACGACGCGGATCGAGCCGCGCACGTTGTACTGCGAGTTGACGAAGCTCCCCCTGTAGGCGCTGCCGCTGACCTTATAGATGGTAGCGGTCTGCGACGCCTTGCCCGATGCCGTGGCGCATGTGGCCGTGAGGGTGTAGCTGCCGCCGCCGCCCGAATAGCGAGCGTGGCAGCGGGCCTTCTCCTTGGAGCCGCTGGCGAATGAAACCCAGCCGCCGCCGCTCCAAGAACCGGAGAGACCGCCAGGTTCGGCTGCGCTCGGTCCGATGAAACCGACGACCGGGAGTGCGGCGAGGGAAAGCATGCCTGCGCGGCGCGCAAGGCGATGGAAAAGCTGCATGTTCATGTGACTGGACCTTGCGCAATGAGCCTAGTTGTCCAAGGGGCAGACGAGGACAGACTACACGAGATTGATGCCCGACACACTGATGACGCGTTGTGTTCAGCGGGCGACATTGACCTACAAACGTAACAAACCGCTGAACGGTTGCCACGCTGACGAATGTAGAGCGGCACCGGCTGACGATTGTTCTTAACTCGTGAAAGGCCGGCTGTTCCCAGCGGAACAGTGCGTTGCCGGAGGAGCAGGTAACCATTGGGTGCGCCGCTCAGGTGGGCGGGGTTCCTTTTTGGATAGCTAACAATCTCGCTCCACGGGAGGCGAAAATGTTGCGCGCCTATTTCGTTTTGATTGGTGGGCTGTTGTCGGGTGGGTTCCTGCTGCTCGTCGTCATGGCATCTGGCGCGCAGGCCGGCATGAATCAAGACCTTTCGAGTTGCACCGCAGCGAAAAACCGCGCCGCCGCCACTGCCTGCACGCGAGTGATGGACAGCGGGCGCCTGCCGCGCGAGCAGATGTACATCGGCTATTTCAACCGCGGCACCGCCTTCCGGCGCGCCGGCGACTTCGACAAGGCCGTCAGCGATTTCACCAAGGTCCTCGAGCTGAAGCCCGGCTTTGCCCGCGCCTATGAGGCGCGCGGCATGACCGAGGATGACCGCGGCAACCGCGACAAGGCGCTCGCCGACCTCGACGAGGCGATCAAGCGCGACGGCAGCGCCTGGCAGCTCCTCTATAGCCGGGCCGTGGTACTGCGCGCCGACGGCGACACCGAAGCCGCGCTGCGCGACCTCGACGCCGCACGGGATATCAAGTCCGACGCTGCGAACATCCCTCTGATGCGCGCCCTCGTCCTTGCCGACAAGGGCAACCACGAGGCCGCGCGCACCGAAATCAACCGCGTTCTGTCCGAAGGACGCGGGGGCGCATCGGCGCATTACGCCCGGGGCGCCGTTGCCTTTGACGAAGGGCGCATCGATGCCGCCGACGATGACGCCGAACGGGCGCTGGAGCTCGACGGAGACTTTGCCGCCGCGCACATGCTCAAGGGCCGCATTCTCGAAGAGCGCGGCGACAAGGCTGCGGCGCGAGCGCGTTTCGACAAGGCGCTGGGCGCCGCATTGGACTCCTTCGACGGCCGCACCACCCGTCGGGTTGCCAAGCAGCGGCTGGCAATTCTCGGCGGCTCCGGCAGAGCGACGGACAAACACGACGACGACGTCGCCGAGGTGTCGTTCAAAAAGAAAGGCCCGCTCGACTGCAAGGTATTCCTGCCGGCGACGGGCAGCGTCGTCACCGCCAAGTGCAGCGAGTAAAGCTAGAAGTCGAGCTCGACCCAGACCGGCACGTGATCGGACGGCTTCTCCCAGGCGCGGGTAAAGCGATCAACGCCGGCGGCGAGAAGACGGTCCGTCGCCTGCGGTGACAGCAAGAGGTGGTCGATGCGGATGCCGTCGTCCTTCTGGAAGGCGCCGGCCTGATAATCCCAGAACGTGTAGACGCCGGGCCCTGGATGACAGAGCCGCACCGCGTCGGTCAGCCCGTCGCTCAGGATGCAGCGGTAAGCGGCGCGCGTTTCCGGCTGATAGAGCGCGTCGTTCGTCCACGCGTCGGGCCGCTTGGCGTCAATGGGCTCGGGGATGACGTTGTAGTCGCCAGCCATAACGAACGGGATCTCCTCGGCGAGCAGCCGCTGGAAGTGCTCACGCATGCGACCGAGCCAGGCGAGCTTGTAGGGAAATTTCTCCGTCGTGATCGGATTGCCGTTTGGCGCGTAGATGGAGGCGACCTTCAGAATGCCCGACGGCACCGAGATGATCGCCTCGATGAAGCGCGATTGCTCGTCGGCGTCGTTGCCGGGCAGTCCGGTGCGCATCTCCTCGAGCGGCAGCTTCGAGAGGATGGCGACGCCGTTGAAGCCCTTCTGGCCGTGCACGGCGCAGTGATAGCCGAGGTCCTCGAAGGCGGACGCCGGAAACGCCTCGGTGAGGCTTTTGATTTCCTGCAGGCAGATAACGTCGGGCGACGCCTGCTTCAGGTAGGCGACGGCCGATTTAAGGCGCGCCTTGACCCCGTTGATGTTCCAGGTGGTGACCTTCATGCCGGGAAGGGGTAGTCGAGAATCGAATGCCTGGCCAGCAAAGCGGGCCCAGAGCAAAATTCGATCAGCCGGAATCGCGGCGCTCTAGTTCCCCCTCCCCCTGGTGGGGAGGGGCTAGGGTGGGGAGAACGACGATCAACCGAAGCTCGGTTCCGTGGCTTCACCCCACCCCGCACTTCATGCTGTCGGCATGAAGTGCGACCCTCCCCATCGAGGGGAGGGCGAAGGCAGGTGCGCCCGTATGATCAGAAAGCGCCTTAGATCGAGAAGCTGGTGCCGCAGCCGCACGAGGCGGTCGCCTTCGGGTTGGTCACCCGGAACGACGCCCCAATGAGGTCGTCGACGAAATCGATCTCCGAGCCGGCGAGAAAGCCGAGCGAAACCTGATCGATAACCACCTTGGCACCGGACCGCTCCAGCACCGTGTCGTCGTCCGCCGCCTCGGGCACGAGGTCGAACTTGTACTGGAAGCCCGAGCATCCGCCGCCCTCGACGCTGATGCGCAGGGCCCGTGCCGCGGCCTCGCCGGAGACGATCTCTGCTATGCGCTTGGCGGCGCGCTCGGTGACGGTGACGGGTTCGCTCATCATGGCCTCGGGCTGGTTCCGGACCGGCAGACTTGCGGCCGGATGGAATCTATCCTTATGCAAGATAAGCGCGAAGGCGCCGAATTCAAAGCCGCCTAGGTGCGGCAGAAGCCGGGACTCGCCTTGGAACCAGCCGCCAACGAGAACGACCGGGCCGATTACGGCGCCTCCCTGGGGCCCGGCCAGCGCTCGCCCGGGGCTTATTCCGCCGGTAGCGTACCCAGCCGGGGGCGCTTCGATCAGGAGCCCGAGTGCACGACGCGCAGTCCGTTCCAGCGCGACCGCGACCGTATCCTGCATTCCACCGCCTTCCGGCGCCTGACCCACAAGACCCAGGTTTTCGTCTTCCACGAGGGCGACCACTACCGCACGCAGGCTAACGCACTCGCTCGAGGTGGCGCAGATCGCTCGCACGGTGGCGCGGCAGCTACGCCTCGATGAGGATCTGGCCGAAGCCATCGCCCTGGCGCACGATCTGGGGCACCCGCCATTTGGCCACGCCGGGGAGCGCGCGCTCGATGCGGCCATGGCCGGCTTCGGCGGCTTCGATCACAACGCGCAGAGCCTGCGCGTCGTCACCAGCCTGGAGCGTAAGTACGCGCAGTTCGACGGCCTTAATCTCACGTGGGAGACGCTGGAAGGCCTTGCCAAGCATAACGGCCCTGTAGCCGACGGCGCCGTCACGAAGGTCGCGCGCCGCATCGAGGGCTGGCGTAGTCTGGAACTTTCCTCCTGGCCTTCGGCGGAGGCGCAGGTCGCCGCGCTCGCCGACGACATCGCCTATGTCTCGCACGATATCGACGACGGTCTGCGTGCCCATCTCCTCGTGCTCGCCGATCTCGAAGGCCAGCCGCTGACAGGCCCGGCACTGGCGCGCGTGCACCGGCACGGGGGCACCGATGAAGCGCGGGAGGTCTACGAGCTGACGCGCATGCTGATCACGCAGATGATCTCCGATCTCGTTGCCGAGACGCGCACGCGCCTTGCTGCGCTCAAGCCGCGCGGGCCGGACGACATTCGCCGCGCGCCGCAGGCGACGGTCGCTTTCTCGCCAGCGATGGCCGGAGACATCGCGCGCCTAAAGGCTTTCCTGTTCGAGCGGGTCTACAGGCACGAGCGCGTGATGAGCGTGATGCGCGACGCAGAGCGCGTCGTCGGAGAACTCTTCGCACGCTACATGGTCGAGCCTGCGGCCATGGCCGAAGCTTGGTACGCCGCATCCCAGGGTCTCGAAACGCGCCGCCGCGCCCGGCTCATCGGTGACTTCGTCGCCGGCATGACCGATCGCTACGCCATGGCCGAGCACCGCCGGCTGTTTGACGCCACACCTGATTTGCGTTAGCCGGGGCGCTGCTTTCCCCCCGTTTCCAGCCCTCAGGATCGCCGCCGTGGACGTGTTCGCACAGATCGAAACTCGCGTTGCGGCGGCGCTCGAAGCGTTGAAGGCCGAAGGCGTTCTGCCCGCCGACACGCCGACGTCCGGCATCGAGGTCGAGACGCCGCGCGATCCAACGCACGGAGATCTGGCAACCAACGCGGCGATGGTGCTGGCCAAGCCGGCGCGCATGAAGCCGCGCGACATCGCCGATAAGCTGCAGGCGAAGCTCGCGGGTGCCGAAGGCGTGGAAGCGGTCTCGGTCGCTGGGCCGGGCTTCCTCAATCTGACGCTGAAGCCCGAGGTGTGGCATGGCCTCGTGCGCGCGATCTTGAAAGAGGGCGCCGACTATGGGCGCTCGGGCGTCGGCTGCGGCAAGACCGTCAACATCGAATACGTCTCCGCCAACCCGACCGGCCCAATGCACGTCGGCCATTGCCGCGGCGCCGTGTTCGGCGATGTGCTCGCCAACTTACTCGCGTTCGCTGGCTTCGACGTTACGCGCGAATATTACGTCAACGATGCAGGCGGGCAGGTGGACGTGCTCGCCCGCTCCGTGTTCCTGCGCTATCGCGAGGCGCTGGGCGAGGACATCGGCGATATCCCGCAGGGTCTTTATCCGGGTGACTACCTGAAGCCGGTCGGCGCTGCGCTGGCGCAGGAGCACGGGCCCTCGCTCCTCAACATGCCCGAGGAGCGTTGGCTGCCGATCGTGCGCACGTTCGCCATCGCGCAGATGATGCCGTTGATCAAGGACGACCTCGCCGCGCTGAACATCCGCCACGACGTGTTCTTTTCGGAAGCGTCGCTCACGAACGGCGGCACCGACAAGATCAAGACCGCCATCGAGGCGCTGCGTGCCAAGGGCCTCATCTACGAAGGCCGGCTCGAGAAGCCGAAGGGGCACGAGGACGAGGAGTGGGAGGACCGCGAGCAGACGCTGTTCAAGTCCACCGAGTACGGCGACGAAGCTGATCGCGCGCTGATGAAATCGGACGGCAGCTACACGTATTTCGCCGGCGACGTCGCCTACCACTACGACAAGCTGCAGCGGGGCTATCAGCACCTCGTCAATGTATTTGGGGCCGATCACATCGGCTACATCCCGCGCATGCTGGCCGTCGTCGCGGCATTCACGGACGGCACGGTCGAGCGCGACGCCAAGGGTAAGCTGAAGCACTGGCACACGGATGGCGGCACCGCCGACCTCGGCATCAAGGTCGTCAACCTCGTCAAGCTGTTCAAGAATGGCGAACCCTACAAGATGTCGAAGCGCGCCGGCACGTTCGTGACGCTGCGTGACGTGGTCGACGAGGTCGGGCGCGATCCCGTCCGCTTCATGATGCTGTACCGCAAGGAGTTGGAGCCGCTGGACTTCGACTTCGCAAAAGTGACGGAGCAGTCGAAGGACAATCCGGTCTTCTACGTGCAGTACGCACACGCCCGTGCCGCGTCCGTGTTCCGCAATGCGCAGGAAGTGTTTCCGGAGTTGGCGCCCGGCAGCCGCGCGGTGCGCGAGGCGGACCTTTCGAAGCTAACCGATGCGGGCGAGATCGAGCTGATCAAGAAGCTGGCGTATTTTCCGCGTCTGATCACGGGGGCCGCACGCGCAGAGGAGCCGCACCGTCTTGCCTTCTACCTTTACGACCTCGCTTCGGCCCTGCATGGCCAGTGGAGCCGAGGCAATGATTTGCCACATTTGCGATTTATTCAGGCAGATGACGGGGTTATGACCGCAGCGCGTCTCGCCCTTATTGCTGCCGTTCAACAGGTGATATCCTCCGGACTTTCAGTCCTCGGCGTCGAGGCTCCGGATTCTATGCGTTAAACTCCGAATTCGACGCCCAACGACTGGAACAGCGCTTCGAGGGGTTCACACGATGTCTCGTTCCCAAGGTGCCCCGAACGGAGGATGGCCGCAGCAGCGTCCAGCAGCCGGCGAGCCCGACCCCCGCACCGCCGGTCGCCCCGCGCAGCGCCCGCAGGCCGCGCCCCAGGCGCCGCAATACGCCCAGCCGGGACCGCCGCCGCAGGCTCCGGCCTATCCGCAGCAGGGCTACGGAGAGCAGCAGCCGCCGCAGGCACCTGCCTACAACGGCCAGCAGGGCTACCATTATCCGCAGCAGCCACAATACGCGCCGCCGCAGGCGCCGGCTCCTGCAGCACCGCCCCCCAATCGTCAGGGGCTCAGCAGTCTCGACAGCGCGCGCAATGCGCAACCGACGCACGACTTCGATAATCCGCGCACTCAGCCGCCGGTCTACGCCCAGCAGGCGCGTCAGGCGCCGCCACAGCAGCGTCCGCAGACGGCCCGTCCGCAGATGGCGCCGCCGGCCGATCGCGATCCGATCCACGCCGCCGGAGGCTATCGTCAGATGCCACCCCAGGCCGCGCCGCAGTACGCTCCTCCCCGCGCGCCGCAGCATGATCCGGTTGCTAACTTCGGCGCTGCGCCGAACTACGACCAGTGGCCGCCTGCCGCGCCTTCGACTGATCCCTACGGCCACGATCTCGGCGCCTACCTGCCGTCGGACGCGCCATTCCCCGCCAATGCCAATCATCCGCACGCCGACCCGCTGCAGCAGGCAGATTGGGCGATGCCCGCGGCTGCCTATGGGGACCCCGCTCTCGATCAGCAGGGCTATGGCCGCGGCCAGCACGGCTACGATCAGCAGCACGGCAACGCGCTCGAGCCCACCTACAACCAGGAAGAAGCTCCGGCGTACGAGGCCGAGGAGCCCCGTCGCGGCAGCTGGACCATGCGCATTGCCGGCGCCGTCGTCGTCGCAATTGGCCTCGGATATGGGTTGGCGCAGGCTTACAAGGCTGTGCTTGGCGGTCCGGCGCCCGACGGCGCAACGCCCGTCGTCTCGAGCGAGGCAACGCCGGCCAAGGAAAAGCCGCTCGATCCGGGCGGCAAGCAATTTTCGCACACCGATAGCAAGGTTCTCGGCCGTCTGGGTGAGGGCGGATCTACCGGCGAAGAGCACGCCGGCGGTCTTTCCGAAGCCGACGCCACCGACAGCAACGGCTCGCGCAAGGTGACGACGCTGGTCGTCGGTCGCGACGGCCAGATCGCCCCGCCGTCCGGGGCTTCCGAGCCGGCGCCGCCCGCGCACGATGAGAGCGTTTCGGTTCCCGGTCTTACGGTCGTCGACGCCTTCGGCAGCGCCGCGCAGGCGCCGCCACAGCGCTCCGCACCCGTCGAGCCGCCGCGCCAGCAGCCGGCCGAGGCCGAGCCGGCGGTGGTCAACGCGCCGCCCAAGGCACGCGTCAACGTCAAGTCGACCAAGGTCATTCCCGCCTCGACGGCCAGCCTGCCCGAAGAGGACGCCGCTCCGCCGGCGGCGCCGAAGAAGCAGCGGGTCGCAACCGCCGCGCCTACAACCACCGACTCCGGTGCGACCAGCGCCAGCGGCGCCAATGGCTATGTCGTCGTGCTGGCCTCGGTGCCCGCGTCCGGCACCAGCCGCCTCGATGCTCTGCGCAAGTTTGCCGATATGCAGCAGCAGTACGGCCCCGTGCTCGCCAGCAAGACCCCCGACGTTCGAGAAACGACCCTGGCCGGCAAAGGCGCTTATCATCGCCTCCTCGTCGGCCCTCCGGGCTCCCGTTCGCAAGCGAACGAGCTGTGCACGCAGCTCAAGGCCTCCGGCTACAAGGACTGCTGGGTTACCCCTTACTAAGCAGCCTTATCTGGGCGCGCTCGACGGGCGCGCCCTGCGATGCTAGGTGGCCTCATCTGAAATTTGCCTCGGATAGGTGATGCGCACCGCTCTCATCGTCGGTGTCGCGGGCACGAAGCTGTCACGCGACGAAGCTCAATTCCTCAAGGACGCGCGTCCGGCAGGGTTCATTCTCTTTGCGCGCAATCTCAAGGACCATGCGCAGATCCGCGCGCTGATCGCCGACGTGCGCGCCGCCGTCGGCGCCGACGACCTGCTCGTCCTGATCGATCAGGAAGGCGGCCGCGTGCAGCGGCTGCGTCCCCCGCTCGGGCGTGCGCTGCCGCCGGCGGCCGCCTACGGCCAGCTTTACGCGCGCGACCGCGCGGCGGCGGTCATGGCGGCCTTCGAGGCGACGCGGCTCCTTGCCGCCGACCTCACCGATCTTGGGATCAATACCGATTGTGCGCCGGTGGTCGACCTACCGGTTGAAGGCGCGCACGACATCATCGGCGATCGCGCCTACGGCCGCCGTGTCGATCAAATCGTCGCTCTGGCCAAGGCCGTCGGCGACGGCTTCATGGCCGGCGGCATCGTGCCGGTGATCAAGCACATCCCGGGGCATGGCCGCGCGACTGCCGACAGCCACCTGTCGCTGCCCGTCGTCACCGAGACGCGTGCCGAGCTGACGGCAACCGACTTCGCGCCGTTCAAAGCGTTGAGCTACATGCCGACGGCGATGACGGCGCATGTCGTGTTCCGCGACATCGATGCCGCAGCGCCGGCCAGCACATCGCCGATCGTCACGCGCGAGATCATCCGCGGCGAGATCGGCTTCGACGGGCTCTTGATGAGCGACGACCTCACCATGAAGGCTTTGACGGGCCCCATGCGCACCCGCGCCGAGTCCGTCATTGCCGCCGGCTCGGACCTTGCTCTTCACTGCAGCGGCGATCTGTCCGAGATGGTGCAGGCGGCTGCCGGCTCGGGCACCCTGGAGGGCCGCGCGCAGCAACGCTTTGATACGGCCGTTAATATAACAAAAGCCACGCGGCCGTTTGATTCCGCTGCGGCCGAAGCGCAACTGGCCAAGGTCCTTGCCATTGCAGCCGGCAGTGCTGAATCAGTGTAAACTCAACACTATATGATTGCAGAATCAAACGCGGGTCCGCGATCCGGACTCCCAATCTTGTGAGCCGTCAAGGGCGATGACCATCGAGCCGCAACCAGAGAACGAGGCCGTGTCGGCGTGGGAGGAGCCCGTCGTCGGCGCGCACTTCGACGACGAGGACGCGCTCATCGTCGACGTTGCCGGCTATGAGGGCCCGCTCGATTTGCTGCTCGCGCTGGCGCGCACGCAGAAGGTCGACCTGTCGAAGATCTCCGTGCTGGCGCTCGCCAACCAATACCTCGGCTTCATCGGCGAAGCGCAGAAGCTGCGCCTCGAGCTGGCCGCCGACTACCTCGTCATGGCGGCGTGGCTGACCTATCTCAAATCGCGACTGCTGCTGCCGCGCGAGGCTGTGAAGGGCGAGGAGCACAGCGCCGAGGAGCTGGCGCGCCGCCTGTCGTTCCGCCTCATGCGTCTGGAAGCCATGCGCGAAGCGGCCGCGCAGCTCATGACGCGCATGCGGCTCGGCCGCGACGTGTTTCCGCGCGGCATGCCGGAAGGCACCAAGACCATCCGCGAGACGGAGTTCACGGCCAAGATCTATGACCTGCTGCATGCCTACGCCGATCAGCGCCGCCGCACGATCAAGGTCGGCCACGTCGTCAAGGTGCGTCCCGTCTGGTCGATCAAGGACGCGCGCATTCGCCTGGAACGCATGCTCGGCGAGGCACCGTCGGTCACCGACTGGCTGGCTTTCGAGCGCTGCATGCAGGAGTTCGCCGGCGCGCACGAGAATGGCAAGACGGTGATGGCGAGCTCGTTCGGCGCCACGCTGGAAATGGCGCGCGACGGCCGTATCGAGCTGCGCCAGGAAGGCCCGTTCGAACCAATTTACATGCGCCCGCGCAAGTCGGATGCGGCGCAGCCCGAAGCGGAATGGCAGCGAGTCGTCTAGTTGGTGAAACCCGTGTGCGTGCCGGACAACCAATGACGAAAGAAAAGCGCATGGAGCCGCCCCGTCTGAGCCTGGTCCCATCGAGCCAGGAGAGCCACGACCACGGACGCGAGGACGCGGGCGATGAGCCGGTGCGCGGCAACGCGCTGCCGCGCAATGTTGCGGCGCTGCCGTTCGCCGATCACCGCGAGAAGCTGCGCATCCTCGAAGCGCTGCTGTTCGCCGCCTCCGAGCCGCTCGATGAGGCAAAGCTCGCCGGCCACCTTACCGAAGGCGAGGACATCGGTGCGCTGATCGAGGAGCTGCGCGCGTTCTATGCCGGCCGCGGTGTCAACCTCGTCAAGGTCGCCGGCAAGTGGGCGTTCCGCACCGCCGAGGATCTTTCCTACCTGCTGGAGCGCTACGCGACGCAGGAGCGGCGACTCTCCAAGGCCGCGCTCGAAACGCTGTCCATCATCGCCTACCACCAGCCGGTGACGCGTGCCGAGATCGAGGAGATTCGCGGCGTGACTACGTCGGCCGGGACGATCGACATTCTGCTGGAGACCGGCTGGGTGCGCTTGCGTGGACGCCGCCGCGCCCCGGGTCGCCCTGTTACCTACGGGACGACAGACGCCTTCCTCAGCCACTTCGGACTCGAGGGCATTCGGGATCTGCCAGGTCTTGCCGAGCTGCGCGCCTCGGGCCTACTCGACGGCAACCTGCCGCCCGACTTCACCGTGCCCGATCCCACCGACCTTGCGTCTCTCATGCCCGACGAGCTGCCGCTCGAAGCGGGAGAAGACGAGGACGAGGAGGAGCTTGACGACAGCGATGACGGCGAGGGAGATGAGGCCGCGGACGGGGAAGCCTTGCCCGGCGACGAGGAGCCCGATAAGCCGTGACGGCGGACGTTGCCGCGTAACAAGGTGCCCGTCAGTTGACGTTGTCGTCTGAACAAACACGCCGCGCGCCAGCTGCCGAGAACGGCAATGCCAACGGCGCCGCCAAGGGCCGTGCGGGCGCCACCTTCGCGGCCCAGCTCACCTTCGAAAACGTCATCCGCGACTACGACCAGACGCAGGCGCTGGCCGGCGTCGATCTCGACATCGCGCCGGCGGAGATCGTCTGCCTGCTGGGCCCGTCCGGCTGCGGGAAGACGACGCTGCTGCGCGTCGCCGCCGGCATCGAGAAGCCGACCGGCGGGCGCGTGCTGATCAACGGGCTCGAGGTCGCGGGGCCTTCACGCTTCGTTGCGCCGGAGGATCGCGGCGTCGGCCTGATGTTCCAGGACTTCGCGCTGTTCCCGCATCTCACGATCCTCGGCAACGTCGCTTTCGGCCTCAAGTCGCTGCCCAAGGCGGAGGCGCGACGTGAGGCGCTGGCGGCCCTGAAGCGCGTCGGGCTCGCCAACCTCGCCGACGAGTATCCGCACATTCTCTCGGGCGGCCAGCAGCAGCGCGTGGCGCTCGCCCGCGCCATCGTTCCGCGGCCTGCCGTCATGCTCATGGACGAGCCGTTTTCCGGCCTCGATGTGCAGCTGCGCGAGTCTATGCAGGAAGAGACGCTGTCGCTGCTGCGCGAGACGCGCGCCACCTCCGTCATCGTCACGCACAACCCGGAAGAGGCGATGCGCATCGGTGACCGGATCGCCGTCATGCGCGCCGGCCGCCTGGTGCAGGCCGGCGCCGCCGAGGCGCTCTACCATCAGCCTGCCGATCTGTTCGTGGCGCGGCTGTTCTCCGAGATCAACGAGATCGGCTACCGCGTCGCCGGCGGCGGCATCGACACGCCGATCGGCAGGCTCCCGGCGCCCGGGTTGGCGGACGGCACCCGCGCCGTCGTCTGCATCCGCGAGCGCGGCATTCGCCTGTCAACGGACGGCGAGGGTCTTGCCGGCCGCGTGCTGGACGTGAAGTTCCTCGGCGACGTCGCCCGCCTTGAGGTGGCCGTCGAGGGGTTCGACAAGCCGCTGAAGGTGCGCGTGCGCGAAAGCGCCGGTTGGGGGCGCGGCGCCGAGGTGCGCGCCCAAATCGATCCGGCCCGCGTTCTTGTGTTCGCCGCGGAGAGCCAAAAGTGAAGCTTTCGTAGGGTGTTAGCCGCGACCCGAGGTGCTTTGCCGCCCTTGCGAGCCTATATGCTTTCTGCGATACCAGTTGCTGGAATAGCAACTTCTTGTTGCTACGATTGGCGACTATCAGCAACTCGCCGTTGCTAACATGGCAATTCGGTACAGGAGCGAACGACGATGGGCCTGAGTGGCTGGCATTTGCTCATCCTCGCGCTTGTTGCGCTGCTCTTTTTCGGCGGCGGCGGGCGCATTTCGTCCATCATGGGCGACATGGCTAAGGGCATCAAAAGCTTCAAAAAGGGTTTGTCCGAGGACGACGAGGACGAGCGGCCCGAAGCGCGCCCGGTAGATCCGCGCGTCATCGACCAGCGCGTCGTGAAGTCGACCGAGCGCGACACCACCAAGACGGGCTGAGCTGCGGGGCGGCGCGCATCGACGCCGCGGTGTGCGCCTCGCGCTCGTGGCCTTGAGCGCGTCGGCAACCGGAACGACGCATGTTCGACATCACCTCCAGCAAGCTGCTGATCCTTGCCGTCGTGGCGCTTATCGTCGTGGGTCCCAAGGACCTGCCGATCCTGCTGCGCACGATAGGCAAGTATCTGGGCGTCATCCGCCGTCACGCCGCCGAGTTCCGCGGCCAGTTCGACGAGGCGATGCGCGAAGCGGAGCTCGACGGTCTCAAGCAAGAATTCGACGCGGTGAGCCGCGAGGTGCGCGCAACGATCGATGCCGGCGCGCGCGCCATCGACGATCAGATCGAGGCGTCGCGCGTCGATGTCGAGGCGCCGAAGGTCGGCATTAGCGCCGCGCCGGCGTCGGAGACGCCGCCCGAGCCTCTGGCGGCCGAAACCCCCGATGACAAAGCGCTGCCGGCGCCAACCGAGCCTGAGAAAGAGCCGGACAGGGGCGCGGCATGAGTGACGTCGTAGAACGTTCCGGCCAGGACGATATCGACGCCTCCAAGGCGCCGCTCCTCGATCACCTCGTCGAGCTGCGCTCGCGCCTGATCTGGTCGCTGGTCGCCGTCGGCATCTCGTTCACGATCTGCTTCATCTTCGCTAAGCAGATCTACAACATCCTGGTGCTCCCCTACCTTTGGGCGCAGGGCGGCGCCGCCGGCGGTCCGATCGAGATGATCTACACGGCGCCGCAGGAATTCCTGTTCACGCAGATGAAGCTCGCCCTGTTCGGCGCCTTCTGTCTGTCGTTTCCCATCGTCGCCAGCCAGATCTACAAGTTCGTCGCGCCCGGCCTCTACAAGAACGAGCGGCGCGCCTTCGTGCCCTATCTGGTGGCGACGCCGCTGCTGTTCCTGCTCGGCGCCATGGTCGTCTATTTCCTCGTCATGCCGATGGCGATGCGCTTTTTCCTGTCGATGCAGCAGACGGGCGGGCCGGTCGAAATCCACCTGCAGGCACGCGTGTCGGAATACCTAGCCCTGATCATGAACCTGATCATCGGGTTCGGGATCTGCTTCCAGCTGCCGGTGGCGCTGACGCTGCTCGCCCGTGCCGGGCTCGTCACCGCGCCGACGCTGCGTAAGGGGCGCCGCTACGCTATTCTCGGCATTACCGCGGTCGCCGCCGTGCTGTCGCCGCCCGACCCGTTCAGCATGCTGGCTATGATGCTGCCGACCGTTTTGCTGTACGAGCTGTCGATCTGGCTGGTGGAGCGCGTCGCCCGCCAGCAAGCCGCCAAGCAATCGGCCACATAGGCCGAGGCTGGACCAGTCCGCGCCTGCCGACTATACCGTCCGCCAATGCCGCAAATTGTCGTCATGCCGGCGTAGGCCGGCATCCACGCAAGTCTCCGCACCTTCTCTGCAAGGTGTCGTGGATCCAGGCCTCCGCCGGGATGACGTGAGAATAGTCCGCGGCCATAGCGCTCAACCACTGGGAAGGCCGACCGTGTTCGACATCAGGTGGATCAGAGACAATCCGGAGGCGTTCGACGACGGCCTCAAGAAGCGCGGGCTGGCTCCGTTGTCGGCCGAACTCATTGCGCTGGACGAGGCGCGCCGCGCGAACGTGACCAAGCTGCAGGAGGCGCAGGCCCGCCGCAACGCGGCGTCGAAGGACATCGGCAAGGCGAAGGCGGCGAAGGACGACGCCAAGGCCAACGAGCTGATGGCCGAGGTGGCGGCGCTCAAGGACGTGCTCGCCAAGGGTGAGGAAGGCGAGCGCGAACTCGACGGCAAGTTGCGCGACGCGCTGTCGGTCATTCCCAACCTGCCGCTCGACGACGTCCCGCTGGGCAAGGACGAGAAGGACAACGTCGAGGTGCGCAAGGTCGGCGCGCCGCCGAAGTTCGACTTTGCGCCCAAGCAGCACTTCGAGATCGGCGAAGCGCTGGGACTGATGGACTTCGCCACGGCGGCGAAGATTTCCGGCGCCCGCTTCGTCGTGCTGAAGGGCGCGCTGGCGCGGCTCGAGCGTGCGCTTGGCGCCTTCATGCTCGACCTGCACACCGGCGAGAACGGCTACACCGAAAACATCGTGCCGCTGCTGGTGCGCCACAGCGCCATGTTCGGCACCGCCCAGCTGCCGAAGTTCGAGGATGGAGCAACTCTGGGCCCTTCCAGGACGGAATTCTGTCGATCGATCCTCAGCACCTGAAAATCGTGAGGCAATCATCGCAGCGCAAGAAGCGAGTGGAGGGAATGCTAAACGCCGCGTTGGGGCTCATCCCGACGGCCGAGGTGTCGCTGACCAATTTCGTGCGCGAGGAAATCCTTGACGAAGGCCAAGCTGCCGATGCGGCTTACCGCGCACACGCCGTGCTTCCGCTCCGAGGCGGGCGCCGCCGGCCGCGACACGCGCGGCATGATCCGCCAGCACCAGTTCTCCAAGGTCGAGCTGGTCTCCGTCACCACGCCAGAGGAAAGCCTCGCCGAGCACGAGCGCATGACCGCGTGTGCCGAGGAGGTTTTAAAGCGTCTTGGCCTGCCGTTCCGCACCATCCTGCTGTGCACCGGCGACATGGGCTTTGCCTCGCAGAAGACCTACGACATCGAGGTGTGGCTGCCGGGCGAGAACACCTACCGCGAAATTTCCTCGTGCTCGGTGTGCGGTGACTTCCAGGCGCGGCGCATGAACGCGCGCTATAAGCCGAAGGGCGCCAAGGACACGCGTTTCGTACACACGCTGAACGGCTCCGGCCTCGCGGTCGGGCGCACGCTCATCGCCGTGCTCGAGAACTACCAGCAGGCCGACGGCTCGGTCGTCATTCCCGAGGCGCTGCGCCCCTACATGGGCGGCCTCGCCAAGATCGAAAAGGCCGCGTGACGCATGCGCATTCTCGTCACCAACGACGACGGCATCGGTGCCGAGGGCATGGACGTCCTGCGCCGCATCGCCGAGGAGATTTCGTCAGACGTGTGGGTCGTGGCGCCGGAGAAGAACCAGTCGGGCGCCTCGCACTCGATGACGCTGCACGAGCCGTTGCGCGTGCGCCAGACCAACGAGAAGACATTCGTCCTGCGCGGCACGCCGACCGACTGCGTGATCATGGCGGTGCGCCACTTCATGCTCGATCACCCGCCGGACTTGGTTCTGTCGGGCATCAATCACGGCTCCAACCTTGCCGAGGACGTGACCTACTCGGGCACGATCGCCGCCGCCATCGAGGGAACGATGCTCGGCATCCGCTCCGTCGCCATGAGCCAGGTCGGCGGTTCGCTCGAAGAGGGCAAGATCCACTGGGAGACGCCGCTGACCCACGGGCCCGGGCTGCTGGCGCGCGTGATGGAAGCCGGCTGGCCGAAGGACATCGTGATCAACGTCAACTATCCGCCGTGCCCGCCCGACGCCGTCACCGGCATCGAGGTGACGCGGCAGGGCCGGCGCGACCAGGCGTCGTTGCGCATCGACCAGCGCAACGACCCGTGGGGCATGCCGTACTACTGGTTCAACTTCGAGCGCCCGCCGTCGACCATGGTGGCCGGAACCGACCTAGCGGCCATCGATGCCCGGCGCATTTCGGTGACCCCTCTGTCGCTCGACCTCACGCACGAGTCGACGTGCAAAGCGCTGCAACATGCATTCGATCCGGCGCTCGCCAGGAAGCGGGCCGTGGGCGGCGACGTCCTCTGAGCAGCTCCCTGATCGTTCATCCAGCGTTCAGCCATTCGCCATCGCGCCGCCGCGGTGTCGACGCCGCGACGTCCTTAACAAAGCGCAATGGCCTCGTAGCTTGAACGCTCATGCAGGGACGCGTTGCGCGATCCTGATGTCGTTTAGCGAGCTACTCAAATGCATTTTCACCCGCCCATGCTGCCCTCCGTTAAGCCTCCATTAACTCCTTAAGGATTAATGAGAGGTTGGCAGTAAAGGTGCGTATCATGATGCGTTTTAAACGTTTCAGTCGCCGCGAAGCGTCGCTCGCCCGCTCAACAGGGCACGCCGCAGCCATCCTTCTCGCCGGCCTCGCCGGGGGATGCAGCGCCCAGGTTTCGGGCTTCGATTTTCCAAGTTTCGCCCTCAACGACGACCCCAAGCCGCAGCAGACCGCGTCTGCTTCCGGCCGCGGCAACCCGAGCTATCTGGGCAACGACGGCTACGGCAGCGGCGGCGGCGCTTACAACCAGCCGCGCACCTACCGTGAAAACGGCGTCAGCACGCAGAGCCTTCCCGACGCCTCGCCGTCTTCAGCCGCCTATTCGGGTGGCCGCACCGGCAACACCAACTACGCCGCCAACGGGCGGTATGACTCGCCGCCGCAGAACTCGTACACAGCCGACCGCCGCTACGACACGGCGGCGACGACGACTAATTCCACCAATCGCTACGATCCGCAGCCGCAGCCGTCGCTGTCGAACCCCGGCGACATGGTCGAAGTGCAGCCGGGCGACACGCTTTACGGCTTGTCTCGTCGTCATCGCGTCGGCGTCGCCGAGCTGATGCAGGTGAACAACCTCACCAACCCGAACCTGCACCCCGGCCAGAAGCTGTACCTGCCGCAAGGCTACGCCGCGAACCGCTCGCAGCCGGCGCCGATGCAGACGGCGAGCGTGCAGGCGCCGCCGCCCCCCAGCGTGCCGGCCGATCTCGATGCCAAGTATCGTGGCTCCTACACGATGCGGCCGGGCGATTCGCTCTACGGTGTCTCGCGCTCGCATGGCGTGTCCGTCGCCGAGCTGCAGCAGGCCAACGGCATCACCGACGCGCGCGGGCTGAAGGCCGGCGCCGTGCTGCGGGTGCCCGACACGAACGGCGGCTCGCCGGCACAGCCGATGCAGCAGGTAGCGGTCAACCCGCCGCCGGCACAGCCTCAGTACCAGCAGCCGCAGCAGTCGCCGGCGCAGTCCTATCAGTCGAACATTCCCTCGTCCCACCAGCCGACCATTATCAACGGCGCCAACCCGAACACGCCGGTCGCCAACAGCAACGGCGCCACGGCCGCGATCAATCCGCCGGCGCAGCCGCAGCAGACCGCCGCGCGCGGCAGCGACAAGCTGCGCTGGCCGGTCAGCGGCCGCATCATCACCGGGTTCGGTCAGCGGAGCGACGGCACACACAACGACGGAATCAACCTTTCGGTCCCGCTCGGCACCTCGGTGCACGCGGCCGAGGGCGGCACCGTCGCCTACGCCGGCTCGGAGCTAAAAGGCTATGGCAACCTGATCCTGCTGCGCCACGACAACGGCTGGGTTACGGCCTACGCGCACAACGACCAGCTCAACGTCAAGCGCGGCGACAAGGTGCAGCGCGGACAGGTGATCGCCACCGCCGGACGCTCGGGCTCCGTCGACCAGCCGCAGGTGCACTTCGAGCTGCGGCAGGGATCAAAGCCGGTCGATCCGGTGCCGTTCCTCGAGCGACTTTAATCGCGCGACGTGTGAGGGAGATGGTGTCAGACCGCGAGGGTCTGACACCGCTTGCGGCGCTTGTGGCCGTCTGACCGGCTGGGCCGGTACGACATTTAGAACAGAGTTCGCGCGCGTGTTTGAAGCGCGAAGAATTGACAGCTCAAGCGTCCTTGCCGAACGCCTTGCGCAACTCGTCCTTGGCGCGCTCGAGCACGCGTCGGCGCTTGGCCGGCAAGTTATGCCCGGCGCGATTGACGTAGAACGTCAGCATCGACATCGCCGAACGATAGGGCGCCGACTTGCGGCGGTGGCTACGCTCGGCCGACCGTTTCAACGACGCTGCGATTTTTTTCGGATCGTCGAGCTTGAACACGTCGGGCTTGAGATCCATCGCGTCGCTGTTGTCGGTCACCGACTGCGACCACTTCTTCACCGTGCGTCGTGCGGCCGGCTTCTTAGCCACGCTCTTACGGCGCGCCGTCGTCTTGGCCTTGGCCTTCGTCTTGGGTTTCGCTTTCGCTTTGGTTGCAGCCATGGCGGCCTCCATCTGGGCTTGAGAGATGAGGGCTAAACGGTCGACGCGGGCGCGAGTTTCGTTACTTGCCGACGCGCTCCATCAGCGCCATCGCCGCGTGCGGAGCGCGCACCTTACCCTCATGGATGAAGTAGACGAACGCATCGCGGGGCTTCTTTTGCAGCTTGCTCTTTTCGTCGACCAGCGGCAGGTCGGCCGGGACGCCGCCCTCGGCCCAGGTCGCGAAGCGCTTGGACCAGGCATCCAGCGCCTTGGGCGCATACCCGGTCTTCACCTCGTCCTTGCCCTTCTGTAAACGCGCGTAGATGAAGTCGCCGGTCACGTCCGCGATGGCCGGATATGTCTCGTGCTCGGCGAAGACGATCGGCACGTTGTGGTCACGCGCCAGCTTGATGAACTCGGGCGTGCAGAACGTGTCGTGGCGGACCTCGACGACGTGGCGCAGCTTGGTGTCGCCGAGCTTGTGTGGCAGTAGCGCGAGAAAGGCAGCGAAGTCCGCAGGATCGAACTTCTTCGTCGCCGCGAACTGCCACAGCATCGGCCCCAGTTTGGCGCCGAGCTCCAACGGGCCGGAATCGACGAAGCGCTTGATCGAGTCTCCGGCCTCGGCGAGTACGCGCCGGTTGACGGCGTAGCGCGGACCTTTGAGCGAGAACACAAAACCGTCCGGTGTCTCGCTCGCCCACTTGGCGAATGTCGCCGGTGTCTGCGTCCGATAGAACGTGCCGTTCACCTCGATGGTCGGCACGTGCTCGGCGGCGTAGCCGAGCTCTTTCGCGTGCGGAAGCTTGTCGGGATAGAAGGTGCCGCGCCACGGCTCGAACGTCCAACCGCCCATGCCGGCGCGTATCGTGCCGCTCTTAGCCATGCAACCTCCACGAGTGGAGAGCCCAAAAGCTCCCTGCATGACCGATGCAATGCCGCCGCGCTGCGGTCAAGGCGCGAACGGGCGGCGCAATGTGCACATTTCGAAGCGAATGCGCGGCGGCCACGCAACAGCGCTCCAACCACAAAAGCCGGTCGGCATTGCTACCGGCAACGCCGCTCCTAGTCTTCGCGGGGAACCCCAAAAGGAGCCGAGCATGATCCCCGCATCTGATGCAAACGTGAAGGTCGGTCCGGCCAAGCGCGTCGTCAAGGCAGCGCGCGCCAGTAGTCCTGTCGTCGAAACCAACAAGCAGGAGCGCATCAAGGTTGGAAGCGTTGATGACCCCACGGTCGACTGGAGGGCGTTCTTCGCCAGCTACGGCGGTCACAATGCGGAGCAGTCATCGACGATCGTCTACGAGATCGCGCCGGGCGGCCACCTCGGCTGGCATACCGATGCAACCGAGGAGACGCAGTACATTATCGCCGGTACCGGCGAGCTGCGCATGGAGTCCGGCAAGTACCCCGTCGGTCCCGGGAGCGTGTTTGTGCTGCCGACCAATGTGCGGCACGATCTCGCCAACACCGGCAAGGAGCCCTTGCGCGCGGTTGCGTTCTTTGCCGCGGCCATGTTCACGCAGGACTTCGACAGCGTGATGCTGCCCCCGAAATCGCACATTCTCGGCACCCCAAATCGGGAAGGGTAGCTCGGCGGCGACGGATCAATAATCGTCGTTCGGGATCTTGAGCACGGTGCCGCAGTCTTTGCAGTGCACGGCATCGGCGTCGTGGCGCATCAGGGCGCATTGGGGGCAGCGAAAGCGAACCTTTGTCGGCTGCAGCAATACCCGCACGAGCATCAGGAACAGGGTGACGCCCAGGATCATGATCACGATCGAGATGAGGCGCCCTAGGGTGCCGGTCAGGGTAATGTCGCCGAAGCCGGTGGTGGTGAGCGCCGTCACCGTAAAATAGAGCGCGTCTACGTAGTTGCCGATGGCGGGATTGCGGTCGTGCTGGGTCGCGTAGACGATACCGCTCATGATGAAGAGAAATACGAGCAGGTTCGCCAGGGCCAGCACGACGTCCTCATGGCGGCGGAACCAGGGACTGTCTTTGCGCAGGCGCGCCAGGAGTTGGTAAGTGTGGAGTAGGCGTACGGTTCGTAGCAGGCGCAGGAAGCCTGCCGCCTCCCCGGCGACGGGCGCCAAGAACGACACGATCGAAGCCATGTCGGCCCACGAGGCCGGGTGCGCCAGCTCTCGCAGACGATCGCGGCTGATGGCAAAGCGTGCGGAGAAGTCCAGGAGGATCAGGACGCCGAACGCGATGTCCAGCTTCTCGAGCATTGCGTTCCCCGGCCGGAACGAGGTGACGACGATGAACACGATGGTGACTAGATCGAAAGCAAGCAGGCCATAGCGAAATATATGCGCCGCCCGCGCCTCTGACTCATATAGATAGCGCAGAGTCTCGATTACGCCTTTGCGCTTCGGGCTCTGTTTCAGCATACGTCTGTCGCCGGTGCTCGTCGTTCTTGGGCCAAGCCGACAACGGACTTATCACCATCCGCGTTCCATGCCGGCCAAGAACGATCCGGCGACCCGAGGGCCGCAGGGTGCCGCGCCGGCGGTCAGATCTACTTGGCGGCCGCGCCGACGACGCGCCAAGTTGCGCCGTTGATGGCCTCGAGAACAAGGATGCGTGTGTCGCCGCCGGCAGCCTGTGTCGCCACGGGCGGTAGCGTGATGGTCGCGCGCGCGCCCGTCTGCCCGCTGAAACCGATCACCTCGGGCTTGAACTGCGATGCCCATTCGTAGGCATAGGCGTTGCGAAATGCGTCGGGCGCCAGCGCGGCGAGGGCGGCGCCATCCCACTTCGCGAGCTTCTGCCCCGATCCGTCGAGCAGCGTCGCGGCAATGATGTATGCGGCACCGGTGTCCGGACCGGCATCGACGTATGCGTCGAACGCCACGCTGCCGTCGGCTGCAAAGTGCGGCGCCGACATCGCGATATTGTGACGGTGGAAGTTCGTGCGCGAATGCAGCGGTGAAACGACCGCGCCGAACAGCACGTGATAGGTCAGCACCGTGAAAGCGGCGCAGCCGAGGGCGAACCATTTGGCCAGCCGGCGCACCGTGGCGACGGGAAGCGGACCGCTGAACACCCACGGCGCCCAGGCGCGGCGCTGGGCGAAGTAAGTCGGCGCGATGTAACGTTGATCGAGCGACCAGAGGCCCGCGCCGGCGAGAAAAATTGCCGAGCTCATGGCAACGCCTGAGACGGCCATCGTCCACTCGTCGAGGCAGGTCGAGCCCATCCAACCGAAGATCACCATCAGGGCGACGTTGAGCCAGATGCTGACGAACGCCGATAACCGGGTAGCGAGGCCGAACATCAAGCCGAGGCCGACCGCGAGTTCGGCGAGGGTCCACAGCCAGACCGAAGTGACGATCAAGTCGTGATGGCCCAGCGTCCACTCGATGGGCTTTTGCACCCACAGCGCGCCGGGTAGCGCGTGGGTCAGCTTGGCGGCGACGTAGCCAGCCGCATCGAAGTCGAGCTTCACAGCGTGATCGACGCCCGCAACATCGTGGAAGTCGTAGATTAGCCGCCGGCTGGCGCCGCCCCAGAAGATGAAGCCCTGCACGAAGCGCACTCCGAAGAGGATCAGCGCCGCTAGAGAGAGCCCGGCAGCAACTGCCGCGCCATCCCGCTCGATTTGATCTGCGTGCGCCATGCAACCCCTCGCTCATCTGTCGATGCCGGTGCAAGCTAGCGCCGGATACGCTAAGACCGGCTTATGCCTCGGGGCATCGTTTGCGGCAACCAATGGATCGCCAGCATGGACGACAAGCGCACCATGGGCAGATTTGACATCGCAGCGATTGCGGCGACGCTCCCCGAAAGCGCGACAACGCTCCTCGTCGACCGCTACCTGACCGATCGGCCGTCGGCGAGCGCGCGCGTGTTTCGCGTCTACAAGCCGACGCCGCCGCACTACCACGCGCAATGCGACGAATACCTCTACGTGTTCTCCGGGCGCGGCACGTTCTGGATGGGCGATCCGGCCAGTAAGGCCGAATTCGGACCTGGGCAGCTTCTGCATTTCGAGCGCGGCACCGTGCACGCGCTGCCCGATATCATCGAGGAGCCGCTGGTGTTCCTGTCGATCGACACGCCGCGCCGCGATCCTAAAGACGTCATTTTCGTCGATCCGGCCGACGGCACGCCTGATAGCTTCATCCAGCAGGGCAGTTACTAAGCCGAAGGGGGACGACGTGGGACTGCTGATCCGCACGGTGCAGCGCATCGCCATCTTCACGATCGGCGCGGTTAGCATCTGGCTGATCGTTTTCGTCGTCTTCGATTTCGCCGATCAGGAGATGCCGGTCTTCTTTGCGCTCAGCGCCACTTACGCCATCGCCGCCTATGTCATCCTGCCTTATGCGGTGCGCATGGGCCTCAAGGTATCGCAGCGCCGGCACGTGCCGAGCTTCACCACCGCTGCGGACGGACTGCCGGCGGATCCCGTCAATCTCGTACTCGTCGGCACGCTCGATCAGCTGCGCGCGGCGTTCGCCGCCATCGGCTGGGTCGAGGCCGATAGGCTGAACCTTCGCAGCTCATGGCGGATGGTGAAGGCTTTTGTGCTCAACCGGCCATATCCGACGGCCCCCTTCTCGACGCTCTTCCTGTTCGGGCGCGGCCAAGACATCGGCTTTCAAAAGGCGATCGGCGACAGTCCGCGCAAGCGGCACCACGTGCGGTTTTGGGGGCGCGACCTGAAGCAATTCGAGGATGTCGACACGGCCAGCTTCTGGCTCAACACCGACGTGCCGCCGCCAGGCGCCAACGTGCCGTGGGTAGGCGCTGGCACGCGCGACAAAGGAATTGGGCTTGCCAGCCTGACGTTTCAGATCACCCACGCGACCGACAAGGACACCAACGTCGAGCGCGACTACATCATGCGCGAACTGCGCAAAGCGGATGCGATCGGCGAGTTGATCATGGAAAGGACCGGCGACCGCGTCGATGGCAAGCGCATCAACCGCTACATCACCGACGGCGACGTCGCCGTAGCCGCGTTGGGGGCGGGTGCCGAGCTGCCGACGGGTTAGATCCTCTTGCGATCCCGGCGCTCGAACTCTGCGCGGACAATCTCGGCCAAAGCCCGAGGTAACGCATCAAGTGCCTGCTCAAAGCGATCCATACGGCCGTCGAAGCGGTCCATCCGGCCATCGAGGCCGTCCATCCGGCCGTCGAGACCGTCGAAGCGCTCATTGGTCTGCTCTTGGAATCCCAGCACGGAGCGGTGCACATCGCGCAGCTGGCCCGACAGAAATCCGTAGGTGCCTTCGATCTCGCCCACCCGGCGCTTCAAGTCACGAATTTCAGCTTCCAAGTCCATGCACGTCCTCATCCCATGCGAGGAACATTACAAGAACACTAGTGATCATGCAACTCAAAAGTGGCGGCCGATCAGGGGCTGGCATCAGCCCTGCGTCACGGCCTTCACGTCGACGAACTTGATGTCGGGATTGCGCTCCTGCACCCAGTTCAAACTGAACACCGATGGTGCCATGTAGACGTAGTCGCCTTCGGAATCCGTAGCAATCGATGAGCGGTTGGACTCGATGAAGCGCGTCAGCTTCGCCGGGTCGTCAGCCGTAATCCAGCGCATCACCTCGCATGGCGCCGTCTCGAAGCCGATCGGCAACCCGTACTCGTGCGTCAGCCGGTCTCCCAGCACGTCGAGCTGCAGCGCGCCGATGACGCCGACGATCGGCTGCGTGCCGTCCAAAGGCGAGAACAGCTGCACGACGCCTTCCTCCGCCATCTCCTTCAACGCATCCTTCAGCTTCTTGGCGCGGATGGCGTCCTCCAACCGAATGCGGCGCAGGATCTCCGGCGCGAAGCTGGGGATGCCGAGGAACTGCACGTCCTCGCCCTCGGTCAGCGCGTCACCAATACGCAGCGTGCCGCGGTTGGGAATGCCGACGACGTCGCCTGCGAACGCCTCCTCGGCCAGCGAGCGGTCCTGGGCGAAGAAGAACTGCGGCGCCGTCAGCGCCATGATCTTATCGGTGCGCACGTGCTTCACCTTCATGCCACGCGTCAGCCGCCCCGAGCACAGCCGCATGAAGGCCATGCGGTCGCGGTGGTTGGGGTCCATGTTCGCCTGGATCTTGAAAATGATGCCGGTCATCGCCGGCTCGGTGG
This sequence comes from uncultured Alphaproteobacteria bacterium, assembly GCA_963722495.1. Classification (GTDB taxonomy): domain Bacteria; phylum Pseudomonadota; class Alphaproteobacteria; order Rhizobiales; family Hyphomicrobiaceae; genus Hyphomicrobium_A. Next base: position 161,328 of record CAVRND010000022.1, on the reverse strand, counting down.
CCTCGATGGTGCGCGTCGCCGCCTTGCGGCTCAGCGGCGGCGGGGCATAGGAGATCAGCGCGTCGAGCAAGTCGCGCACGCCGAAGTTCCGCAATGCGCTACCGAAGTAAACGGGGGAGAGCGTGCCCTCGCGGAAAGCCTTGAGGTCAAAGCGCCCGCACGCATTGTGCACAAGCTCGATTTCCTCCCGCCAGCGTGCCAGCTCATCCGGCTCCAGCAGCGTTTCGAAGACGGGGTCGTCCGGTCCCGACACGGGGAGCCCCTCGGGGGCCTCGTCGATGCGCCGGATGCGCGGCTGCAATAGATCGAACGTGCCGCGGAAGCCGCGTCCCTTGCCGATCGGCCACACCATGGGCGCCGTATCGAGCGCCAGTACCTTCTCGATCTCGTCGAGCAGCTCCAGCGGCTCGCGCGCCTCGCGGTCGAGCTTGTTGATGAAGGTGATGATGGGGATGTCGCGCAGGCGGCACACTTCGAACAGCTTGCGGGTGCGTGCCTCGATGCCCTTCGCCGCGTCGATGACCATGATGGCTGAATCGACGGCGGTCAGCGTGCGATAGGTGTGGTCGGAAAAGTCCTCGTGGCCCGGCGTGTCCAGCAGATTGAAGACGGCGCCTTCATATTCGAAGGTCATGACCGAGGTGACGACGGAAATGCCGCGCGCCTTCTCGATGGCCATCCAGTCCGAGCGCGTATTGCGGCCGTCCTTCTTCGCCTTCACTTGCCCCGCAAGCTGAATAGCGCCGCCGAACAGCAACAGCTTTTCGGTCAGCGTCGTCTTGCCGGCATCGGGATGCGAGATGATGGCAAACGTGCGCCGGCGGCGAATTTCTGCTGCCAGTTTGCTTGCGGCGGTACCGCCTGGAGCTGGCGCTGATGGCGCAATGTCGTTCGGCATTCTGCTTTGCAACGCCTGCGTTTAGGGGTGTGCTGGGCCTGGATCGGCGACCGCAAGCGTGCCCTTACCACCGACGGCACGCCCCGTCGATCCTCTGCACTCTGGAAGTGCTTCGCTTTTCCAGCGGATGCGGTCATAAGGCCATCAACAAATGCGTTCCTCGGGAGATTCGCCGTGATTCACTGGAAGCAGATCAATGAGTACATTGAGCCGAACTGGGAAAAGGTGAATGCCGAGCGCACGCCTGCGACCCTTTTCTGGCGTGGCGCGAAGGGCGCCGTGTTCGGGCACATCCGGGACGGCGAGCTGTTCGACCACAAGTGGGTCTACGTCTGCGACAGCAACAAGGTGACGCATTTTTCCGACGTCAACGGACCCGATAACAACGTGGTCGACATGGCGAACTTCCGCCCGACGTGACCCGAAGACAGCCGCCACCGCTCGGCATTAGGGTCGCCATGCGGCGGTTCTGAATGCGCAGCCGCAGGGCGCGGCCGCAGCATCTCATCCAGAAGCTATTTCGTTGCGCCCGGCCCGGTCATATCCGGAACGGCGCCGCTCATGTTCTTCGTCGCTGGCAGCTTGCCTTCATCGCCCATGCGCTTGGGCGGGCCCTTAGGCCCCGACGCGCCCGAGCCCTCTTCGGCGGGGCTTGCTGCCGTGCGCGGGCCGGTCATGTCAGGCACGTGCTGGCCCATCTTGTCGGTCGCCGGCAGTTTGCCATGATCGCCCATCGTCTTCTCCGGCGCCTTGAGCGTGCGCTCGTGCGCCGTCTCGGCGCTCAACGGAAGGATCGTGACGGTGAGCGCCGCGGCGGTTGTGATTGCGAGCAGCTTGTTCATTGGTTCCACTCCTTTTTGGTTTGTGGAACCAATGGGCTACGCTCTGCCGATTGCCGAAGGCTTGTCGATCTTCGGATAATTCGCTCCAACTGTGATACGTGCAGCCGTGGCAGGCTTTGCAGAGGCGAGGCGGCGCGGCGAAGGCATTGGGTGAATGCCGTTCTGCCGCGCCCGGACCGCTGTCAGTTGCTTAGCTTGATGTTCAGCGCCGCGCGCGCGACGTCGATGTTGTCGAAGGCGACCCGATCGCCGGGATCGACGCTCGGGAACCCGGCCGGGAGTGCCGAGCTGGCGCCGATGTCGTAGCGAAGGTATTCTCCGCGCACCGACACGCCGTAGGCGAGCATCCACTCGACGCCGCCGCCGTAGACGATGCCTGAATCATCGAGACGAACTTTGCCGTCGAACGGGATGCTGGGCACGTTCTCGGTGAACTCGTAGCGCGCAAAGCCCCATCCGACCGTGCCGTACAGCAGCCAGTTGTTGATCGCCCAGCCGAGCCTGCCGCGAATGCTGGCAAGATAGTTCATGTCGCCGCCGAGCGACGCTGCCCCCGGCAAACCGGGATTGTTGATATGATCGCTACCGTCGACGAGCGTCGATGCATCGCCTTCGACGCCGAGCAGGAACTGGCCGCTCTGATAATTGTAGCCGAGCTGGCCACCGACGATGGCACCGTTAAGGTCGATGCCGGACAAGCTGGTCCCGACGCCGGTGCCGTCGAACGTGCCGTTCAGGTCCTGCCACGCATAGCCGCCGTGGAGACCGACATAGAGGCCATTCCACGGGTTGCGCACCTGCGCCTGCGCGGGCGCCATCGTTCCGGCGATAGCGGCGCTAACGACTGCAGCCGCAAGATAAAACTGTTTCAAGCCACGTACTCCCTCGCTCGATTATTCATTCCCTCCTACGCGGGTGACGCAACCTGACTAAGCAACGGGGTCTTGGCTAACATGGAGGTGGCCGCTCCGATTGTTGCCGGCCGCGGGTTGTGCACACGGGTGCCCGGTTTTTAAACAGCAGATGAATAACTTTGGGCGGGGGGTGAGATCGCGGGCGCGGGGCGCGGCGCAACGCGCCGCCGGGCGTAGCGCATCGCGGGCAGTTGGGGAGGAGAGGTTCGAGACTTGCAAGCGGTTGGGAGTGCGCGGGCTTCCGCGACGAGGCGATCGCGCGGCTAGGGCGTCGCCGCGGCGCTGCATTCCTTGACGAGGCTCTCGCGGGAATCCTTCACCTTGGCGAGCTTGTCCTCGAACGACTTGAGAACTTTCGTCTGGTCGTCGGTTGAGCCGCCGCCCTCGGCAATTTCCGTCTTCATCTCCTTGATGCTCGACTCGCGCTCGGCGATGGCGATGTCGTGGTCGTTGAGGGCGACGTTCGTCTCCTTCTTGGCGCACTTGTAGTCCGCTGCCGTTGCAGACTGCGCGGCGAGCACCATGGCGACGGCGAAGACGAGGGCTGATCTCAGCATGCGGGCGGCAAGCTCCGGTTATATGGCTCAAGGCAAGTCGGGCGCAGCATGCTTGCCGTCCACTACGGCGATCAAGCCGGCACAGTGGCAAGCTGCGTGGAACTTTCGGCAAGCCGGCGTGACGGCTACTTCGCCGAGGCTTAGTGTCCTGATCGCGAAATTCGTCTCAGTGTGCGGCAGGGCGGTAGAACGAATTTCGCGATCTGAAGGACACTAGCCAAGTTAATGCTCTCTAGTGTGATTCAGATCGAGAAGCCCGCCTCACTACCCAGCCGAGCATGATGTAGCGGACTTCTCGATCATCACACTAGTGGCCGATGGCCCAGACGTAGGCAGAGACGGCGGCGATGTCGTCCTTCGACAGCTCGACACCGCCCATCGGCGGCATGGCGCCGGGGTGCGATTTGGGCTCGGGCACGCCGTTGACGATCGTCGATGTGATGCTCGCGAGGCTGCCGTCGCCCCACAGCCATTTGCCCGATGTCAGATCCGGGCCGACCGGCGTGCCGATGCCGCCGGCGCCGTGGCAGCCGGCGCACGTCGCGCCGGCCACCTCGCCGCTGAACACCTTGCCGCCCAGCTCGACCTGCTCGGGCGTGCCGCCCGGCGGCGGCGTCAGCTTGGCGCCAGCATCGGGATGAATGCCCTCGGGCGGCAGCTGCGCCGGGCGAAGCCTGCTGCATGCTCCTTCGGCGCGGGCGCGGCCTCGATGCCCTTGGCGTCGGGATCGCCCTCATAGGTGATGCGCCAGATGCGGCCGCCGACGTCGTCGCTCACGTACAGCGCGCCGTACGGCCCGACGGCGAGACCGGACGGGCCGATGCGCGGCGCGGCCGGGATCCTTGTAGCTGGCCGGCGAAGCCGTCGGCGAAGACGATGTAGTCGCCCGACGGCTTGCCGTCGGCCGAGCGGCTGGAACACGACGTTATAGCCGCCCTGCGGACCCGGCGCGCGGTTCCACGAGCCGTGGAAGGCGATGAAGGCGCCGCCGCGATAGCCGGCCGGGAAGTCCTCGCCCTTGTAGATCTTGAGATCGTTCGGCGCCCAGTGGGCGGGGAACGCGGCGACCGGCGGCTCGTGGCCTTGTCGCAATCGCCGACCTTCTTGCCGCCGTCGCCGCCGTACTCGGGCGCCAGCACCAGCTTCTTCTGCTCGCCGTCGTAGTAGCACTTCGGCCAGCCGTAGGCGGCGCCCTCCTTGAGGATCATCACCTCCTCGGCGGGAAGGTTGAAGCCCTGCTCGGCGGTGTAGAGCTTCGGCCAGTTCTCATGCAGCTGGTCGCGGCCGTGCTGCGTCACGTAGAGACGGCCCGCAGCGTCGAAGTCGAAGCCCTCGCCGTTGCGGATGCCGGAGGCGTAGCGCTCCTTCGGCGAGAACACCTGCCCCGTCTTGTTGGCGTCGTAGCGCCAGACGCCGGCGCGCGTCTCGAGCTCGGTGCAGGGATCGTGGCCCGATCGAGCCCGGCATGCGGTTCTTCACCTCGCATGTGTTGGTCGCCGAGCCCATGGACACGAACAGGTTGCCGTCCTTGTCGATGATGAACGGATGCATCGGGTGGTCGCCGGTGATCGGCATGCCGCTGAGGATCGATCTCCGGCTTCGCCCGTCGGCGTGATCTCGCCGTCCTTCAGCGCGTAGCGCACGATCTTGTCGTTCAGCTCGGCGTAGACCCAGTCCTTGTAGATGTAGATGCCGGTGCCGCCCTTGCCGCCCTCGGCAAACGTCTGCCCGAAGCGCTCGACGTGATCGGCCTTGCCGGTCGCCCTTGGTGTCCTTCAGCGCGACGAGGAAGCCGCCCTCGGGCGGGCGTGTCGTTGTTGTAGTAGACGCCGCTCCAGGTGTTGACGAAGACCGTGCCGTCGCCGGCGACCGCCATCTGCCGCGCGTGACCGATCTTGTCGGCGAAGACCGTCGCGCAGAAGCCCTTGGGCAGCGCGATGCCGGTGTCGGTCTCGGCGCACTTGGGTTCCTCGGCGGCCAGCGCGGGCGCTCCGGCATAGAGGGTGGCCGCGCTGAAGGCGGTGAGCAGGCCGCCAACTGCGCCCATCGCTGCTATCTGCCGCCCCGATAGCTCTTGCATTGCCATGTCCGCTCTCCACACTCGCGCTCCCATCGATATGGGCGCTGCAAATTCCGCGACAAGCTGCAGGCATCGGCCATTCGCCGCAAGATGGTCCGCCATGTATGGCGAGTTAGCCGTTAACGCAGAATAGGCCGGGCGGATTTGATGCGGCTGCGCAAGGCGACGGCTGCTGCAAGGCTCGGACACCATGGCGCACGCGGCCGATGACGCGCATCGCCCTCGCCCCCAACTCGGCGCATTGCGCCGTTCCGCGCGGAACAGTCGCGCACGTCTCAATCGCCCAAAAGGGGCGCCCACCCGCTGCCGTGCGGCGGGCTCATCTGACCAAACACATCGGAGTTTGAGAATGTCGAAGCCGAATTTGATTTCCACCATCCGGTTCCTATCGCTCGCCACCGCCGCGCTCGTCACCGGCCCTGCCGCCACCTACGCCGCCATGGATCCGCCGAAGCCGAAGATCGACTGCTCGGCCGCGGAGAACGCCGGCAAGGCGGCATGCGCCGCGCAGAACCAGCCGACCGCCGACGACAAGGCTTACGAGTTCCGCCTACTGGAAAGCGAAGAACGGCGACTATGCCGGCGCGCTCGCGGTTGCTGCGACTGCCGAGAACGCCAACGATCCGCGCATCCTGCGCGTCACCGGATATGCCACGCGCAAGCTTGGCGATGTCGACGGCGGCATGAAGTACTACCGCCGCGCGCTGGCCATCAATCCGGCCGACACGCGCACGCGCCAGTACATGGGTGAAGCGTTCCTCACCAAGGGCGACATGCAGGGTGCCGTCGAGCAGCTCGGCGAGATCGCCAAGGCGTGTGGCACCTGCGAGGACTACCAGAAACTGGCGCAGGCCATCACGGCATATCAGACCAAGGGCTGAGTAGTAGGGGGAGGGCCGCGGCGGGCACATTCTCCATCGCGGCCCTAATCCGTTCTTAGGCGCTGGTCCCCGCATAACAGCGCTCGACCTGCGCGGCGTTTAGTCGGAAACTTGGCCAACTTCGATCGTGGAGCTTTCTCATGACGGAACGCGCGCAAGCTTGGCGCAATGCGCTTCTCGCCGGCACTTGCTTCGGCCTCGCCTTCGGTCTCTTCATTTCGTTCATGAACGGCTGGCTGCCGCCCGCAACGGCGCGGCAGATGGCGGCGGTCGCCACGCAGATCGTCGTCAGCGGCGGCATCTTTGCCTTGCTCGTCGGCCTGTTCACGTCTTCGCGCATCGTGCCGGCCGCTGCCGACATTCCGCTCGTACCGGGCGATGACATCTTGCATTCGGGCTTCGCCAATCACTTCCTGAACTACGAGGGCCGCGGCGGACGCTTGGCGCTGACAAAATCCGAGTTGGTGTTCGTGCCGCACGTCGTCAATGTGCAGCGCGGCGAGCTGCACATCCCGCGCTCGGAGATCGCCAGCGTCGCACCGGTGCGCACGCTGGGCGTCGTGCCCAACGGACTCGCCGTAACGCTCAAGTCGGGCAAGGTCGAGCGCTTCGTTGTCAACGATCGGGACGACTGGGTCGCCAGGCTCGGCGGCGGGAAATAGCTCCGGCGGGTCGCAACTTACTTCTGGATCGACTCGAGGTAGCGCTTTAGCGCGATCACGTTCCGGCGCGAGGTCGCGGCGCCAATCTTACCGCGCCCACCTTCGTCGCTGAACACCTTGCCCCAGATCGGCATGGGGCCGGCGCCGTGGGCGCTGACGCCGCCGCCGTAGGTGATCACCTCGGCAACGTGCGCGGAGGGAAATTGGCCGCCGGCGCGCTTGCTGATCTCGGTGAGGTTGGCCGGCGACGGCGACATGCCGGATGCGGCGGGGCCGTTGCCGGTCGCGTCGGCACCGTGACAGCTGGCGCAGCGATCCTTAAACAGCTGCTGCCCGTTGGGCATCGTCGCCTCCGCAGCGATGGTTCGTGCGGGCAATGCGATGACGGCCACTGCGAGCATCGCCATGCGGATCGAAGCGAAGGATTGAACGTTGGCCACGGGTACACCTGCGGGCAGCAGCACTCGATGGAGCGCTGCAGGTTACGGCGGATCTTCTAACGGCAGCTGAGCGGAACGCTTTGATTTGGATCAGACCGCCCATTTTCGCGGTCTGCGGCCGTTGGCAGAGCGCCCTCGATCAGGATCGCAGCCGGCGCACGTGGATGTTGATGTCCACGTCGACGACCTCGACGCACGTCTGCTGACGCCGGTGCGCACTTCCGGCGTGCCAAGCACCGGCTCGGCTCTTTATGTCCTGCATCTCTTCAACGAGCAGGCAGCGCCACTCGCCACCCGGAGGAAGGCTGGTCCGGCTTTCGCCGCCGAATTGGAACGCGAGCAGTTTCTCCCTGCCGTTTGTGTGGCCGAGAATGTGCGGGCAGAGTTCTCGATAGTGACCGTGGTAGAGGCACGTCAGCGGTTGTTCGGCGCCGATGGCGCGACGGATGAGCATGTAAGCTGCGCTCGCCATATCGTACCGCGATCTCTCGCTCGCTCAGTCGCAGGGGACCGAAACCGTCTGTCCCACCGCCGCGATATAGCGTTTGCAGGTGACCGGCGCGGAGGTATCCGTCCTCGCGCTGCCGCCGGCGTCGCTATGCAAGGTGGCACTCGAGATGGTCGAGTTCTCGCTGTCGGCTTTCTTGTCGCTCGCGGACTTCGCCGCATCGGCACTTTCTGCCTTCGACGGCGACGGCTTCTCGGCCTCGCGCGTGGACGGCGCTTTGTGCGTCTTTGCGTTGCGCTCTCGCCGTGTGGCGGCGCGCTCGGACGTCGAGCGGCCCTGGCCGTAGACGGGCGGTGCGTGCTGGCCGCCTTGCTGGAAGTTGGGGCCGACGTACAGCGGGCCGCCGTAGCCGCGGCTCTCGTAGCTCGGGCCCTGCGCCGATGTCGGCATGGTCGCGGTCGCGAGACACAACGCTGCGGCAAGTGCAACGATCGGGGTTCGCATGATGGCCTCCTCGACGATGCTGTCAGGCATCGCCGATCTTAGCCGAAAAGCCCAGTCTTCCCACCACCACGCCAGCGCGGGAGAATTTCTCAACGCGCTTCGCCGTTTGTGTCGCGCGCTGCACAAGGCGTGCGCGCCCGCCGTCGCAAAGCTGCCGTCGGCGGTCGTCGAAGGCGGCGCCTACTGTCCCTTCAATGCTAGGCGAACGTAAGCTTGCCGGTGGGACGGCATGTACTTGCGCGCCGCCGCCAGCATCTCCTCGCGCGTTACCGTCTCGACGGCGAGGTCGTCGACCGCGGCACCGTGCAGTGTGCGCTCGACCAAGTCCTCGAGCTGCGCCTCGTTCTTGTGCTTGTCCTTGCGCCGCTTGAGTTCGATGCGATCGCGCAAGCGCGCCAGCTCCTTGCCGTCGATGTCCGATTTCATCTTGTCGATGACGTCGAACACGCGCTTCTCGACCCGCTGCGGATCCTTGCTGCTCGAGATGCAGATCGTGAAGATGCCGCTGCAGGCATCGGGTTCGAACGACACCTCGGGCGTATAGGTATCGCCGTCCTTCTCGCGCAGCTCGTCGAACAGCGCCGTATTGAGGTGCTCGCCCAAGGCCAGCAACACGCGCGCGTCGGCGTTGGCGACGCAGACGCCGGTGTTCCAGGCGATCTTCAGATCCGACATGGGCTGTTGCAACTCGTATGACGGCTCGGTGAGGCCCTTGTAGGCGCGCGTCACGGCGACGTGCGGGATCTCCAGCCGCGGTCCCTCCGCGAAGGCGTAGCAACCAAAATGCTCGTTCGTCAGCTTTGCGACGGCATCGGGCTCGACGCTGCCGATGAGGAAAAGGTCCATGTTAGCAGGCAAGCGAACCGACGAGGAAAAGTCACGCAGCTCGGCGGCCAGCTTGGCAGGCGCGATCTTGCAGCGGGCGATCTCCTCCGGCAGCGTCTCCTTGACGTACGGGTGCGAGGCGCCGAACAGCTCGCGGTCGAACTTGCACTGCGCGACCCTGTCGGGGTCGTACTTGTCGAGATACAGCTCCTCCAGAACCACGCGCTGCTGCGCGGCGACGGTCTCGAGATCGAATTTCTGGTCGAGCGCGGCGGTTGCCAGCAGGCTCACGACTTGTGGCAGGTACTGCGGCAGGAACGACGCATGCCACTTGAGCATGCCGGCTTCCGTCGATGCGTTGCCGTCCTGAACGTAGTCCTTGTTCATCCGCGCCACTTCCTTGGCGGTCATTTCTCCTGCGGCGCCCACGCACGAGGTGTGCTCGCAGATATGCGCCAGGCCGTTGTGCACGATCTCCTTGCTGCGCAGCACGAGCGTTGCGGCCACGTACCCGGAGTTGTTGGGGATGTAGTGGACGCGAAAGCCGTTGGCGAGGCGCAGGCTGCGGTGGCCGGAGGCTTCGAGCCCGATGGGCAACGCCGTAGCGCTACGCGGGACTGCGCTAGCCGCAATGCCCGAAACCAATGCCGTCAATGCATGTCGCCGATTGATCTGCATGAGCCTGCCTCATCACCACGATATGGATGGGGGCGGTTATCGGCAGATCAACGTGTGCGGACTATTCCCTGGGAAACAGGTAAGAAGTATTGCCTGTGGTCACGGGCGATCAGCACTGGTTAGGAAGCGCGCTCGCTACCAACACGCCCAGCACGCGGGTCACGAGCTCGCCCGTGTCGGCAGGCTTTTGGACGATGTCCCACTTGCTGCACTCGCCTTCGACGTTGGTGTAGCCACTGTAAATGACGAACGGTATCTTGCGCGCAGTCAGCTGATGGCACAGGTCGTCGGCCGTCCCGCCGCCGAGCTTGAAATCCAATATCGACGCCGTGATTGGTTCGATGTCGAGAAGCGCCAGCGCCTCTTGGATCGTCTGGGCGGCGCACACGCGCGCGCCGGCTTCCTCCAGCCCTTGCTGGATGTCCATCTGTATAAACGGTTCGTCTTCGACGAGCAGGATGAGGTGATTGTCGAGCCGGTCGGTCGCCATCGGGGCCTCCGTGCGGTTGCACGCGGACTTATCACCTCCGGGCGGGGGAAGCTACCGGTGCGGATTTGCGACTTTTGTGCAAAGGGCCGCCGGACCATGAACTGGATGCGCCATTAGCCGCAAAGATCGGGGCTGCAACAATTCGGCTCTATTGCTAGATAGCGGGGCTTGCCAAACCCACCCGCGCACGGAGCTCACCTCATGTCCGAACCCAAAGACGTCAAAGAAGCCCTCGATCGCCTGGCGCGCGAGAACGCCGAGCTGCGCGGCCTCGTCCTCGCCACGGGCGTCATCCTCACGCAGCTGCTGCAGTCGATGACCCTGCGCGAGCTCAACCCGCAGGCGGGCGCGACACGGATCGTGACCAACGCGCAAAGGGCCATCGAGGGGTTCAAGCCTGCAGAGAGCGAGCCGCTGGAAGCGGTGATGAAGCAGAGGGCGCTCGAGGCGGTGAAGCAATACGAGGACCAGCTGCGCTCCGTGTTGCCGACCTAACGGCGGCGAAGGGGGCGCACCATGGGCGGCAGCCTGTACCTTGAAGACCTGCACGTCGGCCAGCGCTTCATCAGCGCCAAGTCGGTCGTGACGGCGGACGAGATCAAGCGGTTCGCGCGGCAGTTCGACCCGCAGCCCTTTCACCTCGACGAGGCAACCGCCGCCGGATCGATGTTCGGCGGCCTCGCCGCCAGCGGCTGGCATACGGGCGCGTTGACGATGCGCCTGCTGGTCGAGGGCGGGGCGCCCATCGCCGGCGGCGTCATCGGTGCCGGCGGGGAGATCTCCTGGCCGCGGCCGACGCGCCCGGGCGATGAGCTGCACGTCGTCAGCGAGGTGACGGCGATCACGCCCTCGCGCTCCAAGCCCGACCGCGGCATCGTCGTGCTGCGCAGCGAGACCATAAACCAGCGCGGCGAGGTGGTGCAGATCCTCACCTCGAAGCTGGTCGTGTTTCGCGCGCCGGCGCCTTCTGCCGGTTAGCCGCGCGCGGGCCGGCGCCGCTCGTTGAACCACGAGCGGTACTCCGTCATCTTGCCGCGCTGGGCGCCGGGCGCGCGCCGCTTGCATGTCGCGGCCTCGTCGCTGTTGTCAGGCGCGCCCCAGCGGAGCTCGACGCAGTCGTTGACGTTGTAGGCCATCTCGAGCTGAGCAGCGCGGTCGGCGACGTCCTTGAGCGCCAGCGTGAACGGCGAGCCGTCGCTGCGTGTATAGGCGAACTTGCGCGAAGCCAGTTCGCTGGCGAGCACGCTCTCCATCTCGGCCTTCACGTCGGCGACGCTCTTGCCCGCCGGCATGGCATAACGCTCGGGGCGCCGCGCCACGCGATCGGGGAAGCCGCGCACGACGTCGATGGCGATCAGCAACCGCAAATCGCGTGAGGGCGTAGCGAAATCTTCCCACGCGCCGGTGGTCTCGAAGATCGACGCGCCGTCCGGCATCGCCACCTCGCCGCCGCCGCCGACCTGGTACTTGCGTCCGTTCTCGACCGACGTCACGCGCGTGTTGACCTGCTCCTCGAGCGCCGTGATCGCCTCCTTCATGGCGCCCAGCGGATCGAGCGGCGCCGGCGACATCACGTCTTCCATGCGATCGTAGAACGCCTCGATATCGAGCTTCGACTGGTCGAGCGAGAAATCGCCGTACTGCGGATCGTTGGCGATCTCCTCGTTGCTCAGCCGCCGCAGCGCCCCGCCCTTGCCGGCCACGATCGGCCGAAAGCGCTTGAACCCGGGACTGCCGAGTTCGGGATCCTGCGCGAACAGGAAGTTGCCGCGCCAGAAGCGCTTGCGCGCCACGGTGCCGTCGGGCTGCCCGTCGACGGCGAGGAACACGCCCGCGGCGCCGCCCGTCTGCGCCACGCGCTTGGAGATCACCAGCACGTGGCCGTAGGGGTCGGCGTAGATGGTGCCGGGGCGCAGCGTCTCCTGCTTCAGCGGCACGAGATAATAATCGGAGTTGTCGTCGGCCGCCGCCGTGCGTCCGGCGCCGGAATGCACGCCGTTGGCGAGCGTCGTGCGCAAATAGAATCCGAATCCCTGCACCAGTCCCGGCGGGCGCGGCGGCGGCGGCCGGTATGCGGGCGGCGGGCCACCGACCGGACCGCCGAAGAATCCGAACAGGCCGGGCGGCTGGTTCTGCGCCACGCGCTGCTCGGGCGGCAGCGGAGGCGGCTCCTCCTTCTGGATGTTCCACCAGGCGGGGCACTGCGGGGGCTGGCCGCCGCCGCCGCGCGAGCACTTCGAGTAGCCGAACGGCAGGCCCATCTTGAAGGCGAAGTAGGCGCGCAGGAAATAGGGAAGGTCGGCGCAGTCGGGACGGATGACGAGCTTCTTCTCGTCCTCGCCGGCGCCCAGATGGTTGAACAGGAAGTTGCGGGATTTGTCGCGCAGCACCTCGTGCAGCGCCGGCCACGACAGCGCCTGCTCGATCGGCGCGTCGAACAGCGTCTCGATCCACGCCGAGTAGATGTTCTCGGTCGACCGGTTCCAGGTGTCGCGCACGGGCCAGACGGCCTTCACCGCGCGCGGCGGTCCGGACGGCGCGCGGCGGACGGCGATCTCGCGCGTCACCGTGCTGCACTCGGCCGATGCCTTCTCGCGCACCAGCTTGGCGTGCCACGTCCCGGCGGCGGGGGCGGGAACCTCGGCGTACCAGTAGTACGGCGGGCCGCCCTTGCGGTCGCGCGATGAGACGGCGACGGCACCATCGGGGCCGATCAGCGACAGCTCGCCGTCGAGCGGGGTCTCGGAGGTGAAGACGACGCGCAGCGGCACCCCCTTCCACGGCGCCAGCGGCGAAGCCAGCATCGTCAGCCCGATCTCGTTCTCGCACGTGGCGGCGGGCGGAGCCTTCGGCTCGGCGCGCGCGGCCGGGGCGGCGAATGCGCCAGCGATCAGCAAACTTGCCGTCGCCGCGCGGGCAAAATGGCGTGCAGAAATCAATGGAGCCCCCCTGGGCTTCTCCGGGCGATAAATAGGGCGTACCGGGAAAGCCTCTGGCTAAAACATGGCGAAATTTATCGCCGGGCGATCACAACGGCAACTTCTGTCCTCCGGCTCTATCCAGTCCGCAAAAGATCCCGAAAATCCGTGCGGTTGGGAGGCGACTTGGCATGCGCGTTCCGCCCGCGAGGCCGCGCCGGCGGGGCTTGCAAATCAAGGGGCTGCGGGGCGGGGAACGCCGCGAAGCTGATTTATTTTTTTGAGCGACGTTGGCCGCCCCGCAGCAGGATTATGGGCATACCCGCGGCGTTTCAGGAGTTTCCTCCTCCGACATTGCAGTCGGTGGGCGCGGCGAGCCTCAGGCAGTGGCCCCACACGTTATGGTGCCAGTACCCGACCTGCAGCCCGCCCTCGATACAGGAACGTCTCGAGATCGACCCCTTGAGCGGGGCGGGATGGGGAAGGATAGGCACAGCGCGCCGGGGCGGGGATTAGTTCGGGGCGGCGAGGGGCCCGGACCCGCTAAAATCCCCCTGTCACGGGGGGAACAGCGCACCCCGGCCCGCCACGGCATCATCCGCCCTCAGAGACAGATTTAACCGTCCAACCGTGGAGATATTCCGTGACCCGTACTTTCCTCGCCACCGCCGCCGCCCTCATCGCCGCCGGCACGCTGTTCGCCTCGGCCGCCGAAGCTTGCATTTCCTGCGAGTACGTTCCCGAGGTCGTGCGCAGCTCATCGACGCTGCCGCACACGGGCCATTACTACGCCGCGGAGCCGTATGCGAAGAAGTCTGCGCGCGGCGCCGTTGAGACCCGGAAGCGGATCGTCAGGAGCGAGCCCGTGGCCAAGAAGCTGAACACCGCCAAGGCGGAGGGTGACAGGTCCGACAAGGTCGAGCGCGCCGAGGCGAAGGTCGAGAAGGCGGAGAAGGCCGAGAAGAAGGTCGCCAAGGCCGAGCCCGCCGAGCCGGCGAAGACTGCGGAGACCGAGAACTCCTCGATCTCCTTGGCTTCCAACGACGCCGCGACCGTGAAGGCCACGGTTGCCAAGGTGGCGAAAGAGGTCAGTGCCAAGCCGACGGACTGCAAGAAGTTCTTCGCCTCGGTCGGCATGACGCTCACCGTTCCCTGCGAGTAAGCGCCGGGGTCACCGCGAGTTTGCAACGACGACGCCCGCCGCGAAACCGGCGGGCGTTCGCGTGGCGCTCTTTCCCGTCACGACGGTGGCGACCTCTAGGCGCGTTGCGTGCCTGCCGAACGTGCGTCGAACGTCCGCTTAGGACACAAGCTGATCAGGCGTAGCTCGCTCCAACAGACTCTGATCCGCGCCCGACCGTCAGCTCAGCGGCAAATTGATCTTGCTTGCGACGTGCAGCCGCTGCAGTCCCCGCCGACGATGAGATGCAGAGCGCGAGGCGGGCCAGTTACGATGCCAAACGGCTCTTGTTGAGACGCAGGGTTGCGATGACGCCTTCCTTGGACCAGTTCATGGCAATCGTGCCACCTAGCTGAGCCGACAGGCTACGGGCGATCATACGGCTGCCGTATCCGGGCGGCTTCTCAGGAGCGGCTACCGGGGGGCCGCCGCGCTCAGTCCAGACAATGACGACTTCGCTCTCGTCGTCAGCGCACGAGTCACATCCAAGCAGGCCCGGCGCCACGGAAAGAGCACCGTATTTGGCAGAGTTGGTGGCGAGCTCATGGATGACCAGCGCCAAGCTCGTCGAAGATGCTCTCTCCCGACATTGATCTTGGGTGCGGCGACGCGGATGCGCCTGCTGTCGCCACTTCCGTCGTAGGGCGAGAGCAAAATCGTGAGCAGGTCCGCCATCAGCACTGCCCGCCTCTCTTGACCAGGAACAGGTCGAACCAAGTCGTGCACGCGTCCCAGCGTGATCAGCCGATTGGTCAGGTCTTTGGCCATTTCCTGCGTTGTCGCGGCGCGCGACGTGATCTGCGTCAGTGCCGATGCCACAGCCAAGAGGTTCTTCACCCGATGGCTCATTTCGCCGGCGATCAGTTCGTGCGCTTCCTCGGCGAGCTTGCGCTGCGTTACATCGAGAAAGATTCCGAACATGACACCGGCGCGAATGTTCTCGTCGTCGCCTTTGCCACGGGCAGAAACCCAACGCACTAGTTCGTCAAGTAGGATGCGGAAGTCCACCTCGTAGGAGCCGACTATCCCACGTGTTGCCGTGAAGGCCGTTCGGACCCTATCTAAGTCCTGCGGATGGATTTTCGCCGACAGCGTTTCGAAGGTAATACGTTCTGCTGCCGGGACGCCCCACAGTTCGCAGGCGCGCTTGTCGAGCGTCACCTCATCCGTATCGACGTTCCACGACCACAACGCCACCCCCGCCGCGTCCGTAGCAGCGCGCAAATGGTTTTCGCTCCATACCTGCGTGCCTGAACATTCGGATGAGGCCATTGGAATGCGGACTTTCTAATCTTCGACGTCTACGAGCGGACTGGGCGGTTGGCATTGCTGCCAATCGAGAGTTTTTAGGTAGGTCGCAAGGACGCGACGGTGCGTTCAAGTTCAAGCATGCGCTGTCGAAGCAGCATTAGGTCGGTCGTGCGAGCGACAACGTCCGCTTCCATTGCGGCGCGGTCGATTGCTCCCGCGTCGCCGGTCACCATCAGGTTGCGTAGTCCATCGATCGCCTTTTCCACGACCCGGTATTCGTCACCGACCCGCCGCTGCTCAACAAGCAATGGGCTCATTTCGGTTGGGATGGAGACACCCCGGATCAGCCCCTCCATCGCTGCCACAAGCACACCATCGGCGGCGGGCTTAGAGATGTGCAGCGCGTCTTTGCACGGTCCTTCGACGGTTGTGTACCCGCTGTAAATCATGAAGGGGATGCCACGCTCCTTGAGACGCGCGCATAGCAACGAACTGTTCCCATCTCCGAGCGCGTGATCAAGGATGGCGCCGGATAGTCCGTCGTGCTCCACGAGGATCAGAGCGTGCTTGAGTGTGTTCGTCGTCGTCAATGCGGCGCCGGTACCTTCGAAGGCCTGGGTGATGTCCATGACGATCAGTGGCTCATCCTCGACGATGAGGATTGAGCGCCCGTCTAGTGATGGGCGTTGCATGCGATTTCCGATGGCGCGGCTAAGCGCAAGCTGCCGGAGGCAGTGCGACCTTCGGCGGTCGCTGATGTCCCGAGCTGTCGATCAATCCTCACACGCGCAACAAGACGCGATGATCGACTAGGGGAGGCAAAGCCCGCGAAGCTGGGGCGGGCTCGGTGCTGCGTGAGTGATCATCAAACTACCCCAACGTTAGATCGTTGCATACCTGACATTGGTCAATCTGCGGACTAAGTGCCTAAGCCCCTAACGCGCCTCAATTTTATATTTGAAGCATGCAACGACCGCCCTGCCGGAGTTGATCAGCGGCAGGCGACCAGGTCCGGGTGGTGAGTTCGCTGGCATGGTCCGCCATGGTGCACCCTTCGCTCGTTTGGGCGCACACTTGGATGGCGGAGCGCATGCCGCGTCCAGCGGGGAAATGCGCATGAGCAGGTCACTACCGGTGGCCGTGGATGTAGCGTTCGAGCTGTTCGATGGTGAATTGCTGATCGCCGATGACGCTTTTGACCATGTCGCCGATCGAAACGAGACCGACCAGTCGTCCGTCTTCGAGCACTGGCAGATGCCGCACAGCCTTCGCGGTCATGATGGCCATGCATTCCTCCACGGTCTGCTCAGGGCGGGCAAAGACGACCTTCGTCGACATGACATCCCGGACGCGCGTTCCCGGTGACGTGCGGCCCTTCAAGACAATCTCGCGCGCATAATGCCGTTCGGTGATGAGGCCGACCAGTGTGCCGTTCTCCAGCACGGCCAATGATCCGACATTGTACTGCGCCATCAGATTGAGGGCGTCGAACACCGTCGCATCCGGATGGATGGCGTGGACGTCGCGGCCCTTTTGCGACGAGCACGTGTTTGATCGTCATCATCTGACGTCACCTCGCCAATGCGGATGACTTTGCCCGTCTACGCGCCGGTGCGGTGCATTCCAGCGGGCAACGGGCGATCTCCAAAATCAATCGTCGAGCGGCGCACGAGACGTCCGCTATCGTCGACGATCAGGCGCAGACGCCGGCCTTTGTGAAAGAAGGTGAGGCGGTAACGGCCCGCGTCCTCATCGACGCCGTGCTCGCAAATGCTTGTAATCGCCTTTGCGCGCATGAGGCTCAGGACCTCTTGCGGCTCCAATCCGAGCCCGGCGGCGACGATAGACGCGTCTATCTCGACGGCGCCGTCGTCAATCTTGATTGCGGTATGTGGAGCCGGGTGGGGCAGGTGAGCGTTCATTGGCGGCCTCTCGGCGCTGCCTTGTGGGTTGCGGGTTCGCTCCCAAGCGGCCCTCCGGAAATAAGAATCAGCGCGTGCGAGATCAAGTGCGCGGGCCACTGGTGCACTGACAAATTCTGCTGCATTGCAATATTCGTCGCGGGTAATTCTTTAGGCGGTGCCTCCGCAACCTTGAACGGTCCGCACCGATACTTAAATCAATTACACAAATGCGGGCAGAACTTTAACCCCCGCAATGTCGACCAATGGAGGTTGGCAATGTCACTTCTGGAAAGGCTCTCCGCCTATTGGCAGGATACGCTGAATTTCCTGCTCGGCGCGGGGCTGTTCTTCTCACCGTGGCTGTTTGGTTTTGGCGCCGAGCAGCCTGCTGCGTTTAATGCGTATGTGGTCGGCGCCATCATCGCCGTGATGGCGCTCATGGCGCTGTTCGCCTTCCAGGCCTGGGAGGAATGGGTCAGCGGCCTATTGGGCGCCTGGCTCGTGATCGCGCCGTGGGTGTTGGGCTTCAGCGGATCGAGCACTGCCACGCTCACGCACCTGGCGGTCGGCGTCGCGGCGATCGTGCTGGCGATCTGGGCGACCAACGAGCATGAAGGTCATCTAACGGCCTGACGTTGCGCAGACTTGGGCGCCAGACTTGGCCGGTGATGCTGGACAGGCGGCATGACGAGCGCGCATCGCGGTCGTCATGCCGAGCCTATTGGCAGGTGCACCCGTCAAGAGCTGCGGCGCGCGAGCTCTCAAGGGAGGTCATTCGGCGATGATCGAAGAGACGAAGGGAAGGTTCGGCTTCCATCTCATCGGCGATGAGGACAGGCGTTACCCGCTGCATCTGAACGTTCAGTTCTACGTCAAGTCGAGCGCGCTGAGCCGGTCGGCGGATCTCGCCATCTCGCCCCATCTGGCGACCGACACGGACATCGACCAGTTCGTGGATGACGCGATCGCCGCCCTGCAAGCCATTCGGGTGGACGCAAAGCGCGCGCTGGCCAATGCATACGAAGGCTGACGCGCTCCGGCGATGAGAGCGCATCCGCCCTGTCCTTGCAGCGTGCCGGGCCGGCGCGGCAACGTTTCTTTGGATGAGATCGCTTTAGCTGTTGAGCCGCATTGTGGCGCCTACTGCGCATGGCGCGAATCGCGATTAGCTGGCGGCTTTCGCGGAGCGTGCACCCATGCAGCGCTTTAAAAGCCTATTGCGAAATTTGATCGCGCGGTCTGCGCCGGCTGCGGTTGGGCTTCTCGCCCTTGCGCTGTGCGCCAGCTCGCCCGGCTTGGCGCAGCCTCATGTCCCCACCGGCGCCGGCGCCCAGAAGTCGCTCGAGGCTGGCATCAACGCCTATCAGGAAGGCGCGATCGAAGTTGCCGTCGAGACCCTGAGCGACGCGCTCCTGCAGGGAAATCTCTCCGAAACCAAGACTGCGCAAGCGCTCTACTATCGCGGCCTTGCGTATCGCGAGCTCGGCAAGCCCGGGCCAAGCCATCGCGGACCTGACGAAGGCGATGGCGGTCAAAAACGCGTTGTCGAAGGGCGATCTCAAAGTGGCGACCAGAAACCGCGCCGGCGCTTTACGCGAAGCCGGGCTCGCCAACACCGAAACGCTGGTTCGCCCTGGCGAGCAATCGCGCGTGCGCGTGCAGGTGCCGCCCGGCCGTGTTCCAGTCCCGGTCGGGGCCGACGCCGTTGCGGCGAGCGATCACTGGGGAACGACAAGCTCCATCGACCCTCCCGCACCTGCGCCGCGCCGCCAGCGCCGTCTTGGGGCGAGACATCGGTCGAGTTCGCACCCGCCGCCGCGCAGTAGGAAAGCAGTAGGAAAGATGAGAAGACGGCACCAGATAACGCGGCACATTGATCGGAAGGCGTTTGAGCCATGTCGGAATTTCTCACGGCTTACCTCGACCTTGCGGGCCCCGCTGTGCTCGCCGGCCTCGCTGTCGGCGCCGCGAGCTATCTCTTGTTCGGGGGCCGCGACATGCGGACCATGATCATGGCGGCGGGCACCGGCGTGATTGCGGGTGTGGTGTCGGCCATACTGCAGGCAGCGCTCGGGCCAACCCACGGAGGGTACATGCCGGTTGTTGCTGCCGTCGCCGCCGGCGCGACCGCCGGCTACGTCATGCGTCCGGCGCGCGAGGGCTGAACGTCCCGGCAACGCTGACGTGCTACTTGAACAGCGACGTGAGCGAGAACGAGGAGGCGACGACGACCGGCGGGTTCTCGGCGATCTGCGGATGCGGCTCGTCGATGTAGACGTTGACGCCCGTGGCGCGCCCTTCCTTGATCAGCGAGGCGACGTAGGCCCAGCCCTTCGGCTCCAAGCCGAGGCACGCTTCCGACATCTCACCTTTCAGGCGCACGTGGATGGCGATGTTGCCGCGCGCCAGGATGGCCTTGGTCTGCTCGCGCGTGAACCGCTCCTTGTTCCAGAGCTTGCGCAGCCAAATGCCGGCCACGTTGCGCTTGGTCTTCGGCCCCCAGGTGACGCGATTGTCCTTGTCGCCGCCGAAGGAATATTCGCCCGGCGGGAGCGGACCGATAGCTCTTGCGGCAAAGCAATTGGGATCTGGATTGTTGCGGCAGACATCGCGCCCGGAGATCGCCCAGGCGATCGTCTTGCCGCTTACTTTCGGGTCGTCGGAGATAACGAACATCCGCCCGGTGCGGATCGTGTAGCCAAGACGGAAGCTGCGTGCCGCCGCCGGTACCTCGCGCACCACGTCCTCGTAGGGATTGCAGATCTCGCCGCCGGTCAGCTTACGCTTGAAGCCGTTGAGGCTGATGGTGACGAAGTCGACGTTGGGCGCGCAATCCCACTGCGGCAGGCCCTTCATGTCGGCGAGGGCGATCGACGGGCCCGCTGGTTCGGGGGCTGGCGCCGGCTCGGCCAGCAGCTTCGGCTTGGCCTTGGCAGCCGGCTTCTTCTGCACCGACAGCGTTGTCTCCCACGGCGAAGCGGGTGCCGCTTGCGGCTGACGGCGCACCTGCTGTTCGCACTCGGTTGACAGCTTGGGCGGCTGGATCTGCTTGACGGCGAGCTGACGGGCGAGAGCGCCGTCGGCCCCTTGCTGGACGTAGGCTTGGATCAGCGCCTGCTGCACGTCGAGCTGCTCTTGCGACAACTCGAAGATGCAGTCCTCGTAAATCTGATCGCCGACCTGGCTGAAGATATCGGCGATCTTCGCCGCGGCGGCGGCCGACGCTGCGGATGGCTGAGCCGCGGGGCCTTTCGAGTGCTGCGCCCGGGCGTCATGCGCAGGCAGCAGGAGCAGGGCCGCCACGGCGGCGACGGCGGCTTTAAGACCAAAATTCCGCAGACGTACCCGTTCACAACGGCGCATCGGCAGGCTCGCCGTCCGGCGCGCGCTGGGCTGCAATATCGGCTCCGCGGCTGGCGCGGTATCGCAGGGGTGCTCCATGCCCCATTCGTAGGCAAGAGTTGGGGCAATAGAAAGGCCGCGGGTGGACAGCCGATCGTCGTGGCCCATCAGCGGCTTCGGGGCCGGGCGTTCAGTTTCCCGACGGTGTGCAATTCGCACCCTGCAAGGGGCGAATGCGAGCAGGCCAAGAGCGGCCCGGGACCCCGCGAAGCGTCCGTCTCGGATCATGACCAATTTTTGAGCACGGCATTGTTCGTGGGAGTCGAACACCGCGTTGAAAAGGCGGCGGCTTATCCGGGTGGCTAGTCCAAGACAATATCCGTCGGCGTTCGGGCACGGCGCTCGCGCAAGGATGGATTTAAGGAGAATGCAAATGAAGGTTTTGACGATTTCCATGCTGGCCCTGGCCATGATCGGCGGCGCCGCGACCGCCTATGCTGGTAGCCCCACCAACGACTGCCACAGCATTTCGGACTCGGTTTACGGCATCTGGGGTTGCCGCTGAGGCGACTCGATGAAACTGCCCGAACGGCACTTGGGGATCAGGACGTTCGGGTCCCCAATTGCTTGCGGCGGGCCAGCTTTGAAGAATTGCAACTATCCCATCTGATTGATTCGAAGGAGTAGGCACCATGGCGACGTTCACCACCAAGGATGGCACTCAGATCTATTACAACGACTGGGGCACGGGGCAGCCGATTGTCTTCAGCCACGGCTGGCCGCTGTCGGCCGATGCGTTCGAAGATCAGATGTTCTTCCTCGCCGGCAAGGGATACCGCTGCATCGCACACGACCGTCGTGGCCACGGCCGCTCTAGCCAGCCCTGGACCGGCAACGACATGGACACCTACGCCGACGATCTTGCCGAGCTCGTCGCCAAGCTCGATCTCAAGGATGCGATCCACGTCGGGCATTCGACCGGCGGCGGCGAGGTGGCGCGTTATATCGCCCGCCATGGGACGAAGCGCGTGGCCAAGGCCGTGCTGATCTCTTCGGTACCGCCTCTGATGCTGAAGACGCCGGCCAATCCCACCGGCCTACCGATCGAGGTCTTCGATCAACTGCGCGCCGGCGTGCAGGCCGATCGCTCGCAGTTTTTCAAGGACCTCTCGCCTGCCGTTCTTCGGCTACAACCGCAAAGGCGCCAAGGTCTCCGAAGGCGTGCGGAACTCCTTCTGGCTGCAAAGCATGATGGCGGGCTTCCCTGCCGCCTACTTCTGCATCAAGGCCTTCTCGGAGACCGATCAGACCGAGGACCTCAAGAAGTTCGACATCCCGACGCTGATCATCCAGGGCGACGACGATCAGATCGTGCCGGCTGCAGCCGCCAGCGCGCTGCAGGCCAAGCTCATCAAGGGCGCCGAGGTGAAGATCTACAAGGGCGCGCCGCACGGCCTGTGCACGACGCTCAAGGATGACGTCAACGCCGACCTGCTGGCCTTCATCCAAGGCAAAGCTGCGAAGGCCGGCAGCAAGGCGGCCTGAGGCTGCGTGCGTCGAGCCGGCGATTATCCAATCGGTTGGGGGCGGCGTGACCGACGTCGCCCCCGGCTGCCGTCATTGAAACTGCTCGACCACCGATTTTACCGAGGGAGTTTTCATATGAATGAATTGCTTGCGAAGGTCATTGACGCGCACGGCGGCATGGAGCGCTGGAAGGGATACACGAAGGTCGATGCCACCATCGTCAGCGGCGGCGGCTTCTTCCCGCTCAAGGGCGTCCCTCAGGACCCCGATCCGCGCAGCATGACGGTGTGGCTGCACGAGGAGCGTTCGTCCGTCTTCCCATACGGAGCGCCCGATCAGCGCACGATCTTCACGCCGGATAGGATCTCGATCGAAAAGCTCGACGGCCGGATTGTCGCCGAGCGCCGCTCGCCGAAGGACTCTTTCGCGGGGCATCAGATGCACACGCATTGGGATCCGCTGCAGCGCGCCTATTTCAATGGCGAGGCGCTATGGACGTACCTCACCACGCCATTTTTGCTGGCGATGGACGGCGTCGAGGTCGAGGAGACGGAGCCGTGGCGCGAGGGTACAGAGACCTGGCGCGTTCTGCGCGCCTACTTTCCCGGCGCGATCGAAACGCACAGCCTCATCCAAGATTTCTTCTTCGGCGAGGACTTCCTGCTGCGCCGGCACGACTACAGCGTGAACATCGCCGGCGGGTTTCCGGCGGCCCAGCTGACATCGAACTATGTGACGGTGGACGGCATCCGCCTGCCAACCAAGCGCCGCGCCTACACGCGCGGCCCCGACCGCCGGCCGATTCTCGACATGCTGATGGTGACGATCGATTTCACCGACGTGCGGTTCCATTAAGCGGGCCGCCGCCTTAGCCTTCGGCGTGCGTCGGGGTTCCCGAGAGCAGCCTCGAGATCCAGGCCGTGGACGGGTACTGCTCCATGAGCGTGAGCACGGCGATGGCAAGCGGCACGCCCATGAACGCGCCCGGAATTCCCCACAGCAGGGCGGCGAAGAAAACCGCGAACACGACAAGGAACGGCGAGATCGACAGCTCGCTCCCCGACAAGCGCGGCTCCAGGTAGCTGCCAATCAGAAACTGGATGATGGTGGCGCCGGTGAAGATGATCGCCGCCGCCTCCCAGGATTGGAACTGAACGACGGCGAACACCGCCGGCAGGATCGTCGCCACGAACGGCCCAATGAACGGGATGAAGTTGAGCACGAACGCCAGGACGCCCCAGGCGACGGCGAGTTCGATCCCGACTGCCCAGCACAAGAGCCCGACCATCAGTCCGGTCAGCGCGCTGGCGACGGTGCGAATAACCGCGTAGCGGCGGAACTTCTCGGCGATGACCTTGCCGGCCTGCGTCATGCGCGCGGCGAATTCCTCCGGGCATGCCGTTTTGAGCTTGGCCTTGAAGTCCCTCACCTCGAGCAGCCCGAGCATCAGGAAGACGAGCACCAGCGCGGAAAATCCGACCAGCGACTGTACGATCGAGGCAACGCCCTGCGCCGGCCGCACCAGCCAGGCGACATCGAACCTTTCAAGGAAGATACCGACGACGAAGATGCCGTGACTCTCGAGCCATTGCGTCAGCTGCACGTAGAAGTCCTGCAGGTGCGCGGCATTGACGACCATCCAGCGTCCGACCTGTCCGATCCCCCACACGCTCAATGACAGAAGCACGCCGAGAGAAAGCACCGTCAGCAGCAGCGTGATGGCGAGCGCGACCAGCTGCGGCAGCCGTTCCTCGAGCCACTTCTGCACCGGCCAGACTACGGCGACCGCAAACAGCGACACAGCAACGGGCGCGAATACGGAGCGGGCGAAATAGAGCAAGCCGATGACGAGCACGGATGCGCAGATAACAATCGCGTTGCGGCCGCTTCCTGACACGTTCGTCACCTCTTCGCAGAACCGCGCAACCGATCTGGCGCATTTGTCAGGCTGTCATCCTCGAACGGATGCCGGCACGTTATCTACTTTCGGTCCGCCGCGGGAGACACCATCGCCGGTTCTCCCGGAACGTCGACGCGCTGTGGTGGCAGCAACCTGAGGCCGTTGTCGGCGCCGATTTGCAAAGTGTGGATATAGAAGTAAGTGGCGACATCGTTCTTCGCCTCCATGACCGGCGAGGGCGCTGAGACGATGACGAGACCGCCGCATTCGCCGATCCAGTCGATGTGCCGGTGGCCGTGCATCAGGACAGCGCGCTGGGCCATCGGCGCGAGCCGGCGCAGGAACCAGTTGCCGTTGACGAGCGTGGTGCCGACGCGCTCGGACAGCACCTTTGCAGCACGCGGATACTCGATTGGGTGATGATGCAGCCCGATGAGCCAACAGGCTTTCGGATGCTGGGCGAATACGGCGTCGAGGGCGCTGGCCTGGGCCGCCGAGACAACGCCGAGCGCATTGGTGAAGGAGAAGTGGGAGTCCGAGTTGGAGTTGAGTAGGACGATGCCCAGGCCGTCCTTGCGGTCCGGCGGAACGACCATGGGAAAGGCGTCGTCCCATTGATCGGACGCCACCGTCGACAGATATGGCCGGCCCGGTCTCGGCAAATCGCGACAAGGCGGCAGCGTGCGGGCTCAGCGCGTCGGCGAGCGTCTCGCCGATGCGCTTTTTCTCGCGGTCCACGACGCGCACGCGCGTTCCTTGGATGGCGTTGATGGCCGACAACGTGCGTATCTTGCGCAGCCGGCTGTTGGGGCCGATGGAGAGATCGAGCCGCGCGGGATTGGCGCGATCGACGATGTTGACGTCGTGGTTGCCGGGCAGCATGAGCACGCGGTCGGCGATTGTTGGGTGGGCGGCGAGGGCATCGAGGAACTCGGCCCATTCGCCGGAACGGCCGGCGTCCGTTGCGTCGCCGGTGATGAGAACCGCGTCGAGCGGCGCCGCGGCGTTGATCTCCTCGAGCTGCGCGAGCAGCCGGCGAAAGCGACCATCGCCTTGCGCGCCCGATCGGCCGCTTTCGATGCGAAAACCGTAGCGCTCGCCGACGACGTGAACGTCGGACAAGTGTGCAATGCGCCAGGTGCGGGCGCCGGGCGTCGGCGGGGCAAATCCTGGAAGATCGCGCGGCGGCGCCATGGTCGCGTCGGCGAGACCCCATGCGAGGGCCGCCACGGCGAGATAGGCGCTGACGACGACGACGGTATTGGCGAGCGCCACCCAAGCCAGCTGGCCGGGGGCGAGAAAATCGCTGACCCCGCCGATCCAGCGCGACGACGGCCAGGTTGCGAACAGTACCAAGAGGCGCGACGGCGCTGATCAGTATCCCCGACGCCGCAGCAGCCCAAGAGCGATAGCGCTCGCGACGGAGGGCCGCGACGCCTTCGGGCAGCGTTCGCTCGGCAAGATGGCGGAGCGCTTCGCGGCAGAACGTGTAGGCGGGCTCGATGACGAGCGCGTTCAACGACCAGAAGCTGCTCTCGGCGAGGCTAAACAGCCGCTTGCCGAACAGCCAGCCAAGGGCGGCGACGCCGAGAAAGAGCGCGATGGGCACGATGCCGATGAGGGCCGGCGTTATCTTCCCGGCCAGCTTTCCTGCCCACGCCGAGGCAACCAGCGGCATCAGCCCGACGACCACGGCCGGCACGATGAACAAGATGAGCCAGGCGACAACCAGCTTGGCGAGGCTGATCTCGCCGAGCAGGCTGCCCGCCATGGTCAAGAGCGAGTTGGACTTGGTGCTCGACGCATCGTCCTCGATGTCGCCGTGCCGAGGATCAACCAACGGCTTCATGCGCCCAATCCTTGAGTTGGTTGGCGTCGTGTCCGTCGCCCGGTCACTTGCCTGCGCCGTGCGTCAGACCTGTTCGAGAAGCACGTCGAGATCGTACGAGGATCTATGGCCGATGTCGTGCTCGTGCGCATCGAGAAAGGCTTCAGCGCAGCGGCGCCCTTCGTCGCGCAGCAGGCACAGGAACTCCCACTCGGCATTGAGCTTGGAGGAATAGCCCAGATCGGTCATGGCTTCGCTAGCGATGCGATGGATGCGCATGCTGGCCCACCGCGCCCCCTCGCAATTGCCCGCATTGGCCACCTGCCGCAGAACGGCAATCATGCGCAGCTCCTTCAGCAAGGTCGCGTTGAAGGAGACTTCGTTCAGACGGTTGAGGATGTCGCGGGCGGAGCGCGGCGTGCCAGCGCGTTCGACCGGATTGACCTGCACCAGCACCGTGTCGCTCGCCGAGCACTCGCGCACCAGCGGCGTGATGGTGGGGTTGCCGGCGTAGCCTCCGTCCCAGTACGGCTCGCCGTCGATCTCGACCGCCTGGAAGAGCGTCGGCAGGCAGGCAGACGCGAGCAGAACGTCGGGCGTCAGCTCGGCATTGCGGAACACGCGGCCCCGGCCGGTGCGCACGTTGGTTGCGGTGACGAACAGCCGGATGGGGGATCGTGCGACGCGATCGAAGTCGACGCTGTCGGCCAAAATCTCGCGCAGCGGGTTGCCGCCCATCGGATTGAGGTCGTAGGGCGAGAACAGGCGGGCAGCAAGGTCGAAGGCGAGGAAGACGGGCGATGTGTCCATCGTCCATCGCCCCAGCATCACATCCAATGGACTGCGTCGGAATGGGCTCAGCCGAGCCCCATCGGATACGCGGCGCCAGAAATCCCGCAACGCCGTCTGCGCACCCTCGCGTCCGCCCGCCGCATGGCCGTCCGCGAGCACCGCGGCATTCATCGCACCTGCGGATGTGCCGGAAATGCCCTCGATCCGCAGCCGGTCGTCGTCGAGGAAACGGTCGAGCACGCCCCAGGTGAAGGCGCCGTGAGCTCCGCCGCCTTGCAGCGCCAGGTCCACCAGCACGGCATCGCGATCTCTTCGCGGACGATCAGAAGGAGCGGCGGACATCGCGCCTCGCGATCTGGAGGCAAAAGTCGAGGCTCTGGCTTACCGCGGTGACGCGCGTTTACTCGGCGAGATCGGATATCGTGGTTGACGAATTGAAGCCGACTGTCTGGGCGGTCGCGGGAATAAGGACCGACGGCCAAATCTGCGCCCCGCGAACTCCGGCCGTCGGGTGCCGGAGGGCGCGGATTGGCGCGGTTGGCTTAGCTGGCTTTGGCGTCGCCAGCATTGCGCTCGCGCTTAGCTGCCTTGGCTTCGCGTTTCTTGGCGTTCTCCGCCTTGCGCTGTCTGGCTTGGATCTGCTTGCGGCGCGAGTCCGACATGTTGGGCATGGGCGTATCTCCGTTGGGTGCTTGTGAACCTGCCCGGCTGAATACTAGAGGTGACGCACCCCGCGCAAGCGCCCAGGGACAACGGGGCGTCATTCTAGAGGCCGCATAACGACTTGTGGGGTCAGTTGGCGCCGGGAGACGGCCCCAGCCATGGGCGCTAATCCTCGATCCGCACCTCGAAAGCACGTGTCGCCGTTTCGCCGCTGGCCAACTTGGCTGAGACCGAAAATCGATCAGTGCCTTTCTGTCCCGCGCGGGCCGTGTAGTAGACGCCGGTGCCTTGCGTCTTCTGGCCAATGCAGGTGCCCTGCGCCGAAGCCTGAATGGTCGTTTCCTGGCCCGGCACGAACGTGACGTCGCCCTTGGCGGGCGGGGCGGTGATGGTGATCTGCGGCGCCGCGACCGGCTCGCACTTGGTGCCGAAGCCGGCGAAGACGAAGACCCGCGCGCGGCGGCCGGGCACGACCGGCGCCGAGCGTACGGCTGCATCGGACGTGGGGGCACCGGATGTGGGTGGACCGGCGGTGGGTGCGGGGGCGTCGCCAGGCAGCGGCGCGGTGCCGCTTTGCGTCCCGATGCCGGAGCAACCTGTGACGGCGATTAGCGCCAACCCTAGGGCGGCGACAGAGAGCGAACGTGACCAAAAGGTTTGGGAAGTCGGCGCGTGTCGGCTCATGCGTTCCTGTCGCCGGTGTGGTGAAGGCGCCTTGCTGACGCGCGGTTCGCCGATTGCCATAGCACGCAACACATTTGCGCGCCTCCGGCACTTGCCTGTTGCGCGCGTGCGCAAGTCCTTCGCTCGCCTATCACGAAGCGCCGGATTTACCGCTGCTTGCGCAAGTAGACGATCTGAGCCGTCAAGCCGATGATGAGCACGACGAGAAGGCTGGCTTGAGATCCGAGGAGGAGCGGCGCGTGCAGGTCAGTAACGAGCGGATGACCGTCCGGAACGCGGCGCAGGGTTTCGGTGACGGTTGGCAGCATCAACAGAAACACCGTCAGGCTCAGGCAGATTGTTTCGATATATCTGGCCGCGCGTCCCAACCATGGAAGGCGCCCGGCACCGTAACCAGCGAGCAGCAGAACAATCGTGAGCGTGGCGATAACGTAGCTGACCGGCTGATGTGCGACGAGAAAGACCGTGGCGGCACCGATCAGCATTGAAACGAAGTAGACAGCGCCGGGTGTCGACCGAGGTACGATCCGGCCATGACGGGCAATCATATACACAGCCAACGGAATAGCCGGCAGGCTGCCGAGCGTATGCACCCAGCCAAGCGGAGAAATTCCAAACATCGAGGCGTCCTTTCTAACAGAGGGATGTGAGTTCGGGTCGTATTTATCTACCTATTAGATGGTAGAACATCTAGGGCGTGGAAAGTCCTGGTGTAGGAGGCATCAATGCCGCCCCGAGAGTTGTTCCAGCAGCGGCGCCGTGATCAAGCCGAACATCTTCGGGTCGCCATAGGCTCGGGCCGAGAGCATGGCTCCGTGAACGGTAGCCAAGAACACTTCAGCTTCCACGCGAGGGGCCTTTCCCAATTGAAGCCGGCCTTGCTGCACCCCGCGCTCCAGCACGGAAGTCAGCCACGCCGACAAGGAGCGGAAATGAGCCCGAACCTCGAGCGCCACTTCTTGCGGCAGCACGGGGAGCTCGTTGGCCAAGAGAGCACAAACACAGAAGGGAGCGCTGGCATCAGTGATGCACTTTTCCCAATAGCCGGTGTAGGCCCGAAGCTGCTCGAGCGGATCGGAAACATTGCGCTCCAGATTTGCGATCCCAGCGTCGGCTTCTTCGCGATACCGGACCAAAAGCGTGCGGACCAGGTCGACCTTGCTCGGGAAGTGATGGTGGATGCTGGCTTTGCGGATTCCGACCACGTCAGCAATGTCCGCGTAGCTGAAGCCGTTGTAGCCGCCGGCAAGGATCAGGGAACGCGCGCACGCCAGGATGCTGTCAGAGGTCGTAGTTATGTTGCTCATTCAAACATGCCTACCTTCTGGTAGGTTGTTTGTCAACCACCACCTGAAGCCGCTGCTGCGCTTGTCCTCGGGGCGTTCGACGGTGGGTGTGCATGACCCAAAGGGAACGGCCGTGATCGGGTAACACCTTCGCGTTCACCGATCACGACCCGCTAAGTTCTACGATTAGCCATTGGCCGTGTCGGCAATCGCAAAGTGGGGTGAGCCGCGAAACCCGAGTGCCGCGCGAACGCTTGCATCTCGCATCCATAGACTCAGCCAGGCGACGGCCGCCAAAGCGAAGGCGATGAACTGGGGCGGTGATCCAATCTCTCCGATCCTGACATGCGTGCAGATTGCTCCGCCTGCAAACGCGGTAATGAGAATGGCGCCGATGGTGGCGGTTCTTGGTATGGCAAAGAGGAGAGCGCAAAGCAGCATGATGCCGCCGAGTAGCGGCGACAGATCGGAGGGAAAGCCCACTTTGGCTTGCACGTCAGAGAGCAAGGCCGGAGCAAGTATACTCACGCCAGCATCCACTAGGAGAAACAGAACGATTAGCGCCGATAGGCCAAAGCTTATCCAGAGCGTAGTGCGCGAAGGCGCAAAGTGCGTCATTGCAGGTCTCCAAAAGAGATTGGTTCTGTTCAGAGTTCGACTAGGCCAGCGCTATTTGGGCTGAAGCCGAGCCGGGAGCCCGTAGTTAAAGAGGACAGACGCGCTGTGCTGTTACGAGCGGTACTCTCTCCGGCGCGACCGATGCGGACGTCGACACCGAATGCTGGCTCGATATGCGCGCGTCCAGGAATAGACGAATTGCGGTGACTGAATGCGGCCCGGGTCGGATTAACGGGAGCGAGGCATGGCGGGCCGAACGGCGGTTGTGAATTGGTTGCTCGATGGGGATCCGTCGATCCGCTGGCAGGTCATGCGCGACCTCACCGATGAGCCCGGCGAGGCCGTTGCGGCCGAGCGGGCGCGCGTCGCCGAGGAGGGGTGGGGCGCCCAACTGCTCGCGCGTCAGACGCCCGACGGCCACTGGAACGACGAACAGGCAGCACGGGTGGATGACGACCACCGACGCGCTTCAGCTGCTGAGGCATCTGGGTGCCGATCCGGCGGGCGAGAAAGTCGGCAGAGCCGTCGATCGCGTGCGCAAGGGCATCACCTGGTATCAGCTCGACGGCCGGCCCTTCTTCGACGGCGAGACCGAGGCCTGCATCAACGGCCGCATCCTGGCGGCGGGCGCCTACTTCGGAGCGCCGGTCGAGCCGCTGCTCGAGCGCCTGCTCGGTGAGCAGCTCGAGGACGGCGGCTGGAACTGCGAGGCGCCGCCGAGCAAGCGATCCTCGTTCCACTCGACGATCTGCGTGTTGGAAGGGCTGCTGGAATACGAGAAGGCGCAAGGACCATCGACCGCGGTGACGGACGCGCGGGCGCGGGCTGAGCATTATCTGCTGGAGCGCGGCATGATGAAGTCGCTGTCTACCGGCGATGTCATCGATCGCCGCTGGACGCAGCTTCTCGTTTCCGCCCGTGTGGTGCTACGACGTGCTGCGCGGGCTCGATTACCTGCGCAGCGCCGGCGTAAAGCCCGACGAACGGGTCGCCGAGGCGGTGGCGCTGGTGGAGCAGCGGCGCGATGACGACGGACGCTGGCCGCTCAGATGTCATCCATCGCGATCACGCCGAGCGACTGGCGTTCGACGTGGAGACCGAGGTCGGCAAGGCCAGCCGCTGGAATACGCTGCGGGCGCTGCGCGTGCTCGACTGGTACGGCAAATAAGACGAGGGGCCGTCCGCGAACTCAAAAGTTGGTGTCGAGTTCGAGTGTCCCGAACGTGCCGGCGCCGCCGCCGAAGCCCGATCCGCCGCCGCTGACGAACTGGTGGCCGGCAATCAGCGTCACATCGAGCGGCATGCCCTTCACCAGCTCGAAGGTGTACTTGGCGTATCCGCCGAGCCGCTGCGCATCGTAGCCGGTGTCGCCATCGACCGACGCGTCGGGACCGATGAAGAGCTTGTCGACGAGACGCGCGCCGACGCGCAGCTCGGCATAGTAGGTGTCGAAGGCGGTCGAGTATTCGCCGGCGAGGCTGGCCTCGATCGGCTGCTTGGCATCCGCGATAGAGGTAGACGTGCCCCTCGACTTTGATACCAGTCGCGCTGCCGTTCACTTGGTTGGTGGGATCGTTCGGAGAGAGCTGCGCCTGCTGAAAGTCGACGCCGGCATAGCCGCCGAACGTGATGTTGCCGCGCACGAACTGATAACCGGGCATGATGTCGAGCTTGCCAGAGTTCGCCGTCTACGGTGCCGGCGACCGCGGTGGTGGCATACTGAAAGACGGCGAGGCTGCCGTAGGTGCGCAAGAGGAAGCCGCTTTTTGCGATGTCGCCGTTCACCGCAGTGATGGCTGCGCTGTACCAATAGAGAGACTGCGGCGCGACATCGAAGCCGGCGTCTACTTCGTAGGCTTGCGGTTTGTCGGCTGCGGCGGCGGCGCCGGCAATCGTCAGCAGTGCCGCACCTTCGGCGAGCACGCGCAGTCGGCGATGGATCCGGCGCATGGCGTGCATGTAGTGCCGCTTCAAGGTCGGCCGCGTCGCACATTGGCCGGATGAGTAGCCGATTCGCGGCGCCGGTCGAATCTCAGCTCTTCTCTCCGGCTTTGATCGCGACGAACTTGGCCTGCGCCTTCTCGAACTTGGAATTGAACAGCCACATCGCGTCGAGGATCTCGCGGAAGGTCGCGGATTTGCGCGCGCGGTCCTTCTTGCCGAAGGTGAACATGGAGTTGTTGCGCAGGTAGCCCATGATCTTCGCGTCGGAAATCCGGTAGCTCTCGAAGTTGCCCGAGTTGAGCGCCGTCCGCGTCGGGCTGGGGATGATCTGGATGAGCTGGAAGAACTTCATCTGATCGATCTCGTCGGGGAGGATCTTCATGATCTCCGGCAGCTGCGCGAAGAGTTCGGCGTGCGCGTTCATCAGGCCGTTGCGCACCGCGGTCCAGTGATTGTAGCGCTGGTCGCCCTTGCCGACGCGCGCCTCCTCCTTGTCATCGCGTGCGGCGACTTCGGGGGCGACGGCGGCGATCTTCGGCTTCAGCGCCGCCCACTTGCTCCTGCCCTTGCGGTCCTCGGAGGTGCCGGTCTGCAGGCTGCCCTTGTAGGTGTTGGAGCGCCCGTTGCCGATGTTCTGGTTGCCGTTGGTCTCGGCGAAGAAGATGCCGAGGCTGATGCGGCCCGCTGCGTCGGCGGTGGCGGCATCGAGGCCCTTGGCGCGCGCGATCGCCGTGCCGAGGTCGGCGACGTCCTTGAACGGCGTATCCGAGGCCTGCGCGCCTTTCGGCGGCGCCTGCATGATCTTGAAGAGCGCGGCGTACTCCTCGATCAGCGGCTCGATGTCGGCGTCGAAGTAGGCGGGCGGCACCTCGAACTTGTTGGGCCGGCCGATGCGCGAGGGCATCGCGTCGGTGAGGTCCTTGTAGGTGCTGATCACCTTGATGCGGGCGAGGTAGATGGCCTGGCCCGGCAGGTTCGGCAGCTTCTGCTTGCCATCGATCTGCGCGCGCCGCTGCGCGAGGATCGCCTTGAAGTCGGCGACGGCCTTGTCGTAGGTCGCGACCGCGTCGGCCTGCTCTTTGGTGAGCGCGGCGGCCGGCTGGGCGTGTGCAGAGGCGATGAAGTTGAAGCTGCCGTTGCCGGACATCGCGAGCGACGGTGCCGTGACGAAGAGCGCCAGCGCGAGCGCTGCGGAATGGTTTGCTGGTTTCATGCGGCAACCGATTACGCTACCGGCGCCCGTTTTTCCAGACCTGCACACCCCGACTAAAGCTGGCGGCGCGAACGCCGCACCGCGTTGGAACAGCTACGGGCCGCTCCACGTTTCTCTGCCAGTAACCAAACGGAGGAGAAAGATGATTAGCCGCAGCATTCTCGCCGCCGTCCTCGCCGTCGGCGCCGGTACCGCCGCGCTGGCGGAGGTGCAGGTCAAAACGCCGGGCGTGGAAGTGCAGAGCCCCCGGCATCGATCTCAACATCAACGTGGGCTCGAAGGTGAAGCCCACCGACACCTGGATCGGCCGCGCCGTCTATTCGGTCGACGGCAAGCATCTCGGCGAAATAGCGGCCATTGCCTCCGACCAGGTGTACGCCGACATCGGCGGCTTTCTCGGCATCGGTGAAACGCGCGTGCTGTTGAGCGATGACAGCATCAATGCGGTGACGGACGACCGCATCGTCCTGAAACTCACTGAGGCCGAGGTGAAGGCCCTGCCAGCCGTCGACAAGGACGCCGTCGCGCCGAAGTAACGAGGCCGGCAACTCAACGAAAAAGGGCCGTCCGTGTAACACCGGGCGGCCTGTTCGTGCAGGCGCGGCAGCCCAGTGTTACGATGTCCGGCCCCAAGTCTGCCGCGCAAAAATCGCGATACCGCCACACTGCTGTCGCAGGAGGATGGCGCAGGCTGCTCCGACGTCGGAAGAGGGGGACAGGGGCCCATGACGAGACGCATTCCCGGCCGAACACGCTTCGCCGTGCTGGCGATGCTCGCCTTGCTCGCGGCGCAAAGCCAGCCCGCGTCGGCGCAGCTGTTCTGGGATTGGGGCGGCAAGGAAGAGAGCAACGGCAGCGGCCGCGAGGTCATTCGCTTCAATTCGAAGTACACGCCGGGCCAGATCATCGTCAGCTTCGGCGACCGCCGGCTCTATCTCATCACCCGCGCCGGCGAGGCCATCAGCTACCCGGTCGCCATCCCGCGCGAGCAGGATCGCTGGCAGGGCGTCACCAAGGTCTCCGACAAGAAGGTCAATCCGGCATGGCGGCCGACGCCCGACATGCTGCGCGAGAATCCGAAGCTGCCGAGCTGGGTGCCGGGCGGCCATCCGATGAATCCGCTCGGGCGTGCGCGCGCTCTATCTCGGCTCCAGCACCTACCGCATTCATGGCACCGACGCGCCGTGGACGATCGGCACGGAGGCCTCGAAGGGCTGCATCCGCATGTTCAATCGCGACGTGCTCGACCTTTATCCGCGCGTGCCGGTCGGCACCAAGGTCACGGTGACGTGGCAGCGCTTCGAAGGCGAGGGCTACGCGGTTTCGGCGGGCGGACGCCCGAGTGAAGCGTGGGCCGGCGATGGGCCGGATTGATCGCGGCGGCGCGCGTGGCGTCGAGCCTTACGACGATTGGGCCAGCGAGCGCTCGATGGAGCAGCGCGGCCGGCGGCTGCGCGAGATGGCGCCGGACGACCTCCCCGACTATGAAGCAGACCGCCGCCCGTATTAGGCGCGCTCGCTCCGGAGCCTCAATTCACCGCTTCGGGTAGGCCGTAAACACGTAGTCTTTCGCCTGCACGATCGTATGGCACGCGAACCCGCACGCAGCGCCTTCGCCCTCAGGTTTGAACGTGTCGGTCGCATCGTCGTAGTTGAACTGCGCGTAGCCCCAATTGCCGCTGTCGGCGAAGCGCTTAAAGTCGCGCACCATGAAGTCCACGTCGTGCAGCGCGCCCGCCACCTTCGTCGGCGCCGGCGCCTCGGCGCTCGTCTCCGGCTTCCAATGGATCTTCGCCATCTTGGCGCCGTCGGGGAACGGCTTACCGTTGCCGGGAGCACCGGCGCGGTAGGCTTCGATCATGAGGGGATTGGCGAGGATGAGCGCAAACGCCTCCTCGCTCAGGCTGACGGAGACGGTCTGCCAGTCCTCGTAGCCCTTGAACTCCGCGAACGCGAGCCCGCCCGGCACTTGCAGTGTGTACTTGTCCGGCGCGGAGATGGCGCTGCCGGCCAAGACGGCGAGCACGCCTGGAACGATCACGACCAGCCAGGATGGAATTCTCGACATGCACATCCTCCGTTGCGATCTCACATCGAAGTCGTCGCATTTGTCTCATCCCGTATTGTCAGTGTCCACATGAAAGGCCCGGCGGGAGAGCGGTCGGCGCGATTGTGAATCCCGAAGGCGCACTACGCCGTTTGCGACCGTAAGCTACTACTTTTGTAACTCTCAATTCTCCCTCTATCGCCGTGTAAGACAGAAGGCATTGCCGATGAGGTTTTGCCATGCTGAACGCCGAGCAGCTGCGCGATGCACCGTTGAGTGTGCAGGTTGAATTTTGGAACAGGTGGAACGCCGACACCCGAGAAGAGGGGATCGTGCAGGTGTCCATCGATCAGCGCGATGTTGTTGTGGGTTGGTTGGAGCGCATGCGCCGCTTCGATCTAAGAATCCTCGAGGTTGGATGCGGCGCAGGATGGCTTTGTGGGAGCTTGACAAAATACGGCTCTGTCACTGGCACCGACCTATCCCATGAGGTCTTGCGCCGAGCCGCGGGGCGCACCCCCGACGTGAAGTTCATCGCCGGCGATTTCATGTCGCTCGACTTTGGCGAGAACGGCTACGACGTTCTTGTCTGCCTTGAAGTGCTGTCACACGTTGCTGACCAGCCCGCTTTCATCAAAAAAATGGCCTCACTTCTGAGGCCAGGCGGATATCTGATGCTCGCGACGCAGAACCGCCCGCAACTCGAGCGCAACGACATACCCCGACCGATGCCCGGACAGATTAGGCAATGGGTGGACCGGCACGAGTTAGCACGCCTTCTAGCGAGCGAGTTCGATGTACGGTCGCTGTTCTCCGTGACCCCTCAATGCAACAGGGGCGTCCTCCGGGTCATCAATGCCAACAAATTGCATGCCGCACTTTCAGTTGTGGGCCTGGGACGTATCGGACGAGCGGTCAAAGCGGCTCAAGAGAAAGTTTGGCTTGGATGGACGCTGATCTGCTTGGCGCAAAAGCCGATGCTGCCTTCTCGTGGGGATATTCATTCCACACGACGCGTCCCATAACGAAGCTTTGCATGTTGGTAACTCTCAGCTCACTTCGCATGACCCGCATTGGGTCAGAAGCGAAGGTTCGGCAATGACCAAGCTAAAATCAGCGCGGGGCCACACCGCATTGCCTGCCAGTCCGATCTGCACCCACCAGCGGCCGCCACGATCGTCACCACTTCGCTGAGACGGATGTCCTATTTCGACGGGCCGCAGCTCAGCCGCGTCGTGCCGCCTCGATTGCGGCGACGTCGATCTTCTTCATGCCCATCATCGCATCGAACGCGCGCTTGGCTTCATCGCCGCCGGCCGCCATCGCTTCCATCAACACGCGCGGCGTGATTTGCCAGGAGATGCCCCACTTGTCCTTGCACCAGCCGCACGCGCTCTCCTGGCCGCCATTGCCGACGATCGCGTTCCAATAGCGGTCGGTCTCCTGCTGATCGTCGGTGGCGATCTGGAACGAGAACGCTTCGGTGTGCTTGAACGCGGGACCGCCGTTGAGACCGATGCAGGGAACGCCGGCGACGGTGAATTCGACCGTCAGCACGTCGCCTTTCTTGCCGGATGGATAGTCGCTGGGTGCACGGTGGACGGCACCTACCGCACTGTCCGGAAAGGTCTCGGCGTAGAAGCGGGCAGCAGCCTCGGCGTCCTTGTCGTACCAAAGGCAGATCGTGTTCTTCGCCATGGCGTGTCCTTCCGTTGCTCGGTCTGCGCGAGATTACAACGTTGCCGTAAAACAGTCGCAACTGTTTGCGGTTCCGCTCAAGCACGATGAGTTGAGCAACCGCTTGCGGAAAGGTCCGCAAGTTGCCGCTAGTCAGGCTTGGCAACAAGCCGACCTTCTATGCTTTTACTTTGGAGTTGCTCTGCGCATCGGCGCGTGTCGGCAGCTTCCAGTTCGGCCGCACGAAATGACACGTATAGCCGTTCGGCACGCGCTCCAGATAATCCTGGTGCTCCGGCTCGGCCTGCCAAAAGTCGCTGGCGGGCGTCACTTCGGTGACCACCTTGCCCGGCCACAACCCCGAGGCATCGACATCGGCGATGGTATCTTCCGCCACGCGCTTCTGTTCGGCGTTCGTGTAGAAGATCGCCGAGCGATAGCTGGCGCCCGTGTCGTTGCCCTGACGATTGCGCGTCGTCGGATCATGGATCTGGAAGAAGAACTCGAGAAGAGCGCGGTAGCTGATCTTCTGCGGGTCGAAGGTGATCTCGATCGCCTCCGCGTGCGAGCCGTGATTGCGATAGGTGGCATTGGGTACCTCGCCGCCGGTGTAGCCGACGCGGGTGGAGATCACGCCAGGCATACGGCGGATCAAATCCTGCATGCCCCAGAAGCAGCCGCCGGCAAGGACGGCGCGTTCGGTTGCTGCGCTCATATTTGGCTCCTTCCTAGGTGGCAAAGTCTCACGACAGGTAAGCGTATCGTTCGTTGCCCACTGTCGGGTGGCGTCCCTTAAGTGGCGGCTCTGCGGTCGTCCTGCAAGCACCGCCGTCCTTCATTCGCTTCACCAAAAACTGCGTTCTGGTTGCGGCTGGCGCCATCCAATGCTGCACGCGGAAATCAAAAAAGCAATCAGCCGGCGGCATCACCACCCCGATCCAGCGCGGGCCGCGCTGGCACCGGCGACTACTGGAGGATCTTGGCCTCGGCGGCGCGCAACAGGGACAGCAGCTCCTCCGAAACAGCAAACTCCTTTTCGGCGTTCTGCTGCAGCCAGTCCCGCAACGCGATCGCAACCGGGTCTTTGACCATGAGACCGCGCGCCAGCACGTCCGGAAAGTTCTCACCCTCGGCGGCTCCGATGCGGGTCGCCAGCCGTTGCTGGATGTGCACGAAGTCCAACTCCAATTGGGTGGCGTGGACCGGCGCGCCAAGGATGTCGCCGCCGTGCACCTCGAGATACGCCAGCACGCTTTCTGGTGTGATGGACCTCAGCCCGTCTTTTCGCAACGCGCGCGCGACGGACGCCGCCAACTCCTGCTCGTCTATGCAGCCGGCGGCCTCAAGCGCATTTCGAATAGCGGTGTCGAGGCGTTGGTTCCGCTGCATCGTTGCTCCTTCCGTGAGTTTGCGTGGCGCCGGCTCTAGCTACGCTTGTCGAGCGGCGCGGCTGGAGGCGCTCGGCCGCGCTGGCCGAAGTGCGCCCACGCCGCCAAGGCCAGCCCCAACGCAAGAGAGACGAAGCCGGACCAATAGAAAGCCTTGGCTTCCTGGCCAACGACGCGGGACGTGTCGGCGTAGGTGAATAGAACCCCCTGTTCCGAGCGAAGTTCATAGATCAGGCTGCCGTCGTGCAACGCGGTGATGGTCCGGCCGACGAGCGCGCGCATGTCGTCGGATCGCACGTTCTGCTTTACCACGTTGAGCCGCAGCGGATCACCGTGTTGTCCGGCCACGGAGACTTGGAAGATCGCGGTCTCGTCTGGCTGTTTGTAGTGCTTGGTATCCGTGGCGTCCGTCACCTTGCCGGTGAATGCGTGCAAACTGTCTTTGGCCGCGGGAAGGGTGACGAACCAGTATGCATACGCAAGCAACAGAACGCCGCTGCCCAGAAAGATGAGCGTCAGAAGAAGGAAATCGAGACGGGCTTAAGCGGGGCGGGCATGATGGGCCTCTTGTTGGTGGCCAGTTGACCATGCACGCGCGGCGCATTCAAATCGCTTGAGAGCGAGCGTCGGGGAACTCGAGGCAGACTTAGCCGTCAAGTTGCCAACGGCCGGTAGGCAGGCGGCATGCGATGCCCTGTTAAGTCTTAACTGTCCTTCCGGCCGTCATCAGAACGAGCAGGTGCCGGCACACTTTGCCGCCGGCATCCTTGAACGACGCGGTAGGCTGCACAATCCCGGACAGTCTTCCATGCCGCCGACGCCAGACGTAGGTCTTGCCGTCGCCGACCTCGGAGAGCGCGTATTGGACCATTTCGAGTGCCGCGACCTCGTCCTTCTCGTTTAATCTCTGAGGAGGGGCCCTCAAGTCTACCGTTTTGAATGTCGGCGAACCGCCGTGGACTGGCAGGAACGATGTGCCCCAGCCAGCCAGCCACAGGCTGGCCGAACCCACCAGAATGGCAATCACGTCTGATTTTCGGCTCAACATGGCGTTGGCAAATCATTTGTGTGCTGAGCATTGCTAATTCTGTATGGTTAATAAATCCTCAATGGGCATCTGGATCCGTGTCGCGCAACTCGCTGAGGAGGCGACGGAAAATCGCGCGAGGCGCCCGGTATTCCATCGGGAGGGCAGGCGCCGTTCTCCTGTTCCGACTTCGCGAAGCGAAATTTGGTCCGACTTCGCGAAGCGAAATTCAGGTTTCGGGACGCAGCTTGCCGTCGAGACCGCCGGCGCGCCAGTAGGCATAAAGCAGGCCGAGCAGGTAGAGCGGGATCAGTGTGTCGGTGATCGCCGGGAAGAAGTTATACGGCGCGTAGTTCCCGCGCTCGAGGATCTCGTGGACGTGGCCCCAGGCGGCCCCGAACATGAAGAACGACCAGCCGATGGCCGTCGCCAGCCAGAAGCCGCCGCCGAAGAACACACACAGGAAGCCGAGGATGCCCCAGGCGCCGTCGTGCAGGCCGACCTCGAACTGGAACATACTTCCTTTCGGCCAGCCAATGAGCTCGGCCGCTTGGTCGGCGAAGAAGACGTGCGGGACGAAGCCGAACAAGAAGCCGACGGCGCCGACGTCGAACACGAAGGCGTAGATGAGCAGCACCCGCAAGACGTTGCGCCGCGTCCACGGCCCCTTGGCGACGGCGAGGTGGATGAGCGGCAGTACCAGGCTCAGCAGCAGCATGACGACGTTGACCATGTGGCTTCCCTCCCGGCGGCGGTCATGGAGCCTGATAAAGCACAGGGATTTTGAGAATCCATCAACGTGCGCGCCACAACGCGTCGCCAACGATCCGCGGAATTTGTGCGTGTGCGTTGCATTTTACGCGTTCCGCTAAGCCGCCACCAAGAGCCGCGCCAGGTAGTGTGGCTGGTCTCAAAACAGGGCGGACGCCATGACAAGCAGCCTCTCCCGTCGCCAAGCTCTTGCCGCCTTGGCCGGGGTCGGAACAGCGGCCGTGCTCCCCGGAGCTGCGCATGCCTGCGCCCGCGTCTTCTGGAACGACAACCCGGTAAAGCTTGTCGGGCGGACGCTCGACTGGAGCCGCAACTTCGATGAGGTCATGTGGGTGCTGCCGGCAGGCATGGAGCGCGCGGGCCGCACGCCCGACAACCCTGCAAAATGGAAATCGCGCTATGCGAGCATGATCATCGCCGGGCTCGATATCTGCACCGAGGAAGGCATCAACGAGAAGGGCCTCATCGTCAATCTGCTGTTCCTCGACGGAACGAAGTACGAGCCGCGCAATTCCAAGCGCCCCGGCATCGCCTTCTACCAGTGGCCGCAGTTCTACCTCGACAACTTCGCGACCGTGAACGAGGTGATCGCCAATCTCGACCAGGTACAGGTCGTCAACACGGCGCTGGGCGCGGAGTATCCGGACGGGCTGCCGCTGCACGTCGCCATCGCCGACGCGAGCGGCCAATCGGCCATCATCGAGTTCATCAAGGGCGAGCCGGTCGTGCATCTGGGCCGCGAGTACCAGGTCATGACCAACGAGCCGACCTACGACGAGCAGATCGCCAACCTGCTGCGCTACAAGACCTTCGGCGGCACGGTGACGGAGCTGCCGGGCGGCATCCAGGCGGAGGACCGGTTCGTGCGCGCCGCCTACACGCTCAAATATCTGCCCAAGACCGCCGACACGCCGCAGGCCGTCGCCAGCATGATGAGCCTCATGAACAACGTCTCGGTGCCGTTCGGCAGTCCGTACTCCGGTATCTCGGGAACCTACCCGACGTGGTACCGCTCGATCATGGATCCGGACGCCCGCGTCTACTACGTGCAGACGACGATCACGCCCAACACCTTCTGGGTGGACATGGACAAGCTCGACCTGAAGCCGGGCGCCGCACCGCGCAAGCTGCCAATCTTCGATCCCAAGCTGATGGGCGAGGTCAGCGCCGACTTCAAGGAAGCCACGCCCGCGGTCTGATCCGGCCGCGCGAGCTCGCTCGAGCCCTAGCGCGTCGCGGCAGCTTTGGTGAGCGCGGCCAGGCCCGCCGCCATCGTATCGACCGCGTTGCTGCTCTCGGTGCCGAGGCCATGACGCTGCGCGATCCACGCCGCATCGTTGTAGCCGATCCAGACGCGGCCGTCGGCGTCCTCCCAGGCGAGCGCCTTCACCGGAAGATCGATGCCGGCGGTCTGGCGATCCTGCATCAGCGGCGTGCCGCCGGTTGGATTGCCGAAGATCAGCAATTGAGTCGGGCGCAGCGTCATGCCGGCCTTGGCGGCACCTTCCGCATGATCGACGCGCGCGAAGACGTGCAACCCGCGCGCCGTGACCAGTTCGGTGAGGCGATCGATCGTCTCGCCGACCGGGAAGTCGCTGGGGAGTGTGATCAGCCCGTTCTCAGCCATGCTTCCTTCGCCGCTGCTCTTTGAGCGTAGCACGACGCGCCGGCCGCGATGATAAGCGGCCGGCGGTCGTCCTGTTCCAACGCGCGCCTAGCGGCGGCCCGCCAATGCGGAGAGCCGGCTCGAGACCATGATGCGCGCCAGGCCGCTGGTCAGGAAGCTGACGCCGAGCAGGATGCCGAGCGTGATTTGCGACATGGCTTGCAGCTCGGCCGCGAGCAGGACGCCGACCACGATGGCGACGATGGCCGCCAGCAGCATCCAGCCCCATCCGTCCATCGGCCGCAACTCGAACGCCATCGCCAGCTGAGCGGCGCCGTCGATGACGAACACGGCGGCCAGCAGCAGCGTCAGCAGCACCATGCTGACGTCGGGATGGCGCACGAGGTAGATGCCCAGCACCAGCTTCAGCAAGCCGATGAGCAGCTGGCCGAAGAACGGTCCCGTGCCCTCGACGGTGAAGGCGTCGGCGATGCTGACACCGCCGGCCAAAACGAGCAGCCACCCCGCCATCAGCGCGATGGCCAGCGTGGCGCCGAACGGGAACAGCAGCGCCAGACCGCCGACGATGGCCATGGCGACGCCGCCCCAGTAGAGGCGGTCGTTCTTCTTGGCGAGGGCGGCGAGGATCGCTTGTCCGGGGCGTATATCTTGTGAAGCTTGTGCCATGGCGTTTCTCCTAAGCCGGATTGGCCGAGCCACTGCAGCGCCGACGAGCTCGGCATGAGTATGTATTTGCAGAAACAATCACGCGCACGGCCGCGCTGGGCCGCGCGCAACAGCGAACAAACGCGACGCAGCAACGATACCGCGGAAGGATATTCTCCGATACGGGCGAACGGCGGGTTACCAGCCGTGAAATGGGGGTAACCCGCGCCGTGTTCTAGCGCCTGCGCGGCGGTCTTGGTGGCGGCTTGGGCGGCGGCGGCCTCGCGATCCGACTTCACGAGTTTCGGCGGCTGCGTCTTCAGGTTCCGCGCCGGCTCGGGCGGGGAGAGTTTCGCAAAGAGCCAATCTGCCCAAGCGGTGAGGAGCAGCGAAATGCGACCGGGTGGGGGACCAGAAATCATGATGCCAACTCCAAGCGCGACTGCTTCTTGCGTAGCAGGCGCACGGCGCGGAATCCCGTTTCGATTTCGTAATGTCGGTGCTGCAATTGCGAAGGCACGCACGCTGCCGGACGCGCCGCGCATTGCTCCGTTTTCCGATTTCGGGCAGGCTGCGCGTGCGGGGGGAACTCGAATTTCCGAGCCAAACAAATTGCGTATGAGGACACCCATGATTGCCAATCGTATGTGCGCCTTCGCCCTGACAGCCGCTTCCGCATTGATCTTTTCCGCGCCGCCCGCCAGTGCCGCCAAGTACGACGGAACCTGGAGCATGACCGCCGTGACGACGCGCGGCCATTGCGGCACCATCCCCATCGGCATGGGTGTCACCGGCGGGCGGATCTATTCGACCGGCGGATCGTTCGCGTTCTACTCGATCCGCCTCGGCGGTCGCGTGTCGAATTCGGGCAGCGTCTCGCTGAAGGCCATCGCCGGCCCGCGCATCGCACAAGGGACCGGCCGCTTCACCCACGTGCGCGGCAGCGGCCGGTGGCACGGCAAGGGACCGTCGGGTCTGTGCTCGGGCGTGTGGACCGCGACGCGCGGTTAGTGTGATGATCGAGAAATTCGCCTCATCAGCGGCGAGGTTCGGAGCGAATTTCTCGATCTGAATCACACTAGCAAGTCCATGTTTCTAGTGTCCCTTATGATTCCGAAGTTCGCCCCCGATCCCAGCCGCGAACTCTAGCGAACTTCGGAATCGGGACACTAGCGCGCGCTTTCCTGACGGCGTCATCTATCGCGGGCGCGCGCGCGTGCTGCGGCGTCCCGGTTGCGGCGCCGGGTCCGGCGGCGGCAGCAGTCCGGCCGCTTCCGCCTCGGCCAGCAACGACTTGAGCGCCCGCGCCTCCTTGGCCAGGCGCGCGGTCCGCGGCCGTTTCATGCGGGCACGCATGTCGCGCTGCTTCCACAGGATCATGTGCGCCAGGTTTTTCGCCATCTTGCGCCGCGCCTGCGCGATCCACGCTTGGAAAGTCGCCTCCGTCTCCATCACTACTCCTTCTGTCAGGATTCCACGCGCCCACCGGCCGGCGTCCTGCCGCCGGCGAGCAAGAAAGGCGTCCATGCCGGAGGCATGGCTGACAAAGGTCCATGACCG
The DNA here is from genome assembly GCA_963722495.1 of uncultured Alphaproteobacteria bacterium. GTDB lineage: Bacteria > Pseudomonadota > Alphaproteobacteria > Rhizobiales > Hyphomicrobiaceae > Hyphomicrobium_A. Next base: position 117,317 of record CAVRND010000022.1, on the reverse strand, counting down.
GCGGCGGGCAAGAAAAGTCAGCGTCGGTTGCGCAACGAGAATCCGCGCCAACCGGCCGGCTCCGCGTCCTGCCGGAGGCTGGCAAGACAAGTCGGAGTCGGTTGGCGCAACTCAAGTAAGGGGCTGCGGGGCGGTAAGCGCCGCTGGCTGAGTATTAGTGTGTGCGGCAGTTGCCGCCCCGCGCAGGATTATGGGCATACCCGCAGCATTTCAGCGGTATCCCGCTCCCGGACTTTCACCGGGTGGGTGCGGCGAGCCTCAGGTAGTAGCCCCACACGTTATGGGTGCCAGTACCCGACCTGCAGCCCGCCCTCGATACAGGAACGTCTCGAGATCGACCCCTTGAGCGGGGCGGGATGAGCGGAGTGTAGGCGCGGATAAGTGGGCGGGGATTAGTTTTGGGAGGACGGCTTGCTGGTACGGACCAAAATCAGCACAGTGCCGGTCGTTTCAACTTCGAGGGCGGTGGTCATGAAGCGCACGACGTTGCTCACCCTGTTGGCGCTGGTCGCCGCGTCGGCAGCCGGGATCGCCGGACCTTTGACCGAAAACAGCAAGTCGCCCGATTGGGGCAAGGCCAGTCAGGCCGAGAAGGACGCTTGGGTCGCGGCATACCCGTTCGAGAATTCAGACGTCGACAAGGCTGAGGTGGCCGCGTGCCTCGACGCCTATGCCACCAAGCCGCTGTTCGAGACCAACGCGCTCAAGGGCGTGACCGGGATGTGCGGAACGATTGCAGCGCTGCCGAAGTGACGGGCCCGAGCGCACGTACAAGGCGGGCGAGAGCTGGACGGAGAAGCCGGGCGATCACCACCAGGTGAGCCACAACGCGTCCGACACCGAGCCGGCGAAGCTGCTGGCCATCTTCGTCGTCGACACCGCCGACAAGAAGATCGTCATTCCGGATAAGTGGGGGGCGGCGCGTGAGACCGCATTCCACGGAAGGTGAAGGCCACGCCGTGGACGCGGGGGTCTTCGGGAGGTCGAAGGGCGTGTCCCATATTTAGGTTTTTAGGGTCGATAATGCTGGATCGGAATATTTCAGGGTACAACGAAAGCAATTCCATTTTTTCCTTGAAAGCCTCGGGCTAAAGCTACCCCTGCGCAGCGGTCTTTTACGCCTGCGGGTCCCTATATTGATAGACGGGCATCATGCTTGAACGTTTAAATCTACTACGCAATATCGGTCAATTCGATTCGATCGCACCCGGAGCTCAGCATCCCTTCGAGCGCCTGACAGCAATTTACGCGGAGAACGGACGCGGTAAGACCACCCTCTCTGCCGTTATGCGCTCTGTTGCTTCTGGAAACGCGCTCCCTGTCCAGGAGCGTCACCGGCTGGGCGCAGCCGCTCAGCCGCATGTAGTCCTCCAAGCGGCCGGAGCTAGCCACATATTTCAGAATGGCAGCTGGTCGGCGTTAATTCCCACTGTTGTTGTCTTCGACGATGCTTTCGTTGCTGACAACGTTTGTTCAGGACTGGAGATTGCCGCCGATCATCGACAGAATCTTCATGAACTGATCTTGGGTGCTCAGGGCGTTGCTCTCAACTCCGCACTTCAAGTCCAAGTCGGTGCGATCGAGGAACATAATCGGCGACTGCGTGAGAAAGCAGATGCCATTCCTGCTGAGGCACGTGGCCGCCTTAGCGCTGACCAGTTTTCTTCCCTTGCCGATCGGCCAAATATTGACGAGGAGCTACAAAACTCAGAACGACGCCTTGCCGCCGCAAGCTCTGCCGCTGCCATCCAGCGGGAAGCGCTATTTAGCGGCTTCCAACTCCCGTCCTTCGATATTGATGCGATCAACGCCGTGCTCTCGCGGAGCATTGGCGATCTTGATGCTTCGGCCGTGGAGCAAGTGCAAGCGCACTTTGCGCAGCTGGGGGAACATGGCGAACGGTGGGTTGCGGAAGGCGTCGAACTCATCCCAGCGGCATCGCTTGGTGAAGCAGCTGAGACTTGTCCGTTCTGCGAGCAGCCCCTCGCCAGCTCGGCCATATTTACTCACTACCGCGCTTATTTTGGCGCGGCCTATACGCAACTGAAACAGGACATTTCGAATGTTAGCCGCGCCGTCGCCAGCGCCCATAGCGGTGACGTTCCAGCAGCATTTGAGCGCGCGGTGCGTGTGGAATCCCAACGCAGGCAGTTCTGGTCTGCGTTTGCTGAAGTTCCCGAAATCAATATTGACACTGCTGCCTTAGCCCGCGCCTGGCGGCTTGCTCGAGAAGCCGTCGAAGCCGCGCTCGTCGCTAAGCAATCTGCGCCCCTAGACGCGGCGGCACTTACCGCGGGAGCCATTAACGCGGTTGACACCTATCATGCGGCGCGCGCTGATGTTGTCGCTCTCTCCAACACACTTATCGAAGTCAATGACAATCTCGAAATTGTAAAGGAGCAGGCCCACGCTGCCGACGTAGCAGCCCTCACTGCGGACGTCGCAACGCTAAGAGCAACACAGGCGCGCTACAGCGCCGCGATCGCGCCGTTGTGCAACGAATATCTCGCAGAAAGACAGGCTAAGACAGACACTGAGGCCCGACGCGCCGTCGCAAGAGACGCACTCGACAACTATCGGCAGAACATTTTTCCCCGCTATCAGGCGGCAATCAACGACTATCTTCAGCGCTTCGGGGCTGGATTTCGTCTCCAAGATATGGAGTCCGTCAATACACGCGGCGGCTCTGCAGTGAACTACACGGTGCTGATAAATAATAATCTTGTGCCACTAAATGCTGACGGGGCACCGTCTTTTCGGTCTGCACTGAGTTCTGGAGACAGAAATACACTGGCGCTGGCGTTCTTCTTTGCGTCTCTCGTCCAGCACCCCAACCTTGCTGACTGCACCGTGATCATCGACGATCCGATGACAAGTCTCGACGAGCACCGCTCGCTCGTGACTGTTCAAGAAATCTGCGGCCTCGCAAGCCGTGTTGGCCAAGTGATAGTCCTGTCGCACTTCAAGCCATTCTTGATGAAGGTTTGGCAGGACGCGCCGCGCAACCACTCTCGCGCATCTATGCGGATAACGCGAGTTGGCAATGCGTCTGCCATTGTTGGTTGGGATGTCAACGGGGAACTCTATCACGGAGCACGACCGTCGTTTTGCGCGGGTGTCAGATTACATTCTTTTAGGCAATCCGGCCACCGAACGACAGGTGGCGCAAGATCTTCGTCCCATGCTGGAGACGTTCATGCGGGTTGCCTACCCTCAAGAGTTTCCGCCAGGCGAGATGCTTGGAGCATTCATAAATACTTGCCGGCAGCGGCTTAACACGCCGCAACAGTTGCTCGACGGACCTGACACACAAGAGCTTCGCGCTATCTTGGACTACGCAAATCTCTTCCATCACGATACAAATCCGACATGGCAGACAGAGATAATCAATGATCAGCAGCTGGCTAACTTTGCCCAAAGAACACTCGAGTTTATTCGGGGGTGAGTCGGTCGAGCAGCTAACCCCCGCCTGCTTGTGCGCGCTCCTCGCGTGCTGATCCAATAGACCGCGCGTGTACTGCGGCATCGCTTTCCTTCGTCTCGGTGACAGCTGACCGCCGCCGCCCTTCGCTCAAACACTCACGCCTTCCCGGCCGAGATCGCGGCTGCGGCGACCCAGGTGGCGCGGCGGCGGATGCCGGCATCGCGGCTCTGCATGCGCGCCGCCACTTCCTCATCCAGGAAATCCGACCAGATCCCGCAGGCGAGGCGGCCGTAGTGGCGGAACTCGATCCTGTCGCGGCTATCGATGGCTTGCAGCACGACGCGCGCGAGGCGCAGCCGTTGCGGCTCGGTGAGACGTGAGCGCTTGAGGTGCTGGATGATCTTCTGCTTCTCGTAGCCCGAGCGGAAGAACCAGGGATCGGCTTCGAGGAAGGCGATGGCCGCCTCGACGAAACGGATATGGCCATCGGCGAGGCCGGGCCGGAACGCTGGATCGGTGCTCGGCAGCGCGGCGGCGGTCTTGAGCCGGAAATCCTGCAGCAGCGCGTCGTAGCGGTCGGGGTCGCGTTCGCGCACGTGTTCGCGGAACGCACGATTGACGGCCTCGTGCGCGAGCCGCGCCGCTTCGCCAAGGCGGCGCCAGTTTTCGACATCGCTCATGCGGGGATTCTCGCGTCGGGCACGGCTCTCTTCTTGCCCGCCTCCGGCAGGACGTCAGTGCCGGAGGTTACACGCGAACGGGGGACAGATCAGGTCAGGCGATTTGCCCGGCGTGCGTCGGGTGAATCTCCGTCGCCCGGCCGTCGAAGCCCGCCGACAATCCCTGCCAAGCGCCGTGAGAAACGCACCGCTGGAGGAAAGCCCGATGCCGCACATCCCGTTCGACGACAGCATCCTGACCTGGCACAAGCTCGATTGGCTCGAGCACGTCTGGTACTACGTCTACGACGTCGACCGGAAGAACGGCATCGTCGATGCGCTGTTCAAGTTCGCGCCCTACTCCAAGGCGATGGTGCACCAGCACAAGACGCCGTACGTCACGCTGGTCCTGCAGGGCGAGCTGCGCTTCTACCGGCCGAACGGCGAGCTGAAGGAGATCCGGCCGACGGGCAGCTACGTCAAGGGCGTCGCCAACGGCGAGCCGCATCTGGAAGGCGGCGGCGACCAGGAGACCATCGTGTTCTTCTCCGTCCGCAACATCACCGATGAGCTGTTCGTGTTCCTCGACGACAAGATGCAGCCGGCGGTGCGGCTGACCATCGACGACGCCGAGGCGGTGATGCAGGCGCAGGGCCGCGCGCGCTGGCTGCCGGCGGCTTAGGCCGCTAGAGCGACGGGCGCGCGGCTGGGCGGAGGGTGATCGGCTTGCGCTTCCGGGAGGGCGCCGGCATGCACGGGCGCCGCGCGGCTCGTGCGCCAGCGCAGGTATTTCATCGACGCGTAGGTGCCGACCCACGCGCCGAGCGCGGCGAACACCACGTAGAACCAGTGCGACGTGAAGCTGATGACCGCGAAGGCCGAGAGCATGTAGGTCAGCGCGCCCCAGTTTGCCGTGGCGAGATCGCGGCGGTGGACGACCGCGGCGGTGTACATCACGCACACGGCGTCGGTGAGCATCGTCGCGGCGAAGACGCCGAGGGCGATCCACGGGTCGATGACGGGCAGGGCGATGCCGGCGAGGTATTGCATGCCGCCATGCTAGCGGCGGCGGCTTAATTCCACAGCCAAGCGCGTGCAGACATTTTTATGCATCGTCTTTACGCCTTGCAGACGGTTGCCGCGGCGACCGAGGTCGACTGCGCGGCTCACGCCGCTTGGTGTGCCGCGCGCTTGGTGGGAATCTCGCGCCCGAGGCGGTCGACGTAGGCGATGCCGACCGCCGAAAAGATGAAGACGATGTGGATGATCGTCTGCCACATGACGCCGGGCTCGGTGAGCTTGGCGGACGCCGTGCCGAGGTTTCCCGCCTCGATGAAGGTCTTCAGCAGGTGGATCGACGAGATGCCGATGATCGCCATGGCGAGCTTGATCTTGAGCACGCTGGCGTTGACGTGGTCGAGCCATTCCGGCTGGTCGGGATGGCCTTCGAGCTTGCAGCCGCGACACGAACGTCTCATAGCCGCCGACGATGACCATCACCAGCAGGTTGGAGATCATCACCACGTCGATCAGCCCGAGCACGATCAGCATGATCTCCTGCTCGCCGAACGAGACCGCGTGCGAGACGAGGTGGGTGAGCTCCTTCAGGAACAGGAAGACATAGACCGCCTGGGCGACGATGAGGCCGAGATACAGCGGCACTTGCAGCCACCGCGATCCGAAAATCATCGAGGCGAGCAGCGTCAGAGGCGTGCGGGCGTCATCGCGGAGCATGTGGTCTGCACCTATTTCCAGAGGGATGGGCCGTCGATTGGGCGTCACGCATATCATCGCGCGCGGCGGCGATGAATGTGGCACCGCGTGCCGCTGCGTCCTGCGCGCCGTGCATTCAGGGGCAGTCGCGCCGCTCGGTGAATCTTTGGTCGTGAGCTTGACAGCCGCGAAAGCTCACTCGGCCGCTTGCTTCTTTGCGGCTTTACCACGCCGGCCCAGCATCTCGCGCAGATACTGCCCGGTGTAGCTTTCCTTCACGGCGGCGATGTCCTCGGGCGTGCCGACGGCCACGATCTTGCCGCCGCCGTCGCCGCCCTGCGGGCCGAGGTCGATCACCCAGTCGGCGGTCTTGATCACTTCCAGATTGTGCTCGATGACGACGACGGTGTTGCCGGCGTCGGCCAGCTCGTGCAGCACCTCGAGCAGTTTCGCCACGTCGTGGAAATGCAGGCCCGTCGTCGGCTCATCGAAAATGTACAGCGTGCGGCCCGTGGCGCGGCGCGACAATTCCTTCGACAGCTTGATGCGCTGCGCCTCGCCGCCCGACAGCGTGTTGGCCTGCTGGCCGATGTGGATGTAGCCGAGGCCGACGCGCGCCAAGGTCTCCAGCTTGTCGCGGATCGACGGCACGGCGGAGAAGAACGTTGCGCCTTCCTCGACCGTCATGTCGAGCACGTCGGCGATCGACTTGTCCTTGAATTTGACTTCCAGCGTCTCGCGATTGTAGCGCTTGCCCTTGCACACCTCGCAGGTGACGTAGACGTCGGGCAGGAAGTGCATCTCGATCTTGATGACGCCGTCGCCCTGGCACGCTTCGCAGCGCCCGCCCTTGACGTTGAACGAAAAGCGCCCCGGTGCGTAGCCGCGCTGCTTGGATTCAGGGAGGCCCGAGAACCACTCGCGGATGGGCGTGAAGGCGCCGGTGTAGGTTGCCGGGTTGGAGCGCGGGGTGCGCCCGATCGGCGACTGGTCGATGTCGATGACCTTGTCGAGCTCGTCGAGGCCTTCGATGCGCACGTGCGCGCCGGGGTGGACGCGCGCGTTGTTCAGCTTGCGCGCCGCGGCGGCGTACAGCGTGTCGATGATCAGCGTCGACTTGCCGGAGCCCGACACGCCGGTGATGCAGGTGAGCAGCCCGATCGGCACCTCGGCGGAGACGTTCTGCAGGTTGTTCTCGGTGGCGCCGATGATCTTGAGGGCGTGGCCCTTCTGCGGGGCGCGGCGCTTTTTCGGCAGCGGGATCTGGCGCGCGCCGGAGAGGTATTGCCCGGTGAGGCTGTTGGGGTTGGCGAGGATGTCGTCGGGCGACCCTTGCGCGATGATCTCGCCGCCGTGGATGCCGGCGCCGGGGCCGATGTCGACCACGTAGTCGGCCTGCAGGATGGCGTCCTCGTCGTGCTCGACGACGATCACCGTGTTGCCGATGTCGCGCAGGTGCTTGAGCGTGCCGAGCAGGCGCTCGTTGTCGCGCTGATGCAACCCGATCGACGGCTCGTCGAGCACGTACAGGACGCCGGTGAGGCCGGAGCCGATCTGCGAGGCGAGGCGGATGCGCTGGGATCTCGCCGCCCGACAGCGTGCCGGCGGCGCGCGACAGCGTGAGGTATTCGAGGCCGACGTCGTTGAGGAACTGCAGCCGCTCGCGGATCTCTTTCAGGATGCGCGTGGCGATCTCGGTCTGCTGCTTGGTGAACGTCTTCGGCAGCTCGGCGAACCAGGCATTGGCCGCCTTGATCGACATGTCGGAGACTTCGCCGATGTGCTTGCCGCCGACCTTGACGGCCAGCGCCTGCGGCTTGAGGCGATAGCCGCCGCACGCCTCGCACGGGTGCGAGCCCTGATAGCGCTCCAGCTCCTCGCGCACCCAATCGCTGTCCGTCTCGCGCCAGCGCCGCTCGATGTTGCCGATGACGCCTTCGAACGCCTTGACGGTCTTGTAGTTACGCGTGCCGTCATAATAGACGAACGTGACCTCTTCCTCGTCGGTGCCATAGAGCAGCGCCAGTTGCACGTGCTTGGGCAGCTTGTTCCAAGGCGTCGTTCATCGACACCTTGAAGTGCTTGGCCAGCGATTGCAGCGTCTGCTCGTAGTAGGGCGAGGAGGCGCCGGTCTTGGCCCACGGATAGATGGCGCCCTCGGCGAGGCTCAGCTCGTCGTTGGGGACGACCAGCTCGGGCTCGAACTGCAGCTCGGTGCCGAGGCCGTCGCAGGTCGGGCAGGCGCCGGCCGGCGCGTTGAACGAGAACAGCCGCGGCTCGATCTCGTCGATCGTAAAGCCGGACACCGGGCAGGCGAAGCGCGCCGAGAACGTGATGCGCTCGTGCGTCTCGTTCTTCGACTTGTTGGCGCCCTTGGTCTCGGAGGCGGGCAGCGGCTTGTCGGCCATCTCGGCGATGGCGATCTGGTCGTCCGACAGCCCGAGCGCGGTCTCGAAACTGTCGGCCAGGCGCTTGGCGATGTCGGCGCGCACGACGAGGCGGTCCACCACCACGTCGATGTCGTGCTTGAATTTCTTGTCGAGCTTGGGCGCCTCGTCGATCTCGTAGAACGTGCCGTCGATCTTGACGCGCTGGAAGCCCTTCTTCTGCAGCTCGGCCAGCTCCTTCCTGAACTCGCCCTTGCGGCCGCGCGCGATGGGCGCCAGCAGGTAGAGGCGCGTGCCCTCGGGAATGGTGAGCACCCGGTCGACCATCTGCGACACGGTCTGGCTCTCGATCGGCAGCCCGGTGGCCGGCGAATAGGGAACGCCGACGCGCGCGAACAGCAGGCGCAGGTAGTCGTAGATCTCCGTCACCGTGCCGACGGTGGAGCGCGGGTTCTTCGAGGTCGTCTTCTGCTCGATGGAGATGGCCGGCGACAGGCCGTCGATGTGGTCGACGTCCGGCTTCTGCATCATCTCCAGGAACTGGCGCGCGTAGGCCGACAGGCTTTCGACGTAGCGGCGCTGGCCCTCGGCATAGATGGTGTCGAAGGCGAGCGAGGATTTGCCCGAGCCGGACAGCCCCGTGAACACGACGAGGGCGTCGCGCGGGATCTCCAGGTCGACGTTCTTCAGGTTATGCTCGCGCGCGCCACGGACGTGGATGGTCTTCATCAGCGACGGCGCCGCGGGCGGCTTGGTGGTCTTTGCCATGGGGTGTGTCTAACCGACGCCGAAAGGGGCGGCAAATGTACGGGCAACGGGGATGGTCCGGCACGGGCGGGACCGGCCGTGCACAGGTTTCGAGCCGTCCATAGATAGTGACGGGCGCGCCCCGGCGGAAGCGCCGTCACTGTCGCGCTGGGCCTTGCCTGTGAACTGAGGCGGCCGGGAAGTGGCGACGTACGTGCGAGGCTTAAGTTGACGCACTGGCCAGGTGGTCACCGAAGCACTTGGCGGGCCGACTTGGCGGCACTTTACCGACGTACCCGGCACCAATTGGTCGAGTTTCGGCCGCGGGCCAGCCCGCGGCCGATCGCCGTCTGATATTACTTCTCCGCGGTCATGAAGCGCTCGTCCCAGCCATGTGCGGCTAACGCTACGGCGTCTTGGTAAGGGCGCTGTAGACTTCCCAGGCGTTTCGCTCGACCCAATTGTGGAGGATCTTGCCGTCCTCGCGGAAGGCCAGAATTGAGGTCACCGTGAGCGTGAACGGCCGGCCATCTGGCGGAAGTCCCATCATGCCCTTGATTGCCGCCTGTCAGTCGGAGGCGAGAGACGGTGCGGGTTCCATCAGCGCTAGGGAAAGTCTCAAGAACCTCGAGGCTCAAGTCTTTAACGCGCGATTGGAAGTCAGCGATCCACGCCTTGAAGCTCTCGCGAGATTTGATGTCCTTACCGCCTGTGGTGATGACGAAGTCTTCGACGACGTAGTTGTCTACGGCTGCCGGATTGCGAGCCTGCCACACGTCGCGCCAGAAGGCATTTGCGATGGGCGTCGGGTCGGCCGAGCCGGCGAGCGCCAGTTGTGAAGTCATGACCATAGCGACCGCCGCGGCGATGATGGTGCGTGCACGCATGGTAGCCGATCTCCTGTTGGGTGCAACCGCCCCACAGATAGCACCCGGTCCGCAACATCAATATTATGCATGACGTAATGGGCGGCATAACTTATTGTTATGCCTCCACTGAGGAGAGATGCACTTGGATCTAGCGGCGGCGCTCCGCGCATTTGTACGCACAGTCGAGCGTGGCTCCATCACGAGTGCCGCGCGCGATCTGGGATTGTCGCAGCCCGCAGTAACAAAGCAGCTTAAAAACCTTGAAGCTCACGTTGGAGCGAGGCTGCTTGAGCGGTCGACCAAAATCGTGCGACCGACGCCGCTCGGCCAGTCGCTTTACGAATTAAGTCGCTCGGCGCTTGCGACCATCGACTCGGCAGTCGAGGGAGTGCGGCGTGATATGGGTGCTGTGCAAGGGTTGCTGCGCGTTCATGCGCCATCCTGCATTGGCGCGAAACATCTGCGTCCAATCGTAGAAGCATTCCAGGACCTGCACTCGGGCGTGACCGTAGATCTCTTTTTGGAAGATCGCCGTGTTGACATCGTCTACGACAATTTTGACGTCGCTTTAAAGTACGGCAAGCCCGACGGACAGGACCTAATCGTGCGGCGTGTTGGGCATGTCCGTCGTATTCTTGTCGCGTCCCCTGCATTTATAAAGCGGCATGGTGAGGTACGAAATTTGCGCCGGTTGGAGGAAATTCCGTTGATCACGACCGCAGCCGTGTTCACTCCTCGCGACGCACTCGTCCTCATGCAGGGCGGCGCTGATGTTGAAGTTGAAATCGCGCCTACGTTGCGAACCAATAACGCAAATGTCGTGGAGCATACGTTGCTCAGCGGCCGCGCTGCAGGACCGGTACAGCAGCTACTTGTCGACGACCACCTTTCTGAAGGTCGACTCGTGAGAATCCTGCCACGCTACGAGGTGAAGTCGACGGACGCGTTCCTCGCATTTCCATCGGTCCGATACATGCGACCCGCGGTTCGCGCTTTTTCGGATTTTCTCGTTCCGGCGTTGAAGCGATTAGAGGGAATGGCCAGCTAACGTCAGCCGCGCCCGCTGCTTCGGACGCGTCTGTTGTGTCCTGGGCGATGGCCGACGCCATTGCACCGTACAAGCTAGCGGCCCCCGGCACGGCGAGCGACGCCACCAAACCCTGGCGCATGCAGAGGTAGACGAACTCAATGTCGGAGTGCCAACGGCATCCCCAACTTCCGCCCTCGGGTTCGTAAATGACGGACAATCCAGAATATGGAACCGTACTTTATGATCTTCTGAGGAAGGCTGAGCGTGGCGATGCTGAGCCGCTCGATGCCTATCTCGCCGCCGATCCCACGCGCGCCGCGTCAGCAGATCGGAGCTACCTGCTGGTGGTCCGGCACCAGTACGGTTCGTTCCGGGAGGGTCGTTGGTACGGATATTCGGCGCAACCCTGTGGTTGGCCCGGTACACAAACGCGAACGGCACTCGTCGTGCTGCGGGGGGATGCCAGGGGCGCGAGGTCGTGGCACGAACTCGTCATACCTGCAGGTACGCAGATCGAGAGCATTCGTGCCGATGGCAGCACTTTTCGCATTCGGGTCAACGGCGTCGATGTCACGACCACCGGCGACGAGGTCTTTCGCGTGATCGCCGATTGCTCGTTCGGACCGCCGGGCTTCTCGGAAGCCGAGATAGTGCGCGGGTTCGACAAGCTCGCCGGCCGCGCTCCACTGGACGTGGTTGGCCCGGCAGAGCCCGACGCGCTCCTGGGGGCTGACCTGCCGCTTGTTTTCGAGGACCCGACGCTTGGGTGGTTCGAATTCAGGCCGGCGCGACCGGCGCGCTACGTCCAAACCCGCGAGTATGAGCCTACCTATTCGCTGTTTGCCGACGCATCGGGGAGCTCGACAAGGCACTTGCGCGCGCACGCGAGATTGTTCCCGGCATCGAGGCGCAGGTTGCCGAGGGCGCGCGCCTTGTCCAAGCGATCAAACACAACTTCGGTAAGAGCGATGTCCCCCGCCTGCTCGGGGCGGACTTTCGCCATGACGGAAGCGTGCATATCTCGATAGATGATGGAATCGAAGGCTCCGTGTCAGCTGACCTCGAACTCGGAACCGATGGAAAGCTGCGCCTGATTGAGGTTGAGGACAACTAGCCGACGGCGCCAGAGAGAAGTGGAGTTCGACGCCAGAGCAGGCGAACGCTACTTGGATTTCCAGAGGCGGATCGTGGCGATCGAGGCCTGAGTGTATCCGGGAGGATCCGTGTCGCCGCCGAAGGCGGCCTTGCTGGTCATCGTATTCGTCGTCAGAAGCCCGCCGACGTACGGAGCCGGCAGTCCGCTCAGGACGAGCTGACAGCGGACCGGGAAGAGGCCGGCTTGCGGGAAATCGACCTTGACCGCGAGGCACTCGCCGTTGCCGCGAAAGGAAATCGAGCCCAGCTTGATCTCGGCATAGAAGTTCTGCAGCGCCGGTTCGCTTGTCGGGCCAAAGCAGGCGCGCAGCTCGGCGGCGCGAGTGTGCTTCGCGTCAATGACCTTGCCGTCCTCGGGCTGCGACCCCGACGGTCCAGAACGAGAAGAAGCGCTCGGCGTCCTTCGGGAACGGCTCGAATCCCGTTCTTGGCGGATGAGCACCAGTCGGCGACCGGTTCGCGCGGCTCTCTGATGCTGCGGAGAATGTAGATGTCCTCGAGCGCGGCCTCCGGCTCGGCGGCGGCGGCATTGCCGGACTGCGTCGCGCAGGCACATAGCAGCATGACTGCGCCAAGAGCCTTGATAGCGGGTGCCTTGCTTCACGATGCTCTCCGAAGTGCATTGAGTTGGTGTTCCCGGCGACGGAGCCGCGCCGCGGTCATCGCGGCAGCCAGCCGATCGCGTGCGCGTGCAGGCTCTGGATGTAGAGGCGGTCTGCGGTCTCGGTCACGCCCGTGGTCTCGGGATAGGCGCCGCTCGGGTCCTGCAAGTCCTCCATGACGCGACCATCCTCGTCGATGGCGAAGACGTGCCCGTAGGACTTCGGAAGCGGCCACAGGAAGTGCGGCAACCTCAGCAGCACCTTGCGCAGGAACGGCTTCTCGGCGAGCCCGTCCGCCGCCGGATTGCGCGGCATGGACAAACCCGACCCAGATGCGGCCATCGCGTCCGCGCATCAGGTTGTCGGGATAGCCCGGCAGGTTGTCGAGCAGCACCGTCGGCCTGCGGCGAGCCGCTGCGCACGTCGAGGTTCTCCGCGCGGCCGTCGATCTTCCAGATGCGGTAGCGGCCCGTCTCGTTGACGAAAAGCGTATGGCCGTCGGACGGACAAGGCGATCCCGTTGGCGAATGACAGGCCATGCGCCACGATGCGGGTTTTCCCGGTTGCCGGATCATAGGCGAGCACACGGCCGGTCGCCGAGTGCTCCATGATGTCGAGCACGCTCGCCCCGCAGCGATGCCGCCCCATTGCGCCGGAGAAAAGCGCGTGGACGCGTCGGTGAAATAGATCGTCCCGTCCGGGGCGACGATGACGGCGTCCGCGTAGCGGATCGGGTCATCGGGGCTCACGTGATCGGTCAGCAGCGTCACTTGCCCGTCCGGGGTGATGGCCAGCAGGCCCTTGATAGGCATCGGCGGCGATCAGGCGTCCCTGGGCATCGAAGTCGAAACCGAGCACGCGCCCGCCGGTGTTGGCGAAGACCTCCTGCTTTCCGCCGTCCGGGTCCATGCGCAGCAGGTTGCCGCTTTCCATCGCAGCATAGAGCTTGCCGTCAGGTCCGATCGCGATGTGCTCCGGGCCGACCTCGCCTCCGAGGTCGATCATGCGCAGACCCGCCAGCCGCGTGTTCGCCGCATGCGCGACCGGTGTAGCCCGGCGGCATCGGCGCCTGCCATGCCACGGGATCAGCGGGAACCGGCCAGAGGAAGAGATAGGCGGCGGTGCCCGCCAGCACGAGCATAGCGGCGCCGGCCGCCTTGAGAATGATGGATCCCCCCACGGGATGTCTCCCTGTTTCCCCGATAGTACTGCGCCGAGGCGGACAGCGCGATATTCCAATTCATCGCCAGCGACCATTGGGCGGAGCTTCACCCGGGAGGGAAGTCCCGTCTCTCGCGCGACCATTTCAATGAATTGGCTCATCCGTCGATTGACCGCGGCACTTTCTGTATGCACGGTTTCGGAGCATCGAGAATTGGAGCCCCATTTCATGAAAGCGCGCCCATCCGGCCTGTCCGCAATCCTGATGGTGGCCGGCATCGCAGCCGCTGTCTTGGTTGGCTACTTTGCGGTGCATTGGGCCGGGCAGCCGTCCGCGCCTCCGCGAGAGGTAGCGGAGGTGTCGCAAGAGCCAACTGAAGAAAGCTTGCCCCCCTCGCTCGACTGTGCGTTCCACAATTTTACCCGCACGGCCGCGGTCGTATCCTTCTATTTCGACGTCGCTCTTGCAAAGGGTGAGCAGCCCCGTTTTTTTGAACGGGCTATTGTCTCGGCAGATGGCACCCGCAAGAACTTCGATGGCGATCAGCGCCCGACTTGGACCTACAGTCTCGATGGCGACGGGAAGCCGACGATCATATCGTCGGACGGCGCCACGCGCATCGTGCTGTACGGGTTGAAGCTCGGTGTTGCCGGCGTCTTGCCCGTCGAGGCAGGGATCAGGAGCAATGAGTACCGAAATCTGGGTGGCGAATGTCGCCAGACCAATCTCGTCGGCAGCGACCACTGAGCGCTGCCAACTCGCGCGGCCTACGGTCGACCGTCCGGTCATGATGAGGGACGGGGCGGGGCAATAGTCAGGGACCGAAATTCATTTTTGTTCAGGAGGCTTTGATGAACCGCCGGACGTTGCTCGGGGCTATCGCAGCCAGTGCCGCCCTTCCCTTAGTCAATCGAATAGCCAGCGCTCAGACGCCGCCGAAGACGAAGAATGTCGTCTTCGTGCACGGGCTATTCGCCGACGGCTCCTGCTGGTCGAAGGTCATCGCCCGCTTGCAGCAGAAGGGCGTCAATTGCACCAGCGTGCAGAACCCGCTGACCTCGCTGCATGAGGCGTCCGAGGCGGCGCTCAGGGCGATCGCGGCGCAACCGGGCCCAACCGTTCTCGTCGGGCACTCGTTCTCCGGGATGATCGTCACGGAGGTCGGGGTGGACCCGAAGGTCACCGCGCTCGTCTACGTGGCGGCGCGTGCACCCGATGCGGGCGAGGACTATACGGCGCTGGCGAAAACTTACCCAACGCCCCCGGCCTCAGCCGGTATAGTCTTTCAAGACGATTGGGGTCAGTTGACGGAGGAGGCCTTCCTGCGCGACTTCGCGGGCGACCTGCCGCCGGAAGAGGCGCGCGTGCTCTACGCGGTTCAGCAGCCGTTCAAGAAATCGCTGACGACGGAAAATACGACGAATGCCGCCTGGCGGAGCAAGCCGAGCTTCTATGCCGTGTCCACTCAAGACCGGACGATCAATCCCGATCTGGAGCGCTTCATGGCCAAGCGAATGGGTGCGAAGACGATCGAGATCGAGGCGAGCCACCTGGCGCTCATCTCGCATCCCGATGCAATCACGAACCTGATCCTGGAAGCACTCGCCGTCTGAGCGTCGGCGAGAGCTAAGCCGCCCCCGGGCACGGCGAGCGAAGCCACCAAGCCTGCCGCACGCAGAGGTAGACCAGCTCGATGTCGGAGCGACAGCTCGTCGACCGCCGACACGTCGCTGCACAGCCGGCTGGTGGCGATGGCCTCGTTGATCTCCGTACACGGCGCCGGGCGGTCCGGGCGCCGACAAGCTGGGGTAATAGCTAACGGACTTATAGCAGAGGAGTCAAGGTCAGATACGCGTTAGTCAGAAACGAATTGCCCAATGCCGTCCCGACCACGTTTCGGAGCCGGCACGATGCGTGCAACGTCCGATGTGCGAGGGATGCACATCGATGGCCGATTACTCCTCTGTGTCGCTTATGGTCGAGGGACGCATGGACCGGACGGCGACTGCTCCAATCTGAAGCAAAAAGAGCGAGGACGTGACGCGTCCAAGCCACGCGAGGGAACGTTTCATGCAGCTGTGTTCGATTGAGAATGAAAGCCCCAAGCCTCGGGTTCGGTTCTTGGGACTCGAGCTTGAGGTCCGGGGGGCTGTTCTCCGTCCACGAAAAGAAACCGAGCTTCTCGGACGTGTGGCCCACAGTCTGCTCGATGATATTGCCGTTGCCCCTGTTTGCGTCGACATGTGTTGCGGATCGGGCAATCTAGCGTTGGCGCTCGCTACGCATTCTCTGGATGCCCGTGTGATGGCCTGTGACCTCACAGCTGACGCCGTGGAGAGCGCGCGTCACAACGTGACCCAAATGGGGTTTCAGGAACAGATCGCGGTCGTGCAGGGGGACTTGTTCCAACCCCTCACCGGCCTCGAGCGCACGGTTGACCTCATCGTCTCCAATCCACCCTACATTTCGACGTCCCGCCTCATAAGCGGGGACCGATCCCACCTGCTTCTCGAAGAGCCGCGGGAAGCTTTCGACGGTGGCCCCTACGGGATTACACTGCATACGCGCTTGATCGTTGAGGGTGCGGGCTATCTCAAGTCCGGGGGATGGCTCGCATTGGAATTTGGCCTTGGTCAAGACCGACAGGTCGCTGCATTGCTCAAGCGCTCGCGTGCGTATGAAGAACCGATTTGGCACGTGAACGGGGCGGGGGAAAACCGGGTCGTTTGCGCTCGAAAGACGTAATGGCCGGGACGTCGTTCCGGCGACCGGCGATCATCGCCCGACTTGGACCTACAGTCTCGATGGCGACGGGAAGCCGACGCAGCGCCCCCGCGTCGAGATCTGCATTCTATGAGACCTGTTTCACGCCGGGCGGCTGCCAGGTGCCGTTGCCAGGCGGCAGGATCGAAGGCGGCGTGGGCTTCGGCCAATAGAGCCGCATCACGAGATAGATTTTGTCATCCGGCGCCGGAAGCCAATTGGATTCCTTGTCCGCGCCGGGGCTGTCTTTTTGGATGTACAGCGTCAGCGAGCCGTCTGCGTCCTTTTTCATCGCCGACAACATGGGCGAGTTGACGAGGTAGCGATTGATCGGGTTCTTGATCAAAAGCTGGCTCTTGCCGTCGTACATCGTAACGGACCAAAACGCATTCACTGGCGGCAACTGGCCGGGTGGGAAGGTGATGGTGTACTTGTGCTTGCTGCCGTCGAGCGGCTTACCGGTCGCGTCCGTTCGGGTATAGGGGTACATCGCTTCTACGGCGTCGTTGCCCAAGAGACCGCCCTTGGCAGCCCCGGCCCGCATCACCCAATCGCCATTGTAGAAGGCCTCGTCGCCAAAGAACGAGCCGACGTTCCAGCCGTTGATGTTTTTGTTTCCGCCGGCCAGCCATTTGTCGACCTTGCCGTCACCCTGCTTCAGGCCCACCAGGATTTCGGCTTTATGTTCTAGCGATAAATCCTTGAACGCGAAGGTCTTGCCGGAACCGATGCCAATCTTCGCAAGTTTCGCACGGATCGCCTTGTCCCTCG
The DNA here is from genome assembly GCA_963722495.1 of uncultured Alphaproteobacteria bacterium. GTDB lineage: Bacteria > Pseudomonadota > Alphaproteobacteria > Rhizobiales > Hyphomicrobiaceae > Hyphomicrobium_A. The sequence goes on along the minus strand of CAVRND010000022.1, from coordinate 100,035 downwards.
GCGTCTCGGGGACGAATTCCAGAGCCGCGTCGAGATACTCGAAGAAATTATTCTTGATTCCGGCCGTGGTGGCCGGCACGAAATCGATCTTCGGGGCGGCGGGCGGGGCAGGTTGCTTAAGAAAAGCGGAAAGCGGCTGCGCCTTGTAGCCGGCCTGAATCTTCTCGACGTTCGATATGTCGCCGGGATTGAAGAGTTGCGTGCGGATCAGCGCGAGCGGGAACGGCGTCGTCGATGTGAAGACCTTCTTGATCCCGGGGGGCGTTCCACCTTTCCAGCCGGGGCCGACCACCAGATAGTCGCCCGCCTCGGTGCCCGTGGCGCGCGTGCCGATGTAGCCGAAATTGTAGGTGTTGCCGTCGATCATCTGCACGGCGTAGTAGCGGTCCTTGTCGATCGCCGGCACCGAGATCACCATCGGTTCAGCGCGCAGATCCAGCCAGAGGATCGAGTAAGGGGTGTCGCTGTTCGGCGTGATGACTGCCGTATCATCCGGCGTGGCGACGTGGTGCGTGTTGTGAATTTCGTTGAACGGCGCCTTGAACTGTCCCGAGTTCTTGTCCACGGCAAATTCCTGCATCACCGCGTAATACATCACGAGCGGCAGGCCGTAGATGAAGCCTTCTTCGGCGATGTCCTTGGCCTCTAACAGGCTGGGCCAATCGGCTTTGTTCTGCGCGATTGCCGGGGTGGACTTCGCCGTCGCGACGGCGAGCGCGGTCATCGCAGCAGAGCGAAGCAGATCGCGTTTCGTAAGCATCCGAACAATTCCTTCCCGTTCGCAGCTTGTGGTCAAGCGCGTGTGGGTAGCAGGAGAAGGTTACGCGACCTCTGCAATGAAAGTGTAAAAAGCGGCCAATCCAGACCCGCTCGTACGCCTGGCTCAAGCCGGCGGATCAGGGCTCCGTAAGACATAGGCCGGCGATGGGCTAGGCAGCCCCGGGGACGGCGAGCGAAGCCACCAAGCCTTGCCGCATGCAGAAGTAGACCAGCTCGATGTCGGAGCGGACGCCGAGCTTGGATTTGATCTCGTAGTGGTAGTTGGCCACGGTCTTCGGGCTGAGGTTGAAGGCGGATGCGATCTCGTCCGTCGATCTCGCCTCCAGGATCATGCGCAGGACCTCGAATTCGCGCGGCGACAGCTCGTCCACGGCCGACACGTCGCTACACAGCCGGCTCGTGGCGATGGCCTCGTTGATCTCCGCACACAGCGCCGGGCGTCCGGCGAAGACGCTGCGGATTGCGCTGACCAGAACATCGGGCGGGCTGCTCTTGGTGACATAGCCGCGCGCGCCGGCGCGAAACGCCTGCTGCGCGTAAGTCGCGCTGGCATGCATGGTGAATATGAGGATGCGGGCGTCAGCGTCCAGCTGGCGCGATCTGCCGGACGAGGTCGATGCCGCCGCGCCCGGGCATCGAGATATCGACGACGACGACATCCGGTTTGCTGGTCTTGAAGGCTTGATAGCCGGACGCTGCGTCCTCCGCCTCGGCGACGACGTCGATGCCTTGATGCATCTCGATCAGCCGGCGATAGCCCTGGCGCACCACGGCATGATCGTCGACGAGCAGCACGCGGATGTTCGTGGCCATCAAGCGCCTCGCTGCAAGGTCGGGAACTCCACCTGAAGCCCGAAGCCGCCGTTGGGGAGCGGTCCGGCGGCGAATTTTCCGCTCAGCGCGACGACCCGCTCGCGCATGCCGATCATGCCCGAGCCGGCGGGCGGCGAGGGCTTGTCGTCGGGCGAGGGGCCGGCACCGTCATCGACGACCGAGAGCTTGATCGTTTCATGATACGCGTCGGCAATCTGGCTCAGCAGCACTTGAACTTTGCGCGCGTTGGCGTGCTTGGAGGCATTGGTCAGCGCCTCCTGGACGATCCGGTAGACGTGGGCGCTGGTCTCGGCCCTGAGGCTGCTCGACCTCGCCGTCCGTCTCGATGGTGTATGTCGTTCGCCCGCGGGCGCTTTCATTGTGCTGCGCCACCAGGGCCTCGAGGCTCTGGATCAACCCGAGGTCATCGATTTCCTGCGGCCGCAGATAGGTGAGCGTCCGGCGCAGCGATATCATCAGGGCCGGATACCGTCGTTTCGAGCTCTCTGGCCTCGTCGACGAGCACCGGCGCATCGCGCTGGGCGTGCGTGCGCAGACACGCCGCGAGCGCGTTGAGCGCGCTCAGCCGCTGCGCGATCTCGTCGTGCAGCTCGCGGGCGATGTGGCGCCGCTCCTGCTCCTGCGTATCGACGAGCCGCCGCGCAAGCTCGGCGCGGTCGGACGTCGCCTTGCTCAGCTCCTCGGAGAGCGCGTTGAAAACCTCGCTGATGCGATTGAGCTCGGCCAAGCGGAACGCCGGCAGGCGGCAGGCGAGATCGCCGCGCGCCAGGCGGTTCAAACCTGCAAGCATCTCCTTTGCCGGCCGCAGCGCACGATCGATGACGAAATAGGTGACGAGGCACAGGACCGCGACGAAGATGGCGGAGAAGCCGAGCAGCGGCGCGATGGTCGCCCAGGCTTTGCCGGCCGTCGCGACGGCATCCTGCTCGACGACGACAGTGCCCTGTGGCGCTTTGCGGTAGGAGAGCGGACGGGTGGCGGACAGCGCGCCGTTGATCAACCACCGGTACGCCGCGAGAAACCACTGCGGCGCGCTGATGGACGATGCATCGACGCCAGCGCAGCTCGAGCGCTGCAGTGCGCCATCGACGCCGTGCAGCGCGACGCACTGGCCCGGCTGTAAAGAGAGGCTCGCAACGAGATCCCAATCCGGAAAGCGCTTGGGAATGTCGGTCGACCGGCCGATGCGGGAGAGCTGCAGGTCGAGCTGGCGGCCGACCATCTCCACGAGTTCCGCATTGTGCCGCTTCGACTCGCGCGCGGTCTGATAGATCGCCAGCGCCGACCCGGCGATGAAGCACGCCAGCGCGACCAACGTGATCCGCCTCACCAGGAGCCACTTCAGGTCCATGCCGCTGCCTCGTCCGACGCCGTTCTTTGCAGGCTAGGGGGAGCAGCCGGAGCTGTGAAGGGGCGGGGGCAATCGTCAGGAAAATTGCCCAGGCAACGGCGTGGGAATCTCCATTGTCCGATCCGGCGTGGCGACCAATGATTTCGCGCTGACAACGGGGCGCACGGAGACCGGAGATGCGAGGGGCCGCGCCAGTTGGATTCATCCTAGCGCTGGCGACGATTGCGGCCACCGGGGCCGCGGCCGTCCTCGGCGTTCCCGGGCCGGGCGGCGAAATCGAAAGCACCCGCCTGCGCGAGATCGAAGCCTTGCTGGAGACCACCCGGCAGGCGTCGGCGCTCTGCACGTCCGCGCCGGCCAAGCCGGAACGCCTATCCCAATGAAACCGCTAAGGAGGAAATCATGAAGAGAGCTCTCGTCGCTGCCGGCCTGCTCGCGCTGGCCGGTTCGGTGTTCGCGCACGATCAGCGGACACGAGCGGCGCCAAGGAACTCACACCGGAAGCGATCGTCTTTCAGGATGACCCGGCGTTTCCCAAAGGCGCGCAGACCGTGCTTCTGCACGGCGACCCGGCAAAACCCGGGCTGTTCATCCTGCGCACCAAGTTCCCGCCCAACTATGTCGTGCCGCCGCACACGCATCCGGGCTTCGAGACGGTCACCGTCCTGACCGGCGCCATGGGAAGCGGCATGGGCGAGAAGGCCGATCTGACGAAGGGCAAAATGCTGAAGGCGGGCGGCATGCTCGCGCTGCCCGGGAACCATGCGCACTACGTCTGGACGACGGACGAGGAAACGATCATCCAGGTCGCGGCGGTCGGCCCGTTCGACCTCGTCTACATCAACCCAGCCGACGACCCGCGGAAAAAATAGGACCGAAACTCTGCGCGACGGCACAAAAAAGGCCGTGGGAGACGGGTCCCACGGCCGGTAGTCAAAACGCCTTTTACTTCTTGGCGGCGCCGGGCTCCTGCACCGAGACGAGGGAGGCGCCGTTCGAGGAGATCACGTCGTCGCCCTTGGCCATCCAGGAGAAGCCCCACGGCCCGGTCACGCCGCAGCCGTCCTTGCACTCGAGCTTCACTTCCTTGCCGGCGGCGATGGTCTCTACCTTTTCGGTGTCGCCCATGTCGACGCCGATGGTGAACTCGCCGGCGCTCGTGTTCTTGACCGTGACGGCCGTGTGCGGGGACGGCCATTGCCAGGACGACCGCGGCGGCCATGGCGGCATTCAGAAGGTTCATTGCTTCCTCCGATTGGTTGGCTGATTTTCCGGTGCGCTCCGCTTCTGCGTCGGAGCGCGTCGGATGAGATGGCCACGGCTTCGAGAAGCAGCAAGAGTATAACATTGCAATCTTTGGAATTGCGCCGGTAAAGATTTGCATGCGTCGCAATTCGCCCGGCGCGGCCATCACCCGCGGTTTAGGAACCCTCGGCTAAGGTGCGGGACGACATGACGCGCCGGAAGATTTCAACGCTGACGTTGCTGCGTGCTGGACCTGATCGCGGCGGCGATCGCCGTCGTGCGCAAGCCGGACGGCTTTACGCGCGCCAACGTCGCCGAAGAGCTGCTCGCCTACTTCATCCTGTTCTCGATCGGTTTCAGTTACTCCTACAACTTCGTCTTTCATGTCTTCTTCGAGGCGCAGGCGCCCGACAGTCCGGCACCAGTCTCAGCTTTGCAGCCATCGGTTTTCTCACCTTCCAGAACAACTCGCGCTGCTGTGGTTCAAGCGCTCGACCGATGCGTCGTGCAGCGCTTCGGGCGTGGCCTCGCGTCCCGTTCGCGGCTAGTGTCGCGCATACGGTTTGAGCAAGGAGGCGGGCCATGACGGTGCTGAAGTGGGTGGTGATCGTCTTCGGCGTACTGTTCTTCGTTGTCGCCGCGACGACGTTCGGCGTGCTCTACTGGGCGAGCGGCGTCGAAAGCGTGCACGTGACGGAGGCTGACCTCGCCATCGGCGGCAGCTATCCCCCGGATGAAAAGCTGGCGCTGCTCAACGCCTGCAACGGACGCAACGTCGCCAAGCGCGCGGACAGCTGCACCTGCATCGCCGACCGCGCCGGCACCGAGCTGTCGCGCTTCCTGCGTCTCGTTCTCACCGCCACCCTGGAAGGTAGCGCCACCAAGATCGTTGCCATCACCAAGGGGCTGATCGACAGCGGCGTTCCCGAAGAAAAGACGAAGGAAATCGAGAAGCAATCCGAGCAGCGCTTCAACTCGCTGATGCAGGCTTGCGGGCTGAACCAATGAGCGCCGATGCACCAGGGTCGGGCACGCTGACGACGACCTGCTGCATCGCCGGTGGCGGCCCCGCCGGCATCATGCTCGGGTATCTGCTGGCGCGGGCCGGCATCGACGTGGTCGTGTTGGAGAAGCACGCCGACTTCCTGCGCGATTTCCGCGGCGACACGATCCATCCCTCGACGCTGGAGATGATGGATGAGCTGGGCCTGTTGGACGACCTGCTCAAGCTGCCGCACAACAAGGTCGCGCAGCTGCAGGTGACGATCGGCGACACGCCCGTCACCATTGCCGATTTCACCTTCCTGCCGCCCCGCCACGCGTTCATCGCGCTGATGCCGCAGTGGGACTTCCTCGACTTCCTCGCCGATCGGGCGCGGCTCTTCCCCAACTTCAAGCTGATCATGCAGGCCAATGTCGTCGACCTCCTCGACGAGGGCGGCCGTATCGCGGGCGTGCGCGCGACGACGCCCAACGGACCGCTCGATGTGCGCGCACGCCTGACCGTCGGTTGCGATGGCCGCCGCTCGATCGTGCGCGCCAAGGCCGGCCTCGAGGTCGAGGACATCGGCGCCCCCATCGACGTCTTTTGGATGCGCATCTCACGCAAGCCCGACGATCCGCCGACCGGCGGGCGCATCGGCGCGGGAAGCTTCTTTGCGGTGCTCGACCGTGGCGACTACTTCCAGCTCGCCTATGTCATCGCCAAGGGTGACGCCGAACGCATCATGCAGGACGGATTGCCCGCCTTCCGCGAGCGCGTCGCCAAGGCACTGCCGTTTCTCGCCGACCGCGTCGACGAGCTAAAATCGTGGGATGACGTCAAGTTGCTGAGTGTCAGCATCGACCGGCTGCGCACATGGTACAGGCCGGGCCTGCTGTGCATCGGCGATGCCGCGCACGCCATGTCGCCGGTGGGCGGGGTCGGGATCAATCTCGCGATCCAGGACGCCGTGGCGGCGGCCAATATTCTGTGGAAGCCGCTGAAGAATGGCACGCTGACGACCTTCGACCTTGCGCGCGTGCAGCACCGGCGCACCTTCCCGACCCGCGTTACGCAGCGCCTGCAGGTGCTGGCCCAGAACCGCATCGTGCAGCCCGTGCTGCGCGGCGCCGGACCGATGACGCCGCCCTGGGCCGTGCGCATGTTCGACCGGCTTCCATGGTTGCAGCGGATCCCGGCGCGCATCGTCGGCGTCGGGGTACGGCCCGAGCACATCAAGTCGCCAGCGTCGCCTCCGGCTGCCTAATCTGCCTGTTGATTCCCATCCGACACCCGGTGCGCGAAGGGTGAATCACGTACAGTTCAACCCGACGTTGGTCTCAGCCCGCCTCGGGGGATAGATGCGCGCGCCGAACTATGCTGTGGCTGCCGTGCTGCTGGTCAGTGGGCCGTTCACTCTTGGCGCCAGCCCGGCCCAGGCCGACGGCGAAGTCGTCGCGGCGCAGCGTGCTGCGCCGTTCAACTGGACAGGGTTCTACGTTGGTGCTCATACCGGCGCCGCGATGGACTACAGCAATTTCTCCAATCCCTACGGCGCGACGCTGTTCGGCGACGAGGTGCGCAGCCCAGGTCCGTTCATCGGCGGCCATGGGGGATACAATTACCAGTTCGGGCAGGCGGTTCTCGGCATCGACGTTGCCGCAAGCTGGGCCAACCTGACCGGCGTCGCAACCTGCATACAGCCGGCCCACAGCGTTCCCGGTATACCCGGCGGGTTCATTGGCGGGGCATTCGGCGGCACTTGCCAGGCGCAGGTCGACGCCTTCGGAACCATCGCGGCAAAAGCGGGCTACGTGTTGGGCGCTCAGGATCGCATTCTCGTTTACGGCAAAGGCGGACTGGCATGGATGCACAACGACGTCACGGCCGCGCAGAACAATGCCCTAGGTGGAGCGGGACCGGAGACGCTGAGGAGCGACACGAAATACTGGCAGTGGGGCTGGATGCTTGGCGGCGGCCTCGAATACGCGCTCACAAACCGCTGGTCGCTCGGTTTCGAGTACGACTATCTGCGCTTCGGCGAGCATCAGATTGCAACGCCGCGGACAACGGTATTGGGCGGCGACCCGGGCCTTCTCGGCGCGATTTCCATGGACGGCCGGCCGGCCAGTCTCAGCCAGGACCTGCATGTCGCCAAGCTCTCTGTGAACTATGCGCTCGAGGATAGAGGAGCAGTTGCCGACTCGTTCCAAGCAGATAGCGCGCCGTCCGTGCTGGATACTCTTTCGGCGCCAGGGTTTGCCTTCGAGGCGGGCGGGCGATTCGTCTATGGATGGACGCGCTTCCAGAAGGATCTCGGCAACGAAGACGCGCCGCTGCCGACAAACAACTCACGCCTCATCTATGATTCCGGTGGCACGAACGGCTTGGAGTTCTACGGCCGCATCGATACGCCGTGGAACGTCATGCTCAAGGGTGTCGTTGGTGTCGGTCGCGGTTCCGACGGTTGGAACACCGACGAGGATTGGGGCATCGCGCGTCCCGGCCCCAGCGTGTGGGCGTATTCCATCAGCAAATCCGACGCCGATACCTCGCTCAACTATTTTACGCTCGATCTAGGCTACGACTTGCGGGCCGGCTCTTACCGGGTGGCCCCATTCGTGGGCTACAACTACTTCGCCTACAAAATGAATGCGCTGGGTTGCGAAAGGGAGACGTTTGTTCCGCCGCAGCCCTGCAGACCCGTATTTCCTCCGACCTTGGTCGGTTTGCAGGAGACGGACGAGTGGCGGTCGCTGCGGCTTGGAACGGTCGCGGAGCTTATGTTGACCTCCCAGCTGAAGTTGACTGGGGAGGTGGCCTATCTGCCGTATGTCCGATACGCGGGTGTCGATAACCACCCATTGCGCGCGGATGCCCTGGGCAACACCCGCTCTCCAGCGCGTGGGGTTGGAACAGGTGTGCAGCTGGAAGGCATCGTCTCGTACGATGTGTCGGACGAATTCAGCGTCGGTGTCGGCGGCCGCTTCTGGGCGATGACCGTACCGCACGGCTTGATGAACTTCTTCTCGGAGGGCGAATTCATCAGCCAGCGATACGCGGTCGAGCAGGCTGCTGTTTTCGCCCAGGGCTCCTACAAGTTCGCCGCGCCCGACTGACGGGTTTCTTCGCGTGCGATTGAGCGTGGCTGAGGCAATACATTCCGGCAGTGGGTGGCGTATCGTCTTAGGAGAGACCGATGGCCGTCCCCACGAAAGTCATGTGCGCCGTGCATCGACCCGGGGCGCGTTGCTACTGGTCGCCCTCGTCGCCGCGACACCGGCACGGGCTGACGATGCGCCGTTCAGCTGGACGGGATTTTACGTCGGCGCCCATACGGGCGCGGCGAAGGACTACAGCAACGTTTCCAATCCCTATGGCCAGACCCTCCATGGCGACGAGGTGCGCAGCCCGGGGCCTTTCATCGGCGGCCAGGTCGGTTACAACTACCAGTTCGACCAGTGGGTCTGTCGGCCTTCAGGCCGATGCAACCTGGGCCGATCTGCAGGGCACGGTCACGTGCATGCAGCCGTCGCCGCATCGCCTGCCGAGCCTGGCACGGACTTGTCGGCGGCGCGTTCGGGGCGACGTGCCAGGTCGGAGCCCGACTGGTTCGGTACGCTTACGGCAAGCGGCGGTCTCGCGTTCGGGCCGGGCGGTCGCATGCTGGTCTACGGCAAGGGCGGCCTCGCCTGGATCCACGATGGCGTCGAAATGGCGATCAACAACATCGCGGTGACGACTGCCGGGCCCGACAAACGACGTCGAGCAAGCGACGCTTCACGCAGTGGGGTTGGACGCTCGGAGCTGGCCTTGAATACGCGCTGGGCAGCCGCTGGTCGCTCGGCTTTGAGTACGACTATCTGCATTTCGGCGGTCATGCCTTAGCGACCCCGAGCGAGCGGACCGTTCGCCAACCCCGCTGCGCCCGGTATCGCCGGATCCACGGCGCCGGACGGCCGATTGGCCAGCGTCAGCCAGGATGTTCACGCGGCGAAGCTCGCGATCAACTATGCGCTCGACGACCGCGGCGATCCTCTGGCCGAGCTCGAGCTCAGCGAGCAGGCCGCCCGTCGTGGCTTCGGCGTTCGGTCCGGGTTCGAGGCCGAGATCGGCGGCCGCTATGTCTACGCTTGGTCGCGGTATCCAGCAGGATCTCGGCAACGAGGGTGTGACCTTTGCCGGCCAACGATCGCGGCTGACGTGGGATGACGTTGGCACCGAGCGGTCTCGAACTCTACGGGCGCATCGACACGCCTTGGAACTTCATGCTGAAGGGATTTGTCGGCGTCGGGCCGCGGCAGCGAGGGACACATCAACGACGAAGATTGGGCGCATGAGTTTCGACGGCCTCTGTCTCCGATCCCGCCGTATCCAGAATACCAACTCGAATATCTCATCGTCGCTCGACTACTTCACTCTCGACGGCGGCTACGATTGGCTGCGCACGGATAGCTTCCGGGTGGCTTCGTTCGTCGGCTACAACTACTTCCACTACAAGATGAATGCGCTTGGGCTGCACGTTCCTGCAGCTGTCGCCGCCGGACCAGTGTGGCCCCGAGCCGCAGACTCTCGTCTTCCTTCAGGAGATGGACGAGTGGCGCTCGTTGCGCCTGGGCAGCGTTGCCGAAGTGATGCTCACTCCCGCGCTCAAGCTGACGGGTGACGTGGCCTATCTGCCGTACGTTAGCTACCGGGGTGTCGACAATCATCCGCGGCGCCAGGATGCGGGAGGCACGACCCGCTCGCCGCAGAATGGCGCCGGCACGGGCGTGCAGGTCGAAGGCGTCGTTTCCTACGACATCACCGAGCAGTTCAGCGTCGGCGCCGGCGGCCGCTATTGGTCAATGGCCGTACCGCAGGGGCTGACGAACTTTTTCTCCAGGAACGAATTTACCCAGGAGCGGTTTTCGACCGAGCAGGCGGCCGTGTTCGTGCAGGGAGCCTACAAGCTCGAAGCCCCTTAAGCGACGCCAGCTCCGGCCGATTGAGCGATTGTCCGCTCGGCGCTGCGATTGCGGCGGCGGCGGCGAATTGCTTAGATCGCCGCAATAAGAACTGGAGCCCGGGGGAACGTCATGGCTGAAGCTGTCGCAGTCCACGGCGTTCCAGTCGCGCGCAAGCCGTTCTACCGCGTCCTCTATGTCCAGGTGCTGGTCGCCATCGTGCTCGGCTTTCTGGTTGGCTGGCTGGCGCCGGACATTGCCGAGAGCCCGTGGATGAAGGCACTCGGCGACGGCTTCATCAAGCTGATCAAGATGGCCATCGCGCCGATCATCTTCTGCACCGTGGTGTCGGGCATCGCCCACATCGAGGACGCCAGCAAGGTCGGCCGGGTCGGCATCAAGGCGCTCATCTACTTCGAGATCGTATCGACGCTGGCGCTGGCCATCGGTCTCCTGGTCGGCAACTTCGCACGCCCGGGCGAGGGCTTCAGCGGCGCCGCCGGCGATCCGGCCGCGGTTGCGCAATACGCCGAGCGCGCCGCGCACCAGATCGACCGTCGAGTTCATCCTGCACATCATCCCCGACAGCCTCGTCGGCGCCTTTGCCGACGGCAATATCCTGCAGGTGCTGCTGATCGCCATCCTGTTCGGCTTTGCGCTGATGGTGCTGGGCGAGCGCGGCCGCGCGGTGCGCACACTGGTCGACGATATGGGCCGCGCGTTTTTCGGTGTCATCGCCGTGATCATGAAGGCGGCGCCCATCGGTGCCTTCGGCGCCATGGCCTACACCATCGGCAAGTACGGCCCGGAAGCGCTGGGCAATCTCGCCGGCCTCATCGCGACGTTCTACCTGACGTCGGCGCTGTTCATCTTCGTCGTGCTCGGCACCATCGCCTGGGTGGCGGGTTTCAATATCGTGCGCTTCCTCGGCTACATCAAAGACGAGCTGCTGCTGGTGCTGGGCACCTCGTCGTCGGAAAGCGCGCTGCCGCAGCTGATGGAGAAGCTCGAGCGCCTCGGCTGCTCCAAGTCGGTCGTCGGCCTCGTGGTGCCGACCGGATATTCGTTCAATCTCGACGGCACCAACATCTACCTGACGCTGGCGACGCTGTTCATCGCCCAGGCGATGGGGGTCGAGCTGACGCTGTACGAGCAGTTCGTGATCCTCGGCGTCGCCATGCTGACGTCGAAGGGCGCGAGCGGCGTCACCGGTGCCGGCTTCGTCACGCTCGCTGCGACGCTGGCCGTGGTCAGTCCGGCTCTGGTGCCCGGCATGGCCATCGTGCTCGGCATCGACAAGTTCATGAGCGAGTGCCGCGCGCTGACCAACTTCATCGGCAACGGCGTCGCCACCATTGTCGTGTCGGCCTGGGAGGGCGAGCTCGATCGCGAGAAGCTGGCGCGGGCGCTTGTCGCGCCGCGTCGATCCCTCCAACGTCGAAACCGCCGTCACGACGGGGTAGCCGCCGGCCGCTTCGGAATTAGCCCCGGCACCAATCAACGGGCGCCGTAGTAGCGGGAACCGTCCTTATCTGGAAAGGTGTCTCGCCATTCCCGCCCCATACGCCCTTGACGGTAGGATGGAGGAAGAGGGCTCGATAGTACGACATGTCGAACCCTTCGGCGCGTCGGATATTGAGGTGTGGGCTGGGCGAGGCAATGTATGTTTGCGCGCGCGTCGCTTGTGCATCCATGAAGAAATCATAGGCGGAAACCACGCCCACGTGCGCCCGGGGCAGCGGCGCGCCGCCAGCCCCGCTTCGCATGGCGGCATATGCCTCGCCTTCGTCTGGAAAGAGCACGCCGTTGTGGATCAGGTAGCTGGCGGCAGGCTGAGCCGCCCTACCGTCGACAGCGAGGAAAGGCTCGCCAGCGCCGATCTGACGGAATGTGGCATTCCGCCCGATCGTTGAGCCGACATTCATCGGTATCGTTGCGGGGTCGACGAAGGTCGTCAGATCGACCGCGGCAAGTAGAATGTTCGCGATGTATCTCTGCGCCTTGGGACCCCGGCCGGCAGCAATCGCGCCAATATCCCAGACGGTCTCTTTTCGGGCGGCCGATCCGGGCAGCGCTACCATGAGCCTTGCGCCGGCCGCGTGCCTGCGGGCGATCTTCTCAAGGGTTTCGCGATCGATGAATGACGCCGCACGTTCCGCCATATCCGCGAGGCTCGCGCCCTCACACGAGAAAACGTCGGCGATCTTTTGATCGCCGTCCGCTCCGATGAAGGCGAACGGCGCGATCAGGGCGCTCACCCCGGCGGCGGTGACGATAGAAAAGTCTGGCCTCTTGCCGGTCTCACCCCATCCCACCAGCAAACCGGCGGCATATGCGGACATGTGAGGGCCGGCCGACAGTGCCAACCTAGCGGATGCTGGCACGACCCCCGCGACTGAACTCAGTGCCGCGCGCCTCTGCTGGTTCTCGGCAACCTTGGCAAGCTCTTCGAGCGTCTGTGCCTGCGGCCTCTGCCAACACGCGCCAGACGCCGCGACGGGCACGGCAAGAAGAGGGAACGCAAGGAGCGCCATCGAAAGCAGCTTGATGCAGCGCGCCGCGATGGGTCCAGGATCAAGCCATGCCATCGACGACCCCCGTCTTTGTCGCTCGCATCTCTGCGACGAGATTGGTGCCCAAGCTGGGGCGCACAAGTAGGCACATTCACGTAACTAAGGCACCCGCGTCGCCGCCATCGTCGTGTCGGCCTGGGAGGGCGAATTCGACCGCGAGAAGCTGGTGCGGACCTTGCCCGCCGCGTCGATCCCTCGAACGTCGAGCGGCCGTCACGACGGGGTGAAGGCGCACGCGCCGCGAGAGGACACCGTCCTTTCAATTCGTCATGGCCGCGGAGGCGGCCATGACGGGGGGCGAGCAGTTGCCGGGTCTGGGTGTCAGTCGTCGTGGTTGGTGAGGGCGACGAAGCTGTCGTCTTCCTGCGCGCGGCGCTCGAAGGCGAGGAAGTCGTAGTAGCCGCAGCGCCCGCCGCCGGGGAAGGACCGGCAAACCGCAGGGCGCGCCGTGTAGATGGTGCAGGAGCGCTTAGTGGTGTCGAAGAAGCGGCAGATCTTGCCGTACACGTCGTCCCGTTTCCGCCGCATGGCATACTTGCGGCCATGCTCTTCTTTGGTAAACGCCTTCTTGGCCTCCTCGTAGGACATGTGATGATGGCGCGCCAAGCGCTCCACGTCCCGCTTATCGAGGGGGATGAGAGGGTAAGAACAGCAGTATCCGGGGCATTTCCGACAGTTGTATTGCGGTGGGCTCAACGCGCGGACCTCTCCTGCGGTGTTTCGGCCACCCCTTGGCCCATAGCGCAACGGGGAGGGGCCGGGTGGCGGACTCCCGCTTGACTCATGCAATGCTCCGTGGGGAAAGAGCAAGGGGGGATGACGGGCTTGCCACATTTACAGGGCGGCGATGTCACACTTTTTCCCCTAAGGTCTGCGTAGGTCGCGCTGTCAGCGCGGGGGTACCATCAGTATGGCGGACAGGGCACGACTTACTCCGGAGACGGAGACGCCGGTCAACCCCTACAGTCTGCTCGAAGCGGTCAACAGCTCGAGCGACACCTCCCACACCGGTTGGCTGATCTTCCTTGCCATCATGACCTACCTCATGATCGCCGTCGCCGGCGTGACGCATGAGGCGCTGCTGCTCGAGACGCCCGTGCAGCTGCCGATCCTGCAGGTGAAGATCCAGCTCAAGCAGTTCTTCCAGTTCGCGCCCATCGTGCTGGTGCTGTTCCACCTCGGCATCCTGGCGCAGCTGGTACTGCTCGCCCGCAAGACGCTCGAGTTCGATCACGCCATCCGTTTCCTGGAGACGAGCGACAAGCGCACGCATCCGCTGCGCCTCGAATTGCACAACTTCTTCTTTGTGCAGGGGATCGCCGGCCCGCAGCGCTCGGCCGTGATGAGCGGCTTCCTCAACATCATGTCGTGGCTGACCATCGTCATCCTGCCGGTGGTGCTGCTGCTCTACATGCAGGTGGCGTTCCTGCCGTATCACGACGTCACGACGACGTGGATCAACCGCATCTTCCTGTCGCTCGATATCGCCGGGCTTTTGCTCATCGGCGTGTTCCTGATGCGCGCGGAGACATCCTTCTTCCAGGCGTTCTGGCGCTCCACCTTCTCGCACCCGCTGAGCGCCATCGCGACGACGCTGGTGCTGGCGCTGGTCGCCTACCTGTCGTTCTTCGCCGCCACGGTGCCCGGCGAGCCGCTCGACCGCGTCAGCCAGAAGCTGATGGCGTGGTCGTCGCCGATCGAGCCGGGGAAGGTGCAGCAGGGCGGCTTCTCGCTGCCGTTCATCAGCGCCGCCTCGGACGGTACGCTCTTCGGCGTCTTCCGCCGCAACCTCGTCGTCACCGACAGCGATCTGAAGACCGATCGCGAGGACGGCGAGAAAACGCTGCGCCTGCGCGGCCGCGATCTGCGCTACGCCAAGCTCGACCGTACCGACTTGAGCGGGGCCGATCTCACCGGCGCCAGCCTCGACGGCGCCAGCCTCGTCGGCGCCAACCTGCAGAACGCCTCGCTCAGCTGCGCCGAGCCCGACCTCGTCATGCTCAGCGACAACCGCGATGGCCGGCAAGTGCGCCTCGGCCAAGGGCGTCGACCTGACCCGCGCCCAGCTGAGCAAGGCGCGCCTGTGGGGCGTCGATCTGCGCGGCGCCAAGCTCGACGAGGCGCAGCTCGACGGCGCCGACCTGTCGAACTCGCTGCTCACCGGCGCCAGCCTCTCCAACGCGCATCTGGAAAAGGCCGACCTCACCGGCGGCGTGCAGGCGCAGGGCGTCAACTTCCTCAACGCCTCGCTGCAGGGTGCCGATCTCACCGGCGCGCAATTGCAGCTGGCCGATTTCTCCAGCGCCGCCATGCAGGGCGCGGTGCTGAACTTCGCGCGCCTCGAGGGCGCCGTGTTGCGCGATGCCGATCTCGAAGCGGCGAGCCTGCAGCAGGCAAAGCTGCTCGCCACCGACATGACCGGCACCAAGATGGCCGGCAGCGACCTGCGCGGCGCCGTCATCTGGATGACGCAGCCGCCGGTGTGGGACTCCACCGGCCTCAGCGATTTTTCGGAGCTTCTCGGTGCGTGCGCCTGACGAAGCCGAGCGCGCCGCCATGCAGGCGAGCATGGAGCGCATCACCGATGAGGACGTGCGCCGCCGCGCCATGGAGGTCGCCGGGTCGCTGGGCGAGAAGAACAGCCGCCTGGACCGGCACCATCGACCAGCAGCGCTGGCAGAGCTGGGTCGGCGCCTCGCCGGTGCCGCCGGCGCTCAACTACAAGGTCGACCTCACCAACTACCTGACCAAGCTGATGTGCAGCGCCCGTTGGAGCAACGGCGCCATCGCCACCGGCATCGCCCGCCGCGCCGTCACCGCCCAGTTCCGCGGCGATGTCGTCGCCGTCTACGACAACCTCAAGGCCAGCACCTGCCCGGCCGCCACCCAGGCGCCGCCGAAGGTGATGAAGGACCTGTCCGCCGCCGCCGAGACCGCCCGCTTCTGAGCGGGGCCCCTTGCCAACGTCCTCATGGCGCCCTAGTTATAGAACATAAGAAGAACGAGTTCGCATAATTTATGCGAGGACAACCGGCTCGGGCGGGTATCGCGCCGGCTCGTGGTCATTAGGCTGGGTTGCGAATGCGACTCATCGGCGAGCCGGTGACGAATGGATTTCATGGCAGCTGCCGAGGTGGCGCGCTGCAAACGCGAGGAGTGCAAGGCATGGCTGGTTCGGTCAACAAGGTGATCTTGGTCGGCAATCTCGGCAAGGATCCCGAAATCCGCCGCACCCAGGACGGCCGCCCGATCGCCAACCTGCGCATCGCCACGTCGGAATCCTGGCGCGACAAGGCCACCGGCGAGCGGCGCGAGAAGACCGAGTGGCACTCGGTCGTCATCTTCAACGAGAACCTCTGCAAAATCGCCGAGCAGTACCTGAAGAAGGGCGCCAAGGTGTTCATCGAGGGCGCGCTGCAGACCCGCAAGTGGCAGGGCCAGGACGGCCAGGACCGCTATTCGACCGAGGTCGTGCTGCAGGGTTTCAACGGCAACCTGACGATGCTCGACGGCCGTGCCGGCGGCGGCATGTCGGAAGGCGGCCAGGCCGACTATGGCGGCGGCGGTGACAGCGGCTACTCGGATGCGCCGCGCGCAGCGGCTCGCTCGGGCGGCGGCGCTGCCAAGAGCGGCGGCAACTTCGACAAGCAGCTCGACGACGAGATCCCGTTCTAATTAGCCACGCGAACTTTTCGTCCGATCCCGTCACTGTCCCGGAGCTGGTCTCCGGGACTTTTTCGTCGGGCGCCCGGCTGTGGCGCGGACGCGGCGCTGCCGAACCGGGTGAGCACCAAAGACCGTCATCCCGTTCTGCAGCGGGATGACGGTGAGGGTGGGCGATGCGGAATCGTCCTCTGCAGAGACGCCGTCATCCACGTGACTTTCCCGGAGGTTAGCGCCGGGCGCTGCCGTGCAGCCTGCGTTCATCGGCGCCGCGGTATCACAATTATGTCGACGAGGGCCCGCAAACTGGGCTCTGTCACCGCGCGGCTGCGGCCGCCGGTCCAACTAGGGAGTGAAAAATGTTCTGGCGATTGATGATGGCGCCGCTCCTGGCGCTGTTCGCCTTTTCGATGCTGGCCGATACCGCGTCGGCGCAACCGCGCGATCGCGACCGTGGTCCGCCCGGTTTCGATCGTGATCGCGGCCCCCCTGGCCGTGGCCCCGATCGCGGACGCGAGCAGTGGGAGCTGCTGGGCGAGCAGTCGGTCGGCTTCGGCGTCGATCGCGACGTGATCCGCGTCGGCCGTCGCGAAGGCCGCTTCAGCGCGCTGGCGCTCGAGGTACGCGACAACGACGTCGAAATCCTCGACCTCAAGGTGTTCTTCAACCGCGGTCCGCCACAGGGCGTGCGCGTGCGCGAGTTCATCCGTGCCGGCGGACGCACGCGGCCGGTCCAGTTCGCCTGGGGTGACCGCTCCATCGATCGCATCGAGATCACCTATCGCTCGCGTCCGAGCTTCCGCGGTCGCGCCAAGGTCGCCGTGTTCGGTCTGCGCGATGCGGGGCCGCCGCCTCCGCCCCCGCCGCCGCCGGTCAGCTGGGTGGAACTTGGCTGTGGCAAGGTGGGCATCAAGCCTGACCGGGATTCGATCCGCGTCGGCCGCCGCGAGGGGCGCTTCAGCGCCATCAAGCTCGCCGTGCGCGGCAGCAAGATCGAGCTCATCGATTTGACTGTCGTCTACGAGCGCGGCCCGCCCGACCAGCTACAGGTGCGCAAGAAGATCGGCGACGGCGACGAGACGCCTCCGCTCGATCTGCGCGGCGAGCGTCGCGCCATCGATCGCGTCGACCTGTCGTATCGCCAGACGCTCGGATTGAACATGATCAAGGGCCCGGCGACCGTCTGCGTCCTCGGCCGCTAAGCCGCAACCGACCGCAAAAACGAAGAGCCCCGCGGTCACCACCGCGGGGCTCTTTTTGTTTCGGTAACCCGGGGGTGGCATTCCTCCACCACAGTACAATTCCAATAGGCGGCGAATGTCATGTTGAGCGTTGGATACTGGCCGCACGAGAGGAGTTTGATACTTTCTGCCGATCAAGCGAGTGACCTTGTCCGACTAGGCTCGGCACTTAAGGGCATCGAAGAGGGTGCCAGTTCAACGACGCGGGCGAAAACGAAAGCCCCGCATTGCTGCGGGGCTCTGTTTGTTTCTGCCGTGTGACGCACGAGCCGATCAGGGCGTTGCGGCGCGGCGGGGTCTCCTTCGGCGCGTCGGCGGCTGGCTCGGACGGCGGCGTCGCGGCTGGAGGCGTTGCGGCAGGCGGCGCTTCGGTGGTGGTCGCCGGCTTGTCGGCCGGCGGCGTCTCGATCGCCTTCTTGGCTGCGTCGTAGGCGTCCTTCGTCGCCTCGCCCGCCTTCTCGAGCGCCGGCTTCACGCTCTCCTCGTAGGTCTTCTTGGCAGACTCGCTCGCCTTCTCGAGGGCGGGGCCGGCTTCTTCCTTCGCCTTCTCGTAGGCGTCCTTGGCCGTCACCGAGCCCTTGTCGGAAAGCTCCTTGGCCTTCTCGATGGCGCGATCCATCAGCGACTTCGGCGGGACCTTGCGCTCGAAGGCGGAGAGCGCATCGAGGGTTTCCTTCGTCGCCTGCGGCAGCGTCACGTGGACGACGCCGTTCTCGTTCTTGATCTGCAGCGCCGACAGCGCGACGCCGACGCGTTTCTCGCCCCAGCCGGCGAGCCCGCCGACGCCCATGATGACGCCCTGCACCTGGTTGTCGGCGTTGAGGATCAGATCCTCGATGTCGCCGACGATCACGCCGTCGGCGTTGTGCACCTTGGCGCCGAGCAGCAGATCCTTGGCGAGATACTGGCCGTCGCCCTGCGTCGTCAGAAACACGTCCTGCGGAACGGTGGCCGTCTGGGCAAGGGCCGGCAGCGTCCAGAACGCCGCCACGGCCGCCAAGGCCAACACGCCTCTCTGCATCGAACTCTCCTTCATTCCTATCCACCGGGCCGGCTTCGCCGCCCGTGCAGCGGCAACCTAGCATTAACCATAGTGCCGCGCCCCGCGGATGTAGTCCCTTCATGTGACGCGCACAAGTCTTCATGGGTCGCCTGCCACACCTTTTCAGATGCGCCTAAGCCTCGGAAAAAACTGCGGGAATTATCCTGTGGCCGAGGCCGCTGCATAGCGTCGCGCGCATTGCACCTGCGGGCCCGTTTAGGGTATTCTGACGGCAGATTCAGAACCCTCCGACGCACGCCCCAAAGGCGTGCGTCGCGCTATCAGCGGACAGCACAAAATCGTGGCCGATAAAACCGACGACCAGACGCCCGGCGGCAAAGAGCCGAGCGACATTCGACCCATTACCCTCGCCGAGGAGATGAAGCGCTCGTACCTCGAGTACGCGATGAGCGTCATCGTCTCACGCGCGCTGCCCGACGTGCGCGACGGCCTCAAGCCCGTGCACCGGCGCATCCTCTACGCCATGCAGCGGCTGGGGCTCGACTGGAACAAGAAGCACATGAAGTCGTCCAAAGTCGTGGGCGACACGATGGGCGACTTCCACCCGCACGGTAACCTCGCCATCTACGACGCGCTGGTGCGCATGGCGCAGGAGTTCTCCCTGCGCGTGCCGCTGATCGACGGCCAGGGCAACTTCGGCTCGGTCGACGGCGACCCGCCCGCCGCCGAGCGCTACACCGAAGCGCGCCTGTCGAAGGTCGCGCAGTATCTGCTCGACGACCTCGACAAGGACACGGTCGACTTCAAGCCGAACTACGACGACCGTCTGCTCGAGCCGTCGGTGATGCCGGCGAAGTTTCCCAACCTGCTGGTCAACGGCGCCGGCGGCATCGCCGTCGGCATGGCGACCAACATTCCCCCGCACAATCTCGGCGAGGTCATCGACGCGTGCCTCGCGCACCTCGAGAACCCCGAGATCTCCATCGACGAACTGTGCCAGATCATCCAGGGCCCGGACTTCCCGACCGGCGGCTTGATCATCGGACGCAGCGGCATCCTTTCCGCCTACCACAAGGGCCGCGGCTCGATCCTCATGCGCGCCCGTGTCGAGGTCGAGCAGGTGCGCAAAGATCGCGAGGCGCTGATCGTCTCGGCAATCCCGTATCAGATCAACAAGAAGACGCTGATCGAGAAGATCGCCGATCTGGTGCGCGACAAGCGCGTCGAGGGCATCGCCGACATCTGGGACGAGACCAACCGCGAAAGCATGCGCATCGTCATCGAGCTGAAGCGCGATGCCGTCGCCGACGTGGTGCTGAACCAGCTCTACCGCTTCTCCGACCTGCAGACGACGTTCGGCGCCAACATGCTGGCGATCAACGGCGGCCGGCCGGAGAGCCTCAATCTCAAGGACATGATCGAGGCCTTTACCCACTTCCGCGAGGAAGTGGTCTCCCGCCGCACCAAGTTCCTGCTCAACAAGGCGCGCGACCGGGCGCACGTGTTGGTCGGCCTCGCCATCGCCGTCGCCAACATCGACGAGGTGATCAAGCTGATCCGCAACGCGCCGAGCCCGGCCACGGCGCGCGAGCAGTTGATGGAGCGCAACTGGCCGGCGCGCGATATCGCGCCGCTCATCGAGCTGATCGCCGACCCGCGCCACAAGGTGCTGCCCGATGGCACCTACAAGCTGTCCGAGGAGCAGGCCAAGGCCATCCTCGAATTGCGTCTTGCCCGCCTGACGGCCCTCGGCCGCGACGAGATCGCCGACGAGTTGAAGAAGATCGGCGAGGAAATCAAAGAGTACCTGGCGATCCTGGCTTCGCGCCTGCGCGTGGTCGAGATCATCAAGGGCGAGCTCACCGCCATCCGCGACGAATTCGCGACGCCGCGCAAGACCGAGATCCTCGAGATCGACGGTGATGTCGAGGACGAGGACCTCATCCAGCGCGAGGACGTCGTCGTCACCGTCTCGCTCAAGGGCTACATCAAGCGCGTGCCGCTCGGGACCTATCGCGCGCAGCGCCGCGGCGGCAAGGGCCGCTCGGGTGCCGGCACGCGCGAAGAGGACGTCATCACCACGCTGTTCGTCGCCTCGACGCACACGCCGGTGCTGTTCTTCTCCTCGCGCGGCATGTGCTACCGCATGAAGGTGTGGCGCCTGCCGGCGTCGACGCCGACGGCGGTCGGCAAGGCGCTGGTCAACCTGCTGCCGTTGGCACCGGGCGAGGTCATCACCTCGATCCTGCCGCTGCCCGAGGACGCCGAGACGTGGGGCACGCTGCAGCTTGCCTTCGCCACGCGCTCCGGCCGCGTGCGCCGCAACGCGCTGTCCGACTTCGAGAACATCAACCGCAACGGCAAGATCGCCATGAAGCTGGACGACGGCGATCAGATCGTCGCCGTCCGCATCTGCACGCCCGAGAACGACGTGCTGCTGACGACGGCGCAGGGCCGCTGCATCCGTTTCCTGCTCGAGGAGGAGGTGCGCCTGTTCAAGGGGCGCGACAGCGACGGCGTGCGCGGCATCAAGCTCGACGACGCCGATCACATCATCTCGATGACGGTGCTGACGCACGTCGACGCGGACGCCTCCGAGCGCGCCGCCTACCTGAAGCAGGCCACCATGTTGCGCCGCGCGCAGGGCGAAGAGATCGCCGACGCCGAGCCGGGGGCCGAAGCCGAGGCCGATGAGGAGGTCGTCGGCGAGGCGGACCTTTCGTCCGAGCGGTTCGCCGAGCTTGGCGGCAAGGAGCAGTTCGTGCTGACGGTATCGGAGCGCGGCTTCGGCAAGCGGACCTCGTCGTACGAGTACCGGACGTCGGGCCGCGGCGGCAAAGGCATCGTCGCCATGGTCGTCAACGACCGCAACGGGCCGCTGGTCGCCTCGTTCCCGGTCGCCGACAACGATCAGATCATGCTGGTGACGGACGCCGGCCAGCTGATCCGCTGCCCGGTCAACGACGTGCGCATCGCCGGCCGCAATACGCAGGGCGTGCGCGTGTTCAAGACCGACGCCGAGGAGAAGGTCGTCTCCGTCGAGCACATCCCCGACGACGGCAGCGACACGGACAGCGGCGAGGACACCGCCCCCACCGACGATACGCCAACGACAGAGTAAACCACTGACTGTCATCCTCGGGCTTGTCCCGAGGACCCAGTCATCAGTGAACTCCGCACCCAGACGTAGGGTGGATCCCGGCAGCAAGTGCCGGGATGACGGCATTGCTACGCCGCGCGGGGGGTGTGAAGCGCCAAAAGCGTGGTGGCGACGGGGCTCATGGCGCACAAGGCAGCCCAGTCGGGCAGCACGGTGTGGCCCGAGCGCGCATGCTGCAGGAGCCCGCGCGCCTTGAAGCGCGACGTGATGCGGCTCAGCGTGTCGGCATTGAGCGCCAGATAGTCGGCAATGTCGGTGCGCGTCAGCGGCGACTCTAATGAGACGCCGGCCGGCCCGGCCTGCCCCAGGCGCAATCCCAGCTCGATCAGCAGCGACGCATAGCGTTCCTCGCCGCTCAGCGCGCCGACGATCGAGCCGTGCAGCGTCGCCCGCGCGTGCTGCTCGGCGAGCCGCAGCTGCGCCTGCGTGTTGTGCTCGGCGCTGGCGATCAGCATGGCTTCGAAGCCGCGCGGCGGCAGCCGCCAGACCTCGGCCACGTTCATGGCGCTCAGCGTCAGGCCCGGCAGATCGGGGAGCAGCGCGCGGCGCACGATGTCGCCGGGATAGAACAGCGCCAGCAGCTGACGGTGTTTGCCGGGGGCCGCCGTCTCGACCGCCAGCAGCCCCGAGCGCACGATGTAAACCGCCTCCGACGGCGCATGCTCCAACGCCAGGCGCTGCCGCCGCCGCGCGCGCACCGGCGTTGCGTGCTGGCGCAGCGTGACGTCGCATGCGTTCGTCTTCGCCGGCGTCGGTTGAGGATGTGGGGCTGTGCTCACTGCGGCCGGCGCGAGGTTCTGTACGAGCGTTGTCATAGATAGAGAGTGCCGTGCAGGCGGTCGCCGCGGCTTTGATCCGCATCAAACGCCCTCGGCTGCGGCGACGCGCCGGCCGCGGCAGATCTGTCGTCTCCGCTTGACGCGCATCAAGCGTTTCGTGCCCGCGGCGCAACAGCTGCGTTCAGATGCGGCGACCGCTGATGTGGGTCAGCGATGTGCGCACGGAATCGCTCGTCAATTCAGGCGTTTGCACCAACTCTGTGCACATTGATTTGGCCGCGCGTCGACGCCGTCGGCGCGCCACCGAACAGGGACGGAGAACATGCGAGCAAAGACACTTGTGATGGGTGCTGTAGCGTTGGTCGCGGGCGCAGCCGCGGCGCTTCCTGCCCAGGCGGGCAACAACAACGGCGACTTCATGGTGCGCGTGCTCGGCACCGTCGTCGATCCCGACACCAATACGAAGTCCGTCACCGCCAACGGCGCCGCCATCGCCGGGGCCGATGCCGACGTTAGCACGCAGGTGATCCCGGCGCTGACGCTCAGCTACTTCCTCACCAATAACTGGGCGCTCGAGCTGTTCTGCTGCTTCTCCAAGCACAACGTCGACGGCAAGGCTCCATCGCCGGCTGGGCGAGATCGCCGACACGTGGATCTTCCCGCCCGTCGTCACGCTGCAGTACCACTTCGACGGGCTCGGCGCCTTCAAGCCGTACGTCGGCGCCGGCGTGCAGTGGATCCACTTCTTCAACGAGGGCACTGGCGCCAATGCGCTGGGCGCCACGAGCGTCGACTTCGACGACGCCTTCGGCCTGGCGCTGCAGGCCGGCGTCGACCTGGCGCTGGGCGACGGCTGGTATCTCAACGCCGACGTGAAGAAGGTGTGGCTCGATACGGACGTGACCTGGAACAACACCGCACTCGGCACGGTGCACGCCGATGTCGACCTCGATCCGTGGATCATCAGCGCCGGCGTCGGCTACCGCTTCAACATCGAGGACCTGTTCGCCGCCCGCTCGACCCCCGCCCCACTGAAGTAAACCAATGTCGTCCCCGGGGGCGCGCTTTCAGTATGGCTCCTCAGCTCGCTCCTTAGCCGTCATCCCGGCGCAGGCCGGGATCTACGCCAGTATCCACAATCGGTCGGTGAAGTGTCGGGAGACGCCGCGATTGTCCGCGGATATCGCCGTCCTGGCTGCGGAAACTTGCGTGGATCCCGCTCTACAGCGGGATGACGGAGTGAGGCCGATGGCCCACGAGCGCACGAGGCGGGTATCGGCACTGCAATTGTTTACGGGGTTGCGATAGGCAATTGTAGCGGGCCCGCCATGACGGGCGCGGCTGCAACTCGTGGTGCCATGAAACGCATCGGCTTCTATCCCGGCTCCTTCGACCCCGTGACGCTTGGGCACACGGACGTCATCGCGCGCGCCTGCCGGCTGGTCGACAAGCTCGTCATCGGCATCGGCGTGCACGACGCCAAGCATCCGCTGTTCTCGACCGAGGACCGCATCGCCCTGCTGCAGGCAGAGACGCTGCCCATCGCGGCGACCACCGGCACCCGCATCGACATCGTCACTTTCGGCGGCCTTGCCGTCGAAGCGGCGAGGGAGATCGGCGCCGGCGTGATCGTGCGCGGGCTGCGCGACGCCACCGACTTCGACTATGAAATGCAGATGGCCGGCATGAACGGCGCCATGGCGCCCGGCATCGAGACGGTGTTCGTCGCCGCCGCGCCCGGCGTGCGCCATATCGCGGCGAACCTCGTGCGCCAGATCGCGCTGATGGGGGGCGATGCCTCCACGTTCGTCTCGCCCGCCGTCGCCCAACGCCTCAAGTCCAAGGCAAAGCAGCGAAAGTAGCCCGCCACACCGAGTGCGCTCCCTGACAAGTTGCAGTGTTGGCCGCAGGGGCGGTAAGAATGCGCTCCACACCGGCAGGCGCAGCGCGCCGCCACGACAGCTCATCGATTAGAAACATAAGGGGACGCGCCATGCGGATGTTGACTGGCCTGGTTCTGGCATTCTGCGTCATCGCCGGAGCGGCTTGCTCGGATCAGCCCAAGGTCGCCGGCGGCGGGGGTGACAGCGACACCTCGTCATCGAGACGAAGAACGGCAAGGTGCTCATCAAGCTGCGCCCGGACCTGGCGCCCAAGCACGTCGAGCGCGTCAAGACGCTGGCCAAGGAAGGCTTCTACGACGGGCAGAAATTCCACCGCGTGATCGGCGGCTTCATGGCGCAGACGGGCGATCCGTCCGGCACCGGCTCGGGCGGCTCCAATTATCCCGACCTGCCGGCCGAGTTCTCGCAGGAGCCCTTTAAGCGCGGCACCGTCGGCGCGGCGCGCACGGCCGACCCCAACAGCGCCAACAGCCAGTTCTTCATCTGCTTCGACGACACCGGCTGCTCCAGCCTCAACGGCCAGTACACGGTGTGGGGCGAGGTCATCGAGGGCATGGACAACGTCGACAAGATCGCCAAGGGCGAGCCACCGGTGATGCCCGACGTGATGCAGAAGGTTTATCTCAAGTCGGATGCGAAGTGACGGCGACGCATCTTCGATGGCCAAGGCAATCGCGCTCATCCCGTTCGTGCCCTCGGGCCCCGACTTCGAGCAGGCACTGAGTTTCTTCGCCGAGCTCGGCTTTGCGGCGCATTGGCGCAACGGCGGCCTTGCCGGGCTGCGCTTCGGCGGTGCGGCGTTCCTGCTGCAGGACATCGACGTGCCGGAGTGGCAGAAGAACCAGATGTTGACGCTCGAGGTCGACGATCTCGACGCCTACTGGAATGAGATCGCCGGCAAAGGGCTCGAAACGCGCTTTGCCGGCGTGCGTCTCAAAGAGCCGACCGACTTTCCCTGGGGCCGGGAGGTGAACATCATCGACCCGGCCGGCGTTTGCTGGCATGTGCGCCAGGCGCCCACGCCGAACTCATAAACTCACCCCTCAAGAAAAAACGGAGACCCCCTATGGCTGCCGATCCGGAGAACACCCTCGTCATCGAGACGACCAAGGGCCGCGTCGTCATCGAGCTGCGCCCCGATCTGGCGCCCAAGCACGTCGAGCGCATCAAGCAGCTGGCGCGCGAAGGCTTCTACAACGGCATTCCGTTCCATCGCGTCATCGAAGGCTTCATGGCGCAGACCGGCTGCCCCAAGGGCACCGGCACGGGCGGCTCGAGCTATCCGAACCTCAAGGCCGAGTTCAACGCCGAGCCGCACGTGCGCGGCGTGTGCTCGATGGCGCGCTCGTCGTCGCCCGACAGCGCCAACAGCCAGTTCTTCATCGTGTTCGACGATGCCACCTTCCTCGACAACCAGTACACGGTGTGGGGCAAGGTGATCGAGGGCATGGAGAACGTCGACAAGATCAAGCGCGGCGAGCCGGTCAGCAGCCCCGACAAGATGGTTTCGGTGAAGGTTGGCGCCGACGCGTAGGCGCCGCGCTAGTGTCCTGATCGCGAAATTCGTCTCAGTGTGCGGCAGGGGTAGAACGAATTTCGCGATCTGAAGGACACTAGCCAGGTTAAGCTCTCTAGTGTGATTCAGATCGAGAAGTCCGCCTCGCTACCCAGCCGAGCATGATGTGCGGACTTCTCGATCATCACACTAGCGGCACTTAAGGAGACGGCGACGTGGCTCAACTGGCAGCGGTGCTTCTGATCTATGCGGGGCTGTGCGGCGCGGCCGGCGTCGGCCTGGCGGCGGCGGGCGCGCACGGCAACGACATGTCGGCGCTGACGTCGCCCGCCTACTTCCTCATCATGCATGCGGCGGCCGCGGCGGCGATCATCGCCGCGGCAACGCGCGCCGAGCATCCGGGCGCCTTCCTGCTCGCCGCTCTCGTGCTGCTGGTCGGCGTCACGCTGTTCTCGGGCGACATCGCCGCGCGCACGCTATGGACGGTGCGGCTGTTCCCGATGGCGGCGCCAATCGGCGGCTCGACCATGATCATCGGCTGGCTTCTGCTGTCGGTCGCCGGCGTATGGGAAGTGTTCGCGCAGCGCGGCTAGCGCCCGCGCAGTCGGAGGAGCGCCACATGGGCTTTGTCTGGTCGTTGCTCGGCATTCTCGCCGGCGCGCTGATCGCCCTGCAGGGACCGATCAACGCGCAATTGGCGCGTGGCCTTGGAATGCCCGTTGCCGCGGCGGCGGCTTCCTTTGTCGCCGGATCGGTTGTGCTGATCTTCATCACCTTGGTGCTGTCGCAAGCGCAGGGAACCGCCATCGCCTGGCGCGTGCCGCCGCTGTGGATGTTCGTCGTCGGCGGGTGCCTCGGCGCCATCTTCGTGACGTGCGCGCTGGTGCTCACTCCCAAGCTCGGCGCTGCCGCCACCATGGCCTTCATCGTCGCCGGACAATTGCTCACCGGGTTGGTCCTCGACCGCATGGGATACTTCGACCTGGCGGTGCGCGAGATCACCCTCGGACGCATGGCCGGCGCGGTCATGCTCCTCGCCGGGGCGCTGCTCATCCGCCTCTACTGATGCGTACCGACCTGTTCGATTTCGAGTTGCCGGAGGAGGCCATCGCGCTGCATCCGGTGAGCCCGCGCGATGCAGCGCGGATGCTGGTTGTGCCGCCGGGCGAGGCGGCGTTCGAGGATCGCGGCGTACGCGATCTGCCGGCGCTGTTGCGTGACGGCGACGCGCTGGTGTTCAACGATACGCGCGTCATTCCGGCCGCGCTGGAAGGCGTGCGCCGCCGGGGCGACCTTGCCGCCAACGTCGCGGTGACGCTGATCGAGCGCGTCGATGCCAGCCGCTGGCGCGCTCTGGCGCGGCCGGCCAAGCGCCTGCAGGAGGGCGACCGCCTGCACTTCGGTCACGGCGGCAACGCGTGTCTTGCCGGTGCGCTGGACGCGAGGGTGGCGGCGCGCGGCGAAGGCGGCGTGGTGGAAATCGCCTTCGATCTGTCGGGGCCCGATCTCGACATGGCGATTGCCGCCGTCGGCGACATGCCGCTGCCGCCGTACATCGCCGGCAAGCGCCCCGTGGAAGAAGCCGATCGCGCCGACTACCAGACGGTCTATGCCGCGCACGACGGCGCCGTCGCCGCGCCGACGGCGGGCCTGCACTTCACGCCCGAGCTCATGGCGGCGCTGGACGCGCGCGGTATCTCGCGCCACTTCGTCACCCTGCACGTCGGCGCCGGCACGTTCCTGCCCGTGAAGGCGGACGACACGACCGATCACAAGATGCACTTCGAGAGCGGCGAGATTTCAGCGGAGACCGCGGCGGCGCTCAACGCCGTGCGGGTTCGCGGCGGTCGCATCGTCGCCGTGGGCACGACGTCGCTGCGGCTGTTGGAGAGCGCCGCGCGCAACGGCGAGATCGCGCCCTTCAGCGGGGCGACCGACATCTTCATCACGCCCGGCTACGAGTTCCGCGCCGTCGATATCCTGATGACCAACTTCCACCTGCCGCGCTCGACGCTGTTCATGCTGGTGGCGGCCTTCGCGGGCCTGGAGCGCATGCAGGCGGCCTACGCGCATGCTATTGCGAGCGGCTACCGCTTCTACTCCTACGGTGACGCCTCCCTGCTGTTTCCTAGGGCGGCAACCAAGTAGACTGTCTTCTCTCTCCCCCTTGCGCATGGCGAGCCATGCTCCGATGGACGGAGGGCTAGGGAGGGGGTGTCCACTCCAATCTAAAGTCGAGTGCACACCCCCACCCCGACCCTCCCCCGCAGGGGGGAGGGGCAATGGGGGCCGAAGCTCGAGTCCACCGTCGGGATGATGACGATGCAGGAACGCGTGGCGACGTTTGGATTTAGGCTGCTGGCGCAGGACGGCGCCGCGCGCCGTGGCGAGGTCGTCACGCCGCATGGGCTCATCCGCACGCCCGCCTTCATGCCGGTCGGCACCGCCGCCACCGTCAAGGCGCTCTACTTCGACCAGGTGAAGGCCGCCGGCGCCGACATCGTGCTCGCCAATACCTATCACCTGATGCTGCGCCCCGGCGCCGAGCGTGTCGCCCGCCTCGGCGGCCTGCACACCTTCATGCGCTGGGACGGACCGATCCTCACCGATAGCGGCGGTTTCCAAGTCATGTCGCTGAGCAAAATCCGCGAGATGAGCGAGGAGGGCGTGCGCTTCGCCTCGCACATCGACGGCTCCCGCCACATGCTGACGCCGGAGCGCGCGGTCGAGATCCAGTGCTTGCTCGGCGCCGACATCCAGATGCAACTCGACGAGTGCATCGAGCTACCGGCCGAGCAGAAGGAGGCCGAGCGCGCCATGGAGCTGTCGCTGCGCTGGGCCGAGCGCGCGCGCGTCGCGTTCGCCAGTCAGGCCGCGCCGGGGCAGGCGCTGTTCGGCATCGTGCAGGGCGGCGTCGACGCCGGGCTGCGGCGCCGGTCGGCGGAAGCCCTCGTCGGCATGGATTTCCCCGGCTACGGCATCGGTGGTCTCGCGGTGGGCGAGGGCCAGGAGCTGATGCTGGCGACGCTCGACGGCGTGCTGCCGATCCTGCCGGTCGACAAGCCCCGCTATCTGATGGGCGTCGGCTCGCCCTCCGATCTCATCCACTCGGTGGCGCGCGGCGTCGACATGTTCGACTGCGTGCTGCCGACGCGCAACGGCCGCCACGGCGTCGCCTTCACGTGGGACGGCAAGGTCAACCTGCGCAACGCCAAGCATGCCGAGGACGCAGCGCCCCTCGACCCCGAGAGCACGTGTCCCGCCGCGCGCGATTATTCGCGCGCCTACCTGCATCACCTGATCAAGTCGGGTGAGTACCTCGGCGCCATGCTGCTGTCGTGGGTCAACACGGCGTTCTACCAGGAGCTGATGGGCGCCATGCGCGCCGCCATCGCGGAACGCCGCTTCGCGTCATGGGCCGAGACAACCCTCGCCCGCATGGAACGCAAGCCAGAAAACTAGAGTGGGTCGACGCCGGCGACCTCTTCGCGCAGACTGCGCTCGCGGTGCAGCAGGTAGATGCCGGAGGCGACGATCACCGCCGCGCCGACCAGCGTCCACACATCCGGCAGGTCGCCGAACACGGCGAAGCCGAACATCACCATGGTCAGCAGCTGCATGTAGATGAACGGCGCCACGGTCGACGCCGGCGCCAGGCGGTAGGCGTGAATGAACAGGTAGTGGCCGGTGCCGCCGAGCACGCCGAGCATGCTGAGAATCGCCCATTCGCCGAGCGTATGCGGCCACACCCACTGCCAGATGGCGAACGGCGCCAGCGCGAAGGCGCCGAGCAGCACCGAATAGAACAGCATGACGAGCGGCGCGTCGTGGGCGGCGAGATAGCGCGTCAGCAGCATGAAGAAGGCGTAGGCGAGCATGGCGCCGAAGGCGAGCAGGAACGCTGGGTGCAGGGCCCCGACGCCGGGGTGCACCACGATAAGCACGCCGATGAAGCCGGTGAACACCGCGATCAGCCGCCGCCAACCGACCCACTCGCCGAGCAGCGGTCCGGCCAACAGGGCGACGATCAGCGGCGCCATGAATACGACCGATATGGTCTGGTCGAGCCGTAGGTGGCGCAAGGCGAGGAAGTTGCCGGCCGTCGTCGACACCATGAGGAAGGAGCGCAGCAGTTCGAGTTTCAGCTTGCGCGTGCGCAGCAGGGCGCTCAACGGCAGAACGCTCAGCATCGACAGCATGATCACGAACTGGCCGAGGAAGCGCGACCAGACGATCTGCACCACCGGGAGGTTACCCTGCGTGACAAGATACTTGGCCGAGGTGTCGAGGCCAGAAAACAGCGCGACGGCGAGGCACATCAGGCCGATGGCCTTCAGCCGGTCGGCAGCCGGGGTCGCAGGCGCCTCGCGTCGTGGCGCTGCGGCACGCGACCGCCCGCCCGCCTTGGCGGCGGCGGTATCTATCCCGGTTCTGTCGTCCATGGGCGGCTCTCATAGCCCATGCGCTCGGAGCCGCCAATGCGGGCCCCGCCGATTGCTATGGGCCTATTGCGCGCAGGTCCGCCGTCTCTTGACCGCACCGCCCCGCGCCGCCTAAAAGCACGGGCTTCCGCGAGGGTCCGTAGCTCAGTGGTAGAGCACCTGACTTTTAATCAGGGTGTCGATGGTTCGATCCCATCCGGACTCACCAATCACTGCCGGCACTTACTCGCGATAGCTGACACGCTCAAGGCCAAGCCCCGCCGGCAACGTGTCGCCACCTTCGAATCCCCGCGTTATTGAGCTGGAAGTTTCGTGTTCATGATCGGCGTGATCGCGCCATTCACATGGTACTTGTGGCACGTCAGACAGTCTTGACGCGCCATGCTACTGGTGTGGCAGGTCTGACAGAGATCCTTCTTCACCGCAGCGAAATTGGGCGCCAAAGTTTGCGGATTGCCCTGCTCGTAGCTCTTGAGGTAGGGCCGGCCTTTTTCAAGGTTGTGGCAGGTCAGACAACCGCGGTTGTCCCGGATGCCGACGCGGTTCTCCAGGATGCCGAAATGCGGCTCATGGATAAAGTTCGTGAAGCGTCCTCGTTTGTTCGCGACCGAAGGCGGGGAGAAATTGACGACCCGCCCTTTGCCGGGGATATCGTCGACGCTGTGGCATTTCGTGCATGACCCCTGCGCGTCCTTGCTCGTGAGATAATCAAAGACCGCCGCCGCCGGGCTCTTATCGCCTTTCCGCGCTTGGGGACCGGTCAGGAAAAGCCAAGAGTAGACGAATTTGTCCTTGTGGCCCGTCGGACGATAGAAAATTGCGTAGTCCTGCCGGTACCAGCCGCCATATTCAGCCCAGCTCTCGGGATCCACGTCGCTTGCGATGCTGATCACCGGCGTCGCACTTGGTCGAGGCTCAGCTGGCTGGGTGCTCGCGTCCGCCGGGGCGTCGGCTGGCGTGTTGGGTACGGCGCCCGCAGGCTGGGCCGATCTCCCGGCGTCCTTGCCATGAGTTTTGTTCGCGCGAAGTTCTTCCTCCGTCGGGAAGAGCAGATCGTCTTTTTGGTCCGCCCCCTTGGCTTGGGGCGGGTTAGCTCCGGGCGCCGCTACCGGCTCGGCAGCCTTGACACCGGCTCGCATCGCTCCAGGTAGATCGCCGGTGGTGGGCGTTTCCTTCCTGCCATCTGCCTTAGGGCTCGCAGTATCGGCTTTTTCTGCCGCTCCTCCAGTCGGGGTGGCTTCAGCCTCATCCGCCGCACCATTAGACACCAGGCACTCGCCTAGAACGCGCACCATGCAAGGTGGCGGATCGCGTTTGGGTATGCTGGCTGCTTCGCCGCCCGGCGCTTGCGGGCTACCTGCCGGCGTTGCCTGAGGCTCGTCTTCAACTTTCGGCTCCTTGGGAGGCGCCGCTATGGCCGATGTCGGTTCCGCAGTCATCGTGGTCCAACCGCTTTGCTTTTGATCACGCTGTTCGCGGCCATTGGCCATTTCCGTCGCGAGATTGGGTAGCCACTGCTGTTGTGCACTGGTGACCACGTCGCGCGGGATGCTGGCGGTCAGATCGGCGACGAGCGTCGCACTCAGCTTCGCGCCGCCGCTAACATTGAATGTGCCCAGCACGTCGGACGCTTTTCCCTTGATCAGCGCATAGAACAGTCCCTTGATCTCCCAGACCAGGTTCGTCACCGCCTTGATCTGGTCGTCGTTTGCGCCGCTGAGATCCTGAAAGTTCAAGCTGTCCACGGTCCTGATCAGGGCACGGCCCCGCTCATCCCGGCTGATCATCATTTTCATGAAGGGTGTGAGCGCAGCGTCGGACGCGTCCGGCCATTCGCCGATCGAGGCGTTCTTCTTCTTCAGCGTTTGCAGGTCGAGGCCAGGCAGAGACAGGAAGGCAATACCTTTCGGGCCGCTGACCCGTTCCTTGCCGATGATCTGGTCGAGATGGCAGGCAGAGCACGTCTGATCGAACGGCGCCACGGCCATGACTCGCTTGTCCTGATTGCTGTTGTGACAGGTCGAGCAGGTAGCGGGAATGCGCCTTGCGGAATCCTTCTTCGCCACTTCCGGGTAGTGTTTGCCGAAATGGCCGGCGTGATCGTAGATGATCCGCGTGCGCCGCTTGAATGGATAGTTCTCGAATTGCGGATGATGGCCGTCGAAGCTGTCGAACTTCACCACGTGGCAGGAGCGGCACTGCTCGTTGGAGATCTTGTTCAGCTTGAAACTGACGCCTTGGTGCTCCTGGTGGCAGGTCGCGCAATAAAGACCGCGTGCGACCATGTCATGGGTCGGGAAGGCGGTGCTTTGCGCGCGGGCCGATTGCGGCGGAGGTGTCGCCGCAGCGACTTTTGTCAGCCGAGCGGTGCTCCGCTTCAGCACCTCGGCCGACGCGCCGTGCGCGTTGAAGGCCGTGCCGGGCATTTTGTGGCAAGTGAGACAGGCCTTGCTGTCGGCGAGCGGATCGCCGGCGACGAGGCCATGAAGCCAGCTCAGTTTGCCTTTGCCGCTCTTGGTGTGGCAGGCGCTGCAATTTTCGATTGCGCCGTGAGCGCTCGCCAGCGGCCCTGGCATCAGGAATTGCGTACCCCTTGAGAGAACGAAGGCCGAGCCCAGGCAGACGACGGTCACGAGCGCCAGAAGCACGGCCAGAAGGTCGCGCCGGGAGCCGGGTCTCTCGGTCTGCGGCGGCAGATCCGATCTGATCCGTCGCAGCCGCCACATCACCAGGCTCCTGATGAAAAGGCGTAGACGACGATCACGTGCAGCACCGTCAGCACGGTCAGCGCATAGGTGACGGGCACGTGCACGAACAGCCAGCCCTTGGTAAGCCCGAGATAGACACGCGCGAAATCGAGCCGGTCTTTCTCGACCACGAGGGTCTTGATGGCGACGAGCTTCTCCCGGCTCTGCTGGTCGACATAGCTTGAGAGGTTGTCGATCTCGTCGGTCAATCGCTTGAGCGGGCGCTGCGAGCCGATGAGATGGGCGGTGAAATTGCGCGGCCCCTCGAAAAAGTCCCGCAGGTGGTTGGCATAGAGGTCCATGATCCAGGCGTCATGGGGGATACCCGGCAAGGGGATCTGAGCGGCGGCCGGATCGGTCTCGTCGACGGCGGCGCGGACATCCCGGGCCAGATCCGCGCGAAGGGTGGGGATGCGATCATAGCTGACACCCTCGTCGATCCGGCCCTTGGCTTTCAGTGACCAGGCAAGATAGGCGCCGAAAATGCCGCTCAGGGTCACCAGCACGAAGCCCGTCCACAGCGCCCATTCGAAGCCGGTGTCCGGCAGAGAGACATCCGAATGCGAGATGAAGACGGCGATCAGCAGATAGCCGAGAAAGATATGGAGCTTCCGCCAGCGCATGGCGGATTTCGGCGACAGGCTGGCCGCTTTGATGGCGATGTGGAAATAGAGCTGCACGCTCATGCCGCCGGCCAGCACCCAGCCATCGAGATAGCGCGGGTCGCGCAGCCCGCTGCCATAGATCCACACGAGCCAGAACAGGCCGCCGGAAATGGCCGCGATCAGAAGGCTCTGGGCCGCCTGGCGGATGAGATAGCGCGCCGAGCCCGAACTGCGCCCGCCGATCGAGCCGCCAGGCGCGCGCGGCCCCGCCGATCTCACGGCAACTCCCACGAAATCACGCATCGCGGTGGTTGTTTCCCCATCAAGCCGGTTCAGGTTGCGGTCGTTGCGAGCCGGCTATGTTCAATTCGCTTTTCTCGCCGTGCCTTTGTATTTGTCTGGTCCCGGAATGAGGCTATCGAGCCCGGTCATCGTGTTGCCGTCATACGTTTCGGTGATGCTCTCGAGCTGCTTGGAGACGCCGTCGGCAGCAGCCGTCAACGAGCGCTCATTGTTCAGCTTCAGCCCGGCCGAATGAGCGAGTTCGACCATCTTTGCGATTTCCGGAACGTTCGGGGCCGCTTTCGCCGCGGCGGCGAGCTGCTTGCGCGACCGGTCGGCGCGCTTGGCCATCTCGAACGCGTAGGTCTTTCTCACAGTCGCCTTGGCGACCGCGCGTAATGCAGTCTCGAGCTCGGCGCCGAGGCCGACGAGATATAGCATCCGCCTGCGTGCCGCGCTGGCCGGCACGTTTTCCCTGCCCTTGGAGTGCCAGGTGTTGTGCCGCACCTCGCCCTGCGACCAGGACACCAGCTCGAAGGCGCTGCCTGCCGGATGGCCGCCTTTGTTCACGAGCTCTTCATGCGGCACGACGTGGCAGCTATTGCAGTTCTTCGCCAGCAGATAGAGCGAGCGCGGCCTGATCATTCCCTTGGAATCGGAGAGCTTCCAACGTTCCTTTGCCTCGGCCTTGCTCTCGAACAGTATTGTCTTGCCGCTGAATCCGCTGTGGACCTTGATCCAATCCTGCCCGGCGCTGTGGCAGGATTCGCAGGAGATGCCCGCGACTGGCTCCTCCCTGTTGTTCTTCTGCTGCAATGTGAAATGGCAACCCGCGCACAAGCTCTCGTACCTGATGCGCCGCACACCCAATTTGTCTGCGATCTCGTTCGCCTTCGTGTTGCGCGGCATTTCGCGGAAGGTCTTGAAGTGATGCGTGCCCTTCCATGCCTCGGCTTCCTGCTTGTGACATTCGGCGCAGGCATTCGGACCCACGGTCTTGGCAGCATCGGACGCTACCGCGCCCGAGATGCCGACGATCGCCAGCAAGCCGCAGAGACAAAGTAGGCAAGTGCGGAGAGCGGCCTCCGGCCCGTACCCGATCAGCAGATCGATATGCGCTCTGAGGTCGATAATGACTACTCACCCCGTGCTTCAGCTATGCCATAGGCCAGCATCGGCGGTTCCTGCCGGGCGCGATCGAGAGCGAGTTGGCCGGTCTGCCGCCGGGAGGGAACTGAGACCCACCCGATTGCGCGGCTCAGAACGCCTTCTTTGACTTTGTCGTCGGGACTCGGGAGGAACGGATCCGCATAGCAGACCGCCCCGTTTTGCGCCGCGATCGATTTCACTGCATCGACCATCGCGGGCGCGCCGCAAGCGTAGAGCACATCGGTCGGCAACAGGCGCGGCAGATAGTCGGTCGGCCGGCCCGGCTTCACCGCTGTGGTCACAGTTTGCGGTGTGCTGCAGACGGGCACGATGAGGACATTGGGGAAGCGGGCCAGCCGGGCGAGAGCCGGACCCATATAGAGAGACTCGATGGCGCGGCCGCCGACGATGATCATCATCCTGCGCTCCGGATTCTCGCGCAGCGCAGCAACGGCGATCGACCAGATCGGCGCGAAGCCGGTATTGGTGGCGACGAGGATCAGCCGGCACTGCGGATTGGGCCGGAAATGCGCCGACCCATGTGGCCCGGTCACCTTCACGCGATGACCCAGTGTGATGCGCTTGCCGAGCGATGAGGTGACGCGCCCGTCGTTCATGCGCCGGACATGGAACCAGACCGAGCAGCTGTTCGGATCGCCGTGTAAGGGATGAGTGATGCTGAAGGGACGGCTCGGATAGCCGCTAAAGCCCACCTGCACATATTGGCCCGCGTGATAGGGCAGCGCGCGGGTTGTTTTGATGCCGACTTCCATCACCTCGTGCGAGAGGGGACGCAACGAGCTCAGCACGCCTTCGACGGTGCGAACATCCGGCGGCTGGCCCATCGCGATCACCGCATCGGCGACGATCCGGCACTGACAGGCATGAACGACGCCCGGCTCCGTGCCTTCGCCGCCCAGCACTTCGCCGGATACCAGCTTCACGCAGCACGTGCCGCAGTGGCCAGCCCGGCAGTCATGGGGCATGGCGATGCCGTTGCTCAGAGCAGCGTCCAGCAATAGCTCGCCGCGGCGCGCCAGAAAGCGGCTTCCATTTATAGTGATTTGGCTACTTGGCATTTCCGATCCAGATCTCCTTCACGAGGATCTAACCTCAAACATCGTGCCATGCATCGGCAATCAGGCCAAAATAACGAGACAAACGGCGGGAGAATGGCCCGCCGAATGGATCGTGCTTCGCAAATGATTTTGTCAAACGCCATTCTTCTGCATGAACGATTAGGCAATATACGTGCGTGAGGCTGGAACTCTGCATCGAGAGTTCGCCCCTTAATTGTAGGCCGTCGGTTTTTCCCGTCGGCGCTTTTACGACAAAGGCGCACACAGGCGCATCGGTCGAGCCAAAGTCCTCGACCGCGAACCCGCCCCGCTCATGCTCATGCGCCGCGCGAATGTCGGTGCGCCGAACAGAGATCAGTTTGCTCTAGTGCAGTATCCCCACCACGCGAAGAAGCCCAGCAACAGCGGCAATCGCCACCAAAACTGCGAATACCGTTATCTGTCCCCGTTCGAAGTGATCGTCCTCTGACAATCGTGTCTTGCGATGATGTGACATGGCTCAGTCCCCTCGTCCCGCTTTGTGGACGTCTACTGATCCCGCGCCATTAGTAACGCCTCCCTATCGGGCGGAAATGCGGCGTATCCGGAATTTCCATAATCCAGACCGCAATCCGCTATTTTTGCAATTGTTCAGCAGGCTATGATCCGTTCAATTGCAGACTTTCCATTCCCCTGGTAGACGCGGCCATATCACGGCCCATTTTCTACGCCTCAGTATTGGCAAATCCCGGGCGGTGCGGGCGCCGTTTCGCGTAAGCGATACAAATCGGGATGTCGCCTCTAAATATGAGGGTAAGGCGATGAAGCTGTGGCCCGGCACCTTGATGCTTCCGTGCGTTCTCGCGAGCGGCACGCTGATAAACGTAGCCTTCCTCAGCGAGGATTCAGTCGCCGCGGGCGGCGATGCTGCGAGAACTCCAACCAGACAAACACAACCGGGGGTGAGACTCGCCGAGAGCAAAGGAGCGGCCGCTGCCACCGACGCGAAAGCAGCGCTGGAAGCTCTTATCAAGGGAGATGAGGGGAGAAGCGCCACCATTGAAAAAGCGGCCGACGCCCCAAGCGCCAAGGCAGATGCCCACAGCAGCCTGGACAACATCGAGAGCCTCTATCCCACCGCTGCGCAATGCGGCGAGTGCCACAAGCAGATCTACGAGGAGTGGTCATCGTCGCAGCATGCCTATGCGTCGATTTCGCCGATGTTCCACAAGTTCGAGCAGAAGTTCCAGGATCTCACTCAAGGCACAGTCGGTACCTTCTGCGTGCGCTGTCACCAGCAGGTCGGCACCCAGCTTGGCGAGGCACGCGAGACGCCGCTTTGGGCGCGCAGCCAGATCTCGCGCGAGGGCGTGAGCTGTATCACCTGCCACCGCGTCAAGGAGCAGTACGGCAAGGTCAACGGCGAGCGCCGCGTCGAACCGGGCAAGATCTACGAGCCGGTCTACGGCAGCGGCAAGCAGAGCGTGATCAAAGACGTCCTCGCCAACAAGGAAACTTACTCCGTCAAAACCAGCACTGACGGGCGCGGCAACGACATCCACGAGGGTATGATCACCAATGACCAGATCACGAAGTCGGAGTTCTGCGTCAGCTGCCACCAGGTAGCCGTCAACCTCGGCATCAAGCTGGAGATCGTCTGGGATCAGTATCGCGACAGCCCGGCACGCCAAGCCGGCGTCAGCTGCCAGGACTGCCACATGGGCAAGGTCCCTGGAAAGCCCGAGGGTTACGCGACCGCGCCCTCCGCCGTGGTCGGCGGCAAGGAGGTCAACCCGGGACGCAAGCACGCCAACCACCGCTTCATCGGCCCGGGCTATTCGATCGCCCATCCCGGCGTCTTCCCTCACAACACGAAGGCCCAGGCCTACAGCATCAAGGATTGGCTGGAGTTCGACTGGCGTGCCGGCTGGGGCACCTCGAAGTTCGAGGACAAGGTCGCCGACGGCAAGATCAAGGTCGCCTTTCCTAAGCGTTGGGCCGACGCGCTCGACCGTGAAGACGCCCGGCAGATCCTCGACGAGAACGTCAAGAAGCTCGACGAGCGTGACAAGCTCAGAAAGCAGGTGATGGAGAACAGCAGCCACATCGATGGCCCCTACATCGAGGGCGCCCCGAGCGTCGGCAGGGATCTGGCGTTCTCCTACCGGATCAAGAACACCAATACGGGCCACAACCTGCCGTCCGGTTCCCTCGGTGCGCAGCCGCAGCTCTGGGTGAATGTCGCTCTCGTGGATCCCGACGGCAAGAACGTCTGGGAGTCGGGCTACGTCGACAGCAACGGCGACATCGCTGACCTACACAGCCTGGATGTCGCGGCGGGCCGCATCAAGACGGACCAACAGCTGGTCCACTTCCAAACCAAGTTCCTGACGACCAACGTCAAGGGCACCGACCGCGAGATGTACTTGCCGGTGAACTTCGACGTCGACCCGCTTCCGCATCTGCGTCCGCCGCAAATCCCGACCACCGTGCTCAATCATCCGCCCCTGGTGCGCATGGAGAACCGGTCGCTGCCACCGCTCGGTGACAAGCGGGCCGAGTACCAAGTGCCAGGCAGCCTGATCACGAAGCCGGGCAAGTACCAACTCGCCTTCCGCATGCGGAGCCGTGCCGAGCCGATCTATTTCATGCGCTTCGTCCGTTCCACCAAGGAGATGGAGCAGAGCATGAACGAGCGGATCATGAACTTCCACGCATTCGCGGTGGATGTCGACGTGAAGGGTTAGTTCCGAGGCTTAAGGGTTTGCGGGGACCCGACGAGGGGTCCACATGTCGTGTAATGCGTACGGTTGTAAGACAACGTCCGCTCTCATCGCGCTGGCAGCCAGTGTCTGCCTCGTCGTGTGCGGCACGATTGCGGCTCTTGCGGCAGGCGAGAGCAGCAACAAGAACGACGAGGGCTGGTCGACGCAAGTACGCCCCAGCACCGCCCGTGTGACGACAGCGGCAATCGAAGCCGTGCGAAGAAGGTTGACGCACCTCCCGAGAAGAAGGTCGACGCACCTTCAGAGAAGAAGGTTGATGCGCCTTCGGAGAAGAAGGTCATCCCACCCTCTAAAAAGAAGAATGCCGACGACACCGCAGGACCGGCAGCGGCAAAACGCAAGGACGCGGGCGGCAAGAAGGACCTTTTTCAACCCGACCCGCAGTACGAAAAGAATTACAGTGTCGAGGAGCAGGTCGACATCTACGGCGCGAAGAGCGCGGTCGAGCCGCCGCGCCCGCTGCTCGAGCTAGGGCGCGAGCAATATACCTCCGGCATATACGACGAGAGCAGCACCCTCCTGGGTGGAACGAATCTGCTGCTCCCGGGCCTCGCCATCTACGGCGATTGGCGAACGGCGGTCGCCTACAACAACAACAACGGCAAAGACATCGCCCAGATCGCGACCCGGCTGAACCTCGACGTCGACTTCAAGATCACCGGCACCGAACGGATACACGCCTTCTTCACGCCGATTCAGGAGAACAACAACAAGTTCACCCGCTTCGAGTTCGGCGGCGGCGACGGCAATGAGCAGTTCAACGACGAGTTCGACTTCGAGCCGCAGACGCTGTTTTTCGAGGGTGACTTCGGCTCCCTCTATTCCGGCTTCTCCGGTAAGGAAGCCAGTTTCGACCTGCCCTTCACGGTCGGTCTCTTCCCGCTGTTCCTGCAGAACGGGATCTGGGCGAACGACGCGATCCTCGGCGGCGCGGTGAGCCTGCCCGCGAAGAACTCGGCGGCGCTGGGCCTTGCCAACTTCGACGTCACCTTCTTCGCCGCGTTCGACAATGTCGACAACGCGGGCATCATCGGCGCGGACGACGACGACAACCACCTGGCCAACCTCTATGGCGTAACCGCCTTCATCGACGCCTTCGACGGCTATATCGAAGCGGGCTACGGCGTGATACAGGGCCGCGACGAGCAGGACGGGCTTCTGACGCACTTCCTGACCGCCGCTTACAGCCGGCGCTATTACAACACCTTGTCGAACTCGACCCGCTTGTTCGCGAACTTCGGGGAAGACCCCGAAGGAAACAGCGACGGCTTTGCCATCATTTCGGAGAACAGCCTGATCTCGGGCTTGCCGAGCACGCTGCTCCCCTACGCCAACTTCTTCGTCGGCTTCGGCAACCCTCAGCCGCTGGTCGATGGCAATGGCGCGGGCATACTGAAGAACGTCGGCATCAACTTCGAGACCGACGCCCTGACCGGCTACCCGAAGCTCGACGACACCGGCTCCAACGCCTTCGGCGGCGCGATCGGCCTGCAGTATCTCTTCAATCTGGATCAGCAGCTCGTCTTCGAGGTGGCCATGGTGCAGCCCTTCGAGGATGACGGCATCGGCGCCCAGGACCCGCAGTACGGCTTCGGTGTTCGCTATCAGATCCCGATCGACCGGGCCTGGCTGTTCCGCGCCGATGCGACCTATCAGATCCTCGAGGGCGGCGACGAAGACAACTTC
Organism: uncultured Alphaproteobacteria bacterium; assembly: GCA_963722495.1. GTDB lineage: Bacteria > Pseudomonadota > Alphaproteobacteria > Rhizobiales > Hyphomicrobiaceae > Hyphomicrobium_A. The sequence continues at coordinate 59,303 of CAVRND010000022.1, read as the reverse complement.
GGCGTCCGCGCCGAGGTCCGCAGGAAGTTCTGACCATGCGAGGTAATCTCATGACCAGTCGGAATTCGTTCGCATCTCTTCTGATGCCTTGCTTGCTGGCGGTCGGCTTCCTCGGCATTGCGTCGATGACCGATGATGCGTCCGGCAAGTCCATTCGGAAGCGCGACGGCGGCAGGAATTTTGTGCTTGAGATGCAACGTCGTGGCCGCGGCGCGCGCATTCCCCTGCCTATGGGCCCGAGCTCCATCTACTACGATTACCCCTACTACTACAGCCGCGGGCATTACCCGACGCATATCGGGGGCTATGTCTACTATCCCCGCAACTACTACACCCGCGGTTTGTCTCGAGGTCCTGGATCCTCTCAGCGCCCGAAGGCGCGCGGGCATTGGTAGCGATGAGGTGGCAGATGCAAAGGAAGCGGATTGACGTAGAGACTTGCAAAGCTCGGCTCGAAGATATCGAAGCACGACTTAAGCTTGGGAAACTCAACGCAGCAGAAGCGGACGCGGAGAGACTTGCTCTCCTCTGTCAGCTGCGGTCATCGAGCTGGGGCTTCGGCCAAAACTTTCGACGCGCCGTCCCGAGGTTGATCGGACCTGCCGCAGTTTTCCTCCTCGTTGCCGGCGTTGGCGCAGCTGTTTCCCAATTTCAGGATGTTCCCGAAGAGGTCCGCTCAGCGGACACGAACTCGGGGCCTGGTTTGGGCTCGGATGGCGAAATGCTTGCGAGCCTCGCGGACTACACGCATTCCATTGGAGCCGAAGCACCAGCGTCTACACCTGCCGGTGGCGAACCGCTGGCTGATGTAGACACGATGATCGAACGGCTGGCGGCTCGGCTCGCGACCAAGCCAGACGACGTCAAAGGCTGGGGGATGCTCGGTTGGTCCTACTTCCACATGGAGCGCTATGAACAGGCAGCTACCGCCTATGCGAAGGCGCTAAAGCTTGATCCGAGCTCCGCCGAGCTCAAGCGCTCATACGAGGAGGCCAAGGCGAAGGCCTCTGTTGAACTCGACCTGAAGGCTGAATGACTGCTCCGCATTTCGTCCGGAAGGACGCGTAGGAGGCCGGCATGAAATTTGAGCGCTTGCTCCAGGAGCGGCTCGAGACCCTTCATCAAGAAGGGCGATATCGCGTTTTCGCGGATTTGAAGCGCCGCCGCGGATTCTTTCCAGTGGCAGATCATTTCGCGGCAAATGGCGCACGCGAGGTCACGGTGTGGTGCTCGAATGATTATCTCGGCATGGGCCAGCATCCCAAGGTGATCGCCGCCATGCACGAGGCGATAGACGCCGTGGGAGCCGGCTCTGGCGGCACGCGCAATATCTCCGGCACAACGCACTATCATGTGGCGCTCGAGCGCGAACTTGCTGACCTGCATGGCAAGGAAGCCGCGCTTCTATTCACCTCGGCGTACGTCGCCAACGACGCGACGCTCTCGACCCTCGTCAAGCTCGTCCCCGGCACGGTCGTCTTCTCGGACGAGAAAAACCACGCGTCGATGATCGAGGGCATTCGCCACGGGCAGTGCGAGAAGCACATCTTTCGTCACAACGACGTCGCCGACCTCGAGGCGAAACTCAAGAAAGTTCCGAAGGGCACGCCCAAGATCATCGCCTTCGAGAGCGTCTACTCCATGGACGGGCACATCGCCCCGGTCGCGGCGATCTGCGATCTCGCCGAGAAGTACGGGGCGCTCACCTACCTAGACGAGGTGCACGCGGTCGGCCTGTACGGCCCGCGCGGCGGGGGCATTGCCGAGCGCGACGGCGTCATGGACCGGGTCGACATCATCAACGGCACGCTCGCCAAGGGGTTCGGCGTCATGGGCGGCTACATTGCCGGCTCCCGCGACCTCTGCGATGCGATCCGCTCGTTTGCCTCCGGGTTCATCTTCACGACATCGCTCGCGCCTGCAATCGTGGCCGGGGCACTCGCTTCCGTCCGCCATTTGAAGACGAGCGCGTTTGAGCGCGCCCGCCACCAGGAGCGGGTTCGGACACTCAAGAGGCTACTCAAGGCGAAGCGCCTGCCCGTCATGGACAATCCAAGCCATATCGTCCCTGTGATGGTCGGCTGCCCGGTTCACTGCAAGGCAGTGACGGACGCGCTGCTGTGCCGCTACGGGATCTACGTACAACCGATCAATTATCCGACTGTCTCGAAGGGCACCGAGCGGATGCGTCTGACGCCATCGCCAGCGCACTCGGACGAGCAGATGGCGAACCTGATCCATGCGCTCGGCGAGCTCTGGGCGGCTTGCCCGGTCTCCAACGGCAGCTACGTCAGGTTGGCGGCGGAGTAGGGTCTTCGGGCATGCTCACCGTAGTAACGATTGATTGAGGTTAATTGCTTTTTAGCGATCCGTCAGTGAGCGCATTAACGCGCTTTTCCGAAAATTTGAACTAAAGCCTCCCGGCACAAGGTTCGAATTTTAGAGAAGTTGCTCCGTTTCGAGGGCAACCGCGGAAGGCGTCAGAGAAGTGCTCGAGTTTCTTATCGTCCTGCTCTTCACGGTGAGCGTGTTGATTAGCGTGTCGTCGATCGACGATGCGTTCATCGACCTCGTCGCTCTCGGCATCGTACGCCGCCGCGTGACGCAGCTCGATGATGGCGAGACCGTCATCCCCCCGACCGGAGTCTTCGTCGCCAACTGGCACGAGGAAGAGGTTCTCGGAAAGATGGTCGAGGGCAATCTCGCACGGATTCAAAACCCGCAGGTCTCTCTCTATCTCGGCGTCTATCCCAACGACACCGGAACGCTCCGCGTCGCGAAGGAGCTCGAGGCCAAGTACCCCGCGCGCGTGAACGTCATCGTCAACCGGCTGCCTGGTCCGACGTCGAAGGGCCAGATGCTGAACGAGATGTTCGCACAGGTGTTCAGCGCCGAAGCCGCGCCCGAGCTGGTCGTCTTGCACGACAGCGAGGATGTCATCGATGCTCGTTCGTTCGCTGTTTACGCGGCCTACGCGCAAGAGAACGACTTCATCCAGGCCCCCGTGTTCTCCTTGAACCGCGGCAAGGGCGCCATCGTCGCATCCACTTACATGGACGAGTTCGCCGAGCGCCATACGCGCGAATTGATCGTGCGCGATGCTGTCGGTGCAGCCATTCCATCGGCCGGTGTCGGCACCTGCATAACCAAGCGCCTCATCGAGCATTTCCTGGCCACGCGCGGCCAAGTGCTTATGTCCGGCACCGTCACCGAGGACTACATCCTTGGCATCGAGGCCAAGCGTTCAGGCTTCAAGTCCGCGTTTGCCGCCATCTCGCGCAACGTCGACGATGGCTTCGACTTCGTTGCCACGCGCGAATATTTCCCCAAGACGCTGGAAGCCTCGATCAAGCAGAAAACCCGTTGGGTTTACGGCATCAACTTCGAGGCCTTCTGCAAGCTCGGCTGGACCGGCGATCCGTGGGACTTCTATTTCTTCCTGCGCGATCGCAAGGGCATGATCACCAGCTTCCTGCCGCCGATCTCCGCCGTGCTCCTCGGCTTGATGCTGCTCGGCTACGTCGAGCTTGCCGACTTCCCCGAGCCGATGGGCGACGTCGTCATCGTGTCCATGTGGATCAACCTCTTCGCGCTCATCACCCGCTACGTCGTGCGCGTGATCTCGGGCTACGAGGTCTACGGCAAGTACGACTGGATCGGCATCGCCGTGCGCTGGCCGGCAGCGCTCTACATCAACATGGCCGCGGTCTACCGCGCCTGGAAGACGTTCCTCGGCGCTTCCGAACTCGCCACCAAACCCATCGTCTGGTCGAAGACGGTGCACGACATCCCAGACGACTTCGTCTCCGCCAATCGCTGACAAAGAAAGCAAATAACCGTATGCGCGTACTCGTTGCCTTCGGCACACGTCCCGAGATCATCAAGCTTGGCCCAGTCTGCAAAGCCCTGCAGGACGCGGGCGCTGAGCTCGATGTCTTCTGGTCGGGTCAACACATCGAGCTTGCTGCCGGGCTGCTCGACTTCTTCGCCATCACCGTCACCCACAACGGCTCGAACATCATCGAGGAGCAGGGGCTCGCCGGCAAGTTCGGACGCATGACGGAGCAGGTCGAGAAGATCCTGCGCGCCAAGACTTATGACTGGATCATCGTCCAGGGCGACACCGCGACGGCCGCTGCCGCCGCCACTGCCGGCTTCATGGGCCGCGTGCCCGTGGCCCACGTCGAGGCGGGCCTGCGCACCGGCGATCTCTATTCGCCGTTCCCGGAGGAATTCAACCGCCGCCTCATTGGCCAGGCTGCGAGCTTGCACTTCCCGCCTACCCAGGAGGCACGGGCGAATCTGCTGCGCGAGGGGATCGCGCCCAGCGACATCGACATGGTGGGCAACACCGTCGTCGACGCGCTGCAGTATGCGCGCGCCAAGATCGGCAACGACTACCAGCCGATCGACGCTGGCGTGTCGGCACTTCCGACCGACAAGAAGCTCGTCCTGGCGACGATGCACCGCCGCGAGAACATTGGCACGCCGATGCGCAACGTCCTGCGCGCCCTGCGCACCCTGGCCGGCGACGGCGACAAAGTCATTGCCCTCCCTGTCCACCTTAACCCGCAGGTCGCCGGCGACGTTCTCAAATACCTCGGCGACGCTCCCAATGTGCACCTGCTGTCGCCTCTGCAGTACCCGGACTTTGTCTACCTTCTCGACCGCGCCTGGACCGTCGTCACCGACTCCGGCGGCGTGCAGGAGGAGGCACCAACGTTTGGCCTGCAGATCCTCATCACGCGCGAGAGCACCGAGCGTCCCGAGGTCGTCAAGGCCGGCTTCGGAAAGCTCGTCGGCTCCGACTACACCGCCATCGTCGACGGTGTGCGCAACCTAACCGACAGCGGCGAGCGCAAGTTGATCAATGCCCCGAACCCATTTGGACGCGGTGATGCCGCGGAACGGATCGCTGCCCGCATCATGCAGCGGAAGCACGCAAGCCGTCACGCACATGCTGCCTGAGGAACGAGTACAGTCATGAGCAATCAATTGCAGGCAAGTCAGGTTAAGTGGAAGCGGCTGCGTAAGCTGGTGCTGACCACGCTGGTCATCGGCAGCGCCGGTGGATTTGCGGTCTATGCGCTCGGCGGAGGCAGCCTCATGCTCGACGCAGATGGGCTCGTGACGCGCCAGACCGTGGCCGTCGCCTCCCCGTGGCCGGACGCCCGCATCCGTGAGATCAGCGTGCGGCCGGGCGACTGGGTCGAAGCCGGACAAACAATTGCCGTGGTCGACTCGGCGGCGATGTCGCGCTCGCTGGCAGATCTCGCCGCCGAGCAGGCGCGCGTCACTGGCCGCGTTGCCCAACTCGAGGGGCGGCGCGAGGTGGTGAAAGCCCTACTCCCCATGGCGAAGGTTTCCGCCGAGAGTGCGAACGGGTACATGGACACGTTGCAGAAGGCGAACGCGAATGGCCTCGCGCTCGCCCGCTCGATGCAGCAGATGTCGGCCGCTCAAGTGCAGGCGATGGACAAGCTTCTCTCGCTGGAAGCCGAGAAGACCTCGCTCGAGACGGAGATCACCGCCAATCAAGGCGCGCTTCTTCAGGTGTCGAGCGCCTACACCGACCTGCAGCGCACCTATGGCAGCGGCGTGCTGACGGCGCCCGCAAGCGGCTACGTCGGCAGCCACGTCGGTATGGTCGGCGAGGTCCTGAGCGCAGGTACTACGCCGGTCGCGAACATCTACGCTGGGACGAGCTACGTGCTCGCCTACATCCCCGAAAACTATCTCTTTGACGTTGACGAGGGCCAGAAGGTCTCGATCAAGGGTCGCGGCCGCATGGCCACCGGCTACATCGAGCGCGTGCTGCCGGTCACCGACGCGCTGCCGCCGGAGTTCCAGCTTCCGAACCGCGTGCGTGGTCGCGGCCAGCTCGTTCGTGTGGAGCTCTCTCAACCGAAGGACTTCGCCCTCGATGAGAAGGTCCGTCTGACCAGCTGCTACATGGACAAGTGCGGTATTGGCGTTTCGGAGATCATCGAGGCTGCAATCCCCGACTTCCTGCGCGGTGGCAATCGCGCGCTGGCAACGGCGGAACGTCCGCAGCCCGCATCACCGGCCGGGTACGAGCAGCAGCCGAGCGCTCGGTCCGAGCACGTCAGCGGCTTCTATCACCCGGTTCCGACCGCTGCCCCCGTCATAGGCAGCAACAGGGAAGCTGACGCGCCCGTGGCGGGCATCATCGTCGAGCCCTCGCAGATGCGCGAACCGGTGACCGGCAGCATCCTGCCCAAGACGCTGCCCGAGGCCCCGATCACCGGCAGCCTGCAGGAGCGCGCGCAGACGGACACGCCACCCAAGACGTGATCTAACCTGGCCTATCAACGGTGAGGCGGCGCAATGGCCGCTTGTGGCACTTCTCAGGCGTCGCGCAGTTTGAATGCTGACATGGATCGTGGGGTTAGAACTTCTTTAGCCATCCGAAGACGACACCCCACGATTCGACACTGTTCGCAACCGCCACGCTCGTGAGCGCCTTGACGCGTAGCGAAGTCGCGTATTCAGGCATGTCATAGTTGACGACACCGCCGAGCTGCAAAATCTCGGCGCGGCGACCATCTGGCAGGATGGAAAATCCGTGCAGCTCGTCGTAGCAACCGTCCGGAGTGAGCGACCTTCCGAAATCGACTGCAGAGGTGGACGTGGATGCCGAACAGCTTCTAGGTTGCTGCGTGACCAGCTAAGCGCCATACGGACCCACCAACCAATCCCAAGCGACTGCCGCGACCGGGAGATGCAATGACGATCTTCGCGTGCGAAACCCCGAGCGGCTCGATCGAGGTCACCGAGCGTGGCCACGGGCAGGTAGCAATCCTGATCGACGAATTGGGCGAGATCACCGCCATCGACTTGCCGGCCGATCGGGCCACGGAGCTGGCGGAGGCGATCTTGGCGCATGTGGCAAAGGATAAGCGCTAGGCCGCTGAAGCGTGCATTGCGCAATCGGTGTGGGAGCGCTTTTTCGGCGCAGACTTCTCAGTCATTTCAATTTGCTGATGGCGTGGGGATGGGCGGCGCGGTGAAAGCTCCGCGCACCCGCTATTGCTTAGGCGCGAACACTCAATACACTCGCGGCCATTGCAACTCTGCCCATCAAGAGGCGTGTTGGTCGCCTGTGGTGGCGGAAAATAACAGCCCAGGGGGATTTCCAATGCCTTCCATGCCGCAGGGAGTTACGTCCGCAAGCCTCATCGTCGTCATACTGACGGCCGCCGCCATCGGCGCCGTCACCGGCGGCATCATCGGCACCAGCCTTACCACCGCGCCGCTCGCCGTCGTGTCCGGCTTCATCGCCACCATCGTCGCCGTTGCGGTGCGCAATGAGCTATTGAACCGGTTCTCCGGCGCCGGCCCCGACGACACGCGCATTCCGATGGTCGTTGCGGTGTTCGCCATCATCGCCTCAGTCGCCGGAAGTCTGGCGAGCAAGGAGCTGCTGGATCAGGTTGGCGGCGAGTGGTCGCCCGTGTGGATCGGCACGCTGGCAGGGCTCGCCTCCGCCATCCTGATGGCGCTGTTGATGATCACCTACCGCATGTATCCCGAGCCGCGCCGGGCTTAGTTCGTGGTGACACAAGTTGAGGGACGCTTTGTATGCGGCGGCCGCCGTCGAATTGATGGCCGGCGCTCGCGCCGGGGCACTTGTGCCCTGGCTGCCGCGCACAAGACTGTCGCCGCTTCGCAGATCACAGTTGGCTAATACGCTTGTGTGAGCTTCAGCTTGGGCTGCTTGGCAGCCCAAGCTCAGGCGCGTCATGGCGAAGCCATGCTTCGCATGGACGGCGGCCCGGCGCGTGCGCCGGCTATCCGCGAGCGCTACACCCGATGGGTGAAGCCTCGCGCAGCGTATGTCAGCACTAAGTAGTGAGTTCGCGGGCGGGGCCGGTCTCGACGGGAGGACCGTTGTCGGCGCCCCACTCGGCCCAGCTGCCGTCATAGACGGCCGCGTTGGTCTGTCCGAGCACGGCGAGCGCGAGCGACAGGATCGACGCCGTCACGCCCGAGCCGCACGAGGTGACGACAGGCTGCTTCGGATTGATGCCGGCGTCCGCGAATATCTTGGCCAGCTCGGGCGTCGACTTCAGTGTGCCGTCGGCGTTGATCAGCGTCTGCGAAGGAACGTTGCGTGCGCCGGGCAGATGGCCGGGGCGCAAGCCCGGGCGCGGTTCGGGCTCGGTGCCTTCGAAGCGGCCGGCAGGGCGCGCGTCGACGATCTGGGCCGACCGCTTCTGGATCACCTTCTTCACGTCGTCCATGTCGCGAATCAGCGAGGCATTCAGTAGCGGCGTGAAGTGGCGCTCGGTCCGCTTGCGCGGCTGACCGTCCTCCAGCTCGCGGCCTTCGGCCTTCCACTTCTTCAGCCCGCCGCTCAACACGGCGACATCCTCATGGCCCATGGCGCGGAACGTCCACCACGCGCGCGGGGCCGAGAACAATCCGACCGTGTCGTAAACGACGATGCGCATGCCGTCGCCGACGCCCAGCTTCTTCATGCGCGAGGCGAACTTGACGGTCGAGGGCAGCATGTGCGGGAGCGAGGACTTTTCGTCCGTCAGCTCGTCGATGTCGAAAAACAGGGCACCGGGAATGTGGCCTTCGAGGAATTCGGCCTTCGGGTTGCGTCCCGCGGTCGGCAGGTGCCAGCTCGCGTCAAAGACGACCAGATCGGGGGCATCGAGATGCGAGGCGAGCCAGTCGGTATCGACGATCCAATTCTTGGCGCTTTCGAGCACGTTTCCCTCTCTTGCAGTGTCGTGAACGTTTCTGGGCGCCGGTTCGCCAGCCGCGCACCTAGCGACATAGGCAAAACTAGCCGAAGCCGCAAGGATTGACGCGGCCTCCGCTGGTTCAATACGCGTTACGTCGTACTGAAAACCGACGGAAGTTGGGGCGCCGGGCCGGCCAACCAGGGAGGAACGGGCAAAGACTTGGCTTGCAGAAACGCCGGGTTGAAAAGCCGCGACTGGTAGCGCGTACCGCTGTCGCACAGGATCGTCACTATCGTGTGACCGGGCCCCAGCTCGCGGGCGAGGCGTATCGCCCCGGCGACGTTGACGCCGGTCGAAGCGCCGACGCACAGCCCTTCCTCGGCCGTCAAGGCAAAGACGATGCGCAGGGCCTCCTCGTCGGGGATCTGGTACGCCATATCGATGGGTGCCCCCTCGAGATTCTTGGTGATGCGGCTCTGGCCGATGCCTTCGGTGACGGACGACCCCTCGGGCTTGAATTCGCCGGTGGTGAAATAGGAGTAGAGCCCCGATCCGGGCGGATCGGCCAGGGCGATGGCGATGCCCTCGCGCTTGGCCTTTAGGCCGCGCGAGACGCCGCCGAGCGTGCCGCCGGAGCCGACGGCGGAGACGAAGCCGTCGACCTTGCCCTCGGTGTCGGCCCAGATTTCCTCGGCCGTCGTCGCCGTGTGGATTTCGCGGTTGGCGATGTTGTCGAATTGGTTGGCCCATACCGCGCCGCCCGGCTCGGTGGCGGCGAGCGCCTCGGCGAGGCGGGCGGAATACTTCACGTAGTTGTTGGCGTCGCGGTACGGCACGGCCGGGACCTCGACGACTTCGGCGCCGAGCAGGCGCAGGGTGTCTTTCTTCTCCTGCGACTGCGTATTGGGAATGACGATCACCGTGCGCAGGCCGAGCGCATTGCCGATAACCGTCAGACCGATGCCGGTGTTGCCTGCGGTGCCTTCGACGACCGTGCCGCCGGGTTGCAGCCGGCCGCTCGCCATCGCCTCGGTGATGATACCGAGCGCGGCGCGGTCCTTCACCGAGGCGCCGGGGTTCATGAACTCGGCTTTGCCGAGAATGGTGCAGCCAGTTTCTTCGGAGGCGCGGCGAAGCTTGATGAGAGGCGTGCGGCCGACGGCGGCGGCGACGCTAGGGCGCGGCGGGTTCAAGGGGGCAACTCCATTAAGGAACGGCGGACCCTAGCGGCGCCAATTGTCGCTCGCAACTGCGCGTGAGCGCGCGATTTTCACACTAGCGGAGGCTCGTTCGCTGGAGCGGACATGCGGGCAAATTTCCCGTGCGAGCCGCGCACGGTAGGGCAGTGGAATAACTCATGGTTGCGATCAGGCTGTTGTTGCACGTGGTGCAGCGGGCCCTCATGATCCGCCGCTTGGGGCTCGGGGGGAAACTACAAAATGCGTCTCGTATTTGGTGCAGCGCTCGCGCTGCTCTTGCTGCCGTCGTGCGCCACGATCGTCAAGGGCACGACGCAGACAATCGCCATCAACTCGCCAGGTGCGGCCGGGGCGCGTTGCCAGCTTCGCTCCGGCGCCATCGGCACGGTCGACGTCGTGACGCCGGCGACCGTGACTTTGGAGAAGAGTTGAGGAAAACATCACGGTGCGCTGCACCAAGGAGTGCTTCCAGGACGGAGCAGGGATCGTGACCTCGTTCACCGAGGGCTTGGCAGCGGGCAATATCATTGCCGGAGGCGTCATCGGGTTGGGCATCGACGCGGCGTCCGGTGCGATGAACAAATATGCGCCGGAGACGATCATCGTCATGACGCCCATCCAGGGCTGCCGGGCGACTGGTTAAGGCCAATTGTCGCCGGGAACAGCGGCTTGGCGTCGTTTGCGGCCCGAAATCCCTGCCGGCCGGAAATGGCTCGGGCAATGGGGCGTTGCTTTTTGCGGTTCCCGCCAGATATATCTTCGCCCGATCGTTCCCGACAGCCGCAATGACTTGCCGCAAAGCGAGTACGGACTGGCGCAAGCCGGCCTGAGGCGAGGGCGACGAAGCGCGGGCGTGGCGGAATTGGTAGACGCACTTGGTTTAGGTCCAAGCGCCGCAAGGCTTGGGGGTTCGAGTCCCTCCGCCCGCACCACGCGATAAGCGCGATCAAACGGAGCCCTTCGGCTTTACGAGCAGGTTGGAGAACAATGCAGATTACCGAAACGAGCAACGAAGGTCTGAAGCGGACGCTGCAAGTGGTCGTCCCGGCCGGAGAGCTCGACAAGCGCTTCACCGATCGCCTGGACGAGATGAAGGACCGCGTACAGCTCAAGGGCTTCCGCAAGGGCAAGGTGCCGGTGCCGCATCTGAAGAAGATGTACGGCCGCTCGCTGATGGTCGAGGTGCTGCAGGACACCGTGCGCGAGACGAGCAACAAGGCGATTGCCGACCGCAAGGAGCGCCCGGCGATGCAGCCGAGCGTCAGCCTGCCGGAGGACCAGGCCGAGATCGAGCGTGTGCTTACCGGCCAGGCCGACCTTTCCTATTCGATGACGTTCGAAGTGCTCCCATCCATCGAGCTGACCGACTTCGCCGGCTTGAAGCTCGAGCGTCTCGTCGCCGACGTCGATCCCGAGGCGATCGACAAGGCCGTGGGCGAACTGGTCGACCGCAGCGTCACGTTTACGCCCGACGAGGGCCGCGCGGCTGAGACCGGCGATCGCGTCACCGTTGGCTTCGTCGGCAAGATCGACGGCGAAGCGTTCGAGGGCGGCACCGCCGAGGACGCCCCGATCGTGCTCGGACAGGGCAATTTCATCCCCGGCTTCGAGGATGGCATCGCCGGCGTCAAAGCGGGCGAGGAACGCGTCGTTACCGCGACGTTCCCGGACGACTATCCGGTTGCCACGTTGGCCGGCAAGCAGGCGAGCTTCGACGTGAAGGTGAAAGAGGTCGCAACCGCGGTGCGCCCCGAGGTCAACGACGACTTCGCCAAGACGCTCGGCGCCGAAAGCGTGACGCAGCTGAAGGAGCTGGTCAGCGCCCAGATCGGCCGCGAGTACGCCAACGCGGCGCGCATGAAACTGAAGCGTGAGCTGCTCGACCAGCTCGAGAAGTCGCATGAGTTCGAGCTACCGCCCTCGCTGGTCGACAACGAGTTTTCGGTCATCTGGGAGCAGCTGGAGAGCAACCTCAAGCGGTCCGGCAAGACGTTCGCGGACGAAGGCAAGACCGAGGACGAGGCGCGCGAGGAATATCGCCGCATCGCCGAGCGCCGCGTGCGCCTCGGGCTCGTCATCGGGGAGATTGCCGAGCGCAACGACCTGAAGATCACCCAGGACGAAATGCGTAAGGCTTTGATCGAGCAGGCGCGCCGTTTCCCGGGCCAGGAAAAGACCGTCTATGAATACTACGAAAAGACGCCAGGTGCGCTGGCCGAGCTGAGGGCCCCGATATTCGAGGACAAGGTCGTCGATTTCGTCATCGACAAGGCTAAGCCGGCCGACAAGAAAGTGTCCCGGGACGAACTGTTTCAGAAGGTGGAAGACGCGACGGAGGCGTAATCGCGTCTTACCTACCCTATATAGCCGTGCCGCCCACTCTCCCCTGAGGCGGGGGTCTTGCACCCGCAGGCGGCACTGCCCAAGAAAGACGACGGAGCGCGGCGCGATTCGACGCGCCGGCGAGCCGAGCGAACCAGAAGGAATGAGGCCATGCGCGATCCGGTCAGCACTTTGACGAACACCTTCTGGCCGATGGTGGTCGAGCAGACGAACCGCGGCGAGCGCGGTTACGACCTGCCTTCGCGCCTTCTGAAGGAGCGCATCATCTTCGTGACGGGTCCCATCGAGGACCACATGGCGGCATCGGTCTGCATGCAGCTGCTGTTCCTCGAGGCGGAGAACCCGAAGAAGGAAATCTCCATGTACATCAACTCGCCGGGCGGTGTCGTCACGGCGGGCATGGCGATTTACGACACCATGCAGTTCATCCGGCCCGACATCGCCACGCTGTGCATCGGCCAGGCGGCGTCGATGGGCTCGCTGCTGCTGTGCGCCGGCACCAAGGGATTGCGCTATGCCCTTCCAAACGCTCGCGTAATGGTCCATCAGCCGTCCGGTGGGTTCTCCGGCCAGGCGTCCGACATCGAGCGTCACGCCGAGGACATCATTAAGATGAAGCGGCGCCTCAACGAGGTCTACGTCAAGCATACCGGCCAGAGCTACGAGGTCATTGAACGGACCCTCGACCGCGATTATTTCATGACGGCAGATCAGGCGAAGGAGTTCCACCTGATCGACAAGGTACTAAATAGCCGTGAGGAAGTAGACTTCGGCGCCATGGCCGCCACCGCTTCCTGAGGCAGCTACCCCATACGGCGGGCGTCAGGCCGAAAAGCCGCACACCCGACGGCGCACTTGCGCCGACGGGCCGGCGGGGTCATCTTTGTAAAGTTCGCGGTCAAATTGACGAACGAGTTATGCTCGTCCAGCTGACCGCGAGGCTGCCACAAAACTGTGGTAATCGAGCCGCTTCGGCATTGAGTGGGCCGGTATCCGTTAATCCAATCTTGATCTGGAGAACGCTAGCGTGCTCAGATCACTGTAATGGACTCGGACCCGCGATTTTCGCCTGGCGGCATGAGACTGGAATCTTCCAAGGCGAGCGCCGGCTGATCCGGCGCGCAGCTGCCCAGGAGGGGTGAGACATCCGGAATGGCTCAAGAGAAAAATACCCTCTATTGCTCGTTTTGCGGCAAGAGCCAGCATGAGGTACGCAAGCTAATTGCCGGTCCGACCGTGTTCATCTGCGATGAATGCGTCGAGCTGTGCATGGACATCATCCGGGAAGAGAACAAGAACACCCTGGTGAAGTCGCGCGACGGCGTGCCGACCCCGCAGGAAATCTCCGCGGTTCTCGATTCCTATGTGATCGGTCAGGACCACGCCAAGCGCGTGCTCTCCGTCGCCGTCCACAACCATTACAAGCGGCTCAACCACGCGTCGAAGAACAACGACGTCGAGCTCGCCAAGTCGAACATCCTGCTGGTCGGCCCGACGGGTTGCGGCAAGACGCTGCTCGCGCAGACGCTCGCCCGCATGCTCGACGTGCCGTTCACCATGGCCGATGCGACGACGCTCACCGAAGCCGGCTATGTCGGCGAGGATGTCGAGAACATCATCCTCAAGCTGCTGCAGAACGCCGACTACAACGTCGAGCGGGCGCAGCGCGGCATCGTCTACATCGACGAGGTCGACAAGATCTCGCGCAAGTCCGACAACCCGTCGATCACGCGCGACGTGTCGGGCGAGGGCGTGCAGCAGGCACTGCTGAAGATCATGGAAGGCACCGTCGCCTCCGTGCCTCCGCAGGGCGGCCGCAAGCATCCGCAGCAGGAGTTCCTGCAGGTCGACACGACGAACATCCTCTTCATCTGCGGCGGCGCCTTCGCCGGCCTCGAGAAGATCATCTCGCGCCGTGGCAAGGGGACGTCGATCGGCTTTGGAGCCAAGGTCATCGGCGCCGATGAGCGCCGCACGGGCGAAGTTCTGCGCGGCGTCGAGCCGGAAGATCTGCTGAAGTTCGGGCTCATCCCCGAGTTCATCGGCCGTCTGCCGGTCATCGCCACGCTCGAGGACCTCGACGAGGAGGCCCTGGTGCAGATCCTGACCGAGCCGAAGAACGCTCTGGTCAAGCAGTACCAGCGCCTGTTCGAGATGGAAGACGTCAAGCTGACGATCACCAACGACGCGCTCAAGGCGATCGCCCGCAAGGCGATCGAGCGCAAGACGGGTGCTCGCGGCCTGCGCTCCATCATGGAAGGCAACCTTCTCGACACCATGTTCGACCTTCCGGCGCTGAAAGGCGTGGAAGAAGTCGTCATCGGACCGGAAGTCGTGGAAGGCGGCGCGCGTCCCTTGCGCATTTACTCCGATCGGGCCGACGAAAAGGGCTCGACCGCGTCTTGATCACCTGAGCCGCCTGAGGGAAGGCGGCTCTTTCCAGACGGCCAAGCCGTCGACCGCAACTACGGCGACGGCTCTTGATCCAGCAGCAGGCCGCCCCATTTCACATGGGGCGCTGCTTCTGCGATGTTGTGCGAAGTCAGCTGAGGCGGAAGGGGCTACAGATCCCGCGCGGCGTCCGCCTCAATAGTGCCAGGGCATACGCGTTTGATGTCTTGAGGGAGCGCCTGGAGCGCGATGCGCGCCAACGCTCTCGAATTAAAACGCGGCGACCACGATAGGTAGCGAAATGGGCGAAGACACCAAGACGAAAGACAAGACGGCGGGCAAAGGTCTGTATCCGGTCCTTCCGCTACGCGACATCGTGGTGTTCCCGTACATGATCGTCCCGCTGTTCGTCGGGCGCGACAAGTCGATCAATGCGCTCGAAGAGGTGATGCGCTCCGACAAGCACATCCTGCTTGCCGCGCAGAAGAACGCCGGCGACGACGATCCGGCGACCGACGCCATTTATCCCGTCGGCACGCTCGCGTCCGTGCTGCAGCTGCTGAAGCTGCCGGACGGCACCGTGAAGGTGCTGGTCGAAGGCACCTCGCGCGCCAAGATCCAGCGCTACACCGACAACCCGAACTACTTCGAGGCCGAGGTAGAGCAGGTGCCGGAGACCGTCGGCGCCAAGGAAGAGATCGAGGCGCTCGCCCGCTCGGCGGTGACGCAGTTCGAGAGCTACGTGAAGCTCAACAAGAAGATCTCACCGGAAGTGCTCGGCAACGTCGCGCAGATCGAGGACTACTCGAAGCTGGCCGACACCATCGCCTCGCACCTCGCCATCAAGATCGCCGACAAGCAGGAGATCCTCGAGACCTCGACGATCTCCGAGCGTCTGGAGCGCGTCTACACGCTCATGGAGAGCGAGATCTCCGTGCTGCAGGTGGAGCGCAAGATCCGCTCGCGCGTGAAGCGCCAGATGGAGAAGACGCAGCGCGAGTACTATCTCAACGAGCAGATGAAGGCGATCCAGAAGGAGCTCGGCGACTGCGACGAGCGCGACGACATCGCCGAGTTCGAGGAGAAGATCGAGAACACCAAGCTCTCGAAGGAGGCCCGCGACAAGGCTCTCGCCGAGCTGAAGAAGCTCAAGCAGATGAGCCCGATGTCGGCGGAAGCCACCGTCGTGCGCAACTATCTCGATTGGCTGCTGTCGATCCCGTGGGGCATCAAGGGCAAGGTCAAGAAGGACCTCGACGAGGCGCAGACCGTCCTCGATGCCGAGCACTACGGCCTCGAGAAGGTCAAGGAGCGCATCCTCGAGTATCTCGCGGTGCAGGCGCGCACCAACAAGCTGAAGGGGCCGATCCTGTGCCTCGTCGGACCTCCCGGCGTGGGCAAGACCTCGCTCGGCAAGTCGATCGCCAATGCCACGGGCCGCGAGTTCGTGCGCATGAGCCTCGGCGGCGTGCGCGACGAAGCCGAGATCCGCGGCCACCGGCGCACCTACATCGGCTCGATGCCCGGCAAGGTGATCCAGTCCATGCGCAAGGCGAAGCGGACCAATCCGCTTTTCCTCTTGGACGAGATCGACAAGATGGGCTCCGACTTCCGCGGTGATCCCGGCGGCGGCGTTGCTCGAGGTTCTCGACCCCGAGCAGAACAGCGACGTTCAACGACCATTACCTCGAGGTCGACTACGACCTTTCGAACGTGATGTTCGTGACGACGGCCAACACGCTGAACATTCCGCCGGCCCTCATGGACCGTATGGAGATCATCCGTCTTGCCGGCTACACCGAGGACGAGAAGCTCGAGATCGCCAAGCGGCATTTGATCCCTGGCCAGCGCCAGGCTCATGGCCTCGAGGCGAACGAGTGGAGCGTCGACGACGGAGCGCTGCTGGAGCTGGTGCGTCGCTATACGCGCGAGGCCGGCGTGCGCTCGCTCGAGCGTGAGATCGCCAAGCTCGCCCGCAAGGCGGTGAAGGAGATCCTCACCTCGCAGAACAAGACCGTCCTCGTCACGCTCGACAATCTCGAATCCTACCTCGGCGTGCCGAAGTACCGTTACGGCGAAGCAGAGCTGGAAGATCAGGTCGGCGTTGTCACGGGCCTTGCCTGGACCGAGGTCGGCGGCGAGCTGCTGACGATCGAAGGCGTCATGATGCCCGGCAAGGGTCGCATGACCGTCACCGGCAACCTGCGCGACGTGATGAAGGAATTGATCCAGGCGGCGAACGCTTACGTGCGCTCGCGGTCGATCGAGTTCGGCATCCATCCGACGCTGTTCGAGAAGAAGGACATCCACGTCCACGTTCCCGAGGGTGCCACCCCGAAGGACGGCCCGTCGGCCGGCGTCGCCATGGCGACGGCGATCATCTCGGTGCTGACCGGAATTCCGGTGCGTAAGGATGTCGCCATGACGGGTGAGATCACCCTGCGTGGCCGCGTGCTTCCGATCGGCGGTCTGAAGGAAAAGCTCCTCGCAGCCCTACGCGGCGGCATCAAAACCGTCATTATCCCTGAAGAGAACGTTAAGGACCTGAGCGAGATACCGGTGGAGATTAAGAACAAGATCGAGATCGTGCCGGTGGCGCGCGTCGACGATGTTCTTAAGACCGCGCTGCTCAGAACGCCTGAGCGCATCGTATGGGACGAGGCGGCGGAAGCGGCGGCAGTGAAGGCCGAAGACACCGCTGCGGCCGCCCGCGTCACTGCACACTGATTAAACGCGCGTCGCTCAGCCAAACGAGCGACGCGCGTTTTGTATGCAACTACGGTAACCTCGCGGCCACCGGTCGCGAGGTTTTTTGTTCTCGCTCCGTGCACCCAAAACGCCCTGTTTCCCCAGGTTTTTCGGGCAATTTCACGCCTTTTCCCCCTTGACGGGGCCGCCTATTGGGCGCTTCTCTCACGCACTGTTGCGGCTTCAGCAACACGCGCGGGACCCCTACTTCCGCCCGACTCCCCCAAGTCGCAATTTCCGAACGCAAAGGACGGACACGAGATGAGCAAGAAAGATTTGATCGACGCCGTCGCCAAGGAAGCCGAGCTCACGAAGGATAAGGCCACCGTGGCGGTCGACGCTGTGCTCGAGCACATCCGCAGCGCCATGAAGAACGGCGACGAGGTCCGCATCCCGGATTTCGGAACCTTCAAGGTTGCCAAGCGCAAGGCGCGCGAAGGCCGCAACCCGGCGACCGGCGCGACGATCAACATCCCCGCCTCGCGGGTGCCGAAGTTCAGCCCGTCGAAGGGTCTGAAGGAAATCCTGAACTAACAGGGTTTTGCTTGGCCTCGGCTACTGCTTCGGCGCGTCGCGGGCATCGCGGCGCGCCTTTGCATTTGCGGCCCGCGGTGCGCGGTTGCGATTGCGCAGGAGCGCGTTCGTGCGCTACATGCGGACGCGTCGCGCGTTCGGGCGGTTAGCTCAGTGGTAGAGCGCCTCGTTTACACCGAGGATGTCGGGAGTTCGACCCTCTCACCGCCCACCATTTTTCGCGACACAAGCTCGGGAAGCTTCGCTACAGCGGCGTGTGCTCTGTTAGAGGCGCCGCGCCTTGCCAGCGGGCCGCCTGCTGCCCGGGCGCTGGGCCGACTTCGCTGAGCGGTAGCGTTCAGCCGCGGCTGTTGGAGCAAGCGCGCTCATGGCCAGGCGGACGAGGTCGGCCTGGCGGCTGGTCCCGGTCTTGTCGAAGAGGCGCGCGAGGTGCGTCTTGGCGGTCGGCAGCGAGATGCCGAGCGTTTCGGCCGCCTCCGCAATGGTCATGCCCTGCACGATGAGCACCATGACGCGGGATTCGGCGGGCGTGATGGCGTAGCGGCGCACGAACAGCTCGGCCGGGAACGGCGAGGTGTCGCCCAGCTCACGGATGAAGACGGCGACGCGCGCGGCAAAGCCGGCAGCAAGCTCCCGGCGCAGGCCGCTATCGAGGGGCAGCACCCAAGCCGCTAGATCACGCCCGGCGTCACCCTTGAGCGAAACGACGATGCCGGAACGCGGAATGTCGATGGTGGTGCCGCTCGCGGCGTCGGCGATGGCCTGCGAGAGCTCGCGGGCGGCATTGGAATCGCGGGCGGCGAGCTGGTCCCCGACCCGGCGCACGATGCTCCCGTCGTCGAACATCTTGTCGGTCGCCTCGTTCGTGTGCGCGATGCGGCCTTCGGCGTCGGTAAGAACGATACCCACCGCAAGGCGATCGAGCGCTGCGGACAGCATGTCGCGCTCGAGGGCGCGGGCGTCCAGCAGATCCGCGATCATGACGGCGCGGCGGATATGCGGGGAGAGAAGCCGCAGCACCGCCAGTTCCTCTTGTCCATAAGGGGGCCGGTCACAGTGGCGCTGAATAGAAAGCGCGCCGAACTGGCGTACCGATTTTTCGAGCACGATCAGCGCGGAATCGCCCACACCGAACGGTACCGCGGCCCTCTGGTAGAAACGGGTGTTCTTGTAGGCCTCCTCGCCAAGAAATCCGAACGACGTATGCGGCTCGCCGGTCTCCACGTGCCAGATGGCGGGCACCAAGGGATTGATGGCAAAGTTTGCCCTCATCGCCTCCTCGAGCGCGGGGTCGACGTTCCACTGAGGCGCTCAAAGACACCTGGTGGGAAACCGTATCGTGCAGGGCGATGGCCGTTTGCATGCCGCCGACCAGCCGTCCCAGCCTCTCGCAAGTCACCGGCCATTTGGCCGGCTCGATGGCGGCGTCGTAGATGTCGCCGACGAGATCGAGGAGGGCATCCGTGGATCTAAAATCATCACTGCCCAGGATGCCCTCCTCGGAAAATGGATTGGGAACGCAATATATCCCGCATAATCAATCGCACGCCTGTTCACATCATTCGTTCAGATGATGGCAGCATATCGTCGGTTGCACCGGTTGCGCGGGTGCAACACTCCGAACGCGATGTTTGGTAAAGCGCTAGTTCATCATCCAGATGCATGACGCGCGATTAGCGGGTTTTGAGTTTGGCTGAGTCCCTGAGGGCGTATGTTCAGGGAGTGCCGTGATGTTGCGTAGCATGTTGAAATCTTCTCACTCGGTTCGCGTTTGCCGGCGCTTTGCGTGCTCCGGTATTAGTTAATCGCCGGGTGCTGCTCGTACTGGCGACGTCTGCGCCAGCCCAGATCATTTACCGAGGGAGGGGGCAACGGCAGGGCCTCAGCGATGCCTGCGTGGGTTCGACAAGCACTTTGTTGATCGCGACAACACGCCAACGGTTACGGGAATGGCACGAACTTCAACGCCTTCCGACCGCGGTGAGATCATTCGGGTCGGCAGCGGCTGCGGCCGCGTTCCAGATGTCCGGACGGTGCCGCGACATTCAACGGTGCTTCGACGACGTTCCAGAACATCGTCGACGATGAACGGCGGGATAACCGTCACCGGCGGCACCATCAGCATGGGCGGCAACGTCGTCCAGAACGTCGCCGATCCCCGGGCTGGCGTGGTGGGCGAGACGGACGCGGCCAACAGGCGCTACGTCGATCAGCAGAATGCGACGCAGCAGACACAGATCAACTCCGAACACGAGCGACATCACCGCCATCCGAGGGCGTCGAACGCCACGCAGCAGACGCAGATCAACTCCAACACCATGCGCATAACGAACTAGAACCGTGACTAAGTCAACAGGTCCAAATCGACAAAACGACGTCAAACAGACCCAGGCCAGGATCGCGGATTTGCAGACGGCCGTCGGAGCGCTGAATGACACCACCGATAACCTGCAATCGCAGATCGATAACCTCGATCGCCGCGACGACGAGCTTGCAGAGGGCATCGCCATCGCTCTCGCCCTTGATCAGCCGTTCTTCCACGCGGGACAGACGTTCGCGCTCAATATCGGCTGGGGTGGCTACGACGGCGAGAACGCTGTCGGCGTAACGGCAGCCGGGATCGTCGATCGAGGTGCTTCGGACCGACCAGCACGACGACGCTCCACGGCGGCGTAGGCGCAGGCACGGGGCAGGGGCAGGTTGCGGGGAAAGCGGGCCTCTCCTTCGGCTGGTAGTTTCACGCGCTGCGGCGGGCGCGCGATCGAACGGCAGAGGCCATTCTGGTCTCTGCCGTTTCGTTTGGGCCGCGGCGCGAGATCGCGCGATTTGCGGTCAGCCCCGGTGATCCGGTAGCCGCGCCGCGGTAGACCACCGCTCACAGTTTTCCGCTCGCGACATCAAGAAGCTGGGCCGGACACCTTGCCGGCGAGGCGGCGCGCGACAATGTGTAGGCCGGGCGCCGGAGAGCGCCCGTCATCATATGGGACGGAAACACATGTCGCTCTCGATGTACCAGGCCTCGGTGCCGGCCTTTCAGCGCACCCTCAAGGCGCTCGACGCCATCCTCGACAAGGCGGCCGCCAATGCCGCCGAACGCAAGATCGACCCCGACGTGCTCACCGCCGCGCGCCTTGCGCCCGACATGTTCCCGCTGGCGCGCCAGGTGCAGCTGGCCTCCGATCACGCCAAGGGCTGCCCGGCGCGGCTTGCCGGCGTTCCCGTGCCGAGCTTTGCCGATACCGAGAAGACCTTCCCGGAGCTGAAGGCGCGTATACACAAGACGCTCGACTTCATCGGCCGGCCTCAAGCCGGAGCAGATCGACGGCTCGGAGGGGCGCGATATCTCGCTCAAGGCCGGCCCGCGCGAGCTGAACTTCAAGGGCCAGGACTACCTCGTGCTTTTCGCCCTGCCGAACTTCTATTTCCACGCCGCGACCGCCTACGACATCCTGCGCCACAACGGGGTTCCCATCGGCAAGCTCGACTTCATGGGCGCCGCTTAACGCCTTTCATCTCCGGCGAAGTCGGGCATCCTTGACTTCGCCGGAGAGGCCACGTAGATCATCGCTTCGTGGCCAGCGCGTCCCTCGGGGCGCGCGTTTTTGACTGCGGGAGTAGCTCAGTTGGTTAGAGCGCCGGCCTGTCACGCCGGAGGCCGCGGGTTCAAGTCCCGTCTCTCGCGCCACGATTTCAGCGTCTAAGCCCATCAGCCGCTAGCTAGCGTGAGCCGCCGGAGCTCTCGTTAGGCGAGGGCTGCCGCTGCCTTGCCCGGGGGCTCATCGTCGATCTCGAAAAGTGCCGCCAGGCGAGCATCCTCCTCCGCGCTGCGCGGGACGAGGACCCCTGAGAGCAGGAACACCGCAAGATTGATGACGAGGTGGTGACCGTTTGCGCCCGGGCATGGTGCCCGGCCTTATCGTTCGATCGCGCTCGCACTTCGACGTCGCGTTCCCGCTCAGGCGAGCATGTCGCGTACGAGCGGCATTACCTTGCGGCCGTAAAGCTCGATGCTGCGCATGAGCTTTTCGTGCGACAGAGGCCCCGCGCTGTACTTTAGATCGAAGCGGGAGATGCCGAGCGCGCGCGCGGTCGCGGCAATTTTCCGGGCGACGGTCTCGGGCGAGCCGACGTACAGAGAGCCGGCGCTGGCTTCCTGGTCGAATTCCGCCCGTCCCATCGGCCCCCATCCGCGTTCGGCGCCGATGCGGTCGCGCATCTTTTTGTAGGGTGCCCAGAGCTCGTCCTTAGCCTGCTCGTCGGTGTCGGCGATGTAGCCGGGCGAATGCACGCCGATCGGCAGCTTCTCTTTGCCGAGCTGTTCCAGGGACTGGTGGTAGAGTTCGACGTAGGGGGCAAACCGCTTGGGATCGCCGCCGATGATGGCGAGCATCATGGGCATGTCGTAGCGCGCCGCGCGGATGACGGACTCCGGACTTCCCCCGACGCCGATCCACGTCTTGAGTGTGCCGGTCTCGACGGTCGGAAACACGCGCTGGTTCTTTAGGCCGCGCGCGTGTTTTGCCTTGCCAGGTCACAGGCTCCTGCTTCAGCAGGGCCGCGAAGAGATCGAGCTTCTCCTCGAACAGGACCTCGTACTGCTTGAGGTCGTAGCCGAAGAGCGGGAAGGACTCCGTGAACGAGCCGCGGCCGAGAATGACCTCGGCGCGCCCGTTCGATGCGGCATCGAGGGTCGCGAAGCGCTGAAACACGCGCACCGGGTCATCGGAACTCAGCACCGTGACGGCGGAGCCGAGGTGGATGCGTGTGGTGCGGCCCGCGATGGCAGCTAGCAGAACCTCGGGCGCGGAGACGGCGAAGTCATCGCGATGGTGTTCGCCGACGCCAAAGAAGTCGACGCCCAGCTCGTCGGCCAGCACGGCTTCGTCGATGACGTTGCGGATCACCTGCGCCTGCGGCAGCGGCCTCCCGTCATCGCCGATGGTGACGTCGCCGAACGTGTCTAGGCCGAGTTCGAGAGGCTCTGTCATGCTGTGGTGGTTCCTCGTCCTCGTAAGGATAGGCATTGCGACCGATTGCAAAGCCAAGCTGTCGCATGCGTCCTTGGTGTGGCTCGCCAGTTGCCGGGCGTGAGCCTAGAACGCCGCTGTAGAAGCCGAGCCTCGCACGGCACGGTTATCAGACCCACAAAGGAAGCAGCATGAAAAGCGAAGTTGAAGCCGGGGCGGAGCAATGGGACGCAGCCTTCAACAGCGGCGATCCGGCCAAGCTCGCCGCGCTCTACGCCGCCGACGCCCGCGTGCTTCCGGCCGGTGGCGCGCCGGTCGATGGCCCGGAGGCGATTGCGGCCTTTTTCGCCGACCTGCAGGCGAAAGGGTTTAGCGGCCACAAAGTCACCGTCGACAACGTGCTGGAAAAGGGGACGACGGCCATCGCGACCGGGAAATGGCAGCTGAACGGCCCGGCCGAGGACGGCGGCACGACGCAATATGGCGGCAACTGGATCAACGTCCTGGAGCGCACCGGCGTCGGCTGGAAGATCCTGCTCCACACCTGGAACTAACGTGCGTGGTGACCCCGGGGCTTCCAACACGCTTTTGTAATGCCTAGGGTGCTTTTTTTGGCGTCGGCGCGACAGGGTTCTCGAAGTGGTAGACCATCGATAGGGTGGCGCAGCGCGGAGAAAAAGAATGAAAAGCGTGCGTTGGGCGGCTATCGCCGCCATGCTGGCCGTTGTGGGCCACGGGCCGGCGACAGCCCAAACCTATTGGGAAGTCGAGAATGCGCGTGCCAATGCCCGGGCCGGTGGCCCGACGAATGCCTATGACGCGGACCTTCTGAGGCGCTACGGCTGTCTGAGCGGAACGCGCAGCGCTTTTTGCGAGAAGCTGTCCCGCGGCGAGAACCCGCGCCGCCACTACCGTAAGCGCCGCGCGCGCTGACGCTCAGCGGCACCGGACTTGGCGTTTCGGCCGGTGCTGAACTGTTGCGCGGGACGGGCGCCTGCGTTAACGCTGATATTGCGCCGCAGCACGATGTGGCGCCGACCCGCAGGCCGCGCAAGCTCGCCCTCAAGGCACGCCCACATGGACCAGCTCTTCTACGACTACCTGCCGATCGCCATCTTCATCGGGGTGGCGCTGTTCATCGCGCTGGCGCTGATGGCGGTACCGTTCATGATCGCCGTCAACAATCCCGACCCCGAGAAGGTGTCCGCCTACGAGTGCGGCTTCAACGCCTTCGACGACGCGCGCATGAAGTTCGACGTGCGCTTCTACCTCGTCGCCATCCTCTTCATCATCTTCGACCTCGAGGTCGCCTTCCTGTTCCCGTGGGCGGTGGCCTTCGGCGACATCGGGCTCGCCGGCTTCTGGGCGATGATGCTGTTCCTCGCCGTGCTGACCGTCGGCTTCATCTACGAGTGGCGGAAAGGGGCGCTGGAATGGGATTGATCACCCCGACCAAAGCTGAGCTCGCCGGCTCCGGCGGCATCCTCGTCAAGCCGGGCGAGGAGGGGTTCACGCAGATCTCCTCCAAGCTCGCCGACAAGGGCTTCCTCGTCACGACGCACCGACGACCTCATCAACTGGGCGCGCACCGGCTCGCTGATGTGGATGACGTTCGGGCTTGCCTGCTGCGCCGTCGAGATGATGCAGGCCTCGATGCCGCGCTATGACCTCGAACGCTTCGGCTTTGCCCCGCGCGCGTCCCCGCGCCAGTCGGACGTGATGATCGTCGCCGGCACGCTGACCAACAAGATGGCGCCCGCCCTGCGCAAGGTCTACGACCAGATGCCGGAGCCGCGCTACGTGATCTCCATGGGCAGCTGCGCCAACGGCGGCGGCTACTATCACTATTCCTACGCCGTGGTGCGCGGCTGCGACCGCATCGTGCCGGTCGACATCTACGTGCCGGGCTGCCCGCCGACCGCCGAGGCGCTGGTCTACGGCGTGCTGCTGCTGCAGCGGAAGATCCGCCGCACCGGCACCATCGAGCGATAAAAGAATCTAGAGCTTTCGAGATATCCCATGCAGCTACCGCTCAGCGATCTCGACAAGCACGTCATGACGGGGCTGGGCGCCTCGGCGACCGCTTCGCGCATCACGCACGGCGAGCTGACGCTCGACGTGGCGCGCGACAAGATCGTCGACGTGCTTACCTACCTGCGCGATGACGCCTGCTGCCTGTTCGAGGTGCTGATCGACATCTGCGGCGTCGATTGGCCGGCGCGCCCCAATCGCTTCGACGTCGTCTATCACCTGCTGTCGCCGCGCCTCAACCAGCGCATCCGCATCAAGCTGCAGACGGACGAGTCGACACCGGTGCCGAGCACGGTCGGCGTGTTCTCCGCATCCGACTGGTTCGAGCGCGAAGCCTACGACATGTACGGCATCCTGTTCTCCGGCCACCCGGACCTGCGCCGCCTGCTCACCGACTACGGCTTCCAGGGCTATCCGCTGCGCAAGGACTTCCCGCTCACCGGCTACGTCGAGGTGCGTTACGACGACGAGCAGAAGCGCGTCGTCTACGAGCCCGTCGAGCTGACGCAGGAGTTCCGCTCGTTCGATTTCGAATCGCCGTGGGAGGGCACGCGCTACGTGCTGCCGGGCGATGAGAAGGCGAACGGTCCGGCCGGAAAGGCATGAGCATTGCGGTGATGGAGAGGTCCATGGCGCGTGCACCTTCCGACATCGTGCCTATCGCCATCGCGGTGGTGGCCGGCGTCCTCAGCTGGGACCTTGTCCGGCTGCTGGGTGAGCGGCGCGAGGTGTGGGACGATCCCGACTACTGGTTGGTCGCCTTTCCGCTGATGCTATTCACCGCCTTCCTCCTCGGCCTCGCCTTTCGCGACCGGCCGTGGCGCTGGGTGGCGGCCATGCTCGGCGCGCAGGCTGCCTGGGCGCTGCTGCTGTCTGTCCTCGCCGAAGGGGCGCCGAGCATCTTTCCGCTCGGCCTGTTGATGTTTGCGCTGCTCGCCGTACCCTGTCTTGCGGTCGCCTATGCCGGCAGGATGCTCGGCGAGCGGGTACAGGAGTAGGGCCATGAGCATTGCCCCCGAGCAGGTGCGCATGATCGAGGCCAATGCCGCGCTCGCCATCCAGGAGCTGTCGGCGCTGAGCGAGACGAGCTTCGGCTTCGACGAGGAATCGGTCGCCTGGGTCGAAGGCTTCATCGAGCGCCAGCGCGAGAAGGCCGGCCCCGAGGCGAGCAGCGGCCTCGTCAACGTGCTCGGCAGCTATCTCGGCCAAGCGATCATCGCCGCCACCGGTGCCGCCTGGGACACCGACGACAGCGGCAACCTCGGCATCGCCTTCGCCAACGGCGATATGGCATACCCTTTCACCAAGGTCGGCAAGCAGATCGAGGAAGGCGTCGACGGCGGCGAGTCCATCCTCAGCTTCTACAACGTTTGCGTCGAGCACATCGCCACCGGCGATCTGCATCGGGAGGCCGACAGCGAGGCGCCATGAAGGACACGCTGAAACCGGGCGCAACGGCGCAGTTCGCCTTCCGTATTCCGGCCGAGAAGACGGTGCCGCACCTCTACCCCGAGGCGGCCGAATTCCGCGAGATGCCGACCGTGTTCGCCACCGGCTTCATGGTCGGGCTGATGGAGTGGACCTGCCTTAAGGTGCTGGCGCCGCATCTCGAGGACGGCGAGGGCAGCCTCGGGGTGCACATCGACGTGTCGCATTCGGCGGCGACGGTGCCCGGCCAGACGGTGACCGTCGATGCCGAATGCACGGGCGTCAACGGCCGGCGCGTGTCGTTCAAGGTGCGCGCCCACGACGGCATCGACCTCATCGGCGAAGGCCGCCACGAGCGGATGATCATCCGCTGGTCGCGCTTCGTCGCCCGCGTCAACGAAAAGGCCAAGCTCGCCCGCGTCGCGCAGATCGAGTGAACTCATGCAAACGCGGGCGACCCTCGATTGCCTCTACTCCTCCCTCCCCCCTTGCGGGGGAGGGACGGGGGAGGGGGGTGTCCATGACATCAATCGTATTGCACCACCCCCACCTCAATCCTCCCTCATCAAGGGAGAGGGAGTTATGGTGTGAAGCTGGCGCGGGTGGAGATGTGTCTTGGCGGACGAGCGTGCGAGAGCGTTGCGCAGGGCACCGACGGAAGGCGAGCGCGCGCTTTGGCAGCTCTTACGAAGACGTCAGATTGCCGGACACCGCTTCCGTCGTCAGCTCCGTATCGGACCGTACATCGCCGACTTCGCGTGTCTTGAGCGCCGCGTCATCATCGAGGTCGACGGCAGCTCACACGATGATCCGCTGCGGCGGCAGCGCGATAGCGAACGCGATAAATGGATCGTTGCGCAGAGATTTCGCATCCTTCGTCTTGAGGACGGAGAGGTGCTTGAGAATCCAGATGCCGCGCTTGATAGGATCCGCGAATTTCTTGGCGTCAGTGCGTCGAACGAGTGCACCACCCCCACCCCAGCCCTCCCCCATCAAGGGGGAGGGAGTTAAGTTGGTTAGATCTCTCGCTGGTGTTCGACACCGTCATCGCCTGCGCAAATCACGACTTTTCCGTCTCACCCGGTAGCCCAAATGCCAGAAACCGATATCCGCCAGTTCAACATCAACTTCGGGCCGCAGCATCCGGCGGCGCACGGCGTGCTCCGGCTCGTGCTGGAGCTCGACGGCGAGGTGGTGGAGCGGGTCGACCCGCACATCGGCCTTCTGCACCGCGGCACCGAGAAGCTGATCGAGCACAAGACCTACCTGCAGGCGATCGGCTACTTCGACCGCCTCGACTACGTGGCGCCGATGAACCAGGAGCACGCCTTCTGTCTTGCCGCTGAGAAGCTGCTCGGCATGGAGGTCCCCAAGCGCGCGCAGCTCATCCGCGTGCTCTACTCCGAGATCGGCCGCCTGCTTTCG
This sequence comes from uncultured Alphaproteobacteria bacterium, assembly GCA_963722495.1. Classification (GTDB taxonomy): domain Bacteria; phylum Pseudomonadota; class Alphaproteobacteria; order Rhizobiales; family Hyphomicrobiaceae; genus Hyphomicrobium_A. Next base: position 31,520 of record CAVRND010000022.1, on the reverse strand, counting down.
CATCTCCTCAACGTGACGACGCAGGCGTTGGACGTCGGCGCGCTCACCCCGCCGCTGTGGGGCTTTGAAGAGCGCGAGAAGCTGATGGTGTTCTACGAGCGCGCCTCGGGCAGCCGCATGCACGCCAAGTACTTCCGCATGGGCGGCGTGCATGCCGACCTGCCGCCGCAGCTGATCGACGACATCGCCGACTTCTGCGTCACGCACCCCAAGGTGCTGGACGACATCGAGACGCTGCTCACCGGCAACCGGATCTTCAAGCAGCGCAACGTCGACATCGGCATCGTCAGCCTCGACGACTGCTTCGACTGGGGCTTCTCCGGCGTCATGGTGCGCGGCTCGGGCGCCGTGTGGGACCTGCGCAAGTCGCAGCCCTACGAGTGCTATGCCGAATTGGATTTCGACATCCCGATCGGCAAGAACGGCGACTGCTACGACCGCTACCTCGTGCGCATGGCCGAGATGCGCCAGTCGGTGAAGATCATGCAGCAGTGCTGCGACAAGCTTCGCGCGCCGGAAGGGCAGGGGCCGTACGTCGCCGCCGACCGCAAGGTGGTGCCGCCGCGCCGCGCCGACATGAAGCGCTCGATGGAGGCGCTGATCCACCACTTCAAGCTCTACACCGAGGGCTTCCACGTGCCGGCCGGCGAAGTCTATGCCGCGGTCGAGGCCCCCAAGGGCGAGTTCGGCGTCTATCTGGTCGCCGACGGCTCCAACAAGCCCTACCGCTGCAAGATCCGCGCGCCGGGCTTCCCGCACCTGCAGGCGATGGACTTCCTCACCCGCAAGCACATGCTGGCCGACGTCTCCGCCATCCTCGGCTCCATCGACATCGTCTTCGGCGAAATCGACCGGTAAGATGAGCCATGGTCGATCATTTGTTCTTTTTGGCGGTCGGCGCCATCGGGTGGGGGCTGTCGCTGGCCACGTACCGGCCCGTGGCGCAGCTGAACGGCTGGCCGCTGGGTAGCGCGCAGACGGCACTCCCGGCGATGACGACCGTTTTCGGCGTCGTCTCGGCTGCGGTCGGCCTCGTCTTCGCCGCCGCCTTGGGGCTGCAGCACGGCGGCCTCGTAATCCTGATCTTCGGTGTCGGGCTTGCGCTCTTCTGGAGCGGCTTCCTGCGCGTCGGCGCGCAATCGGCGCTGCTGCTGGCGCCGCTCTCGGCCGCCGCCCTCGTCATCGCCTGGGTGGCCGGCGCGCTGGGCCTATGACGGCGCTGACACTCGTCAACGGCACAATGGCAAGCAACGCCGGCAAACGCTTGCTTTAGGGCATCGTTGGACGTAGTGAACGAGTGATTGTGCGCTGCGGCATTATCAGCGAAAATGCCACCCAGAGCGTGATCGATCGCGGCCCGCATCGCGGGCATACGCCGCGCTCCCGAGAGGTGCCAGTCTTGGCCGTCCGCCGCCTATATCCAGAGCAACCGATCAGCTTTGCCTTCACGCCCGAGAACGTCGCCTGGGCGAAGCGCGAGATCGCCAAGTATCCGCCCGGCAAGGAAGCCTCCGCCGTGCTGGCGCTGTTGTGGCGCGCCCAGGAGCAGGAGGGCTGGACCACCGAGCCGGCCATCCGCGCCATCGCCGATATGCTCGGCATGGCCTACATCCGCGTACTCGAGATCGCCACCTTCTACACCATGTTCCTGCTTGCCCCGGTGGGTAAGACCGCCCATCTCCAAGTATGCGGCACGACGCCGTGCATGCTGCGCGGCTCCGAGGCGCTGATCGAGATCTGCAAGGACCGCATCGCTGAGCACCCGCTGGAGGTCTCGCGCGACGGGCAGTTCTCCTGGGAAGAGGTCGAGTGCATCGGCTGCTGCGCCAACGCGCCGGTGGTGCAGATCGGCAAGGACACCTTCGAAGACCTCGATCCGGAGCTGTTCGAAAAGCTGCTCTACAGCCTGCGCGCCGGCAAGCCCGTGAAGCCGGGCTCGCAGATCGGCCGCCGCGCCTCGTGCCCGGCCGGCGGACCGACGACGCTTCTGGGCGAAGGCAAGCGCGACACGGAAAAGGTCTAGGAGACGCGACTGCGATGCTGCAGGACAAAGACCGCATCTTCCGCAACCTCTATGGCTTCCACGATTGGCGGCTCGCCGGCGCGCGCGCGCGCGGCGCCTGGGACGGCACCAAGGCGCTTATGGACAAGGGCCCCGACTGGATCATCAACGAGATGAAGGCGTCCGGCCTGCGCGGCCGCGGCGGCGCCGGCTTCCCCACGGGCCTCAAGTGGTCGTTCATGCCCAAGAACGACCCGCGCCCGTCCTACCTCGTCATCAACGCGGACGAGAGCGAGCCCGGCTCGTGCAAAGACCGCGAGATCATGCGCCACGATCCGCACCTGCTGATCGAGGGCGCGCTGCTCGCCTCCTTCGCCATGAAGGCGCACACCTGCTTCATCTACGTGCGCGGCGAGTTCATCCGCGAGCGCGAGCGCCTGCAGGCGGCCGTCGATGAGGCCTACGACGCCAAGCTGATCGGCAAGGACAACGACAACGGCTGGGACTTCGACGTCGTCGTGCACCACGGCGCCGGTGCCTACATCTGTGGCGAAGAGACGGCGCTGATCGAGAGCATCGAGGGCAAGAAGGGGATGCCGCGGCTGAAGCCGCCGTTCCCGGCCAACGTCGGCCTCTACGGCGCGCCGACGACGGTCAACAACGTCGAGAGCATCGCCGTGGTGCCCGACATCCTACGCCGCGGCGGCGCCTGGTTCGCTTCGCTCGGCCTGCCCAACAACACCGGCACCAAGCTGTTCCAGATCTCCGGCCACGTGATGAAGCCGTGCGTCGTCGAGGAGGAGATGGGCATTTCGCTGCGCGCGCTCATCGATAAGCACGCCGGCGGCGTCACCGGCGGCTGGGACAACCTGCTCGCCGTCATCCCGGGCGGGGCTTCGATGCCGATGATCCCCGCGGCGCAGTGCGACGGCCTCACAATGGACTTCGACGCGCTGGCCAAGCTGAAGTCGGGCCTCGGCACTGCCGCCGTCATCGTCATGGACAAGTCGACCGACATCATCAAGGCGATCGCGCGCCTGGCTTATTTCTACAAGCACGAAAGCTGCGGCCAGTGCACGCCGTGCCGCGAGGGCACCGGCTGGATGTACCGCGTGCTCGAGCGCATGCGCCACGGGCAAGCCGAGAAGCGCGAGATCGACCTCCTCTACAACGTGACCAAGCAGGTCGAAGGCCACACCATTTGCGCCCTGGGCGATGCCGCCGCCTGGCCGGTGCAGGGGCTGATCCGCAACTATCGCCACGTTATCGAGGAGCGTATAGAGGCGCGCAAGGCCGCCGTGAAAGAGGCGGCCGAGTAAGTCGCATGAAGGAAGTCGGATGAAGATCCACCGCGAGAAGCACCGTCTCGACGTGAGCGTCAGCGATCTGTCTGGCTCGCGTTTCGACGACGTGAATTTGTCGGGCGCGACCTATGAAAACGTGAACATGTCGGGCGGCACTTTTCACGACGTCAATATGTCTGGCTGGCGCGTGAGCAACGTGAACCTCTCCGGCTTGCGGATCGAGGATGCCAATCTCGCCGGCGCCTCACTCGCCGGGTGCCGACTGGAGGGAATGAGCATCGACGGCATCGATGTCCGCGATCTTTTGAGGACGTGGGAGGCGAGGGCCAAGCAAGAGGGCGAGGCATAGCCGCTTTCGGCTTGTCGTGAAGGGCACATGGATGGCTGTCTCGCTCTCTGGAAGTCGCTGCAGTCAATGAAGGATACGACGTGGACTTGTTGGCGCTGATCATTGCTTCGTTCACGTTCTCCGCAGTGTTCGCGGCGCTGCTGCTCGGCGTCATCGGGTATCACCTGTGGGGATGGATAGCCGCCGTCTTTGGCGCGGTCGCGGGCTATCTGCTCGGCATGTGGTTCGAGCGGCGCTTCGCCGGCGTGCCGCTGTCGCCTTACGCCAAGGGTTGGGTATCGCTGGGCATGTTCATCGGCGGGCTCGCAGTGCTCGCCATTGCCACGCGATGACGCGCTGATCGGATCGAACATGACGAAGCCAATCATCATCGACGGCAAGCTGCTCGAGGTGGAGCCGGGGACCACCATCCTGCAGGCGTGCGAGATGGCCGGCGCCGAGATCCCGCGCTTCTGCTACCACGAGCGCCTGTCGATCGCCGGCAACTGCCGCATGTGCCTGGTCGAGGTGGAGGGCATCCCCAAGCCGATCGCTTCGTGCGCCATGGGCGTCACCGACCTGCCGCCCAACAAGGACGGCGCGCCGCGCAAGGTGCTGACCGCCAGCCCGCTGGTGAAGGCGGCGCGCGAAGGTGTGATGGAATTCCTGCTCATCAACCATCCGCTCGACTGCCCGATCTGCGACCAGGGCGGTGAGTGCGACCTGCAAGACCAGGCGATGGCCTACGGCTTCGGCGGCTCGCGCTACATCGAGAACAAGCGCGCCGTCGAAGAGAAGTACATCGGCCCGCTGATCAAGACCTTCATGAACCGCTGCATCCACTGTACGCGGTGCATCCGCTTCATGACCGAGGTGGCCGGCGTCGAGGAGCTGGGCGCCATCGGCCGCGGCGAGGACATGGAGATCACCACCTACCTCGATCGCGGCATCCTCTCCGAGCTGTCGGCCAACGTGAACGACCTGTGCCCCGTCGGCGCGCTGACGCACCGGCCATGGTCGTACATCGCGCGCCCCTGGGAGCTGGAGCACACCGAATCCTTCGACGTGATGGACGCGCTCGGCTCGTCCATCAGCGTCGACACGCGCGGGCGCGAGGTCATGCGCGTCCTGCCGCGCAACAACGACGACGTCAACGAGGAGTGGATCTCCGACAAGACGCGCTTTGCCTGCGACGGCCTGCGGACGCAGCGGCTCGATCATCCGTACGTGCGCGAAGGCGGCAAGCTGCGCCCGGCAAGCTGGGACGAGGCCCTGGCGCTGGTGGCCGAGAAACTTTCCGCGGCGGCCCCGGAGCGCATCGGCGCCATCGCCGGCGATCTGGCAGGCGCCGAGGACATGTTCGCGCTCAAGGACCTGCTGACCCGTCTCGGCGTGAAGAGCCTCGACTGCCGCCAGGACGGCGCCAAGCTCAACCCGGCGCTGGGTCGTGCCGGCTACGTCTTCAATTCGACCATCGCCGGAATCGACCAGGCCGATGCGATCCTGCTCGTCGGCACCAACCCGCGCCTCGAGGCGGCGGTGCTGAACGCGCGCATCCTGAAGCGCTGGCGCCAGGGCGGGGTCAAGATCGGCGTCATCGGCGAGCCGGCGCAGCTGACCTACGCCTATGAGTACATGGGCGCCGGCACGCAGACGCTGGGCGAGCTGGCCGAGGGCAAGCACTCGTTCGCCGAGACACTGAAGGGTGCGAAGCGGCCGCTGGTTATCGTCGGCTCCGGCGTTGCGGCGCGCGCCGATGGTGCAGCGATCCTCGGTATGGCGGCACGCATCGCGCTGGGCGCGCTCGAGGGCAAGGACGCCGCCGGCTGGAACCCCTTCAACCTGCTGCACACGGCGGCTTCCCGCGTCGCCGGGCTCGACCTCGGCTTCGTGCCGGGTGAGGGCGGCCTCGACACGGCCGGCCAACTCGCCGCCGCCGCCAAGGGCAAGCTCGACGTCCTCTATTTGCTCGGCGCCGACGAGATCGAGCTGCCGGCTGCGGGCAATTCGTTCGTCGTCTACCAGGGCCATCACGGCGATCGCAGCGCGCATCGCGCCGACGTCATCCTGCCGGGCGCTGCCTTCACCGAGAAGAGCGTCACCTACGTCAACACCGAGGGTCGCGCGCAGATGACCGAGCGCTGCGTATTCCCGCCGGGCGATGCGAAGGAAGACTGGGCGATCCTGCGCGCGCTGTCGGCCAAAGTCGGCCACACGCTGCCGTACGACAATCTCGCGGCGCTGCGCACCGCCATGTACAAGGCGACGCCGGCGCTGGCCCGCCTCAACCAGGTGAGCCCGGCGCCGCGCGACGGCGTCGACGCGCTGGCCAAGATCACCGGCAGCATGGGCCCGGAAGGCTTCGTCTCGCCGATCCGCGACTTCTATCTCACCAATCCGATCGCGCGCGCCTCGGCCGTCATGGCGGAGATGAGCGCGCTAAAAAAGACCGTGCAGGCCTCGCCGCGCCTCAAGGCCGCCGAGTAGGGAGCGCTTCCGCAAAATGACCGACAGCTCCTGGCAGGTGTGGTGGGACTACGGCCTATGGTTCGCCATCATGGTGGGCTGGAGCCTGCTGACGCTCGTCGTCCTGCTCGTCATCATCGCCTTCCTGCTGCTGATGGACCGTAAGGTGTGGGCGGCGGTGCAGATGCGGCGCGGCCCCAACGTGGTGGGGCCGTTCGGGCTCTTCCAATCGTTCGCGGACCTTCTGAAGTTCGCCTTCAAGGAGCCGATCATCCCGGCCGGCGCCAACAAGGGCGTGTTCCTACTGGCGCCCATCGCCACGGCCACCTTCGCGCTGGCATCGTGGGCGGTGATCCCCGTCAGCGAGGACGTGTGGGGCAAGTGGGTGATCTCCGACCTCAACGTCGGCGTGCTGTACCTGCTGGCGCTGTCGTCGCTCGGCGTCTACGGCATCATCATGGGCGGCTGGGCTTCGAACTCGAAGTATCCGTTCATGGGTTCGCTGCGCTCGGCCGCGCAGATGGTGTCCTACGAGGTCTCCATCGGCTTCGTCATCATCACCGTCATCCTGTGCGTCGGCTCGCTCAACCTCACCGACATCGTCAATGCGCAGCGCACCGGCATCGGCACCAACGCCGGCCTGCCGTCCTCGGCGCTCGACTGGTACTGGCTGGCGCTGTTCCCGATGTTCGTCATCTTCTACGTTTCGGCTCTGGCTGAGACCAACCGCCCGCCGTTCGATCTCGTCGAGGCGGAATTGGAACTGGTGGCCGGCTTCATGGTCGAATACTCCTCGACCCCCTATCTTCTATTCATGCTCGGCGAGTACGTGGCCATCGTCACCATGTGCGCCTTAGCGACGATCCTCTTCCTCGGCGGCTGGCTGCCGCCCGTCTCGGTCGCCCCGTTCACCTGGGTGCCGGGCGTCATCTGGTTCTTCGGGAAGTGCGTGTTCGTGTTCTTCCTGATCTCGATGGCCAAGGCCATCGTGCCGCGTTACCGCTACGATCAGCTGATGCGGCTCGGCTGGAAGGTGTTCCTGCCGCTGTCGCTGGCGATGGTGGTGCTGGTGGCCGGCATTCTGCAGTACACGCGCCACACCTGAGCGGCGCGCGGGAAGGATTGAGAGACGTGGCAATGAACGTTGCACAATCGGCCAAGGCGCTGTTCCTGTGGGAGTTCGTGCAGGCCTTCGGTCTTGCCATGAAGTACTTCTTCTCCAAGAAGAAGACGCTCGACTACCCCTTCGAGCGCGGACCACTGTCGCCCCGCTTCCGCGGCGAGCACGCGCTGCGCCGCTACCCGAACGGCGAGGAACGCTGCATCGCCTGCAAGCTGTGCGAGGCCGTTTGCCCCGCGCAGGCCATCACCATCGAGGCCGGCCCGCGCCGCAACGACGGCACACGCCGCACCACCCGCTACGACATCGACATGGTCAAATGCATCTATTGCGGCCTGTGCCAGGAGGCCTGCCCGGTCGATGCCATCGTCGAAGGTCCGAACTTCGAGTTCGCCACCGAGACCCGCGAGGAGCTCTACTACAACAAGGAAAAGCTGCTCGATAACGGCGACCGGTGGGAGCGCGAGATCGCCCGGAACTTGGCGCTCGACGCGCCGTATCGCTGAAGCCCGGAGACGGGCAGGGAAAGCGCCCGGGAACGCGCGGCGCGCGCGATGGTCTCGGCGCTTGGATTGTGAAGACGCATGGGGTACTCACCCTATCGCGGTGGAACGTGCCTCCGGCTTTGTGAGCGATGCGCCTTGAGCGCCGCGCCCCGCAAAGCAGAGGCCGCAAGGGGCTGTGGACACACGCGATGGCTCTGACGGCGGGCTTCTTCTATCTCTTTGCGGCGCTCTCGGTCGCATCGGCGGTGATGGTCATCGTGGCCAAGAACCCCGTGCATGCCGTGCTGTTCCTCATCCTGGCGTTCTTCAACGCGGCAGGGCTCTTTGTCCTGCTCGGCGCCGAGTTCCTGGCGATGCTGCTGGTCATCGTCTACGTCGGCGCCGTCGCCGTGCTGTTCCTGTTCGTCGTCATGATGCTCGACGTCGACTTCGCCGAGATGCGCGCCGGCTTCATCAAGAATTCGCCTATTGGTCTGTTTGTCGGCGGCATCGTTCTGTTTGAGCTGATCCTGCTGTTCGTCGGGCGCGGCTTCGGCGTCGGCGTCGCCCAGCACCCCGGTGCCGCAGTGGCGGAGCTGGGGCGCGAAGCCTCCAACACGCAGCAGCTGGGACTCATCCTCTACACGCGCTACGTCTTCTTCTTCGAGGTGGCGGGCCTCGTGCTGCTCGTCGCCATGATCGGCGCCATCGTGCTGACGCTGCAACACAAGGTCGGCGTCCGCCGCCAGTCGATCGCCGCGCAGGTGGCGCGCACGCCGGCGACCGGCGTCGAGATCGTCAAGGTGCCGTCCGGCGGCTCGATGATCCCGGCCAGAGAGGCGCAAAGCTGATGATCGCAGCGGGGACCCTATGACCATCGGCATCGGCCATTACCTGACGGTGGCGGCGTGCCTGTTCACGCTCGGCATGCTCGGCATCTTCCTCAACCGCAAGAACGTCATCGTCATCCTGATGTCGATCGAGCTGATGCTGCTCGCCGTCAACATCAACTTCGTGGCGTTCTCCTATTTCCTCGGCGACCTCGTCGGGCAGGTGTTCGCCCTGTTCAACCTGACGGTCGCCGCCGCCGAGGCGGCCATCGGCCTTGCCATCGTCGTCGTCTATTTCCGCAACCGCGGCTCGATCGCGGTCGAAGACATCAACATGATGAAGGGCTGAGGGCGATGGGCCTGCGATCTTTGACACCCATGCTGCAGACCAGCGACATGGACCGGACGATTTCCTGGTACGGCGACGTGCTGGGCTTTCATTGCGTCCGCCGCGTCGAGGACGGCTGGTGTCATCTCCGGCAGGGCGGCGTCTCGCTGATGTTCATGAAGAATGATCACGTCGGTACGCCGCACGCGACCGCCACGCAGTACATTTACGTCGACGATGTGGACGAGCTTTGGGAAGCGCTGAAGGATCGCGTGACGGCCGAATGGGGGCCTGAAACCATGTCCTACGGCATGCGCGAGTTCGCCATCCGCGATCCAGACGGCTACCTCCTGAGCTTCGGCGAGCCATTGTCCCCGGCTGACGGGGAAGGGAAAGCGCTGTCGTCATGATCTACTCGGCCATCGTCTTCTTGCCGGCGCTCGGCGGGCTCATCGCCGGCCTGTTCGGCCGCCTGCTCGGGCCGCGTCCCTCGGAGCTGATCACCACCGGCCTGCTGCTCGTCTCCTGCGTGCTGTCGTGGATCGTCTTCTATCGCGTCGGCTTCGGCCACGAGACGGCGCACGTCGCCATCGAGCGCTGGATCACGTCGGGCGAACTCGACATCGGCTGGGCGTTCAAGATCGACACGCTGACGGCGGTGATGTTCGTCGTCGTGACGACGGTCTCCGCGCTCGTGCACGTCTACTCCATCGGCTACATGGAGGAGGACGACAGCCGCCCGCGCTTCTTCGCCTACCTCAGCGGCTTCACCTTCGCCATGCTGATGCTGGTGACGTCCGACAACCTCGTGCAGATGTTCTTCGGCTGGGAGGGCGTCGGCCTCTTCTCCTACCTGCTGATCGGCTTCTGGTACACCAAGCCCGAGGCCAACGCGGCGGCCATCAAGGCCTTCGTCGTCAACCGCGTCGGCGACTTCGGCTTCGCGCTCGGCATCTTCGGGCTGTTCGCGGTGTTCAACACCGTCAACCTCGACCAGCTGTTCGACGCCGCGCCCGGCATGGCCGGCAAGAGCTTCGAGTTCCTCGGCTACCAGGTCGACATCCTGACGACGCTGTGCCTGCTGCTGTTCATGGGCGCCATGGGCAAGTCGGCGCAGTTCCTGCTGCACACCTGGCTCCCCGACGCCATGGAGGGCCCGACGCCCGTCTCGGCGCTGATCCACGCCGCGACCATGGTCACCGCCGGCGTGTTCATGGTGGCGCGCCTGTCGCCGATCTTCGAGCAGGCGCCGGACGCGCTGCAGTTCGTGGTGCTCATCGGCGCCATCACCGCCTTCTTCGCCGCCACCGTCGGCCTCGTGCAGAACGACATCAAGCGCGTCATCGCCTATTCGACCTGCTCGCAGCTCGGCTACATGTTCGTCGCCTGCGGCGTCGGCGCCTATCAGGCCGGCATCTTCCACCTGTTCACGCACGCCTTCTTCAAGGCGCTGCTGTTCCTCGGCGCCGGCTCGGTGATCCACGCCATGCATCACGAGCAGGACATGCGCAAAATGGGCGGCCTGCGGCCCAAGCTGCCGTACACCTGGGCGCTGATGCTGATCGGCACGCTGGCGCTGACCGGCTTCGGCATCCCGCACCTCGCCGGCTTCTCCGGCTTCTATTCCAAGGACACCATCATCGAGGCGGCGCATGCCGCGCACACGCCCGGCGACTACGCCTTCTGGGCGCTGGTCATCGCCGCGTTCATGACCTCGTTCTACTCCTGGCGCCTGATGTTCATGACCTTCCACGGGCCGACGCGCGCCGACAAGAAGACCTTCAAGCACGCGCACGAGAGCCCGCCGGTCATGCTGGTGCCGCTCGCCGTGCTGGCGCTCGGCGCCACCGTCGCGGGCGCCGGCTACGTACTATTTCGTCGGCGAGGGACAGGCGGAGTTCTGGGGCAAGGCGATCTTCAACGGCGAGCACAACCACATCCTGCATGCCCTGCACGAGGTGCCGAACTGGGTGCCGTGGGCGCCGACCATCGCCATGGCCGCCGGCTTCGTCATCGCCTATCTCTATTACATCGCCGTGCCGTCGCTGCCGGCGCTCACCGCGCGCGCGTTCCGGCCGCTGTACCTGTTCTTCCTCAACAAGTGGTACTTCGACGAGCTCTACGACTGCATCTTCGTGCGCCCGACGTTCTGGCTCGGCAACGTTCTGTGGAAGGTCGGCGACATCAAGATCATCAACGGGCTGATCGACGGCACCGCCGAGGGCGTCTACGGCGTCACGCAGCGCGCCGTGCGGCTGCAGACCGGCTACATCTACCACTACGCCTTCGCCATGCTGATCGGCGTCGCGCTGCTCGTCAGCTACTTCATGTTCATGGGCGGAGCGCGCTAGATGGATCTCTCCTCCGCCCCGCTGCTGTCGATCGTGATGTTCATGCCGCTGGTCGGCGCCGTCATCATCGGCTTCCTCAACCCCGACGCCAAGGGCAACGCCCGCTGGGTGGCGCTGTGGACGACGGTCATCACCTTCCTGATCTCGCTGATCATCTGGGTGAAGTTCGACCCGACCAACGCCGGCTTCCAGTTCGTCGAGCAGCGCGGCTGGCTCGACGTCATGCAGTTCAAGCTCGGCGTCGACGGCATCTCGATGCTGTTCGTCATCCTGACGACGTTCCTGATGCCGCTCGTCATCGTGCAGAGCTGGGTGGTCATCGAGGATCGCGTCAAGGAGTACATGATCGCCTTCCTGGTGCTGGAAACGCTGATGATCGGCGTCTTCTGCGCGCTGGATCTGGTGCTGTTCTACGTGTTCTTCGAGGCCGGCCTCATCCCGATGTTCCTCATCATCGGCATCTGGGGCGGGCCGCGGCGCATCTATGCGACGCTTCAAGTTCTTCCTCTACACGCTGCTCGGCTCGGTGCTGATGCTGCTCGCCGTGCTGGCCATGTACTGGCACGCCGGCACCACCGACATCCCGACGCTGATGACGACGCAGTTCCCCGCCGACATGCAGTGGTGGCTGTGGCTCGCCTTCTTCGCCTCGTTCGCGGTGAAGCTGCCGATGTGGCCGGTGCACACGTGGTTGCCGGACGCGCACGTCGAGGCGCCGACCGGCGGCTCCGTCGTGCTGGCGGCGATCCTGCTGAAGATGGGCGGCTACGGCTTCCTGCGCTTCTCGCTGCCGATGTTCCCGATCGCCAGCGAGCAGTTCGCGCCGCTGATTTTCGCGCTGTCGGTCATCGCCATCATCTACACCTCGCTCGTCGCCCTGGTGCAGACCGACCTCAAGAAGCTGATCGCCTATTCGTCCGTCGCCCACATGGGCTTCGTGACGCTCGGCATCTTCACCTTCACGACGCAGGGCGTCGAAGGCGCCATCTTCCAGATGCTGTCGCACGGCATCATCTCCGCCGGCCTCTTCCTCTGCGTCGGCGTCATCTACGACCGCATGCACACGCACGAGATCGACGTGTTCGGCGGCCTCGTGAACCGCATGCCCATCTACGCGGCGATCTTCATGGTGTTCACCCTGGGCAACGTCGGCCTGCCGGGCACGACCGGCTTCATCGGCGAGTTCCTGACGCTGCTCGCCGCCTTCAAGGTCAACACCTGGGTGGCGTTCCTGGCGACGACCGGCGTCATCCTGTCGGCGGCGTACTCGCTGTATGTCTACCGGCGCATCATCTACGGGGCGCTGGTGAAGCCGGCGCTGAAGAACATCCAGGACGTCAGCTACCGCGAGATCGGCATCCTCGCCCCGCTGGTCGCGCTGACCATCTTCTTCGGCCTGTATCCCGCGCCGATCCTCGACGTCACCGCCGTGTCGGTGAAGAAGCTCGTCGCCAGCTACGAGGCGGCGGTGCGTCCCGCCGCGCCGCGCGCAGCACCGGCGCCCGCTGCCCGCTCCCGCCACCGGCGACGCCGGCGCCAGCACCCAAGTAGAGGATCGGCCGCATGCAACGAGTTGTCGATCTACGCGCCGGCGCTGCCCGAGATCGCCACTGGCGCTCGGCGCCATGGCCATCCTCATGTTCGGCGTGTTCAAGAAGGAAAGCGCGCCCGGCGCCGACTACGCCTCCGGCTGGCTCGCCGTCATCGTGCTCGTCATCGCCGCCGGTCTCGTCGTCTACCGCGGCGACGCGCGCGAGGTGCTGTTCGAGGGCGCCTTCATCAGCGACGCCTTCAGCCGCTTCTCCAAGCTGCTCGTCCTCGCCGGCGCCGCGCTGGTTCTCGTCATGTCGTTCGACAGCCTCGCCCGCGCCAAGCTGCTGACGGCGGAATTCTGCGTGCTGACGCTGCTCGCCGTCACCGGCATGCTGCTGATGGTCTCGGCCGGCAACCTCATCGCCCTGTTCCTCGGCCTCGAGCTGCAGAGCCTGGCGCTGTACGTCATCGCCGCCATCGACCGCAATCAGGTGCGCTCGTCCGAGGCGGGCCTCAAGTACTTCGTGCTCGGCTCGCTGTCGTCCGGCATGCTCCTGTACGGCGCCTCGCTGATCTACGGCTTCACCGGCTCCATCGACCTCGCCGTCATCGCCACCGTGGCGCAGGGCCAGACGGGCGCGCAGAACATCGGCCTCATCGTCGGCCTGGTGTTCCTGCTCGTCGGCCTCGCCTTCAAGATCGGCGCCGTGCCGTTCCACATGTGGACGCCCGACGTCTACGAGGGCGCGCCGACGCCGGTCACCGCCTTCTTCGCCGCCGCGCCGAAGCTCGCCGCCATGGCGCTGCTGGTGCGCACGCTGCTGCAGGGTTTCCCCGGCATCGCCGCGCAGTGGCAGCAGATCATCGTCTTCCTCTCCATCGCCTCGATGCTGCTCGGCGCCTTCGCCGCCATCGGCCAGCGCAACATCAAGCGGCTGATGGCCTACTCGTCCATCGGCCACATCGGCTACGCGCTGATCGGCCTCGCCGCCAACAGCGAAGCCGGCACGCAATCGGTGCTCGTCTACCTCGCCATCTACCTCGCCATGACCGTCGGCACCTTCGCCTGCATCCTGTCGATGCGCACGGCCGAGGGGCCGGTGGAGGACATCGACTTCGCTCTCCGGCCTCGCCAAGACGAACCTGTCGATGGCCTTCGTGCTGGCGATGCTGCTGTTCTCGATGGCCGGCATCCCCCCGCTCGCCGGCTTCTTCGCCAAGCTGTACGTGTTCGGCGCGGCGATCAAAGCCAACCTCGTCACGCTCGCCGTCATCGGCGTGCTGGCGAGCGTCGTCGGCGCCTACTACTACCTGCGGCTCGTCAAGATCATGTTCTTCGACGAGGCCAAGGTGGCGTTCCTTCCCGTCGATCGCGGCGGCCGGCGTCGTCATGGCGCTGTCCGGCGCCTTCGTGCTGCTGTACGTGCTGGCGCCGGCGCCGCTCGCCAATGCGGCGCTGACCGCGGCGCGCGCGCTGCACGTCGCTACCACCGCTGCCATCCAATGACGCAGTCGCCGGCGGGCTGCCGGAGGGCTGCAAGCTTGTCGACCTCGACGAGGTCGACGGCACCAATGCGGAGGCCATGCGCCGCGTGCTCGGCGGCGAGCGCGGCCCGATGTGGATCATCGCGCAGCGGCAGACGGCGGGCCGCGGCCGCTCCGGTCGCGCCTGGTCGTCACAGCCCGGCAACCTCTTTGCCAGCTTCATCACCGCGCTCGACTGCCCGCCGGCCAAGGCGGGGCAGCTTTCGCTCGTCGCCGGCGTCGCCGTCATCGATGCCATCCGGCGCGCGGGAGACGTTCCCGGTCTGCGTCTCAAATGGCCGAACGACATTCTTGTCGGCACGGCGAAGACGGGCGGCATCCTCGTTGAAAGCACCTCGCGGCCGCCGCAGCCGGGGCCGATTGCCGTTATCGGCGTGGGGCTTAACCTCGTCTCCGCGCCCGATGACCTGGGGAGAGCCGCGACATTTCTCGCGGGCCACGCATTAGAGCTTTCGCCGCGCGAGGCGTTGTGCTTCCTGGCGCAGACCATGAGCGATTGGATCGGTATCTGGAACAACGGCGAGGGTTTCGCGCCCGTGCGTGAGGCGTGGCTGGCGCGCGCCGGCAGCCTCGGCGAGGCGCTGACCGTCAACGCCGCGGGCGGTCCCGTCACGGGATCGTTTGCCGGCATCGACGACAGCGGCGCGCTGCTCATCGACGACGCCGACGGCCGCCAGCTCAGCTTCACCTTCGGCGACGTTTCGCTCGCCGCGAAAGATACCGGCGCATGATCCAGCAGCAGCGAAGTGCAGGCCGCGTCTCCGGCGGCGATGAACTCGTGTTCCTGGCGCTCGGCGGCCTCGGCGAGATCGGCATGAACGCCTATCTCTACGGCTTCGGGCCGGAGGATGCGCGCCGCTGGCTGATGGTCGATTGCGGCATCACCTTCCCGGAAGGCGAGAACGATCCCGGCATCGACGTCATCCTTCCCGACGTGCGCTTCATCGAGGAGCACCGCGCCGACCTCGCCGGCATCGTCATCACGCACGCGCACGAAGACCACATCGGCGCCGTCATCGAGCTGTGGCCGCGCCTCAGGGCGCCGGTGTACGCCACGCCGTTCACCGCCGGCATGCTGAAAGCCAAGCTCGCCGAGTACGGCAACTCGCTGCAGATCCCCATCCACGTCATCCCGCTCGATTCCAAGTTCGACGCCGGCCCGTTCAACGTCGAGCTGTTCAGCCTCGCGCACTCCATCCCGGAGATGAGCGCGCTGGCCATTCGCACGCCGCTCGGCACCGTGTTCCACACCGGCGACTGGAAGCTCGACCCGACGCCGACCATCGGCGCGCCGGTCGATGCCGCGCGCATGCAGAAGCTCGGCGATGAGGGCGTGCTGGCGCTGGTCATCGATTCCACCAACGCCTTCCGCGAGGGCATCTCGCCGTCCGAGGCCGACGTTGCGCGCTCGCTCGCCGAGATCATCAAGAAGGCGCCGCGCCGCATCGCCGTGACGACGTTCTCCTCCAACGTGGCGCGCGTCAAAGCCGTCGCCGAGGCGGCGCAGGCGGCGGGCCGCAAGCTGGTCGTCGCCGGCCGCGCCCTGCATCGCGTCATCGACGTCGCCGTCGAAACCGGCTACCTGCCGGCAGGCTTCCGCTACCTCGACCAGGACCAGTTCACCTACCTCGACCGCAACGAGATCGTGCTGATGTGCACCGGCAGCCAGGGCGAGCCGCGCGCCGCGCTCGCCCGCATCGCCGAGGACGAGCATCCGGAGATCTCGCTCGACAAGGGCGACATCGTCGTCTTCTCCTCGCGCACCATTCCCGGCAACGAGAAGGCCGTCGGGCGCATCCAGAACGGCCTCGCCCGCGCCGGCTGCGATATCCTCACCGACAACGAGGCGCTGGTGCACGTCTCCGGCCATCCGCGGCGCGACGAGCTGCGCCAGATGTACCGCTGGATGCGGCCGAAGATCGTCGTCCCCATGCACGGCGAGGCGCGCCATCTGAAGGCGCAGGCGGAGCTGGCGCGCGAGATGGGCGTTCCGACCTCGTTCACGCTGACCGACGGCGAGATCCTGCGCATCGCCCCCGATCCCGCGGTCATCGACGACGCGCCGGTCGGACGCCTGTTCCGCGACGGCCGCCTGCTGGTTCCCGCGCTCGACGGCCCGGTGCGCGAGCGGCGCAAGCTGTCGATCGTCGGCGTCGTCATCGTCAGCCTCGTCGTATCGCGCAAGGGCACCGTGCTGTGCGACCCGCAGGCCATCATCGACGGCGTCCCCGCCGAGGATGCCGAGGGCGAGGACATGCTCGACATCGTGCTCGACGCCGTCGACGGCACGCTGCGCTCGCATCCCCGAGAAGAACCGCAAGAATCCCGAAAGCTCTGGCCGAATCCGTTCGCCGCGCCGTACGTGCCGCCGTCAACGAGGCTTGGGGCAAGAAGCCCATTTGCAAGGTGCTGGTGAACGTGGTCGATACTAAGGGCTGAGGCCTCGGCGCCGCGTCACGCACGGCCGGCGGCGAGGCGATCCGCACGCAAGGACACTAGAGGAAGCTTCGATGATCGGACGTCTCAATCACGTTGCCATCGCGGTGAAGGATCTCGCCGCGGCGACCGCCGTCTATCGCGACGGGCTGGGCGCCGAAGTCACGCCGCCGCTGCCGCAGCCCGAGCACGGCGTCACCGTCGTGTTCATCAACCTGCCGAACACCAAGATCGAGCTGCTGGAGCCGATGGGCGCCAGCTCGCCCATCGCCAAGTTCCTGGAAAAGAGCCCGGACGGCGGCATCCACCACGTCTGCTACGAGGTCGACGACATCCTCGCCGCGCGCGACAAGCTGAAGGCGCAGGGCGCCCGGGTGCTCGGCGACGGCACGCCCGAAGATCGGCGCGCACGGCAAGCCGGTGCTGTTCCTGCACCCGAAGGACTTCTGCGGTACGCTGGTGGAGCTCGAGCAGGCCTGAGCGCGGCGCCCAAGGAGTACGCCCATGGACAATGTGATGGCCGTCGCCATCTACATCTTCATCTGGTGGATCGTGCTGTTCGCCGTGCTGCCGTTCGGCGTGCACACGCAGGACGAGGCGGGCAGCGTCGTCCCCGGCACGCCCGGCAGCGCGCCGGCGAAGGTGCGCATCGTGCGCATCTTCCTCATCAACACGCTGGTGGCGACGCATCGTCTTCGCGCTCGTTTATGCGGCGATCGTCTATAAAATCATCACGCCGGAGACGTTTCCCTGGTAGAGCGTGCGCAGCGCGCGCACAAACGCGCGAAGAGCAAGGTCCATTGAACCTTGCTCTTGCGCATCTTTGTTTTGTTCTTGTATGTCGTGGAGCGCTCTCCGGCAATTGCGCAGCGCGCTCAACACGTTGGGCACCAGATCGACCACCTCGGTGGGTAGTCCTCCCGCGCCGTGTCTTCCCTAGACTTGGGCTATCTGCCACTTGTTGCTGCGGCTTATGACCCACCCTTATGGCGAGTACGTTTACTCGACGCGCGGCCTTCTGTCACGCGGCTTCATGCACGGATGCGAAAATATTTTGCCAGCTTCGACGACCTGCAATTCGCGCGTGCAATCAATGCTGCAGCGCACCCGGCGCATACGTCATATGCGCTTCGCTTCGGCACGACTGGTTGCGCCTAAAAACTGCGCACAGCGCCGAGGCGCGGCCGGGATTGCCACCCGCCCGGTTTAACGCTACCAGCCCGCGTTCGACGGGCCCGCGAAGGCCCGAAACACGCGCCGCGCGCGACCCGCGGCGGCCCTCCAAAGATCGGCCCGACATGCGCCTTTCCCGCTTCTTCCTGCCGGTTACGCCAAGCCAAGCCTCGATCGGCTGCGGGCACGCTGGGGGCGGCCCGATGAGCAAGCGCGCGCTGACCGTCACCCGCGAGCAGGATTTTCCCGAGTGGTATCAAGCCGCCGTGCGCGACGGCGACATGGCCGAGACGAGCCCGGTGCGCGGCTGCATGGTGATCAAGCCGTGGGGCTGGGGCGTTTGGGAGCGCATCCAGGCCGAGCTCGACGCCCGCATCAAGGAAACGGGCCACGACAACTGCTACTTCCCGCTGTTCATCCCGATGAGCTTCATCGCCAAGGAGGCCGAGCACGTCGAAGGCTTCGCCAAGGAGATGGCGGTCGTCACGCACCACCGCCTGAAGAACGAAGGCGGCAAGCTGGTGGTCGATCCCGACGCCAAGCTCGAGGAGCCGCTGATCGTGCGGCCGACGTCGGAGACGATCATCGGCGACGCGTTCCAGCGCTGGATCAAGAGCTATCGCGATCTGCCGCTGCTCATCAACCAGTGGGCCAACGTCGTGCGCTGGGAGATGCGCACGCGCCTGTTCCTGCGCACCACGGAATTCCTCTGGCAGGAGGGGCACACCGCGCACGCCGACCGCGACGACGCCATGGCCGAGACGCTGAAGATGCTCGAGGTCTATCGCGAGTTCGCCGAGAACGTGCTGGCGATGCCGGTCATCGCCGGCGAGAAGCCCGCCAACGAGCGCTTCCCCGGCGCCGACAATACCTATTCGATCGAGGCGATGATGCAGGACGGCAAGGCGCTGCAGGCCGGCACCTCGCATTATCTCGGCACGCACTTCGCCAAAGCGCAGAACATCCAGTTCCAGAACCGCGAGGGCCAGCTCGCCTATTGCCATACGACGAGCTGGGGCGTGTCGACCCGCCTCATCGGCGGCGTGATCATGACGCACGGCGACGACGACGGCCTGCGGCTGCCGCCGAAGATCGCGCCGCGCCAGATCGTCATCGTGCCCATGCTGCGCGACAAGCCCGAGGACAAGGAGCTGCTCGACTACTGTGCTTCGCTCGAGAAGGAGCTGAAGGCCGCCGGCATCCGCGTGCTCGTCGACGCCAAGCCGGTGAAGTCGGCCGAGAAGCGCTGGAACTGGGTGCGCCGTGGCGCGCCGGTGATCGTCGAGATCGGCGGGCGCGATGCTGCCGGCGGCAACGTCACGTACATGCGCCGCGATGCGCTGCGCGACGGCGACAAGATCGTCTCGCATACCCGCCCGCGCGCGGAGTTCGTGGCCGAGGCGCCGGCGCTTCTGGATGACATTCAGGCGCGGCTCTTTGCCGAAGCCAAGGCGCGCCTCGACGGCAACATCGTCTCCGGCATCAAGACGTTCGATGAGCTCGTCGAGTATTTCGGCGCGGCCGAAGCCGACGACGAAGGCGGCGCCTTCAAGGGCTGGGCGCACGTCGCCTGGTCGAAGCCGGAGGGGGCCAAGCTGGAGGCGATCGCGGAAAGGTTAAAGGCGCTCAAGCTGACGATCCGCAACGCCCCGCTCGACCAAAAGCCGGTCGAGGGGGCCTGCCTGTTCACGGGGGATCCGGCGCGGGAGTACGTGCTGATCGGGCGCGCCTACTAGGGCGGGGCTGCGCGCGCGCATGGAATTGGGCCTAGCGGTGCCCTCCTCCGGCAACGCAATCTGGCCCGATTGCGGCGGTAGCTCTGCCCGCGGCCAGGCGCGCGTTCGCGGGATGACAGCGGCGGTTGCGTGGCTTATCGAGGCGGTGAAGAGCCGGCGCAATCTCGTCTAGAGTGGGCTCTGAACACGGGGGAACTGGCGGCATGGCGAGCGCAGCTTCGGCAGCAGTGGGCAAGCCCGCCCCCCGCGACACGCGGGACACGCTGCCGTTCTCGGCCTACGAGTGGCTGCTGGCCTCGCGCTACCTGCGCGCACGCCGCGCCGAAGGCTTCATCTCCGTCATCGCCGGCTTCTCGTTCACCGGCATCATGCTCGGCGTCGCCACGCTGATCATCGTCATGGCGGTGATGAACGGCTTCCGCAACGAGCTGTTCTCCAAGATCCTCGGTCTCAACGGCCACATCATCGTCAACAAGATCGGCGGCCCGTTCGAGGACTACGACGCGGTGGCCAAGCGCCTCGCCGCCATGCCGGGCGTCAAGGCGGCGATGCCGCTGATCGAGGGCCAGGTGATGGTCTCCTCCGCCGTGCAGGCGACCGGCGCCCTCGTGCGCGGCATGACGGAGGAGGGCATGCGCTCGCTGCCGCTCGTCTCCGACAACATCCGCTTCGGCTCGCTGACGGCTTCGGCCAGGGCACCGGCATCGCCATCGGCACGCGGCTCGCCAACATGCTGCGCGTCAACGTCGGCGACACGATCACGCTCGTTTCCCCGCGCGGCGCCTCGACGCCGTTCGGCACCGCGCCGCGAACCAAGCCGTACGTCATCACGGCGCTGTTCGAGATGGGCATGGCGGAATACGACCGCACCATGGTGTTCATGCCGCTCCTCGAAGCGCAGCGATACTTCGCGCGCGGCGAGGAGGTCGACGCCATCGAGATCGTCGTCAACCATCCCGAGAACATCGACGCCTACGTGCGCGATGCCAAACGCGTGCGTCGGGCCGACCAACCACGTTTCCGACTGGCGGGCGCGCAACGAGACCTTCTTCACCGTGCTCGAGGTCGAGCGCAACGTGATGTTCATCATCCTGTCGCTGATCGTGCTGGTCGCCGCGCTCAACATCATCTCCGGCCTGATGATGCTGGTGAAGGACAAGGGCCGCGACGTCGCCATCCTGCGCACCATGGGTGCGACGCGCGGGGCGATGATGCGCGTCTTCCTCATCACCGGCGCCTCGATCGGCGTCGTCGGCACCCTCGCCGGCCTCGTCCTCGGCATCGTCTTCTGCCTCAACATCGAGAGGATCCGCGAGCTCGTCTCCTGGATGACGAGCACCACGCTGTTCGACCCCAACGTCTACTATCTGACGCGCCTGCCGGCCGACATGGAGCCTCGCGAGACGGCGACCATCGTCATCATGGCGCTGGCCGTATCCGTGCTCGCCACGCTTTATCCCTCGTGGCGCGCTTCCACGCTCGATCCAGTCGAGGCGCTGCGCTACGAATGAGCGACCGCATGAAAGCCTTGGCCGAGGAGCTGCAATCCGTGCGAGACGCCGCGCTGCAACCCGTGCTTCGCCTCGACCGGCTGATGCGCACCTTTCATCAGGGGCCGCGCAAGATCGCCGTGCTGAACGGGGCCTCGGCGGACATCTATCCCGGCCAGGCGGTGGCGCTCGTCGGCCCCTCCGGCGCCGGCAAGTCGACGCTGCTGCACATCGCCGGTCTGCTGGAGACGCCCGACGGCGGCCACGTCGTCATCGGCGGCCATGACTGCACCGGCATGGGCGACGCCGACCGCACGCGCGTGCGCCGCGTGCAGATGGGCTTCATCTACCAGTTCCACCAGCTGCTGCCCGAGTTCTCGGCGCTCGAGAACGTCGTCATCCCGCAGATGATCCACGGCGCGAGCCGCAAGCGTGCCGGCCAGCGCGCGGCCAAGCTGCTCGGCGACCTCGGCCTCGCCGATCGCCTCGAACACCGCCCGGCGCAATTGTCCGGCGGCGAGCAGCAGCGCACCGCCATCGCCCGCGCGCTCGCCAACGATCCGCGCCTCATCCTCGCCGACGAGCCGACCGGCAACCTCGACCCGAAGACGGCCGAGCACGTGTTCGACGCGCTGCTGCATCTGATCCACACGACGGGCGTCGCGGCGTTCATCGCCACCCACAACCTGGAGCTGGCGGCGCGCATGGACCGCGTGCTGCGGGTCGAGAACGGCCTGCTGGTCGAGGTTGCCGCCCGCCTCGGTGCGCTGAACAGCACCCGGTTCCGCACAAAAATTGCGGGTGGGTTATCGGTTCCAAGGTCCACACCGTCATTCCCGCGTCATGGCGAAGCGTCATGGCGCAGCCATGCTCCGCATGGACCTCCGCATGGACGGCGGGAGCCTAGACACGCTTCCCTACGGCGGACATCGCGTCTCTAAAGGCGTGGCTGGGTCCCCACCTTCGTGGGGATGACGTTTTTGGTGGGGCGAGCGGCGTGTCCTCTTCACGAGACGCCGCCGTGGCGCAGGCCGCGATCCAGGCTAGTTCTCGTGCGACGGGCGGGGACAAGCGTGGTGCGGCTCTTGGGCGCCCCAACCGTGTGGTCTAAGTATGGGGCATGAACGCTCCGACTCGTTTGCCGACACCCGGCCAGCCCGCGACACCTGCGCGGCCGCGCTTCGTGCACCTCAAGGTGCATTCGGCCTATTCGCTGCTCGAAGGCGCGCTGCTGATCGGCAAGCTCGCCAAGCTGGCGGCGGCGCATAACTATCCCGGCGCTGGGCCTCACCGACACCAACAACCTCTACGGCGCGCTGGAGTTCTCCGACAAGCTGGCGGACGCCGGCATCCAGCCGATCGTCGGCGTCAGCCTCACCGTCGATTTCGAGGACCGCCGCCACGACGCGGCCGAGCGCGGCGTGCCGGCCGTGCGCCAGCCCGGCGACGGCAACATCGCGCTGCTGGCCATGAACGATGCCGGCTACGCCAACCTGATGAAGCTCGTCAGCCGCGCGCATCTCGATGCCGCCGACGTCGAGGCGGCGCACACGACGGCGGACGTCGTCGCCGCGCACGCCGAAGGCCTCATCGCGCTCACCGGCGGTCCCGACGGCCCCATCGACCGCGCGCTTGCGCGACAGCCAGGCCGGCCTCGCCGAAGCGCGTCTCGACCGGCTCAAGAAGATGTTCGGCGACCGGCTGTACGTCGAGATGCAGCGCCACGGCCTCAAGTCCGAGCACGACGTCGAGCCGCAGCTTCTCAAGCTCGCCTACGCCAAGCACATCCCGATCGTCGCCACCAACGAAGCCTATTTCGCCACGCCCGACGACTACGAGGCGCACGACGCGCTGCTGTGCATCGCGGGCGGGCGCTACGTGGTCGAGGACGACCGCCGCCGCGTGACGCGCGAGCACGACTTCAAAAGCGCCGACGCGATGGCCGAGGTTTTCGCCGACCTGCCCGAAGCGCTCGACAACACGCTGGAGATCGCCAAGCGCTGCGCCTTCCGGCCGAAGGGCCGCAAGCCGATCCTGCCGCGCTTCGTCGCCGTCTCCGCCGATGTGAGCGAGGACGAGCTGTCGCGCCTCGAAGCCGAGGAGCTGCGCCGGCAGGCCGAGCAGGGCCTCGCCGAGCGTCTCGCCGCGGCGCCGCCCGCCGAGGGCTTCACCGTCGACGACTACGAGAAGCGGCTCGCCTACGAGCTCGACGTCATCGCCCGCATGAAGTTCCCGGGCTACTTCCTCATCGTCGCCGACTTCATCAAGTGGTCGAAGGCGCAGGGCATCCCCGTCGGCCCGGGCCGCGGCTCCGGCGCCGGCTCGGTCGTCGCCTGGGCGCTGACCATCACCGACCTCGACCCGCTGCGCTTCGGGCTGCTGTTCGAGCGCTTCCTCAACCCCGAACGCGTGTCGATGCCCGACTTCGACATCGACTTCTGCCAGGATCGCCGCGACGAGGTGATCCGCTACGTGCAGCGCAAGTACGGCCACGACCGCGTCGCGCAGATCATCACGCACGGCAAGCTGCAGGCGCGCGCCGTGCTGCGCGACGTCGGCCGCGTGCTGCAGATGCCCTACGGCCAGGTCGACCGGCTGTGCAAGCTGGTGCCGAACAATCCGGCCAATCCGGTCACGCTGCCGGAGGCCATCGCCGGCGAGCCGAAGCTGCAGGAGCAGATCGACGCCGATCCGATGGTGGCGCGCCTGGTCGAGATCGCCCAGAAGCTCGAAGGCCTCTACCGCCACGCCTCGACGCACGCCGCCGGCATGGTCATCGGCGACCGGCCGCTGGTCGAGCTGGTGCCGCTGACGCGCGATCCGAAATCCAATTCGCCCGTCACCCAGTTCAACTGGAAGCTGGTCGAGGCGGCCGGCCTCGTGAAGTTCGACTTCCTCGGCCTCAAGACGCTCACCGTGCTGCAGAAGGCGGTGGAGCTGGTCAAGCGCGGCCGCGGCATCGAGGTCGATCTGCTCGGGCTGCCGTTCGACGATCCCAAGGCGTTCGAGATCCTCGCCAAGGCGGACACGGTCGGCGTGTTCCAGCTGGAATCGACGGGCATGCGCGAAAGCTTGAAGCGGCTGAAGCCCGACCGCTTCGAGGACATCATCGCCATGGTGGCGCTGTATCGCCCCGGCCCGATGGACAACATCCCGACCTACATCAACCGCAAGCACGGCGAGGAGCCGGTCGACTGCCTGCATCCGTTGCTGGAGCCGATCCTCAAGGAGACCTACGGCGTCATCATCTACCAGGAGCAGGTCATTCAGATCGCCCAGGTGATGGGCGGCTTCTCGCTCGGCCAGGCCGACAACCTGCGCCGCGCCATGGGCAAAAAAGACAAGGCCGGCATGGCCAAGGAGCAGGAGCGCTTCGTCGCCGGCGCCGTGCAGAAGGGCGTGCAGAAGAAAGAGGCCGCCTACATCTTCGAGCTGGTCGACAAGTTCGCGGGCTACGGCTTCAACAAGAGCCACGCCGCCGCCTACGCGCTGGTCAGCTATCACACCGCCTACATGAAGGCGAACTACCGCGAGGAATTCCTCGCCGCCTCGATGACGCTCGACATGAGCAACACCGACAAGCTGGCGCTGTTCGCCTCCGAGGCGCGCCGCAGCGGCATCTCGGTGCTGCCGCCGTGCGTCAACGCCTCCGAGGTCGATTTCCTCGCCGAGCCGTCGAAGGAGGCCGGCAAGCCGGGCGCCATCCGCTATTCGCTCGCCGCCCTGAAGAACATCGGCGCCTCGCGCCGTCGCGACGGTCGTCGCCGAGCGGGCAGAGAAGGGCCGCTTCAAGACGCTGGCCGACTTCGCCTCGCGTCTCAATCCGAAGGCGCTCAACAAGCGCGGCATCGAAACGCTCGCAGCCGCCGGCGCCTTCGATGCGCTGGAAGCCAACCGCGCGCTGGTGCATGCCAACGTCGAGGGCATCCTGGCCCTGGCGCAGCGGCGCGACGCCAACGCCGCCTCCGGCACCGACGATCTGTTCGGTCTCGGCGCAGACCGCGCCCAGTCTCGACCTGCGCGCCGCGCAGGCGTGGACGCCGATGGAGCGGCTGTCGAACGAGTTCGACGCCGTCGGCTTCTATCTCTCCGGCCATCCGCTCGACCAGTACGAGCTGGCGCTGAAGAAGCTCGGCGTGAAGACCTACGTCGAGTTCGAGGCGATGACCGAGCGCGGCTGCGACGAGCGGCCAGCTCGCCGGCATCGTCATCGCGGCGCGCGAGCGGCGCTCGCAGAAGGGCAACAAGTTCGCCTTCGGCATGTTCTCCGACGCCACCGGGCAGTTCGAGGCGGTGATCTTCTCCGACACGCTGGCGACGGCGGGCAATCTGCTGGAGCCGGGCACGCCGGTGCTGCTGGGCGTTTCCGCCGAGCGCGACGGCGACACGGTGAAGATGCGCGTGGAGAGCCTGCGCTTCGCTCGACGAGGCGGTGGCCGGCGTGCAGCGCGGCCTCAAGCTCGTGCTCGACCGGCGGTGATCGAGAAGAACGCCGGCGCCCTGGCGGCGATCAAGTCGCGGCTGAAGCCGGGCGGCAAGGGCGAGATCCGCCTCGTGCTGCCGCTCGGCCGACCGCGGCAAAGAGATCGAGTTCAGTGTTCCCGGGCGTTACGACGTCTCGCCAACCGTCGCCGGGATTCTCGCCACCATCCCCGGCGTTGTCCGAAGTTTTAGAAATCTGAACGTACCCTGAGCCCTAGCACCTGTTCGATACAATTTGTGCAAAGGGCTTCCGATCGTGCTTCGCTCTGTCTTCGGCGCCGCGTTGCTGCTCGCGCTCTCCCCTCGCAAGCGCTGGCCGTCCCCTCCTCGTCAGCCGGCCGCCGCATCCTCCCCGCAGGCGATCGCCACCTACTGCCCGCGCCCGCTGCACCGGGCGACGCGCCTGATCATCATCACCGTGCCCGAGATGACCTCGGTGAAGGCGACGCTGCACACCTTCGAGCGCAAGTCGCCGGCCGACGCCGCCTGGCAGCGCTCCGGGCCGCCCGAGACGGCCGTCGTCGGCGCCAGCGGCATTGGATGGTCGGAGGACTTCGACTACCTCGCCAAGAAGGACGAGCCGATGAAGCGCGAGGGCGACAAGCGCACGCCGGCCGGCATCTTCCGCGTCGCCGGTCCGTTCGGCTTCGAGCCGAACAAGATCAACGGCTACACGAAGCTCGAGCCGGGCCGCAGCTTCTGCGTCGATGACCCGACCTCGCTGCTCTACGGACGATCGTCAGCAAGGAACTCGCCGCTAAAGTGAAGAGCAGCGAGGACATGTCGACAGATGCCGGGTCTCAAGCGCGCGCTGATGGTCGACTATCCTGCGCGCCGCGGCGCCAAGGCCGGATCGTGCATTTTCGTCCACGTCTGGGACGGCGCCGACAAGGGCACCAACGCGCGCATCGGCATGCCCGAGGAGCGCGTCGCGGTGCTGCAGAAGTGGAGCGCCCAGGGCTTCACGGCCATCGCCATCGTCAGCGAGCAGGCGGCGCCGCGCTTCAAGAGCTGCCTGCCGCTAAACAGCGCGACGGCAAAGAACGAGCAGCCGGCCGGCCTGCCAGAGCCCAATCCGCGCCGCGCCAGAAGGACCAGCGCGCCGAGCTGGGTCGCTAGTGCTAGCGCCGACACGAGCGCGACAAGCTTTGCATGCGGCGAGCATCGCGCGAGCTGATGGCCGGCGCTCGCGCCGGGGCGCGTCCTGCGGAGCTGGCTTCCCTGCGCGCCCTTGCCCGCTTCGCGGGCTCAAGAAGCTCACTCAAGCTTCCGCTTGCCGCCGCAGGCGGCCAGGGCCCAAGGGGCCCCGCGCCTTAGGCGCGGTGCTCCGCTCGCGCGACGATCACCGCATGCAAAGCTTCTCGCCGCTCGTGTCGCTACTTCAAAAATCTATCGTAGAGGCTGAGGCCGATCTCGATCGCGATCAGCGCGATGATGTACCACTCCAGCCGGTGGCTGGTGCGCGTCGCGAAGAGATCCGTCAGCGTGTCGGCGGTGCCGCGGATCACGTCCAGCTTGCGCGAGATGGCGAGGCCGCGCTGGGTGAGATCGTATTCCTCGACGAGGCGCGCCCAGAAGCGCTCCAGCTCGGGATGGTCCCACAACACGTCCGGCTTGTCGTCGAGGTCGACGCGCACCGCCAGCCGCTGCTGGATGAGCAGCGCTTCGCCGATCTGCTCCAGCAGGTCGCCCTGCGGGCTGCGCGGCAGGTGCCGCTTCTGCAGCGTCTTGGCGACTTCCTCGATGCGGTCGAAGGCGACCGCGATGCGCCGCTCGTCGTAGGCGAAGGCGACGCTCATCGCCAGCGCCTCGGCGACGAGCAGCAGCCGGTCGTTGTCGGCCGACTTGATCTGCAGATCGCCGGACGGCGACAGCTGCGCGTCCTCGTCCGGCTTGACGATCAGCCGCACGCTCTCGGTCTCGCGCTCGGCCAGCGGCTCGATGATGCGGTCGGCGAGGCCGCGGATCAGCGCCTCCTCATCGACCGGGTTCATGCCGATGAACACGGCGGCGCCCGACTTGAACAGGACGGCTATGGCGTCGCCGCTGGTGCGGAAGGCGAGGGGGACGCTGGAGAAGGCGTCCTCGCGCTCCAGCCCCTTGACGTCGATGCGCTCGCCGAGCTGCAGCGCCCGGACGTGTATGATTTTGTTGTTCATGCCACTTTTCCGCCCCCGGCGGCCTTAACCATTTACCACGGCCGGCCCGAGCTTGTCATTTGCAGGTGTAAACTCTATAAGCGCGCCATCTCACACGTGGACCTCGCGCCGGGCGGATTAAAAGCCCCGCTCAGCGCTCCGGTGGACACCTCCCTGACCAAGGGAGAGGTCTTCTCTGGGTCCACGGAGGAACAACCGGAAAAGGACTACCCATGGCGCTTCCCGCGTTCAACATGCGTCAGCTTTTGGAAGCTGGCGTTCACTTCGGTCACCAGTCTCACCGCTGGAACCCCAAGATGGCGCCCTTCATCTACGGCGCCCGCAACAACATCCACATCATCGATCTGACGCAGACGACGCCGATGCTGCATCAGGCGCTGGTCAAGATCTCCGACACCGTCGCCGGCGGCGGCCGCGTGCTGTACGTCGCCACCAAGCGCCAGGCCTCGGACTCGATCGCCGACAGCGCCAAGCGCAGCGCCCAGTACTTCATCAATCATCGCTGGCTCGGCGGCACGCTGACCAACTGGAAGACGATCTCCCAGTCGATCCGCCGTCTGCGCCAGCTCGACGACATCCTGGCCGATCCGCAGGGCCGCACGAAGAAGGAAATCCTGACGCTGACGCGCGAGCGCGAGAAGCTCAACCAGGCGCTCGGCGGCATCAAGGACATGGGCGGCACGCCTGACCTGCTGTTCGTCATCGACACGAACAAGGAAAGCATCGCCATCCAGGAAGCCAAGAAGCTCGGCATTCCGATCGTCGCCATCGTCGACACCAACTGCGATCCGGACGGCATCGACTTCCCGATCCCGGGCAACGACGACGCCGGCCGCGCCATCACGCTCTATTGCGACCTCATCGCGCGCGCTGCGCTCGATGGCCTGGAGCGCAGCCAGTCGTCGCACGGCGTCGACGTCGGCGCTTCCGAGTCGCCGCCCGCCGAGGCCCTGCCGGCTGTCTTCAAGGGCATCGAAGCCGCTCGCGGCGAGCCCGACGATCTGAAGCGCATCACCGGCATCACGCCGAAGCTCGAGCAGCGTCTCAACGACAGCGGCGTCTTCCACTTCTGGCAGATCGCCGACCTCGACGCCGAGCAGACGGGCGCCCTCGATCGCAAGCTGAGGCTCAAGGGTCAGATCGAGACCGAGAAGTGGTCGGAGCAGGCCAAGAAGCTGGTCGAGGCGAGGGCCGTCTAAGAACGCTGCCGCTTCGGCGGCGGCTTCGTCCTCCAGTCAACCCGCGGGCGCCGCTGGAGCGCGCCCGCCAAGCAATGGGCTGAATCCATGACGATTTCCGCAAGCCTTGTGAAGGAACTGCGCGACAAGACCGGCGCCGGCATGATGGACTGCAAGGCCGCGCTGACCGAGGTCAAGGGCGACATCGAGGCCGCCGTCGACTGGCTGCGCAAGAAGGGCCTGTCGAAGGCCGCCAAGAAGGCCGGGCGCATCGCCGCCGAGGGCCTCATCGGCATCGCCACGTCCGGCAAGTCGGGCTCGGTGGTCGAGGTCAACTCCGAGACGGACTTCGTTGCCCGCAACGAGCAGTTCCAGGAGATGGTGACCAACATCGCCTCGCTGGCCGGCAAGGCCAGCGGCGACGTCGCCAAGCTGCTCGCCATGACCTATCCCGGCAAGTCGATCACGGTCGAAGATCAGGTCAAGGAGCTCATCGCCACCATCGGCGAGAACATGAGCGTGCGCCGCACGGCGGCGCTGCAGGTCACCGAGGGGCGTCGTCGGCTCCTACGTGCACGGCCAGGTGGCGCCGGGCCTCGGCAAGATCGGCGTGCTCGTCGCGCTCGAAATCGCGGGCAAGAACGCCGACGAGCTGGCCGCGCTCGGCCGCCAGATCGCCATGCACGTCGCCGCCACCAACCCGGTGGCGCTCGACATCGCCGGCGTGCCGGCCGAGACGCTGGAGCGCGAGAAGGCGATCCTCGCCGACAAGAACAAGGGCAAGCCCCCGCAGGTGCTGGAGAAGATCGTCGCCAGCGGCCTCAAGAGCTACGCCAAGGACAACTGCCTGCTCGATCAGCCCTACATCCACGACCCGTCCAAGACCGTGGCGCAGGCCGTGAAGGACGCCGAAGG
Organism: uncultured Alphaproteobacteria bacterium; assembly: GCA_963722495.1. Taxonomy (GTDB): domain Bacteria; phylum Pseudomonadota; class Alphaproteobacteria; order Rhizobiales; family Hyphomicrobiaceae; genus Hyphomicrobium_A. Next base: position 1,659 of record CAVRND010000022.1, on the reverse strand, counting down.
CAAGGTCGGCGGTCCGGTCAAGCTCACGGGCTTCGTGCGCTATGCGCTGGGCGAGGGCATCGAGAAGAAAGAAGAAGACTTCGCCGCCGAGGTCGCCGCCGCCGTCGGCGCGACGAACTAAGGCAGACGCAATCGGAGCGCGCCTCGCGAGGGGCGCGCTCTAGGCGAATCCCCGCCGTGTGCTAGGTAGAACGGCCGGCCGGCCAGCGGCCGCCCGCGGCGGAACGAGGGAGCGGTCCATGGCAGCCAACGACTGGGGCAGGGGCATCCGGGCTGGCCTACAAGCGGCTGCTGCTGAAGCTCTCCGGCGAAGCCCTGATGGGCAAGGCCGATTTCGGCATCGACATGGCGGTCGCCGAGCGCCTCGCCCGCGACATCGCCGAAGCCATCGCCGCCGGTTGCGAGATTTCGCGTCGTCGTCGGCGGCGGCAACATCTTCCGCGGTCTTGCCGGCGCGGCCAAGGGCATGGATCGCGCCACCGCCGACTACATGGGCATGCTGGCGACGGTGATGAACGCGCTGGCGCTGCAGAATGCGCTGGAGAACGCCAAGCGCCGACGCCCGCGTGCTGTCCGCCATCCCGATGCCGACCGTGTGCGAAAGCTACGTGCGCCCCAAGGCGCTGCACCACATGAAGGCCGGCCGCGTCGTCATCTTCGCCGCCGGCACCGGCAACCCGTTCTTCACCACCGACACCGCGGCGACGCTGCGCGCCATCGAGATGGACTGCCAGGCGGTCGCCAAGGCGACCCAGGTCGATGGCGTCTACGACAGCGACCCGCGCAAGAATCCCAACGCCAAGCGCTACGACCAGCTCAGCTATGCCGAGGTTTTATCGCGCGATCTCAAGGTGATGGACGGCGCGGCGATCGCCCTTGCTCGCGACAACGGACTTCCGGTAATTGTCTTCTCCATCAAGGAGCCGGGCAATCTTTTGAAAGTGTTGCGCGGCGAGGGGCGGGCAACCGTCATCGAGTGACCGGCGTTCGCCGGGCGCGCATCATCGGCGATCGTATTTTGACTGGCACGCTCGCGGCGGCTTAACGCAGTCCCGCCCGCAGCGCCGAAGGAGACAACAATGGCCAGCGGTTCGTTTGACATCAACGATCTGGAAAAGCGCATGCGCGGCTCGCTCGATGCGCTGAAGCGCGAGCTTTCGGGTCTGCGCACCGGCCGCGCCAGCGCCCATCTGCTCGATCCGATCCAGGTCAGCGTCTACGGCTCGAAGATGCCGATCAACCAGGTGGCGACGGTGTCGGTGCCCGAGCCGCGCACCATCTCGGTGATGGTCTGGGACAAGAGCAACGTGCAGGCCGTCGACAAGGCGATCCGCGAGGCGAACCTCGGCCTGAACCCCATCATCGACGGATCGCTGCTGCGCCTGCCGATCCCGATGCTCACCGCCGACCGGCGCACGGAGCTCGCCAAGCTCGCCCACAAATATGCCGAGCACGGCCGCGTGTCGGTCCGCAACGTGCGCCGCGAGGGCATGGACCTTCTCAAGAAGCTGGAGAAGGACGGCAAGATGAGCCAGGACGACCATCACAAGTCGTCGGCCAAGGTGCAGGAGCTGACCGACAAGCTCATCAAGGAGATCGACGAGACGCTGGTCGCCAAAGAGGCCGAGATCCACAAGGTCTGAAGCCTTTGAGAACGGC